>NZ_BSSA01000035.1 GCF_030268885.1 Kitasatospora phosalacinea
ACGGCCTGTCCGTCCAGCTCGCCGAGGCGCTGGCCGAGTTCTGGCACGCCCGGGTCCGCTACGAGCTCGGCTTCGGCGACGAGGACCCGCAGGACGTCCGGGACATGTTCGCGCTCAAGTACCGCGGCGCGCGCTTCTCGCTCGGCTACGGCGCCTGCCCCGAACTGGAGGACCGGGCCAAGATCGCCGAGCTGCTCAAGCCCGAGCGGGTCGGCGTGATCCTCTCCGAGGAGTACCAACTGCACCCCGAGCAGTCGACCGACGCCATCGTGGTCCACCACCCCGAAGCCAAGTACTTCAACGCCAGGTAGACATGCGCAGACATCCACGGAGCCTGCCCGAGGTGCTGGGTTCGGGTGAGCGCAGCATCTCCTTCGAGTTCTTCCCGGCCAAGGACGAGGCCGGTGACCGGAGGCTGTGGACGGCCTTGCGGCGCGTGGAGCCGGTCGCGCCCGCCTTCGTCTCGGTGACCTACGGCGCCGGCGGCTCCTCCCGCGACCAGACCATCAGCACAACGGAACGCATCGTCGCGGGGACCACGCTCCGTCCGGTCGCGCACCTGACCGCGGTGGGGCATTCGGTCACCGACCTACGGGCGATCGTCCGCCGCTACGCGGATGCGGGGATTCGCGATGTGCTGGCGCTGCGGGGCGATCCGCCGGGCGACCCGCAGGGGGTGTGGCACCCGCATCCCCAGGGGGTCCGCTACGCCGCCGAACTGGTCGAGCTGATCAAGGGGTGGGGGGCGTTCACCGTCGGTGTCGCGGCCTTCCCCGAGGGGCATCCTCGTTCCCCCGACCGGGAGAGCGATCTGCGGCACTTCGTGGCCAAGTGCCGGGCAGGCGCCGACTACGCAGTGACACAGATGTTCTTCCGGGCCGAGGACTACCTGCGGCTGCGGGACCGGGTGGCGGCGGCGGGATGCACGACCCCGATCATTCCCGAGATCATGCCGGCGACGCACTTCGAGCAGATCCGCAAGTTCGCCCGACTGAGCAGTGCGACACTTCCCTCCGCCCTTGCGGAGCAACTGGAACGGGCGCGCGATGACGCCGCCGCCTCGCACCGCATCGGGGTGGAGCACGCGACCGGCCTGGCTGAGGTGCTGCTGCGTGAGGGCGCGCCCGGCCTGCACTTCATCACCTTGAACCGTCCAGCTGCTTCGTTGGACATCTACCGGGCTCTCGGGCTGGACCAACAGCCGGCCCGGACGGCGCCCCCCGAGGAACTGGGGGGCGTGCCGGTCTCCGCCCGGAGGGGCGAGCGCCTGGAGGAGTACGGGTAGCGCACCGAGCAGGCGCTGACCCGGCCCGACGGTCGGGCGCCGACCAAGACGCCCCTGTCCGGCGTGACGTCGGACGCCGGACAGGGGAGCTGGTCCGCGCGGCCTCACTCCGTGGTGGTCCGCCCCGAGGCTCGCAGGGCCAGTCCGGCCAGGAGTGCGTCGAGGCTGATCTCGAAGCTCTCGTCCGGTGTCAGGTGCTGGGCGCCGGCCTGGAGGAACCGTGAGAACGCCGGGTACCGTCCGCTGGTGACGATGCCGCCGAGGAACTCCTGCAGCACGTTGTGCACTTCGTGGTTGGTCCGGTCGCCGGCCCGCCTGCGCTGCATCTCGCGCTCCTCGGCTTCGCACATGGCGGCGCCCAGGACGTGGCCCGTGACGATGCCGGCGTAGGCGGCCGCCTCGGCGATGGGGAGTCCGGCGCCCTCGGCCACCGTCATGATGTGGTCCAGCCAGTCGAGCGCATGGGGCCCGAAGAGCGGTCGGCGGAAGGTGAGCGACGGGAACCACGGGTGGCGGGCGATCGCCGCGCGCAGTTCCAGGGCCGCGGTCCGCAGGTCGGCCTGCCACTGTCCGGGTTTCGGCTCGGGCAGGACCAGTTCGGCGAGGACGCCGTCGATGAGCAGGTCCTCCAGGTCCCCGAGGTATCGGACGTGGCTGGGGACGGATCGTCCCGCCGGCCCCAGTTCGCTCGTCAGACGGGCGACGGACACCGCGGGCAGCCCTTCTCCGTCAGCGATCCGCAGCAGCGCGGCGACCACGTCTGCCCTGCTCAGCGGCGGATCGAGAAGGTCGCCGTCGGGCTCGGCCTCGGACCATATCAGTGTCTCGTAGAAGGCTGGTTCTTCGGTGTCGGCCGCCATCTCCCACTCCCTATCGGTCGGGGTGCGCGTCAACGCCCGCATGACGCCCGGGCCGTCGCCGGGGGCGGTCGGGCGGACGGGCCGCGCGTCGTCTGTGCCCTTGGACGATGGCCCAGTCTGCTCGAGGCACTCTCAATGTGGGCTCTTGCTCGTGGTGCAGCGCAGGCCGACGGGCCCGCGGACGGGAGCATCGGCCGGCGGCGCTCCTGCGGTCGGCGCCCGGCCGGGGCCGGGCGCCGGCAACGCGCGCCTAGGAGTTGGCCTGTACGAACTTCCGGGTGCCGAGTGCGAGCGAGCCGACGACGAGGACGCCGGCGACGATGGCGCCTTCGAGGACGGACCGCGTGGCGTAGTGCCCGAGGAAGAGGTCGCGCATGCCGTCGACGATGTACCGGAACGGGCTGAAGTGCGAGAGCACGGACAGCCAGCCCGGGGCGAAGGTCATGGGCAGCAGGATCCCGGAGAGCAGCAGCAGGGGCAGGGCGACGGTGTTGACGACGGGGGCGAAGAGGTACTCGGTGGGCAGGCTCAGGGCCAGCAGGTAGGACATGGAGGCCAGGCTGATCGCGAGCGCGAGGACCATGACGAAGCTCCCCACGACGCCGACGAGGGGGGCCCGCAGTCCGAAGCCGACCGCCACCAGGGTGAGCATGACCGCCTGGATGAGCATGACGACCGCGTCCCGCATGACTCGCCCCAGCAGGAGGGCGAGGCGGCTGATGGGGGTGACACGCATGCGCTCGATCACGCCGGCGCGCATGTCGGGGATCAGGTTGAACCCGGCGTACCCGGCGCCGAACAGGCCGAGCTGGACGAGGAGGCCCGGCACGTACATCTGCCAGGCGTTGCTGCCGGAGGCGTCGGGGAGGGCCTTTTCCAGCATCGGGCCGAACAGGAGCAGGTACAGCACGGGCTGGACCATGCCGATCAGAATGCTGATCTTGCTCTTCATGGTCGTGTCGAGGTGCCGGCGGAAGAGCAGCACCGAATCGCTGATGATCTGCATGGGGTTCTCTCTCAGACATTCATGGGCTGCTGGCCCGGCAGGTTGATGGAGCGGTTCGTGATGGACAGGAAGACGTCGTCCAGGGTGGGGCGCTCGACCTGGATGGACAGGGGCTCGATGCCCGCCTCGTCGAGGGTGCGGAGGAACTGCAGGAGGACCCGGTCGTTGTGCTCGACCGTCAGCCGTAGGCCCTGTGCCTGGGCCTTGACCTCCTGGACTGCGGGGTGCTGGGCGAGGACGGCTTCGGCACGGTCCGCGTCGGTGGCGAGTTCGATGGTGACGATGTCGTATCCGAGCTGGGCCTTGAGGTTCTCCGGGCTGTCCTCGGCGACCACTCGGCCCTTGTCGATGATGAGGACGCGGTCGCAGAGGGCGTCCGCCTCATCGAGGTAGTGGGTGCTCAGGAACACGGTGGTCCCGTAGTTCTCGCGGACCTTGCGGACGTGCTCCCAGAGCAGGCTCCGGCTCTGGGGGTCCAGGGCTGCGCTCGGTTCGTCGAGGAAGAGGACATCGGGCCGGTGGGTGAGGCCGAGGGCGATGTCCAGCCGTCGGCGCTGCCCCCCGGAGAGCGTCACGGTCGGCCGATCGGCGAGGTCCTCGAGGTCGAACTCCTGGATGAGCTGGTCGGCTCGCCGGACGGCGTCGGCCTGGTTCATCTGGTAGAGCCGACCCTGGAGGACCAGCTCGCTGCGCCCCGAGGCCGCGGGCGACGTTCCGCCGGACTGGGCGACATACCCGATCTTGCGGCGCACGCCCTGGGCGTCGGTGCTGAGGTCGTGACCGGCTACTCGGGCGCTGCCCGAGGTGGGCTTCAGGAGTGTCGTCAGCATGCGCAGCGTGGTGGTCTTGCCGGCACCGTTCTGTCCGAGGAAGCCGACGATCTCTCCCTGGGCGACGTCGAAGCTGACGCCGGCGACCGCCTCGACGAGGCCGTTCTTGGTCTTGTAGGTCTTGGTCAGGTCTTGTACTTGCACCGAGTGCACATCGGCTCCTAAGGGGTTCGAGCTGCTGCATGAGCGCGTGTCTGATGCCGCCGTGCACTCGTGAGGGCAGGCGGTGTGGGCGGGTCGGGTGGTCGGATGCGCGAACGGCGCGGCGGGCCTGTGGCGTCCGGTCAGCTGTTCAGCTGTTGTACTGGCCGAAGACGCGGGTGCTCAGCCGCATCGACAGGGCGGCGAGGGCCATCACGACGAGGGCGCCGATGGCGACCGGCTGCGTGCTGAAGCGACCGTCGAACAGGTCCCGCATCGCGTCGACCGCGTAGCGCAGCGGGTTCGCGTCGCTGATCCCGCGCAGCCATCCAGGGGCGAAGGTCATCGGGAGCAGGATCCCGGAGAGCAGCATGAGGGGCAGGCAGATGCCGTTGAGCACCGGGGCGAAGAGGTATTCGAGGGGGAGCCTGAGTGCCAGCATGTAGGACAGGGAGGCCAGGCTGATGCCGAGGAGCAGCACGTAGCCGGCTGATGCGAGGACGCCGGGGAGCGAGGCCCGCAGCCCGAAGGCGAGGCCGAGGGCGAGGATGCAGAGGAGTTGGATCGTCAGGAGGACCAGGTCCCGCAGGACCCTGCCCAGCAGGAGGGCGAGCCGACTGGCGGGGGTCACCCGAAGCCGTTCGAGGTACCCGGAGCGCATGTCGGGGATGAGGTTGAAGCCGGCGTAGGCGGTGGTGAACAGGGCCAACTGCACGAGCAGCCCGGGGATGTACATGCGCCAGGCGTTGTCTCCCTGGGAAGGCAGGGCTTTGGTGAGCAGGGGCCCGAACAGGAAGAGGTACACGCAGGGCTGGACCAGCCCGATGGCGATCCCGACGCGGTTGCGCAGTGAAGCCGATACCTCGTCACGGAAGACGATCATCGCGTCCCGGATGGTGTGCATGACGGTCTCCCTCAGGCGTGGGCGTGTTCGGTGGCCTCGGTCCGGCCCCGGTGGGTGATTGCCATGAAAACGTCGTCGAGCGAGGGCTTGACGACGCGCACGCTCTCCACGCGGACCTCGGCCAGGTCGAGTTGGCGCAGGAGAACGCTGAGGTTCTGGTCGGCCTGGTCACAGGCCAGCGAGAGGCTGTTGCCGTCGGCGCTCACACTGTGCACTCCGTCGACGCGGGCGAGGGTCTCCACGGCCCGGTCGACGGCGTCGGCAACGTCGATCTGGACGGTGTCGTGGGCGATCGCCGCTTTCAGCTGCTCCGGGGTGTCCTCGGCGACGACGCGCCCCCGGTCGATGATGAGGACGCGGTCGCAGAGGTTGTCTGCCTCGTCCAGGTAGTGCGTACTGATGAAGACGGTCGTGCCGTGCTCCTCCCTCAGCCGCCGGATGTGTGACCACACCAGGGCCCGGCTCTGCGGGTCGAGGTTGGCGGTGGGTTCGTCGAGGAAGAGCACCGGCGGTCGGTGGACCAGGCCGAGCGCCATGTCCACCCGGCGGCGCTGACCGCCCGAGAGGGTTGCCGCGGTTCGCTCGGCGAGGTCCTCGATCTCGAATTCCGCCAGCACGGCGTCGGCCCGGGCGTGGGCCTCGCTCTTGGACATGCCGTGGAGCCGGCCCTGGAGAACGATGTCGTTCCGAATGATCGCCGCGGGTTTGGCTCCCCCGGTCTGCGATACGTAGCCGATCGTCCTGCGGACTTCTCCGCTGGCGCGCAGCAGGTCGTGTCCCGCGATGACGGCGCTGCCCCCGCTCGGTTTGAGCAGCGTCGTCAGCATGCGCATGGTGGTCGTCTTGCCGGCCCCGTTGGGGCCGAGGAAACCGACGATCTCCCCGGCCCCGACTTCGAAGTCGACGCCCGCGACGGCTGTCACGTTCCCCTTCTTGGAGGAGAACGTCTTGGTCAGCCCTCTGACCTGAATCATCGTGATAACTCCTCCTCGTTGACGTCCTGGTACCGCTGGTCGGCGCTGGACGCGGTGGCTGCTGCATTCACGACGAGCCGCCCGCGGACGCCAGCGCGGACCTGGTCGGCTCCGGCCTGTCGGGCCAGGTGAGGGTGCCTTCGCCCATCTCGCGGACGATCCGGAGGCACCAGTCCCGCTCGGCGGTGGCCATCGCTGCCGCGTAATCGGCTTCGATGATGAACAGCCTGGGAACGTGTTGGCGCTCGGCTTCGGCCAGGGTCGCCTGGATCCCACGGATCTCGGTGTCGAGCACGGAGACGCGCTCCTGGAGTGCCTGTACGGCCCGCTCCTGCCCGAGGGCCCCGAGATAGCTGACGGCGGCGAGGAAGCTCGGGTACTCCTTGACCGGTGTGCGGACGAGTTCGTCCAGCCACTGGGCGAACTCGAGTTGTCCGAGTTCGGTGAGGGAGTAGACGGTCCTCTCGGGACGCCGCCCTTCGCGCTCCGTGGTGTCGGCCGCGATCCAGCCCACTCGCTGCAGTGCCTCGACCACGTCGTAGAGCGAGCCGGTTCGCACCTTGAAACTGCCGTCCAGTTTGCGCTCGCGCAGTGTCGCGCCCATCTCGTAGGGGTGCATGGGCTGCTCGGTCAAAAGCCCGAGCACGGCGAGACCGAGCAGATTCGAGACCGGCCTTCTCTTTGCCATCGTGCCCTCCGCGTCTTGGTTGGTCGGATCCGAATAATCTATCCAACAGGACTGCCGACGGAGATGAGGCTGCTGATCGAGCGCAGGTAGTCGGCGGTCGGCCCCGAACCGGATTCCCGCAGGTCGCCGGGGGTTCCGGCGTGCAGGATCCGGCCGCCCTTGTCACCGGCCCCCGGGCCCAGGTCCACGATCCAGTCGGCGGCGCCCGCCACGTGCAGGTCGTGCTCCGCCAGGATCACCGTGCTGCCGCGGGCGACCAGGCTGTCGAGGGCCTCCACGAGGACCTGCACGTCCGCGGGGTGCAGTCCGGTGAACGGCTCGTCGAGGACGGCCAGGCCGGGCCGCTTGCCCGTGCGGCTCAACGCGGCCGCGAGCTTGAGCCGCTGGGCCTCGCCTCCGGACAGGACCGTCGCGCTCTGCCCCAGCCGCAGGTACCCCAGCCCCACGCGGACCAGATCCCGCAGGATCGCCTGCAGGGCGGGCAGGTCGAAGAAGTCGACCGCTTCGTCGACGGTCAGGTCGAGGACTTCGTCGATCGCCCGGGAACGCCACGTGACGCCGAGGACCTGGGGCTCGAAGCGGCGGCCTTCGCAGGCCTCGCAGGTCACCCACACGTCGGGCAGGAAGTGCATGTCCACCTGGCGCACCCCGTGGCCGGCGCAGACCTCGCAGCGGCCGCCTGCCGAGTTGAACGAGAAGTCGGAGGCGGTCAGTCCACGGCGGCGTGCGGCGTCGGTACCCGCGTAGAGCCCTCGGATCAGGTTGAACGCCTTGGTGTAGGTGGCCGGGTTCGACCGGGGGGTTCGCCCGATGGGCTCCTGGTCCACGATGCTGACCCAGTCCAGGTCGGCGTCCCAGGACACGGCACCGACCCCCGAGGGACGCTTCCCGTCCAGCCGGGCCTGGACCGCCTGGGCGAACCCGTCGATCAGCAGTGTGCTCTTGCCGCTGCCGCTGACGCCGGTCAGGCAGGTGAGCGCTCCCTGGGGAACGCTCACGCGCTCCGCGCGCACCGTCTTCACGGAGACGTCCGTGAGCACGAGGCGCCGGTCCGCGCGCAGCGCCCGCGGCGTGCGGTGCACACGGTGGCCGTGGTCGGCGAGGTAGCGTCCGGTCAGGGAGCGGGCGACGCCGGCGACGACCTGCGGCGAGCCTTCCGCGACGAGCTGTCCCCCGTTGCGGCCGGCGCGGGGACCGATGTCGATCACCCAGTCCGCGCACTTGATCAGCTCGGGGTCGTGCTCGATCATCAGGATCGTGTTCTCTGCCGCGCGCAGTTCCTCGAGGAGGAGCCGCAGTTGCTGCTTGTCGGCCGGGTGGAGGCCGGCCGAGGGTTCGTCGAGGACGAAGGCGACGCCGGACAGGGCAGTGCACAGTTGGGCGGCCACCCTCGCGCGCTGCAGTTCGCCACCGGACAGCGTCGGAGCGCTGCGGGAGAGTCCGATGTGGCCCAGGCCGAGCCGCTGCATCAGGCGGAGCCGTGCGAGCAGTCCGGGCAGCACGGCTTGGGCGGCCTCGCGCTGGGTGGGACCGAGTTCTCCCGAGAGGCGCTCGGCCCACAGGACGGCCTCGCTGATGGGGCTGGCCAGGACCTCGCCGAGACGGCTCCCCCCGAGTGTGACGGTGCGGGCGATCAGCCCCAGGCCGGTGCCCTGGCACTCCGCGCAGACCTGGCTGCGGATGTAGGGGCTGTACCGCTCCTTCGCGGCCGGGGTGGGGGCGGCCGCGTGCAGGCGCTCGACCTCGGCGATGACCCCCGGCCACTGACGGTGGTTGCGGACATTGATGGTCGTTCCGCTCTTCTTCATCGTGGTGTCGTAGACGACGTTCACCATGGCGGCGCCGGTGCCGTGCAGGACGGCCCTCTGGAAACCGGCAGGCTGATCGGCCCACGGCCCGTTGAGGTCGGCCCCGTGCAGCCGCGCCAGCTCGGCGAGCAGCGCCCTGTCCGGTTCGCGGGCGTCGGCGAACCAGGCCGAGGCGCCGTCGAGCAGGGGCAGTTCCGGTCGGGCGATGAGCAGGGCCGGTTCGGCTGCGGCGTGCTGGCCGCTGCCGGAGCAGACCGAGCAGCAGCCATCGGGGTTGCGGGGGCTGAACTGCGAGGGCTTCAGGACCCGGCTGATGCTGCCGTCCCAGTCGGGCCCCAGCGGGGGCAGGCTGGCGAAGAGCAGGCCCAGGTAGTCATCGGCGGCGGTGATGGTGGCGACGGTGGATCCGGGGCTGCGGTTGGGCGAGCGCTGGTCGACGGCGAGGGTCGGGGGCAGCCCGTCGACCCGGTCGACCTGTGGGCGGTCGCGGGGGGTCATGAACTGGCGGACGAAGGGGCTCATGCCCTCGAGGTAGCGCAGCTGGGCCTCGGCGTGGATGGTGTCCATCAGCAGGGAGGTCTTCCCGCTGCCGCTCACGCCCGTGAACGCGACGATCTTGCCCTTCGGCACGGCCACCGACACGTTCTGAAGGTTGTGCGTGCGTGCTCCGACCACGTCGATCGTGCCCTGGGTCACTGCTGTTCTCCCCACGCATAGTCGGTTCCGACTAATCAGTCGCTCCCGACTATACGGATCCGACTGTCACTCCTCAAGTCGTGTCGGATCCCCGAACCACCGCGCCAGGGCGCTGCGGAACCGCGCCGGGTCGCTCCCCGGACCCGCGGCCCACGCGAGATAGCCATCGGGGCGAACGACGAGGATCGCGGCCTCGGGCCGTTCCGGCACCCGCCCCTCGACCAGATCGACCCTGTCCCGCCAGCTCCGGGCGGTCTCCAACAGCTCAGGACGGTCTCCGGAAACCACGACGAGCGGGCGGGCGGAGCGGAGCAACTCGGCGAGCGGGGTCCCGACCCCACGGCCGGTCACGACGGTGAGCTGGCCGGCGAACGACCCCGCCAGCGGGTGGGCGGCTTCAGCCGGCCCGGTCGGCAGGCCCGCGCACCGGACCGAGACGCCGCTGATCATCCCCGCGAAGAAGGCGTTCGCTTCGCCCAAGGCCAGGAGCTCGTTCATGATCGTCCGCAACGGGGTGGTGTGCTGCTCGTCCGGGCGCATCAGTGCGAGCTGTGCCCGCGTGTTGAGCAGGACGCGTTCGCCGGCGGCGTGCCGTTCCTCGTGATAGGTGTCGAGCAGCTCCTCCGATCCCCAACCGCGCACCCGCGCGGCGAGCTTCCAACCGAGGTTGATGGCGTCCTGCAGACCCGTGTTGAGGCCCTGCCCGCCGATCGGGAAGTGCACGTGGGCCGCGTCACCGGCGAGGAAGACGCGTCCGGTGCGGTAACGCTCGGCCTGACGCGTGGCGTCGCCGAACCGGGACAGCCACTGCACCGGGGTCGTGAGGGCGAGCCGCTCGCCGCGCACGCGCTCCACCGCCTCGCTGAGTTCGTCGAGGGTGACGGGCGGGCTCCCGGCAGGGGGCGTGCGCCCGTACTCGATCGCCACCACCCGTCCCATGCCGCCTTCGGGCGGGAAAGCGAGCACGAGCACACCGTCGGCGGTGCGCTGCCACTGACGCGGTACGTTCCGCTCGGGCGTGGTCACGTAGCCTATGAGGGCGCTCACGGTCGCCTCGGTGCCGGGGAACGCGACGCCGGCGAGGCGCCGCACAGTGCTGCGCCCACCGTCGCAGCCGACGAGGTAACGGGCACGGACGCGGTAGCTCCCCTCCGCGGTGGAGACCGTGACCTCGACACCGTCCTCGTCCTGGCTGAGATCCACCACCTCGTGGCCACGCCGGACCTGTGCCCCCAGCGCACTGGCGTGTTCGGCCAGGAGCTCCTCGGTCCGCGACTGCGGCACCATGGCGCTGTAGGGGTGACGGGTGTCCAGCGCCGAGAAGTCGAGGCCGTGCTCGAACATGCCGGCGAACGGCAGTCCCTTGGCCAGTTGGGTGTCCTCGAGGAAGCCCCCGAGCAGGCCGCGGAGGTCGAGGCTCTCGACCGTGCGGATGTGGAGCGCTCCGGCCCGGTCGTGTCCGGCCGGCTGCTGTAGCCGTTCGAGCACCAGCGTCTGCACGCCCCCGGCGCGCAGCTCCGAGGCGAGCATGAGACCCACGGGCCCCCCGCCAACGACGACGACGTCTGTCTCCACCGGCTTGTCCGCTGTGGTCACTTGAGTGCTGCCTTCCTTGCGCTGAGGTCTTGGAGGACGGAGGCCACCTCGGCGGGGCTGGGCCTGCTCGCCATCTGGGCGCGCAGCGCCTCGGCCCTCAGGGCCCACTGCGGCGAGGCGAGCATGTCGACTACGGCCCGTTCGACGGCGGGGCCGTCGGCCTGGCGAGCCGTCAGGTGGGTTCCGGCGCCCGTGGCGGCGAGGCGCTCGCCGTTCAGGGACCGCTCGAAGGTGTCGCTCACCACCAGCTGGGGGATGCCGCGGGAGACCGCGTCGAGCATGGTGTTCGCCCCTCCGTGATGCAGGATCGCGGAGCAGGCGGGGAGCACCGCGTGGAGCGGAGCCCCGGTGACGGGGCGCACGGCTTCGGGAAGCTGCGGAAGTCGCTCCAGGTCCGCCGGGGGGACGACGAGCAGGATCTCCTTGCCGATGCCGGCCAGGCGCTCCAGCATGCGGACGAACGGGTGGCCGTTGGGCATGGCGTCGCCGAAGGTCCCCCACGTCACGCAGATCCGGTCGGCGGGCGAGACGCCTATGAGCCAGGGCGGTACCGGACCCGGCCGGTCCACGGGCACGTACCGCACGGGGATCGCCGTGCCGGCCCCGAGGTGCTGCAGGTCCTGCGGGCAGGGATCGATGACGAACCGGTCGTGGAAGTCCGCGGGCGCCGCGCCGCGGGCGTGGAACTCGTCCGCCAGGGACTCGTGGACCCGGTGGCGGAGCCACTGCCCGGGGGTGGTGGCCAGCAGGTCGGGACCCCACAGGTGGCGGAACGTCACGACGGGGCGGGCGGCCGCGACAACTTCGGCGGCGAAGGCGACGGGCTCGTAGACCACCGCGTCGGGCTGCCAGTTGTCGACGACGGCGAACAGGCCGTCCATCATGTCCCGCGCGCTGCGGGCGAACAGGTTGACGAGGTGGTCCTTTCCACCATGGCCGTGCTGCTCACTGGTCTCGGACACGCTGCGCCGGTGGCTCTCGGCGAAGTCCCCGTCGCCGCCGACGAGGGTGACCGTCAGGCCCGTCGCGAGCGCGCCGGGCGCGGAGTCCGCCGAACAGGCGACGCGGACGTCGTGGCCCGCCGCCCGTAGCGCCCAGGCGAGCGGGACCATGGGGATCAGGTGGGAGGCCGAGACCGAGCAGACGAACAGGACCCGCATGACTCTCCCCCGCGTTTCTGCGCCGGACGCCGACCTTGGGTCCGGCAACGTGGTCGCCGGAGCAGGTCCGACGCTACGGGCGGGTGCTCGAGGGAGGACCGAGTCACGCTCGTCCGTCATGTCGAGCCCGGTTCGAGTCCGGTCCGATCCGCGGTGGGGAGCCTTCTCCCATCCGGCGAAGCGCCTGG
Organism: Kitasatospora phosalacinea; assembly: GCF_030268885.1. Lineage (GTDB taxonomy): Bacteria > Actinomycetota > Actinomycetes > Streptomycetales > Streptomycetaceae > Kitasatospora > Kitasatospora phosalacinea_C. The sequence goes on from NZ_BSSA01000035.1 coordinate 12,137, forward strand.
CGCCCCGCACCCGACGCACCACGCAAGGGATGTCTCATGCGCGTCCTGCTGTGCAGCACCCCCATGCTCGGGCACTTCAACCCGATGGTTCCGCTCGCCTGGGCGCTGCGCGCCGCCGGCCACGAGGTGCTGGCCGCGGCCACCGAGGACTTCGCCGGTCAGGTCTGCGAACGCGGGCTGCCGGTGGCGTCGCTCCCCGCTGTGGACTTCAAAGCCGTGATGGGCCGCGACCGGCAGGGACGCCCGGTGCCGTACCACGGCGATGCCGAGGAGCGGGTGCTGCGCAGCGGACGTGGCTGGGGCAGGCTGGGCGCGCACCTGTTGGACGGGATGAGTCGCATCGTCTCCGGCTGGAAGCCGGATCTCGTCGTCGTCGACCCGGTCGAGTACGCGGGGCGTCTGGCTGCGGCCCGACGGGGCATTCCGGTGGTCGAGCACGCTTGGGGCGTCTGGCCGGATCCGCTGTTCGCGGTGGGAGCGCAGGAGGAGTTGGCACCGGAGCTGGAACGGCTCGGACTGGGGAGCCTGCCGGTTCCCGACGAGCGCCTGGATTTCTGTTCGCCGAGCCTTCAGCGGAAGGGGGTGCCCGCGACAGCGATGCGGTACGTGTCGGTCGCCGGCCCTGCGATGCTGCCCAAGTGGCTGGACGAACCGCGGCATCGGCCGTTGGTGTGCCTGACGTTCGGGAGCATCCTGCCGAAGGTGAACCCGGAGGGGATGCTCGACCTCACCTCGCGCTTGGCGGAGATCGTGCCGACGCTCGGTGTCGACGTGGCGATCGCGACGGACCGGGCCACCGCGGCACAGCTGTCGCCCGTACCCCCGGGCGTGGTGGCGGCCGGCTGGCTGCCGATGGACCTGGTCGTGCCGGCGTGCGCGGCGGTGCTGCACTACGGCGGCGCCGGGGTCACGATGATGTCCACGGCGGCAGCGGTTCCGCAGCTGGTCGTCGAGCTGCCGGTCGCCGACGCCCCTGAGCACGCGAGGCGGGTGGCTGCCGCAGGCCTGGGGATCTGCATCGAGCCTTCGGCCCTGAACGCCGACACGGTGACGGAGGCTCTCGGCGATCTGCTCGGAGACGATTCGTGGCGGGCGCGGGCGGCGAAGGTCGCCGCCGAACAGGAGGGGCGCCCTCTGCCGATCGTGGTGGCCGAGGAGTTGGCCGCCCGCTGGGGCTGACGGCGGGCGGCCGGCTCCGGGTCAGTCCCGCGGTCGGCTGGCCGACGCGGCGAGCTGTTCGAGTTCCGCGACGACCTGGGCGGGAGCGGGCTGGGACAGCATCTCGGCACGGAGCCGGGCGGCCGCGTGGGCGATCCCGCTGTCGTCGACGAGTCGCGCGACCGCCCGGCGGATGGCTTCCGCGGTCGCTTCCTCGCTCCGCAGGTGGATCCCGGCGCCGCTCTTCTCCAGGGCCGCTGAGATGTTGTCCTGGTCGGCCATGTGCGTGATCGCGAGCTGCGGCAGGCCGTAGCGGATCGCGTTGTAGACCGTTCCCGAACCGCCCTGGTGGACGATCGCGTCGCAGGTGTCGAGCAGCAGGTGCAGGGGCGGGGCGTCGAGCGCCACCACGTTGGGCGGGAGTTCGCCGAGGCCGTCACGGTCCGCGGGGTCGATCGCCACCACGAAGTCCGCGTCGATCCCGTCGACGGCTCGGATGATCTGCGGGAGGAGGAACGCCTTGTCGCCGATGATCCGGGTGATGGACCGACCCCACGTGAGGCAGATGCGGGGGCGCCCCTCGGCGCGTGGCGGGAGCCCGGAGGGGACGCTGCCGGGACCGTTGTAGGGGACGTACTGCATCGAGATCCGGGTCGGCGAACCCGGCGGTTGCAGGCTCGGCGGGCACGGGTCGACGGTTCGGGTCGCGGGGTCACCGGTGACCTTCAGGCCGTAGCGCTCGTAGGGCTCGTAGAAGCCGGGCAGGGCCGACAGGAGCTTCTCGCCCTCGACCGACCCGAGGAAGTCCCATCCCCACAGGTGCCGGATGCCCGGGATGCCCAGGACACGGGCGGCGACCAGGCCCGCGGGGCTCATGGTGTCGGCAACGATGAGGTCGGGCAGCCAGGCGCTGGCGAACTCCACGACGCTGTCCAGGTTCGAGAGCGTCGCCTCGCGCCAGGAGTCGAAGACCTCGTTGCCTTCGCCCCCCGCGGCCTGGGCCGGCTTCTCGCGCGCCTGCAGTTCCCGGGACAGGGTCCGCCGACGGATCCCGACCAGGTCCACGTCGCCGTCGATGGCCACCATGGGCAGGCCCGACCGGGTCACGAGGTCGCTCATGGAGGCTTGCGCCGCGATCAGGACCTCGTGGCCGGCTGCGCGAAAGGCGCCGGCCAGGGGCTGCATCACGAAGTAGTGGGTGGGCCAGGGGGAAGTGACTACCAGAACTCGCACGATCTCCGTCTCCTTGGGTCTTAGTGGTGCACGAGGGGGACCGCGGAGGGAAGCAGCTGCCCACCGCGGGCGACGGACTCGAGCTCCGCCACGGTCGCCGCAGGCGTGGGCTGCGCGAGGATGCCCTGCGCGAGTTCCCTGGCGGCGGATCGGTAGCCGGGAAAACCCATCAGCTCGGCGATCTCACCGCGCAGGAGGCGGACGCCGTCTTCTCCTGCGGGCACTTCGTGGGTCAGGAAGTGCTGGGCGGCTCCGGCAGCGGCCAGACGCGCACCGTTGACGGAGGGCTCCGGCCGGGCGGTGATCGCCAGCTGGGGAACTCCGGCGAGGGCGGCGGTCAGGCTGGTGCCGGCACCGCCGTGGTGGACGACCAGGTCGCAGGTGCCCATGAAGAGGTGCAGGGGGAGGTTCGTCGCGAGGCGGACGCGATCGTCGGCGAGCACGGGCTTGAGGCCCTCGACGGCCCTGTCGGTGACGGCGACCACGACCTCGTCGGCCATGCTGGTCGCCGCTCGGATGCACTGGGACACCAGGTCGAGCACGGAGTCTCCGCGCAGGGCGGTGCTGGTCGCTCCCCAGGTGACGCAGATCCGGGTGCCGCGTCGCGGCTCGAGCGGCCACAGCGGCATCACTCCGGGACCGTTGTAGGGGACGTAGCGCACCTGTCGGCAGGTCGGGCCGATCTCGTACCTCGTCCCGGGGGCGCAGGGGTCGAGCCAGGCGGTCGGTTCGGCGCGCAGTGGAGCCCCGACGCGTTCGTACAGTGCGGCGTATTCGGGGATGGGCTCGGATCCGAAGCGACGCATCTCGATCCTCTGGGGGCCGGGTGTGCCCCACAGATGGCTGACGCTGGGGATGCCGAGCGCGGAGGCGACCACGGGTCCGGCGAGGGTGACGGCATCGTGGACGACGAGGTCCGGGCGCCACGCGCGCGCGTACTCCAGCAGGTCGTCCAGCATGGCGTCCGCCATGACGGCCTGCATCCGTCCGAGGTTCTCGATCATCGCGAACTGGTCGTCGTTGAGCAGCTCGGGGTGGATCGGCCAGTCCTGGGGCCAGCGCTCCTGGCGGTGCCAGGCGGCGCGGCTGCGGTCGTTGGACAGCGCGGCCAGGTTCACGTCGCGTCCGACCGGGACGAAGGGCAGACCCGAGGCGGCCGCGATGGGTTGCAGGGCCGGTGTGCTGGCCACTCGTACTTCGTGGCCCGCGGCCAGGCATGCCTGCTCGATCGGGACCATCGGGAAGTGGTGCGAGTGCCAGGGGAAAGTGGTGAACAGTACCCGCATCAGCCCTACGTCCTTCCGATCGGCTGCGGCTTCATTCGCTGTGCACGATGAGGTCGGCGCCCAGGACCTGGTCGATGCGGGCCATCAGGTCCGCATCGAGCCGGCATCCCGACGCCTGGGCGTTGTGGCGCAGCTGCTCGGGGCCCGATGCCCCGATCACCGCGCCGGCGACGCTCGCGTGCTGCAGCACCCAGGCGATGGCCAGCTGCGCCATGCTCAGTCCCGCTTCCCCGGCCAGTGGTGCCAGCTCCTGGACCCGGGTGAGCGCGTCGTCGGCATCGAGCCAACGCCGCATCAGCGGACCGCGGCCGCCCTTGAGGGCCGTGCCTCGCGATCCGGCCGGCCGGTCGGCCCCGGGGAGGTACTTGCCGGTCAGCACGCCCTGTTCGAGGGTGAAGTAGCTGATCTGGCCGATGCCGAGGTCGTCGCAGGTCTTGAAGACCTCGGCCTCCGGAACACGCCACAGCATCGAGTAGCGGGGCATGTGGCTCACCAGCGGCACGTGGAGTTCCCGAGCGAGCGCGGCGGCCTCGACGATGGACTCCACCGGCCATTCGGACATCCCCACGTAGAGGACCTTCCCGGCGCGCACCAGCTCGGAGAAGGTCCACATGACCTCCTCGAGCGGTGTGTCCGGGTCGTACCGGTGGGCGGTGTAGACGTCGATGTGGTCCACGCGCAGCCGGCGCAGCGACCCGTCCACCGACTCCATTACGTGCTTGCGGGACAGGCCGCGTCCGTTGGGGCCGCCGGCGGTGGGCATGCCGACCTTGGTGCACAGGACGAGCTCTTCCCTGGGCTCTCCGGCCAGGGCGCGCCCGAGGAGGCTCTCCGAGCGGAACATGCCGTAGATGTCGGCGGTGTCGAAGGTCGTCACGCCCGCGTCCCGAGCGCCCCGGATGCATGCCAGGACCGTCTCGTCGGGGGTGTCGTCCTGGGGATACAGAAGGTTCCCGTAGACGATCTCGCTCACGGACAGGCCGCTGCGTCCAAGCTTTCGAAACTCCACGCGGTCACCGTGTGCCGCATCGGTCGAAGTCCGCTCGAAGGCTCATCCAGCATCCGGGACGACGCCACCTTAGAGCGCGGTTCGAGCCTGCCTCTACCGTCCGATTCGAAGCTCGGGACCGGCAGGACACCTCAGTTCGACGCGACGGAGATCCCATTGTCCCAGGCATTCGTGAGCCCTCACCGTACTGCCGGGGTCACTGGCATCGCGGACCGTGCCCGCTTCGCCGCCTCCGCGCGGGAGACGGACGGGTCCTTGTCGATGGACGAGTTCTGGCAGTGGCTCGCCCAGCGCCGCGAGGCGGTCCGCATGGACGTGGAGCTGATTCCCCTCGCGGACCTGAAACGGTGGGGATTCGAACCCGGCACCGGGAACCTGGTGCACGAGACCGGGCGCTTCTTCTCGGTCGAGGGAGTGCGCGCAAGGCTCGGGGGCGACGGGGCCGCCACCTGGGACCAGCCGATCATGAACCAGCCGGAGATCGGATTTCTCGGGATCCTCGTGAAGGAGATCGACGGAGTTCTGCACTGTCTGATGCAGGCGAAGGCCGAACCGGGCAACGCCCAGGGCTTCCAGCTCTCCCCCACCGTCCAGGCGACTCGCAGCAACTACACCGGGGTGCACCGCGGCGGCGCCGTGCGGTACCTGGAGTACTTCACCGGCCCCCGGCAGGGCCGGGTCCTCGTGGACGTGCTGCTGTCCGAGCACGGGTCGTGGTTCTTCCGCAAGCGGAACCGCAACATGGTCGTCGAGGTGACCGAGGACGTCCCGGAGCACGAGGACTACTGCTGGCTGACCATCGGCCAGGTGCGGCACCTGCTCCAGGCGGAGGACCTGGTGAACATGGACACCCGCACGGTGCTGGCCTGCATCCCCCTCGACGCGGCGAGCGAGGCGGCCCCGTCCGGTGGCGCGAGCCCCTTCCGGGCGGCCCTGCTGGCCTCGCTCCGCGGCGACGCGCCGGCCGCGCACGACCTGCCGGAGCTGCTGCGCTGGTTCACCGACGTCAAGGCGCGGGCGGACCTGGTGAGCGAGCGGATCCCCCTGGGCGCGATCGAAGGGTGGGTCACCACCCGCGATGAGATCCGGCACGAGTCCGGCAACGACTTCAGCATCGTCGCGGTGTCGGTGAGCGCGCGGAGCCGCGAAGTCACCCAGTGGACTCAGCCGCTTCTGCGGACCCGGGCCGAGGGCACCATCGCCTTCCTGGCCAGGCGGATCGAAGGCGTGGTCCACGTCCTCGTCCACGCCGGCGTGGAACCGGGGTTCGCCGACGCGATCGAGCTGGGTCCCACCGTCCAGTTCATCCCCGACAGCGACGGCTCCCCCCTGACGGCCGGGTACCAGCCCTACCTGAAGGAGATCCTCTCCGCGTCGCCGGACCAGGTCCGGTACGGCGTCACCCAGTCCGAGGAGGGCGGGCGGTTCTACCAGGTGCTGAGCCGCTACATGGTGGTGGAAGTCGACCACGAGGTCCCTCCGCACGAGGATTTCCGGTGGATGACCGTCGGGCAGCTCGTGGCGCTGCTGCAGCACAGCCACTACGTCAACGTCCAGGCGCGCAGCCTGATCGCCTGCCTGCAGTCGATCTGGTGAGGGCGTCGGTGGGAACAGGGGCCGCGCGACCCATCCGCCTCGGGGTCCTCGGGTGCGCGGAGATCGCCGGACGCCGCACGCTTCCGGCACTGGCGAGGGTGGGGGACTTCACGCTCCGGGCCGTGGCCAGCCGGACGGCGCGGAAGGCGGAGGCCTTCGCACAGAAGTTCGCCTGCCAGCCGGTCACCGGCTACGAGGAGCTCTTGACCCGCGACGATCTCGACGCGGTGTACATCCCGCTGCCCGCGGCGCTGCACGCCCCGTGGGCCCGCGCGAGCCTCGAGGCGGGGCTGCACGTCCTGGTGGAGAAGCCGGCGTGCTCCACCGCCGCGGAAGCCGCCGCGCTGGTGGCCCTGGCGCGTGAACGCGGCTTGGTCCTGATGGAGAACTTCGGCTTCGTGCGTCACTCGCAACAGGCGCACGTACGCACCCTCCTGGCCGAGGGGGCGATCGGCGAACTGCGCGGCATGTCCGCCGAGTTCGCCTTCCCGCCGCTCCCCGCCGACGACATCCGCTACCTCCCGGAGCTGGGCGGAGGCGCCCTCTTCGACGCCGGTGTCTATCCGATCCGCGCTGCCCGCCTGCTGCTCGGCGACGCCCTGGACGTGGCCGGAGCCGTCCTGCGCACGGACGGCGAGCACGGCGTCGACGTCGCCGGCGCCGCGCTGCTCACGACACCGGAGGGCGTCACCGCCCAGCTCGCGTTCGGGTTCGTCCACTCCTACCGCTGCGGCTACACCCTGTGGGGGTCCGAGGGGACGATCACCCTCGACCGGGCCTACAGCGCGCCGGACGACCTCCAACCGGTGATGCGGCTGACCCGGGGCGGGCAGAGCACCATTCACCACCTGGCTCCGGACCGGCAGTTCGACGCGATGCTCGGGGCGTTCGCTGCGGCCATCCACTCCGGCGACACCGTGTCCTGCACCGATGACCTCCTGCATCAGGCACAGCTCGTGGAGCGGGTCGCCACGTCCGCCCTGCGCACCGCCTTGCAGCCGCCCACCTCAACAGCAACGAGAAAGGCCATCACATGACTTCGACAGGCAACGCGACACAGGTCACGACCTGCCGAGTGTGCGGCGGGCAGGACTGGCAGCCGGTCGTCTCCTTCGGGGACCTTCCGCTGGCTGACAGCTTCCTCGAGCCGTCCGACTCGTACGACGCCGAACCGCGCTATCCCCTCGGTGTCATCTGCTGCAGGTCGTGCCGCTTGATGAGTCTGACCCACGTGGTCGATCCGGAGGTGCTCTACCGGACCTACCCGTACACCACGTCGGACTCCGAGATGATGACGAAGCACATGCAGCGCGTCGTCGAGATCTGCGGGGACCGGTTCGGTGTGACGGCCGGCAGCTTCGTCGTCGAGATCGGCAGCAACACGGGTTCGCAGCTGAAGGCGTTCCAGAAGGCCGGCATCCGCACGCTCGGCATCGACCCTGCGCTCAACATCGTGGAGGTGGCACGCCGTCGGGGCGTCGAGACGCTTCCCGACTTCTTCTCGGTCGAGACCGCCGCCTCGGTCAAGGAGAAGTACGGGGCGCCCCGGCTGATCCTGGGCCGGCACGTGTTCGCTCACATCGACGACATCTCAGGCGTGGTCGAGGGCGTCCGGAGCATGCTGGACCCCGACGGCCTGTTCGCCATCGAGGTGCCGTACGTGGTGGACATGCTGCAGCGCAACGAGTTCGACACGATCTACCACGAGCACCTGTCGTACTTCGGCGTGGGCACCCTGGCGACCCTCTTCGAGCGCCACGGTCTGAAGATCGTCGACGTGGAGCGGCTCCCGGTGCACGGCGGGTCGATCCTGGTGTTCGCTGGCCTGGCCGACGGCACCTGGGCAACCCGTCCGATCGTGGAGGAGCTCATCGCGGGCGAGCGCGCGTTCGGCCTGGACAAGGACGGAACCTACGAGCAGTTCGCCCTGAACTTCGCGTCGATCAAGGAGGAGTTGGTGTCGCTCATCCGGGGTCTGCGTGCCGACGGCAAGCGGATCGTCGGGTACGGCGCGCCGGCCAAGGGCAACACGCTGCTGAACGCCTGCGGGCTCGGCCTGGACGACCTCGAGTTCTGCTCGGACACCACCGAGTTCAAGCAGGGCAAGGTGCTGCCGGGCACGCACATTCCGGTGAGGGCACCGAGCGAGGTGGCGGTCGACGAGGTCGACTACTACCTCCTGCTCGCGTGGAACTACAGCGAGGAGATCCTGAAGAAGGAGCAGGCCTTCCTCGCGAAGGGCGGGCGCTTCATCCTGCCGAACCCGACCCCCTCCGTCGTCCCGTCCCAGGCGTGAACGACCGCGCAGCCGACCAGGGCCGCCGGACCGTGGTGATCACGGGCGGCGGCTCTGGGATCGGCAGGGCCACTGCGAGGCTGTTCGCCGATGAGGGGGCGCAGGTCCTGATCGTCGGCAGGACGGGGGACGCCCTGGAGGAGACCGCGCACGGGCGCCCCCGCATCCGGACTTTCGTGGCTGACGTGTCGACCGCCGACGCGCCGCAGGCAATCGTTCAGGCGGCCGTCAGGGAGTTCGGCGGCATCGACGTCCTGGTCAACAACGCCGGCATCACCAGGCCGGCGGTGCTCGGGGAGATCGATCGGGACCTCGCCGTCCAACAGCTCGGGACGAACCTGCTGGGTCCGGTCTTCCTGACCCAGGCCGCGCTCGCCCACCTGGGCCCCGGCTCGGTCGTCGTCAACGTCACCTCCAACCCCGCGGAGCGCGGGTGGCCGGCCAATTCGCTGTACGGAAGCACGAAGGTGGCCCTGGACTTCCTCACCCGGACATGGGCACGAGAGGTCGCCGCACGGGGCATCCGGGTCGTGTCCGTCGCGCCGGGAGTGACCGAGACGAACGCCCTGGCCAAGTCCGGCCTGTCGGAGGAGACGCTGTCCGCCAAGCGCGACTACCAGCGCATCCCATTGGGGCGCGCAGCGCAGCCGGAGGAGATCGCCTGGTGGATCCACACGGTCTGCGGCCCCGGGGCCGGATACCTGACCGGATCGGTCGTGCGTGTCGACGGCGGGGTGAGTGTCTGCTGACTCGGCGCCCTGTGCGGGTGTCAGGCCGGCAGGGAGCGGGTCCCGCGCGCCGGAAGCGCCGGGACCCGCTCCCTGCCGGCCTGACACCGATCAGCGCGGGACGAGCACCTGGTCGTGGTCCAGCGCGGGGTCGGCGGAGAGGATCGACTGGTGGAGCATCTGGACCTCACGCGACGGCTCCAGCCCCAACTCGTTGACCAGGGTGGTGCGCAGGCGCTGGAACGCGCTCAGGGCGTCCGGCCTGCGACTGGCCCGGTACAGAGCCAGCATCAGCTGGCGGTGGAAGGGCTCGTGCATGGGGTGTTGCGAGGTGAGGCCGGTCAGCTCGCTGATGAGGGTCGCGTGGGCTCCGGTGGCGAGTTCGGCGTCGAGGCACGTCTCGTAGGCGGTCAGACGGGACTCGTGCAGGCGGACGACCTCGCTGTCCAGGCGCCTGCCGGTCTTGACGTCGGCCAGGGCCGGCCCGCTCCACGTCCCGAGGGCCGTCCGCAGGCTGTGGGCCGCCTCGTGGAGCCGGCCGGCGGCGTACTGCCGCAGGCCCAGCGTCCGGGCCTGCTCGTAGCGGTTGAGGTCGAGGCAGTCCGGGGGGACGTGGAGCACGTAGCCGTTGAGAGTGGTGGCGAGGATCTCTTTGGGATCGACGCCCGGGACGGCTTCGGCGATCATGCGGCGCAGTTGAAAGACGTAGGTCTGCAGGGTCGTCATCGCGCTGGCCGGCGGCTTGTCGTCCCAGAGCTCCTCGATGAACGTCGGGACCGAGACCAGGTGGTTCGCGTTGAGCAGGAGCAGCGCGAGCACCTGCTTCGTCTTCCGCGCGCTCGGCATGACCGTGCGGCCGTCGGCCGTGAGAGATACCGGCCCAAGAACCCGCGCTTCCATCTCGCTTTCCGCCTTCCCCGATGGGCAGTAGTTCGGTGGCAAAATAAGAAGTTGGACCCTTTTGGGCAACTTCTAAAGCAATGGCACGGGCCCCGCCCCTTCGACTTGATCCGATTCTCCGGCCGACTTCAAGCAAGATACCTCACTTTCGGGGCCCGTGCCATGACAAGCCGTGGGCGATCTCATCCTTCACCCGGATCGCACACTGCAGGCACCCGCTCAACGCACACTTCGCTTCTCAAATATTCGGACCACTCCGCGGAGCGAGTCACAGCCTCTCATTGGTTCGCCACCCCCCCGCTGAATGAGGGTCATTTTCGGCCAGTTGGTCCGACCCGCTGCACACCTATGCGAAACCTCGGATTCGTCCATCACTCGAGTGGTGTTCGAGCGGCCGATCCGACTCTGAAACAGCGGCACGGATGCCGGCTGAGACGGGAGGCATGGTGGTGCGGAGCACCGTTATAACCGGTATCGGGGTCATCGCCCCAGGAGGCCGCGGAACAGCAGAGTTCTGGAAGCTGATCAGCGAAGGCCGTACCGCGACGCGCGGCATAACGTTCTTCGATCCGTCCCCGTTCCGATCACGCATCGCCGCCGAATGCGACTTCGATCCGAAGATCGAGGGGCTCACCCCGCAAGAAGTCCGCCGGATGGACCGGGCAGCTCAGTTCGCTGTCGTAGCGGCATCGGAGGCGGTCGCGGACAGCGGGATTTCGATCAGCGATTCCCTGGCCGAACGCACCGGTGTCGTCATCGGCAGCGCGGTGGGTTGCACCATGGGTCTAGAGGAGGAGTACGTCGTCGTCAGCGGCGGCGGCGGGGAAATCGACTTCGCATACGCGGCCCCGCATCTCTTCGGGTATCTCGTCCCGAGCTCCCTCGCTGTGGAGGTCGCCTGGAGGGTGGGCGCCGAAGGCCCTGCCTCTGTCGTTTCCACCGGCTGCACGTCGGGTATCGACGCCGTTTCCCGCGCAGTCGAACTCATCAATGAGGGATCCGCCGACGTCATGGTGGCCGGCGCCACGGACGCGCCCATTTCGCCGATCACGGTCGCGTGCTTCGACGCCATCCGCGCGACGACCCCGCGCAACGACGACCCCGCTCACGCCTCACGTCCGTTCGACGCGAGCCGCAACGGCTTCGTCCTGGGCGAGGGCGCTGCCGTCTTCGTTCTCGAGGAGCGCTCGCGCGCCGAGGCCCGCGGCGCCCACATCTACGCCGAGATCACCGGCACGGCCACCCGCGCCAACGCGTTCCACATGACCGGCCTGCGCCCCGACGGCAGGGAACTCGGCGAGGCGATCACCACCGCGCTCGGCATGGCCCGCAAGAACCCCGAGGACGTCAGTTACGTCAACGCCCACGGATCTGGCACCAAGCAGAACGACCGGCACGAGACCGCGGCCTTCAAACGCAGCCTGGGTGACCACGCCTACCGGGTGCCGGTCAGCTCGATCAAGTCCATGATCGGTCACTCGCTGGGGGCCGTCGGCTCGCTGGAGATCGCGGCCTGCGCCCTGGCCATCGAGCACGGGGTGATCCCACCCACCGCGAACCTGCACGAAGCGGACCCGGAGTGCGACCTGGACTACGTACCGCTGACTGCCCGGGAGGCCCGCCTCGACACGGTGCTGACGGTCGGCAGCGGCTTCGGCGGGTTCCAGAGCGCGATGATCCTCAGCCGACCCGAGGCCAGGAGCACCCGATGAGCACGAGGCCGACCGCCGTGGTGACCGGACTGGGCATCGCAGCGCCCAACGGGCTGGGCACCGAGGACTACTGGGCCTCGGTCCTGGAGGGGCGCAGCGGCATCGGGCGCATCACCCGGTTCGTCCCCGACGCCTATCCATCCGTGCTGGCAGGGGAGCTGCCCGACTTCGACGGGGCCGCGCACCTGCCCGACCGCCTGCTGCCGCAGACCGACCGGGTGACCCAGATCGCGCTGACCATCACGGAGTGGGCGCTGGGGGACGCGGCGCTGGATCCCACCGGCCTGCCCGAGTACGAGATGGGCGTCGTCACCGCCAGCGGTTCGGGCGGTTTCGAGTTCGGCCAGCGCGAGCTGGAGAACCTCTGGAGCAAGGGGCCCGGCCATGTGAGTGCGTACCAGTCATTCGCCTGGTTCTACGCGGTGAACACCGGTCAGATCTCCATCCGGCACGGCATGCGCGGCCCCAGCGGCGTCCTGGTCACCGAGCAGGCCGGAGGCCTTGACGCACTGGCGCAGGCGCGCCGCAACCTGCGGTCCGGGGCCAAGTACATGATCGCTGGCGGTGTCGACGCGTCGCTGTGCCCGTGGGGTTGGGCGGCCGTCGCCTCCGGAGGCCGACTGTCACGCAGTCAGGACCCCGTGCGGGCCTACCGGCCGTTCGCGCCCGACGCCGACGGGGCCGTGGCCGGCGAGGGCGGAGCGCTCCTGGTCGTGGAGGACATCGAGAGCGCGACGTCGCGCCACGCGCCGAAGGTGTACGGCGAGATCGCCGGGTACGCGGCCACCTTCGACCCGAAGCGCGGATCGGGGCGCGCCTCCGGACTGCGCCGTGCCATCGACCTCGCCCTCGCCGACGCGCACCTGGCCCCCAGGGACATCGACGTGGTCTTCGCCGACGGCGCCGGACTTCCCGCGCCGGACCTGGACGAGGCCGAGGCGATCGCAGCCGTGTTCGGCCCGCACAGCGTCCCGGTCACCGTTCCCAAGACGATGACCGGCCGCCTGAACGCCGGCGGCGGGGCACTGGACGTCGCCACCGCCCTGCTCGCGCTGCGCGACGGGGTCATCCCGCCGACCACCAACGTCCCCGCTCCCCCGGTGCGCCTGGGCGTCGACCTCGTCATCGGCGGGCCACGCCGCCGACCGCTGGCTGCCGCGCTCGTCCTGGCCCGCGGTGAGGGCGGCTTCAACGCGGCTCTCGTCGTGCGCGCGCCCCGTTGAGACGGGCGCCCACCGCCGTGGGCTGCGTCCCTTCCCCCTTTGAGCTGAAGAGCTGAGGCAGAGATGCGTGAAGTATTCATAGAGGACCTGTTCCGGGTGTTCGCGGAGGGAGCCGGGCGGATCGAGCTCGACCAGCCGGTGTCCGAGCTGATGGACACCCCGTTCTCCGCGATCGGCTACGACTCCCTGGCGATGCTCGAGACCGCCAGCCGACTGGAGCGGGAGTACGGGGTGACCCTGTCGGACGATGACGTCAACGACGCCAAAACGCCCCGGCTGCTGCTGCAACTGGTGAACGCGGCCCAGACGCGATGAAGCCGACCGAGCTGCGCTTGGACGGGCGCGTCGCCCTGGTGACCGGAGCGAGCCGAGGCCTTGGACGGGCCGTCGTACGCAAACTCGCGGCGTCAGGCTGCACGGTCTACCTCAATGCCCGCGACGCCGAGACGGCTGGGGCGGCGACCGCCGAACTGCGTGCACCGGGCTGCGATGTGACAGCGGCACCGGGTGACGTTGCACGACCCGGTGTCCTTCCCGAGTTGCTGCGAGGTCTCGCCGACAAGCACGGCCAGGTCGACATCCTGGTCCACTGCGCGGTCTCGCTCCACCGGATGCCGACCGTGGAACCGCGGTCGCAGGAGATGCACCAGGACTACGAGGTGGCCGTGGCCCCCCTCATCCACGCCGCAGCGACCCTGCCCGCGGTCATGCGCCCCCAGGGGGGGAGGGTCATCGCCGTCTCCAGCGCGGGCGCCAACCGCGTGGTGCCCGCCTACGTGAGCCTGGGCCTGGCCAAGGCGGCGCTGGAGAGCCTGGTCCGCTACCTGGCGGTCGCCCTGGCACCGGCGGGCGTGGCCGTGAACGCGGTGTCCACCGCACGGATGGACCGCGGCGACGCCACCGATCCGGTCTCCGCCGCCCTGGCCGCCCGGACGCCGGCCGGGCGGTTGACGCGTCCTGACGACATCGCCGACGCGGTCGCGCTGCTCTGCGCCGACGAGGCGTTCTGGCTGCGCGGACAAGTGATCACCGTCGACGGCGGCCTGGGACTGGTGGGTTGACCGTGATCAGCTCCGACGTCTGCGTCGTGGGCGCGGGTCCCGCAGGACTGACCCTCTCCCTCCTCCTGCTCAGGTCCGGGCTGACGGTCACCCTGGTCGAACGGTCCGCCCTTCACGGGCGCGAGTTCCGGGGCGAGATCCTGCAGCCCGGCGGCATGGAGCTCCTGGACGGCCTCGGTGTCCTGTCCGGAGCGATGGCTCGCGGTGGCTACCCGCTGGACCGCTTCCGGCTCCGCGAGGGGCGGCGCACTCTGCTGGACATCGACTACCGCCGCCTGGAGGCCCCGTACAACCAGCTGCTGAGCATCCCGCAGCAGCATCTCCTCGAGGAGCTGCTGGCGCACTGCGAGAAGCTCCCGGGCTTCACCTACCTGCCCGGCCACCGCGTGGGTTCCCTGCAGCGGCACGAAGGAAGGACCACCGGGCTGACCACGAGGTCGCCGGACGGCGGGACGCGGGTGAACGCCGGCTGCGTGGTCGGCGCGGACGGCCGGTACTCCAAGGTGCGTCAGCTCGCCGGGATCCAGGCGGGGAGGTTGGAGGCCTTCGACTTCGACGTCCTGTGGCTGAAGGTGCCCATCGGCAGCACCGGTGCGGCGTCCGGGGCGCGGGAAGTCTCCGTCGTCCGTTCCCGGGGCAACCCCGTGCTGGTGTACCCGTCCTGGCCGGACTCCGTGCAGATCGGCTGGACCTTGCCGCACCGCTCGTTCGCGGGAAGCAAGGACGCCGTCTTCGCTCGGGCCCGCGAGGAGATCGTGCAGGCCCTCCCGCAGTACGCGGACGCCGTGCGCGCCGCGTTGGAGTCCGCGAACGATCTCACGCTGCTGGACGTGTTCGCGGGATGCGCCGACACCTGGGTGCAGGACGGGCTGGTGCTGATCGGTGATGCCGCCCACACCCACAGC
Source organism: Kitasatospora phosalacinea (assembly GCF_030268885.1). Classification (GTDB taxonomy): domain Bacteria; phylum Actinomycetota; class Actinomycetes; order Streptomycetales; family Streptomycetaceae; genus Kitasatospora; species Kitasatospora phosalacinea_C. The sequence continues at coordinate 27,244 of NZ_BSSA01000035.1, forward strand.
CCGCTGGGCGCCCAGGGGATCAACCTCGCCATCCAGGACGCGGCGCTGCTGCACCCGGTCCTCACCGCGGCGGTCCGCGGGGGGAGCTTCGCGGCCGAGCACCTGCGCGCCTACGAAACCGGGCGTCGGCCGGCCATCGACGCCGTCATGAAGTTCCAGGTCATGCAGAGCCGCATGATGCTCGCGCGCGGCGGGCTCGAGGCGCGCCTGCGGCCCGTCGTGGCCCGGATCGTCGGCCGGACTCCCATCGGCGCGAAGATCACGGCCCGCATCGCGTACGGAAGCAGCCCCGTGCCGCTGCGCACGGATCTCTTCACCTCCTGAGCAGCCCATCCCGACGAGGAGCGCCATCATGCGCGTGATCGACCTGTCCACACCGATAGACGCGTCCAAGTGGGAGCCGGAGCCGGTGGTCCACGAGATCATGACTCCGGCCGAGGGCGCCCGCCACATGAGTTCGGAGATGCGGGAGCACTTCGGGGTGGACTTCGACCCTGCCGTGCTCCCGGACCACGAACTGCTGTCCATCGACACCCTGACGCTGACCTCGCACACGGGCACGCACGTGGATGCCCCGTCCCATTACGGGAGCCGGGCTTCCTACGGCGAGCCCCGCCACATCGACCAGATGCCCCTGGACTGGTTCCAGCGTCCCGGGGTGGTCCTGGACATCAGCGGTTCCGGGACCGGAGCCGTGTCCGCCGATCACCTGGCGAAGGAACTGGACCGGATCGGCTACCGGCCCCGGCCGCTGGACATCGTGATGCTGCGGACGGGGGCGGACCAACTGGCCGGGACGCCGGAGTACTTCACCTCGTTCACGGGCCTGGACGCGTCCGCGGTGCACTACCTGCTCGACCTGGGCATCCGGGTGATCGGCACGGATGCCTTCAGCCTGGACGCACCCTTCGGCCACATGATCAAGCGCTTCCAGGAGAGCGGCGACGCCTCGGTGCTGTGGCCGGCCCACTTCGCCGGGCGCGAGCGCGAGTACTGCCAGATCGAACGGCTCGCGAACCTGGCCGCCCTCCCGGAGCCGTTCGGGTTCACGGTGAGCTGCTTCCCCGTGCGGATCACGGGTGCGGGGGCCGGTTGGACCCGTGCCGTGGCCCTGCTGGACACCTGACGCTGCCGTCCCGCCCGCTCACTCTTCCCAAGGAGAACAGAGACATGACCGTTCAGCAGCTCGGTCCCCTGGAATTCGCCGCACTGCGCGCGGAGGTGGAGCAGTTCTACGCCGCCCACCTGCAGCGCCTCGACTCGGGTGCCGCGGAGGCCTGGGCGGCGGACTTCACCGCGGACGGCTGGTTCCACCCGCAGACACTGCCGGCGCCGGTCCGGGGCCGGGCGGCGCTCGCCGCCGCAGCCAGGGACGCACACGCCAAGCTGGCGGCCGCGAACGAGCAGCACCGGCACTGGCACGGCATGGTCTCCGTCGACGCGCAGACCGACGGGTCCGTCAAGGTGCGCTGCTACGCCCTGGTGTTCGCCACGACCGCGGGCCAGGAACCGCGGCTGCACCGGACGTGCGTGTGCCAGGACCTGCTGGTCCGCGAGGAGGGCGCGCTGCGGATCAGCCAGCGGGTCGTCACGCGGGACGACATGCCCTGAGCAGGTCGCGAAAGCCTCGATGCGCTCATCGGTCGAGCAGGTCCAGCACCGCGGTCAGGGCGTTGGGCCGCTCGACGGTGGGCGCATGCCGCACCTGCAGGAACGTGCAGCCCAATGCTGTGGCGCCGCCGTCAGCGGTGGCGTCGTCGCCGACCATGACGATGTCCTCCGGCTCCCTGCCGAGCTGCTCGCAGGCCGCGCGGAACAGTTCCGGATCCGGCTTCTGCCTGTGGTACTCGAAGGAGAGGACGAAGGCGTCGACGGCGGCCTCCAGGCCGTGGTGGCGGAAGACCGGCCTGAGGTCCCACGCGATGTTGCTGACGACGGCGACCGGCACCCCCCGGCGGCGCAGCTCGGTGAGCGTGCTGTGCGTGTCCGGGTAGGCGTGCCACGCCTGCGGTGCCATGTGGCGCTCGTACAGCGCGGCCGCGAGGTCGGGATGCGGGAGCGGGCCGACGCTCTGCGCCAGCCCGGTGTACGCGGCTCGGTGGCGCTCCAGGTCCAGATCCCGCTCCTGCCACACCTCGGCCAGGTGGGGAGGGACGGCCTGCGGCCAGGCTCCCCCGGGCAACGCGCCCACCCGTTCGAGCGAGCTCGCCCACCCCACCCGCTCCGGGGCTGTGAGGGTCGCCCCGACGGCGTCCAGTGCGGCGTCGAGCCAGGCGGTCGCGGTCTCGACCCGGAACAGGGTGCCCGAGAAGTCGAACATCACAGCAGTGGCCATGGTCCTGATCCTCCCCAGTGCCCGCGCGAGCGGAAACCTCGGCAGGGAGGGGCCCGCGGCGGCAACCGCGGGCCCCTCCCTGCCACTCGCGGCTACTCGGCGACGGTGTCGAACACGTCCGGTTCGGCCTTGGCGACCTTGCCCAGGCCGACGACCAGCTTGCGGAAGGCGTCAGCCGTCATCGCCGCCCGGTGCAGTTCCGGCGCCGTCCACTGGGCGGTCTCCACGTACACCTCGGGGTTGTTGCGGGAGCGGTAGAGCTGGTGGGACACGAAGCCGGGCTGCTGCTTCATGAAGTCGGTGATGGCGGAGATGGAGCGCTCGAACTCGTCGGCCTCTCCGATGACGGTGAGCTTGTTGATGACGGTCACCATGGCGGACTCCTCTAGTCGGGGGTGTGCTGGGCCCGTGCGCGCAGGTCGCGTCGCAGGATCTTGCCGTTCGGGGAACGCGGAATGGCGTCGATGGCGTCGATGCCGTGGAGCTGCTCGAACTCGGCGAGTTCTGCGTTGGTGTCGGCGAGGACGCGACCGAGGTCCGTACCGGGCGAGCGGGGGACGACGAAGGCGTGGGCCACGGCACCGCGGAAGGGATCGGGGACGTCGACGACGGCGCAGTCCGCGACGTCGTGGTGGCGGGCGAGGACCGCTTCGACCTCGCTGGGCGACACCAGCCAGTTGTCGCACTTGAAGACGTCCTTGAGGCGGTCCACGAGGAACAGCACTCCGTCGTCCCCGATGTAGCCGATGTCTCCGGTGGACAGCCATCCCTCGGAGTCGATCGGGCTTTCGACGCCGGCGAGGTATCCGAGCATCACCTGGGGACCGCGTACCTGCACCTCCCCGCGCTCGCCGGGGGGCAGCGGCCGACGGGTGTCCACGTCGACGGTCCGGCATTCCGTGTCCTCGACCGTCGGGCCCACGGAGCCGGGGGTGGGGTGCTCGGGCAGGTCTCCGTGGGTCAGTGGAGACGTCTCCGCAAGCCCGTATCCCTGGACCACTGCGAGGCCGAAGTGGGCTGACAGGGCTTCGGCAGCGGCCGGGGCGAGTGCGGAGCCCCCCGAGAGGATGGTCCGTGCGGTCGCGAGCCGAAGTTCGGGGAGCCGCGGGTCTGCCGCGAGTCGGGCCAGGCGCACCGGGAGGCTGTAGAAGTGCGTCGCACCGTGGTTGTTGGCCTCGTCGATGGCGTCCGCGCCGTCCTCGGACGCGCAGAGCACGTGCGTCGCCATGGCGGCGACGCCCGCGTTGAGGTGCATCGGGTGGAAGGACGGGAGGTGGTTGAGCATCACGGCGTCACCGTCGAGCCGGTGCGCACCGGCCACCTGGCGGGCATTGGTGACCAGGTTCCGGTGGGAGAGCATGACGCCCTTGGCCGGTCCCGTCGTGCCGCTGGTGAATTGGATGCACGCTATGTCGTCCGCGTCGGCCGGAGGGCTGGACTCGACGGGCGGGTGGCCGGCTATGAGGTCGTCGAGGCACTCCGAGCCGGCGATTCCGGAGCCGGTGGCGCCGCCGCGGGTCAGGAGCACCTCCGTCAGCTCGGGGATCCACCGGCGGGCCTCTTGGATCCGGTCGCGCATCTGGGGGGTGACGATCGCGATCCGGGCGCCCGACAGCCGCAGCACGTGGGCGAGGTTCTCGCCGCGCAGGTGCGCGTTGACGATGGCGACGCTGGCACCGCCGCGCACGATCCCGTAGTAGGCGACGGCGAACGCCGGGTCGAGTGCTGCGACCAGGGCGACGACGCTGCCTGCGGCCTGCCAGCGGTCGCGTACGACGCCCGCGCAGCACGATATGCGCGCGTCCAGTTCGGCGTAGGACAGTTGGGTGTCCTTGTCGCGCAGGGCGATGCGGTGGGGCACGGTCTGTGCGGCCGCCCGTACGAGACCGTCGAGCCGGTCGGGTGTCGTCGCCGGCTCAGGCACGGGCTCGGCCCTCGGCGAACGCCTTGGACAGCTGAAGGTTCTTCATGCTGTTGGCGCTCAGGACGTTGCGCAGGTAGTTGCGGGCGTCCTGGATCGTGGTCCCCTCTCCGAGGATGCCCAGGGCGCTCGGCTTGATGGTGACGGTGTGGCGGGCCGAGACGATGATCCCCTCGGGGGTCTGGGTGAAGCGCCAGTGGCCGGTGTGGGCGTCCAGCAGCGGCGGCAGCTTGATCTGCTTGTAGACGATCAGCCGCGGGGGCAGGCAGACGCGGACCGAGCGGGTGCTGTGCGGGACGCCGTCGGGGGTGCTGGTCTCCATGTCGAAGAACTGGATGCCGGGCTCGTCCTCGGTCATGGTGAGCTGGGAGACGTGAGCGATGCGCTCCGGCCACTTGTCGGCCTCGTTGAGGACCTCGTAGGCGTCCTCGGCGCGCCCGGCGACGAAGAGGGGGTCCTCGAAGGACAGCACCAGCTGATCGAGGAGCTCGCGGCGGTTCCCCTGGTCGAGGACGGCGTCGAGTTGGGCGGCGGCGTTGCGCTCGAGGTCGGCGAGGACCGCGGCCCGGGTTTCCTCGGTGGTGCCGTCCGAGAGGGTCAGTTGGTGGCGGACCTCGACGTCGGACCCGTCGGCGCTCTTGGTGAACAGCCATTCGACGCGAGAGGCGGCACGGGGGGCCTGCGGCTCGACGTCCTCAAGGGTGATCTTCATCGCTGAGCGGTCGAGGTGCCGTCGGGAGGTGCGGACCACCACCCGTCCCTGGTCGGGCGTGAGGAACCAACGCCGGACGACGTCGGTGCCCTCACCGGCCTCCAGGTACTCGGCGTGGACCGCGGCGGCGAAGAACTGGGGCCAGTTCTCCACCGCGGCGACGACATCGAACAGGAACTCGGGGGGCGCGGCCGCGGTGCCTCGGTGGATCGTGGTCACGACGGCCGGGTTCGCAATCTGCTCAGGCACGGGTTGTCCTTCAGTCGGCTCGGATTCGGTGTTGGCCTCGACCGGGGTCAAGGAGCGGGGGTCAGCGGCAGTGCGGCCAGCGCCGCGTGCACGGCGTCGGCGTCCAGCCGGTCGCCGCGGGCTGCGAGGTAGGCATCGGGGCGGATCAGGAGCCATCCCTGGCCTCGAATGCCGAGTCCGTCCGCGAGCGTTCCGTACGGGTCGGGCAGCGCGTCGCCGGCCGACCGGGGCGGTTCGACCCGTACGGCCGCCGGCCCCGTGAGCGGCCGGGGCGTGTGATCGGTGATCTGCAGTGACGTTGCCAGCGCCTCGTAGGCGGAGGCCGTGCCGAGGTGCGCGGGCGTCGAGGGCGTGACGACTCGCACCGAGAGCCACCCCTGCTGGCGGTCGGCGAGGTCCCGCAGCCAGCGGGGGGTCTCCGTCTCGCCCGGACGCTCGGTGAAGGCGAGGAACGTCCAGCGCGGATCCCGGAGCTGGCGGGCGAAGGCGGACCACCCGGGGTCGCCTTCGGCGGTGTCGGCGCTCACGGCGGTGACGCGCTCCCCGGGCGCGGGGTGTGCGGACGGGCCGGCTTGCACCGGCTGTGTCAGAGGGCTGTCCGGGTAGCTGACGAGGAGGGCCGACATGCGGCCGATGACTTTGCCCTCGATCCGGCGTCGAATGGCCGGTACGCGGCGGATGACCGCGAAGGCCACCGGCATGGCCGCTGCGGCGACCGCGCTCTTGAGCGCGACCAGGCGGGTGGCGGTGCGGGTGGTCTCCAGCAGTTCGCCGCCGATCGGGACGCGCTCAGCCGAGTAGCTGTCGAGCAGGGCGTCGTGCGCGTGGCCGTGGATGACCATCGCGAGTTTCCACGACAGGTTGAAGGCCTCCTGGATGCCGGTGTTGAGGCCCTGTCCGGAGGCCGGGCTGTGCACGTGGGCGGCGTCCCCCGCGACGAAGCAGCGGCGGACCCGCATGGTCTGGATCATGCGCTGCTGAATGGTGAACACCGACACCCACGAGGGGGTCTTGACGGCGGCGCGGGTGCCCAGGCCCTTGGTCAGCTTGCGGGAGAACCGCTCGGCGACCTGCTCGGGGTGGCCCGCGTCCGACTGCACGGTGGTGTCCAGGAGCCGCCACTTGCCAGGGGTCGCGAAGGGGACCGCCATGACCGTCCCGCCCTCGACGTGGATCCAGTGGATGCTGTCCTGGGGGACGTTCATGTCGACGTCGGCGTCCGCGATCAGCCAGGTTTCGGTCGAGTCGCCGATCAGGGGCAGCTTCAGCAGTTTCCTGACGGTGCTGTGGCCGCCGTCGCAGCCGACGAGCCAGGGGACGCGCAGACGGGCGCTGGTGCCGTCCTGGAGCTGCAGCTCCGCGTCGACGCCGCCCTCGTGCTGTTCCAGCGCCTTCAGTCGCGTCCCCCAGTGCACGGTGACGCCTCGGTCGACCACGGCCTGGCGCAGCACGCGCTCGGTGCCCGCCTGCTCGAGCAGCAGGGTGAAGGGGAAGCGGGTCGGGGTCGAGCGGTACTCGGCGCCCAGGCGGACGAGTTGGGCACCGTTGCTGTGCATGCTGAACGCCTGCATCCGGCGGCCGTGCTCGAGCATCGCCCCGAGGACACCCATCTGATCGTAGATCTCCAGGGTGCGGGCGTGGGTGGCCACGGCGCGGCTGGTCGGCGCGGGGCCGCCGGCGGCGTCGATCAGGTGGACGCGCACACCGCGGCGGGCCAGCTCGTGGGCGACGGTCAGGCCGACCGGGCCGGCGCCGACGACGAGGACTTGCGGATCACGCGGGTCGGGCTCGGGTCCGTCGGTCATCTTCTCCCCTGGCAGTCCCCTGTGATGGGGGGAGCCCTGTCGCGGCCCCCGTCCCCGGCATCCTTGGCCGCAGGTCTCGAGCAGCTCTCGAAGCGTGTTAGACCGCGGCCGGTGGTCAGCGGCCGCCGGCCACGGTGAGCGCCTCCCCGCTGATGTGGCCGTTGGCGGCCGACCCGAGGAACAGTGCCGCGGCGGCGATCTCGTCCGGGGCCGTCAGCCGGCCGGTCGGGGTGCGGGCGGTCTCGCCGTCGCGCACCGCCGCAGGGAGATCCCCGGCCACGCCCTCGGTGAGGGTCAGCCCGGGGCACACGACGTTGACGAGGATGCCGTCAGGGCCCAGGTCCCAGGCCAGGCTCCGGGCGAAGCCGTGCAGGGCGGCCTTGGCCGCGCCGTAGAACTCCTGGCCGGGTGCCCCGTCGTGGACGATGTGTGAGGAGAGCAGCACGATCCGGCCCCAGCCCGACCGGCGCATCAACGGGACGGCCGCTTGGACCGTGCGGAGGGCACCGGCGAGGTTGGTGTCCAGGACCCGTTGCCACGCGGCCGGCTCGACGTCCTCGAAGTGCTGTCCGCGCGGTCGGCGTGCGCCGAGTTCGGCGGCGTTGGCGACCGCCACGTCGAGTGTTCCCCAGGTCTGTTCGACTTCGGCAACGGCTGCCCGCGCCGAGGCCGGGTCATCGAGTGCGTAGGGCACGGCGATGGCTCGCCCGTCGGCCGCTCCCAGCCGGTCCGCCAGTGCCAGGGCGGCTTCCTTGTGACGGTGGTAGGTGAGGGCGACGCGCGCACCCTCCCGCGAGAACGCCTCGGCGGTCGCGCGCCCGATGCCACGGCTCGCACCGGTGACGAGCACCACCCGGCCGCCCAGTCCCAAATCCATGTCGGTTCTCCCGTCGACGCGGTCGCTGCGCTCGCACGCTGTCAGGAAGGGCTCGAGGAGGACTCAATCGACCCGGACCGCAGCGGACGTGGACAGGGTCTCGAGCCCGGATCGAGCCGGGGTCTGCACCGTCGTACTCGCCGTTCCCAATGAAGCGGGAGAAGGACGTGACCGACATCAGCACCCCTGCAGTAACACGCGAAGACCTGTTCGAGATGATGCTGTCGCCCCGGCGGACGGCCGTACTGCGGGCGGGTATCGAGTTGCGCGTCTTCGACGGGCTGGCCGGCGGTCCCCTGGAGGCCGAGGATCTCGCGGAAAGGCTCGGCATCCATCCCCGCGGGATGCGGGTGCTGCTGGCCGCCCTGGCGGCGATCGGTCTGCTCGACGTGGAGAGCGGACGGTACCGGCTGGCCCCGGGGGCCGGTGAGGTGCTGGTGACCTCCAACCCGGGCTACTTCGGCTCCGCGATGCGGCTGGCGTCCAGCGACTACGAGTGGCAGGCCCTCGGGCGCCTCGCGGACGCCGTGCGCCACGGGGGCACCGTTCTCGAGCAGCACGCCGAGACCCCCGAGTACCCGTACTGGGAGGACTTCGCGGCCCTGCCCACGGGCAACACCTCACGCGTGGCCGGCACCCTGGCCGATCTCCTGCGGGAGTGGGCGGCCGAACGGCCGTCGCTGAATGTCCTGGACACGGCCTGCGGCCACGGCTACTACGGCTACACCTTGGCGGCGCGGTACCCGCAGGCCCGGGTGTGGGACGTGGACTGGCCCAACGTCCTGGACATCTCGGTGAGGCACGCCGAGCGCATGGGCGTGCGTGACCGGGTCGAGCTGATCCCCGGCGACATGTTCTCCGCGGAACTCGGGGGCCCCTACGACCTCACCATGATCACCAACGTGCTGCACCACTTCTCCGAAGAGCGTGCCACCGAGATGTTGACCAAGCTCGCCAGGGTGACCAAGGCTGACGGGAAGGTCGCCGTCGTGGCCATCACCACCGACGACCAGCCCCCGGCGCAGGACCCGATCCCGCACCTGTTCTCGGTGCTGATGCTGGCGTGGACGCACGAGGGCGAGTCGCACAGCATGGAGGCCTACCGCCGGATGTTTGCCGCGGCCGGTCTGACCGCCCCGCAGGTCCACTCGCTGCCCGGGGTTCCGCTGCGGATCCTGCTCGCCGACCGCGCCTGAGTCCGGGCGCCACCGCACACCCACCAGTCCGCAGATTTTCAGAAAGGCATCCCATGACGCAGTCCCTGCACGCCGACGCGGTAGCGGCCGCCCGCACACTCGCGCAGCTCAACACCGCATACACCCAGGCGAAGGTGCTGCACAGTGCCGTGGAGCTCGGGCTGTTCGAGGCGCTGGCCTCGGGGCCGGCGACCGCGGACGCGTTGTGCCAGCGCCTGGGCCTGCACCCGCGTCTGGCCCCGGACTTCCTCGGCGCCCTCGTCGGCCTGGACCTGCTGGAGTACCGCGACGGCCAGTACCACAACGCCCGTCCGGCGCAGGTCCTCCTGGTGCCCGGCGGACCGCTGTCGCTCAACGGGTCCATCCGCCAGCACGGCAAGGTGCACTACGGCCTGTGGGCCGACCTGACCGATGCGCTGCGCGACGGCCGGGCGAAGTCCGGTCCGCAGACGCCGGCCGGCGCGGTCACCACGGAGCAGACCGACCTGGACGCGGCCCGCCGCTTCATGGCGCACATGGACTCCTTCAACTCGATCGTCGCCCCCGAGCTGGCGCAGAAGGTCGACTGGAGCAAGTACCGCACCTTCGTCGACGTCGGCGGGGCGCGCGGCAACCTGTCGGGTCTTCTGGTCAAGGCCCATCCGCACCTGAGTGGGACCGTGTTCGACGTGCCGGGGCTGCGCCCCCTGTTCGACGAGCACATGGAGACCCTCGGCACCACCGGCAAGGTCGGCTTCCAGGGCGGCGACTTCTTCTCCGACCCGCTCCCCGAGGCCGACGTCGTGATCTTCGGACACGTGCTGCACGACTGGCCGGAGGAGGCCCGCAAGAAGCTGATCGAGCGCGCCTTCCCCGCGGTCCGGCCCGGTGGCGCCCTCCTCGTCTACGACGCCATGATCGAGGACGGCGGCTTCGACGCGCACGCGCACCTGCAGAGCCTGATCTGCAGTCTGATGCGCGACGGCGGCTCGGAGTACACCGAGGGTGCCGCCCGCGAGTGGGCCGAGAAGGCGGGCTTCCGCGCGCAGGACGTGTTGCGGCTGAACACCGTGACCAATGACCGCCTGCTCATCGCGGTCAAGGACGCCTGACAGCGGCCCGGACGCCGTCCGCCCTCGGGCACACCCAATCCTTGACGCGGTAGAAGAGAGACACAGCATGAAGGCTCTCGTCCTGTCCGGGGGCAGCGGCACACGACTGCGCCCGTTGAGCTACTCCATACCCAAGCAACTCGTGCCCGTCGGCAACGCACCCGTGCTGTTCCACTGCCTGGCCAACATCCGCGACGCGGGCATCACCGAGGTCGGCATCATCATCGGCGACAACGGCGAGGAGATCCGCCGGGCCGTGGGCGACGGATCCGACCTCGGTCTGCAGGTCACCTTCATCCGACAGGAGGCCCCCCTGGGCCTGGCACACTGCGTGCAGATCGCCGAACCGTTCCTGGACGGCGAGTCCTTCATCATGTACTTGGGCGACAACGTGCTCGTCGGCGGCGTGGCCCCGCACGCCGAACGCTTCCGGACGAACCGGCCCGACGCCCAGGTGCTGGTGTGCAAGGTCGCCGATCCGCGCCACTACGGCGTCGCCGTGCTGGGGCCGGACGGCGCCGTCGAGCAGCTGATCGAGAAACCGTCCGAGCCGGTCGCCGACACCGCTCTGATCGGGGTGTACTTCTTCACCAAGGAGGTGCACACCGCGGTGGCCAGCATCCAGCCCAGCGCACGCGGGGAGCTGGAGATCACCGACGCCATCGAGTGGCTGCGGAAGAACGGCAGGAACGTACGGGCGGAGGTCTTCGAGGGCTACTGGAAGGACACCGGGCGCATCGAGGACGTCCTTGCCTGCAACCGCGTCCTGCTGGAGGCGCTCACCCCGTCCGTGGCCGGCAAGGTCGACGACGAGAGCGAGCTGGTGGGCCCGGGTCCGTTCGTCATCGAGGCCGGCGCGGTGATCGAGCGCTCCACCCTCATCGGCCCGGTGACGGTGGCCGCCGGTGCCGTCGTGCGCGACAGCACGATCGGCCCGTCGGTCTCGATCGGCCGGGACGCGGTGGTGGAACAGGCCGGCGTCGAGGACTCGATCGTGATGGACGGGTCCACCATCCGCGGTGTGCGGGGTGTCCACGGCTCCCTCATCGGCCGCAACGCCGAGGTCAGCCACGCGGCCGAAGCCCCTGCCCGCCACCGCTTCGTCCTTGGCGACGACTCCCGGATCGAGGCCGCCGCGTGAGGATCCTCGTCACCGGCGGCGCCGGCTTCATCGGCTCGCACTACGTCCGCAGTCTCCTGGCGGGCCAGTACCTCGCGTACCGCGGAGCCCAGGTCACGGTCGTGGACAAACTCACCTACGCGGGCACGACCACGAGCCTGCCCATGGCCGACCCCCGCCTGCAGTTCGTCCACGCGGACATCTGCGACGCCGAGCCGCTCCTCGAACTGCTGCCGGGCCACGACGCCGTCGTGCACTTCGCGGCCGAGTCGCACGTGGACCGGTCGATCGGCGGAGCCGCGGAGTTCGTGCGCACCAACGTCCAGGGCACCCACAACCTGCTGGAGTGCAGTCGTCTGACCGGCGTCCCGCGCGTGGTGGTGGTGTCGACCGACGAGGTCTACGGGAGCATCGCCACCGGCTCGTGGACGGAGGAGAGCCGGCTGGAGCCCAACTCCCCCTACTCGGCGTCCAAAGCCGCAGCCGATCTCATCGCCCGCTCTTACTGGCGCACCCACGCGATGGACATCTCCATCACGCGGTGTTCCAACAACTACGGCCCCTACCAGTTCCCCGAGAAGGTCATCCCGCTGTTCATCTCCAACCTCATGGACGGCAAGCCGGTGCCGCTCTACGGTGACGGCTCCAACGTCCGCGAGTGGCTGCACGTCGACGACCACTGCCGGGCGATCCAAGCGGTCCTCGAAGGTGGACGGGCCGGAGAGGTCTACAACGTCGGCGGCGGCCGGTCGCTGACGAACAAGGAGCTCACCGAACTCCTGATCACCCTGTGCGGAGCGGACTGGAGCGCCGTCCGTCACGTCGAGGACCGCAAGGGCCACGACCAGCGCTACGCGGTGGACGATTCGAAGATCCGTGAACAGCTCGGCTTCCGCAACCAGGTGGCCTTCGAGCAGGGCCTGGCCGACGTGGTGCGCTGGTACCAGGACAACCGCTCGTGGTGGGAACCGCTGCGCCGCCGTGAGGAAGCCGCCCTGCCCCGGACCTGAGGGGCCGCGGCGCAGTCGGTCACTGCGCCGCGGCCCCTCAGCTGATCCCTCCCAGGGACGCCAGCGCGTTGGCCGCCGCCTGCGTGCAGTCCTGGCACGTGCCGTCGCTCTGGAGGGGGCCGCTGACGCGGGCTCCGCAATCCAGGCAGTACGCCTCGGCCGGCACGGCGTCAGCGCCCTCCCGCCGTCCCGTCCGACGTCTCCGGCTGCGGTGCGCCTCATCGTGGTGCTCTACGCACCGGGGACAGCGCCTGCCGCTGTCGATGACGAACCCGTCCTCGCAGCGCGGATCCGGACATTCCCGTCCGCAACCGTCGACCTGACATCGGTAGGGGCCCAGGATCCGTACGGCGGCACCCACCGGATGCGCCAGGCCGGCCCCGCCAGTAGCGGTGTCGGCCACCGCCGCGAGTCCCCAGGTGTACCAGCGCCGGTCCGCTCGTGCGATGAGCTGTTCGGCCGTCCTGGTCTGGCACTCCTGCAGGATGACGTCGCGGAGCACTGGCGGTCTCCATTTCGGAAGCATTCTGCGCAGCTCGGTCGGTAGCCCCAGTTCGACCGTGCGCACGAGCATGAGCGCGGCGCGGTCGGTCGGCGCCCCAGCCGCACCGCACGCGCTCGGAATACCGGCGTGCCGGGACGGCCGTGAAGTGCGCACGCTCCCACTACCTGTAGGAGGCCTACGGCCGGCAGCGGCGCTACGCGCCGAAGGTGCTGCGCTCGGCTCTTGTTCTATTTCTACTTGGTCTACTTCCACCCCCTCGGCCGGGGGTACAGGACCCCCGGCCGAGGGGGTGCGTACCCCCGGCCGAGGGGGCACGGATCGGTCCGAGGGGCGGCGGGTTCCCCCTGCTCGCCCCGTACCCCCTCCCGAGGGGGTACGGGGGCGGGACCCCAGGAAGGGAACCGGTGGCACCACCGCGTCGCCGTTCTGCTTGGCGCGGACACGTGCCTCGGACGTCTCTGCGCACCGGTCCTTGATGGTCTGACGGGTATCGGCCAGCCAGGCGTCGAACTCGGCTTCGCGGGCCTGTCGCTCGTTCTTGTTCTCCTCCTCGGCAGGCCGGTACCGGGCGTACCAATCCCCCATGGACTGCGGACCCGAATAGCCCGCAGGCGGCGTCTGATGCACGATGTAGCGGTTGCGGCGCTTCAGGCCCGCGGTCGTGCGGATAACCTCGACAGCCCCGATGACCTCGAGCTGGAGCATGTACTTGGACACGTTCTCCGGCTTCTTGAGCCCGATGATCCGAGCGAGGGTGAGGAGACTCGGCCATACCTCGTTGTCCTCGCGCGAGGCGTTGAGGTGTGCCGAGAGCGCCCAGTAGAGAGTCCTCGCCTCACAGTCCACGCCGGACAGCAGTACCCAGTCACTGACCTGCGTGAACGGGGTGCGCCGACCCGGAGACAGGTTCAGCGGCTGGTCCGAGAGGTGGTGGTGCTGACCGGTTTGCTCGCTCATCGGCAAGCTCCTGCAACCTGCCGGGATGCGATGCCTCCGGCGGCGAGGGAGCCGGACGACGGAGGAACCCTCGTTGCCGGGAGAGGGAAGCGGGCAGGTCGCGTGCCAGTCCTTCGGTGCAGCTCTAACTCGATCATCGGCGCCATCTCTCCCCCTGTCGGCGTCAGGCGCTGGCCTTCGTGGATAGTAGGCAGTTCGTGACCGGCTTGACCAGCCTCTTCTGGCAGTTGACCTGCCATTGATCGGCGGGAGAGTTATGGGCCGGTTTCCAGCAGTTCGTCCATGAATTACAGTGGCGAAAGCCGGGGTGAGATCCTGCCGCAAATGGGGTGCGTCTGGCGTGGTGGCGACCCGCTGAGCGCCCTGGCGCGACTTTCCCCTCGGCCAGTCCTCCCGCCTTCGATCCCGAAAGCCCTATGGGCGGATTTGCTTACTGAACCGGCATTGGCTGCGGCGGGAGACTGGTACAACAGGACGAGGGGCGTGTCCTCACCGTCGAGCGATGGCCGCACGTGCGCCAGCTCACCCCGGGCTGCCACCTGGCAAGCTCTCAACTTGCTCTCAGTTCTCAGAAGGACCTTGCGGAAAGGCGGAATTGTTGCTAAGGGACTCGCGGACATCCAGTAGCCGCATCAATCTGCTGAAGGTTGCACAGGGAGCCCGCCCACGCGATGGCGCGGACCGGAAGGGGCTGGAAATGCCTGAGGTGAGGGGCGGGCTCAAGGTGCAGGAAAAACGCGGGCGGAGGAAAGCCCCTCTGGACCTGGCCGTCTGGCCCATTCGGACAGGTGGCGAGCTCTGGTGAGCGCTCCGATCTGGTCTGAACATGACGCGATGCGTCATGTTCAGGCAGTAACCGCCAAGGGTTGGCTGAGAGTACGCCCGGCATCCATGGGATTGCTGTTGATCGGCTCAGGAGTGAGTCAGTTCGCGCCCACCCGGGACCAGTTGGCGGCATATGCACGCAACGGCGCCAACCCCCGTGGCGAGCTCTCGGGCACCTGCTGGCCGCCTCCACCCGGCGGGGAACCCGAAGCTGAGGAGTCCTCGAGCCGCCGCGGAACGGTTGCCGACCATGCTGCGCGCTACGGGATCGAGGTGCCGGAGAGTGTCGACGACCTCATAGAGCTCATGGTTTCTGCAGGAATTCTCGTCGAGGCCTGCGACGAACTCGGCACACCCCGGCTGAGGCCGCGCAAGCCGCTCCCCGATCTCGATGACATCTTTCCACTCGACGAGGAGGAAAGGCTCACCATCGACTCGCTGAAGAGCGCGGAGCTCTATGCCGGAAAAGTTCAGTTAATTTCCGGGATGATTCCGTCGGAATCCCGCAGAAAAACAGGGATGAGCACAAGCATCAGTCAACTTTCCGAGGCGATAGGCGAAACCCACGACGGCACACGTCGCGCTCTCCTGCTGCTGCTGGAGGACGGTGACGTGTTCAGCAGCGTGGATATTTCCAAAGTAGCCGTCCGCACGGTTTTTCACCTGCACCGCGACTGGTCCATGTTCCACCAGAAGCGCATTGGCCTAACCCGGTTGGATGAAGTCTGACATCCGACGTACGCCGCCCGTCCGGCGCCGCAGCCTCGGCTGCAGGGCGGACCCTGTCTCGAGATCGACTGGCCGCGTCGGCGGACTGATCGGGATTCGACCGATCCTCGAAGGCATAGGCCCACCGTGAGCCAGGTCGGTTTCGAAGGTGAGGTCGGATTCTTGACTGGGTTCCTGTGGTGGGCGGCTGGACAGGCCCGGCTCAGCTGCGTGCAAATGATGGTCAAGGGTCTCAGTACTATTGGTAAAGGTCTCAGCACAGTCGGCCACCTCTGGTACGCAGCGCCACCGCACGAGGGCGAGCCAAACGAGACAATCCTCACAGTCGACGGGCTTCCAGGTCCGGGCCATCCGGAGCAGCTGAGGACCTGCGCAGGCCTGACGCCACGTGAGCGCCGGGCCTGGGACGAGATCACGCGTTCCTGATCTCACCCGGGCGGGGCCGGCACCCGATCGCCGCATGGCACTTGCCCGCCGAGAAAGGCCCTTCCCGCAGTACTTGAGCGGTATCGAGCGCCAGGCGCCCGAACGGCGCGACGTGCCGTCCGGGCGCCGAGGTCCCGGCGGCCTGCCGTGCCTCGCTGCGCCCGGCAGCCGCTGACCGGCCGGTGATGACGGCTGGAAGGCCGAGCGCGATGCGGATGCGGACGCGAAGGAAATCCTCCTGCCGGAAGCCCTTCAGGACGAAAGGCGACTGTCTGAGGGTTGAGGCGCCGGGTTGGAGGGCGGAGGGCGTCACGGAAGAAGCCCAGCCGGTCCTCGTGGCCCCCTGCGGGGGCGTGCGGGCCCGCACGGGCAGAGTGTGGTCGACGTCGCCCTGAAGACTCGCCGAGGACGGCGCCGATCCGCTCGGACTGGTCGGCACGGCCCGCCCGATGAAGCGGATCCGGCCGCCGAACGGACCTCGGGATTGACACCGGAGGCGAAGGCCGCGCGAAGCATCATGGCCACGCCTTGGTATGGCACCAAATTTGGGTTCAGTCTAAAATATGACCATGGGACTGCGGGAAACCAAGAAACAACAGACCCGGGCCGCTCTGTCGGAGACAGCATCAGCGCTGTTCCGCGAGCGAGGCTTTGACCAGGTGAGCGTTGCGGAGATCGCCCGCATGGCCGGCGTATCCGTCAACACCGCCTTCAACTACTTCCCGACCAAGGAGGACCTGTTCTTCGACAGTCAACCGCTGGCGGAGAACCACCTCGCCGACGTGGTCGTGACAGCCCCCAGCGACACCACCCCGGCCGACGCCCTCCTCGCCGATCTCCTGGGCGCCCTACAGCGCAGAGATCCCGCTCTCGGCCTCTGCAAGGACGCGGCCGCGTTCTGGCGCACCGTCGCTGAGAGCCCGACCCTGACGGCCCGGTCACGGGAGATCGCCGAGCGGGCCGAGAGAGCCCTGGCTCATGCGCTGGCCGAACGCAGTGGACGGCAGACAGGCGACCCGGAAACACACCTCCTGGCCGGCGCCCTCTGTGGGGCCTACCGGGCCGCTGTCGGCCAGATCAGACAGCGTGCGATCACGGGTGAGGATCCGAGTCGCGTCCTTGACGAACTCGGCCCAACCATCGAATACCTCTTCAGCCACCTGCGCGGCCTCGCGCAGCCGCTACCACCACCATCCTGAGCCACATCGAGCTTCGAGACGCCGACCTCGTCCCCAGGAGGGTTCCGGCTGAACTTTCACGGCCTAAGCGCGGACAGCAGGGGTCTGCGACGGCTTTCGTGCCTGCCTCAAAACGCGAGCCCCTCCGCCCCGGCCCTGACACCCTACTGAGGACCGTCTTCGCCTGACTGAGCCGCTACCACGCCCCCGTCAGCGCCCGCCAATGACCATCCCGTCCTCGAGGAATACCGGGGACGACACCGCGCTGCTCGACCCACGCTCGCCGCGTACCAAGGTGCGGGTGCGGCGCATGGTGTGCCCGGTGCTGGGGTGCCCGCGGCAGACGTTCCGCGAGCAGGTCCCCGGCCTGATCGAGCGCTACCAGCGGCACACACGCCGTCTCGCCGACCAAGTCGGGGAGATCGTGAAGGAGTTAGCGGGCCGGGTGGGCGCCCGCCTCTCGCGCGTGCTGGCCTGCACGATCTCCCGCTCGACCGGCCTGCGTCTGCTCATGCGCCAGGTGGTACCACCGTTGCATGTACCGCGTGTGCTCGGCGTCGATGACTTCGCCCTCAACACCCTCAAACGATGCGCGCGCATGAAGGAGCCCACCGGCCAGAAGAACGCACCGCGTCACAAGCCCACACTCGTCGGCCCCTACCGCGACCGCCTGCGCCGCAGGCGGGCCCCAGTATGTGCCCGCCTGCCAGCCAGCACGAGAGCGTCGTGCTCGGCAGCGTACTCAGTCCAAAAGGGCCAGCGACTGTCCAGAAACGGCGCCGGTAGCTGGCAGACCGCTTCGGTAGCTGCTCAAAACGCCTGGTCAGAGCCCTGATGCCCGTGTTTCAGCGACTGGAGCGACTCGGGGTTGGGTATATCAGACATTCGTGTGCGCGCGTACGCGTTCATACACCCGACCTTCAGTCGCTTCAGTCGCTGAACTGGCCTCACAACGCCTCTGAGCTGCA
This sequence comes from Kitasatospora phosalacinea, assembly GCF_030268885.1. Classification (GTDB taxonomy): domain Bacteria; phylum Actinomycetota; class Actinomycetes; order Streptomycetales; family Streptomycetaceae; genus Kitasatospora; species Kitasatospora phosalacinea_C. The sequence goes on from NZ_BSSA01000035.1 coordinate 45,148, forward strand.
GGTTTCCTCCGAGGTCCGGTGCAGCGACTGAAACGACTCAGTCGCTGCACCCCACCTTCGGTCGCTGGACTCCGGCGGAACGTGTGCGGCTGCTTGCAGGCGACACGCCCGAGAAGCAGCAGATGGTGGTTCATGCCGGTTCCTTGGTCGCTTCAGTCGGTGCGGCGCGGAGCGACTGGAATGAGCTCGGTCGCTCCGGTCGCTGAGGTCGGTAGCTGCTCAAAACGCCTGGTCAGAGCCCTGATGCCCGTGTTTCAGCGACTGGAGCGACTCGGGGTTGGGTATATCAGACATTCGTGTGCGCGCGTACGCGTTCATACACCCGACCTTCAGTCGCTTCAGTCGCTGAACTGGCCTCACAACGCCTCTGAGCTGCAGGTTTCCTCCGAGGTCCGGTGCAGCGACTGAAACGACTCAGTCGCTGCACCCCACCTTCGGTCGCTGCAGGCAAAAGCCGGAGCGACACACGGGGCGCCTCTCCCCTGGGCTAGTCTGTTCCTCCATATTGGAAACTCAGTCGCTTCGGTCGCTGCGAGCGCTCTGACCAGGGAAGATGTGTCGGCGACCCAATAAAGGCAGCAGGTACGGCCCAGGGGAGGGAGAGCTGAGGTGCCCACCAGCACGCCCACGAACACCCCGCCCGCCAGCCCCCTCACCGTGGCTCGGTGGTGCGCGGCCCAGGGCTGGCCGGTGCACCCCCTCACGCCGGGAAGCAAACTTCCCGCCGCTAACTGCGCCATCTGTACGACCCGCAGCCACACCGCGACCAACTGCCCGTGCCGCGGCGCCGGCCGGTGGTGCCACGGTTTCCTTGCTGCGACGACCGATCCGGCGGTCATCGACGCCTGGTGGGCCCTCGACCCCGCTTTCGGCGTCGGCATCGCCTGCGGACCGGCCGGCCTGGTGGTCATCGACGTCGACGCCCACCAGCAGGCCGTCCCCGAACGTGACCGGCTCCTGCCCGGCATCTCCATCCCCGACACCGTCGACCTCACCGGTCTCGCCAACGGCTTCCACACCTTGGCCCTCCTCGCCGCCCTACGAGGCCAGCCCGACCCGTCCCACGACAGCGGAACCCTCAGGGTGCGAACTCCCTCCGGTGGTACGCACATCTGGTACCGGGCCCACCCCCACCTCCCGATCCGGTCCTCCTCCGGTTCCGGCAAAACCCGGGCCCTGGCCTGGCAGGTCGACGTCCGCGCCCAGGGCGGCTACATCATCGCCCCCGGCACCACCACGACCGCCGGTACCTACACCCCGATCGGACAGACCCGCACACCCGCGCCGCTGCCGACCTGGCTTGCCGCGGAACTCCTTCGCACCCACCACACCGACCCGCCCGCCCCGGCCACGGCTGCTCCGCAGGGGCCCCCGCCCAGAGCCCGCCAGGCCATCGCGGCCGCGGGCGGCCGCAGTCCGGCGCACTCCATGCTGGCGGGCCTGCTCGACGACGTCGCAGCCTGCTCCACTGCCGCGGAAGGCACCGGATTCTCCGAGAAGCTCAACCGCGCAGCCTTCACCGCCGGAGGCCTCGTCGCCGGCGGATACCTGACCGAGGACCAGGCCGAGGACCTCCTGCGCCAGGCCGCAGCGACTGCCCGGCCCCACCAGCACCGCCGCAGCGAAACGATCATCAGGGCGGGGCTCGCCGCAGGCACCCGGAGCCCGCTCCATCCGCGAGGACGCGCATGAACCCCTCCGACACCCCGGGGACGGGCCCCTTCGACCCGGTGGCAGCCGCCCAGCAGATCCTGGCCGCCACCCCATCGCCCCCCACCGCCGACCCCGCCAACCCACCCGCCCGCCACACCCCAGTCCTGGACCCGGTGCAAGACAGCCTCCTCGACATCCCGGCCGCCCCTGCCGCCCCTGCCGACAACCGGCTGCCCGCCGCCCTGCAGGCCCAGCCGCGGCCCACCGCGCACCTCTCCCTGCCCGCACCCACGCTCACCGCCACCCCCGCCGGGCTGCTGCCCGACTCGCTCAGCGACCGTGGCAACGCCAAGCTCTTCGTCAGCCTCTACGGAGGCGACTACCGCTACGTGCCCGGCCTGGGCTGGTACCGGTGGGCCGGCCACCGGTGGGAGATCGACGAGACCGACACCGTCCTGTGGGCCGCCGGCGACCTCGCCGAACAACTGGCCCTGCACGACCCCACCGGCACCTACACCACCACCGAACTGCGCCGCCACCGCAAGCGCGCCCTGTCCACCAGCGGGATGACCGCGATGCTGGAGCAGGCCAAGGCCGCCCCCGGCATGGTCATGCACGCCTTCGCCCTGGACGCCGACCCCTACGCCCTGTGCACCCCCGGCGGCGTCGTCGACCTGCGCACCGGCCTGATGACGGCGCCCGACCCCCGCACCCAGCGCCACTCCCGCTCCACCACCGTCGCACCCGTCGACATGCCCACCCCGCGCTGGACCCGCTTCCTCGAGGACACCTTCGGCACCGATCCCGCGGGCCGCGAGATGATCGACTTCCTGCACCTGTGCCTGGGCTACTCCATCTCCGGCGACGTCGGTGCCCAGATCATGCCCTTCCTCTACGGCAAGGGGAAGAACGGCAAGTCCGTCCTCCTGGACGTCATGCTGCAGCTCATGGGCGACTACGCGGATGCCGCGCCGCCCGGCTTCCTCATGGCCAAGGCCTTCGACAGCCACCCCACCGACCTCGCCGAACTCCACGGCCGGCGCATCATCCTGTGCTCCGAGCTCAAGCCCGGCGACCGCTTCGACGAGGGCCGCTTCAAACTCCTCACCGGCGGCGACAAGATCAAGGCCCGCCGCATGCGCCAGGACTTCTTCTCCTTTACCCCCACCCACAAGCTCTGGCTGCTCGGCAACCACCGCCCCGAAGTCAACTCGGGCGGCTTCGCGTTCTGGCGCCGCATGCGCCTGATCCCCTTCGAGCGCGTCGTCGCCGAAGAACGCAAGATCGACAACCTGGCCAGCCTCCTCGCCTCCGAGGAAGGCCCCGGCATCCTCGCCTGGCTCGTCACCGGCGCCCGCCGCTACTTCGCCGGCGAGAAGGACCTCACCGGCCCCCAGAGCGTCCAGCTCGCCACCACCGCCTATGCCGAGACCGAGGACAGCACCGGCCGCTTCCTCACCGACGCCTGCAAGATCGCCGACGGCCTGCGCGCCGAGCAGTCCCAGCTCTACAGCGCCTACAGTCGCTGGTGTGCCGAAGAAGGCGCCAACCCCGCCAGCGCCCGCGCATTCGCCGCACGTGTACGCGACACACTGGGTATGACCTCACCGAAACAGATGGTCCTGTCCAACTCCCGCAAGTACTACCCCGGGATCGGCCTCCTGGCCGACGAGGAGCCGCAGCCGTGAGCGCCCTGATCGACCCCGCCGACCTCGCCCACGAAACCGACATCGTCTGGCTCGAGGACATCGCCGAACTCGACTACGTCCGCCAGTCCCTCGAGCGCCTCAACTCCCGCAAGGGCAAACCCCCTTACCACAGCGCCGGCCGCATGGTCGGTTACGCCGTCCTGGGCCCCACCGCCCGCTCCTCCCGGGTCTCCGGCACCTTCCGTCGCCGCGTCTTCTGGCTCCTGCCCCACGACCGCGACACCGAACCCGACGGCCTCTACGCCACCGGTGCCCCCTCCGAAGCCGTCGACCCCCGCACCATCGCCCCCACCGTCAAAGGCGACAAGACCGAACGCTCCCAAGGCGGCCCAGCCTCACCCGCCATGGTCGAACTCGGCATAATGCTCCCACGCACCTGATCTGTCGCAACCAGTGCAGCGGGCCACGGTGGGCAAGGCTTCATACGGTGCTGCGGGGTCCGCCCCGGACCAGCTCTCCTCGGCGTCCGGCCCGGGACAGGGCGGGCGCCGACCTGCTGGGGGAGGGCCGCGCTGACCTTCGGGTCGCCCTCGATCCGGGCGGTGACGGAGGTGGCCGGCCTCGCTGCGCCGGGACGGCTTCGGCCGGCATCCGGCGCTGCTCGTGCGACGGCAGGGGAAGGGAGGCGTCCTGGGCGAGCACCGGTGCTCCCGTCGAGGGAAGCGACCCGCATCGGCGGGCCGCGGGCAGGGCCGGGACCGATCCGCCCGGGTACTGCTACTGTTACGGGTACGGGTACGTACCCGTACCCGTAGCGCCGAGAGGGAAGGAACAGCACCGTGGCCGATGCCAACGTGCGCATCCCCGCCGAGACCCGAGACCGCCTCGCCGCTCTCGCCGCCGGTGAACACATGTCCCTGCGCGCCTACCTCGCCCGCCTCGCCGACACCCAGCTCACCCCCGCCGAGCGCGCCGAGCGCGCCGAGCAGGCTCGCCAGAAGCTCCAGGCCTGGAACGGTTACGACCCCGACGCCGTCCACGCCGCGGACCTGGACGCCGAACTCGACCGCCGCCTCGACCAGGCCGCCGGCCTGTGACCGACACGCACGTCGTCCTCGACGACACCGCCATGGTCGCCGCCGGCCGCGGCAACCTCCTCGCCTCCCGCCTCATCCACCGCGCCCACGCCGAAGCCGGCTGGCACCTCTACGCCCCCGCCTGCGCCCTCGTCGAAGCCGACCGCGAACGCCCCGGCACCGCCGAACACCTCGCCGCCCTACCCGCCCTGACCGTCCTCGACCTCGACCTGCCCGCCGTCCTCGCCCTCGCCGCCGACACCACCTGGGCCCAGGCCCACACCCGCTACGCCGCCGCCCCGACCCCCGAGCGGCCCACCGGCGCCCTCGTCGCCACCGTCGACCCGCAGCGCTGGAAGGGCCAGCCGGTCCGCGTCATCGACCTCACCCCGTAGCCGTAGCCCGCAGCGGTGCGCAATCCGCGTCGCTGGATGGCTGACCGGCACACCGGTCACTGAGCCTTTTCAGGGAGGCCACCGATCGGGTGACGGCCGGGTGTTCGGGATGAGGGCAGAACGAACGAGGCTCCCGGGCGGTTGAGCGAGATGTCTCACGTCTCAAGCAACCAGCCAGGAAGCCTCGTTGGTCATCTATCCTGCCGCACTGGACCTGCCGCACGCCCTCGTCGAGTGGGTCACCATGCTCATCGTCACCCGCGAGGGTGACCGCCGCTGCAAGCTCCGCCCTTCGCAACGAGCCCTGGTCGCGCTGGTCTACCTGCGCAAGCACGACACCCTCGCGCAGATCGCCGCCGGCTTCCGGATCAGCGTCGGCACCGCCCACGCCTACGTCCACCAGGTCACCGACCTCCTCGCCAAAAGGGCACCTGGCCTCACGCAGGCACTGCGCGAAGCCGACCCTGAGTACGTCCTGATCGACGGCACCCTCGCCGAGTGCGACCGCGTCGGCGACGGCCGCGCCGACTACTCCGGAAAGCACCGCCGCCACGGCGTGAACCACCAGGTCATCACCGGCCCGACCGGCAAGCTCGTGTGGATCTCCCGCGCCCTGCCCGGCCGCACCCACGACCTCACCGCCGCCCGTACCCACCGCATCGCGAAGACCTGCGTCCGACTCCGCGTCCCGGCCCTGGCCGACATGGCGTACACCGGCGCCGGCAGCACCTTCGCCGTACCGACCAGACGTCCAGCCCGCAAGGAACTCAGCCCTGCACAGCGGTCGTTGAACCGAGCTCACGCCCGGCTCCGCCACCCGGTCGAGCGAGGCGTGGCCACGCTCAAGCGCTGGAGAATCTTCCGTCATGCCCGATGCAGCCCGAACTGGCTGACGTCAGCAGCCAAGGCCGTCCTCACCCTCGAGCTTCAACGCTGAAAAGGCTCACTCACCTGGCTGGCCACAAGGGGATCGTCGAGCTCGGACAGACGGATCTGCAGCGGCCCATTCCGTGGCCGGACAGCAGCGCCGACGCCGTCGTCTCGTACAACGTGCTCGAGTGTCTGCCCGACCCGGCAGGACTCATCAGAGAGGCCGCACGACTGCTCAAACCAGGGGGTCGGCTGGTTCTTGCACACGTCGACTTCGACTCGATCATGGTCGGGGGCACGCCTGTCGACCTGGATCGGCGGGTCTGTCACGCCTTTGCGGATGATCGGCAACCGTGGATGGATCACGCGGACGGCAGGATGGGCCGCGCGATCCCTGGACTGATCGCTGCCTCCGCGCTGACCGAGCAATAGTCAATAGTTCTGGATCAGTGCGTTTCTCTTGATCCGCTTTCGGCGCTGCCTGTCTTCAGCTGCCTGCGAAGGCTTCTGAGCTCTGTGAGCTGCTCTTGGTTGCGTGGAGTCCTTGAAGCCTGGGTTACGATCCAGGCGTAAGGAGAAGCACGAGCTGTGCCAGCACCACGTAAGTACCCTGATGAACTCCGCGAGCGCGCCGTCCGCGAGGTCCGCTCGACCGGCCGCCCGGTGGCGCATGTCGCCCGCGACCTCGGCATCCACAAGGAGGCCCTGCGGTCCTGGGTCCGTCAGGCCGAGGCCGACGCCGGTGAGCGCGACGACCGCCCGACCAGCTCCGAACTGGAGGAGCTGAAGCAACTCCGCAAAGAGAATGCCGAGTTGAGACGAGCCAATGAGATCCTCAAAGCGGCCAGCGTGTTTTTTGCCCAGGAGATCGACCGTCCCCGGACGAGGCCGAGCAGGTGATCGACCACCTGCGAGAGGGCTTCGGGGTCGATCCCGTGTGCCGGGTGCTGGAGCTGTCTCCGTCGACGTACTTCGCGCGGAAAACGCGGCCGAAATCTGCCCGCCGTCTGCGCGACGAGGAGCTGATTTCCCTGGTCACGGCCACGTGGGAGGACTCGGGCCGAACCTACGGCGCCCGCCGGATCACCCGCGCGCTGGTCCGGTCCGGCCACGCGGTGGCCCGTTGCACGGTCGAGCGGCTGATGCGCGACATCGGGATCGAGGGCGTCATCCGCGGCCGACGCCGCCGCACCACGATCCCGGAGCCCACCGCGCCGCGCCCGCCCGACCTTGTCAACCGCCGGTTCACCGCCGAGCGGCCGAACCAGCTGTGGCTGGCCGACCTGACCTACATCCGCACCTGGTCGGGCTGGGTCTACGTGGCATTCGTCCTGGACGCGTACTCCCGCCGGATCGTGGGCTGGCAAGCCGCCACCCACATGCGAACCGACCTGCCGCTGGACGCGTTGGAGATGGCGCTGTGGCGGCAGCGGATCAAGAAGGACGCCGGCCTCATTCATCACAGCGACCGCGGGTCGCAATACGTGTCCATTCGCTACACAGAGCGATTGTCCGAGGCCGGCGCCTCGGCCTCCGTCGGTTCCGTCGCCGACTCGTACGACAACGCGATGGCCGAGGCCCTGAACGGCACGTTCAAGGCCGAACTGATCGAGCATCAGGGACCGTGGCGGGACTTCGACGAAGTCGAGCGGGCCGTCTTCCAGTGGGTCGCGTGGTACAACGGCGAACGGCTCCACTCCGCCCTCGGCTACATCCCGCCCGACGAATACGAGCAGGCCTACTTGGCGCAACTGGAGCAAGTCCCGCAGACCGCCTGATCACACGATCACGGACTCCACGAAACTCGGGGCAGCTCACCGCTTCCACCAGAGGGATGCATGCGAGCACCAACCTTGCGATTGCGCCAGGGATCCGTTCAGCCGCATAGAGGACAGCGATGAACGCTCCTAGGCCGCTGAGGATGATCGCCGACATAGCCACTCCGACTTCTCCTTGATTGCCGACCCAAGCGTTTCGCTGGGCCTTCGCCCTGGCAGGGCGTTGTTCTGAGACCTAGGGGGTAGGTCCAGGACTACCTCACGCCGATCGGTGTGTCGAAAAACTTGCCTCCCATGCGTGATGGATCCGCGAGGGCACCACCTATGTCGTATCGACAGGAGAGCAGGTTCCGACAGGTCTAGGAGAGGCATGCGAGATGAGCAGCCCGGGGTGCCGCCCCCGCCGACGTTGTCGCCGGGTGGTGACGAGCTGGCAGAGCAGGCAACGGGATCCGTTCTCCCGGCCGGCGGGTTGTTCCGAGTCCAGGTAGCCCCCGACCTGGAGCGCCTTCAGCAGGAACAGCTCTCGTCGGAAGAAGCCGACCGAGCGCGCAGCAAGAGTGATCAGCAACTCTACGAGCGTCTTAAGTCCTCTGGCTTCGCTGGGTTGCAGTGGGAACTGTTCGCTGATGCGCTAGCCACCTATGCACTTCCAATTCTTATGAACTGGCTGTACACAGGAGAGATTTTCGCGCAATGCGCAGCGCGCGGTCGCCCCGTGAAGCGTCGCGGCGGTGCAGACTTGACGGTCCTGCGACAAGACCGAGACGAACGCGAGGAACTGGCTTGCGAGACTATCGCTAGAGGGATCCGCACGTTTCGCGAGCATGCAATGGTTAACGGCGGTTGGAGATCTGATCGCGGCGCCTCGCTCAAGACATATTTTGTCGGAGCTGCAGCCATGGAGTTCGGTGCGGTTTACGAAAGGTGGGCTAGCGAACATTCCCGCAGGCCGCCAACCATCCCCGAAGACATTCATGAAATCTCGGATATCAGAGGGTCAGCCGAGGAATCACCTGAGGCTTCCATCGAGGCCAAGGACTTTGTCAGTCGAGTCCTATCAAGCATCCCTGATGGTGCAACTAGGACAGCCGCATTTCTTGCCATGAACGACTATAGCAACAAAGAAATCGGTGAACATCTAAATATGTCGGCAGGTGCCGTCGCGATGAGGCTCTCTCGCCTGCGGAGGCAGAAATCCAAAGAATCGATCGATAGTCCAACAACCTTCGTGCCGATTAACGGTAGCCCGAGAGGGGAGGGAAAGTGAGCCAGTCGAACTTCAACATCGATGCCGTCGAAAATGCAATTGAACAGCTCGAAGGAATCCGGTCCGGTTCCGGCACTTCCGACATCGACGAGTGCCTCGCTGAGCTCCGCCGCGCACGCCGGGCTTTGCGCAGCACTACCGTTGAGCCGCTGACCATTAGCCCTTCAGTGATTGGAGTCCTGGAGCTCTTGCAAGACATTGAGGAGAGCTCCTTGGGTACGCCCGGCGCACGTTCCCTCCGCAGCCGAGCTAGCGCTGGGTCCCGCCGAACCATCGCCAAGCACCGCGCGCTTCTGGAGCCCGCAGTTGGCGCTAATTCGATGGAAATGGGGTCAAAGAGGTATCGAAAGGGTAGCCCCTATGATCGACTTATCACGACTACCGACATGGACGGCGTCATCACGGTTGAGGCAGGCCTGATCATTCGGCTCCTTGGCGAGGAAGAATTCAGGATGCCTGCGACTCTCACATACCGTTCAAGCGATCCATATGCCATCCTCATGTGCGTGAACCCGGGGACGGAAAATGTCACCTGGACCTTTGGTCGGAGTCTTATCTATGAGGGGATCAGAAAGGTCGCAGGAACGGGCGATGTGAAGATTTGGCCAGGCTTCAAGATCCCGGAACGAGCAAGCAGCAGGGGTGGCCAAGCTGGCTTCGAAGTGCCCTCAAGCTTGCGTGAGATGCGACGAGCGCCAAATCTCTACGTCTCTCTCAGTTCGCCTGAGGGTGACGCCTTGCTATGCCTGGACCGGAATGCAGTGAAGGCGTTTCTGAGGCGCACTCAAACAGTAGTTTCCATTGGATCGGAGTCATCGATCCTGAACTCCGCAAACTCGGAAGAAATTATCCTCGACCACCTCAACCGCCAGCCCCCATCGGCGCAGTAACCGTTGATTCTCCCCTCTCCCAGTTGACGAAGGGTTTCTACTTCCCGAGATCTACAGGGCCGGGGCCGCCACCGACTTATAGGGCGGCCCCACCTGTAAGGAGGTGCGGGTGCGGTAGGCCGGTGGATGCCTGTCGGCGGAGGTGGACAGGAGGACCTGAGTCCAGCTGCTGGTGTCGACGGTGGCGTCGACATAGTCGTCTTCGAGGTTGCCCTGCTGCCAACGGTCAGGTCGGCGCCGAGCTGATGGTGGAAGACGTGCCAACGCGTTGCGGACCCGGTGCAACGCCATGAGGCAGTCAGCGGATAGCAGGATCAGCCAGCCCGCAGGGTCGGGGTTCGGCTTGCCAGCCACCTTCGGTTTGAGCAGCTCCAGGGTATCGGCAGCGGTCGAGAGGGTGGAGGCGTGCAGCGACCACGCTTCGTTGGGGTGGCGCTCCGAGGCGGATACGGCGTGGGCGAGGAACGCCTACAGAGTGCCGGATTCACGCGCCCAGGCCTTGGCGGGAGGTAGAACACGGGCCAGGCCTCCGCCATAGGAGAGGAAGAAGAGGCCACCTCTGTCCTCTGCCAGCCCCGTGGGCGCGCCAATCCGTACGCTGCTCCGAACCACCCGTACTTGTCGAGCTACTGCCAGGTCCGGGATTATCGACGGTCGAAGGTCCGGGGTTGGGGAGCAGGGGGATTCGAGAACATGGCTGAGCCGCGTCGGGATGCGACGTCCAGGGTTGCCGATCTGCTGTCGTCGCCGCTGGTGAACGGGGTGTTCGGCTTCATCGGCGTCGCTACGCCGCTGGTCGGCTGGCTCGGTGACTCGATCAGCCTCCACGCCGTTGTCGTCGTGGAGACCGCCCTCGTACTGCTCCTGGTGACCGGTCATATCTGGATGCGCCGGGTTTACATCACTTTGCGCCGGGCCAACAACCGGAACATGGACGACGCCAAGTACTTCGACCTCGTACGCAGCCAGCTGGAGCGCGAGCTGATCTCCGACTTCGGGGAGATCGCGGACGGGCACCTGCAGGTGTACGCGGGCGAGGTTCCGCGGCTGTCGGTGCTGCTGTTCCAGTCGCTGATCGACTCGGGCACCGAACCGCAGCGGGTGCTTGCCGCGGACCTGACGACGAACCCGAACCTGCTCACCCAGCGCCGGGAGTACCTGGCGGTCAACCGGCGCCTGATCGAGGCCGGCGGCACGATCAACCGCCTGTTCATCGCGTACGCGGCCGACCTCGTACGCGAGGACTACGCCCGCGCGCTGCTGCAGCTGGTCAACCACCACCGCTCCCTCGGCGTCACCTGCGGCATCGCGGTGCGCGACCGGCTGCGCGCCGACCAGGCCGTCGACTTCGTCGTCGTCTCCCGCGCCGCGGTGCTGGTGGAGGAGGACCAAGGCGACGCTGACTACACCCGCGGCCGCTCCTCGGTCTATTTCAAGCAGGTCGACCGGTGGACCGGCCGGTTCGAGTCGATCTGGGGCCACGGCGCGGGCGCAGCCCCGTTCGTCCTGCAGGCCTACGAGGCCGTGGCGAGGCCGATGCTGGACGCCGCGGCGTGGGACGAAGCCAAGGCCGCCGAAGCGGTCGAGCGGCTCTGACCGCCTGCCGGACAGCCCGCGGGGGATGATCACCGCCTCGGTACGATGGAAGGCAACGAGCCGAGCGGCCCACGCCGGTGCAAGGCAGGAAGCAGCTTCTCCATGTCCCGACTTTCGATCACCAAGACCCACGGATCCCGCAACGACATCTTCGTGATCGACGGCGCGCCGGACCTCTACTGGCGCTCCGAGGACCTGGTGCGCGCGGTGACGAAGCTGTGCGACCGCCGCACCGGGCTCGGCTCGGACGGCGTGTACTTCGTCGACGACCACGGAGACGGCACCGCCCAGGCCTGGTTCTTCAACCCCGACGGCTCGCCCGCGCTGCTGTGCGGCAACGGCATGCGCTGCGCGGGCCGCCTGCTGCTGGACCGCCACGGCGCCGAGTCTTACACGGTCAACACCGGCCCCTATACCTTCACCGTGCGCGCAGCCGAGACCACGCCGCACGGCGTGCGCCAGGTCGCGGTCGAGCTCCCGCCGGCCGACTTCTCCCCTGCCAACCCGATCGTCGCGAACGTGGCCTCGCCGTTCGTCGGACAGGTCCTGCCCGCCTACCACCCCTCGCTGCAGGCGACCGCGGTCGCGATGCCGAACTCGCATCTGGTCAGCGTCGTTGACTCCTACGACCGCAATGACCTGGTCGCCACCGGCAGCCGCGTCGCCGACCTCACCAGCGACTTCCCGATCGGCGCGAACGTCTCCTTCGTCCAGCCGATCGCCGACGGCGAGGTGTTCGTGCGGACCTTCGAGCGCGGCGCCGGCCTGACCCCCTCGTGCGGGTCCGGTAACTCCGCCTCGCGCGCGGTGCTCTCCCGCCTCGGCCTCGCCGACGCCGACCAAGCCGTGGTCATCCGCAACGTCGGCGGCCCGGCCCGAGTGTGGCTGCAGGAGAAGGCTGGCCAGTGGCAGCCCGTCCTCGAAGGCAACGCCACTGTCGTCTACCAGGTCGACCTCGACCCCGAGGCGCTGCTGGGCGACGCCCCGCTCGACCTGGTCCCCGGCGAGACGTACCTGTCCGAAATCAGCGCGTTCGATCTGCTGTACAAGGACAATCTGAAGGCACTGGAAGCTGCCGGAGTCAGCGCGTCCGAGCTCTAGGCGACCCGCGGCCCCTCCCCCTCCCCGCCGCCCGGCCCGCCTGGACCGGCAGCGCGCAGGGGGAGGGAATCCGATGGGAGTAGTTCACCTGGGAGTGCAGGGCTGCCTGCTGCTCATCGCGGGGGCGGTCGCCCTGCGCCAGGCCGACCGCTGGTGGTTCAGCCCTCACCGCGCCGCCCGGCAGCGCGCCCTCACGCGGCGCGACCTGATGGACCTCCAGCGCCAGCGGGCCAACGACATCACCCCCGTCCTGCTGATGGCCGGGCACGGCGCGGAGATCGCAGGGTGGTGGATGCTGGCCACCGCGGCCGGATCGGCCGGCTGGGCGGCAGCAGCGCTGGCGATGGCGGTGAAGTTCCGCCACCTCCAAGAAGTCAGCCACTTCGCAGTCCACGGAGTCCTCACCCGTTCCCCGCACCTGGGCACCCTCCTCGCCGAGACCTGCGTGCACCTGCCGCTGGGCCTGGGCCCGGTCGCCGACCGGCGCCGCCGCCACGTCCGCGAGCACCACCCCAACGCCACCGTCACCGGAGTCGACCCCAACCTCGCCGACTTGGAGCAGGCTGGCCTGCTTCCCGGCACGACCCGGGCACGCTATGCCGCTGGGATCGTCTTCCCCCTCACCCCGGCCGGTCTCGCCGCGACCTGCCGCTCCATCGCGGCCAACGTACGGCCCGCCATCCACGGCTGGAGCCGCACCGCGGCCCTCGCTGCCGTTTTGGCGGCCGCGCTCATCCTGGGCGGCTGGCCCGCCGGGGTGTTCGGCCTCGCCGTCCCGCGCTTGCTGCTCTACCCGCAGCTCGCCTGGATGTCCCTGATTGTCGAGCACCGCTGGTTCGACGCCGCCCCGCCCGCCGGGCCCGGGCCGGTTGCCCTGGAAGCGGGGCGGTGCCTGCGCCTGTACCCGAGCAGCCCGGCGATGGCGCTGCTCGCCCGCGGGACCTGGCTGCCCTACGGCGACCTGTTCCACTTCGCGCACTCCGCGCACCCGGCGGTCCGGTGGAACTACCTGCCCGCCCTGGAGAAGGCGCTGGGCATGCCCGCGGCCGCTCCTCCCGGCCTGCTGCTGGGCGGTGAAGCCGTCATCACCCGGCACTGGCGCGCACTGGGCGGAGGAAGGGCGCGAGGGGGAGTGTCGGATGCGGCACCGGGCCGGGAGCGCACTGCACCCTCCCCCACGGCTTCTCAGGTGTAGCAGTCCTCAATGATCTGGGTGATGAGGTCGAGCGATCCTCGGGCACTGAGCGCCCTGATGAACACGTGATCGAACACCTGGGTGAGGTCCTGGACGTCGCGGTCCCTGTTGAGCAGGAGGGGGCCGGCGGGAGAGTCGACGTGGACGACGGTTGGCTGGTCCGTGAACTTGAACAGCGAGAACGCGCCGGACATCCCAGCGTGCGCGCCGATGCCGAAGGGCACGATGCGCACCCGCACATTGGTGAGTTCCCGTTCTGCGCGAACGAGCCACTCCAGCTGCTCACGCATTACCTCGGCGCTGCCGACAGGCCGCCGCAGGGCCGCTTCGTCGAGCAGTAGGAACAGCCTGAGCGGGCCCTCTCCGCGGTGTAGGACCTCGGCGCGGCGGGCGCGCAAGTCGGCCAGGCGGTCGATGGCGTAGGGGCTGTGGGTGCGGCCTTCGGCGAGCAGGGCGCGGAAGTAGGCGTCGGTCTGCAGCAGGGGGTGGATCCGCACCAGTTCCAGCGCCAGTTCGTCGGTCGCGGAAGTCTGCAGGCCGAGAAGGGCGTCCATGCCACTGGGCAAAACGTCTTCGTACGGCTCCCACCAAGCGGTCTGCTCGGTTTCGCCGAGCAGGTGCAGGAGCTGGTCGACGTCGCCCTGGTCGTTGACGCCGAAGAGTTCGGCCAGGCGGCGCAGCTCGCCCGGTTTGAGGACGGCGCCGGTGAGCTTGCCAGTTTCCAGGCGGGAGATGCGGGTCTCGGAGCAGTCGAGGAAGTCGGCGACCTGCCGCATGGTCATGCCGCGCTTCTTGCGCAGACGGCGCAGCTCGGCGCCCAGGTGCATGCGGGAGTCGAGCGGGTTGCTCAGGCTCACTAGGCGGACTCCTCGGGCAGGCGTGTTCTTGCGCGGCGCAAGTGCGTGACGCAAGTCTGCCTGATGAGGGATGCGGCCTGCCATGGGGTCCTCCGGTCCGGTCCGGCCGATCGGGCGAATAAAAGTTCCGGATTCAAATCGAGAACTTCACCTAGCGGCTCACGCACTTGCGTCAAGAACTTGCGTCGCACTTGCGTGAAGGTCCACTGTAGAGCCCTGCGCCTCGAGCGCGCAGGCTCCCGTGAGGACGACCGGGCCGCGGCCCGCCCTGCAGAAAGCCCCCGAGACCCCAGTGACCCGCTCCCTGCCCTTCACCAAGGGCCACGGCACCGAGAACGACTTCCTCCTCGTGCCCGACCCCGACGGCCAGCTCGGCCTCGCCCCCGCCGAGATCGTCGCCCTGTGCGACCGGCGCAACGGCATCGGCGCTGACGGCCTCCTGCTCGTGGTTCGCTCCGCCGCCCACCCCGACGCCGCCGCCATGGCCGCCGAGGCCGAGTGGTTCATGGACTACCGCAACCCCGACGGCACCACCGCGCAGATGTGCGGCAACGGCATCCGCGTCTTCGCCCGCTACCTCCTGGCCACCGGCCGAGCCGAGCCCGGCACCCTAACCATCGCCACCCGCGCCGGCGTCCGCCGCGTCCACATCCCCGACGCGCAACCAGGCAGCCGCATCACCGTCGACATGGGCCGCCCCCTCTTGCCAGGACCCGACGACATCAAGGTCATCGCGAACGGCCACACCTGGCCCGCCACCCACGTCGACGTCGGCAATCCCCACGCCGTCGTCCACGTCGACGACCTCTCCGACGCCGGCAACCTGCTCACCCCACCCACCGTCGAACCCGCCTCCGCCTACCCCGACGGCGTCACCGTCGAGTTCGTCACCACCCGCGGCCCCGCCCACCTCGCCCTGCGCGTCCACGAACGCGGCGTCGGCGAGACCCGCTCCTGCGGCACCGGCGCCGCCGCGGCCGTTGCCGCCGCCCGCCACCGCGACCCGAACCTGCCCGCTGGCCGCTACACCGTCGACGTCCCCGGCGGCCGCCTCACCGTCCACGCCGAACCGGACGGAACCCTTCGCCTGAGCGGCCCCGCCGTCCTGGTCGCCGACGGCACCGCCCACCTCGACCGCATGGGCCGCACCGGCGACGAGCACGCCTGACTTCCATCCGCCCCGCCCCAGCCCCGGGGCGGGGCCCCGACGTCCGGGAGCAGCACCATGACCGACGACTTCCAGCCCGCCACCGGAAAGACCCCGCCTCCCGCCGCCCGCGCCGCTGTCGCCTACCTGGACGCCGACCTCGACGTCACCTCCGCCGACCTCGCCCTGCGCTGGTGTCGCCTGCGGGCCAGTGCAGAAGGCTGGACCCTCACCCGCGTCATCACCGACCCCGACCCAGTGCACACCGCAGATGCGGAGCGCGAGGGCTGGCGGGAAGTCGTCCGGCTCGCGGCCAGCGGCGCCCTCGCCGGGGTCATCACCGTCAACCGCTCCACACTCGCGCGCTGCGCGACGGACTGGGACCGCGTCGTTGCCGAACTCGCCGCCCATGGGACCCGGCTCACCACCGTCCGCGCCCACGACCTGCCCGTACCGGCACCTGGCTCCCTCTAGCTGCTGCCACCAGTGCCCCAAAATGCGCAGGGCGCCGCCGTCGCCACCGCCGACCCAGCCCGTTGGAAGGGCCAGCCGGTGCGCGTCATCGACCTCACCTCCTGGCCTCCTCTTTTTGATGATGCAGGGCTCTGCAACATTCATTACATGATTCACCAACCCAGAGCAGCGATCGTTACATCCAAGGCGTAATGAATGCTGCGAACCTATGTAAGTATTGATGCATGGACCGGTCTGAGCAGATGGTGATCATCGGTGGGATCGCCGCCGACCAATGGGGCCTGGTCACCACCAAACAAGCCGCAGCCCAGGGCGTGAACGGCGTCCAGCTCATGCGCCTCACCGAAGCCAGCCTGCTCGAACGCGTCGGTCGAGGTGTCTACCTTGTCCCCGCCGCCGGCTACCCCACCCACCTCGAGATCAAGGTGGCCTGGCTGCGTCTGGCTCCTGAGAAGCTGGCCTGGCAGCGCGAGGCTGCAGACCCAGACTCGGGGGTGATCTCCCACGCCTCCGCGTGCCTGCTCCACGAACTCGGTGACATCCCGGCCGGCCAGGTGGAGATCACCGTCCCGCGCCGCCGAGTCACCCGCGAACCCGATGTGCGCCTGCCAGTCGCCCAACTCGACCCAGCCGACATCACCCTGGTTGACGGACTTCCGGTCACCACACCCGAACGCACCATCGTGGACTTGCTGCGCGCACACATTGATGCCGGCCACATCGGCGGGGTCATCGCCGATGCCGATCACCGCGGTCTCATCTCCGTTGACGTCCTGGCCGACCGCGTTCAGCCCTTCGCAAAGTTCTACGGACTGACCCCCTCGACAGACGGAAGCTTCCTGATCGACCACCTCGTCGCCCAAGCCGGTACCCAACTGCGCGAGGACGACGCGAAGCGGGCTGCCGCCGCCGCCTACACCTACGGGGCAGCCGACACGGTCCGCCGCCTGAACCTGCCCGCGGTCATCGAGTCGACCCCCACGCTCTCCCCGGCGGTGCGAAAGCTCCTGGACAGCAGCCTGGCCGGCCGCCAGGCTCAGCTTGCCCGGATGCTCGCACCTCTTAACGAGGAAGCGAACGCGGCGATCGCGCGCATGGTCGTGTCCGTGGCTGAGCAGCTGCGCGCCAGTAACGACGAGGCGAACGCGGCGATCGCGCGCATGGCCATGCCGGCCGCCGAAATGCAGGCGGCGATCGCGCGCATGCTCGTGCCCGTGGCTGAGCAGCTGCGCGCCAATAACGAGGAAGCGAACGCAGCGATCGCGCGCATGTTCGCACCCGTGGCTGAGCAACTGCGCGCCAGCTCGTTCCCAGCTGCTGTGACACCGGACCGCATGCTCCGTGCAGAAGTACGCGCGGCCGCGCAAGACCGACCAACAACAGGCACAGCAGATCCGTTGCCCCCCGCGCTGCCGTCGGCGCCAACCCGGCGACCCCAGCGCAAGGGAGAGAACGAAGCCGAAGACCAGTCGAACTGACGACCGCTCAACCCTCTGAACACCGAGCCCGATGACACCGCCAACGCTCTAAGCTCCTACGGAGGAACTAACGACGGAGCAGCGAGTGGGCAAGACATATGCCAGTCCAGGCGCCTTCCGAGCGGCGTTGAACCAGGCCGCTCGCAAGGCAGCGAAGGAGCACGGCCTCAACATCGCAGAGTTGATGTCGGTCTTCTACTTCAGCCGCCTGGCTGCCCGGGTCTTCACCGTCGACCCCAGCGGATGGTTGATCAAAGGCGGACAGGCCCTCTTGGTCCGCTATGAAGGCTTTGCCCGACTCAGCCGCGACCTCGATCTCCAAACCACATCCCCGGACCTCTCGGTAGACGAGGCGGTTGCCGCGATCGTCAAAGCAGCCGGCCACCAGCTCGACGACCACCTGCGCTTCGTTCCCCGCCCCGCCAAGCTCCACGGCGACCCGACCAAGGGCGCCGAGCTCCCCTTGGATGTCTACCTGGGCACGACTAAGGTCCACTCGGTAAAGGTCGACATCGTCGTCGGCCGCACCACCACCGGCACGCCCGAACCACGCGTCCTCGCCCCCCTCGTCGCATTGGAATGGCCAGTCGAATGGCCACAAGCGATGCTCTACCCCGTCGTCGACCACGTCGTTGACAAGATCTGCGCCATGTACGAAGCGCACATTTCCGGCTCCTCCAACCGGCACCGCGACCTCGCAGACCTGCTCCTGCTCGCCCAGAACGAGACCCTCGACGGCCCCACAACCCATAGCGCTCTGCGCCATGAAGCTGACCTGAGGACAGCCAAGGGCTCCACTGTCACTCTCCCCGCCACATTCACGCTGCCCGATCAAGGCTGGATCGAGGGCTACCCTCAGGCAGCAGCCCTCGTCATCGGCCTCAAGGGCTGCCAGGACATCCCCAGCGCCACCCCGCACGCGAAAGCGTTCCTCGACCCGCTGTTCGCAGAGGAACCGCCATGCGGATCCTGGGACCCGCTGACCGGCACCTGGTCCTGAACCTCGCCCGATCCAAGCCTGCACCCCGGCGGAGTACGGCGCGTTCGTCTGGCCGGGCCGAGGAGAAATTGGTGCCGTTTCTCCATCCGGCCTTGCAGGTGACGGGGCCACCCGTTGAGGGACTGCCAATGGCGGGAGGGCCCGCCAGGCGGGGAAGCCTGGCGGGCCCTTCGTCGCTCAGCCTTCGAGCCAGGCCCGGCCGGGAGCGGTGCGCGGTCCGCGCCAGTTCGGGAGGCTGTAGCGGTTGACCAAGATCCAGGCGGTGCGGGTGGCGTCTTCCACCCAGGCGTACCCGGCGGCCGGGATGCCGTGGGCGCCCTTGAGGTTCTTGGTGATCTGCTCCTCGGTGATGTAGCCGTTGCCACGGCCGAGGTACTTCAGGACGTAGACGGCCAGGTAGTCCACGTCCGTCGCGCGGGCCCGGCCGGTGAGCACCGCGCGGAGCCGGAAGGCGAGCTTCTTCCCGATGGCCAGAGGCTCGTCGCCCCAGAAGTGCGTCGCCTCCGGCCCGGGGAGCATGTCGATCAAGTCGACCAGGTGGGCGAGGTCGGCGTCGCCAGCCAGGGTGGTGTTCTCGTGCACGGGTCCCCTCTTGGGCGGGTCCGCTGGTGCCAGCGGACCCGCCATTGGTTGTGCGGTCAGCGGTTGTTGTGGAAGGCGACGAAGCCGGCAGCGACCAGGCCCCGGCCGCGGGCGGTACGGATCTCGGCGAGCCGGTCGGCGGCTGTGTACTGGTCGGGGCGTCGGTCGGGCGGCAGCCGCACGCCCAGTTGCGGACCGTACAAACACAGCACGGAGCGGTGGTGCAGGGCGGAGGAGATCCAGGCCGGGTCGAGCGGCACGGTGATGCGCGAGTACACCCCGCCGTCGGGCGAACGCAGCTCCAGGCGCTCGTCCGTAAGGCGGTGCAGTTGCCAGCCGGGGCTCTCACGCAGGTCCGCGATTCCCCGGGGCAGGCGGCGAAGGCCCGACATGATCGCCCCTTCGACCTGGATCTCGCGCGGGTCCTGGCCGGGTGCTTGGGACATCATGGCCCGGGCCGGCTCGAACAAGGCCACTGGGAACGGCTCCTCCTCGTCCGAGGTCTCGATCGTCCCGTCGGCCGCGACGCCGGTGGCGACCCTGCCGAAGCCCAGCGCCTCGTCGTCCATGAACAGCAGCAGCCCGTGGTCGTCGACGGTGTCGCTGATCTGGGCGGCGTGCGCCATCATCTCCGCCTCGTCCACCGGTCGGTCGTCGATGTGGAACCGCGACCGACGCGGCTTCTTCTCCTTGAACCTGCCCATACCCCTCTTCCCCTCCCTCATGGCGGCCGGCTGCCAGCCGCGGACCGATTCCTTTCCACCCACCAGCCACGGAATCTCGCACGCCAGTACGCAAAGGCACTTCCCGGCCACCACACGCAGATCACGCCCGGACTCTCCTGACACGCCCCCAACGCAACCGCGCCGACCGAGAAACCGCCCCGTCCGGGCCGAGCCGGACCGCTTCCAGAGCATCGGGCGACCCACGAATACCACCGGCCCCAACGGCAAACCGCGATCGGCAGTCGACTGTTGCATTCCACGCCCTGTCGCACACCGTGATCGATAGGGTGCGGAGCATGACGACCCCCGCTGACGGCGGGCAGGAGGAGTAACTGCATGGGACTGCGCACCACGTACATCGGCAAAGCGGAGATCCAAGAACTGCTCGGCACGAACTCCTTCGGGATGTGGCGGTTGCCACGCCAGCACGGTGACTTCCCCACACCCGAGACCGACATCCACTACGGCCCCTTCGACAAGAAGCCCGACGGGCCCGTATGGGACGCCCACGACGTCTACCGGTGGGCCGCACGCACCCCGGAGTTCCAGCACCGCGGCGCGGTACTGCTGCGCCCACTGCCCGGCCAGCGCCAGCCAGGCAGCTTCCTCGGCCACCAAGACACCGCGCACGGACCGGCCACCGACTGGCACACCGGCATCGGCGTCATCCGCATGCTCCACACCAGCGAGAGCCACGCTGCCGCAGCCATGGCCGCCGACCTCGCCCAAGAACACAACCGAGAGATCGTCACCGTCTGCTCCCTGTACGGCGATCTCAACCCCGTCACCGGCCCGGCTCTGGTCGCCGCCGACACCGCCCAGCCCCGCATCGAGTACGAGGCGAGCTGGGCCCGCATTGTGAAGCTCACCGGCCAGCCCCTGCCCTGGTGGCCCGACCACCTGCGCCGGTTCGAGGTCACCAGCCTCTGGCAACCCGGCACCCCGGCCGTGATCGCCGAGGTCCCTGCCACGCCCCGTGAGAAGACCCTGCGCCGGGTCGCGGCGAACACCGCCTTCAGCCAGGCCGCCCTGACTGCGCTGACCACCATGGCCGACGACCTGCGCAACGACCGCGTCCAGTCCGTCGTGCACGACATCAAGACCTACGGCGACCACATCGCGACCCCGGGGCGGCTCGTCATCGCAGCGACGCACGACACCCGCAACCACCCCATCCCCCTGGTGAAGGACGAGGCCCTCCTGCGGCAGGGATGGGAGGAGATCACCCGCAGCACCGAACCGGACGCCGTCGAAGCCCTCGACATCGTGCTCGGCCGCCAGCCCAAGCTGTTGCCCTTCGGGCGCTTCACCCAGCTTCCGGTGACCGACCACCCGGTCGTCGAGCGGTGGACCCGTCGCCTGTCCCTCTGCGACCCCACCGCCGGCCACGCCACCCTCGCCGAAGGCAAGACGGTCGACGCCTTCTTCGCCGACCCCCTGACCGACATGCCGGTCGTCCGTACCAAGGACGACGACGAGAGCCACGCCCGGTGGCTGTTCTACGCCCCCCTGGCCCTGCCAGCCGGCCGCGGCGAGCTGGCCTCCATCGTCCTGTACGGCACCGTCTGGATCACGACCACGGACGGGTTCGTCCACCCCGCCCCCTGCACCCCCGGCGAACACCTGTGGTGGGGCAACGCAGGAGGAGAACTCCCCCGCGAGCTCTCCCACGTCGTCAACATCCTCCTCGACGACCTCAGCGCCCGCATCACCCTCAACGACTACTGGAACAGCGCCCCGGACGGGCTCACCACCCTGTTCAACGACAACCACAAGCAGGGCACCGAACTCACCCGCGCCGCACTGCTCCACGCCCGCATCACCCCCAAACCGCGCCGCTGACCCGCAACCGCCGCCCGCCGGCCCCGCACACGCCGAAGGCCGCCACCTGACAGGGTGGCGGCCTCCAGTGCTTTCTCAGGGCCCCAGCACCGTACCGCGAGGGAAGGACCCCATGCTTTCCCGGTCCGGGCCTACCAGGCCACGCCGAGGGCCTCCAACTGCGCGAGCTGCTCCGGGGCGAGCTTGCTCCGGCGGGCCTTCTGGTTGTTCAACCAGGCCCTCAGCGCGACGTCCCCTTCCTTGTGCGGGCGCGGCACCCGGACGTGCCCCTCGCGCTCGACGAACGCCGCCAGCGCCGCCAGCCCGGCGGCGAACCGGTCGGTACGCGACACCTTCGGCTTCGCCGCAGCCGCCGCCCGCGCGGCAGCCAGCTCCTGGCCCTCCTCGACGCCGATCGCAGCCAGCAAGTCCTGCTGCTCACAGCATCAGCGACGGCGTCACTGCCCGCTCGTCCGGGACCGGCGTTCGGGCGCCGCCCGGTGCGAGAGTGTGTCGGACAGTGGCTTCCCGCCTGCACCTCATACGGCTTCCAGCCCGACCGCCGGAGCCTTGGACTACCAGGCCACGCAGAGTGCTTTCAGTTGCCCGAGCTGTTCCGCGCTGCGTCCTGCTTCTGTTCGCCAGTGTGGGGCCCTGCGGTCCCTGGTCTGGGTGGGCGCCGGAGGGTACGGCGCCCACCCAGGCGGTGGGAGGTGTGCTACCAGGGGATGTGGGACAGGGCCCAGGTGATGATCGCGGTGGTGGCGGTGGGCACGGCGGCGTTGATGATGGCCAGGGCGAGCCGGCTGGGGCGGCGCCCGGTCGACGGCCTGGTCTCGGATCGGTGCCCGGCCGTCGGCCCGGTCGGGGGGTGCTGTCCGGTCGGGGGCTTGGCCTCCGGCCGGCGGCTGGTGTTGCGGCGGGGGTTGTTCTTCATCACGGTTCTCCCTGCGATCTGCTCTTCTGCTGTGCCCCGGACAGGGCGGCTGGTATGACGGTGGATCAGCGCGGATCCAGATCGAAGCGGCAAGCAGTCACCGGCACGACAACCCCGCTGCTGGGCCCGACAACCAAGGGATTTCGGGCCAAGGGGGGTCTGAGTGGGAGAGATCGAGAAAGGCACCGGGGGACGTCCCGGTGCGCCGTGGGGGCCGTTCAAGGGCCGCACCAGCGAGGCCAACGACCTCGCGCAGATGCTGCGGCAGTGGCTGGATTCCTCAGAGCTGAGGGTGAAGGACTTCCACGCGAAGCTGGAGCCGGTCGACTTCGACAGCGGCAAGGTCCCCTCGCTCGACACCGTCTACAACCGCTTCGCCGCCGTCAGCCTCGACTGGGACTTCGCCAGCGCCGTCGTGCACCACTGCTCCGCGGACGGGCCCACGATGAACAAGCGGCTCAAGGAAGCCCAGCGGCTGTGGAGCAGGGTCACGGCCGCCGAGCGCGCCCTGCGCGAACGCAAGCGCGCCGAACGGCGGGCCAGGCCTCCCGTAGTCGAGGTGCCCGCGACCTTGAAGGCTCCCGACAGCCGCCCGCCGGGCCAGCTCCTCATCGAGGCGTACGACAAGATGGACGGGATGCGCCAGGCGCACTCGCTGCTTCAGACCAGCTATCACCGCCTCGAGATGATCGCCTTCCTGCTCCTGGCCAAGGGCGAGAAGGACGTCCAGCGCATCATCGAGCTGGAGGGGAAACTCGCCGCGGCCCTGGCCGCCCAGGCCCCCGACCCGGCCAAGGTCACCACCTACGAGGTGATGATCGACGAGGCCCGGGCGGAAGAAGAGGACACGGCCCGTGCCCGCTACGAGGCCGAGGACAGCCAGGACCTCGCCGGCCAGATGCTCCTGCGGGCCAACCAGGAGATCATCCGTCTCAAGGCCGAGATCGACAGGCTGAAGGCCGCCCTGGGGCTGTCCGCCCAGCGCACCGCCGAGCGCGTGGGCGACGTCCTGGACGACGGCCTGCAGAACGTCGGCGGCGCCATCGACGAGATCCAGCACATCCTCGAGGAGGAACACGACCAGCTGCACCGGCTGCGCGAGTCGCTCGGCTGGCGCCTGGCCGACGACGAGAGCCCCAGCCGCCTCGACGACCGCACGATCATCGGCGAGGTCGTCCGGCCCCGAGAACGGCCCGAGGGCACGGCAACCCCCGACAACCCGCCCACCAGCGCCTACCGGCCTCTCACCGGACCCGACAACCCGCCGCGAGAGCCCGACAACCCCCACCGGCCCGAGAACCCGGCAACCCCCGACAACCCGCCCACCAGCCAGGACACCCCCCGGGAACGGCCCGAGAACCCGACAACCCCCAACAGCCCGCCCACCGGCCAGATCGCCCTCAAGGAACAGCCCGGCGCCCCGGCAGCCGGGCAGAAGGCTGCCTCCCTCCCCGAGCGGATGCGGCACCTCGCCACCGCCGGAAACCAGCGCGCCCGCACCGCACTCACCTACCTGCCCCGGCTTATCGCCGGCGCGATCAGCATCTCCTGGGCGATCGTCATCGGCACCACCTTCACCGAGATCCGCCGCGGACCCGCCTCCCTCCTCAGCATCATCCTCAGCGCACTCGCCGGCCTCCTGCTCCTGGGCTGCTTCAAACTCTGGATCCACACCGTCGCCCAGCGCGGGATGACCCGCCGGTCCGACCCCTTCTCGGACTCCCTGTTCATCGGCACCACCCAGCAGCGCCAGCTCCTGTTCCACGTACGCCCTCCCACGCCGCTCCAAGCCCTCGGACTGCTGGCGGGCCTGCTCGTCCCCGACCACCTCGGCCTGTTCCACACCCTCGGCCACGACATCGCCCACCTGATCGGCATGGCCTGACGGCCCGCAACCCACCACGAGCCCGACACCACCGGGGGCTGGACCTGGCGGGGTGCCACCTGTAGAGGCGGACCGGTGCCGGAGCGTTCGGCCCCTGCCTGTGGTGGTGGTCTGTGCGGCGGGGGTTAGAACAGCAGGCCCAGGGCCACCAGGATGCCGATGCAGATGGTCATGGAGCCGGTGAACGTCTTGCCGCCCTGGAAGATGCACGCGGGGATGGTGTTGTGGTCGGCGCGGTGGAGCAGGCCTCCACCGATGCCGAGCACGTCTACGGCCAGGCCGCGCTTGCGGCCGGGGGTCTTCTTGGCCGCGTCCAGTCCCGTGGTCGCCTTCGGGACCCCGGTAGCCGCCCGCAGCGACTGGGTGTCGATGATCACCAGGGACGGGTCCTCTAATCGGCGGGCCCGCTCTCGCACCTGGCAGCGCAGCAGTTCCTGGATCTGCTGGTCCAGGCCGTCCTTGCGCCACAGGGTGAAGTAGTAGAACACCGCCGACCAAGCCGGTAAGTCGTGCGGAAGGTAACGCCACTGGCAGCCGGTCCGGTTCTGGTAGAACAGCGCGTTCACGACCTCGCGCAGATCACAGGAGCCCGCATCGCCGGTCGCCGACCGTGCCACCCGCCTCTGCTTCCACGACGTGATCACGGGCTCGATCAAGGTCCACTGGTCATCCGTCAGGTCACTCGGATACGCACGACGTTCCATGGCCACCATGCCACCACCCTCGATCCGGCAGCCGCCCCGGAACTGCAGCCGACCCCACGATCGAGCGATGCCGAACCATCAAAAACGGGACTTAACGCCCTCTTAGTGCGGG
This sequence comes from Kitasatospora phosalacinea, assembly GCF_030268885.1. Taxonomy (GTDB): domain Bacteria; phylum Actinomycetota; class Actinomycetes; order Streptomycetales; family Streptomycetaceae; genus Kitasatospora; species Kitasatospora phosalacinea_C. Next base: position 70,343 of record NZ_BSSA01000035.1, read on the forward strand.
TGCGCCGATATCGCCAGGTTCATGCGTCGGCGATCCACCATTTCCTTGTCGTGCTGGGCTGGGGCTTTTGAGGTCAAAGTGCAGAAAGTTTTTTGAACGTACTGGTGTGACTCTCGTGAGGGCTTTCCTCAAATGTGACATGCGCCAATGAAATTTTAACTGCATGCGGAACGGGTTGTTTCATTTGAAAGGTTTTTGCTCAAATCTCCCTCAAGGTTCATAAATTTTGGAGCCGTAGGTGTTGGCTTCACGGGTCGCCTTGCGGCGGCAAGGCCTGGAGGCTGACGTCAATGGGAGTGTCATGGAGCGGTTGGGTGGATCGCATGGCGGGCGGCGGCTGGTTGCTGGCGAGGCGGACGGCCTTATCTGCAGTCTGGTACCTGAGATCCGCAGACAGGCGCGCCGCTACGCTCTGCAGTCCGATGTGGAAGACATCGTTCAGATGGTGTGCGAGAAGCTCCTGGTCAGGCGCTCCCGGTTGGAGGAGCACCCCAATCCGCTGGCGTATGCGTTACGGACAGTGGTTACTACTGCATACGACATCCGCAGTTCCCGGGAGGTCAGCGTGCCTGATCTGACAGATCTGGCTGGTGCAGCGAGGTCTGACACCGTGCTCCTTGAGTCGTGGTGGGAGACCGCTCGGCTGCTCGCCCTCCTGAGCAGCGGGCAGGCCCGCATGGTCTTCCTGGTCGACCTCCAGGGATGGACTATCGATCAAGCAGCAGCTTTTCTCGGCATCCACCGCGGCACCGTCTCCCAGCTGCGAGCCAGGGGACTCAGGCGCCTCCAGCAGAAGATTCGAGAAAAATCTTGCTCCCCTGTCATACGAGAGGGATGCGAATCGAGTTGATGAGGTAGTGAGGTCGCTACCCGGTCTTATTCGTTCTCCGGGGAGTCAGAGCCTCTTCTTCGATCCCATATAGCATCAGGGGGGAATTGTGCGCCGAGCAGTTGTACTCTTCATGGCAGCAGTGGCTGCCGCGGTCTTGTCCGCGCCAGCGGCCTCGGCCAGTCCGGCGAACACCAGCACCAAGGCGGTTAAGGAGAGCCGGCACGAGCTGGTGATCGACCGGCGTGTGCCGGTAGCGGTGCCGCCTGTCAGCGGCACCCTCGCTGAAACCTCCGCGTCGTCGCCCGGCATCGCCACGCCGCAGGACGCAACCTGGCTCCAGGCCAGGAACGGCGTGTACACGGGGCAGGTGTGTGGAACCGACCGGGTCGACGTGATCTCGGGGATGGGCCCTGTGACGCTTACCCTTACCACCATGCGGTCCATCGCTACTGCCTGGACTTCGAGCGTCTCCATCAGCGCCAGCAAGGTCAGCGCAACTGTGGGTTTCAGCGTCACCGACACGGTCACGAAGACCGAGGCGGCTGCCTACGCGGTGCCTTCTGGGAGGTACGGCTACCTGGAGTCGTATCCGCTCTATGATGTGTACACCTTCGAGGTCTACAACACCATGTTCAACTACGTCCAGGGGTACGGGCAGGTCAACCGTCCTGTGGGGTACTGCTACAACCACTACGACTCCTAGCCAGGGGAGTTACACCACATATGCGTCAACACCCCAAGCGGTGGGCGAGCGCGGCAGCCTTAGCGGCTGCCGCGCTCGCGGCTGCATGTACCGCCCAGCCCTCCTCTCATAAAAGCACCCAGCCTGCGCCCACTGGGTCATGGGCACTGCAGTCGGTGAAACCGGCTGTAGTGGACCCTGAACTCCAGTCACAGATCGATGCTCTGCCCGCAGCATCGGGATCCAGAATTCTCGGCGTTGCCGATATTGCAGGATCCCGTTTGGTCATCGCTGTCCGTGGTGATACTTGCCAAGCGCTCACTCTTTCCGTGACGGGACATGCTGGAACTGGCCCATCCGCTATTAGCGCGCCCAGGCCAAACGTCGCGGACGCCGCACCGAAAGCACATAAGGAATTCCCGGGGAACCTCCTTGCTGGACCCTACACGCAGGTCTCGGGAGTAGCTGAACCTTATTTTCAGTATGTCACTATGGGTTGCTCGGAGAATGAGATCGCAGTCCGACTTGAGGGCTTCGATCCGAACGAAGGGGTCTCATTGAAGGGTGACGGAGCCCGCAGTTGGGTCGAAGGAAAATACCTCTATGTGACCATCGGTCGCTGAATAAGTAGCCGCCGCTACCACTCCATTTTGGTCCACTAGCTGGTCGCGGGGATGGGCGATGACGAAAATCAGGACGAGGCTGTCACCCTGACGGCACGCTGGCGGAGTTGGAGCAGACCTGCGCCCTGTTGCGCGTCCCGTAGGTGGACCTGAGCAACGAGGACCTCATCGCCCGCGGCCTCGCCGACCCGCGCCTGGCCTCCTGCACCGGCCCGGCACTGCGCCAGCAGCGGCAGGCACCGGCGGGCGGCCCGGCGGCGAGCTGAACCGCGGCGAAGACCTAAGCGGTGCGCGCCGCTGCCGATCCTGCCACGGTCCCCAGCCTGGGCCCGGTGCCGAGTTTCAAAAATCCAAGATCGTCCGAGGGTCCCTGGCCGCCGGGCTACCCCGATCCCGGCGAGCCGTCCGGTCGGCCGCTACCGTGCCGCACATGGCACAGCAAGAGTGGACCGAGGTCGAGTTGCACGGCGGCCCGATGGACGGCGAGACCGCGTACGTCCGCACCGACGGTCCCGACCCCGGCACCGCGCTGATCTCCCCGCGCTGCGCCTACCCGGGCGGCCGCTCGATCTACGAGCCCGACCCGGCGGGCCGCTGGACCTGGCGGGGCGACACCCCGTAGAGCAGCGGACGCCCCCGCCGCTGACGCCTGCTCAGCCGAGTCGGTACGGCAAGGCAGCGGGGCCGCCACCGGTTGGTGGCGGCCCCGCCGCTTCGCCGTGCAGGCCTTGCTACAGGGTGTACTTGATGTCCCAGTGCACGGCGCCCTTCTTGGGGTGCTCCAGGACGTACTCGGCGTCGTGGGTCAGCCACCGCGGGTCGCTGCCGCGGTCCTTGCCGCGGAACAGGTGGCTGGTGATGAACTTGTCGAGGCAGGGGTTGGGCCGCACGTCGATCTTGTAGCCGGTGCCGTGGGAGCGGGCGCCGTCGCTGTGGCCGACCTCGGTGCCGCCGGTGACCGTCACGTCGCAGCCGCTGCGGTTCTTCAGGTCGATGGCCAGGTCGAGCGTCGGGGCGAGCATCTTCGTGAAGCTGGTGCAGCCGTACTTGTCCTTGTCCGTGCAGCCGTTGCTGGAGGACCAGTCGACGCCGGCGGCGCGCAGCCGGGAGATGGCCTGGCTGTTGGTGAGCTTCGCCGGGGTGCTCGAGGACTTCTTCGCGGGCGGGGCCAGCAGGGCGAAGAAGGTGGTGTTGGTGTCGAACCCGGTCACGACGAAGTCGTGGACGAGCCCGGTCGGCGCCAGGCCGTGGTCGCGCTGGAAGTCCTCGACGGCGTACATCGTGCGCGCCCCGTAGGAGCCGTCCACGGTGACCGGGTAGCCGTGGGCGACCAGGCGGCGCTGGATCTCCTTCACCTCCTCGCGGTCCTTCTGCGCCTTCGAGGACGGCTTGTCCGCGGCGGAGGCGGCCGGGGCCGGGCTGGCGGCGCCGAGGCCGGTGAGGACCAGCACCGCGGCGAGCAGCGCCAGGAACATCCGCACGTAGCGGTTCTTGCCCGCTGCGGCCAGGTACGAGGTCGTGTTCATGGTCATGGGTTCCTTGTCTCGGTAAGGGTGTTCGGGAGGGAGGGCGAGAAGGTCAGGGGTGGTCAGTGGCGGGGGCGGTTGAAGTAGGCGACGGCGTCGGGGCGGGTGGCGAGGTAGGCCAGCAGGGCGCCTGCGGCGAGCAGGGTCAGCGACTGCACCACCGCGGTGCCGCCGGCCTCCGCGCTGATGGCGAGGCCCAGGACGCCCAGCAGGGCCTGCCAGGCGCCGAAGACGACTACGGCGGTGCGCAGCCGTCCGCGGCCCTTGTCGAGCCGGGCGGCCAGGGTGACGGCGACGGCGGCGTGTACCGCGGCCCACACCAGGGCGAGCTGTGCGAAGCCCACGGCGGCCTGGGCGGCCTGCACCTGGTCGCTGATCGCTCCGGCGAACCACGCGTCGCGGTAGGGGGTGAATGAGTCGCGCAGGGCTTGGGCCTGCATGAGCTTGGCGGTGGCTAGCACCAGGCCGAGCACGGAGGCGAGGACCAGTACGATCCGCGTGCGGAACACCGAGGGCGCCAGCACACCGACGGGAGCGGCGAGCGGCTGGGTGGGGGCCGGCGGGACGGACGGCGCGTACGCGGGCCGCGGCGGCACCTGCTGGGCGAAGGGGGCGGCGGCGGTGGGCTGCTGGGTGGTGTGCATCGGGCTGCTCCTGACGGCGTGCGGAAGTGGGCGCACGGGGGCGCACACGAAGGGGGGAGGGGGTTGGCGGTGCGTCAGACGCACCGTCACAACCGAGCATCGCCAGGGGCAGAGGTGGAAGTGAAGGACCTTCGGAGGGTGGAGAATTCCACTCGTCTTCCACTGCGGCTTCCACCGCCGCGACCAGCGATTTCACCGTTTCAGTGGAGAAACAGGAGGGGTCACGAACACCGTGGGAACCGATGAGGACCCGGCCTTCGACGCGGCCGTGCTCGCGCTCGCCGATGACATGGACGACTGGAGGAACCGTGTCTGGGCTCGGCTCAAGGCCAAGAAATGGACGGACGCCCGGATCGCCCTCCAAGCGGACGGCGTGAAGGCGTCCCCCACGAAGGTGGACGCCTGGAAGAAGGGGCGCCGGATCCTGGCCACGGGACGGGCTCTGCCGACAGCCGCGCAGACCCGGGCGATCGCGGCACGCCTGGAGCTCACCGGGCAGGACGCGAAGGACCTGATCGATCTCGGGAACAGGATCGATCAGGCGTACACCGGCCTCAAGCAGAACCCCCGTTGGAAGCAGGGAGCAGGTCAGGCCCTCGCCCGCGCTGCCGCCCGCATCGCTGCCGCCCCGGTGCAACAGCCCGTCCCGTCCGGAGACCGCGATCCCTCCCGGACACTGCCCCCGGAGCCGGAGCCGGAGCCGGAGCCGGAGCCGGAGCCGGAGCCGGAGTCGGAGCCCGCACCCGGCCGGCCCCGTACGGCCCCCCTGGACACCGCCCCCGCGGCGCCGACCGGCCAACCCGCCGACCTAGGCGCTCCGGACCTGGACCTGCCGCCGCTGTCCGTGCCGACCGTGCCGCCTGCGGCGCCCCCCACGGCCGGACTGCTCCCCGCCGTCCCCCCGCAGCAGCCGGCCGTGGGCGGTGCGCGTCCCCGTTCCGTCCGGCGCGGGGTGCTGCAGTGGGGCGCGGCCGTGGCGGCGGTGGTCGTCGTGGCGTGCGCTTCCTGGTACGCGATGGCCTCGAAGGCCGACTCCGCCGACACCCTGCCGCCCGCTGCGACCGGCCCGGCCGATCCCTCCGAACCCGGCCAGGCCGCGTCCCTGCCCGGTCCCTCGGGCGCGACCGCGTCCTCGTCGGCCTCGCCCGAGGACTCCGCGCGCCCGTCGCCGTCGCGGCCGGCTTCCGCTTCCCTGGCGCCCGGCCCGTCGGCCTCGGCGGGGTCCTCGGCCCTGGCTCCCGGTGACACCGGCGAGCACTGCCGGGGAGCGGTGCCGGGCCACACCGACCGCCTCCACAGCTGGGCGGACGTCTGCTACAGGCGCTCAGGGGACGACGTCTACATGATCGCCTACATGCAGGCGGACCGGCCCACGGCCGTCGACCTCTACCTGTGGCTCAAGGACGACGCCGGCACCTACGCCGTCTACCCCACCGACAAGGCCGTCGTCTGGAAGGGCATCACCTTGACGTCGACCCGGGTCCGCAGGGAGACCAAGATCGCCATGCGCCTGACCCCCGGCACGACGTACAACGTCGCCTCCGACGACCAGCCCGCCGGAAGCCCGGCCCCGGACATCAAGAACCCCCTCGTCGACGGCCGCCAGCTCAGCTTCACCTACTGACCCCACGTGGCCGCGTCCTTCCCGGGGCGGCGCTGGGCCCCTCCGCCCTGAACACCCCCACCGCCCTCCAAGGCCCCGTTCACGCGTCCTCGCGCGGGGGCGGGGCCAGGAGGCGGGTCAGAGCGATGTCCACATCGAGGTGGAGGTGTTCGGTGCCGGCGGGGACCAGGGCGTAGGCGTCGGCGAGGAACGCGTGGACGCTGCCCGCGGGGAGGGCCACGGGAGTGCAGCCGTGGGCGCTGCGCAGGGTGACGACCACGGTGCCGTCCCCGCCGGGGCAGACGCTGACGTCGCCGAGGCCGGTGTCCCGGTGGCGGCCGGCATCCAGCAGGCCCCGGCAGAAGTACCACTCCGTAGGCGCGTTCGCGGTGGGAAAGGCCAGGCACACCGCGAACGGGTCCCCGCAGTCGTAGCGCAACTCCGCACCCACCTCCAGACCCGGGATGGAGCTCTCCGGGAACCGCACCCACACCGACCGCACCGCCCAACCACCCACCACAACCACCCCGTTCCACGACCGGTTCCGCGCACGCCGACCAGCCGCACGGCACCCGCACGGCCGGTGGAAGCCGACCACGCTACGCCCGCCCCGCCGCGCCCGGCCCGGGGCAGGGGCCGGGCCGGTGCGGTGGGGGGTGCTGGGTTGACGCTTGCGGTCCTTTCCCGCACGTGGAAGAGGGGGTATGCGCCTGCCGCCAGGCCTGCTGGAGCCACACGATCGGGTGCATGCCGGTCCCGGGATGACACCGGGCAGCAGTTCTCCGACCGGCCCGCAGCTACCCCACGACGGCGGTGGCCCGCCACCGGTTGGTGGCGGGCCACCGCCGCTCGCTCCCCGCGCCGCTACCAGTCCAGCGCCGGGCCCCCGTACTCGTCGCGCCAGGCGTCCCTGGCCCGCTCGTCCGCGTCCCGCCGGCCGAACAGGAACGGCTGCTCCTCGGCGGCCAGGCCGCCGACCTTGTTGGTGCACCGGCTGCCCGACTGCACCCGCTCCTGCCCCGAGCTGCCGCACTCCCCGCAGTACCACTCCGCGTTCCATGCCACCGTCACCGCGCCGCGCCCGCCTCTTCGGTCTCGCGCCGCACTGGGGCCAGCTCGGCAGCCCACTCGATCCCGGCCCGGCCGAGCGCGACGAGCTGCTGCGCCGTCAACTTCGCCCGGCGGTTGCGCTGGTTGGACAGCCACGCCCCCAGGCCCAGCAGCACCGTCTCCACCCCGTCGTCCTCGGCCCCCGAGGGCACCTCCAGCGGCTCCTTGTGGGCTCGGGGCACCCGCACGTGCCCCTCACGCTCCGCGAAGCGCCGCAGGGCCTCCAGGTGCTGCGCGAAGCGGTCCGCGCGGGCCCGCACCGGTCGGGCCGCCCGCTCCGCCTTCGCGGCGGCCTCGGCGGCCGGCTCCTGGTCCTCCTCGATGCCCAGCGCCAGCAACAGGTCCTGCTGCTCCTCGGCGAGCTGCGCCCAGGCGCCGCGCTGCGCCCGCACCCAGTGCCCGATCGCCTCACCCTCGAAGTCGGTGTCGATGGGCAGGGCGGGCCAGTCCACCACCCCGTCGCTCTCCAGCCATCACATCCTGGCGGCGGTGTAGGTGCGCTGGCAGGTGATCGGCGGGCGCGGGGTCCACCAGGAGTCGATCTCCGCCAGTGCCGCCCGCTGCTCGGGGGCGCCGCCACGGTGCGCGGGGTGGGGTCAGAGCCAGCCGTGTTGGGCGGCTTTGATGCCGGCTTCGAAGCGGCTGGCGGCGCCGAGGCGTTCCATGATGGAGGCCATGTGGCGGCCGACGGTGCGGATGGAGATGCCCAGGCGCTGGCCCGCGGCGTCGTCGGTGAGGCCGTTTCCGAGCAGGCGCAGCAGTTCGCGTTCGGTGGGGGACAGGCCGGTGGTGGGGTCGTCGGGGGTGGTGGCGCCGAGGGGGACGGCGGTGTTCCAGGCTTGTTCGTAGAGGTCGGTCAGGGCGGCGAGGATGCCGGGTTCGGTGACGTGCAGGGCGCCTTTGCGGGTGTCGTCGGGGTCGATGGGCACCAGGGCCTGGGTGCGGTCGACGATGACGACGCGTTGGGGGATGGTGGGGGCGGTGCGGACTTCGCCGCCTTGGTCGAGGAGCCAGTGCGCGTAGCGGGCGGCGTGGGGCTGGTGGCGGTTGGCGTCCTGGTAGAGGGTGCGGATGGCGATGCCGCGGGCGAGGGCTTCGGTGTCGGCGGGACGGGAGGCGTCGAGGTCGGCGGGGCGCTGGACGCCGGGCTGGCTGCTGAGGACCTCGCGGGTGGCGGTGCGGCCCATCTGCTGGAGGCGGTGTTGGATGGCGTCGATGCCGAGCAGGCGTTCGCCGTGGGCGCTGCGGTGCTCGGCGCGGTCGGCGACCATGCGGGCGACGGCGGCGCGGGAGGCGGCGACGGCGGCCTGCCGGGCGGCGAGTTCGGCCTCCTGGCGGGCGACGATGTCGGCCAGCCCGAGTGAGGGGTCGACGGCGAGCATCCGGTCGGGGTGCTCCGCGGAGGGGCGCACCAGCATGAGTGCGCCGAGTTCGTCCAGGCTGTCGTGGACCTGAGCGGCCGTCAGGCAGCAGTGGGCCGCGAGGGCGTCGATGCCCTCTGCCGGGCGGTCGAGCATCGCCTGGTAGACGCGGCAGGCCGCGGACGAGAGGCCGAGTGCCTCCAGCATGATTTCCCCCCGGAATTCTTGCCTTGTCGGTTCGGGATGCTCCGCACGCACTGCCGAGGAGATGTTCCTGGGCCTTTGTTTGGCCTGCGGGGGCGATCTCCGATGGAATTGCTCGGATGTTCTGGCGGGCGCTCCGTTGTTGTGCTTCTCTGCCGCCTGGTGCGGTGCGGTGAGGTGCGTGCTCGGTGCGGTGCGTGCTGTCCGCGCGTCCGGCCTGGCCGTGACCGGAGCGCGGCAAGCCGGTCGTGCTGCCCTGCATAGCTGGAATACCGGCGTGTGCGCGGCCGTTCGTGGGTGTCCGGCCGGGACCGGTGCGGGTTTGCCGGAGCGCCGCCGCCCCCGCGATCTATTTCCTCCGCTCTCCTCGGTTTTCCTTCGAGCGCCTGCCTGAGATTAAAGAGGAGGCGGCGGCCGCCGCAAGAAGAGCCGTGCCGAGGCGGGATGTTGTGTATGCGTAGCCAAAAGGTGTGGACGCGTTGCCGATACCGAATCCTATGAATCCGGAAGAACGTCGCATGTCGCCGACCGCTCACAGGCCGGCGAACCCGCGTGCCGACTCCGCCCGGACGGCGCCTGCCGGCGACAGGAGGCCTGCAGCCTGCGCGAGCCCGCGCGGTTGGGGCTCTCGGCGGCTTCGGTCCGCGAGGAGCCGTCCACGCCACGGGCACGCCGCCGGGCGGGTGCTGACGTCCCGCCAGACCGGTCCGAGGGGCCCCTCGCCCCGTGGCGACCGGGACCGGCCACACCGCCCGGGGCCGCAGGATCCGGCCGAGGCCGCCCCGGGCGGTGCAGCCGGTCCTCGGCGCAGTGTCCGCCTGCCGCGCGCTGCCGGTAGGTGCCCGGGTTCTGTCGCCACGGCGCGGTGCCCGCCACGCCCCCACTTCCGAGGACCGTGTCCTGGCGGTCCCGCACTTCCGCGGCCGGTGCCGTGCGGTGCCGGGCGACGGGCGCCGGGCTTCGGTGCGCGGACGCCGGCGCCGAGGGCGCCGGCTGCCCCCCACAGGGGGCGGGGCGGGGCGTGGCTTGTGTCGGTCAGGCCGGTTCACGCCGCCCGGGACCCCTTCCGGGCCGGGGCGGTGGCGGGCGAAGCTAGTGATCGCCGCCAGGGAGAACCGACCGGGCGGCTCACCGGAGAGGGCGTCGACCGCGGGACGCCCGACCGGGACTTCCCCCGTCTTCCACTGCTGTTGAGGAGATCCACCGAAATGCGCGCTCACCTGGCCAAGGCCGCCGCGGTCACCGCTCTCGCCCTCACCGCCCTGTTCGCCGCCCCCACCCTTGCCACCGCGCTCACCCCTACGGCTGCGGCCGGCACCGTGACCGTGGCCGGAGACAGCCTCGGCTGGGGCTGAGCCCGCCGGTGGACATCGTCTACGCCAGCCTGCGGCGCAAAGAACCCGAAGACGCCTTGCCCGGCGAGGCGAGAGCGGTCGTCGAGATCCTGTGGGCCCACGCCCTGCCCGATGAGGCGCTGCAGCACATCACCGCCCGCAGCGAGAGCGACCGCATCCACCTCCTGCTCTACCTCCTGACCCCCCAGCACACCGACGGCCCCTCCGGCGCCGTCGACACCGCGCACGCCCTCATCGCCCGCGGCCACCACAACTCGCCGCTGCTGAAGAGCCGCTACCACCCGCCCGTGCGCTGAGCACCGGCCACCGGTAGACGGCCCCGCGCCCTCGGCCACTCGGCCACTCCGCCGCTCCGCGTCACCCGCCCGCCGCCACCTGACACATCGTCACCGGCGTCTGGCGCGCCGCCACCGACCGCAACCTCTGCCTGCCTTGGTACGCCGACCGCTGTTCCTGCAGGACAGCCGTCCACCAGCACCGTCTGGCCCTCCCGCGTGCCCGGCACGCCGCTTCGCCACCCGAACCGTTTCGAGAGGAACCCCGTCATGTCTTCTTCCCGCAGCTCCAAGCTCGTCCGCGCCGCCCTGGCCGCCGCCGTCGCCGCCTCCGGTGCGGTCGCCACCACCGCTCTCACGGTCGCCACCGCGACCACGGCCCACGCCACGTCCGCCGTGGACGGCCAGATCAGCCGCAGCGAGGTCATCGCCCGGGCCCAGTACTGGCTCGGCAAGTCGATCCCCTACAACCAGAACGGCACCTACACCGACTCCTCCGGCCGGGCGTACCGCACCGACTGCTCCGGCTACGTCTCCATGGCCTGGCACCTGGGCTCCAGTCTGAGCACCCAGACCCTGCCGGGCGTGGCCACCGAGATCTCCCGCAGCAACCTCAAGGCCGGCGACATCCTCAACAGCTTCTACGACCACGTCATCCTGTTCGAGAAGTGGGACGACACCGCCCACACCACCTTCTCCTACTACTCCTTCGGCTCCACCCCCGTGAAGCACGTCACCGGCGTCTCCATCAACGCCGCCACCTTCGACTCCCACCCCAACGGCGACTACAAGGCCTACCGCTACAACAAGATCGTCGACGGCTCGACCGGAGGCGCGTCCGGGCCCAACCGCATCGCCCAGGCGGTGACCAACACCAACCAGGTCCACCTCTTCGTGGCCGGCGCGGACGGCAGGATCTACGAGCGGGACGGCGACTACGCTGCCCGGTCCTGGTCCTCCTGGACCCCGTGGCTGGACCTGACCAACGTCACCGCGGTGGCGGCTTCTTCGACCGGCAACACCGTGCACCTCTTCGCGGTCTCCAACGGCCAGCTGTTCGAGCGGGACGGCAACTACGACACCCACAGCTGGTCCTCCTGGGTCCCGTGGGACCGCACCGGAGTCCAGGCACTGACGATCGCCTCGACCGGCAACACCGTCCACCTGTTCACCGTCGAGAACGGCCAGATCTTCGAACGCGACGGCGACTACTCCAACGGCTCCTGGTCGGCGTGGAACCAGTGGAGCGACACCAGCAGCATCTCCGCGGTGACGGCCGCCTCGACCGGCAACACCGTCCACCTCTTCGCCTCCGGCGGCGGCGGCCAGCTGTTCGAGCGGGACGGCAACTACGACACCCACAACTGGTCCTCCTGGGTCCCGTGGGACCGCACCAACGTCAAGACCCTCTCGCTCGCCTCCCACGACTCGCAGGTCCACCTCTTCGAAGCGGAGAACGGCGCGCTCAACGAACGCGACGGCGACTACTCCAACGGCTCCTGGTCCTCCTGGACCCCGTGGTCGGACAGCGACATCGTGAGCATCTCCACCTCCATGACCGGCAACGAACTCCACCTGTTCACGATGACCTCCAACGGACAGATCACCGAGAAGGACGGCAACTACTCCGCCGGCTCCTGGTCCCCCGCCTACCCGTGGGGCACCGTCGGCCAGTGACACCACCCGGGAGAGGCCCGACGCCCACCGCGTCGGGCCTCTCCCGGCAGCCCGGCCCGCTGCCGGGACAGAGCCCTACCGCGGCTCCCGTGCCGGACGGGCCGAACGGCCCCACCACCACGGGAGCCGTCCGCGACCGCGGTGCCACCAGGGCAAGTGGGTCCCGGCCCGGGCGATGACCGCGGTGGCAGGGAGCCCGGCAGCCGGAGGGCACCTGACGGGACGGAGCGGATGCGGGCGGCAGCAGAAGCAGGAGCAGCGGCAGGTCGCGGTGGTGCCTCTCCCGGACGGTCGGGCTGTTGCCCGGTTGTTTCCCGGTAGGGGTGCTGTCGTAGGGGCTCGGCGAGGGCCGTGGGAGCCTGTCGGGTGGGTGTGCCGGGATGCCGGGATGCCGGGGTGCCGGTGCAGTGGCCGTGGACGTCCGTGCCACTGGTTGTTGGCGTGCATGCCCGGGGGCGGTCGGGGGCACGCGAGTCGCATGAATCTCAAGGTGATCACCAGCCCCAAGCGCAGGACAGCGAGTTCTCTGGAGCGCGTCGAGCGGGCCATCGCCGAGCATGCCCGTACCCGCCGTGAGCTGGATGCGGCCCTTGCTGAGGCCGTGGCCGACGGGGTGGGCGAGGAGCAACTGCGCGAGCTGGGCCAGTGCGAGCCCGGCCATGGACGTCACGCCTCCAATGAGGCGGACCTGCCGATTTCCCGGGCGATCTGACCGAGGTGCCGAGGCTGGGACAGCGGTGGGAGGGCACGTCGGTCAGCCCGGCCGGACTGCCAGACTGTGATCATGACCGCCCGCCGTTCCCTCTCCGTGCCCGCCTTCTCCGAGCCCGTCACCGACACCCCCGCGCGGACCGGTGGGCGCCGACTGCTGCCGATCGAGCAGGGCGCCGACTTTCGCGAGGCGCCCACCGAGAGCGCCCCGGCCCCCGCCCCGGTGCGGCGCCCGCTCGCCGCTGTTGGCCTGGCCTTCTTTGACCCCGAACGGCAAAGCTGACCAGTCTGGCGGGCCTGGGCGGGTGCTGTCGTGCCGGGGCCGTGGGTGCTGTGGGTGCCGGGCCCGGCCCTTCGTGCCCGGCCGGTTCGCGACAGCCGCGGCGGTACTGCTCGGCGTTCGTCGGGCATCGGGTGTCGGGTTCAGCCGCACGGCTTCAACGGGCGATCTCCTCGGCCCACTCCGTCAGTTGGGTGAAGTGCTCCGGTTGCAGCCCGTACCGAGGGTCGATCTTCAGGGTGAGTGCCGGGCCCGGGTGGTTGGCTGCGATCCACTCGGTGTCCTGGGGGCCGATCTCGTCGTCCACCCAGGCGAAGGGCTGCCGGTCGGCCCAGCAGACCAGCTGCCGGGTCTTCCAGTGCAGCCCGTCCGGGTCCTTGTGGTTCATCGACTCCCAGTTCACGTAGGGGAGTTTGGGCAGGCCGAGAAGCGGCGCCAGGTGCTCGTCCGCCTCGTGCCGCCAGGCGGTCGCCCACACCAGGTCGTACGGCAGGGCGAGTAGGGACGGCCCGTGGGCGGGGTTCAGCCAGACCCGCAGCGGCTTCGGGTCGCTCACGCCCTTGTCGAGCTGCCGCTGCCTCCACGTCTGCGAGGGCACCCGGTGGGTCCGGTAGCCCCAGGGGCGCAGGAAGCGGTCGAACGGGGCTATCGGCCCGTCGACGTCCAGCATCAGCAGCGGACGGTGTGCCATGAACATCCCCCAGTCGGTCGTCGCCGGATTCTCTCCCACTCCGGCCCGCGCGGCCACCGCCCTGCACCCGGAACGGGCGGGACCATGTCGACTCACCGCTCTGCACACCTAAGCTGCGGGCGGCAGGGCGGCAAACAAGCTCCGACGCCTCCTTCCGACCGACAGTGTGAGGGCCGCCCCCCGCAGGGTGACGGCCCTTCAACTCTTTGCTTGCGACCCGTGCTCAGCAGCCGGGACGGATCAGGACAGGACGTCCATGAGCATCCCCAACGCGACGAGCTCCAACGTCACGGTGGCGAGAAAGACCGCACCGGCGCGCTTGAGGGCGGCCTGCCGGGCCTCCTGCACGCAGAGGGGGTCGGCCGGGTTGGCCGGGGCCGGGACGGTGGCGGACGCGATGATCCCGGCCACGACGCCGATCAGGACCGCCAACGTCACAGCGATCAAGAAGAAGACGGAGCGCTGGTTCACGCGGCACCCCGCTCGGCGGCCGCGGTGAGGGCGGTGGAGTGCAGCTGCGCGGGGATCCACAGACGGCGCTCGCGGGCGGCCTGGTAGAGGAAAGTCCGGAAGCGGTTCAGCCGCATGCTGACCGCGCTGCGGTTGACGCCGAGCTTGTCCGCGATCTCGCTCACCCGGTAGCCCTCCAGGGTCATCCGGACCACGGCCTGGGTCGCCGGCGGCTGCTCGTCGACGAGCTTGCGGAAGGCGTCGGTGAGGCGCCGGGCTTCGACCCCGGAGAGGTAGTCCGACGCGGTCAGGAGCCGCTGCAGGACCTCGTCACGGTACAGCTCGGCCTCCAGCTTCGCCGTCTTCATCCGCGCCCGGGCCCAACGCACGTAGGCGGAGCGGAACTCCCAGATGCACCTGCTGATGAAGTAGGTGGTCAGGCACGCGGCGCCCCGCGGGCCCCGGTGGTCGGGATCCCAACCGCCCTCCACGAGAGCCTTCCGGCAGAAGACCGGCAGGGCCTTCACCAGGGTGTCGACGACGATCTCGTCGCGGTCCTCCTGGCTGCGGTGCAGCTGCCGGACGTCGTCCGGGTGCACCCAGAGCACGATCCCCTTGCGGGCGAAGCGCTCCTGGCACTCCTTGAACAGCTTGCCGCTGCGCAGCATGCCGCTGAGGATCGGCATCGCCTCGCGGCACAGCTCGTCCTTCAGGACCTCAAGCTCCGGGCCGCAGAACTCCTTCAGCTTCAGCCGCTCCACGCGGGCGGCGTCGGCCTGGACCCGCTCCCCCCGGGACACCGGCAGGGCGGCGTCGACGAGGTCGTCGAGGTAGACCTCGATCATGTCAGACATACAAAACTCCTGGTCTCGCTCACCGGGCCTCGCGCGGTTCCTTGTTAACCAGCCTCGGAGAGACAGCTTGTTGTACTTGCTCCCTTCTGTGGGTCGGTAGTTGTCGATCGGTCACTCCTACTTCGAAAGTCCTGAGAAAAAATTTTTGAGGTGGTATCACCCCAAAAAATTTGCCGAGCGGCGTACGGCCAGCGGGTGCCGCTGCCCGAACCACGGCCTGAACCTGGCGCGCTCAACGCCACGTATCGCCGCCCTGCCTTCGGCCCAGTCCCGTACAGCCCGCTGACGGCCGCTCAGCACCCCACGGGCGAGCCCTGGACCCCGCACGGCAAAGCGGCGGGGCCGCCACCAGCCGGTGACGGCCCCGCCGCTGCACTCCCCGCACCGCTACCAGTCCAGCGCCGGGCCCCCGTACTCGTCGCGGTAGGCATCCCGCGCCCGCTCGTCCGCGTCCCGCCGGCCGAACAAGCGCGGCCGCTCCTCGGCGACCAGGCCGCCGTCCTTGTCCGCGCACCGGCCGCCCGACTGCACTCGCCGCTGCCACTCCGGCCACGGAGGAGGCAGCCGGTGCCCGCCCCCGCAGTCCACCCCGCCGCAGTGCGACCCCGACCCGAACCCGCCGTCGCTCACGCCTGCACCCCCGTGTCCTCGGTCTCCCGCCGAACCGGGGCCACCTCGGCCGCCCACTCGACCCCGGCCCGGCCGAGCGCGACGAGCTGCTCGAAGGTGAGCTTCGCCCGGCGCGAGCGCTGGTTGGACAGCCACGCCCCCAGGCCCAGCAGCACGACCTCCACGGCACCATCCTCAGCCCCGGCCTCCTCCGCCCCCTCTGCGGCCATGGCGGGCACCTCCAGCGGCTCCTTGTGCTGCCTGGGCACCCGCACATGCCCCTCCCGCTCCGCGAACCGCTGCAGGGCCTGAAGGTGCTGGGCGAAGCGGTCCGCGCGGGCCCGCACCGGCCGGGTCGCCTTCGCCGCCTTCGCCGCCACCTCCGCCGCCAGCTCGGGGTCCTCCTCGATGCCCAGCGCGAGCAGCAGCTCCCGCTGCTCCTCGGCCAGGCTGGCCCAGGCGCCGCGCTGCGCCCGCACCCAGCGCCCGATCGCCTCGCCCTCGAAGCTGGTGTCCACCGGCAGGCCGGGCCAGTCCACCACTCCGTCGCAGGCCAGCCACCACGCCCTGGCGGCGGCGTACGAGCGCTGCCAGGTGATCGGCCACGAGGGCGCCCACCACGGATCGATCGCCTCCAACGCCCGCCTGCGCGCCTCCGGCAGCGCCCCCGACTCGCCCGCGGGCACCTCGGCCTGCGCCCGCAGCTCGACCAGCCAGGTGCCGATCGCGTACCCGCCGATGGAGGCCCGCGCCGGTGCGGCCAGCGACCCGTGGTGCTCCGCGGCCCACTGCCGCGCCCACGCCAGCCCGGCCTCGAACCGCGCGTCCGAGACGGACCAGATCATGCCCAGAGAATCCAGCAGCACGACACGGTAGGCAGGCATGTCGCCCGAAGCACGCTCGTGACGCCGGTCCGACAGCCACTTCCCGAGCGGGAAATTCCCGTTTGCGCCCACCATCGCGTTGTACGGAACGTCAAGCGAGCCGTGCGCCTCAACCCACTTCCGGCAGTGCTCCATCCCCTCCTTCCAATACACGCTCTCACTGCGGAAAACCTGCGTCGCAACGAACAGCGCCAACGCGGTCTGACTCACCTTGGACTGGAACCGCACCGGCAGCACGAACGCCCCCGACCACTCCTCGCCGCCCTCACCCTCACCAGGCGCACCAGCCAGTTCCGCCCGCGCCCCGGTGGTCCGCCGCCCGCTGCGCTGCGGCACCGCCAACGCCTCCACAAGCCGGGCATCATGCGATCGGATCGCGGTCAAAACCTTGACCAGGGGACCATAGGAATCCGACTCCATAATGTCCCCGGGCGGCTCCCCGGCACGCAGGAAAACCGGCACGACAATCCGCGCAACTTTCCCCTCACCGGGCTTCATCCGAAGGGCACGCCCTATGGCCTGGACGATATCGACCATACTTCCCCGGCCCTGGAGCAGAATGGAATCCGCCCCCGGCATGTCCACGCCCTCCCCCAGAACGCGACAATTCGCGAGCACGCGGTAGGCCAGGCCGTCGTCCTCCTCGGTGCGCCCGAAGTCCCCGAGAATGTAGCGGCGGTAATCCGCCGGGTGCTCGCCGGAAAGCCACTGCGACCACACCTCCTCGGGGAATTCGTCCGGGTCCTCGCCGCTCAACCGCTCCGCGGTCTGGTTCAGCGTCTCGGCGAAGTAGCGGGCCTCCAGGGTCCGCGGGTGGAAGGTGATGGTGCGCTGCAGCCCGTGCTCGGCGGCGACCTTGAGCAGCCCAGCCTGCATCGCCGCGACCCGCTTCACCGGCACCTGGTCCTCGGACCCGTCCTCGGCCTCCCCCGCCCCCGCGCCCCACGGCACCGGCTGCGCGGCCGCCGCCTCGGTGTCCGTCTCCGGATCCCGCAGCTCCAACACCACCACCTCGAACGGTGCCAGCAGACCCCGATCGATCGCCTCCGCAAGACCCAGCGTGTACACCTGCGGCCCGTAAACCGCCTGGTCATCCATGGAAACGGCCAGCTCCTCCGGGAGCGGCTGCCACACCCCGCGACGGCCCCGGCCGACCTCCTGGCCGCCGTCCTGCTCGATCACCTGGCCGTCGTCCTGGCCGACCTCTTGGCCCTCCTCCTCATCCCGCCGACGGCGCTTCGGCGGCTGCCACACCCGCGGGGTCGCCGTCATGTACAACCTCCTGGCCGCCGGGATCGCCTCCTGGTCGTGCACCACCGTCCACGCCTTCTCCGCCGACCCCGAAGAACGGTGCGCCTCGTCACAGACCATCAGGTCCAGCGGCACCAGCTCCCGCCCCGCCCGCTCCCGCCAGGCCGCGTAGGCGTCCTCCACAGACCCCGCCGCCGCGTACGTCGAGTACAAGGTCAGCGGCCTGCCCGAGGCCGTCGCCCGGTCGATCCACGAGCCGATAACCAGCGGATGCGTCGTCCCCGGCATCCCCTCCGGCAGCTCATCCTGAACCAGCGAGCACACCGCCAGCGCCTCACCCGCCCGGCCGGCCTCCACCCACGAGGCGTGCATCTGCGTCAGCAGATCCAGCGTCGGCACCACCACCATCACCACACCCCGCGGCGCCAACCGCTGCGCCGCCACCGCCCCCACGAAGGACTTGCCCGTGCCGGTGGCGAGCTGCACCGTCGCCCGCAGACCCGCCGGGACCGCCCGGTTCGGACGGGGCGTCAGCGCCCGCACGATTGCCTCCACCGCCTCCTCCTGGTGCGGCCTCAACCGGGTGCCCCTGGCCCGTCCCTGACGCCCCGCCACCACCGCGGAAGTCCCCACGTCCTGATCCCCGTCCCTTCTCGAAACGGCATCCACGCTCACGCGGGGAAACCTCGCAGTCAGTTTTGATGCACGCGGCCGGGTCAAAATCGAAGCGAATATCGGCCGACAATAAGGCCCATTCAAAGCGACCGAACAGCACAATAGCAGAGCCTCAGACGGGCCAGCAGAGAAACGCAAAAAAACAGAAGGGAACAACCCTGCAGGCGAGATCTTCTGACATCTACAAGTGAAGCACGTGCGAGGCTGCCTGATCGTCCGACGGGCGGCATGATCTACCGGAGGCGGGGCAGACGAACGAGGGGTGCCCGCCGACACCAGTCGACCCCGGCCGGTCCGACATGCAGTCGGCGGGCACCCCTCGCCCCAGTCAGCCCGGCCGCAGGCCGCCCCTCCGTCAGCCAGAAAGCCATGCCAGCGAATTGAACAAACCTCAGCCGACCGGGCCGCCGAAGCGAAGCGGAGGCGCGCCCCGGCCCAGAGCGAAGCGGCGGGCCGCACCGCGGCGAAGCCGCGGTGCCGGACACGCGGAGCGGGTCCAGGCCGCCCGAAGGGCGGCCCCCTCGCGCGAAGCGCGAGGCGAACCGAAGGGCCGAAGGCCCGTAGGGACCCGCTCCGCGGGAAGGCGGGGGCCAAGCGGGCTTAGGGA
>NZ_BSSA01000036.1 GCF_030268885.1 Kitasatospora phosalacinea
GACTCGTAGGACGGCTTGCACGCGCAGACACACATGGCGGCGATCATCGCGGACATCTCGACCGCGACGACCACCCCCAGCGATCACGCCACGCAGTTGATCAATTACCCCACACTTTCTCAGGCGGCGAGCCGGACCGGCAGGTCCCGCAGGGCCTCGCGGAGGGCGGCGGCGAAGCGGGTGTACTCGGCGGTGCGGGCGGAGCCGGGGCGGTGGGCGAGGCCGATCCGGCGGCCGGGGGCGGGGTGGGCGAAGCGGACGGCGGCGAGGCGGTCGGTGCGTCCGGTCTCGACGTCGAGGGCGGTGGCGGGCAGCAGGGTGACGCCGAGGCCGCCGGCCACCAGCTGGACCAGGGTGGAGAGCCCGGCGGCCCGGGTGCTGCCGCCGGCCGGTTCGGCGCCGACCTCGCGGCAGATGTCGAGCGCCTGGTCGCGCAGGCAGTGCCCCTCCTCCAGCAGCAGCACGTCCAGGTCGAGCAGCGCGTCCCGGGGGACGTCGACCCGTCCGGCGAGGTCGTGCCCGGGCGGCACGACCAGCACGAAGTCCTCGTCGAACAGCGGGATCTCGGCCACCGGCAGCGCCCCGCCCGCGGGCAGCGCGAGCAGGAGCAGGTCGAGCCGCCCGTCGGCCAGGCCGCCGAGCAGCGAGGGGGTGCGCTCCTCGTGGACGTGCAGTTCGAGGTCGGGGTAGGCGTCGCGGACCAGCCGCAGCACGGTGGGCAGCAGGTACGGTGCGACGGTGGGGATCACCCCGAGGTGCAGCGGCCCGGTGAACGGGCGGCGGGCGGCCTCGGCCTCCTCGGTGAGCGCGTGCAGCGCGGAGAGCACCCGGCGGGAGTGCTCGGCGATCCGCTCCCCGAGCGGGGTGATCACGACCCGGCGGGTGGTGCGCTCGACGAGCTGCGCGCCGAGCGACTCCTCCAGCGCGGCGACCGCCCCGGACAGCGCGGACTGGCTGGTGCCGATCGCGGCCGCGGCGTCCCGGAAGTGCCGGTGCTCGGCGACCGCGGCGAAGGCCCGCAGCTGGGAGACGGTGGGGGTGCGGGGCGCGCTGGGCTTCACGGGGCGGTGCTTCCTGCCGGTGGACGGGGTGCTCCGTTCCAGTCTGCCGCACTGATCGGACTTGCCTATCGCGGATCGCGGCAGAACCGATTTCACTGATCAGTGGTGATGTGCGAGGCTGGGAAATGTCCGCAATCCGGACAACCCTCGTCCCAAACCTTGGAGAAGCGAACGTGCTGACGATCGGTGACAAGTTCCCCGAGTACGAACTCAACGCCTGCGTGGACCTCGACGCCGCCAACGCCTTCGCCGAGATCAACCACAAGTCCTACGAGGGCAAGTGGCGTGTCGTGTTCTTCTGGCCGATGGACTTCACGTTCGTCTGCCCGACCGAGATCGCCGCCTTCGGCAAGCTGAACGAGGAGTTCGCCGACCGCGACGCCCAGATCCTCGGCGTCTCCGGCGACTCCGAGTACGTCCACCACGCCTGGCGCAAGGACCACAAGGACCTGCGCGACCTGCCCTTCCCGATGCTCGCCGACGTCAAGCACGACCTGATGCGGGCCTGCGGCGTCGAGGGTGCGGACGGCACCGCCCAGCGCGCGGTGTTCATCGTCGACCCGAACAACGAGATCCAGTTCGTCATGGTGACCGCCGGCTCCGTCGGCCGGAACCCCAAGGAGGTGCTGCGGGTCCTCGACGCCCTGCAGACCGACGAGCTGTGCCCGTGCAACTGGAACAAGGGCGAGGACACCCTCGACGCCCAGTCCCTGCTGGCCGGCTGACCGATGGCGCTCGACGAACTCAAGGCCGCCCTGCCGGACTACGCCAAGGACCTCAAGCTCAACCTCGGCTCGGTGATCGGCAACTCCGACCTGCCCGAGCAGCAGCTCTGGGGCACCGTCCTCGCCTGCGCGATGGCCACCCGCTCCCCGATCGTGCTGCGCGAGCTGGAGCCCGAGGCCAAGGCCAACCTGAAGCCCGAGGCCTACGAGGCCGCCAAGGGCGCGGCCGCGATCATGGCGATGAACAACGTCTACTACCGGACGCTGCACCTGCTCTCCGACAAGGAGTACGGGACGATGCGGGCCGGTCTGCGGATGAACATCATCGGCAACCCGGGCGTCGACAAGGTCGACTTCGAGCTGTGGTCCTTCGCCGTCTCGGCGATCAACGGCTGCGGCCAGTGCCTCGACTCGCACGAGGGCGTGCTGCGCAAGGCGGGCGTCGAGCGCGAGGTGATCCAGGCCGCGGTGAAGATCGCCGCGACCGTCCAGGCCGTCGCCGCGGTGCTGGACGCGGAGGCGCAGCTTCCTCGCTGAGCACGCCGAACACGCCGAACGGCACGGTCCGCCCCGGGAGGGGGTTCCCTCCTCGGGCGGACCGTGCCGTTCGCGCGTGGTTGCTCGCGCAGGTGCCCGCGCCCCCGACGGGGGCGCTACTGCTTCCGGGCGGCCTCGATGGCCTGGAAGACCTCCTGGCCCGCCGCGTTGCGCTGGCGGAGGTGGCCGGTGACGGTGTTGGTGACGGCGATCAGCGGGACGGCGACGATCGCGCCGGGGATGCCGCCGAGGATGGAGCCCGCGGCGACGCCGAGCACCACGGCGAGCGGGTGGACCCGGACGGCGCGGCCGAGGATGAGGGGCTGGAGGATGTGGCCCTCCAACTGCTGGACGCCGATCAGGATGGCGAGGGCGATCAGTGCCTTCGCCGGGCCGACCGTGACGACCGCGATCAGCACCGCGATGGTGCCGGTGACCAGGGCGCCGACCAGCGGCACGAAGGCACCGAGGAAGATGATCACCGCGAGCGGGATGGCCATCGGCACGCCGAGCATGAACAGCCCGATGCCGATGCAGAGCGCGTCGATGAAGGCCACGGTGACGGTGCCGCGGACGTACGCGGTGAGGGTGGCCCAGGCCTTGGGGCCCGCGCCGGCCATCGCGTAGCGGGAGTGCCGGGGCAGTCCGCGCAGCACCCAGCTCCAGATCCGGGCGCCGTCGTAGAGCAGGAAGAAGGTGGTGAAGGCGGTGAGCACCACGCCGGTGAGCAGTTCGACGGCGATGGTGACGCCGGTGAAGCCGGCCGAGGTGAGTTCCTCGGAGTTCTTGCCGATGGCGGTGGTGATCTGGTTGGTGAAGTTGTTGAGCTGGTCCGGGGTGAGGTGGAACGGCCCGGTGAGCAGCCAGTCGCGCAACTGCCGGACGCCGCGCTGGACCTGGACGGTGACCGGGTCGAGGTTGCTGGAGACCTGCCAGAACACGAACCAGCCGACCAGGGCGATGCTGGCCAGTCCGGCCAGGAAGGTGACGACGGCGGCGACCGAGCGGGGCACGCCGTGGCGGCGCAGCCAGGAGACGGTGGGTTCGAGCAGCGCGGAGATCAGCAGGGCGGCGACGGCGGCGAAGGCGACCAGTTTCAGGGTGTCGACGACCTGGAGGACCACGTAGAGGGCGACCCCGATCAGCAGCAGCCGCCAGGTGGACTCGGCGGCGACCCGCAGGGTCCAGGGGACGGCGTCGACGGGGTTGGCGGGGCGGCCGAGCGGAGCGCTGGGGAGCGGGTGCTCGGGGGTGCCGAGCGGCAGGTCGTGCTCGGGGGCGCGCGGGGCGGGTACGGTGTCGTCGGTGCGCACGGCCCCTCCTTCCGGTGGTGCGGCTGGTGCGTCCGCCGGTCCGCCGACGCGCTCGGCGAGTTGACGGGCCGTCTGCTCGGCGGTGCGCAGGGCGGCCAGTTCGGCGGCGAGTTCGACGGCCTGTTCGTTGGCCAGGACGTGCGCCTCGGCGGAGATGGCCGCGCGGCGGCGGCGTTCGGCCGCGGCGAACAGTCCGGCGGCGACCGCCCCTATCTTGGCGAGGCCGCGCCAGCGGCCGCCGCCCGTCTCTTCCGTCACTGCCGGTCTCCCCCCGCGTCGTCTGCCCGTGCCGTCTGCTCGGGGCCGCGGATCGCGCGGCCGTCGGTGAGGAACGCTACCCGCCGACGGGGCGCCCGGTCTCGGGGGTCTCTCGGCGAACGGCCGGGACAATCCGGCAAATCACCAGCTTTCCGGAGGTTTCGTTCGGGGGGCGAGGGGAAGGGGTCTGAGCAGAACGGACCTTCTGTCGGCGGACCGGCCGGGAGCGGAGGAACCAGGACCCGCTCCGTTCCCCCGCGTCCGCACCGAGCCGTCACCGCCCGCGGCGCACTGGTCAGCGCCGCCGGGGCGGGGCGGCCCGCGCCGTGGCCGCTGCCTCGCGGCGGCAGCACGAAGGGCCCGCGCCCCGCGGGAGAGCGGGGGGCGGGCCCTTCGGTGCTTCGACGCTCCGGTGCGCGGCCGGCGGGCCTAGTACCAGCTGTGGGCCTGCCAGAACGACCAGGCGCCGCAGGGGCTGCCGTAGCGGCTGTTCATGTAGCTGAGGCCCCACTTGATCTGGGTCGCGGGGTTGGTGCGCCAGTCCGCTCCGGCCGAGGCCATCTTGGAGCCGGGCAGCGCCTGCACCAGGCCGTAGGCGCCGGAGGAGGCGTTGGTGGCGGTGTAGTCCCAACCGCTCTCGCGCTTCACGATCTGGCTGAAGCACTGGAACTGGTTGGCGTCGCCGATGATCTGGAGCGCCATGTCCTGGACGGAGCCGGGGCTGACGGTGGCCAGCACGCTGCGGGCGGCGGCGCGGTTGGCCTCCTCCTTGGCGCGCTTCTCCTCGGCCGCCTTGGCCGCCTTCTCCGCGTCGGCCTTGGCCTGGGCGTCGGCCGCGGCCTTCTGCCGGGCGGCCTCCTCGGCGGCCTTCTTGGCGGCGGCGTCGGCGGAGACCTGCTGGGCGTCGGCCTGACGGCCGATGCCGTCGCTGACGTTCTGGGCCTGCGTGCCGGTGGGAGCGTCGGCGAGCAGCGTGGCGCTCGCGACATCGACCGTCTGGACGTCGGCCTTGCCCTCACTGCCAGAGGCCGCACCCACGACGGCACCGACGGCGGTCACCGCGGTGGCGGAGGCGACAGCGACTCCCCGGACCGAGATCCGAGTCACATGGTTTCCTTCCAGCGTCGCCCGTCCTGTGACCGTACGGGCGCGTATCTGCCCCTGGCACTGGCCTCCGTCGAACGCTGGTCACGGGAGGCGCGGGCTCGCCGCCACCCGGACGGCGTCCGGGAACTGCGGCTGGAACGAGCGGCGTACGGCTCTGCGGTGTTCAGTTGTGCGCCCGCCGACCGGAGTTGCCGGGCGTGCATTGCCGTACGCGGGGCCTGACAGAACCCTCACCATGCCGCACGCGGACGTGTCTACGCAATTCCCTGTGCCGTGGCGGATCTCACAAACTTTTCGACCTGCGGCTTTGGCCCGGAGGCCGCCGAGGGGACGTCAGTTCGACTGACAGCGCAGGGGCCTGACGCTATGCGTCAGGCCCCTTTGCCCCGTTGTGTCCGGTTATGCCTAGGGCTGGATGTCCTCCAGCATCTCGGTCACCAGGGCGGCGATCGGCGAGCGCTCCGAGCGCGTGAGGGTGACGTGGGCGAACAGCGGGTGGCCCTTCAGCTTCTCGACCACGGCGACCACCCCGTCGTACCGGCCGACCCGCAGGTTGTCGCGCTGGGCGACGTCGTGGGTGAGGACCACGCGGGAGTTCTGGCCGATCCGGGAGAGCACCGTGAGCAGCACGTTGCGCTCCAGCGACTGGGCCTCGTCCACGATCACGAAGGCGTCGTGCAGCGAGCGGCCGCGGATGTGGGTGAGCGGCAGGACCTCCAGCATGCCGCGGGAGATGACCTCCTCGATCACGTCGGGCGTGGTGACGGCGGAGAGGGTGTCGAAGACCGCCTGGGCCCACGGGCCCATCTTCTCGGCCTCGCTGCCGGGCAGGTAGCCGAGCTCCTGGCCGCCGACCGCGTACAGCGGGCGGAACACCATCACCTTGCGGTGCTGGCGGCGCTCCAGGACGGCCTCCAGGCCGGCGCACAGGGCGAGCGCGGACTTGCCGGTGCCGGCCCGGCCGCCCATCGAGATGATGCCGATCTCCGGGTCGAGCAGCAGGTCGAGGGCGATCCGCTGCTCGGCGCTGCGGCCGCGCAGGCCGAACGCCTCGCGGTCGCCGCGCACCAGCTGCACCCGGCCGTCGGGGGCCACCCGGCCCAGCGCCCGGCCGCGCTCGGAGTGCAGCACCAGGCCGGTGTGCACGGGGAGCTGCTCGGCGCCCTCGATCTGCAGGGCGTGCTCCTGGCCGGCGAACAGCTGGTCCACCTGGTCGGCGGGGACGTGCAGTTCGGTCATGCCCGTCCAGCCGGAGGTGATCGCCAGCTCGGCCCGGTACTCCTCGGCCAGCAGGCCGACCGAGCTCGCCTTGATCCGCAGCGGCAGGTCCTTGGAGACCACGGTGACGTCGTAGCCCTCGGCCTGCAGGTTGCGGGCGACCGCGAGGATCCGGGTGTCCGCCTCGCCGCCGCCGACCCGGTAGCCGGCCGGGAGGATCGAGGTGTCGGAGTGGTTCAGTTCGACCCGGATGGTGCCGCCGAGCTCGCCGACCGGGATCGGCTCGTCCAGCCGGCCGTGCCGGACGCGGTAGTCGTCCAGCATCCGCAGCGCCTGACGGGCGAAGTAGCCCAGCTCCGGATGGTGCCGCTTGGCCTCCAACTCCGTCACCACGACGACCGGGAGGACCACTTCGTGCTCCTCGAAGCGCGTCATCGCGAGGGGGTCGGCCAGGAGCACGCTGGTGTCGAGGACGTACGTGCGCCGGTCAGGTGTCCGGCGGCTCTTGGAACTGACCACTAGCCCTCCAGAGCGGGTGACCCGACGTCACCCGCGGCCCACCGGTCCCCGCGGCCCCGCTGGCCGGGGGGACGGTCTGAGGGGAGTGTTCCCAGGCGAGGGGCCCCGCATTCGTGCCGGAGCGAACGGCGGGATCACAACCGGTGAACGTTTTCCCACCCGTCCCAGGGGTAGGTGGACCTGACCCGCGGTCAGCGCCCCATCCGCCGGTTGCGCTGCTGGTAGTCGCGCAGCGCGCGGAGGAAGTCGACCTTCCGGAAGGCCGGCCAGTACGCCTCGCAGAAGTAGAACTCGCTGTGCGCGGACTGCCAGAGCAGGAAACCGGACAACCGCTGCTCGCCGGAGGTGCGGATCACCAGGTCCGGGTCGGGCTGGCCCTTGGTGTACAGGTGCTCGGCGATGTGCTCGACGTCGAGGACCTCGGCCAGCTCCTCGATCGAGGTGCCGCGGCCGGCGTGCTCCTGCAGCAGCGAGCGGACGGCGTCGGCGATCTCCTGGCGGCCGCCGTACCCGATCGCGACGTTGACGGTCAGGCCGTCGACGTGCGCGGTGTCCTGGGCGGCGCGCTTGAGCAGTTCGGCGGTCCGGGCGGGCAGCAGGTCGAGGGCGCCCACCGGGTGGACCTTCCAGCGGCCCGCCTCGACCAGGCCCTGCACGGTGTCCTCGATGATGCCGAGCAGCGGGACGAGCTCCTCGGCGGGGCGGGCCAGGTTGTCGGTGGAGAGCATCCACAGGGTGACCACCCGGACGTCGGTCTCCGCGCACCAGCCCAGGAACTCGCCGATCTTGTCGGCGCCGCGCTGGTGGCCGTACGCGGTGGTGCCGCCGGTGGCCTTGGCCCAGCGCCGGTTGCCGTCCAGGATCACGCCGATGTGGTGCGGGGTGTTGGCCAGGTGCACCTCGACCCGGCGGCCGTAGAGCCGGTAGGCCCTGTCCAGCAGGGTGCGCAACCCCGGCGTCCGTTCCACCACATCGCGCAGACCCATCGTGAACGGCCTCTCCGTACTGATTGCTCCGGGTGCGAAATCCCTGCGGCAGCCTACTCCGCCCGGGTTTGCGCGCGGCAAAACCGCAGGTACCGGTCTTGTCACAGTGCGCGCACGGGACAAGCTACGGAACGGTATCCGATTCCTTAAACCGCCCCTAAACCGGATTCCGGGTCTTGACGCTTGCCATTGGTCTAGTCCAGCGTGTGGGCAGCACCACAGCGGACCCTCCCCCACAGCGGAGCCGCCGCGACCCCCACCGCGGCGGCTCTCCCCGACCTTCCCGGCGTGCCTCCCCACACCCACACCCCCACTCTCCTGCACTGGAGCCTGTCATGGCCCGTACCCTGCAGCAGCCGTCCCACCGGCGCCGCAACAAGATCCCGGCCGTCCTCGCCACCGCGACCGCGCTGGCGCTGGCGGGCACCGGCCTCGCCCTGTCGGCCGGCGGCGCGAACGCCGCGGTCGGCAACCTGGTCAACAACGGCGGCTTCGAGTCCGGCCTGTCCGGCTGGAACTGCGTCGGCACCACCTCCGCGGTCGCCACCCCGGTGCACTCGGGCACCGGCGCGCTGGCCGCCACCCCCGGCGCCTCCGACACCGCGGAGTGCACCCAGACCGTCTCGGTCCTCCCCAACACGTCCTACACGCTGAACGGCTGGGTCCAGGGCCAGTACGTCTACCTGGGCGCCCGCGGCACCGGCGGCACCGACCCGTCCACCTGGTCCGCGCAGAGCGCCTGGAACCAGCTGAACACCACCTTCACCACCGGCGCCGGCACCACCAGCGTCACGCTGTACGTGCACGGCTGGTACGGCCAGCCCACCTACTACGCGGACGACGTCCAGCTGATCGGCCCGGGCGGCACCGCCTCCCCGACCCCGTCGGCCTCCGCCACCTCGGCCTCCCCGTCGGCCTCCGCCTCGCCGACCAGGAGCGCCTCCCCCTCGGCCTCCGCCTCGCCGACCAAGAGCGCCTCCCCGTCGGCCTCGGCGTCCTCCTCGCCCAGCCCGTCCTCCTCGGCGACCACCACCACCCCGCCGAACACCGGCCTGCCGAAGCACGTCCTGACCGGCTACTGGCAGAACTTCGACAACGGCTCGACCGTGCAGAAGCTGCGCGACGTGCAGTCCGCGTACGACATCATCGCGGTCTCCTTCGCCGACGCGACCACCACCCAGGGCGCGATCTCCTTCACCCTGGACCCGGCGCTGGCCACCAAGCTCGGCGGCTACACCGACGCCGACTTCAAGGCCGACATCGCCGCCAAGCACGCGGCCGGCAAGAAGGTCGTCCTCTCCATCGGCGGCCAGAACGGCGCCATCTCGGTCGGCAACGCCACCGCCGCGACCAACTTCGCCAACTCGGCGTACGCCCTGATCCAGCAGTACGGCTTCGACGGCATCGACGTCGACCTGGAGAACGGCGTCGACCCGACCTACATGTCGCAGGCGCTGCACACCCTGCAGTCCAAGGTCGGCTCCGGCTTCGTCCTGACCATGGCGCCCGAGACCATCGGCATGTACTCCACCGCCGGTGCGTACTTCCAGCTCGCGCTGAACACCAAGGACATCCTGACCGTCGTCAACACCCAGTTCTACAACTCGGGCGGCATGAACGGCTGCGACGGCAAGGTGTACACCCAGGGCACCATCGACTTCATCACCGCGCAGGTCTGCACCCACATCCAGGGCGGCCTGCGCCCGGACCAGGTCGGCATCGGCGTCCCGGCCTCGACCAAGGCGGCGGGCGGCGGCTACGTCAACTCCACCGTGGTGAACAACGCGCTGGACTGCCTGGCCACCGGCAACCACTGCGGCAGCTTCGTCCCGCCGGCCAAGTGGCCGACCATCCGCGGCGCGATGACCTGGTCGACCAACTGGGACGCCAACAACGGCAACGACTTCTCCACCAACGTCGGCGCCTTCGCGCACGCCATGCCGTAACCGGAACCAGTGCGCCGCTCCTTGAGGGTGGGGTAGGTGCACGCACAGGGGCCCGCCGTACCGCTGGGGTACGGCGGGCCCCGCCCGTTCCCGGGCCGGTCAGCCCGCGGCGCGCTGCCGCTCCAGGTCGCCCGCGGCGCGCACCAGGGCCATCAGGCCGGCCACCGCGGCGACCAGCGCGCCGTAGTCCAGGGACGCGCTGGCCGTGGCCGGCAGCGCCTGCAGGCTCCGGTGCAGTTCCGCCACGGCCACCGCGACGCCCCCGAACGTGCAGGTCGCCGCCAGCAGCGCCGCCCCGGCCAGCCGGACGCTCGGCGCGCACGCCCGCACCAGCGACAGGACGGCCAGCGCGCCGCCGGACCACTGCACGACCCGCAGGGCCGTCACCGCGTGGCTCAGGGCACCGGTCCTGATCTCGTCGGCGCGCTCGACGAGCTGGAAGGCGGAGACCGTCTTGCCGCCGGCCCCGGCCCAGGACAGGGCGAGGGACCAGAAGACCACCACGGCGTACAGGCACACCTCCCAGGCCCGGGAGCGGGGCCGGTCGGTGGCGGGAGGGTCCTGCGGCGGCCGGGGGTCGGGATCCGGTGTCATGACTCGATGGTGGAGGCTGTTTCCCTTGGAGGACAAGGGAGTTGGCGTGCCGACCGGTCAGCCGCCGACCGCCGCCAGCACCGCCGCCAGGGTGCCCAGCAGCATCGCCGGGCCGAGCGCCAGCTCGCTGCGCCGCCCGGCCCGGCGCAGCGCCAGCAGCGCCACCGCCCACAGGGCGGCGAGCAGCCAGGTGTAGAGGAGTCCCGCGTACACCGCCCGCCAGCCCGCCAGCCCGAGGACCGCGCCCAGGCTCGGTGCCAGCTTGGCGTCGCCCAGGCCCATTGGGGCCAGCAGCGCCATCAGCAGGTAGAGCAGCCCGAGGGCGCCCGCGGCCAGCGCGCAGCGCAGCCACACCGCCGGGTCGTGGTCGGTGAGCGGCACCAGCACGGCGGTGCCGAGGAACAGCGGCCGGGTGAGGGCGTCCGGCAGCCGCTTGACCGCGGCGTCCACGAAGGCCAGCACGGTGCCGAACAGGGCCAGCCAGACCAGCAGCGGCAGCCAGCGGCCCGGTGCCCAGGCGGCCAGCACCGCGCCGAGCGCGGCGGCGGCGGCCTCGACGGTCAGCGGCGGCGGGCCGACGCGCGGCTCGCCGTGCCGCGGGCAGCGGCCGTACGGGGTGGGCAGGCAGTCGCGCCAGGGTTCGCCGGGCGGCACCGCGTACCGGGTGGCGGCCGCCCGCAGCGGCACCCCCGCGCACAGCCCGAGTGCGGCTCCGACCACTGCTGCGAGCATCCGGCCCCTCCCCTGACGGTCCGCCGCGACCCTACCGCCCGGGGCGGTTCGCCCGTCCGTGTCCAGGTGGCGAACAGCACTCGGTGATCGGCGTAACGCGCCCGTAAAGTAGGCGGGTATGCAGGTCATCCAGTCCAGCAAGCTCGCCAATGTCTGCTACGACATCCGCGGCCCGGTGCTCGACGAGGCGATGCGGCTGGAGGACCAGGGCCACCGCATCCTGAAGCTCAACACCGGCAACCCCGCCGCGTTCGGCTTCGAGGCGCCGCCAGAGATCCTCCAGGACATCCTCCGCAACCTCAACTCCGCGCACGGCTACGGCGATTCGAAGGGCCTGCTCTCGGCGCGCCGCGCCGTGGTCATGCACTACGAGGAGCGCGGCCTGCACGGCCTGACCGTCGACGACGTGTACCTCGGCAACGGCGTCTCCGAGCTGATCCAGCTCGCCATGACCGCCCTGCTCGACGACGGCGACGAGGTGCTCGTCCCGGCGCCCGACTACCCGCTGTGGACGGCCTCGGTCTCGCTGGCCGGCGGCACCGCGGTGCACTACCGCTGCGACGAGCAGTCCGAGTGGTACCCGGACCTGGCGGACATCGCGGCGAAGATCACCGACCGCACCCGGGCGATCGTGGTGATCAACCCGAACAACCCGACCGGCGCGGTGTACCCGAAGGAGCTGCTGGAGGGCCTGGTCGACCTCGCCCGCCGGCACAGGCTGGTGGTCTACGCGGACGAGATCTACGACAAGATCCTCTACGACGGGGTGGAGCACACCCCGCTGGCCACCCTGGCGCCCGACCTGTTCTGCGTGACCTTCAACGGCATGTCCAAGTCCTACCGGGTGGCGGGCTTCCGCTCCGGCTGGATGGTGCTCTCCGGCGACCGGCACCGGGCCCGCTCCTACATCGAGGGCCTCAACGTGCTCGCCTCGATGCGGCTGTGCGCCAACATGCCCGCCCAGCACGCGGTCGCCGCGGCGCTCGGCGGACGGCAGTCCATCCGGGACCTCGTGCTGCCCGGCGGCCGGCTGCTCGCCTCCCGGGACGCCGCGTACAAGCTGCTGAACGAGATCCCCGGCGTCTCCTGCGTCAAGCCCAAGGGCGCGCTGTACGCCTTCCCGCGGCTCGACCCGCAGGTCTACAAGATCAAGGACGACGCGCAGATGGTCCTGGACCTGCTGCGCGCCCAGCGGATCCTGATCGTCCAGGGCACCGGCTTCAACTGGCCCGACCCGGACCACTTCCGGCTGGTCACCCTGCCGCACCCGGAGGACATCACGGACGCGGTCACCCGGATCGGCGACTTCCTGTCCGGGTACTCCCAGCCGTAGCGGCCCCGGCCGCGCGCACGGCGACGCCCCGCACCCCTCCCGGGGTGCGGGGCGAACGTTTCGCCGGGCCCTCACCGGCCTCGGCGGGTCAGTCGCCGAGCCGCTTGACCAGCGCCCGGTACTCGTCCCACAGCTCGCTCGGGGTGTGCTCGCCGAACAGCTCCAGGTGGGCCGGGACGAGCGCGGCCTCCTGCTTCCAGATCTCCCGGTCGACCGTGAACAGCAGCTCCCGGTCGGCGTCGCTGATCTCCAGCCCGTCCAGGTCGAAGCCGTCGACCTCGGGCAGCACGCCGATCGGCGTCTCGACGCCCCCCGCGGTGCCCTCCAGGCGCTCGACGATCCACTTCAGGACGCGGCTGTTCTCGCCGTAGCCGGGCCACACGAACCGGCCGTCGGCGTTCTTCCGGAACCAGTTGACGTAGTAGATCTTCGGCAGCTTCTCGGCGTCCGCCGCGGCGCCGACCTTCAGCCAGTGCGCGAAGTAGTCGCCCATGTTGTAGCCGCAGAACGGCAGCATCGCGAACGGGTCGCGGCGCAGCTCGCCGACGGTGCCCTCGGCGGCGGCGGTCTTCTCGGAGGCGATGTTGGCGCCGAGGAAGACGCCGTGCTGCCAGTCGAAGGACTCGGTGACCAGCGGGACGGCGGTGGCCCGGCGGCCGCCGAACAGGATCGCCGAGATCGGCACGCCCGCCGGGTCCTCCCACTCCGCGGCGATGGTCGGGCACTGCGCGGCGGGGACGGCGAAGCGCGCGTTCGGGTGGGCGGCGGGGGTGCCGGAGTCCGGCGTCCAGTCGTTGCCGCGCCAGTCGGTGAGGTGCGCGGGCGGCTCCTCGGTCAGGCCCTCCCACCACACGTCGCCGTCGTCGGTGAGCGCGACGTTGGTGAAGACGGTGTTGCCCCAGAGGGTCCTGATCGCGTTGGCGTTGGTGTCCTCGCCGGTGCCGGGGGCGACGCCGAAGAAGCCCGCCTCCGGGTTGATCGCGTAGAGCCGGCCGTCGGCGCCGAACCGCATCCAGGCGATGTCGTCGCCGATGGTCTCCACCTTCCAGCCCGGGATGGTCGGCTGGAGCATCGCCAGGTTGGTCTTGCCGCAGGCGGACGGGAACGCGGCGGCGACGTACTTGACCTCGCCGGAGGGCGGGGTGAGCTTGAGGATCAGCATGTGCTCGGCCAGCCAGCCCTCGTCGCGGGCCATGGTGGAGGCGATCCGCAGCGCGTAGCACTTCTTGCCGAGCAGGGCGTTGCCGCCGTAGCCGGAACCGTAGGACCAGATCTCCCGGGTCTCCGGGAAGTGCGAGATGTACTTGGTGCTGTTGCACGGCCACGGCACGTCGTCCTGGCCCTCGGCGAGCGGGGCGCCCACGGTGTGCACGGCCTTGACGAACTCGCCGTCCTCGCCGAGCTGGTCGAGCACGGCCTGCCCCATCCGGGTCATCACGCGCATCGAGACGGCGACGTACGCGGAGTCGGTGACCTCGACGCCGTACGCGGCCAGCGGGGAGCCGACCGGGCCCATCGAGAACGGCACCACGTACATGGTGCGGCCGCGCATCGCGCCGCGGAACAGGCCGTCCTCGCCCTGGAAGACCTCGCGCATCTCGGCGGGGGCCTTCCAGTGGTTGGTCGGGCCGGCGTCCTGCTCGCGCTCGGAGCAGATGAAGGTGCGGTCCTCGACGCGGGCGACGTCGGACGGGTCGGAGGCCGCGTAGTAGGAGTTGGGTCGCTTGGTCTCGTCGAGCTTGGTGAAGGTGCCCTGGGCGACGAGCTGCTCGGCGAGGCGGTGGTACTCCTCCTCCGAGCCGTCGCACCAGACGACGCGGTCCGGCTGGGTGAGGTCGGCAATCTCGTTGACCCAGTCCACCAGGCGCTGGTGGCGGGTGGGCGCGGACTCGGCGAGCGCAGAGATCTGAGGCGGCACGATCGCTCCGTTTCACACCATCTCGGCCAGGAGACGGCTTCGCGGGGGTTGAGGGTGGTTACACGGTAGACCCGGTTCGGCACTCCTTCTTCTGCCATTTGGCGTCATTGGCGAGATCTTTACTCCAGAGTGTCCGGTTAGGTGGCTCCGTGATGCTCTGCGCATGCCCCGGAGAGACCTTGATCACGCAGGTCGACTTGTACTCCGCGTACAAGAGTGAGGATGACCACTTCCTTACGCGCCAGTAACCTACGGTTCCGTAAGATGCTGCCCATGACCGCGGAAGCGCTGGAGCTCATGAAGCCCAAGTGGCGCGGCTGGCTGCATGCCGGGATGTTCCCGGCCGCCCTGGCCGCCGGAATCGTGTTGATCTGCCTGGCCGACTCGACGGCGGCGCGGGTCGCCTGCGTCGTCTACTCGGTGAGCGCCTGGATGCTGTTCGGGGTGAGCGCGGTGTACCACCGCTTCACCTGGGGCCCGCGCGGCGAGGCGGTGCTGCGCCGGCTCGACCACGCCAACATCTTCCTGATCATCGCCGGGACGTACACCCCGTTCACCATCCTGCTGCTGGACGGCGCGCGGCAGCAGGTGCTGCTGTGGCTGGTGTGGGGCGGGGCGCTGGCCGGGATCGCCTTCCGGGTGTTCTGGGTCGGCGCACCGCGCTGGCTCTACACCCCGTGCTACGTGGCCCTCGGCTGGGCGGCGGTGTTCTTCCTGCCGGACTTCCTGCACAGGGGCGGCCCCGCCGTGGTGACGCTGATCGTCGTCGGCGGCGTGCTCTACACCGTCGGCGGCGTGGTCTACGGCCTCAAGCGCCCGAACCCGTCACCGCGCTGGTTCGGCTTCCACGAGGTGTTCCACGCCCTCACCCTGGGCGCGTTCATCGTGCAGTACGTGGGGGTCTCGCTGGTGGCGTACGCCGCCACCGCCTGACCCCCCTCAGCGGCGGACCGGCTGGACCCTGGTCTCCAGCCGCTCCCGGGCCCGACGGCAGCGCTCGCAGTGCGCCGCGTCGGGCCCTTCGCCTGCCGCGCGCTGGTGGGCCCGGCCGCGGAAGCGGTGGCCGACCCAGGCCATCACCGCCAGCACCTCGACCGCGGAGACCACCCAGACCAGGCGGGCGCCGCCGGCCAGGTACCCGGCTATGACGGCCAGCGCGGCCAGCACACCGACCACGCCGCTCCAGAACCGCGCCGCACCGTACTCCATCGGCAAACCTCCCGCCGGCCGACCGGTCTCCTGACACACCGTCAGGGAACTCCCCACCTACAGTGACATGTTCAGCACGCTCCGCGGGAGAACGGGGGATCAACAGCGCATCAACAACAGAGGCAGGAATCCCGCAGGGGGCTCTTCGCTTGACGGCAGCCATCTTTTGATAGTTACTCTCATTTGAGAGAAACTACCGGATGGAGGCTCCGCATGCCCGCGCCCCAAGCACCGCCGCCCGGCCCGCGCCGCTGGATCGCCCTGGTGGCGGTCGCGCTCAGCGTGCTCGTCATCGGCTTCGACACCACCGTGCTGAACGTCGCCCTGCCCGACCTGGCCCGGCAGTTGGAGGTCGGCACCGGGCAGCAGCAGTGGATCGTCGACGCCTACACGGTGGTGTTCGCCGCCGCCCTGCTGCCCGCCGGGCTGCTCGGCGACAGGTTCGGCCGCCGCCGCACCCTGGTGCTCGGGCTCGCCCTGTTCGGCGCCGCCTCGCTGCTCGGCACGCTCGCCTCCGGGCCCGGGTCGCTGATCGCCGCCCGGACGGTGATGGGCCTGGCCGCCGCGTTCGTGATGCCGATGTCGATGGCGGTCGTCCCGGCCGTCTTCCCGCCCGCCGAACAGCGCCGCGCCACCGCCCTGCTGACCACCATGACCGCGATCGGCGTCCCGCTCGGCCCGATCGTCGGCGGGCTGCTGCTGCGCCACTACTGGTGGGGGTCGATCTTCCTGGTCAACGTCCCGCTGGTGCTGCTCGGCACCGTCGCCTGCCTGCTGCTGCTCCCCGAGTCCGCCGACCCGGCCGCGCCCCGGCTCGACCCGCTCGCCGCACTGCTCGCCACCGGCGGCCTGTCCGCGCTGACCTGGGGCGTCATCGAGGGCGGCGACCTCGGTTGGGGCGACGCCCGGGTGCTCGGCGCGCTGGCCGGGTCGCTGCTCGCGCTGACCTGGCTGGTGCGGCGCAGTCGCCACCGGGAGCACCCGATGCTGGACCTCCGGCTGCTGGCCGAACCGGTGTTCCGGTGGTGCGCCGTCGCCGTCACCCTGGTCTCGGTCGTCCTGCTCGGCGGCTTCTTCGTGCTGCCCGCCTACTTCCAGAGCGTGCTGGGCACCGACGCGCTCGGCAGCGGGCTGCGCCTGATGCCGATGATGGGCGGCCTGCTGGTCGCCTCCCGGACCGGCGAACGGCTGGTGCGCCGCTTCGCCCCGCGCGGGGTGATCGGCGCCGGGCTGGCGCTCACCGGCCTCGCCCTGCTGCTCGGCAGCCGCACCTCCGCCGGGGACGGCTACGGCTGGACGGCGCTGTGGCTGCCGCTGTTCGGCGCCGGGCTCGGCCTGGTGCTGATCACCGCGACCGCCTCCGCGCTGCTCCTGCTGCCGCCCGCCAAGGCCGGGGTCGGCTCGGGCCTGGTCCAGACCCTCCGCCAGGTCGGCGGCGCGGTCGGCGTGGCCGTCTTCGGCGCCCTGCTCGCCACCGGGTACCGCGACCGCCTCGACACCGGCGGCACGCCCGAACCCGCCGCGCAGCTGGCCCGCGGCTCGGTGACCGCCGCCGACGCGGTCGCCGAGCGGATCGGCGACCCGGCGCTGGCCGCGTCCGCGCACGGCGCCTACCTGCACGGCATGACGCTGGTGATGCTGGTCGCCGGGGTGCTCGCGCTGCTCTCCGCCGTCCTGGTCACGGCCCGGATGCCCGGCACCGACCCGGCGGCCGCCCCCGGCCCGGGCCCCGGACCGGTGGCCGGTGCCCCGGTGCCCGGCGGTCCGACGCCCGGCGGTCCGGTGCGGCCGGTGGTCGCGGCGGCGGGTGATCCCGGAGAATCGTCGGCATGACCACCCCGCGCAGCGCCCGGCCCCGCCCGTCCGACCCCTCCCCCCGCTCGTTGGAGGAACTCGCCGGGGCCCCGCTGTCGCTGCGCGAGCGCAAGAAGCTGAGGACCCGGCAGACCCTCCGCCGGGAGGCCATGCGGCTCTTCGCCGAGCAGGGCTGGGAGGCCACCACCGTCGACCAGATCGCGGCCGCGGCGGAGGTCTCCCCGTCCACCTTCTTCCGGTACTTCCCGACCAAGGAGGACCTGCTGCTCACCGACGAGTACGACCCGCTGATGGCCGAGGCGATCCGGGCCCGCCCGGCGGACGAGCCCTTCCTGACCTCCGCCCGCGCGGTGCTGGTCGGGCTGGTCCGCCGGATGCTCAGCGAGCAGGAGCGCGCCGAGCTGTACGAGCGGATGCGGCTGGCCGCCTCCGTCCCCTCCGTCCGGGTCCGGATGCTGGAGGGCGCCGGCCAGCCGCGCGGCATGCTGCTCGACCTGCTCACCGAGCGGGCCGGCCTGGACGCCCCCACCCTCGAGGTGCGGATCACCGCCGCCGCGATCTCCGCCGCGCTCACCGAGACCTCCCTGTACTGGGCCGACCGCGGCGGCCGGGAGGACCTCGCCGACCTGCTCGACCTCGCCCTGGGGCACCTCCAGGAGCTGGACGCGCACTGACGGTCCGGCGGCTCAGTCGCCGAGCAGCACCAGCTTGCCCGCCACCCGGCCGCTGTCGCCCACCTCGTGCGCCTTCGCGGCCTCCGCCAGCGGGAACGTCCCGGCGATCTCGGCCCGCAGCAGGCCGCGCTCCGCGAGGTCCGCGACCGCGGTCATGCCCGCGTGGTCGGCCTCCACCAGCAGCATCGAGGTGCGCACCCCGAGCCGGGCCGCCTCCTCGGCCAGGCCCTCGACCGGGAACGGCAGGATCGACACCAGCAGTCCGCCCCGGCGCAGCGTGCGCAGCGAGCGCAGCTGGTACTCGCCGCCGATGGTGTCCAGCACCACGTCCACGTCGCGCACCGCCTCGGCGAAGTCGACCGCCCGGTAGTCGACCGGCTCGTCCACCCCGATCCGGCGCAGGAAGTCGTGCTTGGCCGCGCTGGCCGTCCCGATCACGTGCGCGCCGCGGGCCTTGGCGATCTGCACCGCCAGGTGCCCGACCCCACCGGCCGCGGCGTGCACCAGCACCCGGTCCCCGGCCCGGACCTGCGCGGTGTCCGCCAGCGCCTGCCAGGCCGTCAGCGCGGCCAGCGGCAGCGCGCCCGCCTGCACCACGTCCAGCGAGGCGGGGCGGCGGACGAACGCCCGGGCCGGGCCGACCGCGTACTCGGCGTGCGAGCCGACCCCGTACGGGTAGGGCAGCATGCCGAACACCTCGTCGCCCGGGGCGAACAGCGTGACGCCCAGGCCGACCGCCTCCACGGTGCCCGCCACGTCCCAGCCCAGCACGAACGGCGGTTCGCCGAGGAAGAGGCCCGCGGCCCGGTGCTTCCAGTCGGTCGGGTTCAGGCCCGCGGCGCGCACCCGGACCAGCACCTGGCTCGGGCCGGGCACCGGGCGGGGCCGCTCCACCAGGTGCAGCACCTCGGGGCCGCCGAGGACGTCCTGGCTGATCGCGCGCATGGTGGGCACCTGGTTCGTCGTGTCGTTCGTCATGCCCCCACCCTGGCGGGTGCGGGCGGCCCGCCGTGAGTGGCAAGATGGTCACCGTCCGATGGGATCCTGCCAGGAGGTCCGCCATGGCCCCCGCGTCACCGTCCGCCCCCTCGCCTGCTCCGCACCGGGTCGTGGTGCTCGCCCTCGACGGCGTGTACCCGTTCGAACTCGGCATCCCCCGGAGGGTGTTCGGCAGCTTCGCCGACCGCTACGAGCTGACCACCTGCACCGTCGACGGCCGCCCCGTCCGGACCGACGCCGACTTCGCCGTCACCCCCGACCACGGGCCGGAGGTCCTGGCCGACGCCGACACCGTGGTGATCCCGCCGTTCGGTCCCGTCCCGACCACCCCCGAACCCGACCCCGCCGTCAGCGCCGCGCTCGCCCTGGTCCGGCCCGGCACCCGGCTGATCTCCATCTGCACCGGCGCCTTCGTGCTCGCCGCCGCCGGACTCCTCGACGACCGGCCCGCCACCACCCACTGGGCCCTCGCCGAACACTTCCGCACCCTCTTCCCGCGGGTCCGGCTCGACCCCGACGTGCTGTTCGTCGACGACGGCGACGTCCTCACCTCCGCGGGCGCGGCCGCCGGGGTCGACCTCTTCCTGCACGTCCTGCGCGGCGACCACGGCACCGCCGCCGCCAACCACGCGGCCCGGATCTGCGTCGTCCCGCCGTGGCGCGACGGCGGCCAGGCCCAGTACATCCAGCAGCCCGTGCCCAGCACCGGCAGCACCGGCACCGCCCCCACCCGCGAATGGGCCCTCACCCGGCTCCACGAGCCGCTCAGCCTCGCCGAACTCGCCGCCCACGCGAACATGAGCACCCGCACCTTCGCCCGCCGCTTCCAGGAGGAGACCGGCCAGAGCCCCGGCCGCTGGCTCACCCAGCAGCGCATCGAACTGGCCCGCCACCTGCTCGAAGCCACCGACCTCAGCATCGACCGGATCGCCACCCGCGTCGGCTTCGCCAACCCCGTCTCGCTCCGCCAGCACCTGCACTCCGCGATCGGCGTCTCCCCCCTCGCCTACCGCCGCACCTTCGCGGGCGCCTCCTCCTGACCCTGTCGGAGGCCCCGTCGGGGGCCGGGGAACGGCGGCTCCGAGCTGCCGGCGGCCGGAGCCCGTCGGAGGGTCCGTGCTGCTTCGGGCCGAACCGGGAGCCCGGGACCACCGCAAGCCCGTCCCCGGACCTGCGGCAGCCCCGGGCTCCCGGTTCCGCGCTAGTACGCGATGCGAGCCTTCCGCCGCCGCAGCCCGACCGCCGTCCCGGCCAGCGCGGTCAGCCCGACCGCACCGCCCGCGGCGAGCAGCGGCGCACCGTCGCGGCCCGTCCCCGTCGAAGCGGCCGCCGTCTCGAAGCCGCCCGCCTTGCCGGAGGCGTCGTACGCGGAGCCGGGCAGCTTGTCCCCGTAGCGCTGGTGGACGAGTTGCTGGTACGCGGCGACGGTGGTGCCGCGGTCGCCGACCGAGCGGCGGGCGTCCTCGTCGAGCGGCAGCACGCGGCCGCCCTTGACCTCGTACCAGGCGTCGATCTGCGGTTCGCGGAAGGCGGTGCCGCCGTCCGCCGCGGCCCGGGCCGCGTAGTCGGTCTCGTCGCCGCCGGAGGCGATGTTGACGACCCGCCAGCTGCCGCCCTGCCGGGCGGTCCAGACCGAGGCGCGCTGCCCGTCCGCGGCGACGGCGGCGGTCGCGGTGAACTCGACCTCGGCGACCGGGGTTCCGGCCCGTCCGGCGACGAAGGCCGCGGAGAGGGTGTAGACGGGCACGGTGTCGCCGGTGAGGCGGGGGGCGGCCGCGGTCGCGGCCTTCGCCTCCTCGGCCGCGCTGATCCCGAGCTGCTGGGTGGGCGGCACTCCCCTGCGGGCGAAGAAGTGCCCCAACTGGTCCAGTACGGCGGGCTGTTGGGTCGCGCTGCGGGCGGCGGCGAGCTCGCCGGAGCCGAGCGCGGCGGGGGTGTCGGCGGCGTGCGCCGCCGGGGCGAGGGCGACGGCGGCGAGGGCGACGGCCGCCAGGGCGGTCGCGGTGCGGGTGGTCGCGGTGCGGGTGGCGTGGACGCGGTGGCTGCTCATGGTGTGGCTCCTCACGCGCCGATCCGGTACAGGGAGTGGGTCCAGGAGAAGGACCCGTTGCTCACGTAGTAGGCGTAGTCGCCCCAGTTGTAGCGGTAGTTGGACGGCCACGGGTCGCCCCAGTACAGCCAGTTGCTGTTGACGTCGTAGCCGTACAGGACGTTCATGTGGCCGCCGCCGGAGCTCCACTGGATCCGGGTCTCGACCGGGCGCCCGGCGTCGATCTCGGTCTGCACCGTGGAGTAGCGCAGGTAGCCGTTGACGTACGAGCCGGTGCTGATGCCGATCCGGTACAGCGCGTTCTGCACCTCGGCCAGGCTGGCCTGGCTGTTGGGGCAGGTGGAGTTGACGGAGCGGCCGAACGCCAGGTTGCAGAACTGGTTCTGGCTGTAGGTGTAGCCGTAGTAGGTGGCGATGGTGTTGCCGCCGGCCGCCCAGCACCAGTTGCTCTGCTGCTGGGCCTGCATGGTGATGTCGAGGATCCGCGAGGTGCCGGCCAGCGCGGGGGCCTGGGCGGCGGCGGGAACGGCGGCGGTCGTGGCCGTGGGGGCGGTGGCCGCTCGGGCGGGGGTGGTGGCGGCCACGCTCAGCACCGGGGCGAGGGTGCCCAGGGCGAGTGCGGCGACCGTCCGGCGCAGCCGGATCGGGAGCTGTGGCATGGGGGTCGGCCTCCTGGCAGGGGCGAGGAGCGGATGTGGGGGCGGCGCGTCCGGACGGCGCGGGAAGAGCATCCGGCCGGGCCGGTGCGCAGGTCAACGGCCGTTCCCCGTACGGCAGTCGGGGTGTGAACGGGCCCGGCGGCGGTGTGAACGCGGCCGCCCTGGGCAGCGCGGATATCGCCCGGACCGATGACAGGACGGCCCGGAGGTGTGAATATTCACGGTCAATCCGCGGTCAATCCACGGTCGATCGAGAAGGTGGCCATGCAGCAGCCGTCCGCGCCGTCCGACCTGACCCTCGCCCTGCGCACCGGGCCGTTCCACCTCGCCCTGCGGGCCGCCATCACCGCCCGCGGCCTCGCCCTGCACCGGCTGCGCGAGCGGCTGGCGCAGCGCGGCGTGCAGGTCGGGGTGACCAGCCTCAGCTACTGGCAGCAGGGGCTGCGGCGCCCCGAGCGGGCCGAGTCGCTGCGCGCCGTCGCGGTGCTGGAGGAGGTGCTGGAGCTGCCGGAGCACTCGCTGACCCGGCTGCTCGGCCCGCGCCGCAGCGCCCCCGAGCCCGCCCCGGCGGGTCCGGCGGTCCGCCCGTACCGGGACCTGATCAGCCCGGCCGAGGCGGTCGACGGGCTGCTCGCCGTGCTGTCCGGGCCGCCCGACACCGGGCTGCACACCATCACCCACATCGAGCGGATCCGGGTCGGTGCGGACCGGCGGCTGGTGCGCCGCGACTCCCAGCACGTGCTGCGGGCGCACCGCGACGGCATCGACCGCTACCTGGCCATCTACCAGGGCGATCCGGGCTGCGACATCGAACGGGTCCGGGTCCGGGCCGAGGAGAACTGCCGGCCCGGCCGGATCCGCCGCGACCCGGCCGCGAACCTGCTGGTCGCCGAGCTCCTGCTGGACCGCCGCCTGCGCACCGGCGACACCCACCTGCTCGGCTACGGCTTCGACGAGGCCCCGTCCGCCGGGCCCAGCCGCGAGTACGTCCGCGGCTTCAACGCGGGTGCCGGGCAGTACGTCCTGCAGGTCACCTTCGACCCGGGCGCGCTGCCCGTCCGCTGCGACCGCTTCACCCGGCGCACGCCGGACCAGTCCGCGCTGGAGAGCGAGGAGTTGACCCTGGACGGCCACCACTGCGCGCACCTGGTGGCCGCCGACCTGCCGCCCTGCCTGCTCGGCCTGCGCTGGGACTGGGAGTGACTCCCCCTCCCGCCCGCTCAGTCGAGGACGACGTGCACCGCGTCGCCGACCGGCAGGTAGCCGATGCGCCGGTAGATCGCGTTGCTGACGGGGTTGGCGAGGTCGGTGTAGAGCAGCACCTCGGCCGCGCCGCCCGCCCGTGCGTGCGCGGAGGCCGCCGCCGTCAGGGCGCTCGCGTAGCCGCGGCCGCGCAGCTCCGGCGGGGTGTAGACCGGGCCGATCCGGGACATCCCGGCGACGGCCGGGCTCGCCCCGGCGAGGGAGGTGACGCGGGCGTCCTCGGCCTCCCAGAGCAGCAGGGTGCCCGCGGCGATCCGCCGGTCGGCGTCGGCCTGCAGGTCGCCGGGGACGTTCACCTGCGCCTCGGCGGCGAACGCGGCGAGCCACCGGGCGACCAGCTCCCGCTCGGCCGGGGCGGCGAGCCGGGCCCGCCCGGCCGGAGGGGTCGGCGGTGGCGTCAACTCGCCGAGCCGGTACAGCCGTTCGTTGGTCGCGACGGCCCAGCCGCGGCCGGTGAGCCGCTCCAGCTCCCGGGCGAAGGCGAACACCTCCGCCCGCCCGCCGCCCGCGTCGCCCGGCTGCTGGTCGCCGTCCGCGAGCAGCCGGGCGAGTGCCTCGGCCGCGGCGGTGGTCATCCGCCCCAGGCGCTGCCCGTACGGCGGGGTGCGCAGGGTGACGCCGGTGACGGCACCGTCCGGCTCCCGCCACCAGCCGTAGCGCGGCGGGGCCTCGCCGTAGACCTGCGGGCCGTCCCGGTCGATGCGGTCGACGATGGTGAGCAGCACGGTGTTCTCGGCGGGGTGGGCCGCCAGGAACGGCCCGGCGGCGGTGCGGAATTCGTCCAGCGACGTGGTGAGTGTCCAGCCCATGCCGCATCCTCTCCCGCCCGCCGCGGCGGTGACCACCGGTTATCCGGCGGGCCGTCCTCCTCGCTCAGTCGCGCCTCCTCCCTCAGTCGCGCAGCCGCTCGGCCAGTTCCACCGGGTCCGCGGTCGGGCGCTCGCAGACGAAGTGCCGGCACACGTACGCGGCGGGGCGGCCGTCCAGCAGCGGGCGGTCGGCCAGCAGCGGCACCTCGGCGTCGCCGGGCTCGCCGACGGCGACCACCGCGCCGGGGGCGGTGGAGCGCAGAGCGGCCAGGTGCAGCGCGGCCCGGGCCGGGTCGTCGGCGGGGCCGACCACGGCGACCTCGCGGGGGCCGTCGAGCAGCGCCTCGGCGGCGGCCAGGCCCCAGCCGATGAACCGGGGGGCGCGGGTGCCGAGGGTGGAGACGATGCCGAGCGCCCGCTCGGCGGCGGTGCGGTGCCGGGCCGAGCCGGTGTACGCGGCGTACGTCAGCAGGGCCGCGGCGGCGGCGGTCCACCCGGACGGGGTGGCGTTGTCGGTGGGGTCCTGCGGGCGGCGGATCAGCTGCTCGGCGTCGTCCGCGGTGTCGTACAGCGCGCCGGAGGCCTCGTCCGTGAAGTGCAGCAGCACCACGTCGAGCAGTTCCCCGGCCAGTTGCAGCCAGGAGGTGTCGCCGCCGACCGCGTACAGCGCGAGGAAGCCCTCCGCGGTGTCCGCGTAGTCCTCCAGCACCCCGGCGTTGGCCCCCGCCCGGCCGTCCCGGGAGGTGCGCAGCAGCCGC
Organism: Kitasatospora phosalacinea; assembly: GCF_030268885.1. Taxonomy (GTDB): domain Bacteria; phylum Actinomycetota; class Actinomycetes; order Streptomycetales; family Streptomycetaceae; genus Kitasatospora; species Kitasatospora phosalacinea_C. The sequence continues at coordinate 24,484 of NZ_BSSA01000036.1, forward strand.
CCGTCCGCGGTCAGGTGGACGGCGATCAGCAGGTCGGCGGCCCGCTCGGCGGCCTCGACCAGGTCCGGCCGCTCCAGCAGCGCACCGGCCTCGGCGAGCGCGGCGACCGCCAGCCCGTTCCAGGCCGCCACCACCTTGTCGTCCCGCGCGGGCGCCGGGCGGTCGGCCCGCGCCTCGAACAGCTTCGCCCGGATCCGCGCGTACGCCTCCCCGTCCTGCGGGTCGGTCGGCAGCTGCAGCACCGAACTGCCGTGCTCGAACGTCCCGGTGACGTCGAACAGCTGCACCGCGAGGGCGGCGTCCGCCTCCCCCAGCACCTCCGCCAGCTGCCCGGGCGTCCACGCGTAGTACGCGCCCTCGGCGTTCCTCCCGCTCGCCGGGTCCGGCGAGTCGGCGTCCAGCGCGGAGGCGAACCCGCCCTCGGGGGTGCGCAGTTCGCGCAGCAGGAAGTCCGCGGTCTCCAGCGCGACGCGGCGCGCCCGCTCCTCGCCGGTGGCCCGCCACAGGTGCAGGTACACCCGCAGCAGCAGCGCGTTGTCGTAGAGCATCTTCTCGAAGTGCGGGACCGTCCAGGTCGCGTCCACCGCGTACCGGGCGAAGCCGCCGCCCAGCTGGTCGTAGATCCCGCCGCGCGCCATCGCCTCGCAGGTGCGCTCCACCATCTCCAGCGCCGCCGCGGACCCGGTCCGGGCGTGGTGCCGCAGCAGGAACTCCAGCACCATCGACGGCGGGAACTTCGGCGCCCCGCCGAACCCGCCCCGCCGCTCGTCGAACGACCGCGTCAACTCCACGACCGCCGCGTGCAGTTCGGCCTCACCCGGCGCCTTCCCCACCCCGCTGCCCACCGCGTACACCGAGGCCCGCTCCGCGAGGTCGCGCCCGATCCGCGCCGCGACCTCCGCCACCTCCTCGCGCCGCCCCGTCCACGCCTTGTCCACGCCCTCCAGCACCTGCCGGAACGAGGGCATGCCGTGCCGCGGCTCCGGCGGGAAGTACGTTCCGAAGTAGAACGGCTCCTTCCCCGGCGTCAGGAACACCGTCATCGGCCACCCGCCCTGCCCCGTGGCCGCCTGCACCGCCTCCATGTACACCGCGTCGACGTCCGGCCGCTCCTCCCGGTCGACCTTCACCGCCACGAACCGCCCGTTCAGGAACTCCGCCGTCGCCTCGTCCTCGAACGACTCGTGCGCCATCACGTGGCACCAGTGGCACGCCGCGTACCCCACGCTCAACAGCACCGGCACCCCCCGCCGCTCCGCCTCCGCGAACGCCTCGGGACCCCACTCCCACCAGTCGACGGGGTTGTCGGCGTGCTGCAACAGGTACGGGGAGGTCGCGTCCGCGAGGCGATTCGGCATGCCCTCATCCTCGCCCACCCGGGCCCCGGATCCACCGCCGAACACGGATCCGGTGCCCACCGGCCCCGCCCGCCGGCCGACTCGACCGGCAGTCCGCCCGAACCGCACTGGTGCGTGTCACGATGCGGCCGGAGCCGACGGGCCGGGTGCGGCGGTCGTGAGGCCGGTGGTGGTCCGGGGCGGTCGCGACCGCCCGGCGGGTCAGTCGTCCTTGGGGTCCGGCTGCTCGGTGAAGTCGATCTTCTTGAAGCGGGCGTTCATCGACTTCAGGAGGAACCAGGTGGCGATGCCGAGGGCCGCGAAGACCACGAAGCCGAGGAGACCGGGGGTGACCTTGGTCTCGTCGAGGGCCAGGGCGCCGGCGAGCTGGACGGGGTTCACGGGGCTGCTCATTCCTCCATGGTGACCCGACCTTAGGACGGCCGGGTCACCGGGGGGTGGTACGGGGTGGGGCGAAGCGGGACGAAGGGCTACTTGCGCAGGCCCGCGAACAGGTCGTCCTCCGGCAGGTCGGTGTCGACCAGGGACTTGGCGAGCTCGTAGTCCTCGGTCGGCCAGACCTGGCGCTGGATCTCGATCGGGACGCGGAACCACGGCCCGTCCGGGTCGATCTGGGTGGCGTGCGCGATCAGGGCCTTGTCGCGGACCTCGAAGAAGTCGGCGCACTCGACCCGGGTGGTGATCTCCCGCTCGGCCCGGCCGGACTTCTCCCAGCCCTCGATCCACTCGCCGTACGGGGAGTCGTGCCCGTTCTCGCTGAGGTAGGCGTGCAGGGCGCGGATCCGCCCCATCGGGAAGCCGTGGTTGTAGTACAGCTTGGACGGCTGCCAGGGCTCGCCCGCCTCGGGGTACGCCGCGGGGTCGGCGGCGGCGTCGAAGGCCACCATGGTGATCTTGTGGGTCATGATGTGGTCGGGGTGCGGGTAGCCGCCGTTCTCGTCGTACGTGGTGATCACGTGCGGACGGAACTCGCGAATCAGCTTGACCAGGGCCCCGGCCGCGACCTCGACGTCCTCCAGGGCGAAGCAGCCCTCGGGCAGCGGGGGCAGCGGGTCGCCCTCCGGCAGGCCGGAGTCGACGTAGCCGAGCCAGGCCTGCTGGACGCCGAGGATCTCCCGGGCGGCGTCCATCTCCTTGCGGCGGACCTCGTGGATGTTCTCCTCGACCCAGGGATCGCCCTGGAGCTTGGGGTTGAGGATCGAGCCGCGCTCGCCCCCCGTGCACGTGGCGACCAGGACCTCCACCCCCTGGGACACGTACATCGCCATGGTGGCGGCGCCCTTGCTGGACTCGTCGTCCGGGTGCGCGTGCACCGCCATCAAACGCAACTGCTCGCTCAACGCCTGGTCCCCTTCAGGTACGGGTATGTCCGGTTCGTCGGGTTCGGCTCCCCCGCCTCCTCCGGCGCGGTCGTGCCCCTCCTATAGTGACGGACTGGAGGGCCCGTCCATTCCCACCGAGGGACGAACGCCGCTCCGCGAAAGGACCGAGCCCGCCATGGACCACAGCCCTACGCCCGAGACGCGCACCGTCGCCGCCGCGGCCCCGCCGGCCGACCGCTACGGCCGGGGCGGCGACCGGGCCGCCGACCGCAAGCTGCGGGTGGCCGCGGCGGTGTGCGGGGTGCTGTTCCTCGGGCTGGTCGCCTGGCTGGGCGGCTCGTACCTGCTGCGGGAGACCCGGCTGAACGGTACGGTGCCGACCTTCCAGACGGTGTCGGACACCGAGGTGCAGCTGCAGCTGTCGGTGCGCAAGAGCGACGGCACCTCCGGGGTGTGCACGGTGCGCTCGCAGGGGACGGACGGCGCGGTGGTGGGCCAGTCGGACTTCCGGGTCCCGGCCGCGGGCAGCAGCTACGTCGAGGTGGTCACGCTGCGGACCACGGCCCGCGGCACCACCGCGGAGCTGCTCGGCTGCACCCCCGACAAGGAGTAACGCGCCCGCCCGCCGCCTCGCTCACCCTTTCGGAGGGCGTCCCGCCCGGGGAGCGCCGCGGGCCGCCCGCAGACCTCCCGTCCGCGCCCGGAACTTGTTAGGCTCGTGATTTCGCCCCTTCCGCGCCGGCCGGCTCGGGAGCGGGCGTTGCTTTGCATCTGCCCAGAAAATCGACCCACCGCCGCCGGTCCACCCCCGGGGCGGCGCCAGCACCGACGAGGAGCACCCTGTGACCCAGACCAACGATGACGTGACCTGGCTCACTCAGGACCACTACAACAAGCTCAAGGCCGAGCTTGACCACCTTACGGGGCCCTGGCGGATCGAGATCGCCCAGAAGATCGAGGCCGCGCGCGAGGAGGGCGACCTCAAGGAGAACGCGGGCTACCACGCGGCCAAGGACGAGCAGGGCAAGACCGAGGCCCGGATCCGCCAGCTGACCCAGCTGCTGGAGCGGGCGAAGGTCGGCGAGGCTCCGGCCGACTCCGGCGTGGTGGCCCCCGGCATGCTGGTGAAGGTCGCCTTCGACGGCGACCCGGACGACACCATGGAGTTCCTGCTGGCCTCCCGCGAGGTCACCGACGGCGACATCGACGTCTACTCCCCGCAGTCGCCGCTGGGCCGGGCCATCATCGGCAAGTCGGTCGGCCAGGACGCCCAGTACGAGCTGCCGAACGGCAAGAAGGCCGGCGTGAAGATCGTCGACGCCAAGCCGTTCTCCGGCTGACCCTCGCACGCGCGACGACGGCCGCTCCCCCGGGTGGGGGGAGCGGCCGTCGTCGCGTGCGGGGCGGCCGTCGTCGCGTGCGGAGCGGCGGTCAGCCCGCCGCGCGGCGGTACTTGCGCACCGCCAGCCAGGAGAAGACCGCCATGATGACGACCGACCAGACCACCGACACCAGCGCGGCGTGCTGCATCGGCCAGGAGTCCGGCACCGGGCCGAGCTGGTTGCCGAACAGGCTGCGGCAGGCCTGCACGGTGGCGGAGAACGGGTTCCAGTAGGCGACCGGCTGCAGCCAGTCCGGCATCGAGCTGACCGGCACGAAGGCGTTGGAGACGAAGGTCAGCGGGAACAGCCAGATCAGGCCGGCCGAGGTGGCCGCCTCGGGGCTGCGCACCGACAGGCCGATCAGCGCGCCGATCCAGGAGAAGGCGTAGCCGAGCAGCAGCAGCAGGCCGAACGCGGCGAGCATGTCGAGCACGCCGTTGTGGATCCGCCAGCCGACCAGCAGCGCGACCAGCGAGAGCACGACCAGGATGAACGCGGTCTGCACCAGGTCGGCCAGGGTGCGCCCGGTGAGCACCGCGGCCCGGGACATCGGCAGCGAGCGGAACCGGTCGACCAGGCCCTTGGTCATGTCCTCCGCGATGCCGGCCGAGGCGCCGGCCACCGCGAAGGTGACAGTCTGCGCGAAGATGCCGGCCATCAGGTACTCGATGTACGTCTGGTGGCTGGGCTGGGCGCCGGGGATCGCGATCGCGCCGCCCATGACGTACGAGAACAGCAGCACGAACATGACCGGCTGCATGAGCCCGAAGACCACGATCTCGGGGATCCGGGTCATCCGGCGCAGGTTGCGCTTGGCGACCACCCAGGAGTCGTGGGCGGTGGCGGCGACGCCGCGCCGCGGGGTGACGGGGGCGCCGCCGATGGCGCCCCGGGTGTCGGCGAGTGTCATCTCAGGCGTCCTTCCCCTGGCCGCGGCGGCCCTTCCCGGCCTTCGCCGGTGCGCCGTCCTCCTCGTCCCCGTCCGCCCCGCCCTCGGTGACGTGGCCGGTGAGGGAGAGGAAGACGTCGTCCAGGGTCGGGCGGCGCAGGCCGATGTCGTCGATCTCGATGGAGCGGGCGTCCAGTTCGCGGATGGCGTCGGCCAGCACGCGGGCGCCGCCGCTGACCGGGACGGTGATCCGGCGGGTGTTCTTCTCCACCACCGGGTCGCCCTTGGCGTACGGGGTGAGCGCGGCGACGGCCTCGGGGACGAGGTCGGCGGCGCGGACGACCACCTCGATCCGCTCGCCGCCGATCTGGCGCTTGAGCTCGTCGGCGGTGCCGCGGGCGATCACCTTGCCGTGGTCGACCACCGCGATGTCGTGGGCGAGGCGGTCGGCCTCCTCCAGGTACTGGGTGGTGAGCAGCAGGGTGGTGCCCTGGTCGACCAGGGTCTCGATGACCTCCCAGAGGGCGATCCGGTTGCGCGGGTCGAGGCCGGTGGTGGGTTCGTCGAGGAACATCACCGGGGGCCGGACGACCAGCGCGGCGGCCAGGTCGAGGCGGCGGCGCATGCCGCCGGAGTAGGTCTTGGCGGTGCGGTCCATCGCCTCGGAGAGGTTGAACCACTCCAGCAGCTCCAGGGCCCGCCTCTTCGCGTCGCGGGCGCTCATCTGGTAGAGCTCGCCGACCATCTGGAGGTTCTCGCGGCCGGTGAGGTACTCGTCGACGGCCGCGTACTGGCCGGAGAGGCCGATCAGGCTGCGCACCTTGTTGGGGTGCTTGAGGACGTCGACCCCGGCCACGGTGGCCCGGCCGGAGTCCGGTTGGAGCAGGGTGGTCAGCACCCGGACGGTGGTGGTCTTGCCCGCGCCGTTGGGGCCGAGCAGCCCGAGCACGGTGCCCTCCGGCACGTCCAGGCTCACGCCGTCCAGGGCGCGGACGTCACCGAAGGTCTTGACCAGGTTCTCGGCTTCGATGGCTGCCGCCATGGGCCTGCCTCATCTCCTGATGCGAGTCGGTTATGCGGGGGAATCATCCGATTTGTTACCCGAGCCCACCTGCGGCGAAGCTCGCGATACATCGCAAGATGCTGTCACTCGCGATATATCGCGTCAAGCGCTGCAGGTGAGGCGGGTCACAGCATGCCGGACACCACTGACAACCCCCGCCGGCCCCGGCCCGGCCTCAGCGGCTGACCACGTACCCGGCCTCGCGCAGCTCCCCGATCACCGCCGCGCAGTGCTCGGGCCCCTTGGTCTCCAGGTGCAGGTCCACCTCGACCTCGGTCAGGCCCAGCTGCGGGTCGATCCGCACGTGCGCGACGTCCAGCACGTTGGCGTCCACCCTGCCCAGCACGGACAGCAGGTCGGCCAGCGCGCCCGGCCGGTCGAACAGCCGCACCCGCAGCGACAGGTAGCGGCCCGCCGCGGCCAGGCCGTGCCGCAGCACCCGCTGCATCAGCTGCGGGTCGATGTTGCCGCCGGAGAGCACCGCCACCACCGGCCCCTCGAACCGGCCCGGCTCGGCGAGCAGCGCGGCGATCGGCGCCGCCCCGGCGGGCTCGACCACCAGCTTGAGCCGCTCCAGGCCGACCAGCAGCGAGCGGGAGAGCGCGTCCTCGGAGACCGTCACCACGCCGTCCGCGAGCGCGTTCACCACCTCGAACGGGATGTCCCCGGGGCGGCCGACCATGATGCCGTCCGCCATGGTCGCGTACCGCTCCAGCGTGACCGGGCGCCCCGCCGCCAGCGACAGCGGGTACGCGGCCGCCGCCGCGGCCTGCACCCCGACCACCTTGACGTCCGGGCGCAGCGCCTTGACCGCGATCGCCACGCCCGCCAGCAGCCCGCCGCCGCCGGTGCCGACCAGCACGGTGCGCACCTCGGGGCACTGCTCCAGGATCTCCAGCCCCAGGGTGGCCTGACCGGTGATCACGTCCCAGTGGTCGAAGGGGTGGATGAACGCCGCACCGGTCGTCTCGGCGTACGCGTGGGCGGCCTGCAGCGCCTGGTCGACGTTGGCGCCGTGCAGCCGGACCTCGGCCCCGTACTCGCGGGTGGCGGCGACCTTCGGCAGCGGTGCGCCCACCGGCATGAACACGGTCGAGCGCACCCCCAGCAGCGCGGCGGCCAGCGCCACGCCCTGCGCGTGGTTGCCCGCGCTGGCGGCGACCACCCCGGCGGCCCGCTCGACCGGGGACAGCCCGGCGATCCGCACGTACGCGCCGCGCAGCTTGAACGAGCCGGTGCGCTGCAGGTTCTCGCACTTGAGGTGGACGGGCGTCCCGGCCACCGCGGAGAGGTGGCGGCTGGTCTGCATGGGGGTGACCCGGGCCACCCCGGCCAGCATCTTCTGCGCGCCCCGGACGTCGTCCACCGTGATCGGCCACCTGTGCATGGCAGTCAGCCTAGGGCGCGCACTGTTCCGGTGTTCGCCCGGCGCGCGTACGCTGCTGGTCACGAGTCGCCCGCACCCCCGTGAGCCGCGATGAGCCAGCCTGCACCCGATCCCTCCGCCGACCCCGACGGCTTCGACCCCGAACGTCAACTCCCTTACCAGGTCGCGGTGTTCGCGCGGCGGATCAGTGTCGCCGGGGAGCTCGACCGGGCCGCGTTCCTGCTGCTGGAGCAGCTGGCCGCCACCGGCCCGGCGAACGTGAAGACGCTGGCCGCGGAGCTCGGGGTGGACTCCTCGACGGTGACCCGGCAGGCCGCGCCGCTGCTGCGCGAGCGGCTGGTGGCGCGGCTGCCCTACCCGGCGGACCGGCGGGCGGTGCGGCTGGCGCTGACGCCGCTGGGGGCCGGGCGGCTGGCCCAGGTCCGCCAGCGGCGGCGGGAGTTGATCGCCGAGCTGACGGCGGGGTGGACGGCCGGGGAGCGGGCGGTGTTCTGCGCGCTGCTGACCCGGTTCAACGACGGTCTGCTGGACCGCCGTTGAACCGGCGGCGGGCGGCGGCCGGTCAGCCGAGCGCCTGCTCCAGGTCGGCGAGCAGGTCGGTGGCGGACTCGATGCCGACCGAGATCCGCACCAGGTCGGCGGGCACCTCCAGCGGGGAGCCGGCCGCGGAGGCGTGGGTCATCCGCCCGGGGTGCTCGATCAGCGACTCGACGCCGCCCAACGACTCGCCCAGGGTGAAGAGCTCGGCCCGGTTGCAGACCTCGACGGCGGCCTGCTCGCCGCCCGCGACGCGGAAGGACACCATGCCGCCGAAGGCCTTCATCTGCTTGGCGGCGACGTCGTGCCCGGGGTGGGTGGGCAGGCCCGGGTAGAGCACCTGCGTCACCTTCGGGTGGTTCGACAGCAGTTCGGCGACCTTCTCGGCGTTCTCCGAGTGCCGGTCCATCCGGACGCCGAGCGTCTTGATGCCGCGCAGCACCAGCCAGGCGTCGAACGGCCCGGCGACCGCGCCCATCGCGTTCTGGTGGTAGGCGACCTCCTCGGCCAGGCCGGGGTCGGCGACCACCAGGGCGCCGCCGACCACGTCGGAGTGCCCGCCCATGTACTTGGTGGTGGAGTGCACCACCACGTCGGCGCCGAAGGAGATCGGCTGCTGCAGGTAGGGGCTGGCGAAGGTGTTGTCGACGACCAGCTTCGCCCCGGCGGCGTGCGCGATCTCCGCGACGGCGGCGAGGTCGGTGATGCCGAGCAGCGGGTTGGAGGGGGTCTCCACCCACACCGCGCGGGTGGTCGGGCGGATCGCCTCGCGGACCTTCTCGGGGTGGTGGGTGTCGGCGACGGAGAACTCGACGCCCCAGCGGGTCAGCACCTTGGCGAACAGCCGGAAGGTGCCGCCGTACGCGTCGTTCGGGATGACGATGTGGTCGCCGGGCTTGAGCAGGGTGCGCAGCAGGGTGTCCTCGGCGGCCAGCCCGGAGGCGAAGGCGAGGCCGCGTGCGCCGCCCTCGATCGCGGCCAGGCACTCCTCCAGCGCGGTGCGGGTGGGGTTGGCGGAGCGGCTGTACTCGTAGCCCTCGCGCAGTCCGCCGACGCCGTCCTGCTTGTAGGTGGACACCTGGTAGATCGGCGTCACGACTGCCCCGGTCCGGGGGTCCGCTTCCTGGCCCGCGTGGATGGCGAGGGTCTCGAAGCCGTGGGAAAGCTGGTGCTCGGTCATGCAGCCGAGCCTAGTGCGGCGGAGGGGGCCCGGGTGGCCCGCGGGGCGGCGTTTCCGTGACCCGAAAGACCTCGCTGCGGAACAGGTCGCACCAGTACGATCAGCCGTCCCGTACACATGATCGATGCTGGGGGAACCCGGAATGTCCACGGAGCGCACCGGTATGCGCACCTCCACCCGGGCGCTGGTCGCCGTCGCCCTGCTGGCCGGGTTCTACCTGCTCGCGGCGGCCGTCGTGGTCGGCCTGGTCTGGCTGAACGTCGAACTGGTCGTCAACTCCGACCGCCTCCACGGCGGCATGGTCAAGCTGTGGCTGCTGAGCGCCGCCATCGCCTACCCGGTGCTGCGGGTGGTGTTCCTGACCCGCCGCCCGCGCTCCGACCACCGCGAGGGGCTGGTGCTGACCCGCGAGCAGCAGCCCGAGCTGTGGGCCCGGGTGGACCGGATCACCGAGGCCACCGGCGTCCGCGGCCCCGCCGAGATCCGGCTGGTCCCGAACGTCAACGCGTACGTCTCCGAGGAGACCCGGCTGCTCGGCCTCGTCCCCGGCCCGCGCCGCCTCGCGGTCGGCGCCCCGCTGCTGATGGGCCTCACCGAGGCCGAGCTGGACTCGGTGCTCGCCCACGAGTTCGGCCACTACGCCAACAACGACGTCCGCCTCGGCGCCGTCACCGTGGCCGGCCACAACGCCCTGGTGCACTCCATCGCCACCCTGCACCGGCGCGCCGACCAGCACCGGGCCCAGAAGGCCGCCGAGATCGCCGAGGACAACGCCTACCGGGCCGCCAGGGGCCGCGGCGCCCGCGACGAGGACCCGGGCAACGGCGGCGTCGAACGCGTCCTGGCCAAGCTGTTCACCCAGTACGCCAAGCTGTACTTCCGGGTCACCGAATCGGTGCGCCGCCAGCAGGAGTTCGCCGCCGACCGGCACGCCGCCGAGATCGCCGGCCGGGACGCCACCGGCGCCGCGCTGCGCCGCGTCCCGGCGCTCGGCGCCGCCCAGGGCTTCTACCTGGACCGCTACGCCACCATGGGCTGGTCGGCCGGCCTGCTGCCGCTGCCCGGCCAGTTCTACGGCGGCCTCGCGCACCTGCTGGCCGACCCGGAGCGGCGCGAGGAGCTCGCGAGGATGGGCCTCGACCTGCCCGAGAAGGAGGCCGGCCCGTACGACTCGCACCCGCCGATCCGGCAGCGGGTCGCCGCGGTGGAGGCGCTGCCCGACACCCCCGGCCTGCCGGGCCTCGGCTCGGAGCGGCCCGCGCTGGGCCTGCTGCGCGACGCCGAGCGCCTGCTCGCCGAGCTGGAGATGCTCGAACTCGTCCCCGAGGCCGCCACCAAGCGCCGCGTCGACTGGCCGGACCTGGTCCACGAGACCCTGCTGGCGCACGCCCGCGAGCAGGCCCAGCCGATCCTGCGGGCGCTGACCGGCATCGGCCTGCACGGCACCGTGGAGGCCATGCTGGACGCCCTGGAGGCGGGCCGCGGGCCGGAGATCGCCGCGCAGCTGCCGCAGAGCGAGCAGGCCGCGCAGGCCACCGGCCGGGCCGCCCGGGAGTTCCACCGCGGCCTGCTGCGCGAGGCGCTGGAGTCGCTGACCGTCCTGGCCCTGACCACCGACCGGCGCGCCCGCTGGGAGCTGTCCTGGAGCCGCCCGGCCGCCCTGGTGCTGCCCGGCGACGCCGCCGAGCGGCTGCCCGGCGCGCTGGACGCCGCGGTCGCCGCCGACCCCGACACCGCCCCGCTGCGCACCCTGCTGGCCGAGGCCGCGGCCCCCGTGCCCGCCTCGTCCTGACGACCCACCACCCCCTGGAGAACCGCCCCCGATGGCCCGCCTGATCGTCATCATCCCGCTCCTGCTGCTGGTCGGCTTCAAGCTGGCCACCTGGCTGATGAAGCGCCGCACCGCCACCGTGGAGGCCGCCAACGCGGCCGCCCGGGCCGAGATCGCCCGGATCGAGGAGGCCACCCGGCCCACCATCGTCCCGTCCGAGCACGGCCTGGTCGCCCGCGCCGAACTGGTCGTCGACAACGGCCGGTTGACCGGCCCCGAGCTGGACGCCGCGCTGGCCGCCGCCACCGCGGGCGACTGGCGCCCGGCCGCCGAGCTGTTCGCCGCCGCCTCCGGCGACCGGGACCGCCGCTGGGGCCTGGTCGGCCGCTTCGGCGAGAACGCCGCCGAGGACGACGCCTGGCTGAGGGCCTGGCGCGCCGAGCGCCCCGAGGACGCGGACGCCGCGCTGATCACCCTCGACGCGACGATCGAGCTGGCCTGGAAGGTGCGCACCTCCAAGCGCGCCAGCGACGTCACCCGCGAGCAGTTCGACGTCTTCCACAAGATCCTCGGCGACGCGGTCGAGGCCGCCGCCGAGGCCGTCCGGCTGGCCGACCCGCAGGACCCGCTGCCGTTCGTCGGGCAGATCCCGATCGCGATGGGCCTGAGCTGGCCGCGCGAGCGCTTCCGCGCGTTGTGGACGGAGATCACCGACCGCGACCCGCACCACTGGTCGGCGCACGTCAGCGCGCTGCAGTACTGGTGCGCCAAGTGGAGCGGCGGCCGCGGCGACCACACCCACCTGCACGCCTTCGCGGACGCCGCGATCGCCGCCGCCCCGGCCGGCAGCCTGCTGACCGTGCTCAAGCTGCAGGCGTACTGGGAGCAGTTCGCCTACGACAAGGAGTACGCGTACGACGCCCCCGAGGTGCGCGCCGCGGCGGACGCGGTGCGGGCCGACCTCGCCGCCGCCGACCCGGCCAACCGCCGCCTGACCTACGTCCGCGGCTGGCTGGCGTACATGGACTACCGGGCCGACCGGCCCGCCGAGGCGGTCGAGCAGTTCCGGGCGCTGGGGACGGCCGTGCCCGACCCGTGGGCCTCCTACTTCAACGACCCGATCGGCTCCTTCGTCGGCCACCGCGCGGGCGCCGTGCTCGAACTGCTGGCGGCCCGGGAGACCGCGGCGCAGGGGGCGGCGGTCCCGGCCGCCGGGTGACCGTCCCGCGTCGCGCCCGCCCGGCCAGGTGCCGAGGATGGAAGGGTCAGCCGCGCCCCGTCGCCGAGCCCGGCGGCGGGGCGCGGGTCGTTCTCGGCCGGAGGTGAGCGGTGATGGCCGGGTTGGTGCGGATGAGTCTGGACGAACCGGAGGAGGTCCGCCCGTTCGAGGGCGGCAAGGGGCAGCTGGCCCTGGTGAACCTGGCGGCCGGCGGCGTCGGCCGGGCGGTGTTCGAGCCGGGCTGGCGCTGGTCGGAGCACGTGAGGCCGATCGTCGGCACGGACAGCTGCCAGGCCTCGCACGCCGGGTACGTGATCTCCGGTCGGCTGCGGGTGGAGATGGACGACGGCGAGGCCGCGGAGTTCGGCGAGGGCGACTTCATGCTCTGCCCGCCCGGCCACGACGCCTGGGTGGTCGGCGACGTGCCCTGCGTGATGCTCGACTGGCAGGGCTACGCCGACTACGCGAAGCCGAAGGGCTGAGCCCGCTCAGCCCCGTCGCACCTCGTGCAGGAAGCAGCCGAACTCGACGGCCCGCACGTGCAGCACCGCGGTCGCCGGGTCCGCCAGCAACTCGGCGGCGATCCACGGGAGTTCGTCCGGCGCGCCGAGCTTCCCGCCGAGGATCCGGCCGTCCGCGGAGTAGGCCCGCAGCACCCGCGGCCCGCCGTGGAAGCCCTCCGGCCAGCCGCCGGGGTGCCCCGCGCACGGCTCGGCGTGCACGAACACCGGCCCGGTCTCCAGGTAGGGCCCGGGGTCGCAGCCGGTCTCGGCGGCCCAGCGCAGCAGCGGCGCGTACGACAGCAGGACGATCCGCTCGCCGGGCCTGGCCCTGGTCAGGCAGCAGCGCAGCGGCTGGCCGCCCGGCCCGGCGTCGAAGGCCTCCCGGGCCCGCCCGGCGTCGTCGACCCGGCGCAGTGCGGCGAGCACCGGGCCGGGCACCGCCCGGACGTCCAGCGCGGTGGCGGTGGCAGCAGTGTTCTCCATGCCCCCAGCCTGCGCCGGGGCGCCCGTCCGGTCCGGCGGCTTCCGGACGTCGCGCTGCGCGGCGCCCCGCGGCCCCGGAACGCGGCGCGGCCCGCCGCAGCGTGCTGCTGCGACGGGCCGCGCCGCGTTCCCGCGGTGGTGCCGGGTCAGGTGAGCTCGGGGCCCAGGGCCTTGATCTGGGCGAAGCCCAAGCCCTCCCGGTTGAGCTCCTCGGCGGTCTTCCGGTCGATGCCGAGGGCTTCCAGCTGGGCGTACTCGGACGCGGTCAGCGGCAGCGCCGGGGCGTAGGAGTCGATGCCGGAGCCGCCGGTGGAGAAGTCGCCGTCGTCCTCGAAGTCGCTGCCCTCGTCCATCGCGGCGAGCATGTCCTGGAACTTGCCCAGGTCGAGGTCGACGGCGTCGGCCGGGGCGGTGACGGCCTGGCCCTCGCCGGAGATGCCGATCCGCAGCGGGAGGTGGGTGGCCCAGCCGTCCTGGTCGGCGAACTGGGCCAGGTCGAAGGTGATCGCCTGGGCCCGGCCGTCCTTGAGCTGCACGTCGGCGTGGAAGTTCCGGTTCGGCACGCCGTCGAGCGCCCGGTCACCGGGGAGGTTCCGCGCCGAGCGGCCGGGGAGGTCCTCGGCGACCTTGCTGAACGACTCGTACAGGCTCTTGACCAGCGGACGGGCGGGCGCGGACACCCGGATCACGTCGGTGTCGCCGGTCTTGCCGAGGTCCTTCAGCGTGACGTTGTCGGAGATCGCGCCCTTCACCGAGTCGCAGAAGTGCTGCAGCACGGACGGGTCGAGCCCGGGCGCGCCCGCGTTGGCCCCCGCGCCGAGCCCGGCGCCCGACATCTGCCCGGACAGCTCCTTGAAGTCGTCCAGGCCGACCGCGATCCACTTGCCGTCGACCAGGTCCTTGAGCGGGGCGGCCTCGGCCGGGATGTCCGCCAGGCCCCGGTCGATCTCGCCCGGGTCCTCGCCGGACAGTTCGGCGATGCCGCGGACGTCGGCCTTGACGTACGCCTTGTCGCCGACGATGCGGACGTCGGCGTAGCTCTTGCCGTTCTTCTTGCTGTTCAGCGCGTAGCCGACCGCGGCGCCCCCGGTGCCGCCCCCGGTCCCGCCCGCGGCGCTGCAGCCGGAGTCGAAGCCCTTGAGGTCCTTGAGCGGCTTGTCGTAGCTGACCGCGACGGAGATCGACAGGTCGGAGAGGAGGTCGGCCTCCTTCTTCTCGATCGGCGAGTCGACCGCCTCGCCGAAGGCGACCAGGTCGGCGGAGCTCGCGTCGAGGGAGAGGTCGATCCGGATCGTCCGGGAGTCGCCGAGCTTGTCGAACGCGCTGCTGAGCTTCTCGCCGGCGTTCAGCTGCTTGACGGTGCTGCAGGCGACGAGACCGCCGCCGAGGAGGGCTGCCCCGGCGGTGACGGCTATCCCTGCGCGGACGGAGCGGCGGATGGCGGTGTTGATGGCTTGGCTCCTGCTACTGGAGACGGTTCGGGCCCGGTCGGCCCTGCCGCGGAGGCAAGCTCAGCACAGTGATGCGTCCCCCCGCACGCGAATATTTTTACCATCCGTTTAGGACGTTCTCAGGAGACCCCCACCTCCGTGCCCGAACCGTATCCGTCGCGTGTCCGCCGCGCGGCCCGGCGCCCGACGTCGCGTCAGACGGCGCTCCCGGCGACCCAGTCCGACCAGCTCATGTTCCAGCCGTTCAGGCCGTTGGACGGACTGACCGTCCGGTCACCGGAGTTGATCACCTCGACCACGTCGCCGACCATCGAGCTCGCGTAGAACTTCGCCGCGTCGGTGCTCGGGTCGTTGCCGCCCTGCACGTCCTGCAGCGCGATGCAGCCGTGGCTGGTGTTGTCGTTGCCGAACTGCGAGGCGGGCGACCAGTAGTTGCCGTGGATGAAGGTGCCCGAGGTGGTCAGCCGCTGGGCGTGCGGCACGTCCGGGATGTCGTACTCGCTGCCCAGGCCGACCGTGCTGGAGTTCATCCGGGTCTGCTGGTACTTCTCCGAGATCACCAGCTTGCCGCCCCAGGTGCGGTGGTCGGGCGCGCCGCCGATCACCGGGTAGGTCGCGGTGACCTTGCCGTCGGTGCGGACGGTGAGGGTGTCGGCGGTCAGGTCGGCGGTGGAGACCTGGCTGCGGCCGACGGTGAAGGTGACGTCCTTGGACTGCGTCCCGTACACGCCCTTGGCCCCGGCCACGTCCTTGAGCCGCAGCCTGAGGGTGACCTTGGTGCCCTTCGCCCAGTACTCCTGCGGGCGGAAGTCGAGCCGGGTGGAGTCGAACCAGTGCCCGACGACCTCCACCGGCGGGTCGGCGACCACGGTGATCGCCTGCTGGACGGCCCTGCGGTCGGTGATCGCCTTGTTGAAGTTGATCGACACCGGCATGCCGACGCCGACGGTGGTGCCGTCCTCGGGGGTGAAGTAGCCGACGAAGGTGTTGGCCGGGGAGGCGGTGGAGAAGCTCGCGTTGGCGTCGGCCGGGCGCTGGTCGCCGTCCACGGCGGAGGCGGCGACGGTGTACCGGGTGCCGCTGGAGAGCTTGGCGGTGGAGGTCCAGCTGGCCTTGTCGGCGGAGAGCTGCCCGGCTATCGGCTTCCCGGTGCCGTCGGTGACGGTGACCGAGACCAGGGTGCCGTCCTGCACGGTGACGGTGACCGGCTGGGTGAACGACGCGGCGGTGGTGCCGTCGGCGGGTGTGACGGTGATCTGCGCGACCGAGGCCTTGGGGCTGGTCGACGGGCTGCCGGAGGCTTCGCCCCCGGCCGGGGCCGAGCCGGAGGTGCCCGTGGCGGCGGGCTTCCCGCCGCCGTCGCCCGAGCAGGCGGCGAGCAGCAGCACGGGAGCGCCCAGCAGCCCGGAGAGCACGCCGCGCCGGCTCCAGTTGCCGCCGCGCGGCCGGTCCTGCTTCTCCGCTGCGGTCACGTCCACGCTCCTCGTCCCAAGATCACTCATTTATGTGCAGATCGTACGAGAGTACCCAAGTGACCCGTAGAACGGACAAAAGCCCGGTCCGGGGGTACCGGACCGGGCTCGTGGACGGGGGGAGGGGCGGCGTCACTGCACCTCGTACTCGTCCCAGCTCTCGTCGTCGGGGTCGTACTCGGTGCTGGCGGACTCCCAGGTCGCGGAGGCGAGCTCCACCCCGGGGATGTCGCCGAGCAGCGAGACCGGGTCGACGAAGTGGGCGAGCGAACCGGTCGGGTCCACCTCGATCGCCTCGACGGCCTGGGCCCGCTCGTCGTCCTCCAGGTACTCGTCCGAGGCGACCTGGGTGAGCGCGGCGGCCTTCAGGGCCCCCTCGTCGGTGATCTCGGCGATCAGCTCGATGGTGAGGCGAACGTAGCGCGGTGCGTCCTGCTCGGGCAGGTCGGTGCTGGTCATGACAGCGAGCCTAGGGCCTCGCACACCCTTCCGGGAAAGCGGCCGCCCCCGCGGCCGGGCGCCGGGGCCCGGACACGAGGAAGGGCCGGCCCGGGCGAACCCGGACCGGCCCTGCCTCCTCCGCTCGGACTCCCCCACCCGGGAGCTCGCGGAGCCGCGCCTCGCGGCGCGATATCTTCCGTGGGAACCGCCGCACCCTGATGACAGGGGCGGGACGACGGCGCCTCCCACGGACCGGACACGGTGGGCCGGGTCAGGGCCGACCGGTCGTGTCCTTGGTGACCCCGGAGGCTGGGGAGCCGCTCCCTTCCTCCGCTGTCACCGCTCTCGGCTTCTTGCCGTGCTTCAAAGATGCCCTGCCCGTGTTAACCGGGTGATGCGCTGTTGTGACGTCCGAGTACCAACTGTCCCGGCCGCCGCCTTTCCCCCGAACGGCGCACGCCCCCGGCGCGGAAGGGCCCCTGAGAAGCCGTCAGTGACCGGCCCGGGCGGTCAGGAACGCCAGCAGGTCCTGCCTGGTCACGATGCCCTGCGGCTTGCCCTCGACCAGCACCACCACCGCGTCGGCCTTCTCCAGCACCGCCATCAGGTTGGTCACCGTCTCGCCCGAACCCACCACCGGCAGCGGCTTCGACATCACCTTGTCCAGGGTGTCGGTCAGCTGGATCCGCCCGTTGAACAGGCCCTCCAGCAGCTCGCGCTCCACCACCGAGCCGACCACCTCGCCCGCCATGATGTCCGGGTGCCCGGCGCCCTGGGAGACCACCGGCATCTGCGAGACCCCGAAGTCCTGCAGCACCCGGACCGCCTCGGCGACCGTCTCACCGGGGTGCATGTGCACGAACTGCGGGATGCCCTCGTGCTCGATCGCGTCCTTGCGGGCCAGCACCTCGCCGATGTGCGCCTCGTCGGTGGCGGCCGGCAGGAAGCCGTAGTCCGCCATCCAGTCGTCGTTGAAGATCTTCGACAGGTAGCCGCGGCCGCCGTCCGGCAGCAGCACCACCACCACGTCGTCCGGCCCCAGCTCCCGCGCCACCTCCAGCGCCGCCACCACGGCCATCCCGCAGGAGCCGCCGACCAGCAGGCCCTCCTCCTTGGCCAGCCGCCGGGTCATCTGGAACGAGTCCTTGTCCGAGACCGCCACGATCCGGTCCGCGACCTGCCGGTCGTACGCGGTCGGCCAGAAGTCCTCGCCGACGCCCTCCACCAGGTACGGCCGCCCGGTGCCGCCCGAGTACACCGACCCCTCCGGGTCCGCCCCGATCACCTGCACCTTCCCGCCGGAGACCTCCTTCAGGTAGTTGCCCGTCCCGGAGATCGTCCCGCCGGTGCCGACGCCCGCCACGAAGTGGGTGATCCGCCCCTCGGTCTGCGCCCACAGCTCCGGGCCGGTCGAGTGGTAGTGCGAGGCCGGGTTCTCCGGGTTGGAGTACTGGTCCGGCTTCCACGCGTTCGGGGTCTCCCGGACCAGCCGGTCCGAGACGTTGTAGTACGAGTCCGGGTGCTCGGGCGCGACCGCGGTCGGGCAGACCACCACCTCCGCCCCGTACGCCCGCAGCGTGTTGATCTTGTCCGTCGACACCTTGTCCGGGCAGACGAAGATGCACTTGTAGCCCTTCTGCTGGGCCACGATCGCCAGCCCCACCCCGGTGTTGCCGCTGGTGGGCTCGACGATCGTCCCGCCGGGCTTGAGCGCGCCGGAAGCCTCCGCCGCCTCGATCATCCGCATCGCGATCCGGTCCTTCACCGAACCGCCCGGATTGAAGTACTCGACCTTGGCCAGCACGGTGGCGCTGATCCCCTCGGCGACCTTGTTGAGCTTCACCAACGGGGTGTCGCCGACCAGCTCGATGATCGAATTGTGGTACCGCACGGGGGTCCTCCCGGTCCGTGGCATCACTGTTGTGCCGAAACCCCCACCCTAGGCCCCGCCCCGCACCACACCCCCCACGACGGAACCGAAACCACCACCACCCCAGACAACGCCCCGGACCCGCCCCAGGCAATCCCACTCCCCCAGCGCCCCCGGGGAGCCCCCGGCCCCGCCACAGGCGATCCCCGCAGCCCCCAGGCCCGCCGCACGCGGCCCCGCCCCCTGGGGGGCCTGCCGCAGGCAATCCCGCTCCCCCAGAGCCCCCCGGGCCCGCCGCAGGCGGCCCCCGCAGCCCTCGGATCCGCCGCAGGCGATCCCGCTCCCCGCCCAGGCCCGCCGCAGGCGGCCCCTCTACCGGCCCCCAGATCCGCCGCAGGCGCGGTCCCCGGCCCCCGGCCCCCAAGCCCGCCGCAGGCGATCTCGTCCCACCTCGCCGCCCGCCCGCACAGGCGCTCCCTCCCCCAGGCCCCCGCGCTCCCGGCTCCCGGCTCCCGGTCCGGCGGGTGGGTGGTTCTGGATGGGCGGGCCGGTACGGCGGGGCGCGCGGGGGGTACGAGTGGGAGTACCGGTGTGCGGAGTGGAGAGGGGGTTGCCGATGACCGGCTCGCAGGCGTCGAGGGCCCGGGTGGCGCGGCGGATCGCCACGGCGGCGGCGTACGGGGGTGGTGGGCTGGGGCTGCTGGGGGTGGGGCTGGCGGGGGTGCTGTTGACGGAGAGCCGGATGGCGATCCGGGCGATCGGGGTGCTGGAGGGCGATCCGCCGCGGGCGGACGGCCTGTACGGCGAGGGGTTCGCCGATCCGGCGGACCGGCGGCGGCCGCTGGTGCTGGCGTTCCTGGGCGACTCGACGGCGGCGGGCCTGGGGGTGCAGCGGGCGCAGGAGACCCCGGGCGCACTGCTCGCCTCGGGGCTGGCCTCGGTCGCGGAGCGCCGGGTCCAGTTGGTGAACGTGGCGAAGTCGGGGGCGCGCTCCTCGGACCTGGCCCGTCAGCTGGCGCTGGTCTCGGCGCTGCCGCACCGGCCCGACGTCGCGGTGGTGATGATCGGCGCGAACGACGTGACCCGGCACGCCCCGGCGGCCCGCAGCGTGCGGGAGCTGGGCGAGGCGGTGGGCGCACTGGTCTCGGCGGGGTGCCACGTGGTGGTGGGCACGTGCCCCGACCTGGGGACGATCAAGCCGGTGCGGCCGCCACTGCGGTGGGTGGCGCGGCGGTTGAGCCGACAGCTCGCGGCGGCGCAGACGATCGCGGTGGTGGAGGCGGGCGGGCGGACGGTCTCGCTGGGTTCGCTGCTGGGCCCGGAGTTCGCGACGCGCCCGGAGCTGTTCGCCGCGGACCGCTACCACCCGTCGGCGCAGGGGTACGCGACGGCGTCGATGGCGCTGCTGCCCTCGTTGTGCGCGGCGCTGGGGCTGTGGCCGCAGGAGTCGCCGGAGGCGGGCGGCGCGGTGGAGCCGCAGGCGGTGCTGCCGGTGGCGGTGGCGGCCGCCGCGGCGGCTGGTCGTTCGGGTACGGAGGTGACGGCGGCGGGCCCGGCGAACGGCACCTGGCGCTGGGCGACGCTGAAGCAGCGCTTCCGCCTGGCCCTCCCGCACGGCGCGGACGCGGAACCGGACGCGGAGCCGGGAGGGGAGTCGACCGGGGCGGGCCCGACGGAGCTGGCCGGCGGTGGCGGCCCGCGGGCGATCACGTCGGCGAACTCACATCCGGAGGCGGATGACGCCGGGGCTACCAAGCGGTAACTTTCCCCGGAGATCCACCGGATCGCACCCCGAGGTCACTCAGCGAGGAGCCCGCCATGCCCGAAGCCGTCATCGTCAGCGCCGCCCGTTCGCCGATCGGCCGGGCGTTCAAGGGGTCGCTGAAGGACCTCCGCCCGGACGACCTGACCGCGCAGGTGATCGGCGCCGCGCTGGCGAAGGTCCCGCAGCTGGACCCGCGGCAGATCGACGACCTGATGCTGGGCTGCGGCCTGCCGGGCGGCGAGCAGGGCCACAACCTGGCCCGGATCGTGGCCGTCCAGATGGGCATGGACTACCTGCCGGGCGCGACGATCACCCGCTACTGCTCCTCGTCCCTGCAGACGACCCGGATGGCGCTGCACGCGATCAGGGCGGGCGAGGGCGACGTCTTCGTCTCGGCGGGCGTCGAGACCGTCTCCCGCTCGGTCAACGGCACCTCGGACGGCATGCCGGGCACCACGAACCCGCTGTTCGACGAGGCGCAGGCGCGCACCAAGCACCGCGCCGAGACCGGCGGCGGCGAGTGGCACGACCCGCGCGAGGACGGCCTGCTGCCGGACGCGTACATCGCGATGGGGCAGACCGCGGAGAACCTGGCCGCGCTGAAGGGGATCACCCGGGCCGAGCAGGACGAGTTCGGCGTGCGCTCGCAGAACCTGGCGGAGGCGGCGATCGCGGCCGGTTTCTGGCAGCGCGAGATCACCCCGGTGACGCTGCCGGACGGCACGGTGGTGAGCGCGGACGACGGCCCGCGCGCGGGCGTGACGCTGGAGGCGGTCTCCGGGCTGAAGCCGGTGTTCCGCCCCGACGGTACCGTCACGGCTGGTAACTGCTGCCCGCTGAACGACGGCGCGGCCGCGCTGGTGGTCATGTCGGACACCAAGGCGCGCGAGCTGGGCATCACGCCGCTGGCCCGGGTGGTGTCCACCGGCGTCTCCGCGCTCTCCCCGGAGATCATGGGCTACGGCCCGGTGGAGGCGTCGAAGCAGGCGCTGCGGCGGGCCGGCCTGTCGATCGGCGACATCGACCTGGTGGAGATCAACGAGGCGTTCGCGGCCCAGGTCATCCCGTCCTACCGGGACCTCGGCGTGGACCTGGACCGGCTGAACGTGAACGGCGGCGCGATCGCGGTCGGGCACCCGTTCGGCATGACCGGCGCCCGGATCACCACCACGCTGATCAACTCCCTCCAGTGGCACGACAAGCAGTTCGGCCTGGAGACCATGTGCGTGGGCGGCGGGCAGGGCATGGCGATGGTGATCGAGCGCCTGAGCTGACCCGGAGGGGGCCGCTGTGGCGCGCGTCTCATCCATTCGGAGTGACACTGCGTAATTGAGGGCCGGATCACACCGCGGGTGTGGTCCGGCCCGTTTTTCGTCGTTCCGCGACCGAATGATCGACGCACCGGATTGGATCAACTCCGCAGCGTAGAAAGGTATTACCTAACAATTTGAGGACAAGTAGGAAAGTCACAGACAAATCCGACATCAGCCACTGCAGTAACGGCCGCCGATACGGCAGTGTGGAGGCGTAACCCCGTTCCGCTCCTCGTTGGGAGTACGTTCCGTGAGCGCCGTCTACCTCCCCCTGCTGCTGGTACTGATCGTCCTGACCGCCGCCGTCCTGCTCCACCTCCGCGCACTGGCACGGAAGTTGGACGCGCGGCAGTCCGCCCCGCAGGTGGACGAGGCACTGATACGCCGCGCCGTCGCGGAGGCGCTGGCCGCCGACCGGGAGCGGGAGATCACCGAGGCCCGGGCGTTCTGGGCCGAGCAGGAGGCCCGCGCCGCCGAGGACTCCCCGCTGTTCGACACCCCGTTCACCACCATCGGGGAGGACTGGCCGATCTTCTTCCCGCGCCCGACCGGCCCGCAGGACGCCGCCGACAACAACGGCGTGATGGACCCGGAGTTCGGCGAGGCACTGCGCCACGCGCTGGAGGACCTGATCAAGGACGACCCGGCGGACGGCACCCCGGCCGGCGGCGCCCGCGCCGCGCACCCCGCGCAGGGGCACCCCGCGCAGGGCGGCGGTCTGCCCGCCCCCGGCGACAACGGCGACGTGAAGGCCCGCCGGGAGGCCGACCTGCTGGCCACCGGCCTGGAGGCCGGGCTGCTGGACGCCGAGACCGAGCCCGCCGCCGCGCCCGACCCGCGCCGCCACCCCTCGCACCCGGACTTCGTGCCCAGCCCGACCCCGTCCCGCGAGTGGACCGACGACCGGCTGGCCGCGCTCGCCGAGGAGCGGATCGCGCTGACCGACGTCCGCCCCGGCCCGCTCGGCACCCTGGACGTGTACGCCTTCGCCGACGGCACCACGCTGTGCGTCGCGCCCGGCGACCGGGAGGCCGCGTACCGGCTGATCGACGCCGTCCGGGCCGGTGAGGACGTCCGGCTGCTCGGCGGTTCCCGGTTCTCCGGCTCGTACTCGCTGACCTTCTCCACCGACGACGAGACGGTCTACGTGCTCGCGGACCGGGTGGTCGCCTCGATCTGACGGCCGCCCGCCCGCGCCCGCACCGACGGGGCGCCGACCGCCCGGCAAGGGGTTGCCCGGGCCGGCTCGGCGCCCCGTCGCCGTCCGGGGGGTTGACGGTCCGTCAGGCGGTGGCCAGGTCGGTGGCCTCGACGTCGGCGAGCGCGGCGGCCAGGACGTCCGGGTGCCCGTCGCCCGCGGCGAGCGCCAGGTCGTGCCCGGTGACGGCGAGTTGGTCGCCCACCGCGAAGGCCCCGCAGTCCGGGACCTCCAGCGCGGGCAGCCCCTCCAGGGCCCGCCCGGCGTCCGCCAGCCGCCGGGCCAGCGCGAGCACCGCGGCGGCCCGCGACGGGTGCCCGGGGACGGTGCCCAGCAGGCGGCTCTGCGGCATCGCCCGGAAGCGGTCGGCGAGCCGGTCGACGGCGGCGGTCAGCCGCGCGGCGGCGGCGGGGAGTTGCTCGGACATGGCCCCGAGCCTAGAGGGCCCGGCCGACCACTCCGAACGCGGCGGGCCCCGGAGGAACGTTCCTCCGGGGCCCGCCGCTTCAGCTACCGGGTGCCGGTCAGTCGTCGCCGCGCAGGATGGCGATCAGGCGCAGCATCTCCATGTAGATCCACACCAGCGACAGCGTCAGGCCGAAGGCGGCCCGCCAGGCCTCCTTCTCGGGGGCGCCGTGGCGGATGCCCTCCTCGATCTCGGCGTAGTCGAGGGTGAGGAAGAACGCGCCGAGGGCGATGCCGACCAGGCCGACCAGGATGCCGAGCGGGCCGGAGCGCAGGCCGAAGTCGGCGCCGAAGAGCATCGCCACCGTGTTGACCAGCATCAGCAGGACGAAGCCGATGGCGATCGAGATGCCGATCCGGGTGTACCGGGGGGTGACCCGGATCCGGCCGCTCTTGTAGGCGAACAGCGTCGCCGCGAACACCGCGGAGGTGCCCAGCACGGCCTGGATCGCGATGCCCGGCCAGAGCGTCTCGAAGGCCTTGCTGATCGCGCCGAGGAAGAAGCCCTCCAGCGCCGCGTAGGCCAGGATCAGGCCCGGGTTGACGCTGCGCTTGAGGCTGATCACGAAGCCGATGACCATCGCGACCAGGGCCGCGCCGATCGCCGGGGCGAAGTTGTCCATCGGCACGGTGAACCACGCCACCGCACCGAAGGCGACCAGGGTCAGCAGCGTCATGGCCGTCCGGGCGACCACGTCGTCCATGGTCATCCGGCCGGTCTGCAGCGGGCCGGCGGACGGCGCCTCGTACATCACGGCGAGCTGCTCGTCGGTCAGCGGCTGCTGCCCCGCGTACGGGTTGCCGTACGCCTGCTGGCCCGGCTGGGCGGCCGTCTGCGTGCCGAACCCCGCGTACTGGTCGTTGCGGGTGAAGGACCCCTCCCGCGAGAAGACCGGGTTCCTGCTTCTCATCACATTCCTTCCGGGGCGGCACGGCACCACCCACACAGAGCACAAGAGTAATGGTTTGGCAAAGTATTCCGCGTCGGTCGTGAGGATGATCCCGTGTCGCCTGCGCGGAGGGCCACCCAGGGGGCAGGGTGGGTGGCGCACCTGATGCATACCCAGAAAGGCGGCCCCATGGCCGAGGAGCTGTACGCCACCCTGAAGACCAACAAGGGCGACATCGAGATCCGGCTGCTGCCGAACCACGCCCCCAAGACGGTCAAGAACTTCGTGGAGCTGGCGACGGGTGAGCGCCAGTGGATCGACCCGAACACCGGGCAGCCCAGCAACGCCCCGCTGTACGACGGCACGGTCTTCCACCGGGTGATCAGCGGGTTCATGATCCAGGGCGGCGACCCGCTGGGCAACGGCACCGGCGGCCCCGGCTACAAGTTCGCCGACGAGTTCCACCCGGACCTCGCCTTCACCAAGCCGTACCTGCTGGCGATGGCCAACGCGGGCCCGGGCACCAACGGTTCGCAGTTCTTCATCACGGTCGGCCCGACCACCTGGCTGACCGGCAAGCACACCATCTTCGGCGAGGTGACCGACGCGGCCAGCCAGCGCGTGGTGGACGCGATCGTGAACGTCGAGACCGGCCGCAACGACCGTCCGCTGGAGGACGTGGTGATCGAGAAGGTCGTCGTCGAGACCCGCTGACGGTCCGTCGGCGCGCCCGGCGCGCGGGAGCCGCCCGCCCCTCGTCGGAGGGGCGGGCGGCTCCACGTGCGTCGTGACGCCGGTGCGTCAGTCGGTCTTGATGCTGCTCAGGATGTCCATCCGGGCGGCCCGGCGGGCCGGCCAGAGGGCGGCGACCATGCCGACCAGGGCGGCGAGGCCGAGGAAGAGGAGCACGCTGCCGTACGGGATCACGGTGGTCAGTCCCTTCAGTTCGGAGGCCAGGATCCGTAGGGCGGACCAGGCCAGGAAGCAGCCGAGCAGGACGCCGATCACGGCGCCGAACAGCGAGATCACCACCGACTCCAGGCGGATCATCCGCTTGATGCCGCGCCGCTCCAGGCCGATCGCCCGCAGCATGCCGATCTCCCGCTTGCGTTCGAACACCGACATGGCGAGCGTGTTGATCACGCCGAGGACGGCGACCACCACCGCCATGCCGAGCAGGCCGTACATCAGGTTCAGCATGGTCGAGATGATCCGGCTGAAGTCGTCGACCATGTCCTGCATGGTCCGGACCTCCATCACCGGGTTGCGGCCGGTGGCGTCCTTGATCGACTGCTTCAGGGCGGAGGTCGGGCCGTCGACGCCCTTGACCAGGATCTGCTGGACCAGCGGGTGCGGGTCGTTGGCCTCGATCAGCCGGTTGGGGGCCACGATCGGGGAGACGCCCTCGGTGGCCTCGAAGACGCCGCCGACGGTGAGCGTCACGGGCGCGCCCTCGGCCGCGGTGGCCCGCAGGGTGGAGCCGACCGACAGCTGGTGCTTGGTGGCGAAGTCCTGGTTGACCAGCACCTGGTCCTGGCCGAGGGCCGCGGTGGAGCCGGACCTCATCGTCAGGTCGATCAACTGGTCGAAGGCGGCGGCGTCGTAGCCCTCGATGGCGCGGTCCTTGCCGACGCCCTCGATGTCCCACCAGACGTTGTCGACCTGGCTGACCGCCTTCACCCCGTCCGCCTTCGCCACCAGCCCGGTCAGGTCGGTGGACAGCTGGCGGCCGTTGGCCATGTTGACCGCGTAGTCGGCCTTCATCGTGTCGCCGACCATCGAAGTGACGGCGCTGGTGACCGAGTTGCCGATCACGGTCAGCGCGGTGACCAGGGTCAGGCCGATGGTCAGCGCGGCCGCGGTGCTGGCGGTGCGGCGCGGGTTGCGCACCGCGTTCAGCCGGGCCAGCTTGCCCGGGGTGCCGAACACCCCGGCCAGCGCCGGGCCGACCAGTGCGATCACCGGGCGCGACAGCAGCGGCAGCAGGACGAACACGCCGATCAGGGCGAGCGGGGCGCCGAACTCCAGCAGGTGCTGGGCGTTCGAGCCGGTGCCGTTCGCACCGGCCAGGATCAGGCCCAGGCCGGCGCCGGCCAGCACCGCGCCGATCGAGTTGCGGATCACCAGGCCGCGCTGGGTGGTCGGCTGCTCGCCGCTGCTCATCGCCGCCACCGGGGGGATCCGGGAGGCCCGGACGGCGGGCAGCAGCGCCGACAGCACGGTGACCAGCACGCCGACCACCAGGGTGCCGACGACCGTCACCGGGGCGACCACCAGCGAGCCGGTCGGCATGCCCTCGTCGAAGGAGTGCACCAGCGACTGCAGGCCCGCGCCGATGCCGACGCCCGCGAGCAGGCCGCCGACCGAGGCGACCACGCCGATCGCGAGCGCCTCGACCAGCACCGACAGGGTGACCTGGCCGCGGCCGGCGCCGACCGCCCGCAGCAGCGCCAGCTCCTTGATCCGCTGGGCGATCAGCATGGTGAAGGTGTTGACGATGATGAAGATGCCGACGAACAGCGAGATCCCGGCGAACACCAGCAGCATGGTCTTCATGCCGCTGACCGAGTCGGCGACCATCCTGGTCTGCTCGTCCTTGAGCTCCTGGCCGGTCTGCAGCTCGACGCCCTCGGCGGGGGCCTTCGCCCGGGCCTGGTCGAGCAGTTGGGCCTCGCTGGTGCCGGGCTTGGCGGTCAGCACCACCGAGCTGAACCGGCCGGGCTCCAGCAGCTCCTGCTGGGCGGTGGCGGTGTCCATCAGGGCCAGCGTGCCGCCGGAGGTGACCTGCGGGTCGTCGGTGGTGAAGACGCCGGTGAGCACCGCGTCCCGGGCGGCGCCGTTCCCGGCCACCCGGACGGTGTCGCCGACGTGGTAGCCCGCCTTGTCGGCGGCCTGCCGGTTCAGCGCGACCTCGCCCGCGGCGCGCGGGCCGCGGCCCTCGGCCATCGGGTAGCGGGGGTCGGCGCCGGAGGCGTCCGGGACGAAGTTGGCGCCGCGGGAGCTCCACGCCTTGCCGATCAGGTCGCCCTTCTTGTCGGCGACGGCGGTGAACCCGGAGACCACGCCGCGGGCCCGCTCGGTGCCGGGCAGCGCGGCCAGCTCCTTGACGGTGTCGGCGGTCAGCACGGCCCGGTCCCCGCGCGGGGCGTCGCTGTCGACGGGGCCGCCGCCGTCCCCGCCGGTGGCGGAGACCAGCACCGAGACGTCCGAGAAGCTGGTGGAGTAGCTGTTGCGCATGGCCCGGCCCATGGTGTCGGAGAACACCAGGGTGCCGGCCACGAAGGCCGTGCCGAGCAGCACGGCCAGGGCCGTCATCAGGAGTCGGCCCTTGTGGGCCAGCACGTTGCGCAGTGCGGTGCGATACATGGGGTCAGTCCTGGGGAGGTCGGTGCGGGCGGGGTCGACGGGGGCGTCGGGCCGTCAGCTGGTGCGGCCCTTGGCGTCGAAGCGGCGCATCCGGTCCAGGACGGAGTCGGCGGTGGGGTGGTGCAGTTCGTCGACGATCCGGCCGTCGGCCAGGAACACCACCCGGTCCGCGTACGAGGCGGCGACCGGGTCGTGCGTCACCATCACCACGGTCTGGCCGAGTTCGCGCACCGAGTTGCGCAGGAAGGAGAGGATCTCGGCGCCGGAGCGGGAGTCCAGGTTGCCGGTGGGCTCGTCGGCGAAGATGATCTCCGGCTTGGAGGCCAGCGCCCGGGCGCACGCCACCCGCTGCTGCTGGCCGCCGGAGAGCTGGGCGGGCCGGTGCGAGAGGCGGCCGGAGAGGCCGACGGTCTCCACCACCCGGTCCAGCCAGGCCCGGTCGACCTTGCGGCCGGCGATGTCCATCGGCAGCGTGATGTTCTCCAGCGCGGTCAGCGTGGGCAGCAGGTTGAACGCCTGGAAGATGAAGCCGATCTTGTCGCGGCGCAGCCTGGTCAGCTGCTTGTCCTTCAGCCCGACCAGTTCGGTGTCGCCGATCGTCGCCGACCCGGAGGAGACCGCGTCCAGCCCGGCCATGCAGTGCATCAGCGTGGACTTGCCGGAACCGGACGGGCCCATGATCGCGGTGAACTCGCCCTGCCCGAAGGCGACCGAGACGTCGTCCAGCGCCACGACGCGGGTCTCGCCCTCGCCGTAGACCTTGTTCAGACCGGTGGCGCGGGCCGCGGCCACACCGGTGTGGGCTGCGTACGCGGTCGAGGTGCTCACGGTGGGGACTCCTGTCCGGGAGGGGCGGGTTTCGTCACGGGGCGGTCGGCCCGCAGGCTCCTTCGACCGCTACTCCATCCTCCCGGCGGCCCCCGCCGCCCACGTCGCCCCGGCGAACGGTTGGCCCACCGCCCCCAGGCGTACGGCCCGCCGCCGCCGTCTCCTCCTGCGGTATGACCCCTCCCCCGAGGGCCCCGGTGGCCGAGAAACGACCAAGTGTGGCCGAAACGCCAGACGCTTCG
The DNA here is from genome assembly GCF_030268885.1 of Kitasatospora phosalacinea. Lineage (GTDB taxonomy): Bacteria > Actinomycetota > Actinomycetes > Streptomycetales > Streptomycetaceae > Kitasatospora > Kitasatospora phosalacinea_C. The sequence continues at coordinate 52,879 of NZ_BSSA01000036.1, forward strand.
TCAGATGGCATGGAAGCATGACAACTTCCGTGCCGGGAAATATGCGAAACCGTCGCCCGTCCGACTAGGCTCAGTGCCTGAGTCAGCCGCGCTCCCTGGCCCAGATGGTGGAACGCAGACACGGGCAGCTTAAAACTGCTTGGCCGCGAGGCCGTGCCGGTTCGAGTCCGGCTCTGGGCACTCTCCTGCCCACTCTCCGTAACCCTTGGTGACCCGGCGGACACGACTCCGCCGAGGAATTGAACATCTCGTTCACAACGAATCATTGACCAGGTTGCGTTCAGGGAGCATCCTGGGTCCATGGCCGACACCCCGCCCCCGCCGCCCGCCGGCACCGACCCGTTCGCCCCGCCCGACCCCGCCGCCGCCCGCTCCCAGCGGGTGTACGCCTCGCTGTTCCGGATCGCCGAGCGGCACGCCGCCACCGACGGGCAGCGGCAGCGGCAGACCAACCCCGCGATGCTCGCCCCGCACGAGGCGGTGCGGTTGGTCGCCTTCCTGCTCAGCGGGGCGGCCCTGGCCGAGGAGGGCGAGCCGGAGGTCGACCGGGCCGACGTGCTGGCCGCGCTGACCCTGCTGCCCCTGGTGCGGGCCGAACTCGACGAGCTGGAGGCCGGGTTGCTCACCATGGCCCGCGGGCGCGGGATGACCTGGCAGGAGATCGCCTTCGGACTGGGCCTGGGCACGCCGCAGGCCGCCCGCCAGCGGCACGAGCGGCTGACCGACCGCACCGCCCCCGCCGAGCCCTCCTGACGCCCCGCCGGGGAGGCGACCGCCCCCGGAACGCCCGAAGGCCCCCACCCGGTGGAGGGTGGGGGCCTTCGTCAACTTCCTGCTGTACTCCGCCCGGTGGCGGGGCCGGCTGAGCACCACGGAGGTCGTGGTCCGGCGGCGCTGCCGGGCGGAGGGCCTCCGACTCGTACCCGACCTGTGTCGGGTCTGGTCGCTCTTCGCTCGCGACTCACTTGCTCGCGGCGAGCTCCTTCTCCGGCGCGGCCGCGGCGGCCGGCTTCGGCGCGGGGGCGGTCGCCTCCTGGAAGGCGTCGAAGGGCTTCTCCATCTCGGAGAGGCCGACCGTCTCGCGCTTGAGGAACATCGCCAGGGTCCAGTCGGTGAAGACCCGGATCTTGCGGTTCATGGTCGGGACCATCGCGCCGTGGTAGCCGCGGTGGAACCACCAGGCCAGGCGGCCCTTGAGCTTGATCTTGCCGAACAGGATCGCCACGCCCTTGTGCAGGCCGAGGCCGGCCACCGCGCCGAGGTTCTTGTGCTTGTACTCGGCCTGCGGGAAGCCGCGCATGCCCGCGATGACGTTGTCACCGAGGACGGCGGCCTGGCGGACGGCGTGCTGCGCGTTCGGCGGGCACCAGGCGCCCTCACCGGCGGCCAGGTCGGGCACCTGGGCGTTGTCGCCCGCGGCCCACACGTAGTCGAAGCCCTGCACCTGGAGGGTCGCCGCGGTGTCCACGTGGCCGCGCGGGCCGAGCGGGAGGCCGAAGCGGTTGACCACCGGGTTGGGCTTGACGCCCGCGGTCCACACGATGGTGGAGGCGTCGAACTCCATGCCGTTCTTCAGCACCACGTGCTGGTCGACGCAGGACTCCATCGAGGTCTCGATGTAGACCTCGATGTCGCGCTCCTCCAGGCGGCCCTTGGTCCACAGACCGAGGTCCGGGCCCATCTCGGGGAGGATGCGGTTGGCCGCCTCCACCACCACGAAGCGCATGTCGGAACGGCTGACGGTCTTGTAGATCTTGGCGGCGTCGCGCGCCATGTCCTCGATCTCGGCGACGGTCTCGATGCCGGCGAAGCCACCGCCGATGACCACGAAGGTCAGGGCCTTGCGCCGGACGTCCTCGTCCGTGGTGGACTCGGCCTTGTCGAGCTGCGCCATGACGTGGTTGCGGAGGCTGATCGCCTCCTCGACCGTCTTCATGCCGATGCCGTGCTCCGCCAGACCCGGGATCGGGAAGGTGCGGGACACCGAGCCGGTCGCGACGACCAGGTACTCGAAGGGCAGTTCGTAGGACTCGCCGGCTGCGGGCTGGATGGTGGCGACCTTGCGGGCGTGGTCCACCTCGGTCACGTGACCGGTGAGCACCTCCGCCTTCTTGAGGGCGCTGCGCAGCGGCGCGACGAGGTTGCGAGGGGCGACGTTGCCGCCGGCCGCCTCGGGGAGGAAGGGCAGGTACGTCATGTACGACCGCGGGTCGACGACCGTGACGGTCGCTTCGCCGTAACGCATCTTCTTGAGGATGCGCATCGCGGCATACAGGCCGACGTAACCACCGCCGACAATGAGGATGCGAGGACGCTCCGTGGTGCTCATATCCGAAAGTATCCACCCCCGCCTGACGGGCCATTCGTGAGGCCCGTCACAAGCCCCTGGACACCTGGTGATACACTGCGCGCCCGCACTTCCGCCCCGACGGGGCCTCCCCGCCCCTGCCGGCCACCCGCGGCGGGCGGGCCGGGCCGCAGTGCCGCGCTGAGCAGCAACGATCCCGGCGCCGCACGGGTTCCCGAGCGGGGTTTCGATTTCTCCGGGATGAACGGCAGGTTGCCTGCGATCCCACGAGCGACCCGCCGACAGCGCCTTCGGTCCACATTTCGGTCGCCGCAGTGGCTCGGAGTGGGTCGAAAGGCTGGATTGCCATGTGAAGAAATTCACGAAGGTTCTCGCCGCGACACGCCGGAAGGCCCCCGGAACGGCCCGCGGGGGTCTCCCGCACGCCCTCCGGGGGCCTTCCGACGGCCTCCGACGGCCTCTCGACGGCTCGGTGGATCAGGCGATCGACCAGGCGATCCCGTCCAGGATGTCGTGCTCGGAGACCAGCAGTTCGGCGGCCCCGGTGCGCTCCATGACCTCCAGCAGGACGAGCGCGCCCGCGGCGATCACGTCCACCCGGCCGGGGTGCATGACCGGCACGGCGGCCCGCTCGGCGTGCGAGGAGTGCAGCAGCCAGCGGGCGACCTCCCGCACCCGCTCGACGCCGACCACCGCGTGGTGGATCCGCTCGGAGTCGTAGCCGGGCAGCTCCAGGGCGATCCCGGCGACGGTGGTGACCGTCCCGGCCAGGCCGACCAGGGTCGCGCCGGAGTCCAGCGGGACGACCCCGGCGACGGTGTCCAGCGCGGCCCGGATGTCGGCCCGCGCGGCCTCGATCTGCGCCTCGGTGGGCTGCCCGCCCGCGAAGTGACGCTCCGTCATCCGCACGCAGCCGATGTCCATCGAGTACGCGGCCCGCACCTCCTGCTCGCCGAGCACGAACTCGGTGGAGCCCCCGCCCAGGTCGAACACCAGGTACGGCGGCCGGTGCGGGCCGCCGAGCAGCTCGCGGGTGGCGCCGGTGAAGGACAGCCGGGCCTCCTCGTCGCCGCTGACCACGCTCGGCGTGACGCCCAGGATCTCCTCGACCCCGGCGGTGAACTCGGCGGCGTTCTCGGCGTCCCGGGAGGCGGAGGTGGCGACCATCCGGATCCGGTCCGGGGTGACCCCGTGCGCGGCGATGACCTCCGCGTACTCGCGGCAGGCCGCGAAGGTGCGGGCCAGCGCCTCGGGGTGCAGCCGCCCGGTGCGGTCGACGTCCTGGCCGAGCCGGACGATCAGCATCCGCCGGTCCAGGTCCGTGATCTCGCCGGTGGCCGGGTCGAGGTCGGCGATCAGCAGGCGGATCGAGTTGGTGCCGCAGTCGATCGCGGCGACCCGGGTGCTGCTCACGACTCGTCCTCCGGTCCGTCGGCCCCGGCGGCGGCCCTGCGGGCGGCCCGCTCGGCGCTCAGCGCCTCCTTGGCGGCGATCACCGCGTCGTGGTCCTGCCCGGCGGCCTTGGCCCGGTTGCGGGCGACCCGCTCACCGGCCGCGTCGACCTCGGCCTCGCTGACGCACGGGCCCTTGGCCCACCACTGCTCCAGCATCCCGATCGCCTCGTCGCCGAGCGGGTTGACGCCCTCACCGGCGGCCAGCGAGTGCCCGACCAGCACGTGCAGGCACTTGACCCGGTCGGGCATGCCGCCCGCGCTGGGGAAGCCCTCCAGCACCTCGATGGCGTCCCGGCGGGCGATGTAGTCCTCGTGCGCCCTCCGGTACGCGGCGGCGAGCTCCGGGTCCTCGGCGAGCCGGGCGGTCTGCTCCTTCATCACGCCGTCCGCCTCCAGCGTCCCGATCAGCGAGGCGGCCCGGGGGCAGGTCAGGTAGTAGAGCGTCGGGAACGGCGTGCCGTCGGGCAGCCGGGGCGCGGTCTCCACCACGTCCGGGTTGCCGCACGGGCAGCGGTGGGCGACGCCGCGCAGCCCGCGCGGGACGCGGCCGAGCTGGGCGGCGATGGCGGCGACGTCGCGCTCGGACACCTCGGGGGCGTCGGACGCGGGAGGGTTCTGGTTGCTCATCGGGAGTCTGTTCGTCTGAGGGGGCGGGGGTCTTGGGGGCGGGGGCCTTGGGGGCGGCTCAGCGGGCCGGTCGCGGCGCGGGCAGGGCGGCGTCGGCGGCGTCCACCGAGTCCCAGAGGGTGGCGTACCAGGGCTTGACCGCCTTCGGGCGGCCGGCCGCGGCGTCGGTCGAGGAGGGCTTCGCGCCGGGCGAGGGCTGCGGGGAGACCGAGACGAACGGGGTCTCGCCGGGCAGCGCGTAGTGCAGCCGCTCCCTGGCCTGGGCCTTGACGTACTCCGGGTCCTGCCAGCGGGCCTTCTCCCGGCGCAACTCGTCGACCTGCTGGCGGGCGTGCTCGGCCTTGGCCCGCTGGGCGGCGATCTCGCCGCGCTGGGCGATGTACTGCCGGGCCGGGTAGGCGAGTATCGCCACCAGCGAGCACAGCACGAGCACCAGCACGGTGGCCCGGCTGGTGAAGCGCGGTCGCGCCGCCAACCCGGGAATCCTCCACTTGGCCATCTGCTCGCCCCTCCTGCGCATGCCGGTGCCCCGGCCCCACCCTACGCGGTGGGAGCCGGGGCACCGGTCACATCAAGCGGTTGTTCAGCCCCTGCTGTGCTCGTCAGTTCGCAGAGCGGAACCGCGGGAACGCCGAACGGCCCGCGTACTCGGCGGCGTCGTCGAGGATCTCCTCGATGCGCAGCAGCTGGTTGTACTTGGCGACGCGCTCGGAGCGGGCCGGGGCGCCGGTCTTGATCTGGCCGCAGTTGGTGGCGACGGCGAGGTCGGCGATGGTGACGTCCTCGGTCTCGCCGGAGCGGTGCGACATCATGCAGCGGTAGCCGTTGCGCTGGGCCAGCTCGACGGCGTCCAGGGTCTCGGTGAGCGAGCCGATCTGGTTGACCTTCACCAGCAGCGCGTTGGCGGTGCCGGTCTCGATGCCCTTGCGCAGGCGCTCCGGGTTGGTGACGAACAGGTCGTCGCCGACCAGCTGGACCTTGTCGCCCAGCGCGTCGGTGATGGCCTTCCAGCCGTCCCAGTCCGACTCGTCCAGCGGGTCCTCGATGGAGACCAGCGGGTAGTCGGCGACCAGCTCGGCGTAGTACGCGATCAGGTCGGCGGAGGAGAGCGCCTTGCCCTCGAACTGGTAGGCGCCGTCCTTGTGGAACTCGGAGGAGGCGACGTCCAGGGCCAGGGCGACGTCCTTGCCCGGGGTGTAGCCGGCCTTCTTGATGGCCTCGACGATGAGGTCCAGGGCCTCGCGGTTGGAGGCCAGGTTCGGGGCGAAGCCGCCCTCGTCGCCCAGGCCGGTGGAGAGCCCGCGCTCCTTCAGCACGCCCTTGAGGGTGTGGTAGACCTCGACGCCCCAGCGGACGGCCTCGGAGAAGGACTCCGCGCCGATCGGGGCGATCATGAACTCCTGGATGTCGACGTTGGAGTCCGCGTGCGAGCCGCCGTTGAGGATGTTCATCATCGGGACGGGCAGCACGTGGGCGTTCGGGCCGCCCAGGTAGCGGAACAGCGGCAGGTCGCTGGCCTCGGAGGCGGCGTGCGCCACGGCGAGGGAGACGCCGAGGATGGCGTTGGCGCCGAGCGAGGACTTGTCCGGGGTGGCGTCCAGGTCGAGCATGGCCTGGTCGATGAGGCGCTGCTCGGTGGCGTCGTAGCCGACCAGCTCGGGGCCGATCTGCTCGATCACGGCGAGGACGGCCTTCTCGACGCCCTTGCCGAAGTAGCGGCTCTTGTCGCCGTCCCGGAGCTCCAGGGCCTCGAAGGCACCGGTGGAGGCACCCGACGGGACGGCCGCGCGACCGGTGCTGCCGTCGTCGAGACCGACCTCGACCTCGACCGTGGGGTTGCCGCGGGAGTCGAGGATCTCACGGGCTACGACGACATCAATGGACGGCACGAGGCATCTCCTAGCGGAAGCGGATGTGTGGTCGTTACGACCAGAGCCTAGCCGCACACCGCGCCGCGGCCACGCTCGGCCGGGCCCCGTCTCACGGTGTGGCCGGGCTACTCATCGGTAGTTCACCTGTTTGACGACCGTTCCGCCGCCCCCGGCAGCGCGAACTGCCCGGTGTGCGCCGGGAGCGGACGGAACGTCAGGGGACGCGGCCCTCGTCAGGGCGGCGGCGGGGCCTCGTCAGGCCGCCGGACCGTCGCGTCCCGGATGCCGGGACCGGTTCCGGACCGGGTCAGAGGGAGAGCACCTGGCCGGGCAGGATCAGGTCGGGGTCGGCACCGATCAGCTCGTGGTTGGCCCGGTAGATCCGCTCCCAGCCGCCGGACACGTTCTGCGCGGCGGCGATGCCGGAGAGCGTGTCGCCGTCCTGGACGGTGTAACCGCCGGCGGCTGCGTTCTGCGGGACGGCCTGGGGCTCGGCGGCCTGGGGCTCGGCGGCCTGCGGTTCGGCGGGGGCAGCGGGCTTCGCGGGCTTCTTCGACTGCGAGCTCTTCGGCTGCCGGGGGGCGGTCGGGCGCTCCTGGGAGCGCGAGGCGGTGTCCTCGGAGGCGTCGGCGGGCGCGCCGCCCTTGGCGAGCCCGGCCCGCTTGGAACAGACCGGCCAGGCGCCGGGGCCCTGGGAGGAGAGCACCCGCTCGGCCACCGCGATCTGCTGGGCGCGGCTGGCCTGGTCGGCGCGGGCGGCGTACTGGCCGCCGCCGTAGGCGCGCCAGGTGGAGGAGGTGAACTGCAGACCGCCGTAGAAACCGTTTCCGGTGTTGATGCTCCAGTTGCCGCCGCTCTCGCACTGGGCCACGCGGTCCCAGGTGTCGGCGGGTGCGGCCGCCGCTCCGGCGGCGACGAGCAGTGGCAGGGCCAGGCCGACCGAGGCGACGCCGGCGGCGGCGACGACCTTCTCGGCCTTGGTACTACGGCGGTGACGGGCAGTGTTGACGAACAGCACGGGACGTCCTCTCCGCACGCCTGCGAGGTGAGCTGTCGGGTTCGGACCGGGAGGTTGGCCCGGCCGCCGGTCGCTCCGGACGCGGTTGCGCCCGCTGCTCGGCGGCCTCACCCCAAGCCGTTGGGACTACGGCGTTCACACTGGTTCCCCCGCTCCTGTCCGGTACCTGTGAGGTGGCCCGAGGACGCGGCGGACAGGACTCGGCGTGCCGCGATCGGGGCCCGCAGCTGCGGGCATGTCGGAGAGTAGGCAAAGCTGACGAGCAATCACAAGCTCATATCACCATGATCACGCCGAAATTACGGATCTTCAGGTCTCGTACACGAACGATCCAGGTATGTCCGGATTCGTTCCGAACCGGAGTGCGACGCGCGCCCCCGCCCCGGCGCGTCGTCGGCCCGGTCGGACGGCGTGTCGCGGGGGTCGAAACGGCGTCAGCGGGGCGTGAAGGAGACCGGGAGGTCGCGCAGACCGCGCATGATCAGTCCGCCCCGCCAGCGCAGTTCCGCCGGATCGGCGGCCAACCGAACGTCCGGAAGCCTGGTCAGTAGGCTGCCGATCGCGCGCTGCCCCTCAAGCCGGGCCAGCGGGGCGCCGATGCAGTAGTGGATGCCGTGACCGAAACCCAGGTGCGGGTTGTCCGAGCGGGCCAGGTCGAGGGTGTTCTCGGCGGAGAACCGGGCCGGGTCGCGGTCCGCCGCGGCCAGCACCACCAGCACCGGGTCGCCGACCGGGACGTCCACCCCGCCGATGGTCAGCGGCGCGGTGGCGAACCGCCAGGTGGCCAGCTCCACCGGGCCGTCGTAGCGCAGCAGTTCCTCGACGCCGGTCTCCAGCAGGGCCGACTCGCCGCGGCCCAGCGACTGCTGGAGCAGCGTGCGCTGGTCCGGGTTGCGCAGCAGCGCGTACATGCCGTTGCCGATGAGGTTGACGGTCGTCTCGAAGCCGGCGAAGAGCAGGATGAAGGCCATCGCCGCGGCCTCCTTCTCGGTCAGGTGCTCGCCGTGGTCACTGGCCCGGATCAGGCCGGAGATCAGGTCGTCGCCCAGGTCGGCCCGCTTGCGGTGGATCAGGTCGGCCAGGTAGCCCTGGATCTGCTTGACCGCGCGGCCGACCCCTCCCCTCTTGCCGCCGGCGTGTCCCGGCTTCGTGTGGCGCAGCATCATCCCCGCCCAGTCGCGCAGGTCGTCCTGGTCCTCGGCGGGGACGCCGAGCAGGTCGCAGATCGCGTAGATGGGGAGCGGGAAGGCGAACTCGTGGATCAGGTCGGCCTCGCCGCGCCCGGCGAAGGAGTCGATCAGCCGGTCGGTGAGCTGCTGCACCCGCGGTTCGAACTCGGCCACCCGGCGCGGGGTGAACGCCTTGGAGACCAGGCGGCGCAGCCGGGTGTGGTCCGGCGGGTCGATGTTCAGCAGGTGGGTCATCAGGTCGGCCTGCCGCTCCCCCGGGATGCCGACCCGGCCGCTGCGGTGGGCCTGCTCGCTGTGGTGCGCCGGGTTCTTCGACAGCCGGGCGTCCGCCAGCGCCTGCCGCGCGTCCGCGTAGCGGGTGACCAGCCAGGCGTCCACCCCGCTCGGCAGGGTGGTGCGGTGCACCGGCGCGTGCTCGCGCAGCCAGGCGTACGCCGGGTAGGGGTCGGCCGCGAACTCCCAGGTGAAGAGTTGCGGATGGGCGGCGTGGGGCTGATCTGGCATGTCTTGACCGTATCGGGAAGCACCACCGCGTGAGTCTGGTCACCTGGTGGGTAATCCCTGTTGCGGAGCGTCGGGGCGCGCCTACGATCCTCCGATAGCCACAGTGGGCGACGTGCGGGTCGGCCACGGGTTCGCCCTCGGGAAGGGGAGCAGACCATGCGAGTAGCCGGTGCAGTGGTGGTCATCGCGGTGCTCGACGGAGGTTCGGGGGCCGACCTGGCCCGCCGCTTCTCCGCCGCCGGTGCCGCCGGTCTGCTCATCGCCGACCTGCGTCCCGGCATCGCCGAGGACCTCGCGGCCGAACTCGACCGCCCCGGCTGCCCCGTGGTGGGCGTCTCCGGCGACGTCCACCACCCGGCCGACATCGCCGCGCTGGTCGACACCGCCGTCAAGCACCTCGGCCCGATCGACCTGTTCGCGGTCGCGGGCCCGGACGGCGAGCGGATCGTCCAGCTCGCCGACCTGCCCGACCACCTGAACCCGCTGGCTGAGGTCCTCGCCCTGGTCGGCGAGGCCATCGGCGAGGTGGTCCCGGCCCAGCGCCGCCCGGTCGCGGACGTCCCGCTGGCCGGCTAGGCCGGGCGGCAGCTCCCGCGGCAGCGCGCACGTGTCGTTGCCGATGAGGTTGACGGTGGTCTCGAAGCCCGCGAAGAGCAGGGCGAGGGCCGTCGCTGCGGCCGCGTGCCACCGAGCGGGACCGCTCCCCTACTCCTCCGGCAGCCCCTCCGCGGCCCGGACCGCCGCGCGGTAGCGGCGGGCCGCCGCCCGCAGCGCCGCGTCCACGTCCACCCCCCGGTCGTGGGCGCGCTGGGCGACCGCCAGCAGCAGCTGCCCCGCCGACTCCGCGGTCAGCTCGGCGGGCAGCTCGTACGGCGCGTCCGGCACGCCGGTGAAGTGCGCGCGGCGCACCCGCGACACCAGCTTCGCCGCGTACGCCAGCGCGGGCAGCCCGGCGGGCACGCCGTCCAGGACCGATTCGCGCTGCTTCTCCGCCGCCTTCAGCTGCTCCCAGTTGGCCTCGGTCTCGGCCGAGCCGGTCACGCTCACGTCGCCGAACACGTGCGGGTGGCGGTACATCAGCTTCTCGACGATGTCGCCCGCGACGTCGTCGATCGAGAACGGGTCCTCGGCGTCCTCCTCGGCGATCCGCGAGTGGAAGAACACCTGCAGCAGCACGTCGCCGAGCTCCTCGCGCAGGGTCTCCCGGTCGCCCTCCTCGATCGCCTCGACCAGCTCGAACGCCTCCTCCACCAGGTACTTCACCAGGCTCTGGTGGGTCTGCTCGGCGTCCCACGGGCAGCCGCCCGGCGAGCGCAGCCGGTCCATCACCGAGACCAGGTCGAGCAGCCGGGCCCCCGGCAGGTCGTACGAACCCGGCAGCAGTTCGATCTCCGGGTGCTCGCCCGCCTCCTCGACCGCGATCCGGGCCAGCGCGTCCGTCAGGCCCGGGTCGCCGTCCGGGCTCTCCAGCCAGACCGCGGGCGCCGCCGCGAGCAGCCGCCGCGCCAGCGCCGGGGCGGACGGCCGCTCCACCACCTCCGGCTCCACGCCCGCCGCCCGCAGCGCGGCCAGCTGCGGGTGGTCAGCGACGCCGACCAGCACCGTGGGCGCGGACCGGAGCGCCTCCCAGGCGGGCCAGGAGAGCAGGCCGGGGGCGACGCGGTGGGTGGTGGTCAGCAGGATCAGCTTCGGAGTCTCCACGGGACCGAACCTACCGCGCGGGGCCCCGGCCGCGGGCGCGGGCAGCCGCCGGGGTCAGTGCTTGCGGCGGGCCTTCGCGACCAGGACCATCAGCCCCGCCAGGACGCAGCCGAGGGCGGCGAGGCCGATCAGCGGGAGGGCCCCGGCGGTGCCGGTCTCGGGGAGGCGGCCGCTCGCGGTGCTGCCGGGGCTGCCGGGGCTGCCGGACGGGGTCGGCGCGGACGAGGACGGGGACGAGGGCGAGGAGGACGGGGACGGGGAGGGGCCGGGGGCGGTGACGGTGACCGTCGCCGCGCAGGCGGGGTCGGTGCTGCCCCGGCCGCAGTTGTTGCGGTAGGTGGTGGAGGTGACGGTGTTGGTGAGTTCGGCGTCGGCGGTCGGCGAGGAGCGGACGGTCACCGAGTAGTCGACGGTCGCGGTGGCGCCGACCGGCAGGTCGCCCCTCCAGTGCAGGGTGGTGCCGGTGACGGTCGCGGTGCCGCGGTCGGCGGTGGCGTCGCCGTGGTAGGCGGCGTCGGCCAGCACGTCGGCGAGGTCGTCGTCGAGGGTGACGCCGTTCGCGGGGACCTTGCCGGTGTTGGTGACGGTGACCCGGTAGGCGACGGTGCCGCCGGGGGCGGCGCTGCTCGGGGTGGCGGTCTTCTCGACCCGGTACCGGGGCAGGTCGACGACGGTGTTGCGGACGGTGTTGCTGGTGCGGGTCTGCTCGCGCCGGGTCTGGCTGCCCCGGAAGCCGAGGGTGGCGGTGTCGTCCAGCACGGTGCCGCCGGTGGCGTCCGCGTCGACCGTCACGTCGAAGGCGAGGTTCGCGGTGGCGCCGGGGGCGAGGTCGGGGAGGGTGCAGGTGACGGTGTCGCCGGGTTCGACGTCGCCGGGCGGGTCGTCGTCGGTGGTGCCCGCGGGGCGGTTGGCCTTGGTGATCTGCAGGTCGGGTTCGAGGGCGTCGACGGCGAGCCAGACGGCCTGCGGGTGCAGGGCGTCGCCGGAGCCGTTGACCTGCAGGACGGCCTGGGTGGCGGCGGCCGGGATCCGGCCGGTGACGTCGATCGTCCGGGCGTCGTAGCCGTAGTTGTCGACCGGGTTCGGGTCGCGGGTGGTGACGTTGCTGCCGGTGCCGTCGGTGGCGACCCGGTCGATCCGGCTGGCGAAGGCGTTGTCGGTGACGACGCCGGTCGGGCCGGGCAGCGGCAGCAGGGTGAGGTCGGCGGTGCTGGAGCCGACCAGCAACTGGTCGCCCGCGATCTGCACGTCGCCGTCGCCGACCACCACGCCGAGGGTGGCGGGGGGCGCGGTGGTGGCGGGGGTGCGGATGCCGCCGAGGGTGAGGGTGGCCAGGTTGTCGGGGCTGCGCAGCAGTTGGAAGCCGTCCCAGACGTCGAGGTAGCGCAGCGGGGCGTTCCGGTCCTCGTACGCGACGACCAGCGACCAGCCGCCCCAGCAGCCGACGTTGCTGCCGCCGCCGTCGGCCGAGGAGGAGCGGCCGTCGCAGGCCTGGAGGTCGGCGACGGTGTAGCTGCCGGGGCCCGCGGCCCGCACCTGGGCGGTGACGTCCTTGACGCCCGCGCCGGCCAGCAGGGTGGGGGTGCCGCCGGTCTGCTGGTCGAACCAGTCGTAGGTGTCGGCGGTCAGCTGCTCGTAGGAGGAGGAGCCGGGGACCTTCCAGGAGACCCGGTCGCCCCGGGCGATGTCGCCGGAGTGGCCGCCCGCGGTGCTGGTGTTGACCGAGTTGAACTGCCAGTACAGGCGGGCCGAGAGCACCTTCGCCCCGGCCGGGAGGACCAGGTCGGCGGCGGAGGCGTTGTCGCCGGGCGCGTTCGGGTCGCTCTTCACGTACCTGGTGCGGTTGTTGTTGCTGCCCTCGGTGTCGTTGCAGGGCGAGCCGTCGCTGGGGTCGCAGGTCAGCACCGAGTTGGCGGCCATCGTCAGGCCGCCGTGCGCCAGCAGGCTCACCGCCGGGTCGGGCCCGATCGGCCGCTGGGTGCCCGCCCCGCGCAGGGCCGCGGGCACCGCGGGGGCGGCGGCGAGCGGGACGAGGAGCCCGGCGACGGGCAGGACCGCGCACAGGGCGCGCAGCATCCTCGGCAGGGGTGAACGGCGCTGAACCACGGAAGACCTCGCAACCGGCGGACGGAGTGGGCGGAGGAGCCCAGCGTCACCGGCCCGCGGTGGATCGCCCGACGGGACACGGTCCGCGCGTCCGGTCGCTCACCCGTTCGGCCGAGGGCCTCCCGGTCCCTACAGGGCGGCCCGGCCGCTCGCCGGGAGCCAGTTCTCGGTGCTGTCCTCCAGGCCGATCCCGGCGGTGTTCCAGCTGCCGTAGCGCGGGTTGACCTCGATGTGCAGGGCGGCGCCCGCGTCGACCAGGGCCTTGCGGATGGCGGCGTCGCCCTCAGCGCTGGACGGGTCCTGGCCGTCGGCCAGCTTCACCAGGCCGATCTGCTGCCGGTAGAAGCCGTCCACGTCGGTGGCCGGGACGCCCTGCTTGGCGCGCAGCAGTTCGGCGAGCTTGGCCTCGCTGCCGACGGTCCGCGCGTCCGCGGCCCGGGCGCGGTCGATCTCGCCCTGGCTGACCGTCAGGCCGCGGTCCGCCAGGGCGCGGGCGACGACCTTGCCGAGGATCAGGTCGGAGACGGCGTGCCGGGCCAGGCCGGGCTGCTCCTCGGTGGCGGCGCCGCTCCGCGCGGCGCCGTCCCGGACGGCGGTGACCCGGGCCTCGACCTGGGCGATGCTGATCCGGTCACTGCCGACCACGGCGGCCGCCCCCTGGTGCGCCGGTGCGCCGCTGCAGGCGGCGAGCGCGGCGGCGGCGACCGCGGTGCCGAGGGCGGCGCGCAGTCGACGGGCGGAGCTGGTGCGGATCACTGGGGCCTCCTGGGCGGTGGAGCGCGGTCCGGTGGTGCTCTGCGTACGTGGCTGGGACGAACACTATTGACCACCGCGCCCGGGGGCCAGACCCCGCGCAGGGAGTGGCGGTACGGGGTGCCGGGGGCGTCCCGGCGCCCCGTACCGGGTGCGCGGGCTCCGCTAGCGCTTGAGGTCCTCGAACATGGTGCTCAGGAACTCCGTGCACCAGGACAGCAGTTCCCGCCCGACCAGCGGCCTGCCGCCGATCCGGCCGCCGCTGCCCGGCCGCGGCACCAGCAGCTGCCGGGCGGCGGACTTGACCTGGGTGCGCGGGTAGAGCCGGTTCAGCCGCAGCTCCTGCGACTCCCGCAGCTCGACCGGCCCGAACCGGACGAAGTTGCCCTGCAGGGTGATGTCGCCGATGCCGCAGCGCCGGGCGAACAGCCGCAGCCCCGCCACCAGCAGCAGGTTCTCCACCGGCTCGGGCAGCTTGCCGTAGCGGTCGGTCAGCTCCTCGCGGACCTGCGCGATGTCGTCCTCCGAGTTGACCGCCGCGATCGAGCGGTACGCCTGCAGCCGCAGCCGCTCCCCCGGCGCGTAGTCGTGCGGGACGTGCGCGTCCACCGGCAGCTCGATCTTCACCTCCAGCGGCTCCTCCTCCGGCTCGCCGCCGCCGCTCTCCAGCGACTCGCGGAACTCGGCGACCGCCTCGCCGACCATCCGCATGTAGAGGTCGAAGCCGACGCCCGCGATGTGCCCGGACTGCTCGCCGCCCAGCAGGTTGCCCGCGCCGCGGATCTCCAGGTCCTTCATCGCGACGTACATGCCCGCGCCCATCTCGGTGTGCTGGGCGATGGTGGCGAGCCGCTCGTGCGCGGTCTCGGTGAGCGGCTTCTCCGGCGGGTAGAGCATGTACGCGTAGCCGCGCTCGCGGCCGCGGCCGACCCGGCCGCGCAGCTGGTGCAGCTGGGACAGGCCGAAGGTGTCGCCGCGCTCGACGATCAGGGTGTTGGCGTTGGAGATGTCGATGCCGGACTCGACGATCGTGGTGGAGACCAGCACGTCGAACTCCTTCTCCCAGAAGTCGACGACGACCTTCTCCAGCTGGGTCTCCCCCATCTGCCCGTGCGCGGTCGCGATCCGGGCCTCCGGCACCAGGTCCTTCAGCCGGGCGGCCGCCTTGTCGATCGACTCGACCCGGTTGTGGATGTAGAACACCTGTCCCTCGCGCAGGAGTTCGCGCCGGATCGCGGCCGAGATCTGCTTCTCGTCGTACGGGCCGACGAAGGTCAGCACCGGGTGCCGCTCCTCGGGCGGGGTGGTGATGGTGGACATCTCGCGGATGCCGGTGACCGCCATCTCCAGGGTGCGCGGGATCGGGGTCGCGGACATGGTCAGCACGTCCACGTTGGCCCGCAGCTTCTTCAGCTGCTCCTTGTGCTCGACGCCGAAGCGCTGCTCCTCGTCGACGATCACCAGGCCCAGGTCCTTGAACCTGGTCTCCGAGGAGAACAGCCGGTGGGTGCCGATGACGACGTCCACCGAGCCGTCGAACAGGCCCTCCAGCACGGCCTTCGCCTCGGTGTCGGTCTGGAACCGGGACAGCGCCCTCACGTTGACCGGGAAGTTGGCGTACCGCTCCGCGAAGGTCGAGAAGTGCTGCTGCACCAGCAGCGTGGTCGGCACCAGCACCGCCACCTGCTTGCCGTCCTGCACCGCTTTAAAGGCCGCTCTCACTGCGATTTCAGTCTTACCGTATCCAACGTCGCCGCAGATCAGCCGGTCCATCGGGACGGACTTCTCCATGTCGGCCTTGACCTCGCCGATGGTGGTCAGCTGGTCGGGCGTCTCCGCGTACGGGAAGGCGTCCTCCAGTTCGCGCTGCCACGGGGTGTCCGGGCCGAAGGCGTGGCCGGGGGCCGCCATCCGGGCCGAGTACAGCTTGATCAGGTCGGCGGCGATCTCCTTGACCGCCTTCTTGGCCCGCTGCTTGGTCTTCGCCCAGTCCGCGCCGCCCAGCCGGTGCAGGGTCGGGGCCTCGCCGCCCACGTACTTGGTGACCTGGTCGAGCTGGTCGGTCGGCACGAACAGCCGGTCGCCGGGGTGGCCGCGCTTGGCGGGCGCGTACTCCAGCACCAGGTACTCGCGGGTCGCGCCCTGCACGGTGCGCTGCACCATCTCCACGTACCGGCCGACGCCGTGCTGCTCGTGCACCACGTAGTCGCCGGCCGCCAGCGCCAGCGGGTCGATCGCGTTGCGGCGGCGGGAGGGCATCCGGCGCATGTCCTTGGTGGAGGACTTCTGGCCGGACAGGTCGGTCTCGGTGACGACGGTGAGCTTCAGCTCCTCGTCGACGAAGCCGTGCTCGATCGAGCCGCAGGAGACGTACACCACGTCCCGGGTCGGGGCCTCGGTGAGGTCGGCGACCAGCCGGGCCGCGATGCCCTCGTTGCCGAGCACCTCGGCCAGCCGGGAGGCCGGGCCGTGGCCCTCGGTCACCATCACCACCCGCCAGTCGGCGGCCAGCCGCTCCCGGGCGTCGGCGATCGCCCGGGCGGTGTCGCCGCGGTACGCCTCGACGGCGTGCATGCCGAGGGTGAGCGTGTCGGCGTCGCGTTCGAGGATGTCGTGGACGGTGGAGTCGCTGGTGGCGAACGGGCTGACCGACCACCACGGCAGGCCGATCCCGGCGGCGTGCTCGCGGACGTCCGCCAGCGAGCGCAGCGAGGCGGCGGAGACGTCGATCGCCTCCAGGTCGATCGGGCGGTCGGCGCCCGCCGCGGCGGCCACCCAGGACGCGGCCAGGAACTCCTGGCTGGTGGCGACCAGGTCGGCGGCCCGGGTGCGGACCCGCTCCGGGTCGCAGACCACGGCGATCGAACCGGCCGGGAGGACGTCCAGCAGCAGCTCCATGTCGTCCACCAGCACCGGGGCCAGCGACTCCATGCCCTCGACCGCGATGCCCTGCGCGATCTTGTCCAGGATCTCGCCCAACTCGGGGTGCTCGGCCGCCAGTTCGGCGGCCTTCGCGCGGACCTCGTCGGTCAGCAGCAGCTCCCGGCAGGGCGGCGCCCACAGGCCGTGCTCGGCGATCTCCAGGGAGCGCTGGTCGGCGACCTTGAAGTAGCGGATCTCCTCGACCTCGTCGCCCCAGAACTCCACCCGCAGCGGGTGCTCCTCGGTCGGCGGGAAGACGTCCAGGATGCCGCCGCGCACCGCGAACTCGCCGCGCTTCTCGACCAGTTCGACCCGGGCGTAGGCGGCGGCCGCCAGCCTGCGGGACACCTCGCCCAGGTCGTGCTGCTCGCCGCGGCGCAGCGCCACCGGCTCCAGCTCGGCCAGGCCCTTCACCTGGGGCTGCAACACGCTGCGCACCGGCGCCACCACCACCTGCACCGGGCCCGCGGCGGGGTCGTCGGCCCGCGGGTGGACGATCCGGCGCAGCACGGCCAGGCGGCGGCCGACGGTGTCCGAGCGCGGGGAGAGCCGCTCGTGCGGCAGCGTCTCCCAGGCCGGGAACTCGGCGACCGCGTCGGCGGGCAGCAGCGAGCGCAGCGACGCCGCGAGGTCCTCGGCCTCCCGGCCGGTGGCGGTCACGGCCAGCACCGGCCGCCCGTTCTCACCGCCCCGGGCGGCCAGCGAACGGGCCAGCGCCGCGATCGCGAACGGGCGCGCGGCGGGCGGTCCGACCAGGTCGAGGTGCTGCCTGTGCCCCGTGGCCGCCGCCTCGATCGCCTCGGCGAGGGCGGCGTCCCGTACGACGACATCGAGCAGTCCGGACAGGCTCATACGTCAGTTTCTCCACGACGGGGAGTGGCCCGGCGCAGGAGACGGCCGGGCAGCGCGACAGCCCGGAACGCGGTGCGCCCCGGGGGGTGTCCAGCCTACGCCGCGCCGCCGCCCGGCACGCGGTGCGGCACCCTCCCGGCCGCCCCGGCCGACTCACCGGTATCCGTACGGGCTCGTCCAGAGATCATGCGGCCGACACATTGTCGTCACTGTGCGTCCATGGTCGGCGCGCACCATGGATGTCAGCGCAGGCCGCATCCAACCGTGGGGGATGGCTGTGGAAGCGCGGTCGCACCTCGATGGGGGTCGGGAGTGCGAAGGCCGGGCGACCCTGGGTGGGGGCGCCCGTGCCACTCACGCCGGGACTCGCGGCGTCCGCTCCCGGGCGGGCGCCGCGGCTCTCGGCGTCCTGCGTTCCGGGCCCCTCCCGCCGCTCGTGCACCACTTCGGGCGAAGCCGCCCGCGCGGAGGCCCCGGCTCCGTACCCTCGTGTGAAGAAGGTGTGGGGACACCGGTCGTTTCCAGGGGGTTTGCTTCGTCATGCGCGTTGTCATCGCAGGTCAGGGCTACGTCGGACTCCCGCTCGCGGTCCGCGCCGCCGAGGTGGGGCACCGGGTCGTCGGGTACGACGTGGACGAACGCCGGATCAAGCGGCTCGCGGTGGGCGAGTCGTACGTCGAGGACATCCCCGGGGAGCGGCTGCGTCCGCTGCTCGACTCCGGGGCGTACCTGCCCTCCGCCGACCCGGCCGACGTCGCGGGGTTCGACATCGCGGTGATCACCGTCCCGACCCCGCTGCGCGAGGGCGTCCCCGACCTGTCCTACATCGAGGCCTCGGCGAAGCTGCTGGGGCGGCACCTGCGGCCGGGCGCGACGGTGGTGCTGGAGTCCACCACCTACCCGGGCACCACCGAGGAGCTGCTCGCCCCGCTGCTGGAGGCGGGTTCGGGGCTGCGGGCGGGCGCCGACTTCCACCTCGGCTACAGCCCGGAGCGGATCGACCCCGGCAATCCGGTGTGGAAGCTGGAGAACACCCCGAAGGTCGTCTCCGGCACCACCCCCGAGGGCCTGGCCGCGGTCTCCGGCTTCTACGGGCAGCTGGTGGAGCGGACCGTCCCGGTGTCCTCCTGCAAGGAGGCGGAGCTGACCAAGCTGCTGGAGAACACCTTCCGGCACGTCAACATCGCCCTGGTCAACGAGCTCGCGATGTTCGCCCACGACCTCGGCATCGACGTCTGGGAGGCCATCGACGCGGCCTCCACCAAGCCCTTCGGCTTCCTGCGCTTCACCCCCGGCCCCGGCGTGGGCGGGCACTGCCTGCCGATCGACCCCTCGTACCTGTCCTGGCGGGTGGAGCGGGCCCTCGGGCAGTCCTTCCGGTTCGTCGAGCTCGCCAACGACGTCAACAGCCACATGCCCGACTACGTGGTGCGCCGGCTCACCGAGGCGCTCAACCAGCGGCGCCGGAGCGTGAACGGCTCCCGGGTGCTGGTCCTGGGCCTGGCGTACAAGCCGAACACCGGCGACGCGCGGGAGACCCCGGCGGCCCGCGTCGTCGAGCTGCTCACCCGCCAGGGCGCGGAGGTCCGGGCCGCCGACCCGCACGTGGTGGCGGGCGTGCACGTCGCCGAGCCGCACGTCCCGGGGCAGCGCACCGCCGCGCACGAGGGCGGCCCGCTCGCCGCCGTGCACCGGGTCGAGGCCACTCCGGAGGAGCTGGCCGCCGCCGACGCGGTCGTCCTGCTCGCCGACCACGACGAGTTCGACTACGAGGCGGTCACCACCCACGCCCGGTACGTCCTGGACTGCCGCCGCCGCCTGACGGGGGCCGCGGTCGAGGTGCTGTAGGGCACCCCGGCCGGGCTCCCCGGCGGGGCGCTCAGCCCCGGCGCTGGATGCGGTTGCGGTCCGGGCGGGTGTCGTGGTCGATGCCGTCGTCGACGATGACGATCTTGGGCACGATGCGGTCCTCGACGGTGGCGTCCGGCTTGGCGTCGGCCTTCGCCTCCGGCTTCGTCTCCGGCGCGGTCTCCGGCGCGGTCGCGGGCGCGGGCGCCGGGGCGGTCGCGGGCTTCGGGGGCAGCGGCTCCTTGGCGAAGCTCGCGGGCTTGGCGGGCGGGGCCGGGGGCTGGGCGGGGGCCGCGGGCGCGTAGGGCTTGCGCGGGTCCTCCTGCTTGGGCCTGACCGGGCCCAGCACGGTGGTGGGCTGGTCGGTGGCCGGGGCCTTGGCCAGGTCGGCCTTCTTGGCGGCGACGGCCTCGGCCGCGTCCTCCGGGTCCTCGATGGCGCCGACGGCGGCGCCGGTGAGCGAGGCCAGGGTGCCCTTGATGTGGTCGAGGTGGGTCTGGACCTTGTCGAGGCGCTTGGTGAAGTCGGCCTGCTCGCGCTCGCTGGCGGCCCTGATCCGGTCGGCCTTCTCCCGCGCGGCGGCGAGCGCCGCGTCGGCCTTGGCCTGGGCCTCGGTGTCGAGGCGGCGGGCCTCGGCGAGCATCGCCTCGCGGTGCTGCTCGGCCTCCTTGACCCGGGCGTCGGCGGCGGCGGTGACCTTGGCCACGGCGGCGTCGGCGGCGGCCTCGGCGGCGGCGAACTCCTCGTCGGCCTTGCGGCGGCGCTCGGCGAGGGCGCTCTCGGACTGCTCGGAGGCGTTGGCCGCGGCGACCCGGACCCGGGCGGCGTGGCCGGTCGCGGCGTGGATCAGGGCGCGGCACTCGGCGTCGGCCTCGGCGCGGATGCGCTCGGCCTCGGCCCGGCTGCGCTCGTCGGTGCGGCGGGCGAACTGCTCGGCGTCCTCGCGCAGCTTGGCGGCGTACTCCTTGGCGGCCTTGGCGGCGGCCTCGCCCGCCTCGTGGGCGGCGTCGCGGGCGTCCTCGGCGGCGCGCTCGGCCTTGGCGTGGATGGCGTCGGCCTCGTTGAGGGCGATGCCGAGCAGGGCGGCGGCCTGGTCGCTGAGCTCGGCGAAGTCCGGGTCGGGGGCGTCCTCGGCGGCCTGCCTGATGTCGGCGAGGCGCTTCTCCATCTCGCGCAGGCCGCCGCCGAGGACGCTGAGCCGCTCCCAGGCCTCGTCGCGTTCGCGGATGAGGGCGGTGACGGCCGCGTCGACCTGGTCGGGCGCGTAGCCGCGCCGGGACGGGGTGAAGCCGTACTGGGACACGGCGTCGCTCATTTCGGCTGTTCTCCTCGTGCTCGCGGGCTGCGCGGCCCCGCCGGATGCGTGGTTCGGGTGGGTCGGGGTGAACCGTCCCATTGACCTATTTTGCGCAGATACGAACGCAAACCAAACAGGGGGCCGCCGCGCGGCCGGGGGAACCGGCCGCGCGGCGGGCCACTACAGGAGGCCGTCCCAGAACTGCTCGACGAGCACCGCCCACCAGCTCTCCGGGGTGTGCACGGCGGCCGGGTCGACGGCCATCAGCTGGGCCTGGAGGTCGGTGGTCCAGCGTCCGGCCTGCTCGGGGGTGAGGCCCAGCCGCAGGCGCCACATCCGGGCCAGCACCGCCAGGCAGCCGACGAACTCGGGGACGCCGGTGTTGACGAAGCGCGGCGGCTCGGCCGGGTTCTCCAGGTCGACGGCGACCACCGCGGCGGTGCCGTACTGGACGCACAGCTGGCGGCCGTAGTCGTTGCCGAGCACCAGGTAGCCGCCGAAGTCCGGGCCGGACGGCAGGCCGCGCTCGGCGGCGAGCTCGGCCAGCGTCGGGATGGGGCGGCCCTCCTGCGCCTGGGCCCAGAAGAACGGCGCGAACTCGCGCGGCAGCCCGACCCACATCAGCGTCTGGGCGACCGGCTCCGGCACGCCCTGCCGGGCCACCGCGCGCTGCTCGAACCGGAACATCGAGGGGCCGAACAGGGCGCCGAACTCCGCCGCGAGCTGCTGCGGCGGCGCGGGCGGCTGCTGCGGGACGGTGCCGGGCGCGGGCAGCGGCACCCGGACGGTGCGCGGGCGCGGCGGCGCCGACACCAGCTGGTGCAGCTGCTCGACGTGCTCGCTGAGCACGTTCATGCCCGCCTGCCGGGCCGCGGCGTCGCGGCCGTACGGGGCGGTGTGGCTGATCCGGGCGTTCGGCCAGGACGCGCGCACCATCCGGGCGCAGTAGCCGCCGGGCAGGTCGCACAGCTCCAGGTCGGTGTGCACCTCCAGCACCTGGTCGGCGGGCACGCCGAGGCGGCGCAGCTCCTGCAGGGCCCGCCACTCGGGGTGCGGGGTGCCCAGCTCGGAGGTCATCACCAGGTTGAGCTCGGACCCGTCCGGGCCCCGGTAGTTGACCACGGCGGTGGTGCCGGGGCCGACCGTCGGCGGACCGGCCGGCGGCGGGGCCACCGGCGCGGGGGCACCGGGCGGGAAGCCCTGGCCCGGCTGCGGCCCGCCCGGGAACGGCGGCGGGGGCGCCTGGAACGGCGGCGCGCCCTGCGGCGCCGGGGCGCCCGGGAACGGCTGGCCGGGGGCGCCCGGCATCGGGAACGGCGGGGTCGCACCCGGCGGCAGCTCGATCGCCGGGGCCAGCTGGGTGGCCTGGTACGCGACCGCGGCGGCCGCGGGCGCCGGGGCGGCCGGGGCGGCACCGGGCGCGCCGGGTGCGCCCTCGCCGCGCAGGCCCGCCGGGGCGGGCGGCGGCGGGGCGCCGGGGCCGCTGCGTCCACCGGGGTGCGCGACGGGACCGCCGCCGGGGGGCAGCAGCTCGTTCGGCGGCGGGGGCGGGGGCGCGCCGGGGCCGCCGCGGCCCAGCTGGACGTGCGCGGGCCCGCCGGTGGACGGCAGCAGGTCGTTCGGCGGGGGCGGCGGCGGGGCGCCGGGGCCGCCGCGGCCCAGCTGCGGGGAGCCGGGCACCGGCTGGCCGGGGCCGGGGGCGCCGGGCAGGCCCATCAGCCCGGGCGGGCCGTCGGTGGCGAGCATGGTGGCCGCGTAGTTGACCCCGGGGCCGGAGGGGCCGGGCGGGGCGGGCGGCCCCGGCGGGACGGGGGCGGCGGGCGGGACGGGTGTGCCGGGCACCGGCGTGGTCGGGCCGCCGACCGGGTACGGCGGGGTGGCGCCGGGCGGCACCGGCGCGGGCGCACCGGGCCCGGGGGCGCCGGGGACGCCGAGTCCGCCCGGGGCGAGCACGGTGGCGTCCTCGGAGCCGGGGACGGCGGGGCCGCCCGGGGCGCCGGGCGGCGGCGGCACGGGCAGGCCCGCGCCGGGCGTGCTGGTGAAGTAGCTGGGCCCCTCCCCGCCGGGCTCCGGCAGCTGGCCGCCCTGCTGGACCGGGACCGGCGGCGGCACCGGCGCGGCGGCAGCCGGAGCGGGCGCGGCGGCAGCGGGGGCCGGGGTCGCGGGCGCCGGGGCAGCCGCGGGCGCGGACGCGCCCAGGCGGTCGGCCTCGGCGGCGATCGCGGCGGCCCCGGCCTCCTGCAGCCACTGCGGCGGGCTGAGCAGGAAGGAGGTGGCCTCGACCGCGCCGCGCACCGGCTTGGCGGCGCCCGCCGGGTTGGGGGCGCTCCCGGTGCCGTACAGCTCCTCGTACTGCCGGACCACCTCGTTGACCGGCAGCGGCGGCCAGAGCGTGCTGGCGCCGCTGTCGCGGGCGATCACCAGGCGCAGCGAACTGCCGGGGCCGCCGGTGTGCTCGCTGCCGTCGACGGCCCAGCAGACGTAGCCGAGGTCGAACTCGCGGACCTTCACCTCGCGGTGCTGCGAGCGCGGCACCCCGGCGTTGATCCAGTCCTCGGCGGTCTCCTGCGCCTGCGCGTACGTGGTCACCACGTCTCGTCCACCCCTGTCGTTCTGGTCAGTTCACCGGGACGGCGCGGGCGAAGCCGCCGTCCACCATGAGTTCGGCGACGGTCTCCAGCTCCGCGGGGCTGCCCGCGAGGCGCAGCAGGAACGCGTCGAAGCTGTCGCCGCAGGGCAGCAGGAGGCGCTGCACGCGCTGCTCGACGGACTCGTCCGAGCCGTCGTCGCGGGCGTCGTCGTGGGGCAGGAAGCCGACCGAGCCGGTGCCCTCGCCGCGGACCTTGACGGTCAGCAGGCCGCCCTGCAGGTAGGCGACGGCGAGGTGGTCCTTGGTGAGGTGGTCGCGCAGGCACTTGTTGGCGTACACCAGGTCGTGGGTGCCGTACTCCTCGCTCAGGGTGAGGAACGGCTGGTCGACCAGCAGGCCGAGGTCCACGTCGAGGGCGACGCCGGCCGGGCCGCGGCCGCCGGTGAGCTTCAGGAAGTCCCGGTAGGCGGTGGGCAGCGGGTGGCCGAGGCGCTGTTCGGCGCGCTGGACGAGGTCCTCGGTGACGACGACCGGGTCGCCGCCGTCCTTGGCGAGGGTGAAGTGCGCGGGGCGGTGGTCCTGCAGCGGGCGGGTGCCGCGGCGGGTGTGGTCGGCGGTGGAGCTGGCCAGGCCGCCGTGGTGCCGCAGCAGGGCCTTGACCTCGACCGGGACGAGCTCCATCCGGCGCCAGCCCGCGGGGGCGCGGCCGACCACGTGGTGCCACGTCCAGCCGGGCGGGGTGGCGACGGCGCTCTCCAGGTCGGCCCAGAGCTCGTGGCCCTGGGTGTACAGCGCGGCGTTCGCCGACACGTAGTCGGTCAGGCGCAGTTCGTCGACGCCGAAGCCCTCCGGCGGGTCGGCGACCTCGGCGGCGGCGGCCGCGTACGGCGCGAAGTCGGGGTACCCGTTCTCGTCGACGCGCACGCCCCGGGGATGCCGCTGGGCCCGGACCGGGTCCGGGAACTGCACCACCTGGCCCGCGTACGCCGCGTTGGGCACGGCGGTGGTGCCGGGCCGACCTGTCGTCATCTGTGGTCCCCCACTGGCAGAAGCCGATGTCCTCGGGGACCAGCGTAGGGCAACGGCCGTTCGCGTTCGGGGCACGGGCCCACCCTGGCCGGCCGCGCGGACGGCCGGGGCCCGGCCGGGCGCCCGCCGCGGGTCAGCGGCGGCGCAGCGCGGCGGCCAGCACCTCGGCGACCCGGGCCTGTTGGCCCTCGGTGAGCTGCGGGAACAGCGGCAGGGTGAGCAGCTGCCCGGCGGCCCGCTCGGTGAC
The DNA here is from genome assembly GCF_030268885.1 of Kitasatospora phosalacinea. Taxonomy (GTDB): domain Bacteria; phylum Actinomycetota; class Actinomycetes; order Streptomycetales; family Streptomycetaceae; genus Kitasatospora; species Kitasatospora phosalacinea_C. Next base: position 77,196 of record NZ_BSSA01000036.1, read on the forward strand.
CGGGAACGCGCCCCGGTCGTACCCGAGGTGCCGGAACGCGGGCTGCAGGTGCACGGGGACGGGGTAGTGCACGCCCGCGCCGATCCCGGCCTCCTGCAGGGCGGCCAGCACGCCGTCGCGGTCGCGGTCGACCCGCACCGCGTACAGGTGCCAGACGTGCTCGTTGCCGGGCAGGGTGCGCGGCAGGGTGAGGCCGTCCAGGCCGCCGAGCAGCTTGTCGTAGCGTTCGGCGGCGGCCCGGCGGGCCTCGTTCCAGGCGGGCAGGCGGCGGAGCTTGGCGCGCAGCACCACGGCCTGCAGGGTGTCCATCCGGGAGTTGAAGCCGAACCTCTCGTGGACGTACTTGCGGGCCGAGCCGTGGTCGCCGATCAGCCGGACCGCGTCGGCGAGTTCGGCGTCGTCGGTGACGACCGCGCCCGCGTCGCCGTACGCGCCGAGGTTCTTGCCCGGGTAGAAGCTGGTCGCCGAGATCCGCCCCCAGCTGCCGGACGGGCGGCCGTGCCGGGTGGCGCCCTGCGACTGGGCGCCGTCCTCGACCACCGGCAGCCCGTCGGCGACCTCCAGCAGGTCGTCCACCGGGGCGAGTTGGCCGTTCAGGTGGACGGGCAGCAGCGCGACGGCCCGGGTGACCCGGTCGGCGGCCTGCTCGACGTCGATCAGGAGGTGCTCCTCGTCCACGTCCACCAGCACCGGCCGCAGCCCGGCCCGGACCACCGCCTCGGCCGTCGCCACGAAGGTGTTCGCGGGCAGCACCACCCCGCCGCCGGGCTTCAGCTCCAGCGCCCGCAGCGCCATCTCCAGCGCGTCGGTGCCGTTCGCCGTCCCCACCGCGTGCCCCGTCCCGGAGAACGCCGCGTACTCCCGCTCGAACGCGGCCACGTCCGGGCCCTTGACGTAGGCCCCGCTCGCCAGCACCGCGTCGAAGCCCGCGCGGACCTCGTCGGCGATCTCGGCGTGCGAGGCGTGCAGGTCGACCAGGGGGATGTTCGTCACGGGGGTGGGACCTTTCCGGGGTAGGAGGGCCTAGCGGCCCAGGGCCGCCTGGAGGGCGCTGACGACGTGGTCCTGCTGCGCGTGGGTGAGCGAGTGGTACAGCGGCAGGATCAGCGTCCGCGACGTGATCGTCTCGGTCACCGGGAGCGGCACCCGGGCGGTGCCCTTGTACGGGGCCTCCAGGTGGGCGGCCATGATGCCGCGCCGGGCGGAGACGCCGTCCGCGGCCAGCCGGGCGAGCACCTCGCCGCGGTCGGGGGCGTCCTCGGGGAGCAGCAGCCACAGCGACTGGAAGTTGGAGGTGCCGTGCGCCGGGTCGCCGACCAACCGGGCGGCGAGTTCCGGGCCGAGCAGCTCCCGGTAGCGGTCGGCGAGTTCGCGGCGGCGGGCGACCATCGCGGGGAGCTTGCCGAGCTGGACCAGGCCGATCGCGGCCTGGACGTCGGTCATCCGGTGGTTGAAGCCGATCTCGTCGTAGGTCTCGACGACGCCCGCCCCGCCCGCCCCGGCGTGCCGGTCGGCGGCCGAGACGCTCATCCCGTGCTCGCGCAGGCGCCGCAGCCGGGCGGCGAGCGCGGCGTCCCGGCAGGTGACCATGCCGCCCTCGCCGGTGGTGAGGAGCTTGCGCGGGTGGAAGGAGTAGGCGGCGATCTCGGCGCCCGCGCCGGCCGGGCGGCCGCGGTAGACGGAGCCGGCGGCGCACGCCGCGTCCTGGACGACGACGGCGCCGCGCGGTTCGACCAGGGCCCGGATCGCGTCCAGGTCGACCGGGACGCCGCCTTGGTCGACGGCGACGACGGCCCGGGTGCGGTCGGTGAGCAGCGGGGCGACGGTGTCGGGGGTGAGGTTGCCGGTGGCCGGGTCGACGTCCGCGAAGACCGGGGTGGCGCCGACGTAGGTGACGGCGTTGGCGGTGGCGATGAAGGACAGCGAGGGCACCACGACCTCGTCGCCGGGGCCGACGCCCGCGCCGATCATCGCCAGGTGCAGGGCGGTGGTGCAGGAGGAGACCGCGACGGCGTGCGGGACGCCGAGGTGCTCGGCGAACGCCCGCTCGAAGGCGGCCACCCGGGGGCCCTGCGCGACCCAGCCGGAGCGGACCGCCTCGGCGGCGGCCTCGGCCTCCTCGTCGCCGAGCCAGGGGACCATGACGGGGATGGTGGACACGGTGGTGCTCCTTCGCATCGCGCAGGGTGGGCGGCCGCGCCCGTGGACGGTTCCCCCGCCCGGGCGCGGCCTGCTCCCGCGGGCGTCCTGCGGGCTGCGCGCTAGCTCTGCTGCTCGCGCCACCAGGCGACGAGCTTGCGCAGCCCGTCCTCCAGCCCGAGTTCGGGCTTCCAGCCGAGGTCGCGCTCGGCCGCGGAGACGTCGGCCAGCCGCCGGACCACGCCGCCCGCGGTGTCGCGGGCGGGGCCGTGCTCGACGTCGAGGTCGGAGTCCATGGCGGCGAGCAGGGCGTCGGCGAGGCCGCGCAGCGAGACCTCGGTGCCGGAGGCGATGTTGTAGACCCGGTCGGTGACCGGGGCCGCGGCGGCCAGCAGGTTGGCCCGGGCGATGTCCTCGGTGTAGACGAAGTCCATGGTCTGCGCGCCGTCGCCGAAGATCAGCGGGGGCCGTCCGGCGGCGATCCGCTCCATCCAGCGGATGAAGACCTCGGTGTAGCGGCCGTGCACGTCCATCCGGGGGCCGTACACGTTGAAGTAGCGCAGGGCGACGTAGTCGAGGCCGTACATGGCGTGGAAGCTGCGCAGCAGGCCCTCGTTGAAGACCTTGGCGGCCCCGTACAGGGTGTCGTTGTGGTACGGGTGCTGGGTCTCGGGCGTGGGGAAGACGTCCGCCAGGCCGTAGACCGAGGCGGTGGAGGAGGCGACCACCTTGCGCACGCCGGTCTCCGCCGCGGCCTCGACCACGTCGAAGGTGCCGTCGACCATGACCTCCAGGGCGAGCCGGGGTTCGGCGGCGCACTGGGTGATCCGGATCGCGGCGAGGTGGAACAGCAGGTCGGTGTCGGTGCCGAGCAGTTCGCGCAGCAGGGCGCGGTCGCGGATGTCGCCGTCGACCACCCGCAGCTGTCCGGGGGCGGCGAGTTCCCGGGCGCGGGCCAGGTTGGCGGTGCGGCCGCGGACGAAGTTGTCGAGGACGACGACCTCGCGGGCCCCGGCCTCGACCAGCTGGTCGACGACGGCGGAGCCGATGGTTCCGGCGCCGCCGGTGACCAGGCAGCGGGAGCCTTCGAGGGGGACGGCGGCGTTCATCGTGCGGCGGCCTTCTGCTCGGCGGGGTGGTGGCGGGTGATCAGCTCGGCGTCGGCGGCGGCGTCCACGGGGACGGTCGCGCCGCCGAGTTCGAGGCTGCGGGAGGCGGCGTGCAGCAGGCGCAGCACGCGCAGTCCGGCGCGGCCGTCGGTGAGCGGGGCGCGGCCCTCGGTGATGGCGGCGGCGAACTCGGCCATGACGTTGCGCAGCGCCTCCTGCTCGACCAGGGCGGGGGCGACCACGTCGCCGACCCGGTAGGAGATCAGGGCGCGGTGCCGGATGGCGTCGGTGAGTTCGTCGGGCGGGGTGAGGTCGACGCCGCGGTCGTGGATCGCGAGCCGGGCCTGCGGGTTGAGGTCGTCCCAGACCAGGGTGCGGCGGGAGCCGCCGATCAGGGTGGTGCGGACCTTGGTCGGGGAGAGCCAGTTGACGTGGCAGTGGGCGAGCGCGCCGTTGGACAGGTGCAGCGTCAGGTAGGCCACGCAGGCCCGTCCGGCGCCGATCGGGTCGGCGGCCTGGGCGCTGACGCCGACGGGTTCGACGCCCGGCGGCAGCACGAAGTCGAGGATGGACAGGTCGTGCGGGGCGAGGTCCCACAGCACGTCGACGTCGGGCTGGACGAGGCCGAGGTTGATCCGCACCGAGTCGAAGAACTGGACGTCGCCGATCTCGCCGCCGTGCACGAGCTCGCGGATCCGGCGCACCACCGGCGTGTAGCAGAAGGTGTGGTCGCACATCAGGACGAGGCCGCGCTCCTCGGCGAGGGCGACCAGGTCGGCGGCCTCCTCGACGGTGGTGGTGATCGGCTTCTCGACCAGGACGTGCTTGCCCGCCTCCAGGGCGGCCCGGGCCAGCCGGTGGTGCGCGCCGGCGGGGGTGGCGATGGCCACCGCCCGGACGCGCTCGTCGGCGAGCACCTGCGCGTACGAGGTGGTGGCGGCGACCGTGGAGTACTCGCCGAGGACCTTGCGGGAGCGCTGTTCGTCGAGGTCGCACAGCCAGTGCAGCCGCAGGGCGGCGGTCTGCTGCGCGTTGCGGACCAGGTTCGGTCCCCAGTACCCGGCGCCGACGACGGCCAGGCCGATCCGCCGCTCGGGCGGGTGCTCGGTGCTGCCCGGTGCGGGCACGTGTTCCCCCGGCGCCTCGTGCGCCTCGACGTTCGACCCCATCGCAAGACCCCCCTTGCCGCCGCGTCGCTCGAACGGTACCGGCCCGGCCGGGCCCATCGGGGCACAATCGGCAAAACCGGTGAAGGCCACCAGGGGCGCGCACGGCGGGAGTTCGGCCCTCCGTACACCTCCGCGCGCCCCGTGTCCGCACCCCGGCGCGGCGCGGCCCGAACGGGTTTGGCAGGCTGGATGCTCTCGGGTGAGGATTCACTGTCAGTGGGGTCCGCTACCCTGCGTGATCCACCGTCCGTCAGCAGACCCCCGGCAGCGGAGAACTGCCGGCGCACCGCACCAACGCCGAGGAGCAGTCATGGACCAGTCGGGCCCGCCGCCCGTGCTGCGGCACCAGCGCGACAGCCTGCTGCCCGCGGTCGCGGCCGCGCTGTCGCTGCGCGGCGGCGAGGTGCACACGCTGGCCGGGGAGAAGTCGGAGCTGGCGCCGATGCTGCACCCGCTGGTCGGCGAGTTCCTGGCGGCGCTGCCGGTGGAGAAGCGCGAGCGCTTCGTGGGCCGCTGCCCGGAGGCGGCGCTGCTGTCCCAGTACCTGGGGCAGGTCGACGCGTCCCGCTCGAAGCGGGCCGCGCGCAAGCCGATGACGGTGCAGGAGGCCCGCAAGGCGCTCAAGGGGGCCCGGATGACCACGCTGCGGATCCGCGAGGAGGGCGACCCGGCGCACGGCACGCACGCGCCGCCGTGCCGCTCCTGCGCCCCGCTGCTGGAGCACCTGAACGTGGCCAGCGTCGCGGTCGGCCCGCCCGGCCGCTGAGCCGCCGCCGCGCGCACCCGCCCCCGTCCCCGAACCCCGGAGCACGCCCTGAACGCCAGCACCGTCCGCACCCAGCCCCGCTTCCCGGCCGACGTGGCCGCCGCCCTCAAGCAGGCCGGCTGGCACCCCGGCCGCTGGGAGATCCGGCAGGCCGAGCAGTGGGCCGACGCCCTGGTCGCGTACGGCGGCCCGCTGGAGCCGCAGCACGCGGTGTTCCCGGCCGCGATCGAGGCGTGGGCGGAGTTCGGCGGCCTGGCCTTCGACGTCCCGGGCGCGGGCGCCACCCTGGCCCGCACCCCGTTCCTGCTCGACCCGCGCTGCGGCCTGCACGCCCCGCGCACCCTGGCCGACCTCGGCCGCGCCCTCGACACCCGGCTCGCCCCGCTCGGCGAGGAGCTGTACGGGCAGGCCCTGCTGGCGATCGACGAGCAGGGCCGGGTCTACAGCCTCGACCACACCGGCGAGTGGTACCTGGGCGCCAGCGTGGACCGGGCGATCGGCACCCTGGTGCTCGGCCACGCCCCGCACCGGCTGCGCACCGCGTCCGACCCCGCCTGACGGCCCGTCAGGACGGGGGCGCCCCCGCGCGCCGCAGCCGGGACGGCAGCACCGCCTCCACCCGGAACCCGCCGTCGTCCTCCGGCCCGGCGTGGAACGCCCCGCCGAGCGCCACCACCCGCTCGCGCATGCCCACCAGCCCGTTGCCGCCGCTGGGCAGCGCCACCGGCACCGCCGCCCCGCCCGGGCACTCGTTCACCACCGACACCCGCACCCCGTTGGGCACGTACGCCAGCAGCACCGAGACCCGGGCCCCGCCCGCGTACTTGTGCGCGTTGGTCAGGCCCTCCTGCACCACCCGGTACGCGGTCTGCTCGGCCTCGGCGACGTACGCCCGGCGCTCGCCGCTGACCGTCAGCGACACCGCCATGCCCGCCACCCGGGACTGCTCGACCAGCTCCGGCAGTTCGCCCAGGCCGCCGACCGGGGCCTCCACCTGCTCCTGCGGCTCGGTCATCCGCAGCACGCCGAGGATCTCGCGCAGCTCGTCCAGCGCCTGCCGTCCGGTCTCGCCGATCAGCTGGGCCGACTGCTGGGCCCTCGCCGGGTCCTTGGGGACGATCCGCTCCACCGCGGCGGCGTGCACCACCATCAGGCTGACCCGGTGCGCGACCACGTCGTGCATCTCCCGGGCGATCCGGGTGCGCTCCTCGACCCGGGCCCGCCAGGCCCGTTCCCTGGCCTGCTCGGCCAGCAGCGTCAGCTCGGTCTCCAGGCCCTGGGCCCGGTCCTTCAGCGACTCCACCAGACGGCGCCGCGCCCCCACGTACAGGCCGGTCACCATCGGGGCGACGGCCATGCCGACCGCGACGAAGGCCGCGATCACCACGAACACCCAGGTCGGCGGGAGCGGTTCGGCGGGCGGGGCCTTCGCGGGCGCCGTCATCGCGAGCAGCACCATGCCGAAGGTCTCCACCGTCGCGACCGCCGACAGCACCACCACCCGGGCCCGGCGCGAGGGCCACTCCCAGGTCGCGGCGAGCGTGTACAGCGAGACCACCAGCAGCATCACGCCGAAGAAGCCCGGCACGAACACCAGCGCCACCACCACCGGCACCACCGGCCAGCGCCGCCGCACCACCAGCGACGCCCCGGCGAGCGCCCCCAGCACCACGCACACCACCGTGACGGGCATCCCCCAGTGCAGCCTGTCCCGGACCAGCCCGTACGCGCCGACAGCGCACTCCAGTCCCGAGGCCGCGGCCAGGCCCACGTCCAGCACCGCGCTGCGCCTGCGCGCCCACCACCACACGCCGTCCCCCGCCGGCTTCTCACTCATGACCGACACGATACGCAAGCGGCCCCGGCGGGCCGACCCCCCGGCCCGGCCCGGGGCCCCGACCTGTCCGCCATCCGGCCACCTCTCCGTCCTGGCACCGCGTGCCACCTATGCTGTTGCCCGTCGGACAGCGCGGTCCGCACCCGTCACCCGCACCGCGGTGATGTCAGAGCCGTTGCCGAACCCCACCACCACAGGGAGACAGCCGTGACCGCTCCGGTCCCCACTCCGGCGGACAGCCCCTCCGTGATCGCCGACGCGGACGACAATGCCGCGCTGCGGGCGGACATCCGCCGGCTCGGCGATCTGCTCGGGGAGACCCTGGTGCGCCAGGAGGGCCCCGAACTGCTGGGCCTGGTCGAGCAGGTCCGCCTGCTGAGCCGCACCGACGGCGAGGCCACCGCCCAGCTGCTGGCCGAGATCGACCTGGACACCGCCGCGAAGCTGGTGCGCGCCTTCTCGACGTACTTCCACCTGGCGAACGTCACCGAGCAGGTGCACCGCGGCCGGGAGTTCGCCTCCCGCCGGGCCCGCGAGGGCTCGCTGCTGTCGCAGACCATGGACCAGCTGAAGGAGGCCGACCCGAAGCACCTGGCCGACACCCTGGCCAACCTCGCGGTCCGCCCGGTCTTCACCGCGCACCCCACCGAGGCGGCCCGCCGCTCGGTGCTGAACAAGCTGCGCCGGGTCGGCGAGCTGCTGGAGCGCATCCACCGCGAGCAGGCCGCCACCGGCCGGGTCGACAGCGCCCGGCAGACCTCCGCCCGCCGCCAGGCCGACCGCCGCCTGGCCGAGGTGATCGACCTGCTGTGGCAGACCGACGAGCTGCGGATCGCCCGCCCGGAGCCCACCGACGAGGCCCGCAACGCCGTCTACTACCTGGACGAGCTGTACCGCGACGCCGTCCCGGAGGTGCTGGAGGAGCTGCACGAGGAGCTGGCCCGGGTCGGCCTGACGCTGCCCGAGGGCGTGCGCCCGCTGACCTTCGGCACCTGGATCGGCGGCGACCGCGACGGCAACCCGAACGTCACCCCGCGGGTCACCTGGGACGTCCTCAACCTGCAGCACGAGTACGGCATCAAGGACGCCCTGGAGGCGATCGACGACCTGCGCGCCTCGCTCTCCACCTCGGTCCGCCTCGCCGGGGCCTCGGAGGAGCTGCTGGCCTCGCTGGACGCCGACCTGGAGCACCTGCCGGAGCTGAGCCCGCGCTACAAGCGGATGAACGCCGAGGAGCCGTACCGGCTGAAGGCCACCTGCATCCGGATCAAGCTGGAGAACACCCGCGACCGGCTGGCCGCCGGGACGCCGTCCGTCCCGGGCCGCGACTACGTCGGCACCCGCGACCTGATCGCCGACCTGCGGCTGATCCAGGACTCGCTGCGCGCCCACCGCGGCGGCCTGATCGCCGACGGCCGCCTGGCCCGGGCGATCCGCACCATCGAGGCGTTCGGCCTGCAGCTGGCCACCATGGACGTGCGCGAGCACGCCGAGGCGCACCACCACGCGCTGGGCCAGCTCTTCGACCGGCTCGGCGAGGAGGCGTGGCGCTACACCGACATGCCGCGCGAGTACCGCCAGCGCCTGCTGTCCAAGGAGATGCGCTCGCGCCGCCCGCTGGCCCCGACCCCGGCGCCGCTGGACGCCGCGGGCGCCAAGACGCTGGGCGTGTTCACCACCATCCGCGAGGGCTTCGAGCGCTTCGGCGACGAGATCGTCGAGTCGTACATCATCTCGATGTGCCAGGGCGCCGACGACGTGTTCGCGGCCGCGGTGCTGGCCCGCGAGGCCGGCCTGATCGACCTGCACGCGGGCATCGCCAAGATCGGCATCGTGCCGCTGCTGGAGACCACCGACGAGCTCCAGGAGGCCGACCGGATCCTGGACGAGATGCTCTCCGACCCGTCGTACCGGCTGCTGGTGTCGCTGCGCGGCGACGTCCAGGAGGTCATGCTCGGCTACTCGGACTCCTCCAAGTTCGGCGGCATCACCACCTCGCAGTGGGAGATCCACCGCGCCCAGCGCCGGCTGCGCGACGTCGCGCACCGCTACGGCATCCGGCTGCGGCTCTTCCACGGCCGCGGCGGCACCGTCGGCCGCGGCGGCGGCCCCTCGCACGAGGCGATCCTGGCCCAGCCGTGGGGCACCCTGGAGGGCGAGATCAAGGTCACCGAGCAGGGCGAGGTGATCAGCGACAAGTACCTGCTGCCCTCGCTGGCCCGGGAGAACCTGGAGCTGACCCTCTCCGCCACGCTGGCCGCCTCCGCGCTGCACACCGCGCCCCGCCAGGCCCCCGAGGAGCTGGCCCGCTGGGACGCCGCGATGGACCGGGTCTCCGAGGCCGCGCACACCGCGTACCGCGCCCTGGTCGAGCAGGAGGACCTGCCGAAGTACTTCTTCGCCGCGACCCCGGTCGACCAGCTGGCCTCGCTGCACCTGGGCTCCCGCCCGTCCCGCCGCCCCGACAGCGGCGCGGGCCTGGACGGCCTGCGGGCCATCCCGTGGGTGTTCGGCTGGACGCAGTCCCGGCAGATCGTGCCCGGCTGGTACGGCGTGGGCTCCGGCCTGGCGGCGGCCCGCGCGGCCGGGCTGTCGGACGTGCTCGACGAGATGCACGGCAACTGGCACTTCTTCCGCAACTTCCTGTCCAACGTCGCCATGACGCTGGCCAAGACCGACCTGCGGATCGCCCGCCACTACGTCGAGCAGCTCGTCCCGGCCGAACTGCACCACGTCTTCGAGCAGATCGTCGCCGAGCACGACCTCACCCTGCGCGAGGTGCTGCGACTGACCGGCGAGTCGGAGCTGCTGGAGCACAACCCGGTCCTCAAGCAGACCTTCACCGTGCGCGACGCCTACCTCGACCCGATCTCCTACCTGCAGGTCGCGCTGCTGCGCCGGCAGCGCGAGGAGGTCGCGGCCGGCCGCCCGGAGGACCCGCTGCGCGCCCGCGCGCTGCTGCTCACCGTGAACGGCATCGCGGCGGGCCTGCGCAACACCGGCTGACCGGCCCGGACGGCACGGCGGCGGCCCGCCCCCTCGCTCGGACGAGGGGGCGGGC
>NZ_BSSA01000037.1 GCF_030268885.1 Kitasatospora phosalacinea
AACCGCCTCAAGCGCCACCGCGCGGTCGCCACGAGGTACGACAAACTCGCCGTTCGCTACGAAGCGACCGTGCTGGTCGCAGCCATCAACGAATGGCTGTGACCAGCACTTTCGAAACACCCCCTAGACTCTGCTCGCTGGAGAACGCCCGGGCCGATCGGCCGACCGGGCGCACCGTGATGTGGAGAGGGAGGGACCAGTCGTGCGCGGCACCGCTGCTGTCGTTCCCCCGTCGCGGTTCGAGGTGATCCTGGTGTCCCGGGCGGGCCGGTGCCCGCTGCGCGGCCGGCACCGGTAGGGGCTGCGAGCTCCCGTCCGACCCCGTGAACCTCCCCGTTCCGCGCGCCGCTCCACCTGCCGTTCCGTGTGCCGTTCCGTGTGCCGTTCCGTGTGTCGGGCGGTGCGTCGGGCGCCCCGGTGGTGGCGGTGTGCGCGGTGCGGGCGGGTGCGGTGAGGTCGGCGGGCGTCGCTCGTGGCGCCGTGCATCGCGCTGCCGATTCCAGGAGCGAACTCCGAAGGGCCACGGGCCATGCGTACCGACCTCGTCACCACTGCCGCCACTGCTGTCACCGCCACTGCCGCCACCACCGCAGCCGTCACCGCCGGTTCGGCGATCGGCCTGGTCCGCAACCTGGGCATCCTCGCCCACGTGGACGCCGGGAAGACCACCGTCACCGAGCGGGTCCTCTTCCTGACCGGGGAGACCCACAAGCGCGGCGAGGTCCACGACGGCACCACCGTCACCGACTTCGACCCGCAGGAGCGCGACCGCGGCATCACCATCTTCGCCGCGGCCGTCAGCTGCCAGTGGGACGGCCACCTGCTCAACCTGATCGACACCCCCGGCCACGTCGACTTCGCGGACGAGGTGGAGCGCTCGCTGCGGGTGCTGGACGGCGCGGTGGCCGTGTTCGACGCGGTCGCGGGGGTCGAGCCGCAGAGCGAGTCGGTGTGGCGGCAGGCGGACCGGCACGGCGTGCCGCGGATCGCGTTCGTCAACAAGATGGACCGGCCCGGTGCCGACCTGGACGCCGCCGTCGCCTCCATCCGGGAGAAGCTCCACCCGGTGCCGCTGGCCGTGCAGTTGCCGATCGGCCGGGAGGGCGGGTTCGCGGGCGTGGTCGACCTGGTCGAACTGCGCGCACTGACCTGGCCGGACGGCGCCGAGCCCGGCGAAGGCGTCCAAGTCGGCGAGGTGCCGCAGGAGTTGGTGGCGGAGGCGACCCGGCGACGGCAGGCCCTGGCGGAGGCGGTGGCCGAACTGCACCCCGCCGCGCTGGAGGAGTACTGCACCACCGGCACCCTCGCGTCCGGCACCCTCGCCGCTGCGCTGCGCCAACTCACCGGCGGCGGACAGGCGGTGGTGGTGCTGTGCGGCTCGGCGTACCGCAACCGCGGCATCGAGCCGCTGCTGGACGCGGTGACCGCGTACCTGCCGTCCCCGCTGGACGTCCCGCCGGTGCGCGGGGAGTTCGACGGGGCGCCGCAGGAGCGGGCCGCCGATGCGCAACAACCGTTCGCCGCACTGGTGTTCAAGGTCTCCGCGAGCACCACCGGTCGGCTCAGCAGCCTGCGGATCTACTCCGGCACGCTACGGAAGGGGGACACCGTGCTCGACGCGCGCACCGGCCGCACCGAGCGGATCGGCCGGATCCTGCGGGTGCAGGCCGACCGGCACACCGAGACCGACACCGCGGTGGCCGGGGACATCGTCGCCGTGGTCGGCGCGAAGGGCGCCAGGGTCGGCACCACGCTGTGCGCCCCGAACGCCCCGCTGGTGCTCGAACCGGCCGTCTCCGCCGACCCGGTGGTGACCGTCGCGGTCGAGGCCCGCCGCTCGGTGGACAACGACCGGCTGGCCGCCGCACTGGCCCGGCTCACCGAGGAGGACCCGTCCCTGGTGGTCGGCAGCGACCCGGAGAGCGGGCAGCGGACGCTGTCCGGCATGGGCGAACTGCACCTGGAGGTCGCGGTGGAGAAGCTGCGCCGCGCGGGTCTGGAGGTCACCGTCGGACGGCCGAAGGTCGCCTACCGGGAGACCCTCTCCGCGGAGGTCACCGGGCTGGTCCTGCGGCACGTCAAGCAGGACGGCGGCTCCGGCCAGTTCGCGCACGTCGTGGTCGACGTCGCCCCGCTCGGCGAACCCGGGACGGACGGCTTCGAGTTCCGCTCCACCGTCACCGGCGGACGGGTGCCGCAGGAGTTCGTGCAGGCCGTCGAGGCGGGCTGCCGGGACGCCCTCGCGGACGGCCCGCTCGGCCACCCGGTCACCGGCGTCCGGGTCACCCTCACCGACGGGGCGACCCACGTCAAGGACTCCTCCGACCTGGCGTTCCGCACCGCCGGACGGCTCGCCCTGCGCGAGGCGCTGCGGCGCGGCGGCCCGCTGCTGCTGGAGCCCGTCGTCGAGCTGGTCGCGACGGTGCCGCCGGACGGTGTCGGCGGCGTCCTCGGCGACCTGTCCGCCCGTCGCGGCCGGGTGCACGGCTCCGAGCCGCGCGGCGGCAGCGCGGTGCTGACGGCGACCGTTCCGCTGGCCGAACTCTTCGGCTACGCGGGCACGTTGCGCGGCCGCACGCAGGGCCGGGGCACCTTCACCACCCGGCCCGCCGGGTACGCCCCGGCACCGCGGGCGCAGCAGTAGCGGCGCCGGCCGGGGCCCTGTTCCGTCTCTTCGGCGGGGCGGGGCTCCGGCCCGGGTGCGGGCGCGGGTGCGGGTGCTGGTGTCGGTCCGGTCCGGGTCCGGCTTCTGGCGCTGGTGCCGCGGCCGGTCCGGTGCCGGGTCTAGCGCAGCCAGCCGCGTTCGGCGGCGCGGGCGCCCGCCTGGAAGCGGCTGCGGGCGCCGAGCACCTCCAGCGCCTCGGCGGTCAGCCGTCGGACGGTGCGTTCGGAGACGCCGAGCTTCCGGGCCGCGACCACGTCGGTGTCGCCCTGCTGGAGGATCCGCAGCAGGGCGTAGTGCTGCGCCGTCATGCCGTTCAGGTCGCGTCCCCTGGGGTGGCAGAGCGGTGCGGCGCTGTGCCACAGCCCGTCGAACAGCGCGCACAGGGCGGCGACCGGTCCGCGTCCGTGCAGCACGGTCGCGGTGTCGGAGCGCTCGGGGTCGAGCGGCAGCAGGGCGGTCTCCTGGTCCAGCACGACCAGGCGCAGTGGCAGGGCGGGCGCGGTGCGGACCTGCCCGCCGAGCCCGACCAGGCGGCGGGCGTACTCCACGGTGGGCGGGTGGCGGCGTACCGCGTCGACGAACAGGGTGCGCAACTCGACGCCCCGGGCGAGCAGTTCGGCGCTCAGCGACTCGTCCAGCAGGCCCGTCGCCGGTGTGCCCGGGGCGTTCGGTGCATCCGGCGTGTTCGGTGTGATCGGTGCGTTCGGTGCGTTGGTCGGGCTGTCGCCGGGGGAGAGGACCAGGACCTGGGAGGAGGTTCCCGCGCCGAGTTCGGCCAGGCGGTCGCGGATCGCGTCCGTCCCGATCAGGTGTTCCGTCCTGGTGTGGTGGCGTTCGGCCGCGGCCTCGGTGCGCAGTTGGCCGAAGGCGGCCCGGGCCTGCTCGAACTCCTGGCGCTGGGAGAGCAGTTCGGCTTCACGGCGGGCCAGCAGGGCGGCCAGGCCGAGTTCCGGCACCACCGGGTGCAGGTGCGACGGGTCGTCCCAGGACGGTCGGAGCAGCCCGAGTCCGGTCAGTTCGGCGCGGGAGGAGTGCAGTTGCTCCGGTGCCAGGCCGAGGCGGGCGGTCAGTTCGGCGTCCGTGGCCCGGGGGGTGCGCAGGAGTGCGCGGTACAGCCGATCGGCCGGGTCGCTCAGGCCGAACGCCCGGAGGGCGACGGGCATCTCAGCCGACGCCAGGGGTGCGGCGGCCGGAGCAGGTCACCGTGTGCATCGCCGCCGTTCCTCCGTCCACCCGTTCGACCGGTCTGGGGTAGGTCTAGACCATTGGGGCTCCTGGTGTCAAAGGGGGTGGGCCGCGGCCGGTGCTGCCGGCCGGAACCGGCAGTGCCGGGTCCGGACACCGTCGGCCCTGGCGGATGGGGCGGCGGGCGTCGAAGGTGGGGGGCATGGCCCACGCGCTCCCCGCCTCCCCACCGTCCCCGTCCTCCCCGCCGCCGCCCGCGCTGTCCCCTCCTGCGGCGGTCGGGCGGTGGCGGGCCCGGCTCGGGGTGCCGGACCTGACCGGGCAGCGGCGGGTCGTGGCGGCGACCGTGCTCGACGCGTTCGGCGTCGGGATGTTCGTGCCGCTGTCCTTCCTGTTCTTCGTCCTCACCACCGAACTGTCGGTCGCCCAGGTCGGGTTGGGCAGTTCGCTGGCCACCCTGCTCTCCCTGCCGGTCGCCCCGCTGGCGGGTGCGCTGGTGGACCGCTGGGGTGCCCGTACCTCGCTGGTCGTCAACAACCTGCTGGTGGCCGGAGGTTACCTCGGCTACCTGCTGGTCGACTCGCTGCCCGGGCTGGTCGCCGCGATGCTGGTGGTGCTGTCCGCGGAGCGGCTGTACTTCACCGCCTGGCCGGGGTTCGTCGCGGACCTGGCCGAGGGCGCCGAACTGGACCGCTGGTACGCGTTCACCACTGCGGGCGGCAACGCCGCCGCAGGGCTGGGCGGTGCGGCGGGCGGCCTGCTGCTGGGCACCGGGTGGCCGGGCGCGGCGGTGGCCGTGGTGGTCGTGAACGCGGCCACCAGCCTGGCGGCCGCCGCCCTGCTGCTCACGCCGGGCGCGCGTCCGTCCGACCCCGCGCGGAGGAAGGGGGGCCCGACCGGGGAGGACGCCGCCGGGAGCGTCCCGGGGTGGGGGGCGCTGCTGCGCGAGCGGCGGTTGCTGGGGTTGCTGGCCGCGCAGGCCGCGCTCGGGTTCGGCTGGCTGGTGCCGACCGTCGTGCTGCCGGTGTACCTGGTCGAGGTGGCCGGGCTGCCGGCCTGGGTGCCGTCCGCGGCGCTCACCCTGAACGCCGTCGTGATCGTGGTGGCGCAGTCCGCGACGACGGCCCGGCTGGTGGTCTTCTCCCGTACCAGGGTGGTGGGTTGGGCGTCCGCGCTGATGGTCGGATCGATCGCGCTGCTGGCGGTCGGCGGCGGGCGGGTCGGGTCCGTGGCGGGGGCGGTGCTGCTGTTCACCGCGGGCCAGGTCCTGGCCGGGCCCGCGTGCACCGCGATCGCGGCGACCGCGGCCCCCGTCGGTGCGCGGGGGCGCTTCCTCGCGCTGGTCAACCTGGCCTGGGCGGTGTCCGCGGTCGGCGGACCGCTGATGGTCGGCGCGCTGATCGAGCGGCACGGCGCGCTCTTCTGGTCGCTGCTCGGGTCGTTGGTCGCGGCCGGGGGGATCGGTTTCCGCGCCGCCGGGCGCCGGACGGTCCGGACCGGCCCGGCAGGGACCGGGTTCGGCGTCGGGCCGGGGGAGCGGTGTCCCGGCCCGGACGGTGCGGGGTCGTCCGGGCCGGGACACCGGCGGGGCGGTCAGTAGGTGAGCAGGCCAGGGTCGGAGAGCGACGGGGCGCCGGTCTCGACGTGCCCGGCCAGGCGGCGGACGAAGTCGGCGCTCCGGTCGGAGGTGACGGTCAGGTCGTACCAGCGGCGGCAGGTGGAGAGGTCGACGGTCAGGGTCACGGTGCTGCCGCGGCGGACGGTGACGGTCTGCGGGCCCCCGGCGTAGGCGTTGGTGACGGTGAGGACGGCGTCGGCCCCGGCCGGGTTGGTGAAGGTCAGGACGAGGTTGCCGGTGGCGGCGTCGTGCCGGGCGGTGACCTCCGGGCCCGCGGTCCTGCCGGGGTTGCGGAAGCGCCGCAGGAAGCCGTTCGGACCGAACACGGTGAGGTCGGTGACGCCCTTGGAGTAGCTGGTGTTCCAGGCGTCGGAGACCGACTTCCCGGCCTCGGCGGTGTACGTCCACGGGCCGTCGGTGCGGTTCGCCGAGGTGACCAGGAACTGGGCGCCCGCGGCCGGTCCGCCGCTGAACGCGAGGGCGTACTTGCCGGTCGACACGTCGGCCGAACCGTCCACGTACGGCGCGTACTTGAGCGGACGGGTGGGCTTGGCCCCGGCCTCCTGCCGCGGCAGGGTGCCGGTCGCGGGCGGGGTCGGGACGTAGTCGGGGTGCCGGTTGTGGTCGGCGGGCAGGTAGGCGGCGGTGGACGGCAGCGCGGCCGGGGCGGTGTTGCTCGCCGTGAAGTCGAAGGCGGAGGTGAGGTCGCCGCAGACGGCGCGCCGCCAGGGGGAGATGTGCGGTTCGGTGACGCCGAAGCGCTGCTCGATGAAGCGGATGATCGAGGTGTGGTCGAAGGTCTCCGAACAGGTGTAGCCGCCGGTGCTCCACGGCGAGACCACCAGCATCGGCACCCGCTGCCCGAGGCCGTACGGCCCGGCCGCGTAACTCGCGTTGCCCGCGAACCAGTCGGCGCCGGTGGCGACCGTGGACAGGCCCTGGGCGGCGGAGGCGGGCGGGAACGGCGGTACCACGTGGTCGAAGAAGCCGTCGTTCTCGTCGTAGGTGATGAACAGCGCGGTGCGGGCCCACACGTCCGGGTTCGCGGTGAGCGCGTCCAGCACCTGCGAGACGTACCAGGCGCCGTAGTTGGCGGGCCAGTTGGGGTGCTCGGTGTACGCCTCGGGGGCGACGATCCAGGAGACCTGCGGCAGCGTCCCGGCCGCGACGTCGCGGCGCAGCTGGTCGAACAGCCCGTCGCCCGCCTTGGCGTTCGTCCCGGTGCGGGCCTTCTCGTACAGCGCGTCGCCGGGCTTGGCGTTGCGGTAACTGTTGAAGTAGAGAAGGGAGTTGTCGCCGTAGTTGCCGCGGTGGGCGTCGCTGATCCAGCCCCAGGAGCCGGCCGCGTCCAGGCCGTCGCCGATGTCCTGGTAGATCCGCCAGGAGACGCCGGCCGCCTCCAGCCGCTCCGGGTAGGTCGTCCAGGAGTAGCCCGCCTCCTGGTTGCCCAGCACCGGCCCGCCGCCGACCCCGTCGTTGCCGGTGTGGCCCGTCCACATGTAGTAGCGGTTCGGGTCGGTGGAGCCGATGAACGAGCAGTGGTAGGCGTCGCACAGCGTGAACGCGTCGGCCAGCGCGTAGTGGAACGGGATGTCCTGCCGGGTCAGGTACGCCATCGTGGTCGCGGTCTTGGCCGGGACCCACTGGTCGTACTTGCCGCCGTTGAACGCCTTGTGGCCGCCCGCCCAGTCGTGGTTGAGGTCCTGGACGAACTGCATCCCGAGGTCGTTCACCTGCGGCCGGAACGGCAGGATCTCCTTCTTCGAGGCGTTCGCCTGGTACCAGACCGGCTTCCCGCTCGGGAGCGTCACCGGCCGCGGGTCGCCGAAGCCGCGCACCCCCTTCATCGCGCCGAAGTAGTGGTCGAAGGACCGGTTCTCCTGCATCAGCACCACGATGTGCTGCACGTCCTGGATGGTGCCCGTGCTGCCCTGCGGGGCGATCGACGCGGCCCGCGCGATGCTGGGCGCCAGCGCCGAGAACGCCAGGCTCGCACCGGCCAGTTGGAGGAAACGACGCCGGTTCGGTTCGGCAGTAGCCATGGGTGACACGACCTCTACGGGTGAGGGGCGGACGGGGGTGCCCCCAGGACAGCGCGCCCGGGGTACCGCCCGTCGTCCCGCCCGTGACGGACCGGCGTACGGCGGGCGAACGCATCGAGTTGTCCGGACAAGTCGCGCTCGCCGCGTGCCGGGCACCGGGTGCCGTCGTCCGCGCCTCCGACCGTCCCCTCCCGTTGTCCGGGTTCGTCTGACAGTGCGCCGTTGATGTGCGAACATGTCGTCCTCTCAGGTCGGTTGATTGATCATCAGGGGAACCACGGCGTGTCCAGTGACATCGCGCTCCCCGTTCCGGGTTGGAACGGCGGGGACGGCAACAACGCTTACCTCGACAAAACGCTCCGGCACATGCCGGTCGAGACGGTGCTCGACGACCGGGTCAGCGGTCGGGCCCTGCTGCGGATGGCGGCCCGGGCCCTGCTGGTCTCCTGGATGGTCTGGCTGGCCGTGCTGCTGTTCGGTCTGCTGATCGCGCTGGCGGACAGCAGCAGCGGCTCCGACCGCTACGGCTCCAGCGACCCGACCGACTTCCTCAGCGTTCCCTTCTACGCCGGGCTGGTGGGCTTCGCCACCTTCCTGGTGGTCCTGCTGGTCGGAAAGCTGACGGAGCCGATCGCGGAGTGGCGGGTCCTGCTCCACGCCCGCGCCGACGTGGACTCCGCCTACAACCAGATCTGCAACGTGGTGGCCGAACGCGGCTACCCGCTGGCCCCGTCCGTCGAGGCCGCCCAGCAGTACGGCGGAGTCTCCCGCGGGCTGGTGCTCGCCCAGCACGACTGCACCGCGCACGTCTCGGTCTTCAGCTACGGCAGCAGCCTCTACCTGGGCTGGCAGATGTGGCGCACCAGGAGCAAGTTCCGCCTCTTCGTCCAGTTCGTCACCGACAACGTGAGCGGCGGCAGCGACCTGCGCAGCGCGATGTCCCGGACCGGGCAGGTGCGGGCGATGCGCGAGGCCGTGCACGCCGCCTGCCGCGAGGGCCTGGTGGTGGCCATCGAGCAGCGGCCGGTGCAGCTGCAGGTGCAGTTCCCGCAGGCGTCCTCGGTGTCGACCGTCAAGGCCGTCGGACCGCAGCGGCTGCCGTCGATGCCGCCCGCTCCGCCCGGTGCGGCTCCCGTGCCGCCGGCGCCGCCCGCTCCACCCGGTCCGTGGGCCGCCGACGAGCCCGGCCGGCAGTGACGGTCGCCCAGGGCGGCCCGTCGGTCGAGCCGCACGGTCCGGACGGCGACGCCGCCCTCGCCCGGGTGGCGTACCGGATCGCCCCGGTGCTCGGACCGAGCTCGCCGCTCGGCGGGCCCGACGGTCGGCACTGGGCCGAGGCGGGGGCGGCCGAACGGGCCTGGCTGAGCGGACTGCCCCGGCTCGGCGGACACCTCGAACTCCGCTGCACCGGCGGGGAGTCGGGGCGCATCCGGGCCGCCCTGCTGGCCCGGGGCGTGGCCGCTGCTCCCGAGCGGGCGGTCGACGCCGCCCGGGCGCTGGTCGGTGACGCGCTCCCGCCGCACGTGGTGGCGGCACCGGCCGACGTGGCGGAGGAGCTGTACCCGATCGGAACGGCACCCGCCGTGCTCGACCTGTACGAGGTCCGCAAGCAGCTCCGGCAGTACCGGTTGGCCGCGCCCGGTGCACCGCGCCTGATGGCGACCGTCGCGGTACCGCTGGGGCCGGGCGGCAGCTGGGAGGCGGTCTGGGCCGAACTGGCCCGGCAACCGGTGCCGACCTGCCTCGCGGTGAGCCTGGAGCCGTTCGCGCTGCCGACCGGGGCGAGCCGGTTGCTCGGCCGGTTCGCGGACACGTACGGCCAGTTGGCGTGCGCCTCGGTCGGCAGCCCGGTCTGGGGGCAGGCCCGCCGGGGTGATCCGGCGGCCGAGGCCGGGCAGCGTTTCTTCGAGGACGCACTGCACCGCTACCAGGGCCGGGTCTTCCGGCTCCGGATGCTGCTGGCCGCCGCCGGGCCGATCCCGCCGATCCTGCCCGAACTGCTCGCCGGCCTGGTCGGCGGCGAGGCCGTCCGGCTCCGTACGGACGCCCAACGCGCCCGGGCCTGGCACGACTTCAGTACCCTCGGCCTCGACCCGCTCCCGGACAGCCACCGTCCGACCGGTGCCCCGGACACCGAATGGACCGAACTGGAGCAGGAGTTGGTCGGCCTGGTGGACCTGGACGAGGCCACCGCCGCACTCCGCCTCCCCTACGAGTTCCCCGGCCGGACCGGCCGCCTGTTCGCCAGGCTGCCGGAGACCCCGACCCCGTCGACGCCCCCCGCCCCCGGGGACCTTCCGACCCTGCACTGAAAGGCCGACATGACCGGTTACACCATTGCCTTCCACGGCGAGGACGACGAGGTCCGCGAAGCCGCCGAGGCACTCCAGCAGCACCTCAACCGCGACGCCGAACTGCGCGGCCTCACCAGCAACCGGATCCGCCCGCCCCGCCCCGACGAGCAGGGCGGCATGGCGGACGCGGTCCAGTACGCCGCCGAGTTGGGTCCGCTGGTGATCAGCCCGCTCTGCGTCTGGCTGGAGGCCCGCCTGCGCAAGAACACCGTCTCGCTGGAACTGCGCCGCCCCGACGGCACCGAACTCCGGATCTCCACCGACTCGGTCCGGGACAGCTCCGAACTCCTCGACCAGGTCGAGGAGTTCCTCTCCTCCGAATGAGCCACCGCTTGATCCGTCCCGATCCGGACGGCTCCTGGGCCGTCCTGATCGCGGTCGGCCGCTACGCCGACCTGCCCGACATGCCCGAGGCGGTCGCCTCGATGGAGCTGCTCGCCGACCAACTCTCCGGCCCGGACGGTGGTTTCGACCCCTCCCAGGTGCTCCGGGTGGTCGACCCGGAGAGCGCCCGCGAGGTGGTCGACCGGGTCGCCGCCGCCGCTGCCCGGGCCACCGACACGTTCCTGGTCCACTACGCCGGCCACGGCGTCACCAGCACGGCGGGCCACCTCCACCTCGCCCTCCCCGGCACCCTGGACGAACGCGACCACGTCCCCCGCACCGCGCTCCCCGTGGGCACCCTGCTCGCCGCCGTCGGTCAGCGGGCCGCCCACCGGATCGCCGTCCTCGACTGCTGCTACGCCGCTCTCGCCCTGGACGAACCGGCCGCCGCCGACCTCCACCTGCTCACCGCCGTGGACCGGGCCCGCAGAGCCCTGACCAACAAGGACACCGGCCTCACCCGCTTCGGCGAGGAACTCCTCCGCCTCTGCCGCGAGGGCGTCCCCGACGGGCCCGCCTTCCTCCCCCTCGACCTGGTCCACCACCACCTGGCCGTCACCCTGGCACAGATCCCCGCCGACGCACCCCGCCACTACCAGGCCCCCGTACCGCAGCAACGCACCGTCGACGCCAGCGGGCACCTCGCGCTGTTCCGCAACCCCGCCCACGGCACGTCGTGCACCGAGCCGGGGCTCCGGGCCCGGGCCGCCTTCGCCTACCGCCAGTTCGCCATCCGCAACCGGCGCCAACCCTGGCACCGCCCCCAGGCCGTGGCGCTGCTGGCCGACGTCTCCGCCGACGCCGCCCGCTCCCTCGGCCCGGACCACCCGCTCGCCCTGCAACTCGCCAACGCCCACGGCCACGCCGTCGGCCTCCTGCACGGCGCGGCGGCCGCGCTCGCCCTGCTGGAGCCCGTCGCGGCCCGGGCCGCTGCCCGACTTCCCCCCGGATCAAAGGAGTTGGCCACCATCAACGCCACCCTGCGGAGCTGGTCGGACCAGCCTCCGATGTCGGACCAGCCTCCGATGTCGGACCAGCCTCCGATGTCGGACCGCCCCCGGTGACGGTGACGCCGTGCCCCACCGGGGCCCGCAGCACCGCCGAGCGCCCGGCCGCCGGGCCGGAGCCTGGCGGGGCCCCGTCACGTTCTGCGACAGGTCCCCGCCGGGCCCACCTCCTGATCGCGGTCGAGCACGCTCCCTAGCAGCGGTACTCCACCGTCCAGGAGTGTGCCCCCAGGCCGGCACCTCCGGTTCACCGTGGCGGTTCACCCGCACCTCGACCCCGTCGAGGAGGGCGAGGCGGTGGATGTCGGCGCCGGCCTCGGAGGGCACCCGCGCGACCAGTTCGACCTCCCGCAGCCGCAGCAACGGCCCGCCCGTCGCGTCGATCAGCACCGCGACCAGCCGCGGCCCCGGCGCGTAGAACGCGGTCAGCCCGGCTCCCGGTAGTACTCCCGGACGTCCCCCGTCCGCCACGTCAGCTCGGGTCGGACGCCCGCGTCCTCCAGCGCCTCCCGGACCTGCGCCGGGTCCATTCCGAAGCGCAGCGGCCCCACCCCCGCCAGCGGGTCGAGCACCCATCGCTCGCGTTCCCCCGGCGCCCTGTCCCACCAACCCACACCAACCCCCTGTGAACGACCCCGCCACGTCCGGCGCGACCCCGACGACGACCTCGCCGGTCACCCTGGACGCGGCCTCCGACAGCACCGTAGCCACCGGACTCCCCGCAGGCACCAGGCCGACCGCCATCCAGTCGGCGGCCACCTCCGAAAGGCTCCGTGCTTCCGGGGGCGCACCACCCGCCGTCCGGTCGCCGACGCCGAGGTTTCAGGCGGCGGTGATCGGGCGGACGGTGGTGTGCGGGGCGGTGCGGGCGGCGGTGTGGGTGGTGACGAGGTGGCGCAGGGCGCGGTCGGTGGCGGGGTCGGCGGGGGTGAGGGTGAAGAGGTGGTGGGGGCCGGTGGTGAGGATGTCGTAGTGGAGGCGGAGCTCGCCCGCCTCGGGGTGCTGGACGCGCTTGGTGCCGGTGGAGCGTTCCAGCACGGTGTGGTCGTTCCACCAGAGGGCGAACTCGCGTCTGTGGGACCGGAGTTCGGCGAGCAGGGCGGCCAGCCGGGGGTCGTCGGGGTGGCGGGCGGCGGCGGTGCGGAGGTGGCCGACGGTTTCGCGGGCGACGCGGGGCCAGTCGAGCTGGGCGGTGCGGGTCGCCGGGTCGCGGAAGAGCATGCGGGCGGTGTTGGCGGCGGACCCGCTGCCGAACCCCGGCCCGAACAGGGCACGGGCGGCCGGGTTGTGGGCCAGCACGTCGAGCCGGTGGTCGGTCAGGTAGGCGGGGAACAGCGGTATGCCGTCCAGGAGTTGGCGCAGCGACGCGCGGACGTCGGCGGGCTGCCGGGAGCCGTCCGCGGGGAGGACGGGGGTCTCCCCGCGGGCGAGCAGGTGCAGGTGCCGGTGCTCGTCGGGGGTGAGGTGCAGGGCCTCGGCGATGGCGTCCAGGACGGCGGTGCCCGGGGTGCCGACCCGTCCCTGCTCCAGGCGTACGTACCACTCGACGCTCACGGCGGCGAGCTGGGCGACCTCCTGGCGGCGCAGCCCCGGGGTGCGGCGGCGCGGCCCGCGCGGCAGCCCGGCCTCCTCGGGCTGCAGCCGGGCGCGCTTGGTCCGGAGGAAGGCGGCCAGCTCGGCCTGGCGGGGCGGTACGTGCGCGGTCATGCTCCCGATCATCGGTGCGGGTCGGGTCGGCCGTCCAGCGCCGAGACTGGTACGCCGAGTGCCAGCATCCGGAAGGTCTCCCCGGGGCGCGGGCGGCGGACGAGGGTGGGTCTCGCTCGCCAGAGCAGCCAGAGCACGCCAGAAGCACGTCTGATCCGACGACCGGCTGGGAGACCCGCGCCATGTCACGTTCCGCCCGCACCACCGCCGCTTCCCCTTCCTCCCGTCCTGCCCCCGTTCCTTCCCCCACCGCTCCGCGGTCGCGTCCGTTCCGCGCCGCAGCTGTCCTGCTGTCCGCCGCAACTGCCCTGACCCTGCTGGGAGTCGGTGATTCGAGCGCTCGAGTGCGCGGTGAGGTGCGGGACTTCGGGCGGGTGTCGGTCCGGGCCGGTATCCCGAACGGGGTGGAGCAGTTCACCGTGACCAGCCCCGATCTGGCCAACGGCCGCTTCTCGCCCGCGAACTGGGCGAACTCGTTCGGCTGCGACGGTGGCAACCAGCCGTTGCGGCTGGAGTGGCACGGCGCCCCGGCCGGGGCGAAGAGCTTCGCCGTCACCATGTTCGACCCGGACGCGCCGACCGGCTCCGGCTTCTGGCACTGGCTGGTGTGGGACGTGCCCGCCACCGCCACCGGCCTGCCGCAGGACCCGTCGGCCGGCGCGGTGGTCGGCGCCAACGCCGCGGGCACGCAGGGCTACTTGGGCCCGTGCCCGCCGGTCGGCGACCGCACCCACCGCTACCGGATCACCGTCTACGCCCTGGACACGCCGAGCCTGGCGCTGCCCGCCGCCACGCCGCCGGCCGTCACCGCGTTCACGATGGGCGGCCACGTCATCGGCTACGCGCAGACCACGGCGCTAGCTGCCCGGTGAACTCGCCCCGGACGGTGGTCAGTTGAGGGTGGTGAGGCGCAGGCCGCCGTCGGACTCCAGGACGGTGCCGGTGAGGTTGCGGTTGGTCGCGGCGAGCACGACCGCCTCGGCGACGTCCTCCGCGGAGGCGATCCGGCGGGTCGGCAACTGGGCGGCGGCCTGGGCGAAGTAGGCCTCCCGGGCGTCCTGCGGCAGGCCGTTCCACCACGGGGTGTCGACCAGCCCGGGGGAGACGGCGTTGATCCGGCGCGGGGCCAACTCCACGGCCAGCGGCCGGATCATCGCCTCCAGGGCCCCGTTCACCGCGGCCAGCCCGGCGGTGCCCGGCATGCCGGTGCGTGCCGAGATCGCGGTGACCAGGGTGACCGATCCGTCCTCGGACAGGTGCGGCAGGGCGGCCTGCACCGTGGTCAACTGCCCCCAGAACTTGGCCTCGAAGGCGCCGCGCAGGGCACCGAGGTCGAGTTCGGCGAACGGCCCCGCGCCCTCGGCGCCGCTCAGGGCGACCACCAGCCAGTCCAGGGTGCCGACGGTGTCCAGGACTTCGGTGATCTGCTCGCGGTCGCCGCCGTCCGCCCGGTGCCCGATCAGCTCCGGGTCGCTCACCGCGAGCGCCTCCAGGCGCTCCTTGCTGCGGCCCGCCACGTGCACCACGGCACCCTGGGCGCGCAGTTGGCGGGCGGTGGCCAGTCCGATGCCGGAAGTGCCGCCGACGACCAGTGCAGTGCGCTCGCTCATGTGTGCTCTCTCCCCAAGCAATCCATCGGTGGGTGTTCGTCGATCCGGCGAGCCACGGGCTCGTAATTTCGAACCGCGACGTCTCGTCTCGAATTAAGGTAGCGTGGTCGCCGTGATCGAGCAAGCGAACCGAGGACCGGCCGAGCCGGCCGACGAGACGTCAACTCCCGTCCGAACCGGGCGCCGACGCAGCGAGGAGAGCCGCCGCGCGATCCTCACCGCCGCGTACGAGCTGCTCGACGAGGCCGGGTACGCCCGCCTCACCGTCGAGGGCATCGCCGCCCGGGCCGGCACCGGCAAGCAGACCCTCTACCGCTGGTGGCCCGGCAAGGCCGACGTCCTGCTCGAGGCCCTCACCGCGCACGCCCGCCAGCACATCCCGCTGCCCGACACCGGCGACCACGCCGCCGACCTGCACGCCTTCCTCGCCGCCACCTTCGCCGCCGCCACCCCGCCCACCGGCGACGCCCTGCGCGCCCTGATGGCCGAGGCCCAGATCGACCCCGCCTTCGGCGAACGCTTCCGCGACACCCTGCTGAACCCCCGCCGCGAAGCGCTCGGCACCCTGCTCGCCCGCGCCCACGCCGCCGACGCCCTCGCCCCCCAGCTCACCCCCGCCACCGCCGTCGACCTCGCCTTCGGCCTCCTGTGGTACCGGCTGCTCGCCACCCGCGAACCCCTCGACGACCGGCTCGCCGCACTCCTCACCCGCACCCTGCTGCGGGCCTGAGCCGCCGGGCGGGCCGCCGCCCGCCGCTCCGCGGGTCGGCCTGCTGGGCGTGGGGCGTCGGGGCGGGGTGCCGGGGCGGGGCGTCGGGGCGGGGTGCCGGGGCAGGGGGTCGAGCCGGGGCGCCGAGGCGGGGCGTCGAGGCAGGGCGTCGGGGCGGGGCGTCGGGGCGGGGCGTCGGGGCGGGGCGTCGGGGCGGGGCGTCGGGGCGGGGCGTCGAGGCAGGGCGTCGAGGCAGGGCGTCGAGGCAGGGCGTCGGGGCGGGAATGTTGCCGGGGGATGTCCACCCGTACCCCGCCCGCACGGGCGTCGAACGGCTGAACGAGCATGGCGGGGTGCCCACCGAAACACCCTCCCGCCCGTCCCCGCCGCCCCGACCCGTCCCGACCGGGCTGCGCCGCCTCACCCGCGGCGCCTTCGCCGACCTCACCCCGCTACGGCAGAGCCCCGACTACCGGCGGCTCTGGTTCGGGCAGACCGTCTCCTCGATCGGCCAGCAGATGACCGCCCTCGCGGTCGGCATCCAGGTCTTCGCCCTCACCGGCTCCACCTTCCTCACCGGCGTGGTCGGCATCTGCTCGCTGGTGCCGCTGGTCGTCTTCGGCCTCTACGGCGGCGCCATCGCCGACCGCGTCGACCGCCGCCGCCTCGGCCTGATCGGCTCCGGCGGCCTCGCCGCCGTCTCCGCCCTGCTCGCCGCCCAGGCCCTGCTCCACCTCGGCTCCGTCGCCCTGCTCTACGTCGCCGTCGCCCTCCAGGGCGGCTTCTTCGCGGTCAGCTCGCCCGCCCGCTCCTCGATGATCCCGCGCCTCGTCCCGCGCGAGCAGCTGCCCGCCGCCAACGCCCTCAACACCATCGGCATGAACCTCGGCCAGACCGTCGGCCCGCTCCTCGGCGGCGTCGCCGTCGCCGCGTACGGCGCGCAGAGCGCCTACCTGATCGACACCGCCGCCTTCGCCGCCACCCTCTACGCGATGTGGCGCCTGCCCGCGATGCGCCCGCAGACCACCACCGGCAAGCGCGCCACCGTCCTCGACGGCCTGCGCTTCCTGCGCAGCCAGCCCAACCTGCGGACCTCCTTCGCCGCCGACCTCGCCGCCATGATCTTCGGCCTCCCGCGCGCCCTCTTCCCCGCGATCGTCCTCCCCTTCTACGGCGGCGACGCCGGCACCGTCGGCCTGCTCGCCGCCGCCCCCGCCGTCGGGGCCCTCGCCGGCGGCCTCTTCTCCGGCTGGATCGGCCGCATCCACCGCCACGGCGTCGCCGTCCTCGCCTCCGTCGCCGCCTGGGGCCTCGCCATCGCCGCCTTCGGCATCGTCCACAACCTGCCGCTCGGCCTGCTCCTGCTCGCCGCGGCGGGCTGCGCCGACACCGTCTCGATGATCTTCCGCAACACGATGATGCAGGTCGCCGCCCCCGACGAGATGCGCGGACGCCTCCAGGGCGTCTTCATCGTCGTCGTCGCCGGCGGCCCCCGCCTCGGCGACTTCGAGTCCGGCACCGTCGCCGCCCTCACCAGCCCCACCGTCTCCATCCTCACCGGCGGCCTCGCCTGCGTCGCCGCCGTCCTCTACCTCGCCGCCCGCCGCCCCGCCTTCCTCCGCTACGACGCCCGCCACCCCACCGCCTGACCACCCCCGACCCCACCCACCCGCCACACCCTCGAAACCTGGCAGCGAGCACCCCCCGACGTGCTGTATTGTTTTCCACGTCGCCGAGAGATCGGGGGCAAGGTCAGAAAGCCGAGGAGCCCGCCAGGGCCACCGGGCGGACGACCACGGGACGTGGCGCAGCTTGGTAGCGCACTTGACTGGGGGTCAAGGGGTCGCAGGTTCAAATCCTGTCGTCCCGACCAGCGTTTACGCAGGTCGGAGGCCGTTCCTATCGGAATGATAGGGGCGGCCTTTTCCATTGGTGGTCGCAATGTGGTCGTGAACGCTCGTTCACGTCGCCCTGCTGAGGGCATCTGCGCAGGTTGAGGGCCCTCGTCTCGGTCGTGGCGGGATGTCTGCTCACCCGGTCGGGCATTCGGGCGTCGTCGATCGAGGGCCGGTCGCCTCTTCGGTGCGGAAATGGGCCCGGATCCGCGGGAAAATGGCATGCCGAAAGTACCTGCGGCGTCAGGTGTTTGACGGACCGCACGTTTGTCGGGTGCAGCTGTGGGCGGGGTGGCCGGTCGTCCGGTCCCGCCGGTTGTGAACGGCTCGGCCTGCCGGGCCGGCCGCGGCGCTGAGGTGGTCAGGCCGCGTGGCTGAAGAGCGGGTTCGGCAGGGGCCTGCTGTCGGCGGGGGCGTCGGTGCCGTACTGGGCGCGGGCTTCGACGAGGTGCAGCCTTGCCTCGATGGTGTTCACCGCGGCCATGGCGACCTCCCAGGTGAGGTGGCTGTAGATGTTCGCGGTGGTGGAGAGGGTGGAGTGCCGCAGGGTCTTGGAGATGACGGCCATGGAGACGTTGCCCTCCAGCGCGATGGTGGCGGCCAGGTGGCGCAGGTCGTGGATGGTGACGTGGGGGAGTCCCGCCTGCTTGCGCAGTTCGTGGAACCGCCGGCGGACCGCGGCTGGGTGGAGGGGCTTGCCGTGGGCGTCCTGGAAGACGTGACCGTTGGCGGTGGCGGTGCTGCGGTCCATGGCGCGCTGGAGGGCGGCGGCGACACGCTCCGACAGGGGCACCCAGTTGCGGCTCTTCTTCGTCTTCGGCGCGGTCAGGACGAGTTCGTGGTTGTCGACCGCGGACAGCGTGTGGCGGATGAACATGACGCGGTCCTCGATGCGGACGCACTGGCGTTGGAGCCCGAGTGCCTCCCCCTTGCGCAGACCGGTGCCGACGATCACCTCGAACAGGTCGGCGAAGGCGGGGTCGACGTCGCGGCAGTGTGCGAGGAAGGTGACGGCCTGCTCCGCGCTCCAGGGCACTCGCTCGTCGGCGCGGGGTCGGCGCATGGGCAGGGGCTGGGCGGCGTTGAAGGGCAGGCGGTGGGTGCGCACGGCGCTGCCCAGGGCGCTGGAGAGCGTGGCCAGGCAGTGGTAGACGGCCTGGCGGCCGCGGCCGGCTTCGAGCTGTTCGTGGGTGTAGGCGGCGATGTGGTCGTGGGCGAGTTCCTCCAGGCGCAGCTTGCCGAACACGGGGATCAACTCGCCGAGCACGTAGGCGCGGTAGCGGGCGTAGGTGGTGGGCTTGAGCAGGAACTCCATGCCCTTGAGCCACTTGGTGAGGTAGGCGGCCACCGTCTCGTGCGGGTCGGCGTCGAACCCCAGCCGACGGCCTTCGAGGAAGCGCCGCAGCGCCGACTCGGCGGCGAAGGCGTCCTCGAAGCCGCCGCGGCGCACGGTACGTCGGCGGCCGTTGAAGGACGGGATGTCGACGGCGAAGGTCCACGTGCCGTGCCTGTCGTCGGCAAGACGCGGGCATCCGGCGCCGAGCTGGCGGCGGTCCGCGTCCCGGCATCCGCACCGACGGTAGACCCGGCCCCGTCGCCGTCCTGAACTGCGCATTCTCGTCTGCCTCCTGCGGTCCTGACTTCCTGGTCAGCCCGCGAGGCTACCGATCCCGCATCCTGCTGGACCGCTGCGACCACCATGCGATCACCAACGCGAGATTGCGGCTCTGACCTGCGGATTTCGGTGAGGACCCGCACCTGGGCGGAGCGGGCGTGGTGCTCGCTATGTTGATCGCAGGGCGGCCTCCACTGCCTTCGACAGCTGGTTACGCAGTGGCCCGCTCGTGATGAGGGTGACGGCGTCGGCCAGGGCCAGCAGAGCGTCCCGCAGCAGGCGGCCCTGGTCGGTCATAGTTGCGCAGAAAGCCCTGCGCCGGAGAAGGAGCCGTGTCGACCACCTGGGCCCTGTAATGGCGGTGAGGGAAAACGCCCAGCAGGCGTGGAGAAATCCGAATGCGTGAAGTATTATATTCCGCCACTGCGAATAGAGGGAAGGGTTCTCCGAAAATGACACCGATGCCGCATTCGGGGCATCGGTGAACCAATGGTGTCCTGCCTCGTGAATGAGGTCTCGCGCGAGAACCTCCGGGGAGTCCACGTGGTCGGTGAACACCGTGCCGGGAAGGCGCGTGATGCTCCAGCTGAAAAGGGTGTCGCGCATTTCGCGTCGTTCGAGGAGGCAGATGATCGGCGCGTGCTCGTCCAGCAGGTCACCGAAGCCGTGTTTGTGGGAGGAGTCCAACGCTGCTGCGAGGAGTGCGTGCTTGTCGGGTGCTGCGGGCGAGGTCTGCGGGTTGATCAGGTAGTAGGCGGTGTCCGAGAGCGGTGACTGCAGGAGCTGCTCGTGGGGCGGGTTGAGGAGCAGGTGGGCTGCGCCGGTGGTGTCTGTGGCGGTGAGGTAGGCGAGATCGCGCAGTTCGGTGCGCCGGTACCAGGAGAGCAGTTCGGTGTCGCGGTTGTGGGCGGCCTGTTCTGCTCCTTCGAGCAGGTGGTGGGCTACCGCGTGAGTGATGGCGGGCCCTGTCGGGTCCTGGCCGGTGAGGCTGCTGCCGAGGACCTCGGCGATGCGCCAGCATGTTGCGGGTCTGGGCCATGTCGGCGGCGGACTCCAGGTCGTGCCCGGCGACGTCGCCGATGACCAGGGCACAGGTGCCGTCGGGGAGCATCAGGGCCTCGTACCAGTCGCCGCCGACCTGCTTCGGGGTGGTGGCGGGCCGGTAGATCGCCGCGAGGCCGAAGGGTGCCGCATCGGGCAGGCCGGGAAGCAGGAGGCGCTGGAAACGCTCAGCGTTGGCGCGAACCTGCTGGTGGAGGCGGGCGTTCTCGGCGGCGAGGCCGGCCGCCCCGGCGAGTGCCACGAGGATGTCCTGGTCGTGGTCGTCGAAGGGCCGGCCGTCGCGGCGCTCGTAGAGGTACAGGTTGCCGTAGAGGCGTTCGCGGCCGGTGAGCGCCACCCTCGGCAGGGTCCGCATCGGCGGATGGCCCGGTGGGAAGCCCGTCGCGTCCGGGTGGTCGCCGATGTCCGCGACGCGCAGCGGTTCGGGGTGATCTATGAGGTGCGCCAGGAGTCCGCGCCCCTGCGGGGGCGCTACCCCGGACAGGGCTGCGACCTGCTGCTCGCTCAGCCCGACGGGGATGAACTCCTCCAGGCGTTCGCCGTCCTCGCTGAGTACGCCGAGCGCGCCATAGCGGGCAGGGACTTGGACCTGCCCGTGGTCATCACCCGGCGGAGCACCACGGGCAGGTCCCAGGTCCCTGCCCACCGCCGTCACCGCGTCCAGCAGGTCCGGGAAACGGTGCTGGGTGTGGGCCAGGTCCCGCAGGTGCCCGACGATCCGGTCCGTCTCGTCGTCGATCAGGCGGCTGCGGTCCGAAGCGCCCGCCTGCCCGGTTCCGTCCTCCTCCGGATCCACCGGTTCACCTTCGATCCCTCTGCCGGACGACCGTGCGTTCGACGCGCGGCACGATGGGACGTGTGCCGGGCGGCGCCGGATCCGGTTGAACGGCCAGCGCCCTCGTTAGGCCGCCCGCCGGCGCCGGTGACCAGGAACCGGTACCGGCGCGCCGCTTCGGTACGAGTACGCAGCCACGCCGCTGAGGCGGGACCGCAGGGCGATCTCCAGCCGGGCGTGGCGGGCCCGGCGGGCGATCCGTTGCGCACCTGCCGCGGGTGGGGAGATCCCGGACCGCACTGTCATCCCTTGTGCGACGAACCGCCTGACTCCTTGAGCTCATCGGATGCCTCTCGCGGCGCAGTGCCCGGGTCAGCTCCCTTCGGGGAGGCGGGGAGTGGGGCGGCCGTTGATGTTCGGGTCGGCGTTCGACGCACCGGCCGCCGTGTCTTTCGTCGAAGCTGTCGAGGCGGCCGTCGGCACCGCGGAGTGCTGGAGGGAGTGCAGGACGGCCAGTGCCTGGCTGACGATGCCGGCCGCGATCTGGTTCACGCCTTCGGTGCCGTTCAGGACGGTCAGGTCGGCGCCGGCCATCCCCCGGGCCGCTGCGTCGGCCAGCGTCGGGAGGTTCTCCACGATCCGGTTGGCCGCGATCAGCTCCTGGTTGCCGTCCCGCAGTGACGCCGCACGGGCAGCGTTGGCGTCCGCCTGGGCCTGGGACAGGGTCCGTTCGGTGTAGGCGCCGGCGTCGGCCTCGAACTTCACCCGGTCCCGGTCCGCCTCGGCGAGCGTCCGCTTCCGGTAGGCCTCGGCGTCGGCCGGCCGCCGCACCTCGGCTTCCAACCGCTGCGCCGTGAGCGCCGCATTGCGTTCTGCGAGTGCGGTCCGTTCCTCGGTGACCTCCTGGGTGGCCCGGGCCTCGGCCAGCGGCCCGGCCTGTGCGGCGCGTGCCTTGGACTGTTCGGTCTCCGCGAGGAAACCGGCCCGCTTGATCGCGGTGTCCCGCTCGTACTCGGCCTTGAGCGCGGCGGCCTGCTGCTCCCGTTCGCTGGCCTCCTGGTCGGCCTTGGCCTGGGCGATCCGGGCCTGACTGGCCACTGCCGCCGCGTGCGGCGCCGCGAGGTTGTCGATGTAGCCGGTGGCGTCCTCGATCTCCTGGATCTGCAGGGCGTCCACCACGATGCCGAGTTTCTCCATCTCACCGTGACTGCCTGCCACCACCTCCTGGGCGACGCGGCTGCGCTCCCGGATGATCTGTTCCACCGTCAGCCCACCGATGATGGAACGCAGGTGGCCCGCGAAGATCCGGCCGACCAGTTCCTGCATCTGGTTCTGCTCGGACAGGAAGCGCCTGGCAGCGTTGGCGATCGACACGGCGTCGTCGCCGACCTTGAAGACGCACACCGCGCGGACGGTGAGCCGGATGCCCTGCTGGGTGACGCAGTCCTCGGCGATCTCCGACTCCTGCAGGGCCAGGGACAGCATGCGGGCCTTCTGCTTGACGGGGACGACGAAGCTTCCGTGGCCGGTGACGATCCGGAACTGGGTGTCCTGCGACTGCCGCCTGGAGCCGGAGATGAGCATGGCCTCGTTGGGTGCCGGCACGTGCCAGAAAAGCATGGGGAACCACCTCACGTGCGAGGGATGCGAGGGCTGCCGCGCTCAGGGCGGCAGCGGCTCGACGAGCACCGACCGGGCGGAGATCGTGTCGGTCACGACCACCCTGGTGTTGACCGCGAGCGGCCGGGTGGACCAAGCCGCGAACACCTCCGACCCGCCGCGCAGGCCGACCAGCACCTCGCCCGGCCCTTCGGCCGGTACCGGCACCGTTATTTTTCCGACGGCTCCGACCGGGCTCTGGCAGGAGTCGTCAAACGGGTGCATGGCACCTCGTGCCCTGCGGCACGACGGCGCGGCGGGCGACTCGAGCGCGAATCATCACGGCGGCACCTCTCCTGGAGGCACCGGGCCCCCGGTCGGGTCCTTCGGCGGGATGTCCGCAAGCAACTCGTACGGCGCGGCCACCCCGGTCACTCCACAGTACTCCTGCCGCAGGAGATGGGCGTTCACGAGGCACCCAGCCCGGATCAGGCCCGGCGGCCACGGCCCGGAGCCGATCGGGCCCGGCTCGGAGGCTGGCGCGGGCACCGTCCGGATCGGCGGATCTCCGGACCACCTCCCGGCGTCGACACCGTCGTCGAGGGAGCGGCCGGGCACTGCACGGCCGGACGTCCCCGCTGCCCGGCTGTGATGGAGCACGCTGGTTTGCGGGTGGCTGGTAACTGAGTGCTGGTCAGGAGAGCGGGGACGCATGCTGATTTGCAAGTTTGGAGCAAGATGGTTGACGAACCCGAGGGAGTTTTCGTCACTGTGTGCGACGTTGCTCGGGTCGCGATCAGCCTGGTGCCGTCACCGTGTTCGAACCGATCGGCGGTCTCCAGTCGCACTCGCTTCCGGTGCGGTTGTTCCTGGACGGTGAACCCGCTTCGCTGCACGTATCGCGTACTGATGCCGTAGTGCAGGGATCAAGGTCTGTCAGCGTCTCCTGCAAGGAGAGTTCGGCCTGAGTAACCATGCACGATCGTAGGGAGATCCAGAGAGGAAGCCGGTGAAGGTCCGTACCCGGCAGGCGCGTTCGGAGAGGCCCGCAGGGTGGCTGTCGTGCTGTCAGCCCTCGTTCACCGCCGCGGGGGTGGTGGCTGGGCCGGGGACGTTCCACTTCTCCTCGATCCGCGCGAACCTCCACACGGCGAGTGCGATGAGCCAGGTGGCGACGAACAGGCCGACGATCGCGAAGCCGACGGTGTTGAGGTCGATTCGGGAGATCCAGTCCCAGAAGGGCCCGTGCAGGGCGAGTTTGTCGGCGAGGAGGCCGAGCAGTTCGATGGTGCCGATGAGGAGGGCGACGGCGATCGACAGGCCGGTGACGGTCAGGTTGTAGTAGATCTTGCGGGCGGGTTTGGAGAACGCCCAGCCGTAGGCGAAGTTCATGAACGAGCCGTCGATGGTGTCCAGCAGGCACATGCCGGCGGCGAACAGCACGGGCAGGCACAGGATGGCGTACCACGGCAGGCCGGACGCGGCTCCGGAGCCGGCGAGGACGAGCAGGGCGATCTCGGTGGCGGTGTCGAAGCCGAGTCCGAAGAGCATGCCCAGCGGGTACATGTGCCACGGTTTGCTGACCGAGTTCGTCACGCGTCCGAGCAGTCGGTTCATCAGGCCGCGCTTGTCGAGCTGCTCTTCCAGTGCGGCTTCGTCTAGGTGGCCGGCGCGCATCTGGCGGAACACCTTCCACAAACCGACGAGGATGACGAGGTTCACGATCGCGATCAGGTATAGGAAGGCTCCGGAGACGGCGGTGCCGATCAGGGCGGTGACCTGGTGGAGGGCGGAGCCGTCGTTCCGGAGGGGGCCGGCCAGGGCTTTGACGCCGAGCGAGAGCAGGACGGCGAGGGCGAAGACGATGGACGAGTGCCCGAGGGAGAACCAGAAGCCAACCGACAGGGGTCTCTTTCGCTGTTCCATGAGCTTGCGGGTGGTGTTGTCGATGGCGGCGATGTGGTCGGCGTCGAAGGCGTGGCGCATGCCGAGGGTGTAGGCGGTGACGCCGATCCCGATGCCGAAGGTCTTGGTGCCCAGGGCGTGGTGCTCAGGGGCGACGACGGCGACCAGGGTGACCCAGCCGATGACGTGCAGGGCGGCGATGAACGCGCCCATCGTGCCCAGTCGCCGCCACTCCTGACGGGTGATCGGGATCTTCGCGGGTGCGGCGGCCCGGGACGGGGGGAGGGGTGCGGACGAGGAGGCCACGGGCGTCCTTCCGGCGTGGGGCGAGCGTCCGCTCGGGTGCGTTCGACTCGTACTTGCACTATCACCGCAGAAAGGGGGTCTGTCAGGGGGCGCGCCGGGGGCGCGTGAGAGTGCGTAGTCGGCGTCCGGTCCACCGGAGGAGCGGGGGTGGCGGGCTCCGGCTCCGGCCCAGGCGGGCCCCGGTGGCGGGGTTGCCCCGTGCGGGTGATCCCCCGGCAGGTCGGGGTGGTAGCTGTTCCCCGTGGGGCGGGCGGGCGCGAAGGTGGTTGCGGGGCACCTCGCCTCGTTCCCTCTCCCACCGGGCCCGTCGGCCGTGGACCGCCCGGCCGTGTTCCTGGAGGCCCGCGTGCAGGCAGCACGATTCCTTGTCAGAGCGGGCGCCGTCGCGTCGGCGGCCCTGTGCCTGATGGCCCTCGGCGCGCCCGCTGCCGGTGCCCACCCGTTGGGCAACTTCTCCCTCAACCACTACCTCGGCCTCACCGTCCGGCCGGCATCCGTCGAGGCGCTCGCGGTCACCGACGCCGCCGAGATCCCCACCCTCCAGGAGCAGCCGAAGGTCGACCGGAACGGGGACGGCACCGCAGACGACACCGAGCGCGCGGCCTGGGCCACCGAGCAGTGCGGCCTGACGGCACAGCACCTGAAGGTGACGCCCGGTCAGGCCGCCCAACCGCTGGCCTGGCGGGTCGGCTCGGCACAGTTCCGCTACGAGGACGGTTCCGCCGGTCTGCGCACCAGCCGCCTGGAGTGCGTGCTCCACGCCGACCTGTACCTGCCCGCCGGAGGGAGCCCGATCCGGGCGGATACCGGGAGCGACCCGGCCCGGGTGGGGTGGAACGAGATCACCGCCCGCGGCGACGGTGTCACATTGGAGGGCTCCGACGTTCCCGCCGAGTCGGTCTCCAAGGAACTGCGGGACTACCCGCGGGAGCTGCTGGACAGCCCCAGCGGCGTCACCCGTGCTCAGTTCCGGGCCAGGCCCGGCGGCGGCGCCGTGCCCGCGGGTGCGGCGGCCGTCCGGGCGGACGGCTCCGGGCCGACGGCCTGGCTGGCCGGTCTGGACGCCCGCCTCGCCGGCATCGGTGCCGCTGAGCGGCTGACCGTGCCGCTGGGTCTGCTCGCGGTCCTGCTGTCGATCGTGCTCGGCGCCGGACACGCGCTGCTGCCCGGGCACGGCAAGACCGTGATGGCCGCCTACCTCGCGGGGCGGCGCGGCCGGACCCGCGACGCCGTCACCGTCGGAGCGACCGTCACGGTGACCCACACCGCCGGGGTCATCGTCATCGGCCTGTGCCTGACCACCTTCTCCTCGCTGGCCGGAGACGTGCTGCTGGGCTGGCTGGGCGTCCTCAGCGGGGCGCTGGTCGCCGTCGTCGGAGCGGGGCTGCTGCGCGACGCCGTCCGCCGTTCCCGCCACGCCCGCGCGCACGCACACCTCCCGCACCCCCAGCCGGGCTCCGACGACGCCGATGCCAGGGAGCTCGCCCACGCCGCCGCCCACGCCGCGGGCACCCCGCACGACCACGACCACGACCCGCACCCCGCGTCGGACGACCACCGCACCGGCCCCGACCCGCACCACGGCCACCCGCACCACCACGATCACGGTCACCCGCACGATCACGGCCACGGGCACCACCACGACCACGACCACGGCCATCCGCACGTCCACGGCCGGGCCGGTGAACTGGCGCACGGTCACCACGGCCACCGCCACGGGCTGTTCGGCGGCCACCACCGGCACGACCCCGCCCCGACGAGCCGGCGCAACCTGATCGGCCTCGGGATCGCCGGCGGCCTGGTGCCCAGCCCGTCCGCCCTGGTGGTGCTGCTCGGCGCGGTCGCGCTGGGCCGGACGCTGTTCGGTGCGGCCCTGGTGGTCGCCTACGGCGTGGGCATGGCCGCCACCCTCACCGCCGTCGGCCTGCTCCTGGTCCGGATGGGCGACCGGCTCGCCGCGGTGCAGGACGGACCGCTCGCCCGGCGCGTCCGCCGGATCGCGCCGTACAGCGCCCTGATCACCGCGGCGCTGATCCTGGCCGTCGGGCTGGGACTGGTCGTCCGCAGCCTGCCCGCCACCCTGTGAACGCCCGCACCCACCGGAGGACGACCGCCGTGGACACCCGCCGCACCCGCCCGCTCCTGCTCCTCGCCACCGCCGCCGCGCTGCTCACGGGCTGCGGCGGCGGAGGATCGGACGGGAGCTTCGACGCCCAGCCCGGCACACCGTCGCCGACCTGCCTCCGGCACCAGGCGCAGCAGCCGGGCAGCCGGTACACCGGCGGGGAGCGGTCCGATCCGACGGCCGTGCTGGAGATGATGCGCTTCTACACCGCCAACGCCACCAAGGCGTACTGCGACGGCCGACCGCCCACCGACACCGATCGTCGTTGGACGGGGCTGTACACCGACCTCGGCGGCGACCCGGGGCACGTGGCGGTGCCCCGGGCGAAGTAGCTGGTGGCCGACCGCTCCCGTCCGCCGCGGTTCAGTGCCCGGTGGAGAGTTCGGCCAGGGCTGCTCGTGCGGCGGGGGCGTGCAGCGGGTGGAAGTCGGGGTCGGTCGCCAGGGCCGTTCCGAGTTCGGTGCGGGCCTCGTCGTCGCGACCGAGTGCGCGCAGGATCACGCCGCGGTGGTAGTGGAAGAGGGCGTTGCGGGTGCCCAGCGCGAGCGCCTGGTCGGACTCCGACAGGGCGTCCGCGTCGCGGCCGGCCGTGTGCAGGGCCCAGGCGTAGGCGTCGTGGGTGTCCAGGAACGGGCGGGTGCGCAGGCCCTGTTCGGCGATGGCGACGGCGGTGTTCGGATCGCCGTGGTCGGCCTCGAAGAGAGCGGCGTCCGCGTCGAGGGCGACGCCGTTGTCGGTGAACAGCTTCCACTCGCCGCGCAGCACCCGGTACTGCTGCTCGGCCTCCTCGGTGCGGCCCAGCGACTGGAGCAGCTCGCCGAGTTCGAGGACGTACTCGGGCTGCGGCACCTGGGCGGTGGCGCGGCGGAGGTCGGCGACGGCCTCGTCGGTGTTGCCGAGTGCGGCCTCGGCGCGGCCCTTGGCCTCCAGCAGCGAGGCGGTGCCGGGTGCGGTGCGCAGGCCCGCTTCGGCCCGGGCGAGCGCGGTCTTCGCGTCCCCGGCGCCCAGGGCGAGCAGGCTGAGGTGGTAGAGGGCGAAGGCGCGGTCGGCGGCGGTGTTGGCGTCGTCCAGGGCGCGCTGCATGGTGGCGGTGGCGGCGGCGGTGTCTCCGCGCAGCTCCCAGGTGTAGGAGGCGCGGGCCAGTGAGGGGGTGCCCGGTTTGAGGTCGACCATGCGCTGGACGGCGTCGAACGCCTCGGGGTAGCGGCCGAGTTGGGTGTAGGCGTCGGCCAGGGTGCCGTGGAGGGTGGAGTTGTCGGGGTTGATCGCGACGGCCTTCTGCGACCAGTCGAGGGCTGCGGTGAAGTCGTGGCGGGCTGCGGTGAGGGCGGCCATCGCGGCCATCGCGGTGAAGTTCTCGGCGGGGTCGGCGGCCAGGGAGCGGGTCAGGACCTCCTCCGCCTTCGGGTAGTACGACGGATCGGCGGTGATCCTGGCCTGCTGGACGTAGGCCAGGCCCAGGGAGGCCATCGCGAGGGCGTCGCCCGGGGTCTGCTTCAGGTGGTCCTGCAGGCCGCGGATGTCCGCGGCCAGGCCGGTGTCCGCACTGTCCTGCCCGATGCTCCGCTCCTGCCCGGCGGGGGCTTCGCCGCCCTGTGGGGTGAGGCCGAGGCCCCCGGCGAGGAACAGGCCCACGCCGAGGGCGGTGGCGACGGCGGCGGGAAGCAGGCGGCGGCGTCGGTTCACTGCGGTACTCCAGGCGGTCGTGGGCGGGACGGAATCTATGCGGTCGGGGTGTCGTTGCCACGGGCCGGTGGCGCGGCGAACACCACCAGATTGGCGTCGTAGGCGTGCTGTGCGCGGTCGTAGCTGCCGCCGCAGGTGATCAGGCGCAGGCTCGGTCCGGCGGTGTTCCCGAAGACCTGTTCGGCGGGGAAGTCCTGCTTGTCGTAGCTGCGCAGGGCCTGGACGGTGAAGGAGGAGGTCGTTCCGTCCACCGCTTGCACCTCGATGGTGTCGCCGGGGCGCAGGACGGACAGGCCCGCGAAGACCGCGGGGCCGGTGCGGGAGTCGACGTGGCCGACGATGACGGCGGTGCCGGGGCCGCCCGGGGCGGGTCCCTGGCTCCACCAGCCCGCCACGTCCGGGTCCGCAGGGGCGGCGAGGTGGCCGTCGTCCTGCACCTGGAGGTCGCCTAGGGCGGTGTCGACACCGATGCGGGGGATGCGGAGCCGGGCGGGCGGGGCGACCGGCGCGCGGTCGGAGCCGCCCTCCGGCGCGGTCGGTGCCGCACCGTGGACGGTGGCGGGCAGCTCGCCGACGTCGGCGACCCGCGTGGGGGCGGGCGCGGCCGGTCGGTCGGTGACGGCCGCCGCGCCGAGCCCGGCCAGCGCGAGCCCCGCCGCCACGGCACCCGCTCCCACCAGGCGACGGGGCCCGGCCGTCCGCAGCGCAGCACCCGCACGCGCCGCGCCGGCACCTGTCCGGGCGGTGGTGTCCTTCGCCCGGGCGAAGGACACCACCAGGGCGGCTACGAGCCGGGCGCGCACGAGGGCCGGCCGGCCGCTCGCGGGGAGCGGCCGGCCGGCCCGTTCGGGCAGTTTCACGAGCGGGCGGAGCGGCGGCGCAGCGCCATGACGCCCGCGGCCGACAGCAGCGTGCCTCCGGCCATCGCGGCCGCGCCGGCGATCGGGAAGCCACCGAGGGCGAGGCCGCCGAAGCCCGCCTCGACGGAGCCGCCGGGGTTGTCGGAGACGGCCTGGTTGACGGCGGCGGTGTTGGGCAGTGCCACGTAGGGGAAGTGGTGGCCGAAGGCGTGGTCGTTGGCGTTCACGCCGTCACCGGCGGCCAGGGCCGGAACGAGGGTGCCGGTCTGGGCGGCGCCCTCGGCGGCCTGCAGGGTGATGTCGACGACGTCGTCGGCCAGGCGACGGCCGTTCGGGAAGCCCGCGAGGTCGCCCGCGAGCACGCCGAGCCGGTTCGGCGCCGCCGCAGGGGCGACACCCATGTTCAGGCGCAGCTCCTCGGAGGGCACGAAGGCGTCCTTCTTGACGTCCTTGTTGAGCAGCTGCGAGTTCAGGTCCGCCTGCACGGGGCCGCACGCCTTGCAGACGCCGGTCAGGAAGATCTCGACGAGGTCGTTGCGCGGCGCTGCCGGGGCGGGGATGCCGTAGATGCTCTGGACGAGCTTGGGCACGATCGGGTCTTTGACCTTGTCGACCACGGGGGTGACGGTGTGGTCCTTGTCCGGGGTCAGGGCGTTGAAGGCGTCCTTGTACTTGATCGGGACGACGACCTCGTTGACGAGCGGGTTGCCGAGCCGGGAGACCTGCCGCCAGTCGCCCTCGGCCTTGCCCTCGCCGCCCTTGTCGCCGCCGGGCTTGCCCTCGCCACCCTTGTCGGTGACGACGGCGCCCTTGCGGTCGGTGGTCGACCACACGCCGATGACCGGGTTGCGCTCCGCGTCGCCCTTCAGGGCCAGGGCCGTCTTCGGCACCTGGAGGGCGATGGTGTTGACGTTGTAGCCGGTCAGGGTGTCGTGGCCGGACTCCTTGAGGTTCCCGCCGTAGAGCAGGTCGAAGACCCGCAGGTCGAGGAAGAACGGGTCGTCGGCCTGTCCGGCGAAGCTCTGCCCGCCCTCGGGGAGTTCGGTGACGGCCTGCTTGCGCAGCGAGCCGTAGTCGGGCATCGACGCCTTGCCGACGTTCGACGGCGCGACGGGCGCGTCCTTGAGCAGGACCTTGCACTTCCCGTCCGGGCCGGTGACCGTGAGGGTGTAGGTCTGGCGGAAGTTCAGCGTCGGGTCGTCCAGGGACTTCACCACGCCGGTGTTGTAGAGGAACTGGTTGGCGTCGTCGCGGTAGTGGTTGGCGAAGGTCCAGGTGTAGGTGGTGTCGGGCTTGCCGTCGCCGTCACTGTCGATCTTGATGTTGTAGCGGGCGTCGTCGGCGAACGGGTAGAAGTTCGGGCCGCCGTTGGGCTCCTCGAACGGGATCCAGTTCGCCACCAGGGTGACGGTGTCGGGCTTGTCCGGGCTGACGAACGCGTACACGTCCGTGTTGTCGGCCCGCGGGTCGCCCGCGATCAGCGGGGCCTCCCGGTGGCTGGAGGCGTGGCCCACGCCGGGGGCGAGGCCGGCGAGGGCGCCGGCGGCGGCGAGGGCCAGCACCCCGAGGCCCGCCATGGGCTTCTCGGAACGGCGGGCGAGGGACGACAGCTTCAGGGACGGCGGACGCTGCATGGCCTGTCTTTCGTGAGAGAGGAGCCGGATCACACCGCGCGGCCCGATCGGGCACAGCGCGCCAAGCCGCCGGTTCCGGTGGTCGACGGCACGGGGGCGGACCTGATCACGCATCAACTACTCACAGGTGTAAGCCCGAGATAAGACGAACACAGCTCCCGCCCACCCGCCCCCTCGGCTACGCCCACGGGGAAGGCGACTCCACCCGTGCGGTCCAGTGGGAACAGTCCGTCCGACGTCCGGAACAGGCGTCGGCCCGTGGAAGCGGCGCCGCCCCCGGCCGGGGCGGTCGGGGTTTGCCGGGGCGGCATGTGGACATGCGCGGGGCGGTGCCGGATCTGGTTGAGCAGACAGCCCGCGCCGGGGCCGCTGGTCGGTACCGGGTGTCCTGTCCGGTACCGACCGGCGGGCGGGGGGTTCTTCAGGTGTCCGTCCCGGGGGTGCGGGTCAGGGCGTCGCGGAGGGTGGGGCGGGTGGGCAGGACGGTGTCCATCTCGGTGATCTCCAGCACCCTGCGGGCCGGCGCGGAGG
Source organism: Kitasatospora phosalacinea (assembly GCF_030268885.1). Taxonomy (GTDB): domain Bacteria; phylum Actinomycetota; class Actinomycetes; order Streptomycetales; family Streptomycetaceae; genus Kitasatospora; species Kitasatospora phosalacinea_C. Next base: position 31,275 of record NZ_BSSA01000037.1, read on the forward strand.
GCTGAGCGAGCAGCAGGGCGGCGTGGGTGCGGCGGGCGGCGCGGTGGGCCTCGAACAGCAGGTGGAGGGTGGCGGTGTCGCAGAACCGCACGGCGGACAGGTCGACCACCAGGCGTCGCGGGCGGCGGGCGAGCGCGCGGGCCAGAGCGTGCTCCAGTTCGGGCACCCGGTCGTGGTCGAGGTCCCCGGCGGGGCGGAGCACCACCGTCGCGCCGGGCAGGTCGGTCATGGTGATCCGCAGGCCGGGCTCGTGGCGGTGGCTGCGGGTGCGGGGGTGGGCGGGCACGGGGCGGCCTCCGTTCGGGTCCGCGCGGCAGGGGGCTGGGCTGGCGGTCGGGCGGTCGGCCGAACCGGGTGTCGGCCGGGGCCGGGCGGTCGCCGCTGCCGCGGCGGCGGGTTGCGCCGCACCGGCCGCGGTGGGGGCGCCGTGGCGGCCGCCGCGGGTCAAGCGGTCCGGCGTGGTGGCGCTCAGGTCGCGCGGTTCGGCCGGCTCGGCGTGCGCGGCGGTGGTGAGCGCCTGCCGGGTGGAGCTGTCGGCGGCGGGGGCCGGCGCGTCGATCGGCTCAGGGGTGTTCGCGGTGTTCATGGTCACCACCGGGAAGGGGGCCGTCGGTACCGGTCGCGGAGTCGAGGTCGGCGAACAGGGCGAGCAGTCCGGCGATCTCGTGGCGGGACTCCGCCGGGTGGCGGAAGAAGGTGTGCCGGGCCACCCGGTAGTGGTTGCGGCGCCCATTGCGGGTGCGGGTGAGGTAGCCGGTGTCCTCCAGGTCGGTGAGGATGCCCTGCACCGCCCGCTCGGTCACCTCGCACGCCCTCGCCACGTCGCGGACCCGGACCTGCGGGTCGCGCGAGACCATCAGCAGGACCCGCGCGTGCTGGGTCAGGAACGTCCAGCCCGTGCGCGGTCCGGGTGCGTCCGCCACACCACAAGTATGAACCCGGATTCCGGTTTCCCCGGTCCGGTTTCCCCGGGGCAGGGGCCTGGCAGCGCCCGGCGGCCGCGGTCACGGGCCCTTCCCCGAGGTGTGGTGGACGGCGGCCCGGGTATCCGCGGGGCACCACACGATCCGTCCGCGGGGCGACCCATGCGAAACGATTCGGACCCGGAACCGCCGCGCCGTCGCCTGTCGTTCCCCGCCCGCACCGAGGCACCGGTCGGGCCCGCCCTGGACTTCACCCGCCGGGCCCTGGCCGCGTGGCACCTGTGGGAGCCGCCGCCCGATCGGCCCCACCTGGCAGACGACACCCTCCTCGTGGTCGGCGAGTTGCTGTCCAACGCCTGCGACCACGGCGGCGGACCGCGCTACCTCGAACTCGAACGCCGTCCCGGTGCCGTCCGCGTCACGGTCGGCGACCGCAACCGCGTCCTGCCCCGGCGCCGCCCCACCGGGCCGGGGGCGCCCCACGGCTTCGGCACCGTCGTCCTCGACCGGCTCACCACGCGATGGGGGGCGGTGGCGGGGCAGGGTGGGAAGTCCGTGTGGGCGGAGCTGGCGACCGGGTAGCCGTGGCCGGGGGCGGGCCCGGCCGGTCTCGGGCGTAATGGAAGGGACGGCGGACGCGGGGGCCGGGGCGGTTCAGGAGGCAGGCATGGCGGTGAGCGGCGGCGGCGGACGGCGGCGCGGCGGGGGAGCGGAGCGGCCCGCGGGGTCCGGGGAGCACCTGCTGGAGGTGCTGCTCGACCGGGCCCGGGAGCTCGCGCCGGCGCTGATCGCCCCGCTGGTCGCCGAGGCGGTGGCCGGGCTGGGCGGCCGGGAGCCGGCGCTGCTGCTGCAGGACTACGGCCAGTCGGTGCTGGTCCCGCTGTCCGGCGGCGGTCTGGCCGGGGGCCCGCCGCTGCCGATCGTCGGTTCTGCGGCCGGTGAGGCGTTCCTGCGGGGCACCGCGGTGGAGGTGCCGCAGGACGACGGGGCGCGGGTGTACCTGCCGCTGCTGGACGGCGGGGACGAGGCGGGGGTGCTGGCCTTCACCCTGGACGCGGTCGGCGACGGCGACCGGCTGCCGCTGCGGCGGCTGTCGGCCCTGGTGGCGGACCTGCTGATCACCAGGAGCGGCTACACCGACCTGGTCTTCCGGGCCCGGCGGCTGGAGCCGATGAGCGTGGCCGCCGAGATCCAGTGGTCGCTGCTGCCGCCGCTGTCGATGTCCGTGCCCCGGGTCGCGGTGGCGGGCATCCTGGAGCCCGCCTACCAGGTGGCCGGCGACAGCTTCGACTACGCGCTCGACGACGACGTGCTGCACGTCGCCACCCTGGACGCGATGGGCCACGGCCTGGACGCGGCCACCATGGCGACGGTGGCCGTCGGCGCGTACCGGCACGCCCGCCGCGCGGGCGTCGGACTCGCCGGGATCTACGCCTGCATGGACCGGGCCGTCGCCGAGCAGTTCGGCCCCGACCACTTCGTCACGGCGCAGATGATGCGGCTCGACACCGCCACCGGCCACCTCCAGTGGGTCAACGCCGGCCACCCGAAACCGCTGCTGATCCGCGGCGGCGCGGTCGTCGGACGGCTGGAGAGCGCCACCACGCTGCCGGTCGGGTTCGGCGGCGAGCAGCCGGTGGTCAGCGAGCGGGAGCTCCGGCACGGGGACCGGGTGCTGTGCTTCACCGACGGGCTGGTCGAGGAACGGGGCGCGGGCGGCGAGCAGTTCGGCGAGGAGCAGCTGATCGACTGGGTCGACCGCATCGAGCGCACCGGCTCCGGCGTGCGGGCCACGGTGCGCGCCCTCTCGCACGCGCTGAAGGCCCGCCGGGGCGGGCGCACCAGCGACGACGCCACGCTGTTCCTGATCGAGTGGCGCTGAGCGGCCCGACCGCTTCTCCCGGCGCCGCCGGTCCGGCGGCAACCCGCCTCAGCCGAGCAGGAGTTCGGCCGCCGGTGTGTGGTTGCCCGTCGCCGAGGCCCCGGTCATCGCGGCCGCGGCGGTGGCGGGCGGGGTGTCCGGAGGCACCACCAGGAGCAGGAAGTGGTCCTGGAAGCCCCGGGTGACGCTGATCGTGGCGTCGCTGCCGTCGAACCAGTTGATCCTGACCATCACGCCGCCGACCACGACGGACCGCGGCACGCCGTCCCAGGCCAAGGTGTCCAGGCCGACCCGGACGATCCGGCCCAGGTGGGCGCCCAACGCGGTCACCAGGTCCGGGAGTTCGGCGAGGAGGTGGGTGCTGCGGGGCCACCAGGCGCCGTCGAAGACACCCTCCCGGGACAGGGTCGGCTCCAGGGTGAGGCGCGGCAGCAGGGGAGAGCCGGGCACCGACCACGGGCCGGGGGAGGAAGGGATGGGAAGGGGGATCGGCATCACGGCTGGCCGCCCGTCCGGTCCGTTGCGGGACCACTCATGACCCAGGGCGACGTCGGCGCGGGTGCCGGTGTGCGGGATGTCCTCGGCTGTACTCCCCACGCTACTCCGCGCCCCGTCCGGCCGGGCCCCGGTCGGCGCCCCGCGACTCCCGCTCCGGACGGGAGTAGCCTCGAAGGCATCCAGGGCATCCCGTATCCCGGTAACCGTTCCGGCCTCGTTCTGGGTGAACGAAAGCCCGGCAGCCGCACGCGCGCGGGCCGCCGGAGAGGAAGCGGTGAGCCCCGTGACCGCCACCGAACGCCCCGGCCTCCCGCTGCGGCACCGCCGCGGCCTCACTGTCGCCGACGCGATGGAGCCGTGGACGCACCAGATCGCCGACGACAGCACCGTCGACCGCGCGAACGACGTCCTGCGCGGCTCCGGCGCCGAGTACCTGCTGGTCCGCGACCACGACGGCCGCTGCGAGGGCGTCGTCACCCGGACCGGGCTGCGCTCCGCCCCGGCCCGTCCCCGGCACACCGAGCACACCGGTCGGAGCACGGTCGGCGCCACCGCCCACCAGCGCGGCCCGTTCGCCTGGCCGACCCTGGGGCTGGCCCTCGCCGCCGTGGCCATGCGGGTCAGGCGCCTGACCGTCTGGCCCGTGGTCGACGAGGACGGCTATCCCCTCGGCGTCCTCACCGCGGACCGGGCCGCGTTCCTGCTCGCCGCGCCGGGCGGAGGGGCGGAGGGGTGAGCCCGGCGTTGCGGCCCGATCCCCTCCCGGCGCGGCGGAGCTGACGCACCGTCCGGCTACCGTTGCGCCGTCCAGTAGGCGGCGCGCTGCCGTCGCGGAACCGCCCGCCGACCAGCCCCGCGAGTCCGATCGAAGCGTGCGGTCGCCGCCACCGACCCGCCGGGGCGCGGCCGCGGCCCCTCCCGGCGGACCGGTTCCCGTGCGAGCACGTCGCTCGCGGTCCGGGTGTTGCACGGGTCGGACGCCTCTGCCATGAACCGGTCGGCGTCGACCGGGTCCGTCTGCGGGGGGACGACCAGCAGGTCCAGCCGCCGACCGTACGAGCAGAGCATGACCATGTGCTTGTCCTGCTCGGTGGTGTACCAGCCCGCGTGGACGACGTGGCCGGCCACCGGGATCCGGTGCGGGACCACCGGCCACTGTGCGGGATTCACGGTGATCCGGGTGACCCGCCCCCACCGCGCGTCCAAGGCGGCTGCCAGCGATGGAAGTTCGCGCAGGAGATCGTTCGACCGGGGCCACCAGGCACCGTCCAGCCGGCCCGGCTTCCGCCGGTCGGGGGCGAGCAGGAGCCGCAGGGGGCGGCCGGGAACGGTGGGTGCGGCGCGATCGGGGATCGCCTTCATGGTCGGAGACCCGCCTCCGGGCCCGGCTGCACCGGATCCGGGATCAGTCGTTCGCCGGAGACGGGGCCGGTGTCCGGTGCCGGTCCACGGAGTGCCCTCGGTGCCGACCAGCCTACTCCGGGCCCCGCCCCGGCAATACGTCCCCCGGCCGGGAGGAGGAGGGCGGGTCGGGGGAGGGCGGAGAGTAGGCTGGACATCACCGAAGGCACTTCGCATGCCGGCACCGGATACTGGCGTCGTCTCCGGCGAACGGCGATGCCGGGTCCGAGCCCTCGGGCCGGTCCCGGAGACAGGTCCTCAGTCATGACCACGACATTCGATCGTGCCGCGGCGGCACCCGCCGCCCTGGAATCCGTCCCGCGGCTCTCCCTGGCCCCCGGCGGTGTCCGGCCCGGCCGCCTGGACGGAGCCTGGTGGCCCCGCTCGCGCGACCTCCTCCTCGAACTCCCCTCCCTGGCCGCCGAACTCGACGCGCGGTGGGGCCGGGTCACCCGGATCACCGTCAACCCCGCGCAGTGGCCCGTCGTCCCCCGGCGCGTCCCGGTCACCGGGCACACCGTCCACGTGGGCTGGTACACCACCGAGCAGGACGAGCACATGATCATGGTGTGCTCGTACGCCCCGCGCCGACTGGACCTGCTGGTCGTCCCGCCGGGGACGGACAGCGCCGACGCCGCCCGGCTGATGGCCGAGGCCGCCGACCCGGCGAACACCCGGACCGCGAGCGAACTGCTCGCCGCGGGCGGCGGCGGGGCGCGCCCCGAGCCCGGTTCCGGGTTCCTGCCGTCGTCCGTCGCACCTCCCCGCGGCACCGGCGCGGCCGACCGGCGGGCGGACACCGCCCGGAGCCGGGCCGCCTCCTGGCCCGCGTCGGCGTCGGCGTAGACGGCCGACGGGAGCCGCGCCGCGGGCGCGGCGGGTCGGTCCGGTTCCGGTCCGGGGCCGCCGAACCGCTCCGGTCTCCTCCGGGAGGCCGGAGCGGCGGGCGTGTCCGCGCGGCGCGGGGGCGGGGCGTTCGAGTGGAGACGGGGTGCCCGGCCCCGGTGGGCCGGGCACCCCGTCGGTGCGGGAGTGGTGCCGCGCGTCACCAGTAGTGGCGGCGTCCGGCGACCTCGTGGCCGAGCGCGCCCGCGACCACCAGGCCGAGGCCGACGACGGCGAGGATGATGCCGATGGTCCACAGGACCGGGATGCCGGCCAGGAAGCCGATGGCGAGGAGGATGACTCCGAGGATGATCATGGTGACCTTCGTTCCTGTTCCCCCCGGGTGGTGCGGTGCTCCGCGGTGCGGAGTCGGTGCTGCTCCTTTCGGTGGTGCGCCCGTCGTGGCGGCCGGCGGTCGGCGCGCGGGCCGGGGCCGGTCCTCGCGGCGGGTCAGGGTCCTCCGGGGGTGAGGCCGGAGAGGAGGATGTCGAGGCCGCGTTCGAGTTCGGCGGCCCCGTCGTAGGAGGCGAGTTCGGCCGCGAGGCCGCGCAGGAGGGGGAACTCGCGGAGCGGGAGGCGGTACAGGCCCAGGCGGAGCAGGTCGTCGGTCTCGTCGGGGTTGTCGACGAGTTCCTGCAGTTCGTTCAGGACGTGGCCGTGCAGGAGCCCGGTCAGCGAGCGGTAGGCGTGCAGGGCGGCGGCGCCCGTGAAGCCCGCCCCGGTCAGGAGGGCCAGGACGTCCTCGAGGGGGCGCAGGGTGCCGGCGGGGCGCAGGGCGAGGGGGGTGGCCAGGGGGCGGGTCACCAGGAGGGGGACGGCGTTGGGGTGGTCGAGCGCCAGTTGCCGGTAGCTGCGGGCGAAGGCGCGCAGCTGGCCGGCCCAGTCGGGGTCGCCGGGATCGACGCTCAGCCGGCGCAGGAGCGTGTCGGCGACGCCGTCGAGGAGGGCCGCCTTGTTGGGGGCGTGGCGGTACAGGCTCATCGGGTCGTGGCCCAGGGCGCGGGCCAGGCGCCGCATCGACAGCTTCTCGACGCCGTCGCGGTCGACGATCTCCAGCGCGCAGGCCAGCATGCGCTCCAGGTCGAGCCGCTCCGCGAAGGGCGCTCCGGCGTCCCGGTCGGACGCGCGGGTCGGGGTGACTGCCATGTCGGAGCCTCCTCGTCGTGCCGGAGTAGTGCCGGATCGTGCCGGGCGTGAGCACCGGTGACGCAAAGTTCGTAGTCATACGGTGTAGACACCAGTGTAGTCCCGGCGTTGACTGTAGGCATACGACGTAGACCCGTTGGGAGCACGTCATGATCGTCCTTCTCGGACTCCTCCTCCTGGTCGCCGCGGCCGCCGTCGCGGTGGCGGGGATCCTCGGCAACACCGGCAGCGCGCACGAACTCAACGGCGCCTTCTCGGTGTTCGGCCACCACATGACCGGCTCCACCGGGATGCTCTTCCTCTGGGGCATCGTGGTCGGAGCCGTCGCCGTACTCGGCCTCGCCCTCCTTCTGGCCGGCCTCCGCCGCCGCCGCGCGGCCGCCCGGCGCGGACGGCGGCACTCTCACCACGAGGCGGCGGACGCCCGCGCCCACGACCGCGCCCCCGCCGGACGGCGCGACGACGCCCGCACCGGCGCGGCGGCGGCCGACGGGTACCGCGACGACTTCGCCCGGCGGCGCGAGACCCCGGACAGGACTCCCGGCCACGCCCGGGAGCAGACCGCGGGCACCCGGACCGGCCCGATGCCGCAGGACCCCGGACCCGCGGCCGACGACGGAAACCGCGGGTCGCGGCTGCTGTGACCGCTCCCGACGGCCGTGCGGACGGCACGGGCGCAGCTGCCGCGCCGCCTGCGGACGGTGTTCCGGGAGCGGCCCGGCCGCCCGGGCGATGCGGGCGCCGGAGCGGCTCCGGGCCGCGTGCGGCACGACGCGGGTGCGCTGTCCGATCCCGGCGTCCGGTCCTTCTGCCGCGCGCCGTGCTCTCCGCCTGCCCCCGCCCGCAGGCGGTCGGGGTCGCCGGGCGGGCCGAGTGAAGGGGCGGGGCTGCACGTGAGGGGCCGACGGCGGCCGGCCGGCGGCACGTGCCCTTCCCGGGAGGGGCCGCCCTGTGCCGCGTTTCCGGTCAGTCGGTGGCCGTCAGCGCCTCGCGTGCGGTGGTGAGGATCTTCTCGGAGAGCGGGGAGCCCTTGGTGGCGCGGGACAGGACGAGTGCGCCGAGCATGGTGCAGAGCCGGGTGATGCCGTCCTGGTCGTCGGTGGCGAGCCGGTCGGCGAAGTCGCCCACCCCCCGGGTGTAGACGCGGCGCGCCTCGCCGTCCGCGTCGTCGCGGGCCATGTCGCCGGCGAGCGCGGCGGCGGGGCACCCGTCGGCGGCGCCGTCGCGGTGCTCGGTGGAGAGGTAGGCGTCGATCAGTGCCCGCTGGGCGGCGTCGCGCTGTCCGGCGTACTGGTCGAGCCCGGCCTCGTGGTGGCGGGCGAGTGCGGCGAAGGCGTGGGCGGTGGCTTCGTCGACGAGGGCCTCCTTGGAGGCGAACTGCTTGTAGAAGCCGCCGTGGGTGAGGCCGGAGGCCTTCATGAGGTCGGCGACGCTGACGTGGGTGCCCTGTTCCCGGAAGAGCCGGGAGGCGGTCTCCACGACCCGCCGGCGGTTCTCCTGCGCCTGTGCCTGCGATACGCGGCCCATCGGTCACCCTCCCGTTTGGATGTCGAGTGGAATCTATTCTAGGCTACAGTTTAGATTTCAGACGACATCTATCACGGCGGCCAGCTGCCGCCCCACCTCAGGAGTGCTCATGGAACTGAAGGACGCGGTCGCGGTCGTCACCGGCGCCAACCGGGGACTCGGACGTCACCTGGCCGCCCAGCTCGTGGAGCACGGGGCCAAGGTGTACGCGGCGGCCCGCCGCCCCGAGACGGTCGACCTGCCGGGCGTCGTCCCGCTGCGGCTGGACGTGACGGACCCGGAGTCGGTCCGGGCCGCGGCCCGCATCGCGTCCGACGCGACGCTGCTGGTCAACAACGCGGGCGTCTCCACCGGAACGCCGCTGATCGCGGGCAGCCCGGACGCGGTGCGCCTGGAGATGGAGGTGAACTTCTTCGGCCCGCTCGCCGTGACCCGGGCCTTCGCCCCGGGCATCGAGTCCAACGGCGGCGGCGCCGTGCTCAACGTCCTGTCGGTCCTGTCCTGGCTGCACCCCGCCGACCTCGGCGCCTACGCCGCGGCGAAGGCGGCGGCCTGGGCGCTGACCAACGCGGCCCGGGAGGAACTGGCCCCCCGCGGCATCACCGTGACGGCGCTGCACGTCGGCTACATGGACACCGACATGGCCGCCGACGTCCCCGCCGACCAGAAGGCGGACCCCGCCGAGGTCGCCGCCCAGGCCCTGGCCGCCGTGGCGGCCGGCCTGCCCGAGGTCCTCGCCGACGAGACCACCCGGTACGTCAAGCAGGGCCTGGCCACGTCGCCGAACGCGGCGTGAGGGGCCCCGCGCCGAATCGGCGCGGGGCGCCGTGAACCAGCGGTGACCGGCGGAGAGCGGCCCGTACCGGGCGCGCCGGAAAACGAGCGGGGACCCCGTCCGCAGGCGGGCGGGGCAGGAAGACGGAGAGATGAAGACCTACCTGATCGAGAAGTACGGCGACCGGTCGGCGGTGCGCGCCGCCGAGAGGCCCGATCCGCGGCCGGGCCCCGAGGACGTCCTGGTCGAGATCCACGCGGCGAGCGTCAACCCGCTGGACTTCAAGATCCGCGACGGCGCCTTCAAGAGGATCCTGCCGTACCGCCTTCCACTCGTCCTGGGCAACGACCTGGCCGGAGTGGTGGTCCGGGTCGGCTCCGCCGTCACCCGCTTCGCGGTGGGCGACGAGGTCTACGCCCGGCCCGACAAGGACCGCATCGGCACCTTCGCCGAACTCATCGCCGTCCACCAGGACGACCTGGCCCCCAAACCCGCCGCCCTCACCATGGCGCAGGCCGCCTCCCTCCCCCTGGTCTCCCTCACCGCCTGGCAGGCGCTGGTCGAGAGGGCGCAGGTCCGCCCCGGCCAGAAGGTCCTGGTCCACGGCGGCTCCGGCGGAGTGGGCACCATCGCCCTCCAACTGGCCAGGCACCTGGGCGCCCACGTGGCCACCACCGCGAGCGCGGCCAACGCCGACCTGGTCGGGGAACTCGGCGCGGACGTGGTCGTCGACTACCGCACCCAGGACTTCGAACAGCTGCTGGACGGCTACGACGTCGTCCTGGACACCCTCGGCGGCCAGACCCTGGAGAAGTCGCTGCGGGTCCTCGAACCGGGCGGGAAGGCCATCAGCATCGCCGGGCCGCCCGACGCGGACTTCGCCCGCGAAATCGGCGCGAACCCGTTCCTGCGGCAGGCGATGAACGCACTGAGCTTCACGACCCGGCGCCGCGCCGAGCGGCACGGCGTCACCTACTCCTTCCTCTTCATGAAGGCCGACGGTGACCAGCTGCGCGAGATCACCCGGCTCGTCGACGCCGGGAAGATCCGCCCCGTCGTGGACCGCGTCTTCCCCTTCGACCGGACCCGCGACGCCATGGAGTACGCCGAGGAGGGCCGCGCCAAGGCCGGAAAGGTCGTCATCGCGATGAAGTGAGGCCCGTCGGCCGGTCCCCGTCTCCGGCTGACCGGCCGCTCCCGGCTGGCGCAGGAACCGTCGGGACGACGCTTCCACGTCGCCGCGGACCGCGGCCCGGTCGGCGCGAACGGCGGTTGGCGGGTGCGGGAAGAGCCGGCCGGAGACCGCGGGTGCTGGTGTCCGGGCGCCGACGGGGGCACGCTGAAGGGGGAGGGCCTTTCGGCGGGCCGGCCATCCGGGTCGTCCTGCGGACGCTCCCCACGGGGCGGGCTGCTGCAGGGAGCCGCTGTGATCGAGGTGGCAGACATCCGCGCGGGGCGCACGCATGACGTCGTGGACGCGGACGGTCACGACGTCGGCACCCTGGAAGCGATCCACGCGGACACCGGCACGGACGAACCGGCGATGGCCGCCGTCCCAATCGGCCCGCCCGCCACCGCCCGGTCCTCGTCCCCCTGGACGGCGTCGGCGTCGGACCCGGACACGTCGAGGTCGTCCACGAGAAGCCGCCGGTCAAGGACTGCCCTTCCGTCGGCGCCGGCGACGCCCTGCCCGCCGAGGACGAGGAAGCGGTCTTCCGGCACCACCGTCCGGCCTACCGGTCGGGCACCGCGGGTGAGCGGCAGCTCGCCCGCCGCTGAACAACCCCGCCCCGCCAAGGAGGCGTGCGATGGTCCTCTTCCTCCTGGTCCTCGTCGTCGCAGTCGTGCTCGGCGTCGTCGGCGCCGTCGTCGACGGCATGCTCCTCCTGCTCGCCATCGCCGTCCTGCTGCTCATCGCCGACGTGGTCTACTTCGCGGTTCGCTCGGCAGTGAACCGCTGACCCGTCTCCTCGACGGGATCGAAGCACTTCGGACCGTCTCGGAGGTCGAGTGGCGGTTCGCGGGGACCGGGGCCCGAACACCGAGGTCTGAACGCGGTGCCGGAAGGGCGGTCAGACCTTGACGACCTCGATGGTGGGTCCGCAGAGGAGTGTCAGGTCTTCGGGGTCGGAGGTGAGGAGGGTGACCGGGGCGGGGGCGTTGCGGGCGACGGCCGCGAGGACGGCGTCGATGGCGTACTTGTGGCCGTGCAGGTGGTGGGTGCGCAGGAGGGCGGTGGCCTTGTCGGCGATGTCGGCGGTGACGTCGTGGACGTCGATGCGGGAGAGGACCCACGTGATCCGGGCGCGGTGGATGCGCTCGTAGTCGGCTTCGAGTGTGGTCATGGCGGTGGTGGCGACGCGCACGCCTTCTTCGGCGGCGGCCTGGACCAGGGCCATGACGGTTCGGTCCTTGAGGTAGAGCTTGGAGAGGCCCTCGCTGTCGAGGAGGAGGGTGCCGGGCATCAGGCGGCGGTCCCGCCGGCCTGGTGGTGGTCGTGGCGCAGCATGGCCCGGGCCGCTTCGATCTCGGTGCGGGTGAGCTCGTCGTTGTCGGTCTCGAAGTCGGCGACGATCTCACGGAGCTTGTCCATGGCGACGCGCTGCTCGAGAGCCTCGGCGACGTAGGCGGAGAACCCGCCGGGGCCGACATGGGCGCGGACGGTCTCGGCGAGGTTCTCGGGCAGGCTGATCGAATACTTCTTGCTACCGCTCATGCCCCCGATGCTACCTCTGGTGGCAGGCGATTGGCCGGGGGCCGCCCGCATCCGCCAGAGAGACGGCTGCTGGGCCCGTGCGGGTCGGAAGAGGCCCTCTTGGCGGGCGGCTGTGATGGCGCTGGCACCGATGATCCGCCCTGGTGAAGCGTCGATCTCCTGGTCGTCGCGCATGCGCTTGAGCAGCGGGATGACCTGCGTGGGCCGGTAGACGGTCTCCGGGAGGGCATACGTCTTGAGCTGGTCCACGGTGCGGCCGGCAGGGGCGGAGGCGAGGTGATCGAGGAGGATGCGGCGCAGCGGGCCGGTGTCGGGTTCGAATTCGAGGTCGAGGGCCTGCTGGTTGGGGTCCTTGGGGCCGCGGTAGCGGACGCCGGAGGTTCTGTCGACCACCCACATGGCGTCCTTCATCTTCTCGACCCCCGCTCGTGTCGGGTGCCAAAGATGAGGTAGAGCAGGTGGCCGGCTTCGTCGATCATCTCGAAAGCCAACGTGTGCTGAAATCCGGCGCTCTTGAGCGTCGCGCGGTACTGGTCGCGGAGGTATGCGGCCTTGGCACTGGACGGTTGCCGGAAGACGTCGTGCCAGCCGGAGCCGCCGAAGAAGGCATCGCCAGCAGTGCGGTGGTGCTCGTTCTTCTCGGCGAAGCGGACAAGGAAGGAGGGCTGGAAGGTGACCATCACCTCGTTGCTGTGGTGGGCACCGGCGATCCGCCGCAGGAGGTCGAACGGCATCTCCGGGCCCCGAAGCCGTCGAGGAGGACGAACATCGGTCGGCGCATGCTGTCCGTGCGGGTCAGTCCCTCCAGGAGGACGGGATGGCAACTGCCCTGGCCGATCCGAACATCCAGGCGTCCCGACCGCAACTGCCGGGAACGCGCCGCGGCTGCGATGCGCTGCTCCGACTCCGCCTTGCGCCGAGGGTCTTCTGCCACCAGCACCATCCGTACCCGGCCCGGTCTGTCCCGGAGGGCGCTGGCGAGCACGTGGTAGGCGACGACAGGCGAGCCCTGCTCGCCACCCCGGTAGACGCCCGGGCCGGCGAACACCCCCTGCTCGCCAACAACCACGGCACCTACCCAGGGGCCGACGGCCAGGACGTCCTGTGGCAGGCGCTCGACGACCGCAGCGCGGTGGCCTTCGTCCACCCCGCCGAACTACCCGCCCAACCGGTCAGCGGCATCCCGGCCTTCGCCGCCTACTTCCTGCTCGACACCACCAGGGCCGCCTACCTCCTGGTCCGCAACGGCATCCTGCGCCGCTACCCGAACATCCGCTTCATCCTCAGCCACGCTGGCGGCTTCCTCCCCTACGCCTCCCACCGGATGGCCGTCACCCTCGCCAACGACACCGCGCGCAGCCCGCTCGGCGTCCTCGACGACTTCCGCTCCTTCTACTTCGACACCGCCCTGTCCTCCAGCCCGGCCGCCCTGCCCACCCTCCTCGCCTTCGCCCGCCCCGGACACGTCCTGTTCGGCAGCGGCTGGCCCTTCGCCCCCACCCCCGCCGGGCAGTACTTCGCCAACGGCCTCGACACGGGCGTCGACCCCGGCACACTCACGGCCGTCAACCGCACCAACGCCCAAGCACTCTTCCCCCGGCTGGCGACCACCCGCCCGGTCCCGCCGCCCACCCCGCCGGCTGTCTCCGAACTCGCGGGAGTGCGCCACCACGTACGGGGGTGTGTGCACCGCTCAGGCGCGTCGGCGTCACGTTCTCTCCCGCCTGGCCCTGCTCCGGTGCTGACGGGAAAGTGGCGGAGGGACAGCGGGCGGGGTGGGCGGATGTTGTTAGGGGCGGTCACTCGCGCCGGCCGGTGCGTTCGCCGGTGAGTCGTGCCTCGAAGCCGTCGAGGAGGGACTGGAGGCCGAACGCGAAGGTGTTGTCCGGCGCCGCGGCGTACTCCGTGGCGGCCGGGGTGCCGAGGCGTGCTCGCAGGCGGGGGAACTGCGCGGCGGTCTCGGTGGCGCGTGTCATCGCGTCGGCCATGAGCCGTTCGGCGTCCGTGCCGTTCCGGCTCAGCCGGCGGTTCAGCGAGACCTGTGCGGCGGGGCCGAGCGCGCTGCCGAGTGCGAAGGTGAGAACGGTGGCGGCCGCCTGGTCGGCGTCGTCGGCGGTGAAGCCCGCCTCTTCGTAGATGGCGAGGCTGAGGTCGTTGTGCAGGGCCTGGCCGGGTCCGTGCAGGAAGTGGCTGCCGAATGCCTGGACTAGCCAGGGATGGCGGGTGAGCATGGCGTGCATGCCGGTGGCATGCGCGGTGGCGGCCGTGCGCCAGTCGGTGGTGGCGAGATCGGGAGCCTCGACCTCGTGCCAGATCGCATCGCTGGCGAGTCTGACCAGGTCGTCCTTGGTCTTGATGTGCCAGTAGACGGCCGTGGCGGCCGAGCCGAGCCGTTTCGCCAGGCTCCGCATGTTCAGGCCGTCCAGTCCCTCCTCGTCGAGCAGCTCGATGGCCGCATGAACGATCCGGTCGGCGGTCAGTGTGTCACGGGGCATGACCACCACCTTACTTGCACTTAGTTCATGATGAGTCTTGCACTTTGTTCGAGCGGCTGTCTACGCTGCTCTTGCACTTAGTTCAAACATGCGGAGGGGGAAGCAGTGCTGCAGGACAAGCTGTCGGAGTTCGTCAAGGCGCAGGCCGCCAAGTTCGGCGTTCCCGGTGCGGCGGTCGGAGTGCTTTCGGACGGCAGGGAGATCTACGCCTCGCACGGCGTGACGAGCCTCAGCAACCCGATGCCGGTCGACGAGAGGACCCTGTTCCCCCTGGCATCGGTGTCCAAGACCTTCACCGCAACCGCGCTGATGCGTCTCGTCGCCGAGGGGAAGGTGGACCTTCACGCACCGGTACGGCGCTACGTCCCCGAACTGGAACTCGCCGACGAGCAAGCCGCAGCGCAGATCACCGTCCTGAACCTGCTCAACCACACCTCGGGCCTGGACTGGAACCTGATCGACGACGGTGAGGGCGACCGCTCCCTGGCCGGGCTCGTGGCGAAACTGCCCCGACTGCCGCTGATCGCACCGCCCGGAACCCGCGCCTCCTACAGCCAGGCCGGGTACAACCTGACCGGCCGGATCATCGAGAAGGTCACGAACCTGCCCTTCGAGCAGGCCATGGCCTCGCTCGTCCTGGAACCGCTGGGCCTCACGGACACCGTGTACGGCCTGTCCGAGGTGATGGTCCGCAAGTTCGCCGTGGGCCACAACCGCGGCGACGACGGCGAACTACGCCCCGCCCGACCCTGGGCGGCGTTCAAGGAAGGCGCACGCGCCGACAACCCCGGCGGCGGCCTCGCCTCCACGGCGAGCGATCTGCTGCGCTGGGCCCGGTTCCACCTCGGCGACGGCCAAGGAGTACTGCCCACCGCAGAACTGCACCGCATGCGGAAGCAGACCGTCGGGCTGCGCGCCAGCACGCTCGGCGACGGCTTCGGCATCTGCTGGTTCCTGCACGACCTCGACGGCCTGCACGCCATCGGCCACGGCGGCTCCGGCAACGGCCAGTTCGCCGAGCTGCTCATCGTTCCCGAGCGCGACTTCTCGGTGGTCTGCCTGGTCAACGCCGGCCCGGACGGCTACCCCTTCAACCAGTCCGTCGTGCGGTGGGCGCTCGAGCACTGTCTCGGCGTCCTGGAGAAGACGGTGGAACCGGTCCCGTACGACGAGGCGCAGGCCCAGCAGGTCGTCGGCCGCTACGAGATCGACGCCATGAACCTCGACATCGCCACCGACGGCACCCGCCTCACTCTGGCGGTCGGGATAAAGCCGGAGATCCGTGGGGCGTCGGACGAGGAAATGCCACCGGACCACCCGGCCGCGGACATCGGCTTCCTGCCCGGCGGCGACGAGTACGTCGTCACCGAAGGCGGCCTCAAGGGGCAGCGCGGCTACTTCTCCCGCGACGTCGACGGCACGGTCACAGGTGTCGACCTCGCCGGCCGCCTCTTCCACCGGATCACGCCAGCGTCCTGATCCAGCGCAGGCAGGGGCGGTGCCGAGCAGCCACCCCCGTCGGCACCCCGAGCCGACAACGGTCGGTTCACGAACACGACCCCTCTCCGCCGCCATGCCGGTGCACTCCCATCCGTACGGAGTGGTGCACACCCGCCTGTACACCGACACCTGTCCCGCTGTGCATCCGCCGAGCAGCCCAACACGCCCCAGCGCGCCTGGCGTTCAAGCTCGTCCAGCCCGGCACGGACTGATCAGGCTTCCGTCCATGCCTCCAGCCCACGCCCCGGGCGGGAGTCCCTTCCACGGCAGGTCGGCAAGACACGAGACCGGTCGTCGCGACCTGGAACACGGCTACGGAGGGGCGACGGGGACCTGAACCGGGCAATGCGAGGCCCCGCAGCGGGACCGGCTTCGGAGCCTTCCGGCACCTGGACTCGGTGCTCCGAGCCGGTCCTTCCGAACCGCAGTAGCGGGCGGCCAGCTGCCTGTTGCGTCAAGCCGCTGATTGCACAGGCGAAGCGTGGCGTTCCTGTTGGCTTCGGTTGCTGTCGGCGCGATCGAGTGCGCTGCTGAGTGCGGTGACGGCTTGGTCGGCGGAGTCCTTGAGGAGGTGGCCGTAGAGGTTGATGGTGACGGCGAGGGTGGTGTGTCGGAGGGTTTTGGAGATGACGGCGATGGGGACGTTCTCGGCGATCATGATGCTGGCGGCGGTGTGGCGCAGGTCGTGCAGGCCGATCTTCGGTAGGTCGAGTTCGGCAGTGCGTTTGCGGAGCTGGTTCAACAGCCATTGCGGGCGCAGGGGCTGGCGGTCGGGGCGGGGGAAGACGAGTCCTTCGAGCCGGCCGTCAGGGTGGGCGTTCATCTGGATCGCGGCTTGGCGGTGGAGGGCTGCCATGGCTCTGGGGGAGAGGCTGATCCAGGCGCGGCTGGCCTCGGTCTTGGGCTCACCGAAGCGGATCTCCGCGTTGTTGATGGCGGCGAGGGTCCAGCGGACGTAGAGCTTGCGGTCCATGAGGTGGACGTCGGACCAGTGCAGGGCCAGGATCTCGCCGCGGCGCATGCCGGTGCCGAGCATGACCTCGAACAGGTCGGTGAGCTGGTCGGCGTAGTGCTCCTTGTTGTGCCGCAGGAACGCGGCCGCCTCGTCAGGGGTCCAGCAGGTGCGCTCCGCGGCGCGGGGCTTGGGCGGGACGGCGTACTTGGCGGGGTTGTAGCGCAGCCGCCATGATCGGACGGCCGCGTTCAGCGCGTTGCGCAGTGTTGCCATCACCCGGTACACGGTCACGCGCCCGCGGCCGGCCTCCTGCTGGGCGCGGATCCAGTCCTCGATGTGCTGGGGGCGCAGATCCGGCAGCCGGTGCCGGCCGAACGCCGGGATCAGGTCCCGTTCCACACAGTCCGCGTACCCGGCGTAGGTGTTCGGCGCCAGCTCGCTCTTCCGCGCCGCGAGCCACTCCCGCAGGAAGCCGGCCACCGTGGTGCGCCGGTTCTCGTAGACTCCGCGCAGTTCGCCGTCCAGGACCGCGGCCATCTCCCGCGCGGCCTCGGCGCGGGAGGCGAAGCCGCCCCGCCGGCGGGTGCGGCGCCGTCCCTCGTCGGGGGCGAGGTCGACGCAGTACGTCCACTTCCCGTGCTTCACGTCCGCGGCCAACTGTGGGCACCAAGGCCCGAGTTGCTTGCCGTTGCTGTCTGAGCAGCCGCACCGCCGGTACACCCTGCCCCGCTGGGGACGCTGTCCCATGAACCCCTCCTCGCACTCGGTGCTCTCCGGCACCAAGGTTCGCCGCTCTGTTCGGCGTTTCGGCAGGGCGTACGGGACCGGGCGCGAAGCACACCGTGGCCGGGCGGCGGCGACACGCGCCAGACGACACACCGAACGGGAGATCACGGCACGTGACCGATGGGTAGGTGCTTCCGATCCGCGTCGTGGAGGCCGCGCAACAGGTGAACCCGCAGGCCGGGGTCTCGGCAGACATCTCCGGCAGGTAGTGGGCGGCTGGCGGAGGGCCGTTACTCCGCGTGTCCGAGCCCCGGGCCGGGCCTTGGGACCATTTTGGGACCAGCTGTTTTGGCCGCTGATGGCCGCCGGTGGACACATGTGGACGCAGTTGGACATCTCTGGCCATGGTCACAGTTGAGCCTCCGTCCGCTTCCATGCGCCATACGAGTAGCACTCGTCGCCCAACTCTGTTTTCTGCAAGCCAAGTTGACCGCTGGGGGTCAAGGGGTCGCAGGTTCAAATCCTGTCGTCCCGACTGTGAAGTCGGTTGTGGGAGCCGGTACTTGGGAAACCGAGTGCCGGCTCTTTCTGTTGCCGTGTCAGGTGGTGGTCGCATGGTGGTGGCCGGACCACATGGGCCAGTTCTCGGTGGGGTCGTCGAGGCGCGGGGTGCGGTTGGCGGGGCGTGGCCGGTGGGGGCGGGGGTGCTGGCGTACGGGGCGGCGGGTGCGGCAGACGGGGGTACCGAGTTCTTCGCGGTCGGCGTTGTCGAGGATCCAGGCGATGCCGTCGGCGCCGGCGCGGGCGGCGCGGGGGGTGAGTTCGGCGTAGATGTTGGCGCTGGTGGACAGGGTCCGGTGGCGCAGGGTCTTGGACATGATGGGCAGCGGGACGCCTGCGGCGAGGCCGAAGCTGGCGGCGAGGTGGCGCAGGTCGTGCAGGGCGGTGCGGGGGACGCCGGCTTTGTCGCAGAGCAGGTGGAAGTGGTCGAGGACGTTCTTGGGGTGCAGGGGGCGGCCGTGGCGGTGGAAGACGTAGCCGGTGGGGTCGGCGGCACGGCCGAAGGTTCCGGTGTCGGCGCGGTCGTCGAGGGCGGCGGCCGCGCGGTGGGAGAGGGCGACCCAGGCCCTGCTGTGCGGGGTTTTCGGGGTGGTGAGGACGAGCTGGTTGTTGTCGACGGCGGAGAGGGTGTGGCGGACGAACAGGACGCCTTCGGCTTGGTGGATGTCGTCCCAGTGGAGGGCGAGTGCTTCGCCTTTGCGTAGCCCGGTGTCGAGCATGAGTTCGGCGAGGTCGGCGTAGAGGGGGTCGGTGGCGCGGGTGAATTGCAGGAAGCGGACGGTCTGGGCTTCGGTCCACAGTCGCCTGGCTGGGGAGGCGGGGCGTGGTAGGAGTGGGGGTTTGGCGGCGTTGCGGGTCAGGCGGTCGTTGTCGACGGCGCTGGTCAGGGCGCTGGAGAGGGTCGCCATGATGCGGTAGACGGTCACCTTGCCGCGGTCGGCGTTCAGTTGGGCGGTGACGTAGGCGCGTAGGTATTGGCGGTCGAGGTCGTCGAGGGGGATGTCGCCGAAGGCGGGGATGAGGTCTTTTTCGACGTAGTCGCGGTAGCGGGCCATGGTGGTGGCCTTGCGGTGGAGGGCTTTCTCGTCGAGCCACCGGTACAGGTAGTCGGCGGTCTTCTGCCGCGGGTCGGCGATGAACCCGAGGGCGAGGGACTGGTTGAACTTGCGGAGTGCGATGCGCGCTTCGATCTCGTCGGGGAATCCGGCGCGGCGCAGGGTGCGTCGGCGACCGTCCAGGGAGGGGGCGTCGACGGCGAACGCCCAGCTGCCGTGGCCGGGATCGACCAGGCGCGGGCAGCGGGTGCCGAGCTGGCGGCGGTCGGCGTCGCGGCAGCCGCAGCGCCGGTAGACACGGCCGCGGTCAGGAACAGGGGTAGGGGCGGGGGTGCGCATGGTGATCGCCTCGAAAGAGCCGGGTGCGCGAGGGACTGCCCTTCCCAGTGTGCTCCTCTGCTGCGACCACCGTGCGACCACCAGGGCAGAAAGAGGTGCCTGACCTGCGGATCTCCCTTGACCAGCGGCAAGGGGTCGCAGGTTCTCATCCTTCGTCCCGAGTGTGCGACGGTCCGGACGGTGTCGGCGCCCTGCGGGTCGGTCTCCGAACCGGTGTCCCGGTCCTGTGCGAGGGCGGTCTTCGCCGCCGGCGCGGCCGGTGCCGTCGGGCGGCCTCACTGTCATCCCGGTGCCCATGGGCGCGACGGGGGTCTTCCGTCCGGAGTCCGGGCCCGTCAGTGGTGATCGGGGCGTCGACCGCCACCCCCGAACGGCCGGGGACCTGCGGTCCCGGAGGGCGGTGCACACGGCCGCAGGGTCCGGTGAACGGACCGGTGGTGTTGGCGCCGGGCGGCCCCTGGTGATGCGCTGCCCCGCGCACCTGCTTCTCTCCCTATCCCGCTTAGCTCCTCACGAAGGGGATGACATGCTGGGTTTCTCCAGACGCGGAACCGGACAACGGCGTCCAGGGCTGCGTGTCGGCCTGACGGCGCTCGTCGCCGCGTCCCTCATGACGGTGGTCGGCACGCCGATCGCCACCGCTGCGGCGGACGGCGGCGGACTCGTCGTCTCGACCGACACCGGCCGGCTCCTGGGCAAGCACGCCGAGGCCGCCGACCAGTACCTCGGTGTTCCCTACGCGGCCGCACCCGTCGGCGACCTGCGCTGGCAGCCGCCGCAGCAGGCCGAACCGTGGTCGGGCGTGCGGCCGGCGACCGAGTACGCGGCCCAGTGCGCGCAGGCGGGCGGCTTCGGGGCGGGGCCCACCGGCAGCGAGGACTGCCTGTACCTCAACGTCTACACGCCGACGGGTGCGCAGGCCCGGCACCGGAACCTCCCGGTGCTCCTGTGGATCCACGGCGGCTCGCTCAAGAACGGTTCGGGCAACGAGTACGACGGTTCGCAGATCGCCGACAGCCAGAACGTCGTGGTCGTGTCCATCAACTACCGGCTCGGCGTGTTCGGTTACCTCAACGTGCCCGGTCTGGGCTCCGGTGGCGACGGCAACTACGGCATGCTCGACCAGATCGCGGCCCTGAAGTGGACCCGGCGCAACATCGCGTCCTTCGGCGGCGACCCCGGCCGGGTGACCATCGCCGGTGAGTCCGCCGGAGGCATCTCGGTGTGCGGGCTGCTCGCGTCACCGCAAGCGGGCGGCCTGTTCGACAAAGCGATCATCGAGAGCGGTGTCTGCGAGAGCCTCACGCAGGCCGAGGCCGTCACGCGGAGCACGGCCTACGCGAAGGCGGTCGGCTGCACGGAGGCCGCGACGGTGGTCACCTGCCTGCGCGCCCGCTCGGGCAGTGACCTCCTGGCGGCGTCCAACCGCCTCGCCGACAGCGCCGGCACCCTCCTGCCGACCTCGGGGACACCGGAACTCCCGCTCGCCCCGAGCAGCGCACTCGGTTCCGGCCGCTACAACGACGTCCCCCTGCTGATCGGCGTCAACCGCGACGAAGCACGCTCGTTCGCCCTCTCCTTCTCCACGGCGACCGAGGCCCAGTACCAGCAGGCCGTCCGCGACGAGTACGGCTCCCGCGCCGATGCCGTGCTCGCCCGCTACCCCTTCGGCTCCTACCCGAGCCCCTACACCGGCACGTACGCGATCGGCGACGTGTGGACCGACAGCGGCTACATGATCGGCCTCGGCGGCTGCCCGGCGCAGCAGTTGGCGCAGAGGTTCGCCGACCGGCAGGCGCGCACGTACTTCTACGAGTTCGACGACCAGGACGCCCCGTCGGGGCTCTCCGGCGTGCTGCCCGGGTTCCGCGCCGGCGCCGCCCACGGGTCGGAACTCCCCTACATCTGGGCCGGCCTCGGAAGCGGCGGCGAACCCCTGTCGAAGCAGTTCACGGCGGTGCAGCAGCGACTCGCGACGGAGATGACCGGCTACTGGGGCGCGTTCGTCCGCACCGGATCCCCCGACGCGCACGCCGCCGCTCAGAGCGGGTGGCCGTCGTACCGCAGCGGCCGCCTGATGTCGCTGCGCCCCGGGGGCAGCACCGCGATCGCCGGTGCCGCGTACCGGTCCGACCACCGGTGCGGCTTCTGGAACGGCATCGGCTGAACTCCTGGCCGTGACGCGGCGCTGAGCTGACGGGCGTGCCGCCCCCGCGGCACGCCCGAGCCCTCGGCCCAGCCGTTCGGCGGACGTCCGGGCACCGGTCAGGTGCCCGGACGTCCGCCTCTGCGGGGGAAGGGCGCCGGGCCTCACTCAGGTGAGAGGGAGGTCCTGGTGGCGGCCCACCCAGTCGAGGACCGTCCGGGCGAACTCCGCCGGCACCTGCTCCGGTGCGGCCACGTGCCCGTCGGACAGCACGCGCGTCTCGCAGCCGAGCGCGGCCCCGAACCTCGCGAGGGAGGGCAGCGCGTAGTGGTCGTGCGGGGCGCAGACGGCGAGGGTGCGCGCGGTGATGCGCGGCAGACGGGGCTCCATCACGTAGCGGCGCAGGGATTCGTGCCCCTCCTCGACCCGGTCGAGGACGGTCAGCGCGTCGATGACGTACCGGGTCAGGGACTCCTCCTGTCCCGGTCGGTAGAAGCCGCGCCGCCGGTCCCACAGCTCCCGCAGGTGCGAACCGTCGGCCTTGGCGTCGACGTGGTCGACGCGCCCGTGTCCGTTCGCACCGCTGCGCTTCGCGTCGTCGACGAACGCGGTCGCCGACAGCACCAGGCTCGCCACCCGCTCCCGGAGGCGGGCCGCGACCTCGACCGCGATCACTCCGCCGGTGTGGTGGCCGACGAGGTGGAACCGGTCGAGGCCGAGCGCCTCGACCAGGTCGCCGACGCCGTCCGCGAACCGTTCCACGGAATGGGGTCCCTCGGGCTTCGCGGAGGCCCCGTAGCCCAGCGTGTCCATCGCGATCGCCCGGTACCGGGCACCGACGAGGGGCAGCACGTCGCGGTACTCCGTCCAGGAGCGGGGCGTCTGGTGGAGCATCAGCACGGGCTCGCCGTCGCCGCACTCCACGTAGTGCAACTGGCCGAAGCGGCTGGGCGCGTAGCCCTTGCGCAGGGTGTTCGTGCGCGTCGTGTCTCTGGTGTGCGTCACGGGCGGGTCGCTTTCGTCACGGGGCCGGGAACACCGAGCCGTCGAAGGCCACGACGGGGGCGGCTGGAGGGGGGCGTGCCGGGCGACGGCGCCCCGGTCCTCGGTGCGCGGTGGCGCTGCACCCGGCTCACTCGGCGTTCCGTGCCGTCAGGTCGAGGGCCACGTCCGTGATCATGTCCTCCTGGCCGCCGACCATTCCGCGCCGCCCGACCTCGACGAGGATGGTGCGGGTGTCCAGGCCGTAGCGGGCGGCGGCCGCCTCCGCGTGGCGCAGGAAGCTGGAGTAGACCCCCGCGTACCCGAGGCTCAGCGTCTCGCGGTCCACGCGCACCTCACGGTCCTGGAGCGGACGGACGAGGTCGTCGGCGGCGTCCATCAGCGGGAACAGCTCGCAGTGGTGCTCCCAGCCCAGCAGGTCCGCGACCGCGACGAACGCTTCCAGGGGGCAGTTGCCCGCCCCCGCCCCCTGGCCGGCCAGGGACGCGTCGACCCGGGTGGCGCCCTCCTCCACGGCGACGACGGTGTTGGCGACGCCGAGCGCGAGGTTGTGGTGGGCGTGGATGCCCAGTTCGGTGGCGGGGGTGAGGACGTCCCGGTAGGCGCGCAGCCGGCTGCGCACGCCGTCCATGGTCAGGCGGCCGCCGGAGTCGGTGACGTAGACGCAGTTCGCGCCGTAGGTCTCCATGAGCTTGGCCTGACGGGCGAGTTCGGCGGGCTCGGCCATGTGGGACATCATCAGGAAGCCGGCGACGTCCATGCCCAGCTCCCGCGCCGCGGCGATGTGCTGGGCGGCGATGTCGGCCTCGGTGCAGTGCGTGGCGACGCGCACCGAGCGGATGCCGAGCGCGTGGGCCTGCTTGAGGTCGTGGATGGTGCCGATGCCGGGGAGCAGGAGGGTGGTGGGGACCGCGGTGCTCGTGGCGTCGACGACGGCCTCGATCCACTCCCAGTCGGTGTGCGCGCCGACGCCGTAGTTGACGCTGGACCCGGCCAGGCCGTCGCCGTGCGCGATCTCGATCGCGGCGACCCCGGCGGCGTCCAGGGCGGCGGCCACGGTGCGGGCCTGGTCGGTGGTGTAGCGGTGCTTGACGGCGTGCATGCCGTCCCGGAGCGTGACGTCCTGGACGTAGAGACTGGTCACTTGGTGCCCTCCGTCGTGCGGTGCGCGGCCATCCGCTCCGCGGTGCGGAGCGCGGCCGACGTCATGATGTCGAGGTTCCCCGCGTAGGCGGGCAGGTAGTGGGCGGCGCCCTCGACTTCGAGGAACACGGACACCTTCAGAGCCTCGCCGGTCCCGGCGGGCGTGAGGGCGTGCAGCGGGTCGCCGGGACGGACCGCCTCGTACTGCACCTTCTGCTTGAGGCGGTAGCCCGGCACGTACGCCTGGACGCGGCCGACCATCTCCTCGACCGAGGCGGTGACGGCTTCCTCGGCGCACGCGGGGACGACGCAGTGCACGGTGTCGCGCATGATGAGCGGGGGTTCGGCCGGGTTGAGAACGATGATCGCCTTGCCGCGGGCGGCGCCCCCGACCCGTTCGACGGCGGAGGCGGTCGTCTCCGTGAACTCGTCGATGTTGGCGCGGGTGCCGGGTCCCGCGGAGCGGGAGGAGATGGAGGCGACGATCTCGCCGTAGTGCACCGGGGCGACCGCGTTGACGGCGGCGACGATCGGGATGGTGGCCTGGCCGCCGCAGGTGACCATGTTGACGTTCGGGGCGCTCAGGTGGGCGTCCCCGTTGACCGGTGGCACGACGTACGGGCCGACGGCCGCCGGGGTCAGGTCGATCAGCGTGCGGCCCAGCGGGCGCAGCACGTCCTCGTGGTGGCGGTGGGCTCCGGCGGAGGTCGCGTCGAAGACGTACTCCACGTCCGCGAACTCCGCCATCCTCACCAGGCCCTCGACGCCTTCGTGGGTGGTGGCGACCTTCAGGCGGCGGGCGCGGGCCAGTCCGTCCGAGTCCGGGTCGATGCCGGCCATCGCGGCGATCTCCAGTGTCCCGGAAAGCCGGAGCACCTTGATCATCAGGTCGGTCCCGATGTTCCCGGAACCGATGACAGCGACCTTCGTCCGGCCGTCCGCGGCACTCATTCGGTGACTCCTTCCGGTGCGAACCGCACGCTGATGCGGCCCAGTCGGCTGATGTGGGCCTCGAAGCGGTCCCCGGGCCCGGCGACGGCCATCGGGCCGAGCGCTCCCGTGAGCACGACGTCCCCGGCGCGCAGCGGGTCTCCCGCCGCGGCCAGCGTCGAGGCGAGCCAGGCGGCCGCGTTCAGCGGGCCGCCCAGGCAGTCGGCGCCCGTGCCCTCGGACACCGGGTCCGCCGCGCCGTCGCGGGTCATCGTCATCCGCACGTCGCGCAGGTCCAGGCCCGACAGCGGTACGGGCGTGCCGCCGAGGACGTAGAGGCCGCTGGAGGCGTTGTCGGCGACGGTGTCGACGATGGTGATGTCCCAGGCGGCGATGCGGCTGTCGACGATCTCCAGTGCGGCGAGTGCGAAGTCGGTCGCGCGGATCACGTCCGCCACCGTGCAGTCGCGGTGCGGCAGGTCCGAGGCCAGCACGAGCGCGACCTCCGCCTCCACCTTCGGCTGGATGAGCAGCCCGGCCGGGACCGTGCCGCCGTCGGGGACGGCCATGTCGGCGAAGAGAGTGCCGAAGTCCGGTTGTCCGACTCCGAGTTGCTTCTGCACGGCGGCGGAGGTCAGGCCGATCTTGCGTCCGGCGACTCGGCGTCCGGCGGTCAGGCCGCGCTCGACGTTGAGGCGCTGGACGCCGTACGCGGCGTCGGTGTCGCCCTCGGTGAGCAGGGACCGTACCGGGGGGCAGGGCCGGCCGGTGCGTTCGGCGGCGAGCAGGGCGTCGGCGGCCTTCACGACCTCGGCGGCGGTCACCGGGCGCTCACCAGCGGGGTGTCGACGCCCACCGGTCCGAGTGGCGTCGCCCCGCCGGGGGAGCCCAGCGCTCCGTCGCGGCCGGGCAGGACCTCCACGAAGAAGCGCCGGTTGTCCTCACGGAACTCGGGGTCCGCCTTCCGGTCCACCGTGATCGCCTGTTCGGGGCAGGCGAGCTCGCAGGCCCCGCAGTCGATGCACTCCATCGGATTGATGTAGAGCTTGCGTGCGCCCTCGTAGATGCAGTCGACCGGGCACTCCTCCATGCAGGACCGGTCCATGATGTCGACGCAGGACGCGCCGATGACGTACGCCATGCTGTTCAGTGCTCCTTGTCGGTGGAGTGCCCGGGGAACAGGTCCGCCTCCGGGTCGATGACGGTTGCCGCGTTGTTGACGGCGGTGGCGGCCTCGCCGAAGCCGACGGAGATGAGGCGGACCTTGCCGGGGTAGTCGGTGATGTCGCCCGCGGCGAACACCCGGGGCAGGTTCGTCGCCATCCGGGTGTCGACGCCGATCTTCCGGGCCCGGAGGTCGAGCCCCCAGTGCTGCAGCGGCCCGAGATCGGCGAGGAACCCGAGTGCGGCGACCACGGTCGCGGCCGGGACGAGTCGGGTCGCGCCGGTCGTGCGGTGCCGGATCTCCGCCTGCTCCACCCGGTCCGAGCCGGTGAGCCGGCTAACCTCGCTGTCCGTGACGACGTCCACGCCGAGGGCGCGCACCTTTCCGACGGACGCCGCGTGGGCGCGGAAACGGGCCGTGCGGTGCACGAGGGTGACCGACCGGGCGAGCGGCGCGAGGAGGGCCGCCCAGTCGAAGGCACTGTCACCACCCCCGACGACGACCACGTCCTTGTCGGCGTGCACCGACGGGTCCGGCACGAAGTACTCCAGCCCGCGCCCGAGGAACTCCTCGCCGGCGGGCAGCGGGCGCGGGGTGAACGTCCCCACGCCGCCCGTGATCACGACGGCCCCGGCCCGCACCGTCGCTCCCCGGTCGCTGCGGACGACCGGCAGACCGTCGGCGTCGTGCGTCAACTCGGTGGCCCGGTGGCCCAGGAGGTAGCGCGGGGAGTACGGCCGGGCCTGGGCGACGAGACCGTCGACCAGTTCGCGGCCGCGTACGGACAGGAATCCGGCGATGTCGAAGACCGGCTTCTCGGGGTACATCGCGCTGATCTGCCCGCCGAGCTGCGGCAGGACGTCCATGACGGTGACGGACAGGCCGCGGAAGCCGGCGCAGTGGGCGCCGTACAGGCCGGCCGGACCGGCGCCGATGATCAGCACGTCGGTGGTCAGGACGCCAGTGTCGTCGGTGGGTTGGCTCATGTCCGCGAGCGTAGGAAGGACGGGGTGGTTCTCCCTACGGAGTCGTTCCGGTGAGCAGGACGGCCGTGCCGAACGGCCGCACGGCACGTACGACGAGGGGCACGCCTTCCGGCGTGCCCCTCGTCGTACGTGCCGCGGGTGACGGTCCGTTCCCGGTGGGCGGGCGACCGGGAACGGCTGCCCGCGGCGACCCGCTCAGGCCAGTGACCGGCCGATGCCCAGGGCGGCGGTCCGCAGCGCCGTCGCGTGCCCCGCCGCGTCCATCCGGTAGGTGGGTGCCGTGATGGACAGGGCGCCCACCAGCGTGGTGCCCCCGGCGAACACGGGAACCGCGAGACTCGCGTAGCCGAGTCTGATCTCCTCCGACTCCAGTGCGATGCCCTCCTCCTTGATGCGGTCGAGTTGGGCGCGGAGGCGTCCCGGCCAGACCACCGTGTGCCGGGTGAGCGGTTTGAGGCCCCCGCGGACCACGTCGACGAAGAGCGACGGCGGTGAGTGCGCGAGGATCGCCTTGCCGGTTCCCGTGCAGTACAGCGGGAGCCGGCCCGCCACCCGCGACTCGGCGTTCAGGCCGCGGTGCGGGAAGATCTTGTCCAGGTAGACGACGTCCAGACTGTCGGGGATGGCGAAGTGGATGGTCTCCCGTGTGATCAGCAGCAGGTCCTCCATGTACGGCTGCACGGCCTCGCGCAGGATGCGCTGCCGGTGCACCCGCTGTCCCAGCTCGAACAGGCGCAGGCCCAGGCGGTAGTCGCACCCCTCCCGCTCCAGCAGCCCCCAGGTCACCAGTTCTTGGGCCAGCCGGTGCACCGTGGCTTTGGCCGCCCCCGACCGGCGCACCAGCTCGGCGAGCGAGAGGGCGGCGTCGTCGGACGTGAAGGCCTCCAGGATGGGACGGACCTTCCCGAGGACGGAGTTCATCGGGTCGGTCCCGCAGGCTCCGGCCTCGGCCTCGGCCGCGGTGCCCGGCGCGGGGTCGTGCACGGGGTGCGTGGAGCCGTACGGCGCCGGGACGGCGAAGGGGGGAGCGGTCGTGGACGGGCCGGTCGGCGTCCGCACGCTCACTGCCCGGCGTCCACGGCCGCCGGGTCGATGACGGCGACCCCCATCCCGGTAAGCCACTCGGGCATCGGCTCGTACGCCAGGCGCCGTGCGGGCGCGTGGCCCAGGGCGGCGGCCATCACCAGCCAGGTCCGCAGCTCCTGCGCGCCGTTGCCCGCGGCCTTCTCCAGCTCCGCGGTCGTGTAAGTGGTGAGGCGGTGGGCCTCGCCGCGTTCGAGGAGGGTGAGGAACCCGTCGTCGAACTCCGGCGTGAGGGAGGCTTCGGCGGCCCGGATGATCTCGCGCCGGCGGGCGTCGTAGTCCTGCCAGTTCTCGCGTCCGTCGAGCCAGGCGTCGACCATGAACTCCTCGTCCTCGCCGTGCGGTTCCCGCCAGTCCGGCCAGGGCAGCCGGTGCGAGAGCCCGCCGGAGCCGACCACCGCGACCCGGCGGTCGCCGGGGAAGGCGAGCACGGCCTCGCGGACGGCCCGGCCCAGCTGCTCGCACCGCTCCAGCGTCGGCAGGGGGTGGGCGAAGACGTTCACCACGAGCGGCACGATCTCCACGTCGAGCCCGTCGAGCAGGTACTGGATGGCGTGGGACTGGCCGTGGTCGATCTGGAGCCGGGCGGAGAAGGCCGGATCGAACCGGCCGCTCTCCACCAGCGAGTCGGCGATGTGCCGCGCCAGGGGCACGTCGACCGGCTGCGGACCCTCGGGCGTTCCGGACTCGCCGCTCGCGATGCATTCGCCGACGCCGAGCGTGAACGGGGGGATCAGGTCGAGCCAGAACCCCCGGAAGTGGTTCGAGCCGATCAGCACGACGGTGTCGGGCCGGGCCCGGGCCAGTTCGTCGCGGGCCGCGCCGAGCGCGTCGCGGAAGCGCCCGGCGCGGTCCTTGTGGAGGGTCTCCTCCCAGTGCGTGTTCATCAGCGTGCTGTGGGACGCCCCCACACCGAGCACGATCTCACTCATGCCGTTGCTCCTTCCTCCTCCGTGACGGGGCCGGACTCCCCGGGGGAACCGCACTCCGCACGGGTACGGGTGACGGTGTCGACCGCCGTGCGGATCAGGTGGCGGGTCAGTTTCCGCATCTCCCGCACGGAGACGGTGTTCATGCCGCGGGCGAAGTCGATGTCGAAGGGGGCGTCGGCGACCTTGGGCATGCCGACGCGGACCGTCGGGATGCCCCGTCCGCGCAGGATGTTCGCGTCCGTGGCACCGCTGTTGCCCCGCCCGGCCTCGTGCGGGCGCCCTTCGAAGGACTCCCACCCGGCGACCGCGCTGCGGAAGATCCAGCTCTCCCGGTCGGTGGTGGTCCCCGGGACGGCGAGGATCATCTCCACCGTGGCGTCGAGTCCCGGCAGCGACCGCTTCAACTCCTCCACGGCCGTGGTGAACTCGCGCTTCGCTTGCACGGGCGTCGTCCCCGGGGCGATCCGCAGGTCGACGCGCAGGGAGCAGACCGCCGTGGTCACCGCGGCCATGCGGGGCCAGCCGCCCCGTATCGACGAGACGATCCCCTGTGGTGCGACGGTGCCGGCGGTGTGCCGCCCGGCATAGTCGGCGAACCACTCCTCCAGGTGCCGCACGACCTCTCCGGCACGCCTGATCGCGTTGTCGTACGGCAGCCGGTGGCGGGAGCCCACGTAGGTGTGGGTCCCGTGCACGGTCACCTCGAACCACACCAGGCCGACCTCGTCCCACGACACGGTCCACCCCGGCTTGGCGATGAGGGCGTAGTCGGTCCACACGCCCTGCTCGAGGAGGAACGAGCAGCCTGCCCCGTGACCGGTGTTGCGGCGGTCACTGCCGGGGCGGGCGTTGGTCGGCATGCCGCCTGCGCCGAACGCGGCCACCAGGTTCCCCCGCAGCGGGACGCCGGCCAGGGCGATCGCCTCGGCGGCCATCATCACGCAGGCCGCGTGGCCTTTGGGGTTGGAGGCCCCGAGACCGGTCACCAGGTCGTCGTAGACGGTGGCCCCGGGACGCATGTCCTCGCGCAGGTCCGGGCCGACCCAGGGCAGGTCCTCGCGCTCGTCGCCCACGGTGAGGGTGTCGATGGGCGCGTACAGCATCAGGTCGGGCCCCGTGCCGTCGCCTTCGAGGCGGGCCCAGGCGTTGGCCTGGCGGGCGTCGATCGGCTGGCAGACCGCGTGCAGGCCCGCCGATCCGAGGGTCGCCGCGATGTGCTCGGCGAGGGGCCGTTCGTCGCCGGTCGGGCTGGGGATGCCGACCAGCCCGACGACCAGCTCGCGCAGCCGTTCGTCGGTGACGTGCCGCCACGCCTCGCCCACCCAGGCGCGGCGCCGGTCGTCGAGGCCCGAGAGCCCGTCGCGGTGGTCGCCGCTCACTGGTTGATCCGGTGGACCTGGGTCATCGTCGTCTCCGCGAAGCGCTTCCTCGCGCGGGGCAGCGCCACGGCGACGGCGACGCCCAGCAGGATCTTGAACAGGGTGCGGGCCATGGTCAGGCCTCCTCTTCCGTGAGGTCCGCGGCGGGGGCGGGGGCGGGGGCGGGGACGCCGGCGGCGGCGAGCTTCCTGCCGTACTCCTCCTCGCTGAGGTTGCGCCAGGAGGTCAATGACACGTCGGGGCGGTAGAGCTTCTCCGGCGGCGCGTCGGTCACGTCCACCATCCAGGCGTCCTGACCGGAGAACTGGCCGTGGAACAGCCAGCGGACGGCGCCCAGGTACTTGGCGTAGAAGCCGACCGCGTCCCAGCCCTGCTTGAAGTTGACCATCACGCCCACGTACCGGTGGTTGTCGGCGTCGGCCGGGACGTAGAACTCGTAGTGGATGAACTTCGGGTAGGCGATCCGCAGCACGCCGGGCATCGACAGCGAGGCGAAGCCGGGGAACCCCTGGGCCTCGATCACCGGGTCGACGCTGTCGGCCTTGCCGGTGTTGCCGAGGTTGAACGTCTCCGCGGGCGGCTGCTTCCTCCACCACCGCTTGTTCGACCAGCGGCCCACACCCGGGAAGTCGGCCTCCCAGTAGACCTCGTCCTGCACCCGGTAGATCCAGCGGCCCTCCGGCACGATCCGGGTGACGTTCCACGTCGGCATCGGCTTGAACAGCCGCCACAGCGCCGTCCGGTGAAGGTACTTGGCGTGCCCCTCGTCGAAGCCGTTCTCGCAGGCGAAGCGCCAGTTGCCGCTGCGCGGCTCGATGCGGCCGCCCATCACGAAAGCGTTCGACACCAGCTCCTCGGGGAGCTGCTCGTCGATCGGGTACGGGTCCTCCTCGGCGACCGGGACGTACACCCAGACCATGCCGAGCCGCTCCTCGACGGCGTAGGTGCGCACGCCCAGCTTGCCCGTGAGCCGGCAGCCGGGACCGTCGGTGATGACCGCGGACAGCTTGCCCGTGGGCAGGTCGAAGGTCCAGCCGTGGTACGGGCAGCTTACGGTGCCGGGGAACTGCTGGTTGCCCTCGGAGAGCGGCACGCCGCGGTGCGGGCAGCGGTCGTGCAGCGCGTACGCCTTCCCGTTGTCGCGGATCAGCGTGATCTTCTCGCCGCAGAGGGTAAACGGCTTCGGGTCGCCGGTGACATGGCTCGACCAGGTGACCGGGTACCAGTAGCCGCGGAAGCCGGACGCCGCCGCGTCGTAGTGGGGCCAGGACGAC
The DNA here is from genome assembly GCF_030268885.1 of Kitasatospora phosalacinea. GTDB lineage: Bacteria > Actinomycetota > Actinomycetes > Streptomycetales > Streptomycetaceae > Kitasatospora > Kitasatospora phosalacinea_C. The sequence continues at coordinate 62,699 of NZ_BSSA01000037.1, forward strand.
CAGTCCTGTCGTCCGATCTTGTCGGCGGGGGCGCGCCGCGGCTTGGCCGACTCCTTCACGGCCGGTCGCTGCACGGCGGGGGATCGTTCGCTCGTGGTCATCTCGTCGGGGTCTCCTGCTCCAGTGGGTGTGCGTCACGAGCATCCGCCGCGCGGCGGTGCCTGCCCATGAACCTGTTCCGGTGAACGGACCGTGACCGCCGGCGGACCGGCGGACCGACCACGGCCCTCGATCGCACGGGGGGTGCCCGGACAGCACCCGCCCGTGAACCGCACGACCCGCGTCAGCCCGCGGCCGCGCCGATGAACTCGAGGCTGAGGGCGTTGTAGCGCTCGGCCTGCTCGTGCTGCGGCCAGTGCCCGCACTCCTCGAACAGTTCGAGGCGCGAACCGGGGATGCCCCGGTGCAGCGCCACGGCCTCGGGCACCTCGCCGAACGGGTTCTGCCGGCCCCACACGACCAGCGTCGGCTGGGTGATCCGCGACAGGTGCTCGGGGCGCAGCAGGTTGCGCTGACGCCGCTCCATGTCCTGGAGGGAGAGGAGGTTGTCGACGCCCGCGACGAACTCCGGCGCGTGGTAGATCGCGTGCCGGACCTCGACCAGTTCCTCGGTGGCGGAGGCGTCGTCGGCCATGAGCAGTCGCAGCCGTCGGCGCGTCAGGTCGATGTCGTCGGAGGCGACGGCCTGCTTGGTGCTGGTCCGGATGCGGTCCATGACCTCGGGGTTGGCCACGGTGCCGCCGGAGCAGAGGAGTTGGAGGCTGCGCACCCGCTCGGGGTGGTCGACGGCCGCGCGTGCACCGACCCAGCCGCCCAAGGACTCACCGACGATGTGGGCGCTGCCGACGCCGACGGCGTCCATGTAGTCGAGGAGGTGCCCCAGGTAGTCCGCGATCTCGTAGGGCCGGTCGGGCTTGCCGGTGTAGCCGTGACCGAGCATGTCGATGGCGTGCAGGTCGTAGGCGGCGTGTGCGGTGATGTTGCGCGCGAACGCCTCCAGGTGGCCGCTGGTGCCGTGCAGGAAGAGGACGGACTCGGCGTTCGGGTCGCCGGCGCGCAGGGTGCGCGTGGGGACCCCGGCGGCGTCGACGTACTCGACGCGGAAGGGGGTGGGGCTGATCTCGGTCCAGATCGACATGGCGGTACTCCGTGGGGAGGTCGGGAACGGGGTGGGGGTCAGACGAGTGAGTCGAGGAAGCCGCTGACCACCGAGTGGTACGCCTCGGGGCGTTCCTCCTGCAGGTGGTGGGAGGCGTGGTCCATCACGTGCAGGTTTCCGCGCGGCACCATGCGGGCGAGCATCAGCGGGTAGTCCGGGGTGAGGAAGGCGTCCTGCATGCCCCACACGAACAGCGTCGGAGCCTGGATCCGGCCCAGTTCCCCGGTGAGGTCCTGCCACTCCCCGCGCGGCGAGTCGGACATGGCAGCGAGCGCACGCTCGCCCTCGTCGAGGCTCTGCTCGTACCGCAGCGTCAGCGTCTCCTCGGGGAGCTTGGCGCCGTCGTACCACTCCAGCCTGGTGAGGAGCTGCCGCATCTTCTCGCGGGTCGGGCCCTCGCCGCCGTAGTAGACGTCGCGGGCGGTGCGGCCGCGGTGCCCGTTCTCGGGGAGCGGGGCGAGCGGTCCGTAGAAGACGGGCATGCTGCCGGTGACGACCAGCGAACGGACCCGGTCCGGGTACTTCGCGGCGAGGTTGAGGGCGATGGTGCCGCCCCACGAGTTGCACACGAAGTCGGCGCGGTCGACACCGAGCGTGTCGAGCAGACCGACCGTCTTCGCTGCGTGGTGGTCCCACATCGGGCCCTCGATGCGGGACTTCTCCGACTTGCCGTACTGCTGGATGTCCACGAGCAGGCAGCGCCGGTCGGCCGCGAACAGCGGCGCGACGGGCCCGAAGTCGCTCCACGCCGTGCAGCCGGGGCCACCGCCGTGCAGGAACACGGTGTCGGGGCCCGAACCGAGGTCGTGGTAGTGGTAGCGGATGCCCGCGCCGTCCGCGTAGCGGCTCTCCGGTGCTGGTGACATGCGAGTCCTTCCGTACGGGTGCGGGGGTACGGTGGCAAGCCCACCACCGGGCCGGGCGGGGGCCCAGTTCCGCGGTCCGCTGAGCGGACTCCTCCCGCTCGGCGGCTCACTGGGCGGTGTAACCGCCGTCCACGTGCACGACCGCGCCGGTGGTGAAGGACGAGCCGGCGGCGAGCAGGGGGAGCACCGCGTGCGCGACCTCCTCGGGTCTTCCCCAGCGTCCCAGCGGCACCTTCGCGGTGAAGACGGCCCGGACGTCGCCGTCGGCACCGGTGCCGCCCTCGTTCATCGGGGTGCGCACGGGGCCGGGGGCGACGCAGTTCACGGTGACGCCGCTCCCGGCGACCTCCAGGGCCACCGACCTGGTGAGTGCGGCGACCGCGCCCTTGGTGGCGGCGTAGCCGGACCGCTCGGGGGCGCCGGTCGAGCCGAGCACGGACCCGACCGTGACGATGCGTCCGTGACCGGCGCCGAGCATGCCCGGCAGGACGGCGCGGATCGCCAGCCAGGTACCGACGACGTTGGTGTCGAGGGCGGCGCGGAAGTCCTCGGGCGGCAGGGCGAGCACCGAGCCGCGGGCCAGGCGCCCGGCGGCCGTCACCAGACCGGTGACCGGGCCCCAGCGGTCCGCGGCCCGGCTCACGGCCCCGGCCAGCGCGTCGGCGTCCGTGGTGTCCGCGACCAGAGCCAGCTGTTCCCCTCCGAGCAGGGAGCGGAGCCGGTGCTCCGCCTGCCGGCACCTTTGCTCCGAACGCCCGGTGACCACGACGGGGCGCCCGGTGCGTGCCACCGCCTCGGCGACCGCCAGCCCGATCCCGCTGGTGCCGCCCGTGACGAGGACGGGCCCGCGGTGGGCGGGCGGTTCCGGGCGCCGGCCGGTGGTGAGTGCAGAAGTCATCCGCTGAGGGTGCGGTGCGGCGGAGGGACGTGCCCACGCGGGCGGTCCGGTCACCGGACCGGGGGCGACGAGAGGTGGTCAGTCGGCGGCGGGTGTCGCGCGCGGGGCGGGTGCCTTCCGGCCGCGCGGTGCCCGCACCTCCTCGTACGCCGTCCTCCGCGCCACCCCGCGCTCGATGCTCTCCGCGGTGGCCTGCAACGCCGCGAGGCACCGGCCCACCGACACCTGGGCGACCGGCGCGGTGACCGAGAGCGCCGCGTGCTCCTCCCCACCCAGGGCCACCGGCACGGCAAGGCTGGCGTACCCGGCCCTGACCCCCTCGACCTCCAGCGCGTACCCCTGGCGGGACGCCACGGACAACCGTCTGGCCAGCACCTCGGGGTCGGTCACCGACCGGGGGGTCAGCGCCGGAAGCCCGGCCCGGACGAGGGCGGCGACCCGCGCGGGACCGTCCGGGGCCAGGGCGAGCAGCAGCTGACCGGTCGCCGTGCACGAGGCGGGGAGGTGGCCGCCGACGTACGAGTGGGTGAGGACGTTCGCCTCACCGGCGATCTTCTCCAGGAACAGGACGCGGGTCCCGTCGAGGACCGCCAGGTGCACGGCGGTGCGGGTCCGCGTGTACAGATCGGTCATCAGCGGGCGCGCGACCGAACGCAGCACGGCCGAGGCGGGTACCCGGTGCCCCAGGTGGAAGAGCCTGACACCGAGCTCGTAGGTGTCCCCGTGCCGATCGAGCAACCCCCACTGCACCAGTTCCTGCGCGAGGCGGTACGCCGACGCCTTGGGCACGCCCGAGCGGCGGCTCAGCTCGCTCAGCCGCAGCCGGTCCGCCCCGGACTCGAACGCGGCGAGCAGCAGCTGGGCCTTGCCCAGGACGGACTTGGGCTGCGGCGCGCCCTCTTCGGCGTTCGCTCCCATCAGCGTCCCCTCACGTCGCCGCACACCGGCGCAGGCCGTGTGAACTGCGGCGACGCCATGCTACAGAGGGGACGCGGATGTGAACACCGGGGAATCGACGCGACGGCAGCCCCGTCGGTGCGGCGCAGCGCCGGCGCCGTCGGGCCGAAGCCCGCGCCCGCACCGGGAACCGACCGGGACGGGGATCCCGGGCCGTCCCACTGAGCGGACCACAGCGCATGCACGCACGCTCCGACCGACAGTAACGTGCGCCAACCCGCGGGCCCAGACCCCCGATGAATTGCTCGAAGCATCCCGATCCGAGGTGGCCATGAAGACCGCATCCCGCTCCACCGCCTGCCCCAGACGCCGCGTCGCCGGCTCCGCCCTCCTCACCACCGCCCTGTTCGCGGTCACCGCGTGCGGCGCGGGGACCACCGATTCGGACGCGGGTCCGGGCTCCGGCGCGGCGGGCGCTCCCCACATCCGCATCGCGGTCGGAGTCGACGCCTCGTACGCGCCCTTCTTCCTGGCCGGTGCCGAGGGACTGTGGGCCAAGCACGGTGTCGACGTCGACCTCGTCCAGTTCGCCAAGGGCGGGGAAGGCGTCGACGCCCTCAACGCCGGACAGGTCCAGCTGGCGGGGAACTCGGACGCCACCACCATCGGCCTGCTCGGACAGAGCCCCGACCTGCGGGCGCTCCTCGTGTACGAGGAGTCCGGGCAGTACCTCAAGGTCGTCCTGGGTCCCGGTGTGCAGTCCCCCGCCGACATCCGGAAGATGGCCGTGGTCCCGGGGCTGTCCGAGCTGGCCGCCACCCGGTTCCTCGAGTCGAAGGGCATCGGCACGGGCTCGGTCAAGTTCGTCACGGCCGACCCCGCCGAGATCCCGGCCCTCACCAAGAAGGGCGACGTGGACGCGTACGTCCTGTGGGAGCCGTGGCCGGCCAAGGGGGCGGAACTGGGTGCGCGGATCTTCGAGAGCACGGGCGACTACGGTCTCGACTACCAGCACTGGTTGCTGACGACCTCGTCCTGGCTCAAGGGCCACGGGGACGTCGCCGCCAAGGTGGCTGCGGCCCTCGCGGAAGCGGCCAAGGACACCGAGAGGGACCCGCAGGCCGCGGCGAAGGCCACCGAGAAGGCCGCGAAGATCCCCGCGAGCCAGACGGTGAACGCCGTGAAGGACATCGACTTCGGAATCCGCGACTTCACGGACGAGGACCTGAAGCACTACGACGACACGGCACGGTTCTACCTGGAGACCGGCAAGCTCAAGGCCCGCCCCGACGTGTCCCTCACCGTCCAGCGCGGCTGGCTCACCGACAACACGAAGGCGTCCTGATGACCGAGGCGACCAAGGCGGCCGCAGAGCAGTCGGCACCGGCGGCGGGCGCGCCCGCCGCGGCAGCCCCCCGTGACCGTGCGCAACCGGCGGCCGGACGCGGGGCGGCCCTGCGGGTGGAAGGCGCCGGGATCTCCTTCGGCGGTTTCCAGGCCGTCCGGGGAATCGACCTGGACATCCCGGCCGGTGAGTTCCTCTGCCTGCTCGGACCCAGCGGCTGCGGGAAGTCCACGCTGCTGTCGGCCATGGCCGGCTTCGTCCAGGTCAGCAAAGGGTCCCTCACCGCGGACGGTGCCACCGTCAGCGGCCCCGGCCCCGGGATCGGCATGGTCTTCCAGAACAGCGAGGTCCTCTTCGACTGGATGACGGTCCACCAGAACGTCACCTTCGGACCCCGCATGCGCGGCCTGGGCCGCGCCGAACAGAACCGGGTGGCGGACGAGTTCCTCGGCCTGGTCGGCCTGCGCCACTGCGCCGACCGCTATCCCGGCCAGCTCAGCGGCGGCATGCGCCAGCGCGTCCAGATCGCCCGGGTCCTCGCCAACGAACCGAGCGTCGTCCTCATGGACGAGCCCTTCGGCGCACTCGACGCCCAGACCCGACAGGTCCTGCAACAGGAGACGGACCGCATCTGGCGGGCGTCCGGCTGCACCGTCGTCTTCGTCACGCACGACATCGACGAAGCGATCCTCCTGGCCGACCGGGTCGCCGTCATGACGGCGGGCCCGGCGGCATCGATCAAGTCCCTCTACACGGTCGAGCTGCCGCGCCCCCGCGACGCGTCCGACCCCGCCGCACTGCGCCTGCGCGACAAGCTGCGCCAGGACATCGCGGAGGAGGTCCGCAAGGCGATGCAGGACCAGGGACTCGACCAGGACACCGAGGCGGCCGCCGGCACCACCGCCGGACAGGACGCCGTGCGACTCGACCAGGAGGCGAGGAGCGCATGACCATCACGACAACGAAGGCCCCGGACCGCACGCGCACCCTCCCGCGGCGCACCGGCAAAGCGGCGGGACAGCGGCTGCGCACCCTCGGGCTGTACGTCCTCGCGATCCTCGTCGGCCTGGGAGCCTGGCAGCTCGTGGCCATGGAGTACGGCCCGTCCCTGGTCGCCTCGCCCCGCGAAACCCTTTCAGCAGCCGGCGAGTTGGCGGCCGACGGCACCCTGGGGAACTCGATCGTCGCCTCCAGCCGCCGCATCCTGATCGGCTGGGGTCTCGGCGTCCTCGTGGGTGCCCCGGTCGGCCTCCTCATCGGGCAGATCAGGATCGTCCGGCAGCTCCTGGAGCCCTACACGGAGTTCTTCCGCTTCATCCCGCCGGTGGCCTTCGTGACCCTCGCCGTCGTGTGGCTGGGAATCGGCGAGACGTCGAAGGTGGTCCTGATCTTCTACACGGCCGTCTTCATCGTCACGCTCAACACCAGCGCCGGCGTGATGGCGGTCAACGAATCCAAGGTGCGGGCGGCGGCCAGCCTCGGAGCGAGCCGCAGCCAGATCCTGCGCCGCGTGGTGCTGCCCGCGACTGTCCCCTACATCTTCACGGGCGCCCGACTCGCCATGGGCAACTGCTTCCTGACGATCGTCTCCGCCGAGATCGTCGCCGCCCAGGTGGGACTGGGCTCCCTGATCTGGACCTCACGAAACTACGGCCGCATCGACTGGGTCTTCGTCGGCATCATCACGCTGGGCGTCCTGGGGCTCGTCTACGACCGCGTGCTCCGCCTGATCGCCTCGCGCGTGCTGTACAAGTACGGGGTGAAGGCGTGACCGGCAGCAGTGAGCAACGGGGGGAAGAACGGAGAACACCGCACGTGAGCACTCCCACGTCCATGTCGCGCACCCTGGTGCTGGAGGAGTTCGGCACCCTGCCGCGACTCGCCGAGCGGACCGTGCCCGAGCCGCGCCCCGGGCACACCCTCGTACGGATGGCGGCGGCCACCGTCGCCCACCTGGACCTCAACGTCCTCGACGGCGAGTTCGGCATCCTGCCCGAGCTGCCGTTCGTCCCCGGCACGCAGGGCAGCGGCCACGTCCTCGCCTCGGACACGCACCCCGAGGGCGCCCTGGTGCGGGTGCGCGGGGAAGGGCTGGGCCTGAGCCGCGACGGCGCCTGGGCCGAGCACCTGCTCCTGCCGGACGCCGCGGCGGAGACCATGCCCGCGGGAACCGATCCCGCACTGGCCTGCACCTACTTCTCGCCGGTCGGCACCGCATGGGCGACCGTGCACGCGATCGCCCGGGTGCAGCCGGGGGAGCGGGTGCTGGTCACCGGCGCGTCCGGTGCGGTCGGAGCCATGGCCGTGCAACTCGCGGCGCGGGTCGGCGCCGAGGTGGTGGGCGCGGTCGGGCGCCCGGCGAAGCTGGCGCACGTACCGGCCACCGCCAAGGCCCTGCTCGCCTCGGAACTCTCCGAGCAAGCCATCGGGGGCAAGGTCGACGTCCTGATCGACACTGTCGGCGGCAGCATCCTGCGCAACGCCCTCACCCTGGTCCGCCAGCGGGGGCGGGCCGCGCTCCTCGGCTACACGGCCGGTCGAGAACTCACGCTCGACCTCGCGGACTTCTTCCTCGCCGACGTCTCCCTCCTGCCGGTCAACATGATCTCCCGCGCCCAGGAGGTCGCCCCCGAGGTGCTGCGCCTGCTGCCGGACCTCTCCTCGGGCGCCCTGTCCCTGCCCTACGAGCGGTACGGGATGGACGCGCTCGGCGAGGCGGTGGAACGGCTGCGCACGGGCGAGGCGGTGGGCAAGATCGTGCTCGACCTGACTTGACTCTGTCGGAGATCTTGCAGCTTCCCAGTGTGCTGGCCTGACCAGTGGGCGTGCTCGGGCTGATCGAAGACCGCGCAGTTGTCGAGGTGTCAGTTGTCGCTCCATCCCCGCTCCGGTGAGCAAGTCCCGTCTTTGACCGCGCAGATCGCGTGGGCGAGCAACCCGGGCGGGACGACGGCGACGGGGGTCAGAGACCGGTCGGACGGGCTGTGACGCGACGAGGACTTCGCGGGCTGGTACCCGCGCGACGGACGCCCCGGAATCTCGCCCGCCCAACTGGCCACCATCAGCGTGCTGGCCGACTTCCGTGAGCGCCTGGTCCCGGAGGACCGAGCCGACCGGCTCCTCGATCCGGCACTCGAACGTCCGAAGGAGGCCGGACACGTCACCGAGCGCACCACCCAGTGCACCGACTCCACCCACGTCCTGGCCGCGGTGCGCGATCCGAACCGGCTGGAACCGGTCACCGAGGCCGTCCGCGCCGCACCGGAAGAGGCGGCCCGGACCGCGTCGCACCTACTGGCCGACCTGGTCGACGAGAACTGGGGGGCGTTACTACGGCCGCCCGGTCCGCCTGGGCAAGAACCCCACAGAGCCCATGACCAGGATCCTCGCCGCCGGCGACGACGCCTGCTGGAACACATCCACCGGCACGGACCGGCCTACTGGCCCGGCCCGCGCCCCGCGCCACGGCTTCGGTCTCCTGCGTGGACGCGGCCCCTGTCGCCGAGCCGTTCGACGAGTCGGCCGCTGCCGCCCCGCGGGACCCGCCGCCGGTGCGCGACGCCGTGGGCGCGGTGTCGGCGGCGGGTCGTGGGCGTGTCAGGGGAGGGTGACGAAGGGGGAGAGGAAGGTGCGGGCGGAGGGGGTGTCGAGGCGGTAGGCGACGTTGGTGGCGTAGCAGGGGCCGTCGCCGGTGATCGTGGTGGCGACCAGGGTGAGCCTGCCGTCGAGAGTGGCGAAGTCGGGGCCGCCGGAATCTCCGTAGCAGGCGCCGCCGTTGCCCTGCGGGGCGGTCATGGCGAGGCGGACCCAGGCGGGGTTGAGCGCGTCGAAGCCGACCGGGGCCTTGAGGCGGACGCCGCCACCGGGGTGGGTCTGGCCGCCGGGGCCCCGTTCGGCCTCCTGGGTGCCGTAGCCGGCCACCAGGAACGAGGTGGCGTTCAGGCCCTGCGGGCCGAGGGCGTCGAGCCGTCCGGCGGTGGGCAGGGTCGCCGGGGTGAACGTCCAGCGGGCGGCGACGGCCCGGGCGGGCAGCTGGACCACCGCGATGTCGTGCGGGTCGGAGGCCGGGCCGGGGTAGGCCTGGTCGGTGTGTGCGGTGCCCTCCACGGCCACCGCGGCGGCGACGGCGGCCGGGTCGGCCGGGTGGGCGGACTTCGCGCTGTCCAGGGCCGCCTGCACGTCCTGGTCGAGCGAGACGTAGAACCGGGCGCCGGGCGCCCAGTCGGAGGTGCAGTGCGCGGCGGTCAGGAAGGTGTCGCGGTCGACCATCGTTCCCGAGCACATCCAGTCCACCCGGTCGGGGGTGGCCGGGTCCGCGTCGTCGTCCCACTGCACGACCAGCGCGCCCACCTCGGTGCGCTCCGGTGCGGGTGCGGAGTTGTACGTGTTGATCGCCTCGGCCGGAAGTGTGGTGGCGAGGACGGCGGCCGTCGCCAGGGCGACGGTGCCGAGGGCCGCCACCATCCGTCGCGGGCCGGTCTGGTCAGTCGTGGGCACGGTGCGGGTCCCTTTCGATCGCCGGACGCGCCGGCCGCGAGCCGGTGCGGGGCCGACCGAATCCCCGGTCGGTGCGGTCGGCCCGCGACGAGGCTAGTGAGACGTCGGCGCACCAACAAGAGGGCGGCGCCGGCTTGCTGGGCGCGGCCGACTGCTCGGGCCGGCCCGTGCCCGCCTCCGGCAGCCGGGTCTGGGGCGCCGGATCCCGGCAGCCTCGCGCCGGTACGAGTGAACAGGCCCCCGTCGCCTCCGTCCGGCTCCGTGGTGGCGGGGTCGCTTCCACGGCCAGCCGCACACGTTCGCGGTCCGATGCCGATGAAGGCTCCAGATGTGCGCTCAGAAGAGCGCATCCTGGCGCGGGGCGGTGAGGGCGGCGACGGTGGGGTTGAACACGCCGAGGAGCATGAACGTCTTCGGGCGGGCGGCGATGTTGCCGACGAAGAAGTGCGTGGCCCGATCGGGCGTGACCGTCCTGGTCCACCAGCGCTCGTGCAGGACGTCGGCGAGCCGGTGGGCCGGGTAGGTGCGGCGGAACTTGCGCCACGACTGGCCCGCTTCCCAGTCGTGCAGGCCCATGTCGTGGCCTCGGCAGGCGTCGTCCTCGCAGTGGAAGCGGTAGCGGAACTCGTAGGGGACCCATTCGAGGGGCCGGTGGTCGGGGTGCAGCACGTCGGTCTGGTTGACGATGCCGTGCTGCTCCGCGGTCCAGGGGGTGGCGTCGGCGAGACGGAAGGAGTCGATGCGCGCGGGGCGGAACAGCCCGAGGGAGGTTCCGTCGGCGGCCTGGAGACGTTTGATCGCGCAGAGGGACGGCTGGATCAAAGGTCTGGCGATGTCGAGGCGCTCGGCCCAGCCGCCTCGGCTGCTGACGGTGTCGACGACCCGGAGGGTGTCGAGGTTGGGGCGCAGGCTCTCGGGTCTGCGGTCGGTGTGGTGGCGTCGGACGTCGACCTCGACGACGGAGTACTTCCCGAACCGCTTCTCCTCGTCGAGCAGCCGGTGCGGGACGGGGAACAGCCGCACGTGCCGCACCGGGTCGGCGTCCAGGCGGATGCCGGCGACGCAGCAGGTTTCCAGGTACTTGTGCGAGACGTCGGGATACGTCTTGACGGTGATCAGGATGCGCGCTCGTTCCCAGCCCGATGCCGGCATGCCAGCCCCCCTGGTTCGACTCCTGTCACCATTGGGCGGCCAGGGTGTCGGATGCGCAAGGGTGCCTGTTCGGACGGGAGTTGAAGCGGATCAGACCAGGGCGGCGACGGGCAGCGCGGTGCGCTGGTGCAGTTCGGCCAGCACGGCCTGGCGGTGGCAGCGGCTCTCGTCCTGCTCGAAGCACAGCACCGCCACCGAACGCTCGACGGCCAGCTCGGCCAGTTCCGCCAACTCCCGGCGGGCCGGCTCCGCCGCCAGGATGTCGGCGAACACCGCCAGGCCCTCGCCGACGCGGCCGTCCCAGAACGGCGCCCGGTTGTCCTTCGGGTTGCCCAGCGAACGCAGGTGCAGGTAGGAGATGTCCGCCTCGGCCAGGGCCGCGCTCAGCCGGGACTTGCTGAACCCGGGCTTGCGGCTGATCGGTGTCAGTCGGACATCCGCCACCGCGTCCACCCCCGCACCGACCAGCGCCGCCACGAACGAGTCGATCGTCCGCCCCTCGTAACCCGTGGACCACAGACCCGGCACCGCACCCGCAGCCGTCACCAGCTCGTCCACCGTCACCTCCAGGACCCGCGCCAACGCCGCGACGGTGAACAGCCCGGGCTGCGCCACACCCTCGGTCTCCAGACGGGACAGCGTGCGCAGGGGCACACCGGCGGCGCAGGCCAGCTCGGGTCGGGTCAGGCCGCGGGCCTCGCGCAGGGCTCGTAGCCGGCGGCCCAGGCGGTGGGCGCGGGTGCGTTCGGGGCTATCGGCGTGGGGGCGACCAGACATGGCGGAAATCCTAACGAGCAGTCAGCCGGCGTCCGTCGCCGCGTCCCCGAACGGGTGAAGGCCGTGAACGGCGAAGTCACGGTGTAGCGTTCCGAGCCACTGCTCATTCCCTGATTCCAGCCATGTTCGTGTGCGCCCTGGCATGCGCCCCGCCGGTGCGGCCTATGGTGCGGCATCTGCCCGGTGGAACTGGAGAGTTGGGGGGATGTACGTGGAGGAAGACATCTCGAAGAACGTGGCCGAGGTCCTTCGGCAGTTGGCGCAGCTGTCGAACGTCGCGGTCCACTCCGGTCCGAAGCTGCTCAGGGACGTGGAGGCGTGTGCGGCCAAGGAGGACCAGAAGCGGAAGGAGAAGGAACTCGAGCCCCTTCGCCGCAAACAGGGACTCGGACCCCTTCCGTACGAGGAACACGGTGACGGCATCCAGCTGACCCCGTGGGACGTGCTGCACACCCTCGGACGCGCGACCGCGCTCGCCCGGCGCGGTGCCGGGCGGGGCCTGGCGGAGCACTGGGGCTGCCTCAAGTACAGCCAGGCCTTGGAGGGTACCTTGGGCACCTTCATGGCGCTGTCGGCCGAGGGCCGCGACACCGCCAACTACTACAAGGCACTCCAGTCCGACGAACTCGGAGTCGGCTTCGCCCTGGCCGTGGCCAAACAGGTGCTGGCCAAGCGCTATCCGGACCACAGCGTGTCGATCGTTCCCGCGGACACCGCGCTGCGCGCCGGGTTCGCGGTGACCAGCGCGGACGCCGGGACATCCGTCGGGTACTCGTACCGGCCCCAGTACTTCGCCGAGGTGTGGAAGCCCGGGCAGCCTTCGCGGGTCTTCCCGATCGCCTGCAAGGGCAACCACAGCGGCCTGTCCGCCTCGCACGGCCAGCTGGCCTCCGCCGCGGTGCACGCCGATGCCGTCCACATCGGCGGATGGGGTGACACGCCCGCCCTGGTCTTCAGCACGGAACTGCCCGTCGACGGACCGATGCGGATCCACGTACTGCACGCGCGCGGCAACGGCGGCCTCCTCGCCCACCCGGCCGAGGACGCCCGGAACCTGGACAGCGAACTCGACCAGGACAACATCTTTCCCGGCATCCCGCTGCCCGCGGACGACGGCGAGAGCCCGGAAACCGTTCCCGGCTTCCACCTCGCCCCCAGCCACAACGCCTGGTTCCAGCACGCCCTCGCCCGCACCGGCGCGGCCGGCCTGACCGCCTTCGCCGGCGACGCGGAAGCCACCGTCCCGTACCTGACCGACCGGCAGGGGCGCAAGCGCTACAAGGGCATCTCGCACGCCGCGATCGGCAGCGTCCAGGACGCCGAACGGACGGTGCTCGGCATCCCCTTCGTCGGCACCGACCACGTGTACCGCCTCAGAAAGTGTGGGGTAATTGATCAACTGCGTGGCGTGATCGCTGGGGGTGGTCGTCGCGGTCGAGATGTCCGCGATGATCGCCGCCATGTGTGTCTGCGCGTGCAAGCCGTCCTACGAGTCGTC
>NZ_BSSA01000038.1:0-15554 GCF_030268885.1 Kitasatospora phosalacinea
CACCCGCTCCCGACGCTCTTGCTCCCGGGCAGTGAACCCGCCCCCCTGCGCGTATCGCACCCCAATGTCGTACCGCAGGGATCAAGGTCCGTCACCACCTACGACAAGGCGAGTTCAACCTGAGTAGGCGAATGGCTCGGCGGCCTCCAGATGATGAATACCCATCAGGACATTCAGCCCGATAGCATCCCATTCGACCTGGCGGCCAGATCGCCCTGTTCGACTTCGACCACGCCACTGCGGCGAAGGACGCCAGCGACTTCATCAAGATCGACCGTTGGTGCCTCACCTCACCCGAGGACCGTAGACAGCGACTGGATGCCTAATGGCTGCAGCGCGCCCAGCCGGCGGACCCGAGGTTAGAGCAGCGCTTCGCCTTCCACCGCCTGGTAATCCGCCTCTCGTACTTCCTGCACCGGCACGGCCGCGACCCCACCCATATCCCCGGCGGCGTCAAAGCCCTGCGAGACAAACCGGAGTGAGCCATGACCGCAACCGAATCCACCGCCCCCGCCCCGGCCCCCGCGCCGGTCGCCGGCCCTGGCGTCCAGGTCGTCGCAGCCCTGCTGCGACGTGGCGACCAGATCGTCCTCGTCCAGGAACAGCACGACGGGCAGGAGATGTGGTCCATCCCCGGCGGCGGAGTCGAACGCGGCGAACTCCTCGGGGAGGCCCTCATCCGCGAGGTCCGCGAGGAGACCGGCCTGCGCCTGGCGACCGTCGGCCCGTTGGCCTACCTCGTCAACACCACGACCACCCGCTACCCCTCCACGGTGGTCCTCGCCTTCGACTGCACCGACTGGGACGGGGAGATCGCCGTCCACGACCCGGACGGCAAGGTCACCGGCGCTGTCCTTCTGCCGCTGGAGGAGGCCAGGAAGGTCCTGGGCTCCTCGTCAGCCTCCCGCCCCGAGATCGAGCCCCTGCTGGAGTACCTCGCTGGCTCAGTCGCCGGCCGCGTGTGGTCCTACCGCGACGACCGGCCCGCCGACTGACCTGCCCGGGGCACATCGCCCCGGGCCACTGGGAACCATGACGCTCACCCACGACATCGACTTGTCCATAGCCGCGATCGACCCGTTCGGCGCCGACGCAGTGATGCGGGGCCCTTCCACATGCCAGCATCGTGGCCGACCCCTCTGGCTCCGCATCCGAGCGATGCGGCTCTACCAGCACGCCTCCAGAATCCTCGACGAGGCCGTCGGGGCCACAGCGGCGGCGGTCATGGGAAGGCAGTGCAGTAGCGAGGCTGGCTCCTCGTCAGGAATGGCGTGGACCTCCGAATCGCTCCACGCAGTCGGGTCCGCGAACCCCCGACGAAACTACATGCGCTCGCCGGGCTTGTCTGCCTGGAGGGATGGCCTCCGCCACTCCAGTCGTCGCGACCGCCAGTGGCGGCCCCCTCGCCACCATCCGACCCGACGGGCCCCGGCCGACCGGGTGGCTCACCGTCCCGGGTGACGCCGAGGACCTGCGCGCCACCCTGCTGGACGCCCTTACCCATCCCGGGGAGATCGAACGGCGCGGACGCCACGCTCGCGACTTCGTCGTCCAGCAGTACTGGCGCACCATCGCTGACCGATACGCGCAGATGGACGACGCGGTGCTGGCGAGCGTCCGCGCATAGCAGCCACCACCCTCATGGCCGACTGGGCCTGCCGCGTTCAGGCTGGACGGGATCGGCCGGTCGGAAATCCTGCGCGTGAGTGAACGGCTCAGCTGCGGGCGGCCAGCTCCGTCCCTCCAATGAGGACGATCGCCCAGAAGGCATGTCTCGGAGGCGAACGCCATGGCCGGGGTAGCGACACTCGCTGCCCCGGCGACGGCACTGAATCAGGCCGAACCGCGGACGGTCGTGCGTCCCACACTCATGTAGGTCAGGTCGAGCGCGGCCATCCGCTGCGGGTCGAGGAGGTTGCGTCCGTCGAAGACCAGGGGACGCGCCATGACGGCCGCCGCCTGGTCCCAGGCGACGTCCTGGAGCTCCGGCCATTCCGTCACGATGATCGCCGCGTCCGCGCCGGTCATCGCCTCCAGCGGGGTGGCACAGCGTGTGGTGGACGACCAGGGCGCGGTGTCGAGCTCGCGGACCAGCGGATCCCAGCAGCGGACCGCGGCGCCCTCGGAGAGAAGCCGAGAGGCGATGATCGTGCTGGGTGCCTCTCGCATGTCGTCCGTACCGGGCTTGAACGCCATGCCGAGCAGGGCGACAGTCCTGTTGTGGAAGGCACCGCCCAGCTCGTCCTTCAACCGCTGGATCGCGCGTCGTGGCTGCAGATCGTTCACCTCGATGACGGAGGTGAGCAGCTGGAAGGAGTACCCGGCGTTGCCGGCCATGGCACGAAGCGCACGGGAGTCCTTGGGGAAGCACGAGCCGCCCCATCCGACGCCGGGCCGCATGAAGTGCGGGCCGAGGCGGTGGTCGAGCCCCACCGCGCGGACCACGTGTTCAACGTCGGCGCCGGTCGCCTCGCAGATCGTGGCGATCTCATTAGTGAAACTGATCTTTGTAGCCAGCAGCGCGTTGGCGGCCAGCTTCACCATCTCCGCCGAGCGGACGTCCATCTCCGCGATCGGGCCGTCCACGCCCTCGTGCAGAAGGGCGACCAACTTCGCCGTCTCGGGATCGTCGGCGCCGATCACCACCCGATCAGGGTGCATGAAGTCCCGCACTGCCTGGCCCTCGGCGGTGAACTCGGGGTTCGACGCGTACCCCACGTCCTGGAGCCCGGCCTCGTCCATCGCGGCCCTGACCCTGGCGCCGGTGCCCACAGGCACCGTGCTCTTGACCACCACCGCCGCCAGATGACGAGCGTCCCGCAGGGTCTCGATCACCTGCCAGATCCTGGACAGGTCTGCGTCCCCGGACGGCGTCGGGGGCGTGTCCACGCACACGTAAACGACGTCAGCGTCGCGGACAGCCTCTTCCGCGTCCAAGGTGAACGTCAGACGGTCGGCGTTCTCCGCGATCAGCGACGCCAGTCCGTCCTCATGGATCGGGATCCTGCCACCCTGGAGGAGCTCGACGCGCTCCCGCTGGATGTCGCGAACGACGACCTTGTGCCCCAGCTTCGCGAAGCAGGCGCCCGTCACGAGGCCGATGTAGCCTGCACCGAAAACCGCGATTCGCCGTTGTCCCAGCATCGGTTCGTTCACCTTTCCGGCCTCGAGACGCTTCGCCCATCAGCCGCATCTGACCATAGAGCATGTCGCGGGCTACGTCTGGCGGAGAGTGCTCGTGATGCGGCTGTCCTCGGGGGGCGCGCAGACCAGCGTCTTCTGCGAGGGCTGGCCGCGGGACTTACGGGCCGACGCTGGAGGGCGGGCGGTGAGGTGACGATCGAGCAGCGAGTTCCATTGACTCGCCTGTTCGGTGGTCAGGACGGGCAGCGCCACGCACCTGAATCGAGGGAGGCCGAGATGCCGAGCTGGACCCCGTGGACCGTGACCCACGTCGTCACCACCGCCGACCGCAGGTTCGGCCCGTACCTCGATGACATGAACGACTTGCTCGACCGCGCCGAGCGCAACGAGTGGATCCTCAAGCCGGGCCTCAAACCCGTCGGTTCGGCCGACGAGATCCGCGCGGCACTGCGTGACTGCGCCTCCTACGAGCTGTGCATCATCGACCTCCCCGGCGCGGTCGACGAGACCGGCGGGGCCTGGCTCGGCGTGCATCCCGACGGTGATTTTGTGGATCTCGTCGAACTGGCGAGCGGCACCTGGAATGCCGCCGCAGTCGTCCTCACCAACTGTCATGGCTCCCGCGACGCTTTCTGGGAGCAGCTGCGCCGGATCAACGCCCGGCCGTTCACGGCCGTCGGACACTTCGACGCCGCCGGGATGGACGATCACACTCCCGTAGGGGCGGTCACTGCCATCTTGAACCAGGCCGACGGTGGCGACGAGTACCGGGCCTTCGGTGCGGCCTGGACGTTCCTCGGGCCCGATGTCACCCGACCCTGCCGATCCTGGGCCGTCGAACTCCTGACGCCGGCCACGGCGTCAGCGCACTGCCCGTGACCCCGCCCCGATCCTGGAACACTACGATCAAAGAAGGAAGTTGATGGCGGCACTCGAGCGAGTCGACGTGGCGTACGCCCTGGTCACCGATCCCACCGGAGAACGGGTACTCCTCACCAAGGACAGGCGCACCGGACGATGGGGACTACCAGGCGGTCGGCGCGAGGACGGAGAGACCCTGCCCGAGACAGCCGCCCGCGAAACTCTGGAGGAAACCGGCGTGACCGTAGACGTCGGCCCCCTGGTCCACTTCGGTGAGCGGCTCGCCGCCGTGCATGACCTCTTCGCGGTCTTCCGTGCGACCTACGTCCATGGCGAACCAGCCGCAGCCGGGGACGAGGACATCAGCGAAGCGACCTGGGTCGCTCGCCCCGCCGCCGAAGCGCACCTGCCCTGGTTCGACGGAGGCCTCGCCCCGCTGCTCGCCGCCGAGGGCACCGTTCACCACACCGACCGGTCCAACCCTCCGACTCCCACCTCAGCGGCGGAGCACGCCGCACCGGGAGTCGTGGCGCTGACCGGCGGGCGCATGACGGCGGGCATCGTCCGTGACGGCGCCACAGTCCGCCGTCCCTCCACCCCCGCTTCACCCTTCGTCGCCTCCCTCCTCGGATTGCTGGAAGCCCGCGGCTTCGACGGCGCGCCCCGCTACCTCCGGCGAGAGGGCGCGACGGACGTCCTCAGCTACCTGCCCGGGGAAGTCCCGTCCAGGTTCCGCACGTGGTCCGACGAGCAGGTCGCCGCCGCCGGCGCTCTCCTGCGCGCCCTGCACGACGCGACCCGCGGCAGCGCGCTCGCGGGCCGGTTCCCCGTGGTATGCCATCACGATGCGGGCCCGAACAACACCGTCTTCCGTGACGGCGTCCCGACGGCGTTCATCGACTTTGACACCGCGGCCCCGGGCTCCGAACTCGAGGACCTCGGGTACATGGCCTGGACCTGGTGCATTACCTCCAAGCCGACGGCTCCGACGGTCGACGACCAGTCCGCGCAGGTCCGGGTGCTGGCGGACGCGTACGGGCTCGGGGCCCGCGGTCGCGGCGCGCTGGTCGACTCCATCCTGGAACGGCAGATCCGCAACGCCCGGTTCTGGGCAGAGCAGGAACTTGCTCCCGGAGAGGCCCCCGCCGACAGGGCCGTGATCGCTCAACGCATCGCATGGAGTCGCTGCGAGCACGACTTCGTCAACGCTCACCGCGCGATCTTCGAGGCAGCTCTGAGCTGACCGTCCTGAAACCGTAGTGCGCCGGTGGTGCGCCGAGGCGGCGCCAGGCGGCGGTCTGCTGCGGCGTGAGGTGTCCCGGCAGCACGATGTACACGTCGCTCTGAAACTGGCTGCGGGAAACGGGAGTTGGCATCTCCAGTGTCCGCGTGAAGCGAATCGGCTCGGGCACGGGCAACTCGTTGTCCGTGCCTGGAGCCGCCCGGGTGCCCCGACATTGGTGAGCACCGGGCTCCGCCTGGGTCCTCTGCTGCTACGACTCCGGGCGGCCGACGGACGCGACAGCGTTTGCGGGAAGGCCGTCACGTAGCAGCGGGAGGTAGTTGCGCGGCTCCTGCAGCAGGCTGCCGCCGAGGTCCGGGTCGGGCCATAGGGACCGGTCAGCGAAGGGGATGCCGAAGTACGCCACACCCGCGCCGTCGCTCCAGGTCGGATCGACGGCCGTACCGTCCGCGGAGGCGCACCAGCCGTGCGCGATCGGGACGACCTGCCCAGCGTCGACGGCGCCGAAGCCCTCGACGTACAGCAGGCCCGCGTTGTCCCGCGCGGTCCGCGACGCGTTGGCGTAGCAGTAGCGCTCTTCCAGTCGGCTGATCGCCGGCGGAAGGGCAGCCGGTATGAACCAGCGTCCGTGTTCGAGCAGCAGGTGGTAGGGCGAGCGGTACCGCCAGCCGCTGGTTCCATGGGCGGACTGCTCGCTCAGCTCCGCGCTCAGGCGGAGGTAGGCCAGGAGCGATGCCTCGGCGGAGCGCGGCCCGTTTCCGATGTGGGCGGTGGCCGGTGTGGCAGTCACGGCTCTCCTAGGTGTCGAAGGTGACTCTGCGGCCTGCTGCGAGCGCAGGCCGCAGAGTCAGCCTCTCTCGTCCAACCCATCGTCCGGCTGCACTCTCTCAGCTGGTGCCCGGGTTGTCAGGCTGCCGCCTCGACCGCAGCACCACGGTGGACCTTGGTGTTGCCGTTGGAGAACGAGACGGTCACCTTCAGGTGATCGCCGAGCCCGGAACGCAGCCGCGCGCTGGTCCACTCATGCACCCACCGCGCCAGCCACTGCTCGTCCGTCCGGGGCTCCGACGGCTCCACCAGGCTCCCGACATCCTTGAGGTACAGCGGACCGTCGAACTCCTCCAGCAGGCCTGCGGCGATGCGCAGTTCGGTGGTGTCCTCGTCCCCGATCTCCTGCTCCGGTACGGCCAGCTCCAGCGTGATGGTCACGTCGTGGCCGTGGGCCCGGGACTCCCAGTGCCACCTGGGCATCAGCGGCAGGCAGTGGTAGACCGCGACCTCGGCGGTATGGCTGATCGTCAGCATCTCTTCTCCCCCATGCTGGGACGTCCCGCAGGAGAGTCTGCCAGGGCGAGGTTGCCTGCGCGAGTACATCCACCGAGCCGCCGTTGACCGGCCGGTCTGCCGCACTTGGGCCGGGCAGGAGCGCGGGGTCGGACGTGTTGAGGGCTGCGCCGATGACGGCACAGGCGCCGGTGCTCGTTCCTGCCGGAATCCGAGTCCGGAGCGAACGGGGAGGACCCCCGCTCGGTCGTAGCGTGGACGGGGTTGCACTCAACTGCGGAAGCGCAAGGTGCCACGCTGACTCGTCCGCCGGCAGGCGGAGTGAACGGACCGGGATGCCAGCGCGCGACGGGTAGCGTGGTGCGCATCGGCATTGAAAGCGAGCGAGACGCCTCGGCGGCGTCGGCGACGGGAGTTGCGGGGATGCTCGAGCGGTGGGACTACCAGGACGACCATCAGCATCCGATGGTCGCCCTGTATCCCGGTGCATTCGCGCCGAGGGCGTGCGTGCACGCGCACGTTGTCGGCGCGAACGCGCTCGGCGAGGTCCTGGCCGTCCATGTGACCCGATACCCGCTGGTCGAGCCGGAAGAACTGCAGTCGGTGGAGCTGCCGCGCACCCTCTGGCGGCACACGTTCGCGGTCGTGCCACCTCGCTGGTCGGAGATCGAACCGACCCTGCGTACCCGCACCTCGCCGGAGCACCGCTCCAAGCTGGAGCAGGCGCTGTACAGGCAGCAGCGCGTGGTGGAGTCCGCCTCGGTGATCGTGGCTCGGGCGACGCCCGAGTCCGAGCCGCCGATGATCCTCCTGGATACCCTGATGCGCCGGCATCTGACGGCGGAGGTCGTCGGTGTGCTGATCGACGACCGGACCTGCCTTGTAGGGGTTCGGGCCCGCCGATGGAACAACATCCTCGGCACCCGCGGTTACGCGGTCACGGTACGAGCCGACGGCCCGAAGCCAGGCCCGTTGAGCCTGTATCCGTCGGCGATCTACGGTTGGTCCCGTTGGTGGTACAGCAACGCGCTCGAGTTCGCCGACCGTCGGGTGGAGCGGGACGAACTTCCCCCGCCCCCGCCGGCGCTGGACATCGTGGAGGCGTGGCAGCCCTACCGGCTGGCGCTCGAGGAGCCGGAGCGAACCGACTGGCCGCAGCTGCCTGAGCGCGGCGACGACTTGCGGTGGGACCTCGACGCAGGCGACCTGTAGCATCCGGCAGCCCATTGGCCTGCCCGTCCATAGGCCGTCGGCCTCAGCCGGATAGCACGGGGGTGGGCTTGCGGAAAGCCCGTTCCAGCCAGTCCAGGCCCCAGTGCAGCGGTACGCCCGGGTAGTCGGTCAACGCGGCCGGCACCTCGAACATGTCCGGCAGCGGAACGTGCTCACGCATCAGGCGAGTCGCAAGATCCGAGAGCGCTTCGTCGTTCCCGGACACGATCTGCTCGGCCAACAGTCGCTCCACCTGGGCCTTGTCGGTGATCAGAGGCCGCACGTCGGCGAGTGCGTCCGCGGTCGGCCTGGCGCCCTGCTTCCGGACGAAGAGCAGCAGCGCCAGGCTCTCCAGCCCGTAGCCACCGTGGGAGTCGTACGGTCCCGTGTCCGGGGAGTAGTACGGCTCGACGAGTTCCGCCGCTCGCCGAACACACCACCGCCACGCGACCGAGTCGCTGCGCAGAGCAAGCTCGCTGGCCCGCCGCCACAAGGCCGTCTTCTCACCCTCGCGTGCTTCACCCACGCCACTTCTCCCCTCGGTGAACCGATGCGTCCACTATGGAGGGTCTACTGTACGGAGGTGCCCCGTTCCGGGTGAGCGCCTTGACCCGCGGGGCGACGAACCGATCGCCGACCGGGGTGTGGCCGGACGCCTCGCGGGAACGCCGTGCCGGTCGGAAGTCTCCGGGGGGCGGACGTCCGGTAACCAGCGTGGCGCGGAACTGGCCGAAGTACGCGTGGGGCCACCGGTGACCGGGATGAGGACGACTGGTCACGCGTGGCCTACGACGGTCATCATTCCGTGCGGCTCGGCGCCCGGTACCGAGGTCACGTGTGTTGGAGGGCTTGGGTGATGAGGGCGCGCGCCTCGTCGCCGTACACCGCGGACTGCTGGAGCAGGTCGAAGGCGCGATGGAAGAGTTCGACGCGATGGTCGGTGATCGTCTCGCCGCCGCGGAAGCCCTCGACTTCGACGCGGGTCTCGTCGTGAATGCCGAATCCGTCGCCGGGGTAGACGGCGAGGCGGGCGCGGGCGGGGATGATCCCGAGCGTGAGACCGGGCCAGGACAGAGCGTCGTGGAGGCGTTCGAGCTGCGGGCGCATAACCCCGGGCCCGCCAATACCGGTGAGCAGGGTCTGCTCGCCGAGCAGTACGTGGTAGGTGCGCCCACCGGACCCGATGTACTGGGCGCGGGCGACGCGCTCGGCCGCACCGGCTTCGACGTCCCGCGGGGTGCCGTGCAGGTCGACGACCAAGCGCAGGACCTCCTCGGCGTACGGCAGGGTCTGCAGATTGCCCCAGACGATGTTCGGACTGTAGCCGAGGTAGTGGGTGGTGCTCTCGACCAGCCGGCGGAACGCGGCCTGGACTGGTCCGGTGCCGCTCTGGAGCGGCGCGGGCCAGTCCGGCTGAGGCACGGCCGACGCGTGCGCGGCGGCGGGGTCGGGAGCAGAAGCGGTGCGGTCGGTCATCGGGCGCTCCTTGTTCCGGACAGGCGTGAGGTTGGTGAACGTAGCCGTCGGGCGCACTGTGCCCGGCTGCTGGCGCAGGTGCGGGGCTGCCGGCGCCGGCGCGAGGGCGGGGCCGGTGATCAGCGAGATGCGTCGCCGGGCGGAACAGCGGTGGTGCCGGCGGTGAGTGGGATCGTCGCCACCGGGTCCCACGACAGCTCCCAGGCCATCTCGCCATCGGGGCGAGGCTCTTGACGGAACAGCACATCGAGCAACTGGACGGAGGTGAAATGGACGCTGGCGTGGCTGGGGGAGATCCGCCGCAGCACGGTCTGCAGCGCGTCGGACGACGCCTCGGTCCAGGCGTATCCGAGCGACATGTGCGCCCTGCCGCCGTCGTGCAGCAGCGCACCCGCCCCTCGCACCTCGCGGATCGCGTCCCTGACCCGCGACTGCAACTCGACGAGGTTCTCGTCCGGGGACAGATCGAGGAACGCCCCGGCACGGTTGGCGATCGGGGAGCCGGCCAGGACCTCCAGCGGGCTGAGACCGGCCAGATGCGTGCGCAGGGCGGCAACGAGCTGCTCGCGTTCCTTCTCGCCGATCTTGTCGGACGTGGTGTCGGCGACCATCTCGAGAGTGCAGTGCAGGGTGTCGCTACCCATCGCGGTGATCGGGTACGGGCGCATCGCCTCATGGCACTCGGCGACTGTAGGCCCGCATTCGGAATGTCCCGTTCCGTCGTGACGACCTGAGCTTTCCCGACTGTCTCATTCCAGGGACACGGCACTTCTGTCTCACGATCTTGGCCTTCTTGTGCAGTCCCCGGGTCCCTCGGGTGGTTCAGCGCAACTGCCCGGCTCCAGGCCTGTCAGAAACGACTCCAGGTCTGGGAACTGGCCGACGCACATGCCGCGCACCGGGCGCGGATACCCAGATCGCCCCGCTGCCGATGTTGCTCTCGTCAACCTTTCCCGTACTCAACCCGTCACCCCTTCGCAAGAGGTGGCCAGATGTTCGACAAGCCGGTGGCCTCGGCACTACAAGGCCATTGACGCAAAGTAGGACGAACGGCGTCGGATTCAGGTCAGTCGACGCTGATCACTGGAGATTCGCTCCGACCTGATTCCCGGTGTGGTGGGATGCGTGGGTTGGGTAAGGCACGGGATGAGAGACCGGGGCGGATCCGGCCAGGCAGTGGGGAGTGTGTAATGGCGCCGGTCGTGCTGGTGCACGGTATCTTCAACTACGTTCGCGGAGCGACGCCCGACCAAGCGGCTCTGCGTCGGCTTGCAGACTGCCGTCCGAAGCTGGCTGAAGGCCTTGGGCGTCTATCAGTGGACGTGCCGGAGCTAGTGATGGCTTACTATGCGGATCTCCTACGGCTTGACCTGCCCGAGCAGGCGCAGGCGACCGGAGACGACGCGACCTTCGATGATCTCACCGGCGGGCAACGGGCGGAGGCGGCGGAGTGGTTGGCCACAGCAGGTGCTCCATTGCCGCCGGATCCGCAGAACGTGGGGCTGGCGCCGCTGCGGCAGATGCTGGGGTGGCTGATCGGCAACCGCGGCGGCCACTTGGTGAGCGCGGTCCGGGAGCAGACGATGCGCCGCGTGGAGCGCGCAATCGTGACGAACCTGCGCGAGGTGGAGGCCTACACCTCCTGGTCGAACCGACGCCAGCTGGTACGTGAGCGTATTGCCGCAGTGATTCGGCGCGAGCAGCCAACTGTAGTGGTCGCGCACTCGCTCGGCTCCTTCGTCACCTACGAGACCCTGCACGCCTTCCCTGAGCTGGAGGTGGAACTGCTGGTGACGGTCGGCTCGCCACTACGCGTCCCGTCCCTTTCGCGTCGACTGGAGCCGGGGCTGCGTGGTGGGCGGGGTGCCAGTCCTGCAGGGGTGGAGCGGTGGATCAACATCGCCGATGTCGGCGACCTCGTTGCGATCCCCCCGAAGCTGGGAGAGGTCTTCCCGGTCGACTTCGAGGACACCTGCGACAACGGGCTGGGCTCCCACGGGTTCGGCGGGTACCTGGCAAGCGGCTTGGTAGCGGCGGCCATCGCCCCCTATCTTTCCTGACGTTTCATCAGTTTCGAGCGCGTCTTAAGGTCTACGGCGGCTCGGGCCGGCCGTTGATGCTGGTCCTGGCAAGCAGTGTTCGAGCCGTCTCTGTGACGCGGCAAGCTGCACGCGACAAGAAGCCGCAGTGATGAGGCAGACGGGGGTCTGGTGGTACGGGCGTTGGTGGCGGGTGTCGGGGACTTCTCCGATGCATACGTGAGCGAGGATGACCAAGCTGACGGTGTCGAGGCGTTCTCTTCGCTGCCAGCTGTCAAGGAAGCAGTTCAGGCGCTCGCGTCCGCCATGAACCGGGCTGGTGTTGTGACCGAGGGCGACCCGCTGCTGGAGTGCGATGAGCACGAGTTCATGGAGCGTTGGAAGGAACTACGCAGGCGCAACGGCACCGGCGAGCCACTCGTCGTACATTTCGCCGGCCACGGTGCCCAATCAAAACAGAGCAGAAATCTGTACCTGGCCATGTCTGGTGGCGAAGCCCGCGATGATCTACTGATCGACACGTGCGTTAGCTTCGGGCGCCTCCTGGAGGAGGCAGAGAACAGCGGCCGTCCGGTGCTGTTTCTTCTCGACGTGTGCGAGGCTGGGCAGGCCATCGTCCAACAACAATTGATCGATCTGGCCGCTCGCAGACGACAGGACGCCCTGCGGAACGTATGGATCATCGGGGCCTGTACGAGCGACTCCATCACTTACGGCGCCCGCTTCACCACCGCCACCGCCGAGGTCCTGCACCAGCTGGTCGACGGAAACCTCGACATCAGCCCGACGATGAAATACGTACCCATCGATACCCTGACCTCCGCCATCGACCGCGAACTAGCCCGGGCCGACCGCGCCGCCCGACGCCCTGGGCAGGCCCTCGTGCGCACCCCGCACATTCAAGCCGTTCCGGAGCCACAGCCGTTCTTCCGCAACCCCTCCCATACCCACGATCCCCAGGCCGGCCTGCTTACTGCGATGAACCCCCGGCTGCGCGAGTTCGCACTCGGCTGCGCCCCCGGCCTCGACCCGCTGCACTTCGCCACCAGGGCCGCCGGAAATCCCACCGCGAACAGCATCCACTTCTCCGGCCGACGTTCCCAGCTTCAGCGCATCCAGAACTGGATCGACAATCCCGACGGCACTGAGGGTCGACTGCTGGTGGTCACCGGCGGCCCTGGGAGCGGAAAGTCCGCACTTCTCGGCGTCACCGCCTGCCTGCTCCATCCCGAACTTGAATCAATTGGTGATCAGGTTGGCCCCACAGTCGAGCATTTCGCACCCCGTATGCCGTCTACCGTTCTGGCGGTCCACGCCCGCCAGCTCTCCCTTCAGCAGATCACCGAATCCCTGCGCCGCCAGCTCCACCGTCAGTCCGCCGGCCAGATCCGCCCTCACGACGGCTCACACGAACAGAGTGCGGAGTCCCCAGATCATATGGGTACGGCAGCCCTCCTGCGGGACCTGCGGGATGTCAACGACGTGCTGGTGGTCCTTGATGCCCTCGACGAAGCCATCGACCCGACCGCCGTCCTCAACGAACTCCTCCTGCCCCTGGCGGGTGCAGCCGACAGCTCTACGGCAGTGAGTCCCCGGGTTGTGATCGGCACACGGCCCTGGTGGGACACCCTTACCACCTTGCGCGACCACCTGGCTGACCATCACGGCACGGTCCTTAATCTCGACCCCTCCACGGATGAAGATCGCCGCGTCCTCGCCGATGATCTCGACGACTACCTGCGCAAGCTTCTCCCTCGCCGCCGCTATCCCCGCCCGGGCATCCGGCACATCGCAGACGCGCTCGCCGCGTACAGCGACAGTGGTGCCTTTCTCGTCGCGGCCCTCTACGCCGACCACCTCTTGACCAGCAACCATGACATCAGCGGGCCTCCGCCCCGCACCATCACCGAGGTTTTCAACCTCCACATCCGATCGCTCACAGCAAACGACCCGTGGGTCCTGCCCGTCCTCACGGTCCTTGGCCAGGCCCGAGGCCAGGGCATGCCCCTCGACCTCATTCACGCCGCAGCCCTCGCCCACCAACCGCCCTTCCCACACCAGGCAACACCCCACCTCAGCGACACTCGCCGCGCCCTCACCAAAGCCGCCTTCTACCTGCGCACCGCATCCGACACTGACCAGCGACTCCTCTACCGCTACTTCCACCAAGCACTAACCGACCACACCAAGTCCCAGAGCGACCCGGCAGTCATTCATCACGCCCTCATCAGTACAGTCGCCACCGACGGCACCCCCAACTGGTCCCACGCCCAGCCCTACCTGCTGCGCCACGCCGCCGACCACGCCGCCATCGCAGCCAACGGCGCTCTCGATCGGCTCCTCGCCGACCCGCAATTCCTGGTCCATGCGGAACCGGACAGCCTCACCCCCCTGCTACACCGCGCAACAACCGGGCAAGCCATCCTCAACACTCACATCTACCGGACCACCACCACCCACCACCCCTTGCGCCGGCATAGGCATACACGACGCAGCCTCCTTGCGCTCGACGCAGCCAGTTGGCAGCAAGTCGACCTCGCCAGGGCAATCTCCAATGTTGCGCTTGATGGCCGTCCCGCCAATGCGGTCCCGCTATGGGCCACTCGTCAAACTCATCCGGCACGCCGGCATACTCTCCTCGGTTCGACCAGCCCAGTGCGTGCCGTCGCCACCGCGATCCGACCCGACGGCACCCCCCTCGCCATCACCATCGACCGCGACAGCGGCAGCGCGATTGTCTGGGACCTGACCACCGGAGACCGACTGCACATCCTCACGAGCCCTACCGGCCCGGTGCTCGCTGTCGCCACCGCGATCCGACCCGACGGCACCCCCCTCGCCATCACCACCAGCAACAACGAGATCGCAGTCGTCTGGGACCTGACCACCGGCACCCACCTGCACAACCTCACGGCTGAGAACGGCTCGGTGAGGGCTGTCGCCACGACGGCACGAGCCGACGGCACCCCCCTTGCGATCACCGCCAACCGCGACAGCGGCACGGCGACCGTCTGGGACCTGACCACCGGCACCCAACTTCACGCCCTCACCAGTCACGCTGGCTCGGCGAACGCTGTCGCCACCGCGACACGAGCCGACGGCACCCCCCTCGGCATCACCACCAGCGACGACGGCACGGCTATCGTCTGGGACCTGACCACCGGCGCCCACCTGCACACCCTCACCACCAGCGAACGGTTGATGCGTAGCGTGGCCGTTGCAACTCGCCTTGACGGCAGCCCACTTGGTTGCGCTTCGGATAGCAATTACACCGCGACCGTCTGGGACTTGGAAACCGGCGCCCACCTGCACACCCTCAGCGCCGGTTGGGTACGCACCTTGACGACGGTGGCCCAGGCGGGTGGGATGCCCCTCGGCATCACCACCAGCGACGACGGCACGGCGACCGTCTGGGACCTGACCACCGGTAATCGACTGCACATCCTCACGAGCCCTGCCGGCCCGGTGCTCGCTGTCGCCACCGCGATCCGACCCGACGGCACCCCCCTCGCCATCACCACCAGCTACGACGAGACCGCCGCAACTGTCTGGGACCTGACAACAGGCACCCGTCTGCACACTCTGACAGGACACACAAGCCCAGTGCGGGTTGTCACCACCAGTTCCTCTTCCGATGGCGCTCCGCTGGCCATCACCGCCAGCGATGACGGAGCCGTGATCGTCTGGGATTTGAGGGTTAACGCTCGGCTTCATACCCTCACCGCACACCACCGCGCGGTAAATGCCGTTGCCGTTGCCGCTCTTCCCAGCGCAGGTCCGATCGTCATCACCGCCAGCGAGGATGGCACCGCAATCGTCTGGAACCTGGCAACAGGCGGCCAACTGCGGACCCTCAGTGGCTACTCCGGTCCGGTGAGCGCGGTCGCCACCACGATCCGACCCGACGGCACCCCCCTCGCCGTCATCGCGGGCGCCAGCCGAACCGTGACCGTCTGGGACCTGACAACCGGTACTCAGCTGTCCGCGCTCACCGGCCACGCCAGTCCGGTGAGCGCGGTCGCCACCACGATCCGGCCCGACGGCACCCCCCTCGCCGTCATCGCGGGCGCCAGCCGAACCGTGACCGTCTGGGACCTGACAACCGGTACCCAGCTGTCCGCGCTCACCGGCCACGCGAGTCCGGTGAGCGCGGTCGCCACCACGATCCGGCCCGACGGCACCCCCCTCGCCATCACCACCAGCTACGACGGCATCGCGATCGTCTGGAACCTGGCAACAGGGGGCCGACTGCACATCCTCAGGGGTCACTCCGGTCCGGTGAGCGCGGTCGCCAC
>NZ_BSSA01000038.1:15650-75662 GCF_030268885.1 Kitasatospora phosalacinea
CCACCACGACCCGGCCCGACGGCACCCCCCTCGCCATCACCACCAGCGAAGATGAGACCGGCATTGTCTGGGACCTGACCACCGGAGACCGACTGCACATCCTCAGGGGTCACTCCGGTCCGGTGAGCGCGGTCGCCACCACGACCCGGCCCGACGGCACCCCCCTCGCCATCACCACCAGCGAAGATGAGACCGGCATTGTCTGGGACCTGACCACCGGAGACCGACTGCACATCCTCAGGGGTCACTCCGGTCCGGTGAGCACGGTCGCCACCACGACCCGGCCCGACGGCACCCCCCTCGCCATCACCACCAGCGAAGACCGCAGCAGCATTCTCTGGAACCCCTGCACCGGCCAGGTAGTGGAACGCCTGCAGCTGCCCTATACCGGGAGAATCGCGGCAGGTACTGATGCAGGGTTCGTGATCGCCTACGGGGAGAACATTGCGTGCTTCGTCTGGAATCCAGGCCCGGCCACTGGTGGTCTCTAGCTCTGGTGACGACCTCGAGACTGGCAGGCCCGCATCGCCGTGGCGGACACCGGCGTGGCCAGACCCCGACAAGGTGGCGGCCATGCCGGACAAAGGAGCTGGCGATAGCGGTCCAGCCCCTAGTACTCCAGTGAGAGTTCTTCGTTTTCGCTGGTCAGCGACCTGGTGGCGGCGAGTGTAGCCGGGCTGTGTCAGGGGGGGAGGGGTGTTCGCGGGGATGTCGCGCGAACGGGTGGCCGCGGCGCATGTAGTGGCAGCGCCGCGCGTGTGCTTGGTGACGGCGGCGCCATCTGGACCAGGTCAGGGTGTGGTCGCGGTCCGCAGGACGGTGGCGGGGTCGAGCTGCCAGCAGACGGCGAATCTCGGCCGGTGTGAGATCCACGAGGTCGGGCGTGTCGTCACTGTCGCCCCCTTTTCGCGCTCCTGGGCGGCCATGACGGCCAGGAACGCGTGGGCGAGCATCGCGAGGGTGATGTGCCGGTACCAGCCCACGTAGCGGCGGACCTCGTACTGGTCCAGGCCGCACTCGTTCTTCGCGCTCTGGAAGCATTCCTCGATCTTCCAGCGGCATCCGGCGATGCGGACCAGGTCGACGACGGTGGCGTCCAGGGGCGCGCAGGCCAGGTAGTAGGCGACGTCGTCGGCCTTGGTCAGGCTGCGGCGCGCCAGCATCCAGCGTTGGCGGGTGGGCTGGTCGCCGTCGAATTCCCAGACAGCGGGCAGGCGTGCTGCAGCCCAGTCGTAGAGGCGCTCGCCCTTGGCCCCGGAGCCGGCGGACAGTTGCTGCCAAGCCTCGGGCGGGGCTTGGGTGATGAGGAAGTCGATCCGCGGGCCGTGCACCTGCTGGGACTTGGGAACGGCCACCACGTAGGAGAGCCCGGCGTCTTCGAGGAACCGGCGGAAGTGCGAGTCCTGGCCGTAGGCCGAGTCCGCGGTGACCCACGCGATCGGCAGCGGCGAGGCCAGAGCTCGCTTGATCATCGACCGTGCGAGCTCCAACTTGGTGGCGAAGCCGCGCTCGTCGGGGACGCGGGCGGCCTGGCAGCGTTGCCGGTCCTCGGCCCAGGACTTGGGCAGGTAGAGCTCACGGTCGACCAGGGCATGGCCCTTGGTCGAGGCGTAGGCGGCGAAGACGCCGATCTGGCAGTTCTCCGTGCGGCCGGCGGTGCCCGAGTACTGGCGCTGCACGCCGGCCGAGACCGTGCCCTTCTTCACGAAGCCCGTGTCGTCGAGGATCAGGACACCGTCAGGGGTGCCGAGTTGCTCGCCGATGTAGGCCTGCAGGTCGTCGCGGACCTCGTCCGCGCTCCAGCAGGCGCGGGCGAGCAGGTGCTGCAGCCGATGTGGGGCCGGGTGCCCGGCGAACTCGGCCAACTGCCAGCTGTTCTTTCGCCCTACCGGGCCCAGCAGCCCGCGTACGTAGTCCCGCATCCGCTTCCGCGGCTCCACCCGCGTGAATCGGGCCCCGATCCGCAGGAAGAGTTCGGTCAGTTCCCGGTCCCACACATCCGTCAGATCGTCGCTCACACTGAGGAGCTGTCCGCGGCGCTGCCACTACATGCGTCGCGGCCACTCGTTCGCGCGACATCCCCGCGAACACCCCTCCCCCCCTGACACAGCCCGGCTACACTCGCCGCCACCAGGTCGCTGACCAGCGAAAACGAAGAACTCTCACTGGAGTACTAGTACTCCAGCTGTAGATCTTGATCACGGTTGTTGTGCGGCCTGGCGGTGGTAGTGGCTGGTGCGGGCGCGGGCTTGGTGTTGTCGGCGCCAGTGCGACCAGCGGAGTCGGTGCGCCAGGTCGCGGGCAGGCTGGACGATGAACGCGGCGAAGAGGCGTCGGATCTCGTTGCATGTCAGCGGGGCGAGCCCTGGTGCTGTCGGGGCGGCCCGCTCGATGGCGGCCGTGACCGCGAGGAAGGCGTGCGCGAGCATGGCCAGGGTGGTCCAGCGGTGCCAGGAGGTCCACCGGCGGACCTGGTGCTCGTCCAGCCCGGCCAATCCCTTGGCGGCCTGGAAGGTCTCCTCCACAGTCCAGCGGCGCCCGGCCACCTTGACCAGCGTGGCCAGCGGGACGAGGCGGGCCGAGTAGCAGCGGTAGAAGGCGAGTTCACCGGTGCGCCGGTTGCGCCGGATCAGCAGCCACCGGTGGCCTGGACAGTCCGGCGGGCTGTCGATGTCGACCTGGGCCCAGTCGTAGAAGCGGCGGCCCTTGGCGCCGTCGCCCGCAGACAGCCGCTGCCAGGCCTTCTTCGGTAGGCCGTGGGCCAGCACGCCGGCCCGGAAGACGCCCGCGCGGGTGGCGATCGGGCGTTTGCGTGAGACGGCCAGCACATAGCCGATCTGACGTCTCTCCAGTTCGGCACTCAGGTGCGGGTCACCGCCGTAGACCTCGTCGCCGGTGACCCATGCGGCCGGCACGTCAGCGTCCAGGGCCTGGGCGATCATCTCGGTGGCCAGGGCGGGCTTGGTGGCGAATCTCAAGTCGTCGGGGATTCCCGCTGCCCGGCACCGGTCGGGGTCCTGGGTCCAGGAGCGCGGGATGTAGAGGCGCCGGTCAATGGCGGTGTGCCCGGCCGTGGCGGAGTAGACGAGGTAGACGGCCACCTGGGAGTTCTCGATTCGGCCCGCGGTGCCGGTGTACTGGCGCTGGACTCCGACGCTCGCGGTCCCCTTCTTCAGATCCCCGGTCTCGTCGACGACCAGGACGGCCTCCTCGTCGCGAAGGTGGTCGACCACGAAGGCCCGTATGTCGTCACGGACTTGGTCGGCGTTCCAGGACGCGCGGCTGAGCAGGTGCTGCATGCCGGCCGGACTCGCGTCGCCGGCGTGCTCGGCGATCGTCCAGCAGTTCTTCCTCGGCAGGTCCGCGAGCAGGCCCAGCACGAACGCCCGCGCCCGGCGACGTGGCTCCACCCGGGCGAACCGGCCCGCCACCCGGGCCATCAGGCCCTCGAATACCGACTGCCACCGGGCAGGGTCTACGCTGTGGCCCACGGCCACCGGCTGATCTTCGTTTGTCCACACAACTGACGATGATCAACGGTGGCCGCCTCGCGTTTCTACGCCATCCAGCAGTACAGACGGTCCTCCCGGCCGCCGACGGCCCGCGCCAGACCGGCCAGAGCGCGCAGGATCCCGGCGGCCGTCTGCTGGTCCAGCACCTCGCCGTCCTCCGCCCGCTCCTGCAGCCAGAGTCGGCCGACCTCGCCAAGCCGGAGCTCATCGGCGCCGGCGAGCGCGTCCTTAACGGTCCTGGACACGGCCAGGACCAGCGGACCCTCGCCGTCGCCCGGGTCGGCAATGACCTCCGGCTCATCAGCGGCGACGAGCTCCTCGAAGCTCCGACCGGTGAAGATGCTCTCCCACTCGATCAGCGCCTCTTCGGCATCGAAGTTGCCGTACGTCAACGACTCGAAGACCCCGTCCGGGCCGCCTCCCACGACCGCAGCCGCAGCATCACGGTCCGGTGCCACGAAGAACTTGATGACGATGCTCACCGGGGCATCGTGCCTGTTCAACCGGCCCGGGTCTACCTGCCGCAAGCCCACAGAACGGGATCAGCAAAAACCGAGATCGCCCCACTTGAGCGCCAAGATCAAGATCTACAGATGGAGTACTAGGCCGGGCGAACTCGTGCTCTCGTACAGCGTGTGCGCCCCGCTGCTGGTCGCCGGGCCCGCCGTCCCCTGGCTCGTGGTGGCGATCGAGCACATTCGCCAGGCCCACTGAACCCTGGTGGCTCAACCAAATGCTGTCATAGGCGAGGGATGCGCAGGTCGCCAGTCGCCAAAGTGTGAGGCGCTCGGGCAGAGCTAACCCCGGGCTTTCGTCATGGCCTTGAATACTTCCTCCTCTGATTCTCCGCGGATTGCCCAATATAGATCGCGAAGATTTAGAAGCCTCTTTCGGAGGTCCTTATCGGGCTCGACGAGGGCCAGCCTTGCTTCCATTTCCAGCACCTTCCATGCGGCGGCCCGCTGTTCGGCGCGAGAACGCTGCTTTTCGGCATTGAGAAATGTTGAGATAGCCGCACAAATTGCGCCCAGAATGGCCAGGATGGCGGCTGGTATGCGTCCTGCCGTTGATGATAATGCTGTCAGTCCGGCAATCGCCGAGAAGACCGCGGCGGGGATTCCAAACGTGAAGTGGGCCCTCCTCCAGTTAACTTGCTTCCTTTCCCACCTTTCGTGCTCGCCTAGCGCCTCGCTTTGAACCTCGGCGATCAAATCCTTTTGTTCGGATAGCGTCTTGGCCTTGCTGGCATTATCCACAAATCGCGGAATGTAGCTACCCATTTGATAATCCTTGGGGATGAGGTTTCCGGCTGACCTTTGCCTACAGAGACATTGTTTCCCTAGTAAGAGGATGCGCTTCGAAAGGGTAGAGCGCATGTCGACCACTCCGTCGTCCAGTGACTATCGGGTAGCGGTAGGCCGGACGGGGGGACCGCGGCATGGGTCAGCCCGTGCTGACCACGGCTCAGGCAGATGCAGCGGTAGCTTCGCACCGTGAAGCACCTTGTCACCACGGATCACGTAAGTCTGGTTGTCTCCGTGCTCGCGTTCATTGCTGCGGCGTTCTCAGCCCTGTACACGCGCGGCCAGCTCAGCTTGGCGAGGAGGGTCCGCAGAGAAAGCCTCGAACCCTATGTGGTGGCCGAGCTTGCTCCGCGGGCACCAGAGTCGGAGATGCTGTGCTTGGTTATCACAAATATCGGACCGACTGTAGCCCGTGATGTGCGGGTCCAGGTCGAGCCTCGCCTCCGTACCACGCTGGGTTACGAGCAGCAGCGGGCAGTCGAAGCGTTCCTACATCGCCCGATTGCGATGCTGCCACCCGGCCGGCGGATTATGTTCAACCTCGGTACAGCGCACAGCATTTTCGACGAGGCCGCCGGGATTCCCCTGCAGTATGACTTCCAGGTGGAGGCGAAGAGCCTGTTCGGCGACGTTGAGCCTCTGCTCTACCGAATCGATCTCAATGCTCTTCGCGAGAGCGCAATCGAGACGGAGACGACCGTTGGCCAGCTCATGAAGATCAAGAAGTACATGGAAACCATCGCGAACACGCTTCCTCAGCTCGCGCCGCAAAGCCCTACGCAGGCAACGCGCAGAGCTAGTTGGCGATCATGCCGCATTCGGGGACGTCGTCGCCGCAATCGCTAAGATGCCCCTCGTGGGGCTGAGGAGCTAGGCCTGAGCTGGGCATGACCACATTCCGTATCACTTCTGCCGGGCCTGACGGCGGCGGACTGCCGAGCAGTCCCACGTTTCCCGAGGTTGCCCGGCCAGTGTGTGGCCCAAGTTCTCGGCGGCCTGGACGACTTCTCTGCCAAGGCCGGTCAGCGCAAGCTTGCGACCCCGGCCCGCGCGGATCAGCAGCGGGCCGCCGAGGTCCGTCTCCAGACGCTTGAGCTGCACGGTGAGGGTCGCGGGATTGATGCCGTGCGTCCGGCACGCTTCCGTCAGGGTGGGGTACTCGACGACTTGGACGAAGACCCGGAGTCGGCGGAGCGCGTAGGTGTTGCCCAGAGTGGGCCGGATCACCTCCGGTGCCGAGGTGAAGTCGTGCTGCGGGCACCGGGGTTGCCGATTGTTCTGGTGGGCACGGTGGCGGTCGCGGTGAGTGCGGCCTGCAGCTCGGTCCACCAGGCATCGGGAAGGCGTGGATCGCTGGTGAGGACCGGGCTGCCGGCCTGGAGCGCCGGGAGCGGCACGTACTCGGACAGCTCGGCGCGGTAGGCGTGGCGGCCGGTCGACCAGTCGACAAGGCCGTGCAGGCGGGGACGGGGGACGGCCGGCGGGAGCGCCGCCTGGGCGGTGGCGGATCCCTCCCATAGGCGGCCGCCCCCGCGGTCCTGCTGCGCGCAGACCAGGCGAAGCCACCACCGGCCGGCGCGCCGGGAGAGGGTGCGGCCCTGCCAGCCCCACAGTTCGGTCCCGGTCGGCTCGACCCTGAGCGTCCGGGCCGCCGTGGCGTGCGCCCTCCGCATCCGCTGCCGCTCGTCGGCCTCGCCGGGCGGGGCGAACACTGCCGCCGGGCCGTGATCGTGCCTGCTCGCCGCGCTGGGGCGCCCCTCGACGACCGGCTGGATGTCCACGGCGGCGGTGGGGCGCAGGCGGGCGGCGAGGTCCGCCATGTCGGTGGTGAAACGGTCCCCGAGGTCGATGCCGGTCTCCTCGGCGATGACCATGAGCGAGAACAGGCAGTCGGACAGCTCGTGGGCGATCTTCCCGGTGTCGGCGGCCACGTCGGCGCGGTGGCCCTGGTGAGCCGTGATCAGCTTCGCGAGGTCGCCGACGTCACCGGTGAAGCCCAGGACGAAGTCCGACAGGTCCCAGGTGCGGCCCAGCTTCCGCTGGTTGATGTCGTCGTAGAGGGCGCGTACCTCGTCAGCGGCGGCGCGCATCTCGTCCCAGGTGGGCATCGGATGCTCCGTATCGGGTGCGTGGTCAGGAGAGTTCGGCGTCGGCCGGCGCGGATGCGCCGCGCTGGGCGGGGATCTCGGTGGCGTACTGGCGGGCCTGGAGGAGGTAGGAGGCGCGATAGCCGCCGTTGGGGTCGGCCATCAGCTCGGCGTGGGTGCCCTGTTCGGCGAGCCGGCCTTCGCGCAGGACGTAGATGCGATCGGCGTCGGCGGTGGCGGCGAGGCGGTGGGTGATCAGGATGACGGTCAGGCCCTGGTCGGCGAGTTCGCGGACCCGGGCGAACGCGGCGATCTCCGACTTCGGATCGAGGGCAGACGTCGGCTCGTCGGCGATGACGAGATGGGTGGGGCGTCCGCCGGGGCCGGTGGTGGTGGCGCGGTGGTGGGCGCGGGCCATGCCGATGCGCTGCCACTGGCCGCCGGACAGCTGAACGCCGCCCTTGAAGCCGCGGGCGGCGAGGGTGTTCCAGCCATGGTCCTGGGCTTCGACGATCGGGTGCAGGTCGGCGTAGTCGGCGGCCCGCTTGAGCCGCTCCTCCGGGTCACCGCCGTGCTCGGGGCGGCCGATCAGGACGTTGGCGCGCAGGGTGAACGGCCACTGCTGGAAGCCCTGTTCGAGGACGGCGACGGAGGAGAAGAGTTGGTCGCGGTCGGCGGTGGCGGTGTCGACGCCGTCCCACAGCATCCGGCCGGAGCTGGGCGGGTAGAGGCCGGTGAGGACTTTGGAGAGGGTGGTCTTGCCGGAGCCGTTGTCGCCGACCAGGGCGATCACCTGGCTGCGCGGGATCGTGAGGGTGATGCCGGACAGGGCTGGGGTGCTGCGGCCGGGGTAGGTGAAGCCGACGTCCTCCAGAGTGATCACGTCGGGGCGTTCGGGCAGAGCGGTGCCGCCGGCGGGGATGGCGCGGCGCTCGGCCTCGCGCTGGAGCCGGTCCAGGTCGGCGACGAACAGGGCTTCCTCGTAGAGGTTGTTGACGGTGCGGACGAGGGAGGTGATGTCGGCGGCGCCGGTGCGGATGCCGACCACGGCGGTGCCCGCGACGGCGAGGGCCATGTGCCCGCCGTAGACGAGCCAGCCGAGCAGGGCGAAGGTCGCGGCGGCGGCCAGCCCGGACAGGGCGGACGCCAGAAGCGAGGTGGCGGCGGTGGCGCGGGCGAGGCGGTTCTGCTCCCTCTCGGACGCCTCGGCCATGGTGACGTAGTGGCCGAGGATGAACGGGCCGATGGCGTGGACGCGGACCTCGGGCGCGGAGTGCGGCTGGGTGATGAGCTGGGCGAGCAGGGAGGCGGCCCGGTGGTGCTGCAGCCAGGCCATCACCGAGCCGTAGCGGCGGCGGGCGGAACGGACCGCGCCCCAGCCCTTGGGGGCTGCGATCAGGACCAGCATGGGCAGCAACAGCGGATCGAGGGTAAGCAGGACACCGCCGGCGGCGACCAGGCCGAGCAGCGCGGTGAGCACCGAGATGGCCTGGCCGATCAGACGTCGCACCGCGGCGGTGCCGAAGCGGGCGGACTCCAGCAGCCGGGTGAACTCGGGGTCCTCCAGCGCGGCGAGTTCGACGCGGGCGGCGCGGCGCAGGTATGCGACGGTCGCGGCCCGTTCCGTCTTGGGCTCCAGCCGGTCGCCCGCCCAGGACGAAGCGACGCCCAGCACTGCGGACAGCGCGGAGGCGCCGCCGACGGCGAGCGCAGCCGGTAACGCGGCGCGCAGCAGCTGGTCGGTACTCCCGGATGCGAACAGGGAGGTGAGGGCGCGATTGGTGGCGAGCAGTCCGAAGGCCGCGGCCAGGGCACGGCCGAGCTCGGCGACGACAACGGCCACCAGCGCGGGACGATCGGCGTCCCAGGCCAGGCGCAGGGCGGTACGGAGCATGCCGGGGATCTGCCGGGCGATTACGAGAAAACTGATCTTGAGCATGGTCTGCTCGTGGGTGGTGAACCCCCAGTCGGGGAGCAGCCGGCCGCCGAACAGGAACTGCTCGCTGTCGGAGACGGCCTCGTCGGAGTCGGGTTTGGTCGAGCGGGTCTTCAAGCGTTGTCCTCCACGGTGCGGGCATGCTGGCGGGGCGGGGTGAGGCGCGCGTTGTCAGCCGCTCTCGCCGGGGTGCCGGGGCTCGGAGACGAGGTACTCGGCGACACCAGTGCGGCGGGCGGTGAGCGAGGCACGGAGTGTGCGCAGCCGGCGCGGGGCGACGATGCGCGACCACTCCTCGAGGGTGCGGACAGCGTGGCCGCTGTGCTCGGCGGGGTCGAGGGTGATCCGCTCGATCTCGTCGTCGGTGAGCGATCCGCCGTCGAAGGTCACGCCGAGCTTCCACGGCCATGGCGGCTCGGGCGGGGTGAAGGAGAGCATCAGCAGGCGGGGAGCGTCGTCCAGAGAGGCTGGGATGAAGCCGATCTCCTCGGCGGTCTCCCGCAGGGCGCACGCCCACGGATCCTCGTCGGCGTCGAGGAGGCCGCCGGGGTACTGGTACTCGCCTTGGTGGTGGACGGACGTGAGCAGCAGCGGCCGGTCGTGGCGGTCGGTGAAGAACACCCCGGCGTAGGAGACTCCGTGGGGCAGGGTCGGGACGAACTGCTCGGGCGGGACGAAGGTCACGGTCAGACTCCTCGCTGGTCGGGGCGACCGAGCCGGGTGCGCAGGTCGGCGGCGAGGCGCTCGTCGCGCCGGGGGTCCTCCAGCAGGACGCCTGCGCCCTCGGTCATCAGGGCGTGGAACTGCTGCTGTTCGTAGGGGACGCCGGGCGGCAGAGGGGCGATGTGCCAGTGGACGTGGGAGTTGCCCTGCTGGCTGCCCAGACTCAGGACATACACGCGCTCGGTCGGGACGGTGGCGGCAAGCGCGGTGGCGACACGGTGGACCACCAACTGCAAGGCCAGGTACTGGTCTTCGGTGAAGCCGCCGATGGCGTCCTCGACGTGGGCGCGCGGGGCCACCAGCAGCTTGCCCGGCAGGGTTGGGTAGCGGTCGAGGAACGCGACGTGGACGCCGTCGTCCAGGACGATCCGGTGCTCGTACCCGGGGACGCCGTCGAGCATCGAGCAGATGAAGCACGGTCCGTTGCGGGCCCGCTCGTTGTAGGCGTCGAGATCGAAGGCGGTCACCGTACCCAGCCTTCCGGGCCGGGACGCAGCGTCATGTAGCCGTCGAGAGGCCCGAAACCGAGGGAGTGGTAGAGCGGGGCGCCGGCCTCGGTGGCGCGCAGCTCGATCGAGCCGCAGCCGGCGTCCTTGAGCGCCTCGATCAGGGCGGAGGTGGCGGCGCGGGCGTGGCCGCGGCGCCGGTGGGCGGGGTCGGTGGCAACGGTGTGGACGCGGCCCCACAGCCCGCCCGGGTGGGTGGGGCCGCGGTAGCCGCGGTAGACGATCCCGATGGCGCACGAGGCGAGCGTGTGGGCGTCGGCGGGGACCACGTAGGCGAGCAGCCTCGGGTCGGTGCCGAGGCGCTCGCGCATGTCGTCGCGGAAGGTGGAGCGCCACTCGTCGGTGAGCTGCGCATTGTCGAGGACCGCGACGCGCAGGCGCAGCAGCTCGTCGGCGTCCTGTGGGCCGGCGGGGCGAACGGGAAGACCGGGCATGGCGTTTCCTCCAGGCGGGGCAGTCAGAGGGCGGGGTGTGGTGGCGGGGTATGGCGTAGCTGGTCCAGGACGGTGCGGGCGTAGCCGATGACCTCCTCGTCGCGGTGGTGATCGAGTGCCCAGCGCAGGGCGGCGGGACAGTCGATCGCCGCCCAAGCCCGGCACGCTGCCAACTCGTCCGCGGTGAGGTCTCGCCCGTAGCCGGCGAGGAACGCCCCGCGGAGGTCGGGCCGGTGCGGGGTGAGTTGGAACATGACCCGCATCAGGTCGCGGCGCACCGGCTCCTCGACCTGGCTGCGCTCGAAGTCGATCACCCCGATGATCAGGTTGTTGTGCTGGCGATGGAGGAGCCAGTTCCGGGGTCCGAAGTCGCCGTGGCAGGCGGCGGAGGCGGTGTGCGGAGGCTCGGCGCGGGTGGCGTCGGCCAGGACCTGGATGTCCTCGTCGGACAGCTTGGCGTCGCGGGCGCGGGCGAGCGCCCTTTCCCGTTCCTGGCTCCAAGGCAGCTGTTCCCCGATCACGCCGCCGGAGACCGGGTGGGCGTGGATGCGGGCGGCGAGCAGGCCGGCCTGACGGTACACCTCGCGTTCCTCGGCCGGGGCGAGGGCGGTCGTGATGACGGGGGTGCCGGGAAGGGCGGTGGTGACGACGAGCAGCGACGTGGTGTCCTCGGCCAGCAGCAGTGGGGCCCTGCCGGGGCCGAGGCCGGGCGCGAGGTGCCGGTAGGCGGTGGTCTCGCGCCGGTGCATGAGCTGGTTCTTGTGCCGCTTGGCGAACAGGCGGCGCCCGTCGCCGGCGCGGACCTCCCACACCGCCGGCCGACCCGCACGGTCGTGCGAGCGCACCCCCAGCACCTCGTACGAACCGGCCGTCCGGCGCAGCAGTCGGTCGGCGTCGTCGGGAACAGCGGGCGCGGTCATGCCGGCCAGCCGACGGTGGACAGCGGGTTGCCGCGGGTGATCTCACCGAGGGCGTACGCGGTGTAGGGGACGATGTCGTCCGGCAGCCGGTCGAGCGGCCACCAGCGCAGCTCCTCGCACTTGTGCGGCTCGGCGTTGCGCACCCGGCCGTCGTAGCGGGCGGGTCGGAAGAACAGCTGGAGGCGGCTGCGGCCGTCGTCGGCGTCGAGGTGATGCAGCGTGTGGACGAGCGCGAGGTCTTCCTCGGCGATGGTGATGCCGAGTTCCTCCTCGGCCTCGCGGGTCATGGAGCGGGTGACCGGCTCGCCCCGCTCCATGTGCCCGGCTGGTAGGTGCCACAGGCCGCTGGCGTAGCTGGTGTTGGCGCGCCGGCCGAGGAGCACCGCGCCGTCGTTGACCAGGACGAGGTGGACGCCGACGACCAGCGTCAGCGGCTCCGTGCCGGGCATTCGGGGCTCCGCGTTGGCCGGGTGGTCGGTGTGGTCGAGCTGGGTCACGAGGTCCTCCCGGTGGGCAGGTCGGCCGCAGCGGCGAGCAGCGGCAGGTAGTGGTGCAGATAGGGCGGGACCTTGAGGTCGAGTACCTCGTCGAGGGGCACCATGCGTACGGCCAGGCCCTCGTCGCCGAGTTGCAGGGCGCTCTCGTCTCCGTCCCAGACGGCGTGCAGGACGCGGGTGAGCGGGAGGCCGAGGTCGGGGTGCGGGTCGGGGAGGTTCCGCAGCCCGGTGATCTCGATGCCGGCCTCCTCGCGGACCTCGCGCACCGCGCTCTCCCGGGCGCTCTCGTCGGCCTCGCGCCAGCCTCCGATCGGAGTCCAGTAGCCGGGCCAGGCCATGCCCGGCCTGTCTTCGCGCAGGTGCATCAGCAGCCGACCCGCAGGGTCGGTGACGAAGACCAGGACGCCCTCGAAGTCGTCGCCATCCGCGGCGGGGTGCTCCAGGTAGAGCGGGACACCGGAGCGGTGGGCGCGCAGCACCTGCCGGAGGTGCTGGTAGTGGGCGGGGGTCATCCGGGAGCGCCAGTCGTGGGCAGTCTCGAACTTGAACTCGGTGTGCTCGGCCGGATCGAGACGGATCCGGGCCTGCTGTTCGGGGGTGAGGACGCTGCCGTCGAAGACATAGCCGCACACGGGGACGGGGTACTCGGTGCCAGCCTGCTCATGGATGACGGCGACCAGGCGGCGCCGGGCGAAGGCCTCGGGATTCTCGGCGGCGAGGTCCAGGCCCAGCTCCTCCTCGGCTTCGCGTAGGGCGGCGGTGAACGGTGTCTCGCCGTGCTCGACGTTGCCGCCGGGGAAGTCCCACACGTCCGGGTTGGTGGTGGAGCGCATCCCGAGGACGCGGCCCTGCGGATCGGTGATCAGGAAGCAGCCGTACGCGCTGGGCAAGGCGATGGTGGTGAGGTAGCCGCCGACCGGCCGCCAGCCGGGGATGGCCAGGCGGCCGGTGAGCCACTCGATCACCGTGCGCTGTCCGTCGCCGGTCAGCGGTAACTGGTCGGCGGGGACCCACCGGTGGTCGTCGTGATCGGGCGAGAGGACGACCGGGGTGCCGTCGGGCACGACGGTGGTGAAGACGAACTGCCGCACGCGCCTTCCGCGCTGGTTGGTGAAGTCCAGCTGCCGTACGTACTCCAGCGGCAGGTCGGTGAGCCCGGTCTCCTCGGCCAGTTCCCGCGCCGCGCCGACCGGTACGGGTTCGCCGTCTTCCCGACCGCCGCCCGGGTACTCCCACAGGCCCGGCAGGACGTCGTGACCGGCCCGGCGGATCATCAGGATCCGGCCGGATTCGTCCCGGACCACCACGCCGACGCCGATCCGCTCGATGCCTTCGCGGAGGGCCAGGTTGGTCAGCACATTGAAATCGATCACCGAGAAGGCTCCTTGAGTCTCTGGGGGCGGGCACGGCACGCCGGTCGTCACGTCCTGGCTTCGCCGGGGGTGGAGAGAGGGTGGTCCGCCCGGCCGTCAGGATTCGAGGTACGCGATGCCCTGGCCGTCACGGAGGGCGGCGTGGGCGGCGCGCAGGTTCCGGGCGTTGTACGGCTCCATCACGCCCGGCGCGCATGCCTCGTCGAGGTCCCACCAGCGCCAGCCCAGCAACTCCCGCTCGGGCGTGTCGATCCGCTCCTCCGCGCCGGGGGCAAGGGTGGCGTGGAACGTGAACAGGTGGCAGGGATAGGCGTGTTCGTCCGCGGCGGCGCCGGGGAAGAACTCGGCCTTGGTGGTCATCCAGTTGTAGACGAGCAGGCGGCCGACGGTGACCGGGACGCCGAGTTCTTCCGAGAGTTCGCGTGCGCAGGTCGC
The DNA here is from genome assembly GCF_030268885.1 of Kitasatospora phosalacinea. Classification (GTDB taxonomy): domain Bacteria; phylum Actinomycetota; class Actinomycetes; order Streptomycetales; family Streptomycetaceae; genus Kitasatospora; species Kitasatospora phosalacinea_C. The sequence continues at coordinate 29,378 of NZ_BSSA01000038.1, forward strand.
GGCGGGCGGCTCGTTCCACTCCGCCTTGCCGCCGGGCAGGACCCACATGCGGGAGCGGCCGTGGTGGACGAGAAGAACCTCGCTGTCGCCGCGGGTGATCAGTCCGCCGGCGGCGGCCGAGAACACGGCACGCCCCAGCTGTTCGGTGTCGGACACGTCGTCACTCCTTCGTTCGGGGCCGCCCCCGTGGTGCGGCGGGCGGGCGGCAGATGGGGCAGGCAGTCAGGGGCGCAGGAGCAGGCACTGCAGGGAGCCGAGCGGGTACTCGGTCACCTCGCTCCACCCGGTGCGCAGTTGCTGAAGGGCGGCGTGATCGAGACCGATGTGGTGGCGGCCGTCGGTCTGCCGCTCGGCGAGCGGGGTGGTCACCGCGATCACTCCGTGCGGGGCGAGGCGGCGGCGGGCTGCGGCGAGGGCTTCCTGCTGGTCGAGGAACGCCAGCGCGAGGCGGAAGGCGACGACGTCGAACCCGTGCGCGGGCAGCTCGTCCAGGGCTCGGTTGGCGTCGAGTTCGCGGAAGGCCGCATCGGGCAGGTGGGCGCACCGTTCGCGGGCGGCCGTGATCGCGGTCTGGGCGAAGTCGACCCCCGTGACGGTCGCGCCCCGTTCGCCGAGCGCGGCGGCCAACTCGCCGGTGCCGCAGCAGACGTCCAGCACCGTCAGCCCGGCGATCGGGCGGCCGAGGTGCTGGGCGAGCAGGTCGACCTCCTCGTCGGTGACCGTCCGGTAGCGCGCGCCGTCGCGGTAGCCGGCATCCCACGGGCTCGGGTCGCTCAAGTCCTCCATCGAGTTCCCCTCGTTGTCGGTGCGGCCCGGCGCCGTCGCTGCGGCGGGGCCGGAGGCGATGCGGGTCATGCCGCTGGTGGCGGGAACGGCCAGCCGACCGCGTCCGCGCGGGTGAGTTCTCGGTGCACGCTGCCGTCGGGCTCGTAGGTGGTCCGGTACAGGAACACGGCGTCACCGCCGAGCCGGGCGACGCCCTCCTCGACCACTGGCGCCTTGTCGGCGACTGCGCGCAGCCGCTGGTCGAGGTCGACCGGGCCGCCGGGCGGCTCGGCCGGGCGCCGGTGCCGGCCGGTGCGGATCACGCCTCGACCAGTCGGTGGTGGTCGGGCGCGTCGTCGAAGCCGTACGTGGAGAACGCCGGCCCGCCGGCCAGGTAGGCCTCCAGCGCGGTCTTCGACGTCGGGAACATCGGTCCGGGCAGCTCGCCGACCGGTGCCCAGCGGACCTCGAGATGCTTCGTGGGTTCGGTGTTGACCAGCTCGCCGGTGAACTCGCCGGCCGCGAAGACGAACAGCATGAAGCCGCCGCGCCCGTCCCAGCCCTCCTTCACCTGGATCGTGTGGACCAGGCTCAGATCGGCGGGCGCGACGACGAGGCCGGTCTCCTCGCGCAGCTCGCGCGCGGCGGCGGTGTGGATCTCCTCGCCCGGGTCGACCTTCCCGCCGGGGATCGTCCACGCCGGACCGGGGCTCCAACTGCGCTGGGCGTAGTGGAGGGTGGCGATACGGTCAGTGGTCTTGTCGTGGACGATGACGCTGGCCGACAGCCTGTTCGTCTCGTGCATTGAAGGTGCTCCTTGTCGTGGCCGAAGCCGTAAGAGGGTGGGCTGGGTGGTTGTCAGGCTGAGTGCCCGGTGGTGGGCGGGGTGCTGGAGAGGTGGATGACGGTTCTGTCCTCCAGCGCCTGGAGCGCGGCGGTGAGCCGGTCGGCGAGAGGCCAGGGCAGGTGTGCGGCGGCCTGCTCGGGGTCCATCCAGTGGGCGGCGCGCACCTCGCCGTCGGCGAACCGCAGGCTCGCGGCCTGTTCGCGGGTGAGCGGGGCGGTGTCGAAGACGAAGCACATGACGGCCCGCCCGTACGGGCTGGCGGTGGCGGGCGGGGTGTCCACGACGAGGAGCCGGCCGACCTCGGCGGTGAGCCCGAGTTCCTCGGCGAGTTCACGGGCCGCGGCCTCGGCGGGGGACTCCATCGCCTCCACCATGCCGCCGACCAGCTCGTTGTGGTCCTTGTACGAGGGCTCCACGATCAGGACCCGGCCCTCAACGTCGCGGACCAGGACGGTGGCGGCCGCCATCGGAGAGGGCAGCTGGACGAGGTAGTCGCGCTTGGACATCGGCTGCCGGTGACCGTCGCGCAGGACGGCGGTGTGCGAGCCGCGCTCCGCAATGACCGCCTCCCGCAGGCGGCGCGCGACAGCGGGCGCGAGCAGTTCGAACGCCTCCTCCTCGGTGACGAACCGTGCCTCGCGGAGCTCGCCGGCCTGCACCACCAGCGCCTGCGTGTCCACCGGGCCCACCGGGTGCGCGGCGTAGACGAGGCTGAGGATCGTGCGCCCCCAGATCCGAGCGGGGAGGGTGTCGAGGGCCAGCAGCCGGCCGACCTCGACGCCCAGGCCCAGCTCCTCGCGCAGTTCCCGCCGCAGAGCCAGCTCCGGTTCCTCGTCTTCCAGCATGCCGCCGGGCAGGTCCCAGCCGTCCTTGTAGACGGGGTCCACCAGCACGATCCGACCCTGGTGGTCGCGGATGAGCGCGTCCGCGCAGGCGGCCGGCGCGGCGTGGGCGGCCAGGTACTTGGCCAAGGCGTTGTCGCGCACCGCGGACTGGTCGTTCAGGTCGGGGTCGGCGGTCACGGGGCGCTCCAGGTCAGTGGGATCGGGCCAGTGGGGTCGCTGAACCCGAGGTCGCGGTAGAGCTGTTCGCCGTGCGGGGAAGCGGTGAGCTGGATCTGTCCGCAGCCGCTGGCGGCGAGCCAGTCGCGCGTGGCGGTGACCGCGCGGCGGGCATGGCCTTGGCGGCGGTGTTCGGGGTCGGTGGCGACGGAGGCGATGTGCCCGACGTGCGGGCCCTGTCCGGGGCGGGGCATCCGGTGGTCGTACTGGCCGACCGCGCAGGAGACGAGGCGGCCGGTGCCGACGTCGACGACGAACGCGGCGAACCGTCCATCGCCATTCAAGCGTTCGGAGAACCAGGCCGTGCACTGGTCCGCCCACCCGGGCGGCGGGGTGATGCCGGCGGAGTCGAGCATGACCAGCCGCAGCCGTGTCAGCTCGGCGGCGTCCTCCTGCACGGCGCGGCGCACCACGGCCCCGGCGGGACCGGCAGTGGCGGGTTCCGCGGCCTTCGGCCGGGCGCGGTCGAGTGCCAGGTCGGCGGTGTGCTGGTGAATGAGCTGCTGGGTGGAGTCGCGCAGCCGCAGCCGGTGCAGGTCCTCGGGGCGGAACCAGTGCAGCAGGACGCCCTCGCGGAGGTCGGCCGCCTCCGGGTCGCCCTGCCAGCAGGCGGTGAAGGTCTGGATGGGCACGGCCAGGCCGTCCGCCCCGGTCGTCCACTCGACGGTCAGCGGCTCCACCGGGCCGAGGCGCAGACCCGGGGCCTCCTCGGCGAGCTCGCGGCGCAGTGTGTCCTCCAGGGTGCCGTCGCCGGGTTCCGCGCCGCCTCCGAGCAGGCTGAATTCGCCCGGTGCCCAGATGTGGTCGAAGTTGTCGCGCAGATGCAGGAGGTAGCGGCCGACGCCGTCGTGGATCAGCACGGAGGCGTTCACCGGCTCCGGCCGCCCGTCCAGGCCCGCGGCCTGCAGCTTGGCACGCAGCGACGGGGAGGCGACCTGCTCGAAGGGGCGCCACTCGCAGCCGGTAACCTCCTCCGCCTGCAGCGCGGTCTCGGGCATCGCAGCGTCGGCGAGGTAGAAGGCAAATCGGAAATCGTAGTGCTGGTGGGCGCCTTCGCCCTTGTCGGGGTTCGCATCGATGTCGTTCACGTCGATGTCGACGGGCTGGTCGAGGAGCTGCGGGACCAGGCACAGTGCCTCGGGCGGGATGCCGGCCTCCTCGGCGACTTCCCGCACCGCGGTGGCCAGCAGGCTCGTGTCAGTCTCCTCGCCGTGGCCGCCGGGGCAGAGTGTCAGCCCGGTGGCCTTGTGGTGGATGTGCAGGACCTGTTGGTCGCGGTTGATGACGACGGCGCTGCAGGTGACGTGCGCGGGCAGGGTGCTGCGGTTGGTCGGCTCCGGTGTGGTGGCCAGCATGGCGAGCAGCGGTTCGAGCTTCGCCCGCTCGGCGGGATGGTGATCAAGGTGCGCGCGGGTGACGGCTGCGATGGCGTCGGCGGACGGCGGCAAGCGGGGCTCCTTCAGGACCGGGGGAATGGGATAGGCAGGGCTACCGGCGGGCGGGGCGTCAGGCGGCCGGATCTTCGAGGGCGTGGTTCCACGCGGCCAGGTGGCGGGCGTCGAGGAGCGGGGCGACCGGGGTGGCGAGGTAATCGTGTTCGACGAGGTAGAGGGCGGCGGTGCCCTGGTGGCCGGGGAAGAGCTCGCCCAGCTGGTGGCGGACCTCCTCCTGCGTGGCGCTGTCCCTGTCGAGGAGGCGGCGGGCGAGGAGCTTGGTGTTCCACACGTCCAGGCCGACAGCGGACGGGTCGCGGGAGGCGTGGGAGGCGATGACGCCGGCGGTGTACGGACCGACGCCCTTGATCTCCTGGAACCGGGTTGTCAGCGCGGGGTCGTCGCCGAGGGTGGCGAAGTCGTTGACGGTGAAGAATTCCGCGAACCTGGGCAGGTACTTGTCGCGGTAGCCCAGCCGGTCGGCCTCCTTGAAGGTCTGGGCGGGGATGCCGGCGATGTCGCGTGGGGTGAAGAAGGCGCGCAGGGTGATGCTCGCGAAGCTTACGAGGTGGCCGTAGTGGGTCAGGAGGTTGCGCATCATCTGGGTGGTGCGGGCGATGGTGGTGTTCTGCAGGAGCAGGGCGACGACGGCGATCTCGAACAGGTCCTCGGGGCAGCTCTGCCGCATCCCGGTGAGCGCGGCGAGCGGTTCGCGCATGGCAGGGGCGCGGCTGGCGAGGTCGGTGAACTCGCTCGGGTCCTCCTGCAGTCCGTAGCCGGTGGCCAGGCGCCGTGCGAGCGCCTGGCGGTGGTCGGGCTTCCACTCGCCGTCGGTGTGCACGGCGGCGACCAGCACTTCGGGTGCCTCCTGGCGCAGGTGGACCCCGCACAGCAGCTCCTTGACGCGGAAGGTGCGCCAGCTGTCGGTGGTCGTGTGCGCTTCCAGGCCGGTCGCGAAGTGCGACGGCTTCCACAGGGTGTGGAGCCGGTTGAACGGGCCGGTGACGGGCAGTTCGATCGTGTCGACCAGGTCAAGGTGACGGGGCGCGAGCACGTGGCGGAGGGCCGCCGCGCCGACGCTGGTCCCCTCGAGGCGGCGGCTGTTGTAGAGCGGCTGCAGCTCCTTGCCGTCGGCCTGGACCTCGGTGTTCAAACGCTCTCTCCTCCCGGCAGAAAGGGGTATGTGGAGCCGCCGATGCGGCAGGTGAGAAGCCGCCAATTCGACATCTCAGATGCGGAGTTGGACCAGTTCTGTGGCTGAGGAGTGTCTGATGATGGTGCTGTTCGAGTGCGCCGTTCAAGCGGATTACCACCGGGCGAGCCCGGGTCGAACGGGGAGTTTTCGAGCACCTCCGAGGCGATGCCCAGGGCGGCCTCCAGTTGCTCGCGAAGGGTGATGGGAAGTACGCCGGAGCCCAGTGCGCAGGCGGCGAGAGCCTGTTCGAGAGCGGCCGTCGGGCCCGGTTCGAGGTGGTCGCGGAGGCCCGGGTGGGCGAGGAGGTCTCGCAGTGCGTAGCCGTCGCCGGATTCACTCGTTCGGCTGGTCAGGCGCCGTACGAGGTTTCGGGCGGCAGGCGTGTCCGGGGCCGAAGCGTCGAGGGCGGTGAGCGCGAGCCGGGTGGTGAAGACGGCCATCCCCTCGTCCACGTCCAGGGAAAGCCAGCGGTCTATCGCCTGCGCGGCGGCGTACTGATCTCCGGGGCGGCACAGCGCGGTGAGCACCGCGGTGACGGCGTCCTCCCAGGGATCGCCCGGCTCGGTGTCCTCCAGCAGCGCTAGGGCGCCGGACAGGTCGCCGGTGGTGGCGGCGGCGAGGACTGCGGTCTGGCGACCGTCGAGGATGCGCCGGCCGATGCCGCGGTGCTCCTCGATGTGGCGCAGGGCTTCCTTCCAGCGGCCGGCGGCGGTGAGGGCGCGGGTGCCGTCGGCGATGACGACCCGCCACAGCCACTGACGGACCTCACCGCGCTGCTGGTCGGTCTCGGTGAGGCGGGCCGGGACGGTGATGCCGTCCAGCGTCGTCTCGGTCGCGGTGGTGACGGATCGGTAGAGGTCGAGGAGGAGTTGGTGGCCGCGCTTGTGGTGGCCGGCGCGGATGTGGAGGCGGGCGAGGTTGACGATCGGCTCGAGGCCCCGGATTGCACTCATGGCCGGGAGTGGGCCGCGGGTGAGGTAGAGGGCGGCGTGGCGGTGACAAAGCTCGCGGGCGTAGCTGGGCAGGGCGAGGTCGGAGGCAAGGAGGGCCGCCTGGTTGAAGACGGTGGATGCCTGGCCCGGGTCGGTCTGCCGGGAGGCCGTGTCGGCCAGCTCGCAGAGCCGGCCGACACGGGCGTCGAGGGGCAGGCACGCGGGCCGGTGTCGTGCGACCAGCGGGAAGCGCTGGGCGACGGGACCGGTCGGGTGCACGCGGGTCACTCCCAGGTGACGGTGATCGGGTGGTTGGGGCGGTCCAGGACGAAGCGGCCGGCGGCCGGGTCCGTGGTGGCGGGGGTGTCGGGGAGTTCGATGCGCAGGCTCCGGGTGCGGAAGCCGACGTTCCAGACGCGGATCTGTTCGGCGACGAGGTCGGCGAGCGCGGCGCCGTCGGGGCCGTGGCTGATGACACCGGTCTCGTAGGTCTTGCGGCCGTCGGCGGTGGGCTCGCCGGGGCGCAGGGTGAGGTAGGCGAGGGAGCCGGCGTCCACGGTGGCCATGGCGCCCCAGCCGAACATCGGGTTCACGCCGCGCTCGCGGGCGTTGCCGGTCACGCTCATCCGCATGATCGAGTTCGGGAGGGTCAGGGCCAGCCACAGGTCCTGGTACTCGTAGGTAGTGCCGCCGGGGATGGTCACGCCGGTCCATGTCTCGTGCTGTCCGCTGTCGAGGATGCCGACCAGCAGCTCGGCGTCGACCGCGTCGTGCTGGTCCTTGTGGACCTGGAGGGTGACGTCGCCCTCGCCGGTGAGGGTGACGGTGCGGCGGGCGTCGTCCATGCTGCCGCGCAGCGGCATGAAGACCGCGAGCTGGTCGTCGACCGACACCCAGCCGGCCTCGCCGCGCTCGAAGGCGATGACCCGGCTGGCGGTGCCGCGCAGGCGCAGCGGCAGCACGATCCTCCCGGTGGGCTTGACCTGCTGGAGCCAGGCGCTGGGCATCTCGCTGGTGCTCACCGTGGCGATCACCCGGTCATACGGGGCACCGTCCGGGTGGCCGAGTGCGCCGTCGCCGAGGACGACCTCGACGTTGGTGACGCCGGCGTCGGCCAGGTGCTTGCGGGCGCCGTCGACGAGGTCCTCGTCCACGTCCACGGTCACCACATGCCCGTCGGCGCCGACGATGTGGCCCATGTAGGCGGCGTTGACGCCGGTACCGGCTCCGGCTTCGAAGATCTTCTCGCCGGGCTGCGGGTCGAGCTGTTCGAGCATCAGGGCCACGATCGCGGGCTGGGAGGCGGCACTGATCTGGGTGCCGGATCCGTCGGCCTTGGTGTAGGTGGGGTTGTCCGCGTACGCGGCCTCCAGCGGGAAGCCGGGCAGGAAGTGCTCGCGGGGCATGGTGCGGAAGGCGTTCTCCACCGCGGCGGTGCGGATGGCGCCCTGGGCGAGCAGCCGGTCGGTGAGAGCGGCGCGCAGCTCCTCGGCGGTCGGGGCGGCGGAAGCGGTGTCGCTGCTGAGCGTAGTCATGTGGGTGACCCTAATAGTGGTGTGGATGGTGGACATCGAGGGCGCGAGGCCCTCGTCGGAGTGGAAGGCGGCGTCCAACGCCCGTGCGGCCATGGCGGCTTGGTGGTCGACCGGCAGGCCGGCGCGGTTGGCGTGGAAGAGGAGGTGGTGCGCGAGGACCGCCCGGAGCCCGCGGGTGAGGTGGCCGTCGCGGGCGAGGCGGGCTAGGTCCTGCCCGGCCTTTTCGAAGGCGTGGACCCAGCCGCCGTGGTGGGTGAGCGGGGTGGTGTCGCGGGTGAGGGCCCAGGTATCGAGGCGCATCAGGTGGCGCATCGCGGCGGTCAGGGTGGCAGCCCGGTTGGGCGCTACGGGCTTCGGGGTGTCGCGGAGCCTCGCGAACTGGGCCCAGACGTCGCCCTGTTCGTACCAGTCGAGTCCGGCCGCGCGGAGCATGGCGGAAGTGAGGACGACGATGGTCTCGGTGCGGCCGAGGGCGGGCGGGTTCGGTTCGGCGGCGCGGGCCAGCAGGTGGCGGCTGTCGGCGTGGAAGAGGCGGTGGGCGACCTCCATCGCCTCGATGCCGCCGAACGCCTCGCTCTCGGGCTCGTAGATCACGGTGGCCCAGCCCGTGAGGAGGCCCTCCTCGGCGAGGGTGTCCAGCAGGGATGTGACGACGGGCACGGGGGCGGCGGCCCGGTAGCGCAGTCGCAGACCCTTCTTGCGCATGTACCACCAGCCGTCCAGGTCGCCGTTGTCCTGGGCGAAGGTGAGCACGGGGGCCAGGTGGTGGGCGGCGGCCTGTTCGACGGCGGCGGGGCCGGGGAAGGTGAGGTCGTGCTGGATCCAGCCGGTGGTCATCGGTTCGGTCCTCGGTTGGGTGGTCAGGAGGTGAGCAGGCAGGTGTCCCAGCCGGTCGCGGGGGCGGCGCCGGTGGCGGGGGCGAGCAGGGCCAGGGCGGTGCCGGCGGCGCCCTCCAGGAAGGCCGGGCCCGCTGTCGCCAGGAGGTGGTGGGCCTGTTCGTCGGGGTCGGCGTGCGGAGGGTGGGTGGTGTCCAGGAGCAGGTCGGCGGACGAGCGCAGCCGGCCGGTGTTGCGGGGTGAGGCGTCGGCGGCGGTGCGGTGGGCGATGTGGGCGAGGCCGGCGTAGCCGTGGCAGGCGGACAGGTCGGTGGTCGCGGCGAGCGCCTTCGGGTCCACCAGCGCGGTGGCCAGGGCGCTTTCGGCGTCGTGGCGTAGGTGCGGGTCGTCGAGGGCGAGGGCGGCGAGCTGCAGGGCGCGGGCGATGCCCGCGGTGCCGTAGCACCAGCTCGGCCGTTGCGGCGGCAGCGGTCGGCGGTCCGGGCCGGTCAGGTGTGCGGGGGTGATCCAGTAGGGCCAGGTGTGGCCGTCGCGCCAATGCTCCAGCCAGGCCAGGACGGTGCGGATCGCTTCGCGCTGGCCGTCGACCTCGACGCCTTGCCGCAGTGCGAGGGCGAGGAGCGCGAGCGGCCCGGCGATCCCGTGCGCGAGGCCGAAGTTGGCGTGCCCGCCGGGGAACCGCTCGTCCACCTCACCGGATGGACTGGCGAGCGTCCACCAGCCGGGCAGGACCTCCCCATGCTGCTTGACGTCCTCGGCCAGACGGACCAGGCAGGCCAGGACCCGCCGGATCGGATCCCCGCCGGGACCCCTGCGCAGCAGGACCGAGCCGATGCCGGCCAGCCCCCGGATCGTGTCGAACTCGGCGAGCGCCGGTAGTTCGCCGCGCTCGATCCGGGCCTCGGCCTGCTCGCAGCGGCGCACCGCATCGGCGGCCACGACCTCGTAGAGGTGAGCGAGGGCACGCTGGTAGGAACCGGGGCGGGCCTGGGCGGCGCAGGTGAGGGCATGGGCGAGCGCGGGTGCACCGTAGTAGAGGTAGCTGTCCGTCCCGCTGGTGACCGGGATGCCGGCCGCGACCGACAGCCAGGCACGCACTGGCTCCCACGGGCCGAGGCCCATGGCGGCGCGCTCGATGTGCAGCAGGGCGATTCCCGGGGCGCCGTGGGCAAGGGACTGGCGCCACTGCGGGCGCGACGACCAGGCCGCGGGGGCAGCTGCCGGGTCGATGAGGAGTTCGGCGATCTGGTCGGACAGCCGAAGCGCTGGGTGCGGGCTGGTCACCGGTCACCGTCCCGGGCCAGGCGGGCGAGGGCCGCGGCGCGGGCCAGGTAGAGAACCTGGGCCTCGTCGTCGAAGTCGATGCGGTGCGCACGGACGTACGAGCAGTGCAGGAGGGAGCCGAGGACGTCGTCGGCCTGCACGCCTTGGGTGTGGGGGCCGGGGAAGTGCCGGCGGTACCAGTCGAGCGCCACGTGGCGGCCCGTCCAGGCGTCGACGATGGCATTGCCTGCGGGCTCCGCGCGCAGCGCCGCCCAGTCGTTGGCCGGGTCCGCGAGGCGTACGGCCTCGCGGAAGACCGGTCTGGGCACGGGTGCCGGGGCTTGGGTGGGGACGTTGTCGACGAGCCAGCGCAGCCCGGAGGTGGTCGAGCTGGTGAATCCCGTTGTGATGGCGACCGCGTGGGCGGCGAGCAGCGCCTGCCGGTCGGGCAACGCGGGCTGGGACAGCTGGGCGAGGACGGCGGCGGAGTCCGCGCGGAAGACATCTTCTGCTGCGGCCCAGGCGGGTCCTTCGCCCCACCGGCCCGTCTCGGCGTAGGAGGTCGGGTACACGACCTCGGACAGCAGCCCGGCCTGGTGGAGCTCGGCGGTCCAGCTGCTGATTACGGCGGCGGCCGGCCCGAAGGCGGCCGGGTCGGGCAGGGCGATGCGCAGTCGCAGGTGCTGGCGCGGGTCGCGGAAGCGGACGAACCACCACGCCGGGTGCCCGAGCCGCGTGAGGAGGTCGGGCAGGTGGCGGGTGAGGACGGTGTCCTGTCGTTCCAGGTCGCCGTAGAGGGAGGCGAGGAGCACGCGGGAGGTTCCGGGGGCGTCGCCGTGGTCCGGCTGCAGGATTCGGGCCGGGGTGGGCTTGGGCAGGCGCGGCCAGGCCGGTGCACGGGTAGCGGTGACCGGGATGGCGATCTCGTGGGCCCGGCCGCTGGCCCAGCCGAGGTCGGTGGGGTCGGGCTCCTCGACGAGGACCGCGTGCGGGGCGGAGCGGAGGTGATCGCGTAGTAGGGACCGGTGGTCGGGGTGGTCGAGGTCGAGGGGCAGGCCCTGGCTGTCGGCGGCCAGCATCACGTGTCGCGGCGCCCGGTACCGCGTCAGCCACGATGTGAGGGCTTCGTCCCACTGCTGGCGTGGGGCGTTGGGGGCGGGGAGTTCGGCGGCGGTGAGCCGCCAGGCGGCTGGGGAGAGGATGATGCGCCGGCGCCGCAGCCGGGGCCGGAAGGGCAGTGCGTGGAGCGAGCCCCAGTCGAAGCGGGTGACCTGGTCGGTCTGGGCGCGGGAGAGCTCGGTGATCAACCGGGCGAGCGGCGGGGTGTGGGTGCGCAGATTGAGGGCGTGGGTGGCGGCGGCCTCGATGCGGATGCCGAGGGCCGGTGCCGCCAGGTACATGCGCCGCCCGTCGCAGCCAACCGCGAGGTCTTCGGGGCTGAGGACGCCGTCGGAGGCGGGGCGGTGCTCGGCGAGGCTGATCACCAGCTGGCCGCTCGCCGTGCTGCGGGCGACGTGCCCGGTCGCCGGGTCCAGTGGCGGGTACGACAGCTGCGCGGTGACGGTACGGTCGTCCATTGTCGGTAGGTTCGTCAGCAGGTCGGTGAACGCTGCCTGGTGCTCGGGTTCGAGCAGGTGGAGGAAGCGTCCGACGCAGACGCCGGCCGCGCGGGACACCGACGCCACCTCGAGTCGGAAGTCGCCCCGGTCGAGGGCCTGTCGGGAGCTGGCGTGGAGGCGGGCGACGATCTCCAGGTGCGGTGGCAGGCGGGGCTCGGTCGGCCCGAGGGCGAGCGCGGCGAGCAGTTCCTCGTCGAGGACGACCTCGCGCTCGCGTTCGAGTGCTGCCCGCTGGGCGAGGCAGGCGAGCAGCTGATCGCGTTCGTTGAAGCGCGGTGCCTCGGAGGGCCGGGCACCCGGGTAGCCATCGGGCCAGCCGATCCCGCTGTCGGCCACCATGTCGAGCAGCGGAACCAGCGCGCCGCGGCCGTAGCGCTCGTAGAACCGCTGGTGATAGGAGCGCCACGCCGCCGTGCCGTTGGGCGCGGCGCTGAGCCGGGCCAGCAACTGGGCGGCTCGGGCGGCCTCGTCGGCCACCGCGTGCGGGAGGACCAGGTCAGCGTCCAGCCGCAGGTCGACGGCCGGCACTGGACGGCCACCCTCGGCGCGGCGGAGATCGGCCAGGATCTCGGTCGTCTCGGCGATCTGGTCGGCGCCGGCCTTCTCCAGGGCCGCCAGGAGATACCCGAGGGGGTCGGGCTCGGTGGCGGGGGCGTGGAGGTTCGTGACGAGCGCCCGCTGGGCGACGAGTTCGGACAGGATGCCGGTGACCTGGGCGCCGGTGGCCGTGGGGAATTCGGCGTGGACCTTGTCCGCCAGGTCCTGGAAGCGGAGCGGATGCCGGGCGGCGGCGAGCGCGAAGGCGACAGGGCGGGTATGGCGCAGGGTCGTCTCGGCCGCGGCCGTGCCGCCTGTGTGGCGGGCGAGCGGCCGGTGGGGGACGACGAGTCGATCGCCGCGCACCTGAACGGTGTTGTTCGCCGCTACGTCGAGGCGGGCCAGCACGGCGGAGTGGCGTTCCAACTGCTCGATCACGCCTGCGAGTCGGGACGCCGAGACGCGGGTGACAACGCGGTGCCTGTCACCCCACCGGACGTCGCAGGACGGTCCGAACGATGCGGCCTGCACTCCGGCGAAGTACCCGAACGGGGTGGCGCGGCCGGCCGCGCGCAGGAGGTACCGGGCAGTGGCGTGCGCCGCGCGCCGCACCTCGCGCGGGTCGGGATGCGGCGCGGCGATCAGCTGGGCGACACGATCGGTGAGGGCCGGGCTCGCCAGGTCGAGGGACTGGACGAGGTCGTTGTCGGCCCAGAGCGTGTGCAGCCACAGCACCTGCTGGTGCGTCGCGTCGGTGTCTTCACCGTCGAGGTCCGGCCAGTCGGGAACCAGCCGGTCGGGGTGCGCGATGGCACGCACGAGCGCCACGCCGGCGGCGCGGTAGGAGGCCGTGGGAGCGGGTTGACGCATGGCGGCGGACCTCTGGTTTCGGAGACGGGACGTTGGTGGGGGCCGGTTCCCCGGGAGCGTGTCCCGGGAAACCGGCCGAAGGGTCAGTGCAGGCCGGTGGTGCAGGCGCCGCAGGTGCTGCCGCAGCCGTCATCGGTGAGGACCTGCAGGCTGGCCGTGTCGGTGGTCTCGACGGTGCGGACGTCGAGGTCGAACTCGTCGCCGACGGCGGCCGTGGTGGCCGTGGTCTCGATCTTCTGAGCCATGGTTGGCTTCTCCTTCGGAGGTTTTCCCTTGCGGGACCTGGAGCCGGGGCGCGGGATGCGCCCCGTATCACCAGGAGACGGTGGGGCGGCAGTGCCGCGTGTTGACGGTCAGTCGCTCTGCGGGAGGCAGCAGTTCGCCGGGAGTGCCCTCGGGGCGGCTTTCGGCGTGCGCGGTGGTGGGGCTGGGCAGCGACCATGGGGCGGGAAAGCCGGGGCCGAGGCCGAGCGTGGGGTGCGGTTCGCCCAGCGCGCGCAGTATCAGCCGCTCGCCCAGGAAAGCGGTGCGTCCGTGCAGCAGGCGGTGGTTGTCCAGCACGACGCCCTGCCCTGGGGTCAGGCGAAGCCGGACGGTGTTGCGGTCGATGGCGCGGCGCAGAGCCGGCAGGTGCGTTTCGGCGTCGGGCGAGAACCGGGCGAGGTCGTCCTGCCGCAGCCGCAGCCGCCAGCGGCCGTCGGACAGCGGCTGGAGAACGGGGGTGAAGTGGCCGCCCGATCCGCCGAAGTAGGCGGCCCGGTCGACGGAGAGCGCCTCGAGGGCGGCGGGGTGGTGCGCGGTCAATTCGGCGAGGACGGCCTGGCCGTCGACCAGGAGGCTCTCTCCGCCCTCGTCGCCGGCCCGTGCGCACGCCAGCAGGATCAGGCGCGGCGGATCCGGCTGCTGCGCGCACTCGGTGTGCAGGGCCAGCGGGCCACGCCCCAGACCGGCGAAGCCCGGCCGTCCGGTGTGGCGGCCGGTGTCACGGATGACGGTTAGCCCGTCCGGGTCGGCATCCCGGTGCTGCCACAGGGAGGACATCAGCCGACCGGCCGCGAGGAGCACATCGTCGCGCCCGCCCAGCCTGGAGAGCCTCAGCAACCCGTGCTCGCGCAGCACCTCGCCGGCCCGCTCGCGCCCTGCTCCGTCCAGCACGCTCGCGGTGAAGACCTCGCCGGCGCTGCTGTTGGTGTCGGAAGACGGCATGGTGGATCTCCCTCGTGGGACCGATTGGATGGGAGGCGACACACTCTCCAGCCCGGACCGGCCCGATGGAAAGTGACAGATTGTCAAAGCGTGATCACTGGCTCGCGATGCGTCGTGCCACTGCGCGACTGCTACCTTCGATGGGCCCGTGCCCGCCCGCTTGCCCCGGAAGAAGCGATGACCGGACAGACAGAACAGCCTTACGTGCCACCGGCTTTCCCGATCTCCATCAAGGGCGTCGTGCTCGACCAGCAGCAGCGGGTGCTGCTGCTGAAGAACGAGCGCCAGGAGTGGGAGCTGCCCGGCGGGAAGCTGGAGGGGACCGAGACCCCCGAGGAACGGGTGGTCGCGGAGATCCAGGAGGAGAGCGGCTGGACGGCGACCGCCGGTCCGCTGCTGGACGTGTGGATGTACGAGCCGATCCCCGGCCGCAAGGTCTTCATCGTCACCTACGGCTGCACCGCCACCGACGCCTCTCGGCCTCCGGTTGTCAGCCACGAGCACAAGGAAGCCGGCCTCTTCCACCGCGACGAGGTGCCCGGTCTGGTCATGCCGCAGGGCTACAAGGACTCCGTCGCCCGCTGGTACGAACTGCAGGACCGGGCCTGACCGGTGGCCCGGATCGACCTCAACGGTGGAATCCGCTGGCACTGGACCACCCCGAGGGCCCAGGACATCCTGCGCCGCCGCGCTCTGCCCGAGATCCTGCAGCTGTACCGGGAGATCCACAGCCTGCCGCAGCAGGAACTCGCAGACCTCCTCGGCTACTCCACCAGCTACGTCTCCCGCATCGAGACCGGCTCGCGCACCATCACCGACGTCGGCGCCCTGCGCCACATCGCCGATCGACTCGGCCTGCCGCCGCACTGTCTTGGCATCACTGATGACGCCGACGGAGACCACCAACTCGTGATCCAGCTCGCCGACTCCGTCCTGCGCCTGGCCGAGATCGCCCGCCAGGCCGGGCAGGCCACCACCGCCGTCGCGGAACTGTGGCCGCTGGTCGCCCGCCTGGAGGCCCGCACCGCCGACGGGCACGCGGACCTCGACACCCTGCGTCTGCTCGCCCGCGCCAGAGTCGGTCTCGGCGTCGCCCTCGGCCACGTACTGCCGGAGGAACGCCTGGCCACAGCCGCCAGCTGGACCGGCAAGGGCCTCAGCATCGCCCGACGCCTGGACGACCCGGGCCTCCAAGCCCACGCCCTGCGCCACCACGGCAACGAACTGCGCAAGTCCGGCCTGCACCTCCGCGCGCTCGACCGCCTCGCGCAGGCACGCGACACCGCCCGCACCATTACCGAACGCGCCGAAGCCGTCGTCCTCCTCGCCCGCGCCGCCGGAGCCGCGGGAAACGCCCCCGTCTTCGACGAGGCGGTCGAGGCCGGCCACCGACTCCTGGACGAGGCGCCGCCCACCGCGTTGTTCTCTGAGTTCACTATCCACGAGGTCCGCCTTCGCGGTCTCATGAGTACCGGACGGGTCGCGAAAGCAGTGCGGCAACTCGACCGGGCGCCGGCCGCCGGCCTCGGGGCGACCGCGCAGTGGCGGATCATCGCGGCAATCACCGCCGGGCAGGTACTGTTGCGCCGCGGAGACCTTGCAGGTGCGGGTGAGCAACTGAACGCCGCGATCGACGGTGCCACCATGCACTGCCTCCCTCACCAGCTCCAGCGCATCGTCCGCGCAGGCGGCAACGTGCCTGATGTCCAGGAGCGGGCCAACGGGGCACTCGACCAGCTCCGCGCCGAGATAGCGGCTTGACACGCGGTTCAGCGTCCCCGTGGTCGACAATTCACTACTCCCCTCCTGGTGTTGGATCGCTTGGGCTGTCCCCGGTAGCAACTGAGTACGGGTTGCCGGGCATCGCGCGGTCGCGGTGCGTCGGCGCTGAAGGCTAGGGACGGCGGGCCGGGATGGCCGTGGCGCCGGTCAGACGCGCAGGGCGTCGTCGGCTCGGCGGTGCTCGGAAAGCGGCAGCGGTGCCGCCATCAGGTGCAGGGAGTCCGCGAGGGACCAAGCGCTGAACCCTTGCGGGTAGTTGCCGAGTTGGCGCTTCTCGGCCGGGTCGTATTCCTCGGCGAGGAGGCCGAGGTCGCTGCGCAGCGCGAGGAGTCGCCCCGTGAGGTCGTGGGCCTCGGCGGGCCGGCCGATGAGGTGGAGGGCGTCGGCGAGCCAGAACGAGCAGGCGAGGAAGGCGCCTTCGTGTCCGGCGAGGCCGTCGACGTTGTCTGCTTCCCGGGTGACGTAGCGGCGGATCAGGCCGTCGGGGGTGGTGAGGTGGCGCTGGATCGCCTCGACGGTGCCGATCACCCGCTTGTCGTCCGGGGGCAGGAAGCCCACGCGCGGGATGAGCAGCAGGGCCGCGTCGAGGTCCGGGCTGCCGTAGCTCTGGGTGAAGGTGTTGCTCTCCGGGTCGTAGCCGTTGGCGCAGACGTCGGCGTGGATCTGGTCGGCGAGCTGGTGCAGGTTCGCGAGCAGCACGGTGTCGACGACCGGGCGGCGCTCCAGGATGCGAAGGGTGCGGTCGACGGCGACCCACGCCATCACCTTGGAGTGGGTGAAGTGCCGGCGGGGACCGCGGATCTCCCAGATCCCCTCGTCGCGGTGCCGCCACCGCTGCTCCACTTGCCGTGTGAGGTCGAGAAGCAGGAGGTCGGCGGCGGGGTCGGGTGCGGCGCCGGCCTGTTCCATGGTCCACAGGGCGTCGGTGATCTCGCCGAACACGTCGAGCTGGAGCTGGCCGGCGGCGCCGTTGCCGATGCGCACCGGCGCGGACGCCTGGTAGCCGGGCAGGTGCGCCAGGGTGCGCTCGGTCAGGTCCTTCTCGCCGCTGAGCGCGTAGATGACCTGCATCCGCTGGGCGCCGCCGGCAGTGGCGATGGTGCGGGTCAGCCACTGCCGCCAGGCGAGGGCCTCGTCGAGGTGGCCGAGGCGAGTGAGCGCGGTGGCGCTGAGCGCGGAGTCGCGCGGCCACACGTAGCGGTAGTCCCAGTTCCGCTGGCCGCCGATCTCCTCGGGCAGGGAGGTGGTGGGGGCGGCGACGATCCCGCCCTCGTGGTGGCACAGCAGTTTGAGGGTTGTCGCGGCGCGCAGGACCGCGGGCCGGTCGGGGCCGTAGTAGGTGCAGCGCGCTGTCCAGGTCCGCCAGTAGGCGCGCGCGGCCCGGAGCGCGGCTGGGCCGTCGGGGACCGGCGGGACCGGCCCGCCGGGGGCGTGGTGGGTGAGCGCGAAGACGACCTGCTGCCCGGCCTCGATGGTGAACTCGGCGCGCACGTCGCCCTGGTGGACCGTGACCGGCGCGGTGGCGTCGAGCCAGTACACCTCCGGGGCGCTGCCCACGGCGATCCTTCGGGTACCGGCGTCGTCGACGTCGCGGATCAGCGGCAGGGAGGTGGTGCCGTAGCCGGGACGCAGGCGGGCGAGGGAGCGCATGGCCACGGTGCCGGTCAGGCCCTCGACTATGCGGATCACCTGCGGGGCGGGGGCGTTGCCCGGGCCAGGTGCCGGGGTGGGCATGAAGTCGACCACCCTCGCCGTGCCGGTGGCGGTGTGCCAGTCGGTGACCAGGACGGCGCCCGCGCCCTCGTAGCGGCGGACCGGCGGCTCAGCGGCGTCGGCGGGGGCGATGCGCCACAGCCCGTGGTCATCGGTCCCGAGCAGCGAGGCGAAGAGGGCGGAGGAGTCGAAGCGGGGCAGGCACAGCCAGGTGATGGCGCCGTCCCGGTGGACGAGCGCAGCGGAGCAGGTGTTGCCGATGACGGCGTGGTCCTCGATCAGACCGGGGGCGACGACGGGTTGGGCGGACACGGACATGCGGCGGCTCCGGGGAGGTACGGGTGGGAGGGGAGTTCAGGCGGCGCGGAGGGCTGCCAGCTGCTGGAGGGCGGCGGCGACGGTGGCGGCCAGCGTGGTGTGGACGGTCAGCCACGGAAGCTCGTGGTGCAGCCTGCCTGGCATGCCGCTGCGCCAGGCGGTGTCGGGGCCCCAGCCGACGACGAGCGAGCCGCGGCCGGAGAGGACCTGCCGGCTGTAGAGGTCGGCGACGGTGATCGGCCCGGCCGGTTCCCAGAAGAGCACCACGTCGGCGCACCGGATGGTGGTGGACTGCCAGCCCAGCGGAGCCCAGGCGGCGAACCGCCCGGTCCCGGCGGCCGGGTGGCGTGGGAACGGGTCGAGCACGGTCCCGTCGTAGCCGGACGTCGCGAGTAGGGTGGCGGCCTGCTCGCGCCACTCGTCTCCGTCGACGGCCCGGCCCGCCAGGTACACCGACGGGCGGCCGTCAGGGGTGTACGGCTCGGGCGGGTGGATCACTCTCACGCGGCCGCTCCCGCATTCGCCACCGAGGGGCGGGGCAGGGCGGCGGTGGCCGGGATCGTGCCGGTGGTCAGGAGCACCGCGAGGGTGTGCCCGCGGGTGCGGGTGCGAAGGAGCCGGCCGACCTCGCGTGCGGTCTCCTTGACCTTGCGCTCGGGGATCGACAGCAGGTCGGCGGCCTGGGCGCTGTCGTGGCCGGCGAGCGCGGTCATCACGGCGAGCTGCTCGGCGGACAGCTCCGGAAGCGGCAGGGTGACGTCGCGGGTGATCTCCGCGGTGTCGATGGCGCCGCCGGCCACGCACCGGGCCACGGTGAGCACGGTGCGGTGGAAACCGAGCCGCTGGTTCACCCGGGCCACCCGGTTGTTGACGGTTCGGTAGTGCTGGCCGAGGAGCTTTGCCGCGCCGGCGATGGTGTGGCCCGCGGCGAGCGCTGTGACCGCGGCCCGTTCGTCGGCGCTCAACGGCACCGCGGTGCCGGGTGGGGTGCCGGGTTCGCGGCTGTGCGTGGTCACGGTGGTGTGGCTCCTCGGAGGGGTGCGGCTGTTGGAGTGCGGCCCTGACCCGGACGGCCGCCATGGGTTGGTGCTCGTGCTCAGCGCCCGCGAAGGGCGGGCCCGTGCGTGCCCGCTGGACGGCGCGGGCCCGGACCGAGGGCAGCCTGGTTCACGCTGCGGCGCTGACGGGCGTTTCTGCAGGAAGCTCGGCCCAGGCGGGCGTGATGTGTGCGGGCTCGACCAGTCCGCACAGGACTCCGGCGACGGCGGCCTGCTCCTGCCGGTGGACGCCGAGGGCGTTCAGGACGCGGGCGGAGTAGCCGCGCATGGTTCCGACGGCGACACCGAGCTCGGCCCGGACCTCCTCGGGGCTGGTCCCGCCGGCCCAGGCCCGCAGGATGCGCAGCATGCGCGGCGGGAGGTGCGGCAGGGTGGTCTGGGCGGCGCAGGGCTGGGTGGTGCTGGTGACGATCCGCTGGGCGGTGGCCCAGGCGGCGGCCTGGGTGCGGGTGTGACAGCTGGTCTTGTCCAGAAGCGCGGTGACCGCGCCTGCGATGGAGTTGAGCGGTCGGCCGGTGGTGGTGGAGATGGTCCGCTCGCTCGCGGCGGCGGCGAGCAGCTGCAGGAGTGTGCGCTCGTCGGGGGTGAGATCGGGGCCGGGCAGCGGGAGCGGCGGCGGGTTCATGGCGGGGCTTCCTTCGCGGGGTTAGAGGTCGGTGGGGATCGGGGTGTCGGGGGCGGCGAGGTGGTGCAGCAGCCGGACGCCGAGGCGGGCGGCGGCGTGGGCGCCGATGGTCACGACGAGGTCGCCCGGCGCGGCGAGCCGTGCGAGGACCTGTTCCGCAGCCGGCGCATCGGGGCCGTGACCGAGGACAGTGATCTGCTCTGCGGGCATGCCCGCGGCGATGGCGGCGCGCCGGATTGCGGCGCGCTCGTCGTCCAGGCGGGTGCCCGGCATCGGCGAGTGGACGGGCAGCAGCACCGTGCGGTCCGCCAGCGCGACGGCTTCACCAACACGATGGGCCAGCGCGCCGGTGCGGGTGTGGCCGTCGGGCTCGAACGCGGCCAGGACGCGGCCCTCGGTCAGCAGGCGGGCGGCGGCGAGGTCGGCGGTGATCTCCTCGGGGTGGCGGGCTCGGGAGGCCATCACGGTGACGCCACGCTGGGTGCCGCTGCGGGTCAGGTGCCCGTCGATGCCGCGGAACGCGCTGATCCCGCGGGCCAGGTCCACGCCGCGCGCACCGAGGACCAGACCGGCGGCGAACGCGGCTGCGGCGGCGAGGGCGTGGTGCCGGCCGGGCACGGCGAGGGTGAACTGGTGGAACTCACCGCTGGAGGTGTCCTGGACGGTGATGTGGGTGTCGCTGCCAGACCACACCTCCTGGACCAGACGCACGTCCGCATCGCGGTCGCGGCCGACGGTGAACACCTGCGGACCCGGGTCGCGGGCGAGCCGATCGGCCAGCAGCCGCGCGCCCTGGTCCCACACGCACAGCACGACCGCGGCGGCCCGGCGCGCGGCCCGCTCGGCCGCGGCCAGGGCGGAGGCGAAGTCCTCGGTGTGCGGGGGGTTGGCGTCGATGCCTGTGACCAGCAAGACCCTCGGGGTGCAGTGCGCGGTGGGCACCGCCGCCTCGTGCGTGGTGTTGTCGTCGCCGAGGTCGGCGATCAGCAGGCCGCCGCCGCTGGCGTGCCCGGCCGGGGCGCCGATGGGCGGCTCGTTCAGCACCCAGCCGGGGTTGCGGTGGGCGAGCGCGGAGGTCAGGATCGCGGCCGGCATCTCGGTGGAGTGGGTGCCGGTCACCGCGACGCTCACCGGGGCGTGGTCGACGAGCTCGCCGAGCGCGCCCAGGCGCCCGAGCACCGGGATGCCGAGCCCGCCGGCGGCGTCCAACTCCGCGCGGGGCCGAGACTCGGCGCCCTGCCACACCGCGCACGAGCGGCCCACCATCCGAAACCCCGAGCCCGGACGGTGCAGCCGTACCCCGGCCCGCTCGATCTCGGCCAGCAGCTGGTGATCCGCGCCGAGCGGCGCGCAGGCGCTCACCCGGGCTCCGGCACCGGCCAGGTAGAGGGCCAGGCCCGTCATGCCGGGCAGATGGACGTCCAGCAGGTGGGGGCGCGACAGCCGCTCGGTCAGCGCCGGCCCGCACACCGCAGCCCTGCTGGTGATGGGGGTGATGTCGGTTCTCAACGCTCTCTCCTCTCCTCCAAGTTGGTGGGCCGGCCGCCCGCGAGGCGCGGGGGACTCGCGCGGGCGGCCGACCGGTCTGCTACGCCTGGGCGAAACCCCAGGCGAGTTCGGCGTCGGTGACGGTGTGCGCGAGGGCGAGGACCTCGCGCCGCCCGGCCACCACGAGGTGCCCGGCCACCTCGCCGCCGAGGAGCTCCAGGGCCAGCGGGCTGGACTCCATCGCCGCCACGGCCTCGGTCAGGCTGGTGGGCAGGGTGGGCGCGTCCCACGCCTCGTAGCCGTCGCCCTCGCACGCCTGCGGCGGCTTCAACTCCCGCTCCAGGCCGTGCCGGATGCCCGCCGCGACCGCGGCCAGCGCCACGTACGGGTTCGCGTCCGCACCCGGCACCCGTACTTCCAGGTGCAGCCCCCGCCCGTGCCCGACGACCCGGACCGCGCAGGTGCGGTTGTCCCGACCCCACACGCTGCGGGTCGGCGCGAAACTCCGCGGGCGAAGCCGGCGGTAGGAGTTCACGTGCGGCGCCCACATCGGTCCCGTCACGGACAGCACCTCCAGCACACCCGCCACCGCGGCCAGGCCCTCCGCGGACAGCTCGGCCTCCCCACGCTCGGTGCACATCGCCGGCTCCGCGCCGCGCCACAGGGACACGTGCAGGTGCATCCCGGACCCGACGCCGGTGGCCGGGGCCGCCATGAACGTCGCCGACATCCGGTGCTGGTCCGCCACCGCGCGGGCTGCATGCTTGAACAGCACGTGCTGCCAGCACGCCGCCTCCGCCTCCCCGTACGGGAACGTCACCTCCACCTGCCCCGGCGAGGACTCGGTCTTCACCGCCTCCACCGGCATGCCGGCCTCGCGCAGCACCCGGCGAAGATGCCGCGTGTAGGCCGTGAGCTGGGACGGCTGGTCGAGCGCGTAGTCGCGGTTGTCCCGCGTCACCGGCACCAGCTGGCGGAAGGCATCGTCGGCGGCCTCCTCCGCGGTCCCCTCGAAGACCGTGAACTCCGTCTCGATGCCGACCTTCAGCCGGTAGCCGAGACCGGCCAGCTGGAGGAGCTGCGCCTGGAGGATCGCGACCGGGCCGGTCGGCAGCGGAACGGCGCCGGGGGCGATCGGCTCGGCGGGCAGCAGCGCGGTCGCCGGCAGCCACGGAAGCCGCGTCGCCCGAGACCGGTCGGGCAGCAGCAGTACGTCGCCGAACCCGCCGCCCCACGAGGCGGACATCCCCAGGTCCGTGTCGAACAGGTAGCCGCACACCTCCGGAGTGAACGACCCATCGCACAGCCGGGGAAGCAGGAACTCCGCGTCGAGCTCCTTGCCCTTAAGCCGGCCCTGGCCGTCGACCACCCCGAGCAGCACGGTGTCCACCGCGCCGTCGGCCGCCCACCCTTCCAGCGCGTCCCTGGTGCCAGACGTCGGCGTCGGCAGAGCGTTGGCCTGCGCCGTCCGGGCCTGCTTCGATCGCTTGCGGGCCATCACACGACCCCGATCGTCAGCTCGGCCAGCTCAGCGTTGGACTGGACCGGCGGGTTGTAGGTCCGCCCCGCCGTCCGCCACCACGCCCACGCCCCCACCAGCGCGACGCCGAGAGCGACGGGCGCGTAGTTGAAGGTGTCACCGGTGACCGGGTACGCCTGCGGCAGGCAGAACAGCAGAGTGACCACCGCCACCCAGCACACCGCCACGACACCGACCGGCCGGCTCCACCGCCCGAGGTGCCACGGCCCGGCCTGAAACCGCGACCCGGCCCGCAGCCGCAGGTAGACCGGCACCGCGTACGCCGGCGTCATGCCCAGCACGTTGATCGCCGTCACCGCCCCGTACGCCACCGGGCTCCACAGCGCCGGCAGCGCCAGCACCGCCGCCACCGTGACCGACAGCCACACCCCAGCCACCGGCGTCCCCGTGCGCTCCGACACCCGGCTCCACAGCCCCGACCCCGGCAGCGCCCCGTCCCGGGAGAACGCGAACACCATCCGGCTCGCCGCCGCGGTCTCGGCGTTCCCGCAGAACAGTTGGGCGAGGATCACCACGGCCAGCAGCACCTTGGCGCCCGTCAGTCCGAGAGCGTCGAGGAAGATCTGTGCCGGCGCGGCACCGGTCGCCGAGGCGAGGACGCCGTCGTAGTCCTGGACCGCGTACAGCATCCCGGCCAGTAGCACGAACCCGGCGATCCAGCTCACCCAGATCGACCGCACGATCCCCCGGGCCGCCGACACCGACGCCTTCGTGGTCTCCTCGGACATGTGCGCCGAGGCGTCGTACCCGGAGAACGTGTACTGCGCCAGCAGCAGCCCCAGGGCGCTGACGTAGATCGGGTTGGACCAGCCGGTGTTGTTCACGAAGTGGCTGAACACCCAGGTCGTGTCCTGGTGGTGAGAGGGAACCAGCGTCAGCGCGCCGACGATCAGCGCCACGCCGCCGATGTGCCACCACACCGAGATGCCGTTCAGGAGCGACACCACCCGCACACCCCGCAGGTTCAGCGTGGCGTGCAGCACCAGGATCGCCAGAAAGATCCCGAACAGGGAACCCGGTGTCGGCGAGTAGCCCCACTGGAGGTTGAGGAACGCCCCGACGAAGGAGGCGGCGCCGTAGTCGATGCCGGCGATCCCACCGACCAGGCCCAGCAGGTTCAGCCACCCGGTGAACCAGCCCCACCGTGGGCCGCCCAGCCGGTGTGCCATGAAGTACAGCGCGCCCGACGTCGGGTAGGCCGAGGTGACCTCGGCCAGCGCCATGCCGACCAGCAACACCATGAACCCGACACCGATCCAGCCCAACAGCATCACCGCCGGACCCCCGGTGTTCAGACCGAAGGCGAACAGCGTCATGCACCCGGACAGGATGCTGATCACGGAGAAGCTGATGGCGAAGTTGCCGAACTCGCCCATTCGGCGGGTCAGTCTGGGCTCGTAGCCGAGCCGGCGGAGCTGTTCCTCGTCGGCGGATGGGGTGGTGTGGGCAGGGAACATCGGGAGAACCTCCGTTGGCGAGGGGGACGTGAGAGCCGTGGACGGGCAGGCAGCGGGCGGGTCAGGCCGATGCGGTCGCGCGGCCGGCGTGCGCCTGGAGCTGGGCGGTGAGCAGCAGCTCTTCCCCTTTCTCGGGCGAGTCGGCGAGGTGGGTCCAGGGAGCGCGCGAGGCGAAGGGTCCGAGGGCCGAGAAGACCTGCACGGCCGCGTCCATCTGGGCCGACGCCCACAGCGCATGGGCGAGATAACTGAGGTCGACGACCGGCCATGAACCGGGCTCCGCCTCAACCCAGCTTGCGTACGCCCGCACACTCCGGGAGAAGTGAGGTTCCCGAAGCCATTGGCGACGCACCGCATCTTTGCGTCTCTCGTTGCGGTACTGATCGACCGACAGATAGAGCGGCAGCGCTGCAAGCGGAGAACCGTCCCGAGCGGCCGGTACGACTCTGTGGACGAAGTCGGTTGCCGCCGGCCGGTAGATGCGGGTCCAGTACCGCAGCATGCGGTGGTGAGACTCCCTGTTGCCGGGATCACGCTTGAGCGCCTCGTCGAGCAGGCCCCACGGTCCAGTCGGCAGCAGTGGATCTGATGAGCGAAGCCCGTGCTCGGGGCGATGCTGGCGTGGATCCAGTGAAGCCAGCGCGAGGAGACAAACCCATGGCACTGGGTCTGAGGGATTCGCCTGCGCGGATTCCCAGCACGACTCCCGCGCGGCCTGCTCCAGATGAACTGCTTCCGGTGATTGAGCCTCCGCCGCCATCAAGGCGTGCTCGACCATGACGCGGGTCTTCAGGATGGAGAGCCCCGGGTCTTCCGGCTCCTCGCACCTCCAACGAGAAAGCACCGTCGACCTGGCAGCGACCAGCGCGAGCACCTGCGTCCGGGAAGTGCGGCGCGCCCAGTCCTGCCCGGTTGTGGCCAGCAAACGCTGCGTCGACAGCCAGCGCCCCGCCTGAAGGTCGTCCACCGCTGTCCGCAGCTCCTCGTCGAGCCCGGCAGGGTGGTACGCCGGCCGCGCCGGACGTGCGGTGTTCATGGTGGCCGAATCCTCCCTCTCATGGGCATGACAGACTGTCGCTCCCCGAAACCGGGGTTCAGATCGAACGTTGGCCAACCGGGTTCCACGCAGCGGCAAATGGGCACAGGTCAGGACTGGGGTTGGTGCCCGGATGCCCGACTTCCGGCGGCGAGTCATACAGAAGCAGCACGAAGCGCTGGAGAACAGAGCAGACTTGACGCACTGATGGCGCATTACTGCGACAAAGTGCCTGCTGAGCTGGGTCTTTGTCGCGTCGACAGAGTTTGGGAATCAGCCAATGGTGGTCAAGAAGCGCACCGCACTTGCCCTGCAGCGAATGGCAGCGGGCCACTCGCAGGAGACACTTGCCGCCGCGATGGACGTTGAGCGAACCACTGTGGCGCGCTGGGAACGGGGCAAGGCCGAGCCGCGGCCCTGGCAACGCCCCAAGCTTGCGAAGCTGCTGAACATCGGGGCTGCGGAACTCGACAGGCTGCTGCGGCTAACCTGTGAGCAGATGGCAGCGGAGTCCTCGCCCGGACCCACGAGCCAGGCAGAGCTACAACCAGGACCCAATCGCCTGCCGAACGGTAATGCGGTACAACTCGCCGACGTGGACACGCTGATCGGCGACTGGGCCGCAGCAAACTCGACCGGTCATGGGGTCGGGAAGACGCCGTGGGTCACCGAAGAGGAGGTCGGTGTCGCTGAGGGCATGCTCGCCATGTTCCGCCAGCTCGACCACACGCACGGCGCCCGCCACTATGCCCGACAGGTCCGCGACTACATCGACACCGAACTCGACGCCATGCTCCGCCGCCCCGCCGCCGACGACGAGGTCGCCCGCAACCGCGCCAGACTCACCGCCGGATTCTGCGAACTCGCCGGATACCAAGCCGTCGACACCGGAAGCCCAGTCCGTGCTCAGGCGTACTACCAACGCGCCCTGACCCTCACCACCGCCACTAACGACCAGGCATACGGCTCCTACCTGGTCGCCGTGAACCTCGGACACCTCGCCTTGCACTGCGGCCAGCCGGAGGTCGCCCTGCGCTGGGCCTCCTCAGCCCGCGCTACGGCCGGCACCGCAGCCAGCCCCGCCACCCGGGCAGCCATCACCGCCGTCCTCGCCCGCGCGAACGCCCGCATGCAACGCGAAGCTGAAGCGACCCAGCTGATCCGGCAGGCCGAGGAACTGCTCGATGTCGCCGACGGGGACGAACCGACCTGGATCCGATACTTCACCCACGCATACCTGGCCGACGAAATCGCACACTCCCTCCACGACCTCGGCCGCGCACCGGCCGCAAGAACCCAGCTGACGGACGCCCTCCAAGGAGTCGGCAAGGACAAGGTCCGCAGGCTCGCCATCGACGCTGCCCTGCTCGCCTCCACCTGGCTGCGCACCGGAGACCTGGACCAGGCGTGCGCGGTCGGCCGGGAAGCCGTCACGTACGCTGCCAGAACCGGCTCCGGTCGGTGTATCGACCGTGTGGCCGGCGTCCTCGCCGACCTCCAGGCCCACGCCGACTACGCGCCCGTGCGTGACCTGCGGGAGTTCACACGGGCAGTGCTGCCCGAGGCCGACCGCGTCGCGATCACCCTCTCCCGCGGCGCATGATGCGCTGGTAGAAACCGAGTTCGGCACCGAGCGCATGCTGCCGTGACGCGGGATCCGACAGGTAGTGGTCGCCGCCTGCGAGGAACAGGCTCTCGTGGTTCCGGTCCCGAGCAGACAGGGCGCCGGCGAAGTGCCTCGCCTCGCTGGCCGAGGTAATCGTGTCAGCCGTGCCGTGGATCACCAGAACAGGAACCCGGACACGGTCGGGTGCCGCCGCGCCCGCAGGCCCGCGCAGTACCGCTGCATGCGGACGCTGGAAGGGCGGCACGGACCTCTCCCATCGGGCCGGGTCGATGATCGCCGACGTGGCCGTCGCCGCGCTGAAGGGAGCTGGCCGGCACGCGGCCTGGAGTGCGGTGTACCCACCGGCACTGGCCCCGCTGATGAACAAGGCTCCGGGCAGAGCAACGCCGGCCGCGAGGAGATGCTCGCCGACAGCGGCGCAGTCGTCGACGTCGTACTCACCCCAATGGCCGTGCAACGACTGCCGGAAGGCTCGTCCCTGTCCGGTGCTGCCCCGGTACAGGACTTCGGCGACCGCAAAGCCGTGACTGATGAAGAACTGCGTCGTCCAGTCCAGTCGCAGGGGGACATCATCGGTCGGCCCGGGATGAGCCCGGACGATCAGCGGCACCGCCCCGGTGTCGTCCGGGCGGTGGAGCAGGAAGCGCAGTGGCCCGTTGACCGTCTCGACGGTCTCCACCGAGGGCGGTGAAACCGTCCAGGGTGATGGGGACGGCGGCTCTGGTACCACCAGGCTGGCACGACCGTCCGACCCGGCCGCGAGGTCGACCGACCAGATCGAGGGGGAACTGCTTGCCGTGGACCCAATCACTGCCACCGCGGTTCCCGTGGCGGCGACATAGGGCTTTATCGATGTGAGGTTCGACGCTATGCGGCGTCGGTCAGTCCCGTTGACGAGCAGCAGCTCGGTGGCGATCCCGTCCGTGGCGGTCAGCACGACCTCACCGCGCGGCGTGAAACCGTACGACTGGTACCCGCCCTCCCACGGCGCAGGGGCGCAGTCCGCGTCGACCGGGGCGATGGCCTCCGCCACGCCGTTCCACCGGTACAGGTTCCACCAGCCCGTCCGGTCGGACATGAAATGCAGTCGGCCGCCCGGCCCCCACGATGGCTGCGTTACGGACTCCTGCCAATCGCCAGCGACGACCACGCCCGGCTCTACCACGCCTGGCCGGACGGCTGCCAGCAACAGCCGGGAGCTGTCCCACGGCATCTGGTCGCGGTCCCACTCCAGGTAGGCCAGCATGCCCGGCGCAAGCCGCGGGCTGGCCAGGAACCCGGAGGAGCGGACCAAGACCTCGACGTGCCCCGTCCTGGACACAGAAACGATCTCGTCGGCCGAGTCGCCACCGCGGACCGCCAACGGAAGCCCGTCCCAGGACAGCGAGAGATCCCCGTACTGCACCTGATCGTCGCCAGTCGCGACGCACACCGGAGTCCCGCCCGTGGGAAGGTGGAAGAGAGAGCCGTTATCCACGAACCACACGCCGTCCGGCGCCACCACGAAACTACCGCCGCCATAGGCGTGAAGCTGACCACCGACCGAGAACTCCGGCGCAGTCACCGACAGGGTTGAGCCAGCGAAACTGCGCATGAGTCGCTGGCGTCCACCATGGTCGGGATCGGACTGCAGCCACCACAGTGCGCCCTGCGCGAAGCAGAGTTCGTCATAGGTCACCACGGTCTGGGCCACCCACGCGGGCGCCAGCCCGGTGCCGTTGTCGGTCATGCGGCGCAGTCCTCCTGGCATCGCTGCTGGCCTGCCCGTAGGCTACCCGTCGGCCGGGGCTTGGACGAACCTGCAGACCACAGCGGTGCGCGCGCTCGATGAGCGCTCCGGGGCTGGACAGCACATGGTGGCATCGGGCTGGCAACCTGGATCAGCTGGCCTCGGTCTTGGGCGCGTATCGCAGCACCACCACGTCGCCGACCTGCTCCGACCCGAGAAGCTTCATCCGCCGGCCACTGCCACCCGGGTAGTCGGCCGGGTGGAGGAAGCGGGGTGCTGCGGCGTCGCCGACGAGCAGCGGAGCGATGGCGAGGTGGATCTCGTCCGCCAGCCCCTGGGAGAGGAACTGGGTGTGGATCTGCCCGCCGCCCTCGACCATGAGGCGCTCGACGCCGCGGGTGGCAAGGTCGTCGAGCAGCGTGCCGAAGTCCACGGTGGGGCCGGTGCTGACGACGTCGGCCAGGCCGTCGAGGGTGTCGCGAAGCTTCGGTGCTGCAGCGTCAGTGGTGTAGACGACCTTCTGGTCGCCGAAGTGCCAGAACTTGAGGTCGCGGCTCAGGTCGCCGCTGGCGGAGATGGTGACTTTGAGCGGGTACTCCGTCTTGCCAGCTGCGATCCGGTCAGCCCGGCGCTTCTCGCTGTTCACGAGCAAGCGGGGGTTGTCGCTGCGGAGGGTGTTGCCACCGATGAGGATGGCGTCGGATTCGGCCCGGACCTGGTCGACGCGATCGAAGTCCTCAGCGTTCGACAACAGAAGACGCTCGGGCGAGGCGTCGTCGATGTGGCCGTCGACGGAGGTGGCGACGCTCAGCAGGACGAAGGGGCGGGAGGGCATCATGAGGTCCGTTCTCTCAGGTACGCAGCATCGGTCTGTGGTGATCACACTTCATGAACCAGGAGGCTGTCGAGTGCCTGCTGGAATTGCACGACCTCGGGCACTCCCCGCCACCCTCGCAGCAACGCGTCCAGATTGGCCAACTCGTTGAAAATCCGGGCCGATCCGGTGGTCGCCGCGATCGACAGCGCCGTGCAGGCGGTGACGGCTGCCTGCTCCGGGCCGTCGATGGACAGCTGGGCGATGGCCGAGCGGGCGAGGTAGACACCGCGATCACGACGGTAGGTCGCGGGCAGGGACCGGATTGCCTTCTCGAAGCCGACTACCGCATCGCGGTGGCGTCCCAATGACGACAACGACCGGGCCCGTTGAGCCTCGACGTACGCCTCGTTCAGCCAGCGGCCACGGCCGACCGGTGCCTCGGGTGGGCGGGTGAGCAATGAGAGTGCCTGGTCGAAGGTGTGTTGGGCTGTCCGCTCGTCGCCGAGCAGCGCGTGTCCGTGGGCCTCGTAGACCGCGCCCATGGCGCTCAGCCGGCTTCTCGAGCCGGCCAGGCGCTGGGCTGAGGCGGCGAGGTCGATGGCCTCGATCGAGTCCTGCATGTCACCGGCGAGCTGGGACTTCCGGGCCATGATGTAGGCGGTCAAGTCCTGGTCTCCGGAGGCGCTTGCCCAGTCGACGGCGCGGTCCGCCCAGTACTGGGCGGCACGGTGGTCGCCGCTGTCCTGGTACAGCCAGCTGCAGAACTCGGCGTACTCGGCCTGCACTTGTAGCAGGTCGTGCCGGTCCCGGCCGGACGCCTCGCGGCGAAGGTGCTGGATGAGGCGAACGTGCTCCTGCGCCGTGGAGACGACCTCGCGAGGCCCGAGGACGTTGTCACACTCCACCAGCGACCTGCGCAGGGACCTCATGTTCTCGACCGGGTGGATATCCGGCGAGAGGACGGGCGGGGTTGCCTGGACCTCGGGTGCCGCGAGACCCGACAGCGCTGTGGCACCCGCAGCAGCGGTGAAGCCCCGCAGCAGGGCTCTACGCGGCATGGTCACGAAGATGATCCTCCCATCTGCGGTCCGGCAGCCGACCCGGACGCCGCCGTCCATCAGCGCCATCGACGCGGCGCCGACTGTGTGGCCATCGAGGTTGGGCGCGTTCCATTCCGGCGTCGTGACACGCTGTACGCCTTCACCGAGCAGCGAGGCTCCTCGCGCCGACGTCGTGTTGTCGGCCAATACATCCTGCTCGAGAGGTGACAGCAGTGCGGCGAGTTCGCTCGTACTAGCCCCTAGCACTCTGGCGAGCTTCGCCATCTGCCACGGGCGCGGGAGAGCGGAACCGCGCTCCCACCGGCCGACCGTCGTCCGGTCGACCCCCATCGCGGCCGCGAGGGACTCCTGGGTGAACCCCGCGCTCGCGCGTTGCGCGATGAACCGGTCGCGCTTAACCCCCATGACCTGCCCCCTGTCCGCGCCAGGACTCTGTCGGCTGCCGAAGTTGCCAGGCCAGACGCGGGTTTGCCACATGAATGCCTCATCGATGCATCAATTCTGCTCTGTTCAAAGTTCGTTCGCAGCGGTTCCCTGGTGCTCGCCGGATGGACCGGTGCACCGAGGACGAAAGGCCAGTCGAGGCGCAGGCGTCGGACGATCGGAGTCCGCATGGACCGTGCTAGCTGGATCCCGCCGCTGGGGAAGGACCGTCCTCTGAAGTTCTTTCTGTTGTGCGAAGTTGAAGGGAGGTCAGGTCGGTTGGTTTGACGCCGTTTCGCCCGGGACGTCTCCGGGACGTCTTGGGACGGGGTCGCGACCGTCCTCGCGTCGGCTGCCAGCATGGACGGATCGCCATGCGGTCACTGTGAGGGATCGAACGGTAACTCTGATGATCGGGGAGGGTGTTCATGTCGACGAAGTCAGTGCCCGGCGACGGGCAGCATGGCAAGGGGAGTAAGGGGAGCCCGGGAGGCGGGGCTACCCAGGGTGCCTGGGCGTTCGTCCAGGATCTGACTCGCGGCCTCCTGGCACTGCGCCGCAGGTGAGTCTCCTGCCAATGTTCGAGGACGGGGCCGGCCGGAGGTCAGCTGACCCGCTGGGTCTGGCGGGCCCTGTCCCCGTGGTCGACCTATCTGCGCTGGCCCTGCTCCTGGCGCCTCCGGCGATGCTGGGCGAGTTTATCCCGGCCTCGCCCTGGCGGAACGTTCACCGGGTTCCCGTCGCCCTACCGCAGGCGCAGGCCGCTGATCTCAGGTCGGCGTTCACCGCCTCTGTCCGCGAGCTCACCGAGGGCACGCAGACGATCGGGGTCCTGGTCTCCGGCGGGTTGGACTCGCTCGCAGTACTGCTCCACGTGCTGCGGGTTGCCGACGATCGCCGTGTAGTGGCACTGACCACGGACCTGCGCGACGATGCCGGCAGTAGCGCTGCGGCTGTAGTCCACGAACTGGTGGATGCGCTGAGGCTTCCGATGGACCTCGTCGTGCTCGACCCCGCGCGGGATCGCGCCGAGCCGGCGTGGACTGCAGCGGGGCCACGGCTGGATGCGCTGCCCGAGGTGAACGCGGCGGCGGCAGAGACAGCGCACTCGCTCGGGTGCGCGATGCTGCTCTCTGGGGACGGTGCCGATGAGCTGTTGGGCGTCCCGCGGTTCGCCGCTGCTGAGGTAGCCCGACGGCGTGGGGTGCGAGGCGCTGTGCGGTATGTGAGCGACATGGCACGCTCGGGCCCGGGAGCGTTCGGGGAAGTCGTCGCGCTGGCGGCGGGGTTGCTGCCTCGTCAGGCTCGGGCACGGGCCTACTGGGCCGCCAACTGGCCGTCCTGGTGTGATCCCGTGGCGTCCGCTGTGCTCGCGGAGCCGTTTCGAGAGGCGGCTACCGAATGGGCCAGGAGATGGGTGGACGGCACGGTCGCTGCCCATGCCTCGGCCGGGCGCACGTGGGCCCAGGCCGACGCCCGCGACGCGCTGCTGCCCCGCGAAATCATCCCGCCAGCGGGGAGGGTGGCGGAGGCCTCGCCGTTCCTGCACGCGGGGTTCCTCGCCGCGGCCCTCGCGCTGCCGATCGGCGACCGGTACCACCCGGGCCTTCCCAGCGCCTATCAGCGCTGCAAGGCCCAAGTGGTTCGGCTGCTTCCCAGCGGAACCGTCCATGCGCTACCCCAGCGCAAGCAGTACTTCACCGCCGCCCTCGGTCTGCAGGCTGAAACAGGGCGGAAGGCGCCGATCTGCGTGGAGGCCGGGCTGATCGACCCGGCCGCTCTGGCGATCGAGCGGGACGCGGCCGTGCTCCTGGTGGTGGCAGCCATCGAGCGCTGGTTGGCCGGCGCCCTGGAGCACGGCGCCGACCTGCGATGACAACCCCACTGATGCACCCACGATCGGAGCGGCACATTGAACCAAGGTGCACCGTGCGGAAGTTCAAGGACGTCGCGAGAAGCTCCACAGGCGATCGACCTCAACCAGGCCTGCTCGGTCATACATCAGATTCGCGGCGGCCCGGCTTCGCTCAACATCGTCGGCCGGGGCGTCGTCGTCCACGAACAGGATGACCTCGCTCGCCCCCAGGCCCGCGAGAAGGTCAAGGCAGGACCCCATCAGCGCCGGCCCCAGACCGCGCCCGCGGTGCGCGGGGGTCACGCTGATCCACCACAGCACGCCGATCCCTGCGACAGGTCGGCCGATCGTCGCCTCGGCCATCAGTTCACCGTTGTCACCGCGGATCTCCAGCTGCTTTCCAGGTGGCTCCTCGCACTCGCTCACCGTGTAGGAGGCAGTGTGTGGCAGGCCCGCGATCGGCAGTGGGGAGTGCATGTAGCGCCAAAGGTTCCGGCCCGAGAACCCGGCCAGCTCGAGCGCCTGGCGGGTCTCGGGGCGGTGGCCTACGGGCAGGCCCTCCAGCCCGAGCGTCAGCGCGGATGCGAATTCGAAGGCGAGGATCATGCGGTCGCCGAGCTCGCGCACCACGTGGGTGATCAGCGCGCTGGCGATGGCCTGGTCTTCCCGGCAGTGCAGCCACAGCAGGAGCCCAGTGCCGTCCGAGGAGCGAACGGCGTACGAAATGACCCCCAGTACTCGTCCGGAAGCGTCATGGACGATGTCGGTGCTCGGGGCGTCAAGCTCCTCCCACCATCCGGCGTCCACCTGCGACTTGCCAGCCAGTGCGTCGGCCAACATGCTCGCGGTGCTCTCAGGTTGACCCGTGAGTCGGTCAGCGTTCACCAACGCGAGAACCGCGTCCTGGTCGGCCGCCTCATAAGGACGTACGGACAAGCCCATCGCCGGACCGGTGGTCACCGTTGTCACGCTCACGCGCCTCCTCTGTTGTGCGCCGACTGCCCACTCACCCGCCGTCGAGGGGCCGTTGCGCCTATGGCTCTCGGAGGATGGCGTCGGAACTGTATCGCCTTGGGGCGAAATATGACTCTATGTCAGCTCGCCCAGATGCGTTGGCTTCCCAGCAACCCGGCCCAGGGGTTGGCCCGGGAGGCGACCCGGGCCCGGTTGGGGTTCTGGTCATCCATCCCTCGTACTGGAGGTACCCGATGCCCGGGAAGGTCACCAAGGAGAAGGTCCTCGTCTACATCGTCCGCGACGGGAAGCTGCTGGTCTTCCGGCACACCGACTACAGCTACGAGGAAGTCGGTATCCAGGTCCCCGCCGGCAGCATCCGCACAGACGAGACACCGGAGGCCGCAGCTCTGGGTGAAGCTCGGGAGGAGACGGGGCTCGCTGGCCTCAAGATCGTGCGAAAACTCGGTGAGACCACCTACGACCTCAGCCCGTACCGCTTCGAGATCCAGCACCGCCACGTCTTCCACCTTGAGCCGACCGAACCCACCCCGCAGCGGTGGATGAGCCAGGAGAACCACGACGGCGAGCAGGATCCGACTCGGCTCGAATGCTTCTGGATGCCGCTGGCGACAGCCCACATCCTCCAGTCTGGCCAGGGCGCCCTGCTGGGAAGCCTGTTCGACTAACCATCCGCGCGGGTCACGTGCGCTCCCCGGACTCCGGCGGCCAGGCGCACTGCTGGATCAGATTTCGCGTTCATAGACGGCTGCTCCGCGAGCCGCCGGTCCACAGCACCGGCTGATCAACTGGGAAAATGGGGGGCATTTCATGCCTGAGCACGCGCTTGACGTTCCGGTGTCCGTGGGCGACCTTCGGCGCCGGATCGGTGATCTGTCGCTGCGTCTGCGCACGTCCGGGATTCAGACGAAGCCGGCTGAGCCGCGGTTCACCGACTACGACAAGATCCGGCTGCCCAGCGGCGAGCTGGTCGGCCGCAAGAAGGTCATCATCATGTCCGGCGGCTGCTCGGTGCCGACGTGCACGATGTGCCCGTTCACCAACTTCAACAACTACGGTATCGACGGCGGCACTTCGCCCGAGAGTCTTCTGGACCAGGTACGGCGCACGCTGGCCCGGACCGAGAACGAGCCCGCCTACGAGGTGCTCTCCCTCTATAACGACGGCAGCTTCTTCGCCCCGCGCGAGATCCCCCGCGACGTCCAGGTCGAGATCGCCCGCCTGGTCGCGGCGGCCGGGGTGAAGCGTCTCGTGGTCGAGTCGCTGCCACAGTTCGTCACCGCCCCCGTGCTGGCCCCGTTCGTGAAGGCCCTGGGCGGAGTGCAGCTGGAGATCGGGATCGGGCTGCAGTCCGCCGACGAGCTTGTGCGCGAGACGCTGGTGAACACCCGCGTTTCCCAGAAATCCTTCGAGCGGGCGCTCGCGGTGATGGCCCACCTCGGGGTGGACCCGAAGATCTACCTGATGATCAAGCCGCCGTTCCTGACCGACGGCGAGGCGGTGACCGACGTGGTGGAATCGGTGGACTACCTGACCGGTCTCGGCGTGCGCGGGATGACGCTGTGCCCGACGCGGGTGTCGCGCAACACGGTGGCGTGGGAGCTGTGGCAGGCCGGCCAGTACACGCCGCCGAACCTGTGGACGGTGGTGGAGGCGGTCCGCCGGGTCCACGAGCGGCTCGCGGTGCGGGTCGCGTGCGTGAACCTGCGCGGCACGGACTTCGAGTCTGTCTTCCCCGACGCGTGCCTGTCCTGCGCGGACCAGGTGGTGGATGCGCTGATGCGGTTCGGGGAGAGCGGCGATGCGGCCGACCTGCCCGCGGACTGCTCCTGCCGGCCGCCGCTGGAGGTGATCGCGCTCGACCACGCCGCCATCACCGCCCGGGCGGCGCAGCAGCTGAACGTCCTGGAGCGCTCCGGTGTCTGAACGGACCGTCCCATCGACGGCGGACGGGTTACCGCCCCGGCACACGGCCCGCGGCTTCGACGCAGACCCGCTCGGTGTTCTGGACGAGGGCCACCGCCAGCACGGGCCGGTGTTCCGGATGGCGGTCGACGGCATGGAGACCGTGCTGGTCGGCACCTGGGCCGGGCTGGGTGAGCTCTTCGCAGCCGAGCGCGGCCACCTGGAGGTGCTCAACACCCCTCTGGTGCACGACCTGTTCGGTCATGCGCTCTTCAACCTCACCGGGGATGGCCACGGCGAGGCGCGGCGTCGGCTGCGGACCGCGCTGTCCGGGCGGGCGCTGCCCTGCTTCGTGCCGGCCCTGCTGGAGGTGACCGCCCCCGTGGCGGCCCGGTGGGCTCAGCGCGGTACGCGGGATCTGCACCGGGAGGTGCGGGAGTTGACCGGCTCCATGAGCGCCCGCGCCCTGCTCGGGATCGTGCCGGGGGAGACGGACGCGGCGGCGTTCGCCTCTGACTTCGAGCGGTTCGTCGGGGCGACCGGCGCGCCGCCGGGGCCGGCCAGGTTCGCGACCGCGCGGTACTGGGCGGGGCGCGCCGCGCGGCGGCGACTGCACGATCTGTTCGCCCGGCGGGCCGCCGCGGCCATCCGGGTCGCGTCTGCCGACTCGGCACTCGCCGGCTTGGTGGCCGCCTTCGATGACGCCCCGGCGGCAGCGGGGCCGCTGGCGGACCATCTGCTGGCGCTGCTGATCGCCGCACGGGAGACAACGGCGAGCCTGGCCACCTGGTGCCTGGTGGAGCTTGCCAACCACCCGGAGCATGCCCGGCTCGCGGCAGCGGAGGCCCGCGCGGTGTCGGCGGAGCCGGACCTGCTGGTGCGACGCGACGCGCTGCCGGTGCTGAAGTCGGTGCTCGCCGAGACCCAGCGCCTGCACTCGCCGAACCTGCTGTCGATGCGGGAGACGGTCTGCCCCGTGACATTGGGCGGCCACCGGATCGAGGCGGGCACGCGGGTGGCCTACTCACCGTCCGCCGGGCACTTCGACCCCGACACCTTCCCGGAGCCCTACGCCTTCCGGCCGGGCCGCTTCGTCGCCGAGCAGGCCCACCGGTCACGGCTGTGGGCGTTCGGCGGCGGCGCGCACGCCTGCCTGGGCCGGCCGCTCGCCGAACTGATGGCCCTGACCGTCATGACCTCCGTTCTGTATCGCGGGCTTCCACAGCTGCCCGACGGCCCGCCCACCCGGTTCCGCCACCGGCCTGCCAAGGCTCCCATCGACCCGCTGTCCTTCGCCCTCGACCAGGAGCCCGCTTCGTGACCCGCACCCCGCCCGACGCACTCGCCGTCCTCCAGCAGGCCGCCGCCCAGCACGCGGCCGGCCGGCACCGGCTGCACCTGGTGCCCAGCGAGAACGGACTGTCGCTGGCTGCCCGCATCCCGCACCTGATGGACGCCGCCGTCCGCTACGCCTTCCCTGGAGACGGGACCGAGAACTGGGCCTGGCCGGGCCGCCAGGACCTCGTCGCGGTTGAGCAGGCCGCCGCACAGCGGCTGGGCGCGCAGCTGGGGGCCGAGCATGTAAACCTCAAACCGGTATCCGGGGTGTCGGCGCTCACGGTCGCACTGTCCGCGCTGGCCGACCCCGGTGCGACCGCGTTCAACCTCGCCGAGCGCGACGGCGGGCACGGCTCGACCCGCTTCATCGGCACCCGGCTGGGACTGCAGATGCGCGACCTGCCCGTTGACACGGCCACCTGCACCCCCGACCTGGAAGCCCTCGCCCGCCTACTTGAGACCGAGCCGCGGCCGCAGCTGGTGTACCTGGACGCGTTCATGTGCCTGTTCCCTGTGGACCTGCCCGGCCTTCGGGAGGTGGTCGGCCCCGAGACGGTGATCCACTACGACGCCTCCCACACCCTGGGCCTGATCGCCGGAGGCGCCTGGCAGAACCCGCTCGCCGAGGGCGCGGATAGTTTCGGCGGCTCCACTCACAAGACCTACCCGGGCCCGCACAAGGGCCTGCTGGCCACCAACGACGCCAGTCTCGCGGCCCGGCTGGACGAGCATGCCTCGCACTTCGTCTCCCACCATCACCCGGCCGACGTCGTCGCCCTGGCCGTAGCCGCCGCCGAGATGGACGCCCGCGGCCGGCAGTACGCGCACGCCACCGTCGCCAACGCCCGGAGCCTGGGCGCGAAGCTGGCCGAGCGCGGGTTCACGGTATGCGGGGAGAAGGCCGGATTCACCGACTGCCACCAACTGTGGATCGACATCGCCCCGCTGATGGACGCCGAGCAGGCCTCCCGCCGCCTCTTCGAGACCGGGATCGTCGTCAACGCGATTCCGCTGCCGCACATCACCGCCGACGCCGGGCTACGCCTGGGCATGCAGGAGGTTACCTGGGCCGGGATGCGCGAGGACTGCATCGACGAGCTGGCGGCCATCTTCACCGCCGTGCTGCGAGACCGGGTGGATCCGGCGGCCGTCGCGCCCCGCACCTGGGCACTGGCCGAAGTGTTCCAGCCGGACGACAGCACGGACGAGCAGGTGCTGCGCATCGCACTCGCCGCCGCCGGGATCGGCGGTGGAGAGTGATCCCGGAGCAGATCCCGGGCAAGGGCGCCTTCCTCGGGCCCGACCACACCATCGAGAGCTTCGAGATCCGGCCGGACTGTCGGCACTTCGCGGGCGGGATGCCCTGCCGTCACTGGCGGCCGTGCCACGGCTGCCCGCACCATGACCCGGTCGATCACCGGGTGCTGATCGTGATGCTCGGCCTTCTGGGCGACATGCTCATCGCCTCCCCGCTGCCCAAGCGGATCCGCGACGACCACCCACACGCGCACGTCACCTGGCTCGTCGACGAGGCGAACGCTCCGATCCTTCGGATGAACCCCTACGTGGACGAGGTCCTTGTCCACGACTGGGAGGCCGCCGCCCAACTGCCGTCGCGCCGCTTCGACGCGGTGTACTCCTTCGAGCGGACCCCATCGGCGGCGGCGCTGGTCGACCGGATCGAGGCCGGGCACAAGGCCGGGCTCGCCTTCGGCGGCCCCCATCACGGCCTGTATCCGATGGGCCCGGCCGCGGAGCAGTTCTTCCGGCAGAACACCTGGAACGACTACCGCACCACCACCAACGTCCAGACGTGGACGGAGCTGTACTTCGCGGTCGCCGGATACGAGTACGCCGGCGAGCCGTACGTCCTGGCGGTGCCGGAGGGTGCCAGGCGGCGGGCGGCCGGGCTGCTCGAGGAGCGCACCGGACCGCGGGTGTGCCTGAACCTGGGCGGGTCGCTGCCCACGAAGCTGTGGCCGAACCGGCACTGGGCTGACCTCGCCGACGCGCTCCTGGACCACGGCGCGCAGCTGGCGATCCTGGGCGGCCCGACCGACCAGGCGGCGTGCGAGGCGCTGGTGACGCACCTGCGGATGCGCGGCGCCGACGAGTCCAGGGTCGCGTACGCCCCACTGAGTCTGGAGGAGGCGTCCGCACTGCCGGGTCTGGTCGACGTGGTGGTGACCGGCGACTCCTTCGGCTTCCACCTCGCGCTCGCGCACACCAAGCCGACTGTGCTGCTGCTCGGGCCAAGCAACGGCGCCGAGGTCATCCCCAAGCACGTCACCAACGTCACCGCGCTGCGCTCGACGCTGGCCTGCTCGCCGTGCGCCCACCAGGTCGCCTGCGGCGGGGTCGGCGGCTGCATGGACACCATCGACCCGGCCACCGTCCGCAAGGCGACCCTCGACCACCTGACCTGACCATCCGCCCGCACCCGGCCACGTGCCGGGGATGGGCGACTTGCGAGAAGGAGTGATCCGCGTTGGGAATCGTGCTGGGGTTGGGCGGACCGTACTACCACGACGCCTCTGCCTGCCTGGTCATCGACGGCCACGTCGTCGCCTTCGCCGAGGAGGAGCGGTTCTCCCGCCGCAAGCACCACAAGGACTCCCGCTCCTGCGCCGTGGCCGCCGCCTACTGCCTCGCGGAGGCCGGAATCACCCTGGACCAGGTGGACGAGATCGCCATCGCCTTCAACCCCACCTGGCCCGAGCCCAGCGACACCTGCACCGACAGCGAGCTGATCGCCGAACTCCTCGACCCCACCCTGTTCGGCCACCACCGACCCCGCCAGGTCACCGTGATCGAGCACCACCTCGCGCACGCCGCCTCCGCCTTCCACCCGAGCGGCTTCGACGAGGCTGCCGTCCTGGTGGTCGACGGCTCCGGCGACGGCATTTCCGCCACCCTCGCCCACGGCACCACCAGCGGATGCAAGGTCCTGCGCCAGTTCCCCTTCTCCCAATCCCTGGGCTGGTTCTACGAGACCGTGGCCGAACACCTCGGGCTCGGCGACTGGACCAGCTCCGGCAAGCTCATGGGCCTGGCCGGCTACGGCAACCCCGACCGCTACCAGCTGAACTTCCTCACCCCCCGCGCCGGCGGCTACCACCTGGACCTGTCCCGCTACGGAATCCGCCCCGACGAGAGCGTCGACGACCAATACACCGACCTTCGCTACTACCGCCGCCTCAAGACCGCCTACGCCACCGCGTACACCGACCTCGGCATCCCTCCGCACCGCCGCGCCCGCACCTACACCGGCGGCCGGGTCATCCCGGACACGGGCTACCGGCCCGACCACGCCGACCTCGCCGCCAGCGCGCAGCGCCTGCTGGAGCAGTGCCTGACCGAGCTGGCCCGCGAGGCCCTCACCGCCACCGGTGCCACCCGGTTGTGCGTGGCCGGCGGGGTCGGGCTGAACTGCTCCGCCAACGGCCGCCTCGCCGCCCTCCGTGGCGTAGAGGAGCTGTTCGTCCAGCCGGCCGCCGGGGATGCCGGCTGCGCCATCGGCGCGGCGCTCGAGGTCGCGCTGCGCCGCGGCGACCTCACCCTGCCCGGGCCCGCGATGACCACCGCCGCCCTCGGCCCCGCCTTCGACCCGGGCACCATCCGCGCCCTCCTGGACGACTACGGCCTGGCATACCGGGACCACGGCGACGACCTGCCGACCGCCGCCGCCGGGCATATCGCGCTCGGGCGCACCGTCGGCTGGTTCCAGGGCCGCATGGAAGCCGGCCCCCGCGCGCTCGGCCGCCGCAGTATCCTCGCAGATCCCCAGCACACGCAGACCCGCGACCACATCAACGACCGCGTCAAGCACCGGGAGTCGTGGCGGCCCCTTGCCCCGGCCCTCCTGGAGGACGCCGCGCCCAACCTGATCGGCACCGCCGCCCCGCACCCGTTCATGATCGTTGCCCGGCAGGCCACCGACACCGCCCGCAAGTTGATCCCGGCCGCCGTACACACCGACGGCACGCTGCGCCCGCAGACCGTCGCCCGCGACGACACCGACCCGTACGCCCGGTTGCTGGCCGCGTTCGCCGAGCAGACCGGCCGGCCACCCGCCCTGCTGAACACCAGCTTCAACCACGAGGCCGAGCCGATCGTGTGCAGCCCGCGCGACGCGGTCGCCACCTTCGCCGCCGGCCCGCTCGACGCCCTCGCGATCGGCCCGTTCCTCGTCCGCAAGGACAGGCCGTAGCTGACTGTGCGACACGACCCGCTCACAGCCGGTACGTTGAGGCCCGGCCCTGGCCATCATCCGCAGCAAGCGAAGGACCGATTCCCGCGATGACCAGCACAACCTCCCCCGCTCAGAGCACCGCCGAACGGCTGCGCGCCGAGCACGGCCCGGCGCTCACCCTCGGCGACGACTGCGACCTGCCCAACGACCTCCAGGTCGAGATCGACCAGGGAGCCCACCTGACGATCGGCGACCGGGTCTCCATCCGCCGCGGATCCACCATCCAGGTCCACCGCGGCGCCACCGTCGCCATCGGCGCGGACGTCGCCATAGGAGAACACACCTTCATCTCCGCCATGGCCGGCATCCGCATCGGCGACGGCGCGGCCCTGTCGAACATGTGCGACCTGCACGACCACAACCACCGCCCCCGCACCGCGGCGCACGTACCG
Source organism: Kitasatospora phosalacinea (assembly GCF_030268885.1). Classification (GTDB taxonomy): domain Bacteria; phylum Actinomycetota; class Actinomycetes; order Streptomycetales; family Streptomycetaceae; genus Kitasatospora; species Kitasatospora phosalacinea_C. Next base: position 70,868 of record NZ_BSSA01000038.1, read on the forward strand.
ACCGGGCAGCTCGTGCCGTGGGCGTCCGGGTTCGAGGCCGCGCCGATCGTCATCGAACCCGGCGCGATCCTCTCCAACAAGGTCACCGTCACCGCCGGCGTTCGCATCGGGGCCAACGTGCTCGTCGGCGCGAACGCGGTCGTCTCCCACAGCATCGCTCCCGACACCGTCGCCACGGGCGTCCCGGCCGGTGTTCGGCGCCGCTTCGACGGCGCGCGCGTGCCGCGCGAGGACCGGCGCAGCCTGACCGTGGGCTTCTTCGGCACCTCGATCATGGAACACCTGGAGGCGGTCAACGCCCAGATGACCACCCAGGCCAACCTGCCCGAGATCGGCTCGAAGGTCACCGTCGAGGGCTGGCACCAGCGCGGCTGGGTCCACCGCCTCGCGCTGTCCCTGCGCGCCGCCTGGCCGCACGTCGGCCTCGACCTCCGTAACCACGGCGAGGGCGGCGCCACCAGCCGGGACATCGCCGGCATCGTCGATGGCGACCGGGCCACCACCGGCACCGACTACGACCTGGTGTTCCTCGGCTGCGGCATCAACGACGTCTGGCGCCGCTTCCAGAACCGGATGGCCGAGGCGGTCGACCTCGACGAGTACACCCGGCACTTCAACATGATGCTGGACCAGCTCAGCGGCTACACCCGCCGGATCATCGTCATCTCCGAGACCCCGTTCGGGCCCATCGAGTCGCCGGAGACCGTGGCCGACATGAACACCGAACTCGGCCGCTACAACGAGGCCGCCGCCAAGGCCGCCGCCGACCACGGCGCTCTCTTCCTCGACGTCTGGGCCCCGTTCACCGCAGCCGCCCGCCACCTCGCCCCTGCGGACGGCGAGGACGATCCGGGCAGCCTGTGGAGCGACGGGGTGCACCTGACCGAGCTGGGCGACACCGTGCTGCTCCAACAGGCCGAGCAGTTCCTGGCCGAGCACCGGATCGTGGAGAAGCTCCTCGACTACCCGCTCCTGGAGCGCGACGCCGCGCTCGCCACGTACGGCCCCATGTTCGCCCGGTACTGGCCGGCCCGTTCGTAAAACCGCAGGGCGTCCGGCGCTGGTCGGCCACCGCCGGACGCCCCGGCACCAAGTCGTCCCCTGCCCGCCACTTCCTTCGACGGAGCCGCCCCGTGACCCTGCCGGGCCGCGCGCACATACAGGCGCTCACCGCCGCGTTACCCCTGCTCGACACCAGCCGACTCCAGCAGTGGGGCCGCCTTCTCGCCGAACGGCTGCCCGCAGGCGGCCGGCTGCTGGTCGCGGGCAACGGAGGCAGCGCGGCCGAAGCCCAGCACCTGACCTCCGAGTTGGTCGGCCGCTTTCACGCCGAGCGGGCGCCACTGTCCGCCATCGCCCTGCACGCCGACTCCTCCTCGGTCACCGCCATCACCAACGACTACGGCCCGAACGAGGTCTTCGCCCGGCAGGTCCGCGCCCACGGCCGGACCGGCGACGTCCTGCTGCTGCTCTCCACCTCCGGCACCAGCCCCAACGTGCTCGCCGCCGCCCACGCGGGCCGGGAGCTCGGCTTGACCGTCTGGGCGCTGACCGGCCCGGCCCCGAACCCGCTCGCCGACGCGAGCGACCAGGCCGTGTGCGTGGACGCCGGCCAGGTCGCCACCATCCAGGAATGCCATCTGGTCGCCGTGCACCTGCTGTGTGCGGCCGTCGACACCCACCTCACCGAACCGGAACCCGCCACGGGCGAGCAACCGGACCACGCACGGCGGCTGGTGGTCGTCGGCGATGTCCTGCTGGACCGCGACATCACCGGCACCGCAGACCGGCTCTCCCCGGAAGCCCCCGTTCCCGTCGTCGCCGACGCCCACGCCACCGACCGGCCGGGCGGCGCCGGCCTGGCCGCTATCCTCGCCGCCCGCCAGCCCGGCTGGCGCATCACCCTCGTATGCGGAATCGGCCAGGACGAACCCGGCGCTCGGGTCCGCGCGCTCCTGGACGACGCTGGAATCGAGGTCATCGACCTCGCCACCAGCGGCACCACCCCGGTCAAAACCCGCGTCCGCGCCGCCGACCGCACCCTGCTCCGCTTCGACACGGATGCCGACCCGCTGCCGCTCGGCCCCCTCCCCGATCCCGTCTACACTCGGCTGGCCGAGGCCGCGGCCGTTCTGGTCTGCGACTACGGACGCGGCGTCACCTCCCACGACGACCTGCGTCAGGCCCTGAGCACCGCCGCCACCAAGTGTCCGCTGGTCTGGGATCCGCATCCCAAGGGCGCCGCACCGGTCCCCGGTACGGCCCTGGCCGTACCGAACGCGGACGAAGCCCGCCTCCTCACGTGCCACGCCGACCAGCGCGACCTGACAGGCGACACCGCCCGGGCCGCACGGCTGCTGACCGCGTGGCCCGTCAAACAGGTGGCCATCACCCGGGGCCGCGACGGCGCAGTCCTGGTCGCCGACCCCGACGCCCATCCCCTGGTCGTCCCGGCCCGCCCGGCTGCCGGGGACTCCTGTGGCGCCGGCGACCAACTGGCCGTCACCGCCACCATGATGCTCGCCGCCGGACGCCTGCCCTCCCACGCCATCGCAGCGGCCGTCGACACCGCCACCGCCTACGTTGAAGCAGGCGGCCCCGCCTCCCTGACCACCCCGCCCGCCCCGGACCGCACGGACCCTCTGGAGCTGGCCGGCCGCATACGGGCACGCGGCGGGAAGGTGGTTGCTGCGGGCGGCTGCTTCGACCTGCTCCACGCCGGGCACCTCTCGCTCCTGGAGCAGGCCCGCCGCCTGGGCGACGCACTGATCGTGTGCATCAACAGCGACGACTCCGTGCGCCGACTCAAGGGCCAGGACCGGCCGGTCGTCGGCGAGCGGGAACGCGCCGCGCTGCTCGCGGCGCTGGACCGCGTCGATGGCGTACTCGTTTTCGGCGAGGACACCCCCGAGAAGATCCTCGCTGAGCTGCGCCCTGACATCTGGGTCAAGGGCGGCGACTACGCGGGCCGGCGCATCGCTGAGGCCGACCTCGTGGAGAGCTGGGGCGGCGAAGTCGTTACTGTGCCCTACCTGGACGGCCACTCCACCACTACCCGGATCAACCACCTCACCCAGCAGGCAGGTGCCCGATGACTCCCGGCAACGACGTCCTGGTCACCGGCGCAGCCGGGTTCATCGGCCGCCACACCGTGACTGCCTTGCACCGCACTGGCCACCAGGTCACCGCCGTCGATCTGCGCCCGGCCCCGGCCCACCTCATCGGCATGGCCCGGTGGCACCGCGGTGACTTCGCCGACCCGGACCTCCTCGCCGAAGTCGCGGCCGGCTGCTACGCCACCGTCGTCCACCAGGCCGGAAACAGCGACACCCGAGCCACAGCCGGGCCAGAGCTGGACGAGACCAACACTGCCGGCCCGCTCCGCCTGGCCGACGCCTGCCGCGCCGCAGGCGCCCGCCTGATCTACGCCTCCTCGCACTCCGTCTACGGCACCCTCCACCACCGCATGCCCATCGCCGAGGACGCCGACACCAACCCCAGCCGCTGCTCCGGACCGCTGAACCCCTACGCGGCGTCCAAGCTCGCCCTCGACCAGCAGATGCGCACCCGACACACCACCGGCCTCGACTGGATCGGGCTGCGCTACACCAACGTCTTCGGACCTGACGAGACCGACAAGGGCCCCATGGCCTCGATCCTGTCCCAACTCCTGCGCCAAGCAGCGGACACCGGCCGGATCCGTGTCTTCGACGACTCCCTCACTGCTGCCCGCGACTACATCCCAGTCGAGACCGTCACCGCCACCATCGCCCAGCTCGCCACCGCTCAGCCGCCGGTGCCGGCCGCGGTCTACAACCTCGGCGCCGGCTTCGCCGTCTCCTTCGCCGACCTCGCGCAGTGGTGCGCGAGACTGCACCGCGAGACCATCGACCGGCCGCTACACGTCGAGCTCGTACCGAACCCCGTGACAGCCGCCTACCAGTACTTCACCTGCGCGGACATGACCGCGCTCGACAAAGCCCTGCCCGACCGGCCGACCATCACGGCCGCGTCCGTCGAAGCCCGCGCCGCCGAACTGTTCGAGATCTTCCGCGGCCGTGCGGCAGAGTGAACCGGTACCGACAGCTGGCCGTGGTCGGCTACGGCGGGCCGTGTTCCTCGACCGCGATGGCACCCTCACCGAACCCCGCCACTACCCCTCCGCCCCCGATGACCTCGTCCTCTTCTCCGGCATCGGACCACCGCTGCGCGCTCTCCAGGACGACGGCTTCGCCCTGCTCGTCGTCACCAACCAAAGCGGCCTCGCACGTGGGCTGTTCGACGAGGAGGACCTGGCCGCGATGCACCGATACCTAGGGCGTGTTTTGAAAGTGCTGATCACAGCCGATCGTTGATGGCTGCGACCAGCACGGTCCTGGTGTCGCGATGGCTCCGTGCCGCGAGCCCGGCCCGCAAAAGAACGCGACACCGCGCGCGGGCCTGGCGATGATGGCAGTCATGACGGATGGAACCGGACCTGAGCCGCTGGGCCTGTGCATCGTGGCCAATATCGCCCCGGAGACCAGCCAGGGCGAAGGCGGGCTAGAGATTCGCAAGGGGCATCGGCACTTCGTGCCGGGGGCGAAGGTGTGGGTCGCACCGCCGGGCTGGGGCGACGGCGGCGAAAGCGTCATCGTGGCCGGACGCCACCGGGGAAATAGCCGCCGTTACGCGCGAATCGTGATCAAGAGGCGGTTCCTCGTAAACTTCCGGGTCCGCGCCGTCTACAGCCCGGCGCTGGTAAGGGCGTTGACAGCGGCGGAGCCCGGCGAGGAGAAGGAGTCCGGCGCCCGCT
>NZ_BSSA01000039.1 GCF_030268885.1 Kitasatospora phosalacinea
GCCATGGACGCCCCGCCGCTCCCCCCACCGGTCCCGGCGCCGCTCGCGCCGCCGGCGGGACACGCGGACCCGCCCGCCGCCACGACCGGCCCGGTTCCCGGACGGATTCCGGTGGCCGGTTCCGGCCGACACCGAGGGCCGGAAACCCCGCGGCGCATCGACGCGTCCCGTTTCCCGACGCCTCGACCGGCCGAATTCCTCCCGTCCGGCCGATTCGGCCGGACGGAGAGTTCCCCCGGCCCTGGATTTGCGCTAAGGGGCGCCGCACCTCCGCCGCACCGGAATCACCCCTCGACAGCCGCCGCGACCTGTTGCATGATCCGCTTGTCGAGCGGCGCGGGGGCTGTCTGACGGCATCACTGTCTTCTTTTGTGCGAGGTGGAATCGGCGCGCAGTCGATTTCCGGCCCAGGTGGTACGGGCCGTCTTTCTCGTCAGGGAATTGACCAATGCCGGCCGCTCTGCCGGCAGCCCGCGCACGAACACTCGTGCCGGACCGATCCCGTCAATCTTCGAACTTTCCCACGGAGCCGAGAGCCCGATGCTTCCTGCCACGCCTCTGTTGTGCCTGCCCTTCGCCGGAGCAGGCGCCAGCTTCTACATGCCCTGGCGCTCACTCGGCGTCGAGGGCGTCGACGTCCGGCCCCTGCAACTGCCGGGCCGCGAGCGCCTGGTCGACCAGGAGCCGTACACCAACGTGCAGGACGCGGCCGACGGTCTGCTCGCCGCCGCCCTCGAAGCGGCCGGAGAGGGCCCGGTGGCCGTCTTCGGCCACAGCCTCGGCGGGATCCTCGCGTACGAACTGGCTCACCGGATCGCCGACCACGGAACCAATGAACTGGTCCACCTGTTCGTGAGCGGATCGCAGGGGCCCTGGAACGGCCGGTCGGAGCGTGCGACCGGACTGGACGACGACGCGTTCCTGGCCCGCGTCCAGGAGTTCGCCGGCTACACCCACCCGGCCTTCGACATCCCGGAGATGCGGGAACTGCTGCTCCCCGCGCTCCGGGCCGACGTGGAGATGCACGAGGCCTACGTGCCCACCTCCGACCGCAAGCTCGCCGCGCCCATCACCTCGATCCGCGGCGTCGACGACCACCTGGTCTCGGCCGACGCGGCCGACCACTGGCGCGACGCGACCACCGAGACGTTCACCGCCGTGGACGTGCCCGGTGACCACATGTACCTCGACGCGGACGCCGAGTCCCTGCTCGAACTGATCGCCTCGCGGCTCCGGCCCGCGGCTACGGAGAGCTGACGTGCGACTTTCCCAGAAGACCGCCCTCGTCACCGGAGCGGCCCGCGGCCTCGGCCGCGCCTGCGCCCTGAGGTTCGCCGAGGAAGGCGCCGACCTCGTGCTGCTCGACGTGGCCGCGGACATCGCCGACGTGCCCTACCCGCTCGGCACCCCGGACCAGCTGGAGGCGACCGCACGGCTGTGCCGCGAGCGCGGCGCCTCCGTGCTGGCCGCCCGGGCGGACGTGCGGCAGCAGAAGGACGTCGACGCCGTCGTGGCCGACGCCCTCGACCGGTTCGGCCGGATCGACGTCCTCGTCAACAACGCCGGGATCGCGGCCCCCTCGGGCAAGGCCGTCCACGAGATCACCGAGGACGAGTGGGGCGTCATGCTGGACGTCGACCTCTCGGGCGCCTGGCGGACGATCAAGGCCGTGGTCCCGTCCATGGCGAAGCAGCGCTCCGGCAGCATCGTGAACATCTCCTCCACGGCGGGCCTCGTGGGCTACCGCTACTTCGCCGGCTACGTCGCCGCGAAGCACGGTCTGATCGGGCTGACCAGGGCGGCGGCGCTCGACTACGCCGCCCTGCAGATCCGCGTCAACGCCCTGTGCCCCGGTCAGGTCCGCGAGGAGCCGACCCTCGAAGGCCGGATGCTCTCGGAGGTCGCCCGCTCGCTCGGCGTCGCGCCCGAGGACCAGGAGACCGCCTTCCTCGAGTCCCAGCCGATGAACGCGCTGGTCAACCCCGAGGACGTCTCGTCGGCCGCCCTGTGGCTCGCCAGCGACGACGCCCGCCAGGTGACCGGGAGCGTCGTCACCGTCGACGGCGGATTCAGCACGCGATGAGCGCACCCGACCACACGACCGCGCCCACCGCCCGCACCAGCCAGGAGACCAGCATGTCCACCCGGATCAGCCCGCCCCCGACGGCCGGACCCGGCAGCGCGGCCGCCTTCTTCGCGGGGACGACCTTCGACGCGAGGCCCGCCCGCGCGTGCCACGGCCTCGTCCGCCGGATGCCCGAAGGACTCACCGCCGACCGGATCGCCGAACGGCTGGCCGCCGCCCAGGAGAGCGGTGCGCTCCCCGCGGACCTCCGCCTGTGGGTCGAGGACGTGGCCACGGCCGCCGCCGACCCGGCCTCCGAGGCGCTGCGCGTCCGTGAGGCCTCCCGGGCGACCCGGCACGACGGCCGCCTGCGCGCGGTCCTGCTGTCCTACGCCGACGGCGTGGTCGACCTGGTCCTCGTCGCCCACCGCCGTGCCGCGGACAGCGCCGGACTCGACCTCGTCGGCCGGATCCTGGCCGGTGCCGCGGACGACACCGAGCGGCTGACCCTCCCCGGCGACCTGCCGCGCCACACCGCGGCGGACGCCGCGCCGCCGGCCTGGGGCATGGGCGACCCGCGGCGCACGGGTGTCACGGGCGCGGTGCGGATCGGTCCCGTGGCGATCGCCCCGCAGTCCGCCGCCCCCGTCCTGCTCGCCGCCACCGCCCTCCTGCTGGCCCGCTACGCGGATCGGGACCGGACCGTCGGCCTGCTCGCCGTCGACCGCGCGGACCGCGACCGGTTCGCCGCGGTGGACCTGCCGGTCGACGACGGCACCCCCCTCGTCGACCTGGTCCGGCACGCCGAGAACGCCCTCGCCTCCGCCGCGCCCGTCAGTGCCGACCGGCCCGTTCCCGCCGTGGGCATCGTGGTGCTGTCCGAGCAGGACGAGGGCTACCGGCCCTTCCTGGAGCTGCCGTTCCCGGTGACCTTCACCTGGGACCCGCGGCGGGACGGCACCCACGTCGGCCGACTCGACTACGACGAGGCCGCGCTGCACCCCGAGGCGGCCGAGCAACTGGCCCGGCACGTCGGCCGCCTGACGGCCCTCGTCGGCGCCAAGCCGGACGACGCCTTCGGCGACCGGACCCCGGTGAGCGGGGACGTCGAGCTGATGACCGACGAGGAGCGCGCGGCCCTCCTGGACCTCGGACGGCCGCAGCCCGCGCCCCTCCGGCCGGCCACCACCGTCCACGCCGCCTTCGCCCGGCGCGCCGCCGAGCGGCCCGGCGCCACGGCCCTGTCCGACGCCACGCGCGAGCTGACGTACGCGCAGCTCGACGAGGCGGCGACGCGGATGTCCGCCGCCCTGGCGGAACGCGGCGCCGGCCCGGGCACCTTCGTGGGCGTGTGCATGGACCGCGACACCGACCTGGTCGTCACCCTGCTCGCGGTCCTCAAGACCGGCGCCGCCTACGTCCCGATGGACCCGCGCTACCCCGTCGAGCGGTTGCGGTACACCACCGAGGACGCGGGGCTGCGCCTGGTGGTCACGACCCTCGACGAGTTCCCCGCCGCCGACGGCGTCACCGCGGTGCACCCGGGCGCGCTGACCGGATCCACGGCCGCGACCCCCGCGCCCGCCGACGACCCCGACGCGCCCGCCTACGTCATCTACACCTCCGGCTCCACCGGCAAGCCCAAGGGCGTGGTCGTGCCGCACCGCAACGTCGGCGCGCTCATGGCGGCCACCACCGAGGACATGCGGCTGGGCCCGGACGACGTCTGGACGCTCTTCCACTCCAGCTCCTTCGACTTCTCGGTCTGGGAGATCTGGGGCTGCCTCCTCACCGGCGGCCACCTCGTCGTGGTCCCGTACTGGGTCTCGCGCTCGCCCGAGGAGTTCCACGCCCTGCTGGTCCAGCGCCGCGTCACCGTGCTGAGCCAGACCCCCTCCGCCTTCGCATCGCTGCGCGACGTGCACCTGAACCAGCAGCAGTCGCTCGCCCTGCGGCTCGTGGTCTTCGGCGGCGAACCGCTGGACGTCCGCTCCCTGGAGCTGTGGTTCCGGCGCGAGCCGCACGACCGGTGCCGACTGGTGAACATGTTCGGCATCACCGAGACCACCGTGCACGTCACCACCTCGACGGTCACGCCCGTCGAGGTGGCCGCCGGGTCCCGGTCGGTGGGAACGGCCCTGCCCGGGTGGACCCTCTCGGTGCGCGACGCCCGGGGCCGCGTCCAACCCCTCGGCGTTCCCGGCGAGATCTACGTGGGCGGCGCGGGGGTGGCCGACCGCTACCTGAACCGTCCGGAGCTCACCGCCGAGCGCTTCGTCGACGACCGGCTGACCGGCGAGCGCGCCTACCGCAGCGGCGACCTGGGTCGGCTCCGCCCCGGCGGACGGCTCGACCACCTGGGCCGGATCGACGACCAGGTCAAGGTGCGGGGCTTCCGCATCGAACTCGGCGAGATCCGCTCCGTCCTGCTCGACGACCCCACGGTCTCGGCGGGCGCCGTCGTGCTGAACCAGGGCGACGGCGACGCCGCCGGGGTGCGCCTCGACGCCTACGTGGTCCTGCGGCCCTCCGGCTCGGTGGCCGAGGTCAGGCGCCGGCTGCGCGAGGTCCTCCCGGAGCACATGGTGCCGGCCACCCTCACCGCGGTGCCCGGGATACCGCTCACCGTGAACGGCAAGGTGGACAGGGCCAAGCTGCCCGAGCCCGACCAGCTCCCCGCGGCGGAGGCCGCCACCGGGGCCGCTCCCGCGGCCGAGGAGGGGGCCCCCGCGCAGGAGGGCCTCGCCGACGTGGTCCTGCGGGCCTGGCGGGCCACCCTCGGGCCCGAGGTCGGGCCCGACGACGACTTCTTCGACCTCGGCGGCAACTCGCTGCTCGCGGTGCGGCTCTCCGCGGCCCTGCGCCGGGAGGGACTGCAGTCCGTACCGCTGCGCGACCTGTACCTGCAGCCGACGGCGGCGCGCCTCGCGGAGCACCTCACGGCACGGCAGGCGGCCGAGGCCGGGACGGGGCGCCCGTGACCGGCCACGCGCGGAAGGCGCCCCGGGTCGCGGTCGTCCACGACTTCGGCTCCGCCACACCGAACGACGTCCTGGCCGCTGCCCACCGGCTCTGCGACGTGCTCTTCGTCGCGGACTTCGACCGGCCCGGCGCCGCTGCCGCCAGGCCGTCCATGCTGGCACTCGCCGAGGTGGTCGACGTCACCGGGCGCGATCCGGAGGAGCGGGTCCGGCTGCTCCGGGAGGCCGGGGTCGACGGCATCGTCACCTACAGCGAGTACCAGCTCGCCGAGACGGCCCGGCTGGCCCGGGGGCTCGGGCTTCCCCACCACGACCCCGACCTCGTCCCCGCGCTGGTCGACAAGCTGGTGCAGCGCAGGATCCTGGCCGAGGCCGGGGTCCAGGCCACCCGCTGCGCGGTGATCGGCGACGACCCGGCGCAGGCGCTCGACCTCGTCGGCGTGCCCGCCGTGATCAAGCCGCGGATCGGTGCGGGCAGCACGCACACCACCCGGGTGGACTCGGCCGAGGAGTTCCTCGACGCCGCGGCCGTCCGCCCCGACGGCATCGAGTTCGTCGCCGAGCAGATGCTGGAGGGCGACCCCGCGGTGGCCGGCGAGTTCTGGGGGGACTACGTCTCCGTGGAGTCCGTCCACACCGGCTCCACCAGCCGACAGGTCTGCGTCACCGGGAAGTTCGCCCTTGCCGAACCCTTCCGCGAAACCGGGATGCTGCTGCCGGCCACGCTCACGGAGGAGGCCGCCGCCGAGGTCCTGGCCCTGGAGGCCGCCGCGGTGCGGGCCCTGGGGATACGGCACGGCATCACCCACACCGAGATCAAGCTGACGGCCGGCGGCCCCCGCATCATCGAGGTCAACGGCCGACTGGGCGGCTACGTCCCGGAGATCCTCCGCCGGGCCACCGGGATCAACCTGGTGCGGACCGCGCTGGAGGTCGCACTCGGCAAGGAGCCCCGCATCCCGGCGGCACGCCACCGGGGCGTCACCTACCAGTTCTTCCTCACGCCGCCGGCCGTGGCGGGCACGCTCACCTCGGTCGACGGGGTGGCCGAACTCGCCGAACTCCCCGGCGTGCGCAACGTCGAGACGCACGCGGAACCGGGGCGGCTCGTGGACTGGCGCGAGGGCACCCAGAGCCACTTGGGCGTGGTCTTCGGCTCCGCCCCGGACCACGCCACCCTGCGGAAGGTCGCGGAGTCGATCACCGCCACCTTCCGCCCCGTCATCGCGCCGCCCGTCGGCGCGGGCGCCTGAGGCAGGAGCACGAGGAGATGGAACGAACGATGCAACCGACGCAGGGCTACCCGCGCGACGCCACGATCCACGAGCTGTTCCTCCGCCAGGCCCGAGCCACGCCCGACGCCCCCGCGGTGGTGAGCAGCCACGGCACGCTGACCTACCGCGACCTCGCGGAACGCTCGGCCGGACTCGCCGCCCGGATCCGCGCCCACGGGGTGCGCACCGGGGAACTCGTGGCCGTCCGCGCCGAACGCAGCCCCGAGTGGGTCGTCGCCAACCTGGCCGTCCTGCGGGCCGGAGCCGCGTATCTGCCGGTCAGCCCCGCCGAGCCGGAGCGCCGGGTGGAGTACCTGCTCGACGACGGCCGGGTGCGCCTGCTGCTGGGCGACCGCGAGGGCGAACTGCCCGGCGGCCGCGGGACCGAGATGGCGATCTGGGGCGACGGGACCCCGGCGGCCGGTGAACCGGCCGCGGTCGTCGCGGAGGACCTGGCCTACGTGATGTACACCTCCGGCAGCACCGGACGGCCCAAGGGCGTCATGGTCTGCCACCGCAACGTGGTCCGCCTGGTCCGCGGGACGGACTTCGTCGCGTTCTCCGACCGGATGCGGGTCCTGCAGACCGGTGCGGTGTCCTTCGACGCGAGCACCTTCGAACTGTGGGGCCCCCTCCTGAACGGCGGCGCGGTCGTGCTGCCCGAGGAGGACGCCGTCCTGGACGCGGGGCGGCTCGGGGCGGCCCTGCGGGAGCACGGGATCACCACGCTGTGGCTCACCTCGCCGCTCTTCAACCGGCTCGCCCGGCAGGACCCCACCGCGTTCGCCCCGCTGACCGACCTCGTCGTCGGCGGCGACGTGGTCGCCGGCGAGCACGTCGCCGCGGTGCTGGCCGCCTGCCCCGGGGTCCGCGTCGTCAACGGCTACGGCCCCACCGAGAACACCACCTTCTCCACCACCCACCGCATCCGCCCGGAGGAGACCGGTGGAGCGCTGCCCATCGGGCGGCCCATCGCCCACTCCACCGCCTACGTCCTCGACGCGGCGGGCGCCCCCGTCCCCCGGGGCACCGAGGGCGAGCTGTACGTCGGCGGCGACGGCGTGGCGCTCGGCTACCTGGGCCGGCCCGAACTCACCGAGCGGGTCTTCCTGCCCGACCCCTTCCTGCCCGGCGGCCGCATGTACCGCACCGGGGACCTCGCGCGACAGCGGCCGGACGGGACCATCGAGTTCCTCGGCCGCGCCGACGGCCAGGTGAAGATCCGGGGCTACCGGATCGAGCCGGGGGAGGTCGAGTCCGCACTGCGCGGCCACCCCTCCGTCGGGGAGGCCGTGGTCGTACCGCGGGTGCGCGAGGGCGGGGACGCCACGGACCGCTACCTCGCCGCCTACTTCACGGCACTCGAACCGCTCGACGTCCGCGAGGTGCGCGAGTACCTGGCGGAGCGGCTCCCGCGCCACCTGGTCCCCGGCCACCTCGTCGTGCTCGACGCCCTCCCGCTGACCGTCCACGGCAAGGTCGACCGGTCGGCGCTGCCCGACCCGGCCGACCTGCACGACCTGCCGGTGGAGCACGTGCCGCCGCGGGATCCCGTCGAGGAGCGGCTGGTGGCGATCTGGGAGCGCACGCTGCCCGGTGCCACCGTGGGCGTGCTCGACTCGGCGTTCGACCACGGCGTCGACTCCCTGGTGGCAGCCGGTCTCGCGACCGCCATCGGTGCGGAGTTCCACCTCCCGGTGACCGTCGCGGACATCTTCCGCAACCCGACCGTCGAGGACCTCGCCGTCCTGCTCGGCGAACGGGCGCCCGAGCCCCGGCCGCCCGCGGCACTGCCCGCCGCACCGCAGGCGGACCACTACCCGCTCGCGCCCCAGCAGTACCCGCTGTTCGTGGCGCAGCGCAGGGACGAGAACTCGGTCCAGTACAACGTGCCGCTGCTACTGGACCTTCCGGCCGACGTGGACGCGGCGCGGCTCGCGGACGCCTGGCGCGCCCTGGTCGGCCGGCACGAGGTCCTGCGCACCTCGTTCCTGCTGAAGGACGAACCCGTGCAGGTCGTGCACGCCGACGTCGTGGCGGAGCTGAGCCTCGCCGAGGGGGAGCCGCGGCTCGCGGAGCTCGTGCGGCCCTTCGACCCGGCCACCGCTCCGCTGGCCCGGGCGGTCCTGCACCGCTCCGGCGACCGGGCCGTGCTCTTCGTGGACCTGCACCACCTGGTGGTCGACGGGCTCTCCCTCAAGCAGCTCTTCGGCGACCTCGACGCGCTCTACCGGGGCCGGGAGCTGCCGCCGGTGGCGCACCCCTACCGGGACTACGCCCACTGGGCGGCCGCGGGGGAGGGCAAGGAGGTCGCGGAGCGGCAGCGGGCCCACTGGACGTCCGTGCTCCGCGACCGCCCCGCCCCGGCCGAACTGCCCACCGACCGGCCCCGCCCCGCGCTGCGCGACCACGCCGGTGACCTCCTGCCGTTCGGGCTGGGGACCGACCGCACCGCCGCGCTGCGCGCCTTCGCCGCGCAGCGCTCCGTCACGCTCTTCGCGCCGCTGGCCGCCGCGTACGCGGTCTTCCTGTCCCTCGCCACGGGACAGGACGACGTCACCGTCGGGGTTCCGGCGTCCGGGCGCACCGCCCCCGGCCTCGACGCGGCGGTGGGGATGTTCGTCAACACGGTGGCCCTGCGGCTGCGGCCCGCGGGGGACAAGCCGTTCGGCGTCCTCGTCGAGGAGACGGCCGTCACCGCCCGGGAGGCGTTCGCGCACCAGGACTTCCCGTACGCCGAACTCGTCCGGGAGGCCGGGGAGCCCACGCCCGGCCGCAACCCCCTCTTCGACACCCTGCTCGCCCTGCAGGCGAGCGCGCTGCAGACCGTCGACCTCCTCGGGGAGCGCGTCCTGCTCAGGCCCCGCCACACCGGGCAGGGGATGGCCGACCTGAACATGCAGGTCTTCGAGGAACAGGACGACCTGCACATCGAGTGGGAGTACTCGACGGAGCTGTTCGACCGGGCCACGGTCGCCGCCTTCCGCGACACCTTCCTCGGCGTCCTCGACCGGGCGCTCGCGCACCCGGACACGACGGTCGCCGCACTGGGACGGCCCGCCGGGTCCGCCGACACCGCCGCCACGCCGGAACTCCCCGGCATCGCCTTCGACTTCTGATCCACACGCCGAGGAGCACCTCCTTCATGAGTTCTCACCTGACCGTCGGGCAGCGGAAGATCGCCGCCTCGCAGCGGCCCGCCTCGGCTGCGTTCTGGGCCCGCCTCCTCGACGGGTCCCGCGCCACCGGCTTCCCGGCCGACCGCCCCGCCGCCGCCCGCACCGGACGCACCGCCCCCGCCGCGGTGCTCGACCTCGACCCCGCGCTGAGCGAGCGGCTGACCGCCGTCAGCCGCGGCGACGCGACCACCCTGCACACGCTGCTCACCGCGGCCGCGACCGCGCTGTTGAACGCCTACACCGGGGAGTGCGACCTGGTCGTCGGGCAACCGCCGACCCTGCCCCAGCCGCTGGCCCGGATCCTGCCGAACCGGATCGAACTGCTGGCCGACGACACCCTGAAGACCCTGCTGGGCCGTCTGAGCCGGACCACCCTGGACGTGCTCGCCCACCAGGACTACCCGGTCGAACTGACCGGCGCCGAGGTGGAGGTGGTCGTGGCGCTGGAGGGCCTGCACGCCCCGGAGGCCGTCGAGGCGGTCGCCACCGACGTGCTGTTCCACGTGCGGCGCACCGGGACCGGCTTCGCCCTGGACGTGCGGACGGAGGCGGAACGCTTCTCGGCGCAGAGCGCCACCCGTCTCGCCGCCCACTACGCGCGGCTGCTCACCGCGGCCCTGGCCGCTCCGGACAGCGCGCTCGCGGAGCTGGACCTGCGCACCGCGACGGACGCGGACGTGGTCGCCGCGGCCAACGACACCGCCGCGCCGTTCCCCGACGACGTGACCCTCCCCGAGCTCTTCGCCCGCACGGTGGCGGCCACCCCCGACGCCGTGGCCGTCGTGTCCGGCGACGCCTCCCTCACCTTCGCGGAACTCGACCGCGCCACCACCCGGCTGGCCCGCACCCTCCGGGAACGGGGCGTCGGCAGCGAGACCGTCGTCGGCGTCCTGGCCGAGCGGTCGGTCGAGATGCTCGTCGCCGTCATCGCCGTCCTGAAGGCCGGTGGCGCCTACCTGCCGCTCGACGTCTCGCTGCCGCCCGCCCGCATGACGTACATGCTCGAGGACAGCAAGGCGGCGATCGTCCTGGCGCAGGCCGACCGGGCCGCCCTGGTGCCGCCGTCCGTCACCGTGCTGGAGCTGTCCGCGGACACCTCCGAGGACCCCGGGGAGCCCCTGGGGGCGGGGTCCGCGACCGACGCCGCGTACGTCATCTACACCTCCGGCTCCACGGGCGCCCCCAAGGGCGTGGTGGTGGAGCACCGGAGCGTCGTCAACCGGCTGCACTGGATGCAGCGCGCGTACGCCATCGGTGCCGCCGACACGGTCCTGCAGAAGACGCCGGTCTCCTTCGACGTCTCGGTGTGGGAGCTGTTCTGGTGGCACATCGAGGGTGCGCGCGTCGCCCTGCTGGCACCGGGCGGCGAGCGCGAGCCGGAGGCCATCGTCGCCGCCGTCGAGCGGCACCGGGTCACCACCCTGCACTTCGTGCCGACCATGCTCGGCGCGTTCCTCGACTACGTGGCGGCCACCGGCTCCCGGGGACGCCTCACCTCGCTGCGCCGGGTCTTCGCCAGCGGCGAGGCCCTGGGCGCGCACCACGTGCGCCGCTTCGCGGAACTCCTCGGCCACGCCGAGCTGGTGAACCTCTACGGTCCCACCGAGGCGACCGTGGACGTCAGCCACCACCGCACCACCGCGGACGACACCGTGGTGCCGATCGGACTGCCCATCGACAACACCCGGCTCTACGTGCTCGACGAGCAGCGCCGCGAGCGGCCGGTGGGCCTGCCGGGCGAGCTGTACATCGCCGGCGACGGCCTGGCCCGCGGCTACCTCCACCGCGCGGAACTCACCGCCGAGCGGTTCGTGGAGAACCCCTTCGAGGGCGAGTCCCGCGCCTACCGCACCGGCGACCTCGTCCGGCGCCTGCCGGACGGATCCCTGGAGTACCTGGGCCGCAACGACTCCCAGGTGAAGCTCCGCGGCTACCGCATCGAACTCGGGGAGATCGAGCGCCGCCTCCTCGACCACCCGGGCGTCGGCGACGCCGCGGTCGTGGTGCGCACCGGCGCGGACGGCCACCAGCGACTGGTCGGCTACGCCGTGGCCGCCGGAGCCACCGGTGACCGGCCGGCCGAGCAGCAGTTGCGCGAGCACCTCGCCGGGACGCTGCCCGAGTACATGGTCCCGGCCCGCGTCGTCGTGATGGACGCCTTCCCGCTCTCGCCCAACGGCAAGCTCGACCGGGGCGCCCTGCCGGAGCCCGCCGCCGAGGCCGTCGGCCACGTCGAGCCCCGCACCGTGAGCGAGAAGGCGCTGGCGGGCCTGATCGCCGAGGTGCTCGGCCTCGACCGGGTCGGCGTGCACGACAGCTTCTTCGCGCTCGGCGGCACCTCGATCCACTTCGTCACCGTGCTGGCCGGGGCGCGCAAGCTCGGCCTCGCCTTCACCTTCCAGCAACTCTTCGCCAACCCCACCGTCGCCGCCCTGGCGGCCGTGCTGGACGAGGGCGGCACCCGGGAGGACCTGCGCCACGAGTTCGCCCCGTTCGAGCTGATCGGCGAGGAGGAGCGCAGCCGCCTGCCGGAGGACGTCGAGGACGCCTACCCGATGTCGATGCTCTCGGCGGGCACCATCTTCCAGAGCGAGATGACCCGGGGAAGCTCCCAGTACCACGACATCATCGGCTACCTGATCAACAGCTCCTTCGACGCCGGGGCGTTCACCGAGGCCGTGCGGATCCTGGTCGACCACAACCCGATCTTCCGGACGAGCTACCGGCTCAGCGGCTTCCGCGACTACCTGCAGCTCGTCCACAGGTCCGTGGACCCGCCGCCGGTGTTCATCGCCGACATCCGCCACCTCGACGACGCGGCCCAGGAGGCCTGGTACGAGGAGTGGGAACGCGAGGAGAAGGCCCACGCCTTCGACTGGGAGTACCCCGGCCTCATCCGGCTGCACGTCCACGTCCTGCGGGACGACCTCTACCGCTACAGCATCAGCCAGCACAACTCGGCGCTGGACGGCTGGAGCATCAACCTGGTGCACACCAAGCTGTTCGAGATCTACCACGCCCTGTGCAGCGACGGCACGTACACCGGCGAGCCGGTCCCCAACCACCTGCGCAACTTCATCGGCCTGGAACAGCAGTCGATCAACTCGGCGGCGGACCGCCAGTACTGGCTCGACCGGCTGGAGGACCGCCCCCGGACCGTCATCCCGCGCCTGCGACCGCGGGACGAGGAAGCGGCCTTCGACGTCGTCCTGCAGGACGTGCCGCTGCCGCGCGGGCTCTCCGACCGGATCGTCGCGCTGGCCGGACGCCTCGGCGTCCCGGTGAAGACCGTCCTGCTCGCCGCCCACATGAAGGTGCACGCCGTGGTGACCGGCGAGCGCGACGTCATGACCGGCTACGAGCACAGCGGCCGCCCGGAAGCCGCGGACGCCGAGAAGGCGTGCGGCCTCTTCCTCAACTCGGTGCCGATGCGGATGGAGCTCGTCGACGGCAGCTGGGAGGCGCTGATCCGGCAGGTCTACGACACCGAGACCTCCTTCCTCCCGCACCGCCGCTACCCCATGGCCAAGATGAAGCAGGACCTGCAGACCCAGGTGCCGCTGTTCGAGACCGTCTTCAACTTCACGCACTTCTACTCGTTGAAGAAGCTGCGCGAGCTGCCCGAGTTCTCCCTGCTGGACGTCCGCGCCGTGGCCATCACGGAGTTCCCGTTCCGCTCGGAGTTCTCCCGGCACTTCTACACCGACGAGGTGCAACTGAGCCTGCACTACCACACCGACGCGTTCGACAACGACCACATCGTGCGCATCGGCGGCTACTTCGTCGCCGCGCTCGACCGGATGACCGCCGATCCCTCGGACTCGCACGTCTCCAGGCCGCTGCTGGGCGACGAGGAGCTCGCCGCGCTGGCGGAGTTCGGCTCCCGCCCGCTGCCGACCGTGGCCGGCAGCGGGGCCCCCGCGTCCGTCGCCGTCCTCGACCCGGCGGGCCTGCCCGCGGCCATCGGCACTCCCGGCGACATCGTCCTGGTGGACGCGGACGGCACCCGTTCCGTCGTCGGCCGGGGACGCTGGCTCCCCACCGGCGTGCTGGAGCGGATCGTCGAGGACGCGACCGGGCCGGAGGCGCCCGCGGCGGCGGAGGCCGTCGAGGAGGCCGACGGCGAACTCTCCTCGGCCGCCCTGCGCGTGGCGGCGGTCTGGGGCGAGGTGCTCGGCATCGACCCCACGACCATCAGGCTCACCGACGACTTCTTCGAGCTCGGCGGCAACTCGCTGGCGGCGATGCGCGCGGTGATGATGCTCAACGGCCTGCTGACGATCAAGGACGTGATGCGCAACTCCCGGCTGGGCGAGCAGGCCGACCTGGCCGAGAAGCTCGCCCAGGACGAGGGGTCCGGCGTCCTGGTGCGGCTCACGCCCGCCGACGACCGGCCCTCGGCGACCCTCGTCTGCTTCCCCTACGGTGCCGGTCACGCGGTGCACTTCCGCCCGGTCGCCGACGCGATGCGGCGCAAGGACCCCTCCTTCGCCGTGCTGGGCGTCGAACTGCCCGGCCACGACCCCAAGTCCGGTGCCGACGAGCTGAAGCCGGTCACCGACATCGCGGCCCTGGTGGTCGAGGAGCTCCTGGGCCAGGAACGCGGCAGGATCGTCCTGTGGGGCCACTGCGTGGGCTCCGCCCTGGCCATCGAGGTGGCCCGGCTGCTGCGGGCGCGCGACGTCGCCGTGGAACACCTGTTCATCGGCGCCAAGCTGCTGTACGACGCCGCGGCCCTGCGCGAATCCATCGACTACGTCTCCTCGATGACGTACGAGGACATCAAGCACTGGCTCACCGTCGAGACCGGCTTCACGGGCTTCGACGAGCTCGGTGCCTCCTACGCCGACCTGCTGGTGCGCACCTTCCGGCACGACTCCACCAGCGCCAACGCCTACTACCTGACCGCGTACGGAGACGGCGGGAAGACCCCCGGCGCGCCGCTCGACGTGCCGACGACGGCCGTGTACGCGGCCGACGACCCGGTCACCGCCGACTTCGCGGAGCACTACCGGGACTGGGCGCCCTTCACCGGCGTCCCGCGGATGCTGGAAATGCCCGGCGGCGGCCACTACTTCACGCGCACCCGGCCGGCCAAGGTCGTCGAGATCGTCCTGGAGACGCTCGCCGTCCGGCCCGCCTCCGCCGCCCCGAACGGAGCCGAGCGATGACGACCGAAGCCCAGCGGACCGCCTTCCCGGACCTCGCCTCCCCGGCGCAGTTCGTCCCGGAACCGCCCTACCGTGCCTGGGCCGCCATGCGGGACCTGCCGGAACTCCCCTGGCAGGACCGGCCGGACGCCCCCGGCTTCCACTCGGTGACCAGGTACGACGACACGCGGACCGTCCTGCGCGACGTCGCCACGTACAGCTCCGAGTGGGGCATGACGCTCGACAGCACGCTCGGCGTCCGCGACCCCGCGGCGGGCCTGATGATCGAGCTGACCGACAAGCCCCGGCACGCCCGGCTGCGCAAGCTCGTCACCGGCGCCCTCACCCCGCAGTTCGTCCACTCGCTGACCCCGGTCATCGAGCAGCACGCCCGGCGGCTGGCCGAGGCCGCCGTGCGGCAGGGCGAGGTCGACGCGGTCAGCACCCTCACCGCCCCGATGCCGCGGCTGGCCATCGGCTCCATCCTCGGCATCCCCGAGGAGGACCGCGAGGGCGTCGCCGCGATGGCCAGCAGCGCCATCACCGGCACCGAGGCGGCGGGCGCCGCGGCCCCCACGCTGGCCGAGCGCCGCCGCTGCAGCGAGTCCGCCAACAACGACCTGCTGATGTACTTCGTCGAGATCATCGAGGGGGAACCGCACCGGCTGGACCCGAACGGCATGGTCCGCCGCCTGATGGACATCGAGATGGACGGCGAGCGCCTGACGACGGACGAGGTGCTGCTCAACTGCCTCAACCTGGCCATCGGCGGCTACGAGACCACGAAGAACGCCGTGGCGGCGGGCCTGTTCCGGCTCGCCACCACGCCGGGCGCCTGGCAGTGGCTGCGCGAGGACCACGGGCGGATCCCCGCGATGATCGAGGAGGTGCTCCGCTTCGACACCCCCGCCATGCACCTCATCCGCACGGTGACCCGGCCCGCCGTGCTCGGCGGGACCGAGCTCCAGGAGGGCGACACGGTCTGCGTCTGGCTCTCGGCGGCCAACCGCGACCCCCGGGTCTTCGAGGCGCCCGACGAGTTCCGGCCCGACCGCACGCCCAACAACCACCTGTCCTTCACCATCGGACCGCACTTCTGCCTGGGCGCCGTACTGGCCCGGCTGGAGATGCGCTCGCTCTTCACCGAGCTGCTCACGCGCGCGGAGTCGGTGGAGGCCCTGTCCGGTCTGATCCGCAGGCCGTCGAACTTCATCGCCGGAATCGACCGGTTCGACATCGCGCTGCGCCCGGCCTGATCCCACCTTCCCGGTCCGGTGCGCCCCGGAGCCCCGGCCCCGGGGCGCACCCCCGCGCCCCCAACGAGAGAGAAGAGCCAATGCAGATGGAACTCCCCGCCGGCCGGGTGGTCATGGTCGGCTTCGGCAAACTGCTGCTGAACCAGATGGAACAGTTCCTGCCGGAGAACAGCGTGGTGGTGGTCGAGGACCCCGACATCATCCGCAAGCGCGCGGTGCACGACGCCGCGGCCGACCTGCGCTGCGTCGGCTCCGTCGTCGCCGCCCCCTACCACCAGGACCTCGCCCTGGTGGCGGCCGTCGAGGAGCACCTGGCGGGAGAGCCCGTCGCCCTCGTCATCGCCGGTCTGGAGTACGGCGTCCACGGCGCGGCCGTCCTGGCCGAGCGGTTCGGGAGGCCCGGGGCGGGCGTCGGGGCCGCCGCCGTCCTCACCGACAAGCTGAGGCTCCGGGCGGCCGCTCAGGCCGGGGGGCTGCGCAACCCCGAGTGGACCGAGGTCCACGGCCCCGCGGACGCCGAGGCGTTCGCCGCCGGCGGGCCGGTCGTCCTCAAGCCCGCGAACCGGCACGCCTCGCTCGGCGTCCAGCTGCTGGAGCCGGGCGACGACATCGCCGCGGCCTGGGAGCTCACCGTGGCCGCCCAGGACGACCTGATGCTGCCCGACCGGGAGCTGGCCTGGCGCTACATGGCCGAGCGCCGCCTCCACGGTCACGAGTACAGCGTCGAGGCCCTGGTGCGCGGCGGGGACATCCTGTTCCTGAACGTCACGGACAAGCTCACCGCCGGCGGGCGCCACCCGGTGGAGCTGGGCCACGTCGTGCCGGCCGACCTACCGGCCGACGTGCAGTGCGGCTTCGAGGAGGCCATGGCGCGCTTCGTCCGGGCGATCGGGTACGACACCGGCATCCTGCACGCCGAGTGGATGCTCGACGAGGAGGGTCCGGTCCTCATCGAGTGCGCGGGCCGGGTGCCCGGTGACTCGATCACCTTCCTCCTCGACGCGGCGTACGGCGGCAACGTGATCCGCACCCTGGTGGAGCTCCTGGCCGGACGCAGCCCGAAGCTGCCCGCGGGCGCCCCGATGAGCGCCGCGATCCGTTTCCTGACCGCGCCCGCGGGCACGGTCCGGGAGGTGACGGGTGTCGAGGAGGTGCGGCAGCGGACCGGTGTGCTGCGCGCCGCCGTCACGGTGGCCCCCGGCGACCGGGTGGCGGAACTGCGCTCCTCCTGGGACCGGATCGGCGAGATCATGGTGCTCGCCGCGGGTCCGGCCCAGGCCCGGACCGCCGCCGAGGACGCCGCCGCCGCCGTCCGCATCACGGTGGACGCCGAGGACGCGCGGTGAGCGCCGGGCAGGTGCAGGACGGCCGCGCGAACCGCCTGCGCGAGAGGCTGCTGGGCCCGGCCGTCATCCGGGGGGGCGCCGCCTTCCTCGCGATCGGGCTGATCGACGCCGTCGGCACGGGCATGTACCTCGCGGGATCGGCCCTGTTCTTCACCAGGGTCGTGGGACTGACCGCTTCCCAGGTGGGCATCGGCCTCTCGGTCGCCGGCGTGCTGGGACTCGCCGCCCAGCCGGTGATCGGATGGCTGGCGGACCGCTGGACCCCGCGCAAGCTCCTGCTGTTCCTCAACCTCTACCGGGCCTCCGGCTTCATCGCCTACGTGTTCGCCGACGACTTCCTCGGCTTCCTGCTCATCGCGGCCTTCCTCGGCGTCGGCGAGCAGGCGGTGTTCCCGATCTACCAGGCCCTCGCCGAGCAACTGGCGGGCGCGGACGGGCGCGTCGCGATGATGGCGCGCATGCGCGTCGTGTTCAACGTCGGCTTCACCCTCGGCGGCCTGCTCGCCAGTGTCGCCATCGCGGTGGGCACCCGCGAGGCGTTCAGCGCGATCGTGCTGGGCAACGCGGCGTCGTTCGTCGTCGCCGCCCTGCTGCTGACCCGCTTGCGGCTGCACAACCCGGCCGCCCCGGGAGGGCAGAAGGCCGAGAAGCCGCCCCTGCGGCTGGTCGCCCTGCGTGACCTCCGCTATGTGGCCGTCGCCGGGATCAACGGCGTGCTGGTCCTCCACATCGCCCTGCTCGGCATCGGCGTGCCGTTGTGGGTCAGCGAACACACCAGCGCGCCCAAGGCGCTGGTCGGGCTGCTGCTGGTGGTCAACACCGTGCTCGCCGTCCTCTTCCAGGTCCGGGCCTCGACCGGCACCGAGAACGTCGCGGGCGGCATCCGGGCGATGCACAAGGCGGCGGCGGCCCTGGTGGGAGCCTGCGCGCTGTTCGCCCTCGCGGGCGCCGACCTGCCCGTCGCCGCGGTCGTCACCGCCCTGCTCCTCGGGCTGGTCCTGCTGACCGCGGGCGAGCTCTACCAGTCCGCGGGCGGCTGGGGGCTGTCGTACGCCCTGGCTCCGGACCGCTCCCGGGCCGAGTACCTGGCCACCTTCAACCTGGGGACGAGCGCCCAGTTCGTCCTCGGCCCCACCGTCGTCACCGTCGGGGTGATCGGCAGCGGGACCGCGGGCTGGGGGGTGCTCGGCGTCGTCTTCCTGCTCGCCGGCGCGCTGGTCGGCCCGCTCGCCAGGGCCGCCGCGAAGCGGCCCGCGCTGCGCACCGAGGACCTGCCGGCGGAGACCGCCGCGGCAAGCACCGCCTGACGGCGAGGACGTCCACGAGCGCCTCCCGGCAGGCCCGGCCCCGCCGCCCGCCCGCCCGGCCCCGGGCCCCGTCCCCGGACGGGGCACCGGCGGTCCGACGGAGCCCTGCCGGACGGTCCCGCCCCGCTTCCTCGCAGGGCGGGACCGGGCCGTCGGCAGGAGGCGGCCGGTCAGCCCTGCGGCACCAGGGTGTTCTCGCTGGTGCGGCCCTGCGCGAAGTCGTCCACGTTGCGGGCGGTGGCCTCGATGATCTGGCCGACCGCGGTGCGGGTGAAGTACGCCTGGTGCGAGGTGACCAGGACCTGCGGGAAGCTGATCAGCCGGGCCAGCGTGTCGTCGGTGATGCCCTGCACGGAGCGGTCGGTGAAGAACACGTCCGCCTCCTCCTCGTACACGTCCAGGCCGACGCCGGCCAGCCGCCCGGCGCGCAGCGTCTCGACCAGGGCGGTGGCGTCGACCAGGCCGCCGCGGGAGGAGTTCACCAGGATCGCGTCGTCCTTCATCAGGGCCAGCGCGTCCCGGTCGATCACGTGGTGGGTGGAGTCCAGCAGCGGCACGTGCAGCGAGACCAGGTCGCTGCGGGAGAGCAGCTCCTCCTTGCCGACGTACTGCATGCCGAGCGCCTCGCACTCGGGGTTGGGGGCGATGTCCCAGCCGAGCAGGGTGGTGCCGAAACCGGACGCGATCCGGGCGAAGCACTCGCCGATCTTGCCGGTGCCCAGCACCCCGACCGTCATCCCGTGGATGTCGCGGCCCATCAGTCCGTCCAGCCGGAAGTCGAACTCGCGGGAGCGGTTGACCGAGCGGATCAGCCGCCGGTTCACCGCCAGCGCCAGCGTCCAGGCGTGCTCGGCCACCGAGAACGGCGAGTAGTACGAGACCCGGGCCACGGTCAGGCCGAGCTTCGCGGCGGCGTTCAGGTCGATGTTGTTGAAGCCGGTGGAACGCTGGGCGACCAGCCGGGTGCCGCCGGCCGCGAGCAGCGAGAGCACCTCCGCGTCCAGGGCGTCGTTGACGCTGCTGGAGACGACCGGGAACCCGGCGGCCAGCGGGGCGGTGTCGGCGGTGAGGAAGACGTCCAGCATGCGCAACTGGTGCCGCTCCAGGGCGGCGTCGAGCAGCGGGCGCTCGTCGGACTGGACGCCGTACGCGAGGATCTCCATGCGGTGAGGCTAGCTCCGGGGGCGCGCGCGGCGGGCCGCGACGCGCCCCCGGAGCGGGGGAGGAACCGACCGGCCGTCAGATGACGGTCTCGGCCTCCCGGTAGCGCTCCGCCGGGACGGTCTTCAGCTCGGCCACGGCCTCGCCCAGCGGCACCAGCTTGATCTCGGTGCCCTGCAGCGCCGTGATGTGGCCGAAGGCGCCCTTGTGGGCGGCCTCCACCGCGTGCCAGCCGAAGCGGGTGGCCAGGACGCGGTCGTACGCGGTCGGGGTGCCGCCGCGCTGGGTGTGGCCCAGGATCACCGGACGGGCCTCCTTGCCGAGGCGGTGCTCCAGCTCGCGGGAGAGCTGGGTGGCGATGCCGGTGAAGCGCTCGTGGCCGTACATGTCCTTGACGCCCTCCTCCCACGGCATGCTGCCGGGCTCGGGCTTCGCGCCCTCGGCGCAGACCACGATCGCGAACTTCTTCTGCCGGTCGAAGCGCTCGCGCACGACCTCGGTCAGCTTGTCGATGTGGAACGGGCGCTCCGGCACGATGATGGCGTGCGCACCGGCCGCCATGCCCGCGTTCAGCGCGATCCAGCCGGTGTGCCGGCCCATCACCTCGACCACCATGACGCGCTGGTGCGACTCGGCGGTGGTCTTCAGCCGGTCCAGCGCCTCGGTGGCCACCGAGACGGCGGTGTCGAAGCCGAAGGTGACGTCGGTGCAGGCGATGTCGTTGTCGATGGTCTTCGGCACGCCGACCACCGGCAGGCCCGCGTCGCTCATCAGCTTCGCGGCCTTCAGGGTGCCCTCGCCGCCGATCGGGATCACCGCGTCGATGCCCAGGTCCGCACAGTGCTGCTTGGCACGCTCCACGCCGTCGCGCAGGTGGCTCGGCTGCACCCGGGAGGAGCCCAGGATCGTCCCGCCCTGGGCGAGGATGCCGCTCACCGAGTCGAGCGTCAGCGGGCGGTGCACGCCCTCCAGGAGACCGCGCCAGCCGTCCTCGAAGCCGATGATCTCGTCGCCGTGGTCGACCACCCCCCGGTGGACCACGGAACGGATGACGGCGTTCAGGCCGGGGCAGTCACCGCCGCTGGTCAGGACACCAATACGCATTGCTTTGCCAACTCCCGAGCAGGATCGGACGGCCGGACTGGTGGGTGGGAATCGGACATCTCGCCCGAAACTGACCTGCTGTACAGCATACGGTTCCTGCGTCCGGCCGAGCCGAAACCGACGCGGGAGCGGCTTCCTCGACGCACCACACGTAACTGCGACCCGACCGCCGAGGAGGGTGTTGCGCCCGGGCACTCCTATTCTCCTATGAAGTTGCCCCGCCGTGGGACGGCTGACCACATGGCGGTCAGCCGTCCACCGCCGTGACCTCGGCTTACGCGCGGATGAACGCGCGGCGGGGCCGCTCCGGCCGCTACGCGGGGCGGGCCGCGGCGATCCGCTCGGCGCGCAGCTCGTCGTACCAGGTGGTGTCGGCGGGCGGCAGCGCGTTCACGTCCAGCGCCAGCTTGATCAGCATGTCGGCGACCGCGGGGTTGCGGGCCATCACCGGGCCGTGCAGGTAGGTGCCGAACACGGTGTCGCGCCAGGCGCCCTCGGTGCCGTCGCCGGTGCCGTTGCCCCGGCCGACCTGCACCGTGGCGAGCGGGCTGACGCCCTCGCCGAGGTGGGTGACGCCCTGGTGGTTCTCGAAACCGGTCAGCTGCGGCAGGTTCAGCTGCGGGTTCACGTCCGCCAGCACGTCGCCGACGCAGCGGGCGCCCTCGCCGCGGACCGTCCACACGTCCAGCAGGCCCAGGCCCGGCTCGCGCTCGCCCAGGTCGTTGACGAACTCGTGGCCCAGGATCTGGAAGCCCGCGCAGACCGAGAAGATGATCGCACCGTTCTCGGCCGCCCGGACCAGCCCGCCGTCGTTGCGCAGCCGCTCCGCCGCCAGCCGCTGCGGCCGGTCCTCACCGCCGCCGATCAGGTAGATGTCGCCACTGGTCGGCACCGACTGGTCGGAACGCACGTCGATCCGCTGCACCCCGAGGCCGCGCTGCCGCGCCCGCCGCTCCACCACCAGCGCGTTGCCGCGGTCGCCGTACGTCGACAGCAGGTCCGGGTACACCCAGACCACCCGCAGGCTGCTCTCGCTCATCCTCGAAGACCTCCCGAACTGCTGCTGGGGCGCGGGCTGCTGCGGAGCGTCCCCGCCGTACTGCTGGTGCTGCTGGTGCTGCTGCTGGTCGCCGTACGCCTGCTGCCGGTCGTACTGCTGCTGCTCGTACTGCTGCTGCGGGGGCTGCTGCTGGTGCTGCTGCTCGTACCGGTCGTACTGCTGCCGGCCGTACTGCTGCTGGTGCTGCTGCTCGTACTGGCCGTACTGCTGCTGCCCGTAGTCGCCCTGGCCCGGCTCGCCGAACTGCGGCTGCTGCCCGTAGTACTGGTCGCTCATCAGGCCACCACGGCCTTGCGCAGCTGCTGGAAGGCCGTGTAGTTGGCGATGGCCTCGATCCGGCCGCCCGGGGCGGCGTCCACCGCCTGGGCGAGCGTGTCGATCACCTGGAACTGCAGGTTGGCCACCTCCAGCCGGACGGCGAGGTCGAGCTTGCGCTGGCCCATCACGAAGATCGGGTGCCCGGCCAGGCGCTCGTAGTCGACGTCCCACAGCCAGGAGGTGTCGGTGCCGTCCGCGTCCAGCGCGTTCACCGACAGGACCACCGGCGCGGGCGGACCGTCGATCAGCGAGAAGGTCTCCAGCCAGCCGGCCGGGTTCTTCGCCAGCAGCAGCCGGATGTCCCGGCCGCGGTACTGCACCACGTCGTAGCGGCCCGCGACCGCGGCCACCGACTGCATCCGCTGCAGCGCGACCTGCGGGGCCACCCCGAAGACCGCCGCGACGGCGGCCGAGCTGGTGGCGTTCGCCAGGTTGGCGCGGCCCGGCAGCTGCAGCTGGATCGGCCAGGCACCGCGGTGCGGGTCGATCACGTGCGTGCCCTGGAGCGCCCAGTGCGGGTTCGGGCGGCGGAAGCCGCACTCGCCGCAGAACCAGTCGTCACCGGGGCGCTGCATCACGCCGCCGCAGGACGGGCACGACCAGGCGTCCTCCTTCCACGCCTGCCCGGCGGCCACCCAGACCACCTTCTTGCAGGAGGAGGCGGCCCAGGTCACCAGCGGGTCGTCCGCGTTGGCGATGATCACCGCCTCGGTGTCCTTGAGGCCCTCGCGCCACTTCTCGGCCATCATCCGGGTCTCCGCCGCGCGGTCCAGCTGGTCGCGGGAGAGGTTCAGCAGCGCTATGGCCTTCGGCCGGGTGTCCCGGGCGACCATCGGCAGGTACTTCTCGTCCACCTCGATCACGCCGAAGCGGGCGGTGGTGTTGTTGGCCAGCGCACCGGTGATGCCGGCCGGCATGTTCGCGCCCAGTGCGTTGGAGACCACCGGGCCGGCCGCCCGCAGTGCCTCGGCGATCAGCCGGGTGGTGGTGGTCTTGCCGTTGGTGGCGCTGACCAGGACCACGTCCAGGTGCTCGGTGAGGGTCGCCAGCAGGTCCGGGTCGAGCTTGAGCGCGACCTTGCCGCCGATCACCGAACCACTGCCGCGGCCCGCCTTCTGGGAGAGCGCGGCGGCCATCTTGCCGGCCGTCACGGCGATCTTCGCGCGAGCGGGCAGCGAGGCGTCGCGCGGGGCTTCCGAATCGGTGCCTGGCATGCTCAGGGGTTCCTCCTTGCAGCGGCACCGCCCGGGCCGTTCGACGACTCACGGGCGGCGGGGTCGGGCTCAGCCTACCGACTCCCGCCCGCACACTTGAGCAGGGGCGACAACCTGCGGCGCGAGCCCAGCCTTCCGGCAGACGCTCCAGGAGGAACCAGGGGCCCGGGGAACCGCCGGGCACACGGGCATGCACCACCAGGGGCCGGGGAACCGTCGGGCACACGGGTCGTGCAATCCAGGGGCCCGGGGAACGGCGGGCTCGGGGCTGCTGGCGGTGCACTGCCGGTGCGTGCGGTGGCTTCGGGTTCTGTCACGGCGGCCCGAAGCAGCACGGACACGTCGATGGGCTCCGACCGGCAGCAGCTCGGACTCGCCGTTCCCCGAGCCCCTGACGGTGCATCCCGCCGTTCTCCCCGAGCCCCTGAATGCGCATCCCGCCGTTCTCCCCGGGCCCCTGACGGGGCCCTTCTCAGCGGGTCGGCCAGGGGGCCGGGAGCTTCTCGGCGGCCTCGGCGAGGTGGGCGGTGATGACCAGGGTGCCGTCCTCGACCTGGTAGTCCAGCGGGGCGGAGAGCCGTCGCATGGTGGAGATCAGCCCGGTGTTGGCGGCGGTGGTGACGGCGTAGACGGTGCGCACGCCCGCCTCCAGGGCGAGGGCGGCCATCCGGCGGACCAGGTCGACGCCCAAGCCGCGGCGCTGCCAGGCGTCCTCGACCAGCAGGGCGATCTCCGCGCCCTCGTCGTCCCACATCAGGTGGGCGAGGGCGACCAGGCGCCCGTCGGCGGTCTCGACGGCGAGGGTCTGGCCGTGGCGGTGGTCGAGCAGGTGGTCGAGGTAGCGGTCGGCGTCCTTGACCGGGCCGTGGTAGCGGCGGCGCAGCGACTCCGCGGAGCAGCGGGCGTGCATGGCCAGGGCGGCGGGCTTGTCCGCGGGGGTGGCGCGGCGGACGGTCAGCTCGGCGCCGTCCAGGTGGTCGATCCGGGCGGCGACGGCCGGAACGCGCGGGCCGAGGACGGTGTCGAGCTCGACCAGGGCGCGGGCCCGGGCGAACTCGGTGGGCGTGAAGGGCAGGTGGGGCCGGGAGAGTTCGAGCAGGTCGCCGCCCGGGAGGGGCAGTCGCATCAGGTGTCCTTCCAGGCCGGCCTGGGTGCCGTCACCGCGGCCGGGGTACTGCCGGATGGTGGCGCGGCCGAACAACTGGCGCAGTGCGACCGGCAGCTCGGCGGCGTCCAGGGCGGTGCGGGTGGCCAGCGCGAGGACCTGCCGGGGGACGTCGACCAGCTCGTGGGCGTCGGCCCGGTCGGTCCAGATGTCCCAGCCGCCGCCGGCCGCGACGGCCGCGGCGAGTTCGGTGCGGGGCAGCGCCTCGGGAGCGCGGACGATGAACTCGTCGACGGTGCAGTCGGGCAGCGGGTGCGCCTGCATCGAGACGATGTTGACCCGCAGCGCGGCCAGTGCCGTGCACACCCGGGCCAGGCTGCCGGGCGCGTCGGAGACGCTGGTGCGCAGCCGCCACAGGACGGTCGGCTCCTCGACGGGGGTCATCGCGTCGCCGCCCGGCGGTGCGGCCGGGCCGGGCGGGCCGTGCGGGTGCCGGTGGGCGAGCCAGCCGCGGAACAGCGCGGTGGCGAGCATGGCCGCCGCCGAGGCGACCAGCAGCACCGGCCCGTCGTGGCCGTGCACGACGACGTTGGCGACCAGGTCGGCGGCCGCGACGGCGGCGAAGACCGCCGCGAGCTCGACCGTCTCCCTGCGCCAGCGGTGCCCCCGGCTCCGCCGCCGCTCCTGCCGCTCGTCACTGACTCTGTCGTGGGTGTACGCCATGGTGTCCATGCCTGCATGGTGGCGCTCCGCTGTTTCACGATCACGAATCCCCCGTGACCTGACGGTAAATGTCTCGGCGGGCCCCCGTCGGATCGGCGCTGATCCGCTCCCGCGCTCAGTTGGACGTACGGCACCGGTCCAGGAGTTCCGCTCCCGCGGACTTCACCTCGTCCAGCAGCAGCCGCAGGTCCGCCTCGGTGGTGGTGGCGTTCAGCAGGCAGGCCCGGAGCATCTCGCGGCCGCGGTACACGGCGCCGGTGACGAAGACCCGCCCGCGCTGCTGGACGGCCACCGGCAGGAGCGAGTTGAGCCGCTGCAGCCCGGCCTCGTCGAGCCCGGCGGGGCGGTGGCGGAAGGCC
Organism: Kitasatospora phosalacinea; assembly: GCF_030268885.1. Classification (GTDB taxonomy): domain Bacteria; phylum Actinomycetota; class Actinomycetes; order Streptomycetales; family Streptomycetaceae; genus Kitasatospora; species Kitasatospora phosalacinea_C. The sequence continues at coordinate 25,603 of NZ_BSSA01000039.1, forward strand.
ACGATGGAGGTCTCGACGGGGGCGACGAGCTCCAACTCCGGGTCCTGCTCGATCCATTCGCCCAGCCGGCGGGCCTGCGCGGTGCAGTGCGCGATGTCCCGGGCGACGCCGGAGCGGCCGCGGTGGGCGATGGACGCCCAGACCTTCAGCGAGCGGAACGGGCGGGTCTGCTCGGTGCCGTACTCGGAGAACCAGCCGAGGTCCCCGGCCGCGTCGTCGCGCAGGTAGGACGGGACGAGGCTGAAGGTGCCGCGCAGCTCCTCGGCGTCGCGCACCAGGGCGCAGCCGCAGTCGACCGGCACGCCCAGCCACTTGTGCGGGTCGAGGGCGATCGAGTCGGCCCGGTCCATGCCCGCGTAGCGGTGCGCGATCGTCTCGTCGAGGACGCCGAAGGCGCCGTACGCGCCGTCGACGTGGAACCACAGGCCCTCGCGCTCGGCCAGGTCGGCGATCGGCCCGAACGGGTCGACGGCGCCGGTGCCGACGGTGCCCGCGGAGGCGACCACCAGGAAGGGCAGCCGCCCGGCCGCCCGGTCCTCGGCGATCGCGGCCGCCAGGGCGTCCAGGACGAGGTGGCCGTCGGCGTCGGAGGCGACGGTGCGCAGGTGCTTGGAGCCGAGGCCGAGCAGTTCGGCGGCCTTGCGCACGCAGCTGTGCGCCTCGCCGGTGACGTAGCCGACCAGCGGGGGCATCCCGGCCAGGCCGTCCTCGCGGACGTCCCACCCGGCCCTGCGGGCGGCGCGGCCGCGGGCGGCGGCCAGGCAGACGATGGTGGCCATCGAGGTGCCGGAGGTGAGCAGGCCGCCGCCGGGCGGGTGCGGGAAGCCGACCAGTTCGGCGATCCAGCGCACCACGGCCCGCTCCAGGTGGACGTCGGCGTGGTCGCCGCCGGCCGAGCTGGGGTTCATCGCGCTCGCGGCCAGGGTGGCGAGCACCCCGGCGGGCTGCGGGGCGGAGTTGACCCAGCCGAAGAAGCGCGGGCTCCCGTTGCCCATCGGGTGCGGCATGATCCGCTGCTCGACGGTCCGCAGCAGCTCCTCCAGCGGGGTGCCGTCCTCGGGCAGCGGGAGGTCGAGCAGCGCGGCCCGCTCCGCCGGGTCCGTCGGCTGCCACACCGGGCGGTCGGGCACCGCGTCGAGGTAGTCGGCCACCAGGTCTGCGGCCGCCCGTGCGGCCCCGCGGAAGTCGTCGTTCACACCGGGCATCGTATGCCCAGGCGGAACCGGCACCACCGGCCCCACCTGGGGAAAGGTCAGTCCAGGGTGCTGGAGAGGCCGCCGGCCGAGCGGCAGTAGCCCTGGATCTGCTTGTCGGTGATCTGGGCGCACAGGCGCCCGGCGGCGCCCGCGCTGGTGTCGTTGACGGTGTAGTAGCTGACCAGGCCCTGGGTGCAGGCCTGGCGCTGCCAGGTGTCCTTGGGGGTGGCGCACTGCTGGGCGGCCCAGTCCGGGCGGTCCAGGTTGTACTTCATGATGCGCGAACCGGCGCCCCGCGAGCAGTCCTGGGCGCCGCCGCTGGCCTGCGCGTTCAGGCACCACTGCAGGGCCTGGGGGAACGCCTCGGGGTGGTTGGCGTAGTCGTGCGAGGAGAGGAAGAAGGTCGGCGCGTAGAAGAAGCAGGCCGACTGGTAGAGGGCGGGCTGCTCGGGGCACGGGTAGAGCGGCTCGGCGGCGAGCTTGTCCGCGGGGAGGTTGGCCTTGGCCTTCTCGTCCTCCTCGTCGGGCGCGAACAGCTGCATGAAGACGCCCTCGGAGCAGGTGATCCGGCGGCTCTGGCTGGGGAACTTGTCGCACAGCGCGCGGGCGGCCGGGATGTCCTGCTTGGTGACGAACATGATGCCGTGGCCGACGCCGTGGATGCACGGGCCGGTGTTGGCCGGGGCGCACAGGGTCAGGATGTCGCTCTGCGGGTCCTTGGAGTTGGCCAGCATCTCCTCGACCGCACCGTGCAGGTAGCCCGCCGCGCAGGTCTCGTGCGGGAAGGAGATCACCTTCTGGAAGTCCTGGTGGTAGCGCTGCACCGCGGCGTGCCCGAGCTCGTGCGCGATCGGGTGGCAGAACCGCACCGTGTACGGCTTGTCCTTGGAGATCTTGTCGAGGTCGGCGAGGGCGACCCCGGGGTCGGTGGCCTCCATCTCGGCCATCAGCTTGTTGCGCAGGGTCGAGCGCGTCCACACCGCCGGGTCGCCGGTGGGGGAGGGGGAGGCCGCCGGGGCGCTCGCGGCGCTGTCGGGCACGGCACCGGGGCGCGGGCCGCCCGCGCCGGTGGTGGCGGCGCCGGCGGACTTCGGCGTCCAGTCGGTCACCATGACCGACCCGAGGCCGAGGACGGCCAGCAGGACGGCGGTGACGACGGCGAACACGCGCGGTTGCATGACGGACGTTCCCCCTGTGATCGACACGGACAGTACGCGGCCCATCCTGCGGGGTGACCGCCGGAAACCCGGCCAGGAACACCGCCAACGGGGTCAGATGCCCGCCACGATCACCCGAACACCGATCCGCCCACCGCCCTACAACGACGGCCCCACATCATAGGTGGCGCCCCACCCGCCCGTTCGGCCACCGTCCTTGAGTACGCCGCGGCTCCGGGAAAGGTTGCGGCGGGGCGCCCCGACTGGTCGTCCTGCCCGAATTCGGGCAGGATCTTTGGCAAATGAACCCTTCCCGCCTAGGCTCCCGCATCGTGCCTGCCTCACCACACCCTCACGAGGACCTGCTCGCCCACCTCGCCAGGACCACCCCCCTGGCCCCGGGGGAGGCCGCGCGGGTCGTCGCGGAGGTGCTGGCGTACTTCGCGGAGACCACCGAGGAGTACGTCCGCCGCCGCCACGGTGAGTTGCAGGCCCGGGGACTGACCAACGAGCAGATCTTCACCCGCCTCGGCGGGGAGCTGGCCGCCCGCCGGGTGGCCGCCCCGCAGCTGTCGGTGCGCCAACTGCGGCGGATGGTCTACGGCTGACGGTCCCCGCCCACCCACGACTGACAGAGGAGCCCACGTCATGTGCGGAATCGTGGCCTACATCGGCCCCAAGGACGCCTCCCCCATCCTGCTGGAAGGGCTGCAGCGGCTGGAGTACCGCGGGTACGACTCGGCGGGCGTCGCGGTGGTCGCCCCCGTCACCAAGTCCGCCCCCGCCAAGCTGCGCCTGTGCAAGGTCAAGGGCCGGGTCGCCGACCTCGCCGCCGCCCTGCCCGCCCGCTTCAAGGGCGGCGCCGGCATCGGCCACACCCGCTGGGCCACCCACGGCGTCCCCTCCGACGCCAACGCCCACCCGCACACCGACAACGAGGGCCGGATCGCCGTCGTCCACAACGGCATCATCGAGAACGCCGACGAACTGCGCGCCAAGCTCGCCGCCGACGGCGCGGTCTTCCGCTCCGAGACCGACACCGAGGTGCTCGCCCACCTGGTCGCCGCGCACCGCGCCGAGGGCGGCGAGCTGGAGGACGCGGTGCGCGCCGCGCTCAAGCTGGTCGTCGGCACCTACGGCATCGCGGTGCTGGACGCCGGGCAGCCCGACCGGATCGTGGTCGCCCGCAACGGCAGCCCGATCGTGCTCGGCATCGGCGAGAAGGAGATGTTCGCCGCCTCCGACGTCTCCGCGCTGGTCCGCTACACCCGCCAGGTCGTCCACCTGGAGGACGGCGAGCTCGCCACCGTCCGGGCCGACGGCTTCCGCACCTTCACCGAGGACGCCCGCACCGTCACCCGGCAGCCCTCCACCGTCGACTGGGAGGTCGGCTCCTACGACACCGGCGGCTACGCCCACTACCTGCTCAAGGAGATCCACGAGCAGCCCGGCGCCGTCGAGCGCACCCTCTCCGGACGGCTCGACGAGCGCTTCGCCACCGCCCACCTCGGCGGCCTCAACCTGGACGCCCGGGAGCTGCGCGAGATCCGCCGGGTCAAGATCCTCGGCTGCGGATCGGCCTACTACGCGGGCGAGATGGGCGCCCAGCTGATCGAGGAACTGGCCCGGATCCCCGCCCACTCCGAGCCCGCCTCCGAGTTCCGCTACCGCAACCCCGTCATCGAGGCCGACACCCTGTACGTCGCGGTCAGCCAGTCCGGCGAGACCTACGACACGCTCGCCGCCGTCCAGGAGGTCAAGCGCAAGGGCGGCCGCGTCCTCGGCGTGGTCAACACCGTCGGCTCGGCGATCGCCCGCGAGTGCGACGGCGGCATGTACCTGCACGCCGGGCCCGAGGTCTCGGTCGCCTCCACCAAGGCGTTCACCTCCACCGTGGTCGCCTTCGCGCTGCTCGCCCTGCACTTCGGCCGCATCCACGACCTCTCGCCCGCCGACGGCCGGCGCATCGTCGCCGGGCTCAAGGCGCTGCCCGACCAGATCCGGCAGGTGCTGGAGCAGCAGCAGGAGATCGAGGCGCTGGCCGCCGAGTACGCCCACAGCCAGGGCATGATGTACATCGGCCGGGTCCGGGGCTACCCCGTCGCCCGGGAGGGCGCGCAGAAGCTCAAGGAGATCTCCTACGTCCACGCCGAGGCGTACCCCGCCAGCGAGTTGAAGCACGGGCCGCTCGCGCTGATCTCCCCCGAGCTGCCGACCGTCGCGCTGGTGCCCGACGACGAACTGCTCGACAAGAACCTCACCGCCCTCGGCGAGATCAAGGCCCGCGAGGGCCGGGTGCTGGCCGTCGCGCACCGCCCGATCGAGGCCAAGCACGCCGACCACTGCCTGGTCGTCCCGAAGAGCGAGCCCGAGCTCGACCCGCTGCTGCTCAACATCCCGCTCCAACTCCTGGCCTACCACGCGGCGGTGGCCCTCGGCCGGGACGTCGACAAGCCGCGCAACCTGGCCAAGAGCGTCACCGTGGAGTGACCGCCCGGTGGTGCTCGGCCGCCCACCGCCGCCCGGCCGCCTACCGGTGCTCGGCCGCCCACTGCGCGAGGGCGGCCCGGGCCGCGGCGGCGAGCTGCGCGGGGTGGGCGGTTCCGGCGGAGAAGCCGCCCAGCGGGAGGCGGGTGCCCGGCTCCGCCGGGAAGTCGTCCAGGAACCACTCGTCCTCGTCGTGGGAGTGGAAGTACAGCCGCCACTCACTGCCCTCGTGGCGGAGCCTGGCCCAGCCCTGGTGGTCGGGCTCGTCCGGATCGCCGAAGACCTCGACCGCGTCCTCCTCCGGCACCAGCAGGTCCCCGAGCAGCTCGGCCGTCCCGCGCAGCGCCCCGGCGAGCGTGCCGGGCACCGGACGCAGCAGCGGAACGGTCGACAGCTCGGCGAGCAGGCGGTCGGCGGCCTCCTCGGACGGGGCGGCCGCTAGCAGCTCCGGCAGCCCGGGCGGGACGGGCCCGGCCTCGCCGCGCTCCGCCATCGCCGTCAGCAGGTCCAGCAGCCGCCGCTTCGCCCGCTCGGCGTGCCACTGGACGGCGGTCAACGCCGCCGCGACGGCGCCCACCTGCTCCGGGGTGTGCAGCGCCCAGGGCGAGGCGAGCGCCCCGGCGAGCTGCTCCGTGTGGTCCGCGGCGCAGAAGGCGTACCAGGCGGTGGCCTCCGGCCCGGTGACGCCCAGGCCGTCGAGTTCCTCGGGCGTGCAGCCCGCGCAGTCCCTGCCCCAGCCCTCCAGCAGCTCCAGCCAGGCCGCCCTCGTCGTCGTCTCGCTCATGCGGGGTCCCTCCGGGAGTCGCCCCGCCCGGATCGGACCCGGTGGGGCAGTCGTTGCCGCCACCTTGGTACGGCGAGGGGCCGGCGGTCCCGGTTTTCCCCGAACGGGTGACAAGGTCCGTCGGCGCGCGGACGGCCCGGACCGCGCCCTGGGGCGGTCCGGGCCGTCGGTGACGGTTCGGGTGACGGTGCGTCAGACGCGTCGGCGGGCCCAGAACGGGGTGACCAGCAGGATCAGGACGGCGGCCGCGCCGATCTGGAAGAAGTGCCGGATCCAGTCGACGCCGTCGGTGTCGGCCACGCCGAACGCGCTCGCCAGGAAGTTGCCGATGATGCCGCCGACGATGCCCAGCAGGATGGTCAGCCACAGCGGGATCGGCTGGCGCCCGGGGATGACCAGCTTCGCCAGCAGGCCGATGACCAGACCGGCGATGATCGCCCAAAGGATCGACATGGTTCCTCCTCGTCTCACGGATGCGCGGCCGAACGGCGCCGCGGCACCCGCATGCCCCGTCTTCCGCCTCCGATGCCTGCCCGGTCCACCGGATTCCCGCCCGGCGCTCCCGCCCGGCGCTCCCAGCCGGGGCGGACGGCATGGACCGGCCGCCACCGGGCAACCGCCCCGAGCGGCCGGGGCGGAACGACCGCCCGTCAGGAGCCGCCCGTACGGAGGGACGAGCATGAGCGAGCAGCAGCGGGACGTCGACCTGTGGACCTACCGGGACGCGTCCGGCCACCGGGTGGGCATCGACCTGGTCGGGTTCCACGTCGAGGCCGAGGACGGGCCGATCGGCCGGGTGGACCGGATGGCGGAGGACTTCGGGCCGCAGTACCTGGTGGTCGACACCGCGCCGTGGATCTTCCACCACCGCGTCCTGCTGCCCGCCGTGACGGTCCGCGAGGTCGACCTCGAACGACGCACCGTCCGGGTCGACCGCACCAAGGAGGAGATCGGCTCCGCCCCGCCACTGCTGCACGCCGAGCAGCACACCGACCACGACCTGCGGGCCGAACTGGCGCTCTACTACGGCCCGTTCTACGGCAGCCGACTGCCCTGAGCTGCTGCTCCAGCACGTGACCAGCGGTTCTTGCCAACGCGGGCAGGTGGCCGACCATCCGGGGTCAGCAAAAGGTCAGCAAGTTTCCGGAGGTACCGGCCACCATGGCAACCACAGGCCTCATCCGCGGGATGGGCAGCTTCTTCAAGGAGTGCGAGCATCCCGAGTCCCGCTGGAGCAAGTGCCCCCACGAGTACAGGATCAGGTACCGCAACGCGGCGGGACAGCAGACCGAGGAATCCGGCTTCGCCACCCAGCAGAAGGCCGTGACCCGGCTCGCCGAGGTCCACCACGCGCGCAAGAACACCCCGCAGAGCCAGCGCAAGGTGTCCCGCGTCAAGCAATGGGCAGGTTTTCGGGTTGGGGAAAGTTGGGGACGAGCGGGTCCGCGGCGCCGGTGTGGACGTCGTGGGGCCGGTTCCAGGCCAGGGCCTCGTGCGGTCGGACGGTGTTGTCGTCGCGCCGGTAGTCCTCGGCGTGCCGGGCGAGCTCGGCCAGTGGCTTTCCGGCCAGCGACTGCGCTTCCCTGATGGCGAGTTCGATCGCGGCGACGGCGTCGTGCTGGTTCGCGGTGGGCGAGATGTGCCAGCCGAGCTCGTACTTCGACCAGTAGTCGCGGCAGCCCGCGAACCGCCAGGTCCCGCCCCCGGTGGTCTCGAACTCGGAGAAGTCCAGCTGCCGGACCTGGTTCGGGCCGGTGGGCTCGGTCGCGAAGGCGGCCTTGCGGCGGGCGGCGAGCCGGCGCCGCTCCCGCTGGTAGCTGGCCTCCAGCAGCAGGCCGCCGTCCCGCAGCAGCCGCAGCACGGTCGCCTGGGAGACGCGGTGGCCGTCGTGGCGACACATCGCCCACACCTTGCGGTGGCCCCAGGCCGGGTGGGCGAGCGCGTGCCGGCGGGCGGTCTTCCGGACGCTCTCACGGGCCGGGCGCGGCCACGGTCCTCGGGCCTGCGCGCCCTGGCGGGCGTGAGTCTGGTGGCGGCGCCAGGCCCGCGCCCGCCAGGGCGCGTCGATGAGCCGGCATGCCCGCCCCGGTGCGGATCACCTCGCGGTCCGCGGAGGGCCCGGTCGGCCCTCCGCGGACTTCTTCCACACCCGCAGCTCGACCGCGGCCTCACCCAGCGCCTGGGTCAAGTCGGCGATCCGGGCTTCGAGTTGCTGTTCCCGGGTGCCGGGGCCGGACTTGCCCGCGAGGCCGGCCCGGCCGGACTCCGGGAACTGGTGCTTCCAGGTGCCGATCGACCGCTCGGACACCTTCGCCCGCCGCGCGGCCTCCGCGACGGTCATCTCACCGGCCAGGATCGACAGCACGATCCGGACCTTCTCCTCCGGCGGCAGCGCCGACGGCCTCACCATGATCGATCAGACTCCTTCAAGCAGCAGGACCCGCAACAAACGAGCCCTGCCACAAAGTCCGACGCGCGACATCGACGACCTCGGCTACGGCGAGGACGGGATCGTCCACGTCACCGCCCGCTTCGGCTACATGGAGACCCCGGGCGTCCCGGCCACGCTGGCTCTGCTCGACCCAGCCGACACCGAAGGAGTGCTGGACCTCGACCGGGCCTCCTACTTCCTGTCGAAGATCGAACTGCGCCGGGGGAAGCAGCCGACGATGGCGACCTGGCGCAAGCGGCTGTTCATCGCCACCTCCTACATCACCGCCGACGCCGTCGAGCACGTCGGCCTCCCCCCGGGACCGGACGGTGATCACGGGGTCGCACATCGAGGTGTGAAGGTGCGCCAAGGGCCGAAGGCCGCCTCCTCCTCGTCAAGGAAGCGTAGGGAATCCCGTCAGGACGCCGTCAGGACCACGGGATCCGCCCTCGGGAGGGCCATCCTCTGATCCGGCGGTCGAGTGGGAGCGCACGGAGAGGGACGAGCCGGACATGGGGCTGTACGCGAGGCGGCGCGGCCGCGGTTGGACCCGCCCGCTGGTACCGGTGCAGAGGGTGGACGTCTCGCTGGCGGCGGCCCTGGTGGCCGCGGCCGTCCTGACCGCGGTGCTGGCCGCGGTCGGCGAACTGAGCGGGGGCGGGCCCGCGTTGCTCGCCTTCACGGTCCTGAGCGCGGTCGTCGGCTCCGTCTCCCGCAGGCGTGCCGCGCCCGCGATCGGACTCGCCGCCTGGGCGTTCTTCGACGGCTTCGGCGTCCACCACCACGCCGAGCTCGGTTGGGACGCGGGGGGCGCCGACTGGCGCAGGCTCGGCCTGTTCACCGTCGCCGCCTTCGCCGCCGCGGTGCTCGGTCCGCCCCGCCGCCGGATCCGACCCGTCCGCATCACCGTGCCCGCCGCCCCGCCCCGCCGGCGGACGTAGCGCCTGTTCCGATCGGCGACCATGGAGGGGAGGGGCCGATCCGAGCGGGGAGGGAGGCCGCCGGCATGCCACGCGGACGGCTGCGCGTCTACCTCGGAGCAGCGCCCGGGGTCGGCAAGACCTACGACATGCTCGAAGAGGGACAGCGCCGCGCCGCCCGGGGCACCGACGTGGTGATCGCCCTGGTGGAGGACCACGGCCGCCTCCCCACCCGCCGGATGGCCGAAGGGCTGGAGACCGTCCCCCGCCGGACCCTGACCTACCGCGGCACCGAGTTCACCGAGATGGACCTCGACGCGGTTCTCGCCCGCCGCCCGGCCCTCGCCCTCGTCGACGAACTCGCGCACACCAACGTCCCCGGCAGCCGCCACGGCAAGCGCTGGCAGGACGTCGAGGACCTGCTCGACGCCGGCATCGACGTGATCACCACCGTCAACATCCAGCACCTGGAGTCGCTGAACGACGTCGTCGAGCAGATCACCGGAACCCGGCAGCACGAGACCGTGCCCGACGACGTGGTCCGCCGCGCCGACCAGATCGAGGTCGTCGACATGTCCGCCGAGGCACTGCGCCGCCGGATGGCCAACGGCGACGTCTACCCGCCCGAGCGGATCGAGGCCGCGCTCACCCACTTCTTCCGGATCGGCAACCTCACCGCCCTGCGCGAGATCGCCCTGCTCTGGGCCGCCGACCGGGTGGAGGAGGCACTGCTGCGCTACCGCCACGGCCACGGCATCCAGCGCCCGTGGAGCACCCGGGAACGCGTCCTGGTCGCACTGTCCGGCGGGCCCGAGGGCGAGACCCTGGTGCGGCGGGCCAAGCGCATCGCCTCGCGCGGCGCGGGCGGCGAGTTCCTCGCCGTGCACGTCACCCGCGACGACGGCCTGGCCGGCGCCCCGCCCGCCCGGCTGGCCCGGCAGCGCGCCCTGGTGGAGGAACTCGGCGGAACCTGGCACACCGTCAGGGGCGAGCACCCGGCCCGGGCCGTCGTCGACCTCGCCCGCCGGGTCGACGCCACCCAGATCGTCATCGGCGCCACCCGGCACAGCCGCCTGCGCAACATCCTCAGGCGTGGCACCGGCGAAGCCGTCATCGAAGCCTCCGGCGACGACATCGACGTCTACGTCGTCACCCACTCCGAAGCAGCCCACGGCCGCCTGCTGCGCCGTCGACCGCGCCGATGACCCGTCAAGACCCGGCACCCGCGGGTCGGGAAGCCGCCAGGACGGCCGGGGCCGGCCGCTCGGCGGCGGCCTGCCGGGGCCGTGGCCGCTCCGCCTCGCCAAGACCGCGTCAAAGGCCCGCCGGACGGTGTCAACGTCCCGTATGCAGGCGGGGCCCACGTGCCGGGAGCGAGCAGGATCGGACCGCACCGCGTCTCCCGGAGGTCCGAGCAGCATGTCCCACACCGCCCAACAGCCGCAGTCCGACACCGAGCCCCCGGATACCGGGGCGGCCGGGGAACGGCACCGGTTGAGTGCGTTCGGCGGCCTGGCCGCCCTGTCGCTGGACGCGATGGCCTCGGTGGCGTACGGCCCCGAGGCCGTCGTGCTGGTGCTGGCCGCGGCCGGTTCCCACGGGCTGGGCTTCACGTTGCCGGTGACGGTGGCGATCGCGGTGCTGCTGGCCGTGCTGGTCGCCTCGTACCGGCAGGTGATCGCCGCGTTCCCGGACGGCGGCGGCTCGTACGCGGTCGCCAAGGCGCACCTGGGCCGGCGGACCGCGCTGACGGCGGCGGCCTCGCTGGTGATCGACTACGTGCTGAACGTGGCGGTGTCGGTGACCGCCGGCGTGGCCGCGCTGACCTCCGCCTTCCCCGGGCTGTACGGCGACCGGGTGTGGCTCTGCCTGGGGGTGCTGGCGCTGGTGACCGCGGTGAACCTGCGGGGCGTCGCCGAGTCGGCCCGGTGGTTCACCGCGCCGACCGCGGTGTTCGTGGCCTCGATCCTGGCGATCGTGGTGGTGGGCCTGTTCCGGGACGTCCCGGCCTCGACCGTGGCCGCCGCCGGGCACGCCTCGGTCCTGGCCGGCACCACCACCACCGTGGGCGCGCTGCTGCTGGTCAAGGCCTTCGCGTCGGGCTGCTCCGCGCTGACCGGCGTGGAGGCCGTCGCCAACGCGGTGCCCGCCTTCCGCACGCCGGGCGTCCGGCGGGCGCAGCGTACGGAGGCGGCGCTCGGCGCGCTGCTCGGCGTGATGCTGGTCGGCCTCGCGGTGCTGATCGGCCGCTTCCACCTCCAGCCGGTGGAGGGCGTGACCGTGCTGGCCCAGCTCGCGGACGCCTCGCTCGGCCACGGCTCCGGCTTCTACCTGGTGCAGTTCGCCACCGTCGTGCTGCTGGCGCTGGCCGCCAACACCTCCTTCGGCGGACTGCCGGTGCTGCTGCACCTGCTCGCCCGGGACAACCACCTGCCGCACGTCTTCGCCCTGCGCGCCGACCGGCAGGTGCACCGGCACGGCGTGCTGTTCCTCGCGGCGGTCTCGGCCGCCCTGCTGGTCGCCTCCGGCGGCGACGTGAACAGCCTCGTGCCGCTGTTCGCGATCGGCGTGTTCGTCGGCTTCACCATCTGCCAGATCGGCATGGTCCGGCACTGGCGGCTGATACGAGGGCCCCGCTGGCAGGGCAGGGCGACGCTCAACGGCTTCGGCGCGCTGCTCACCGGCGTCTCCACCCTGGTGGTCACCGGGACCAAGTTCACCGAGGGCGCCTGGGGCATCTGCCTGGTCCTGCCGCTGCTGGTCCTCCTGTTCGAGCTGGTCCACCACGCCTACGCCCGGATCGGAAACCGCCTGGAACTCGGCCGGATCCCGGGCCCGCTCACCCCGCAGCACTCCCTGGTGATCGTCCCGGTTCACGCCATCACCCGGCTCACCCGGGAGGCCCTGTCCACCGCCCTCTCCCTCGGCGACGAGGTCCAAGCGGTCACCGTCGTGCACATCGCCCCGGATCCCGAGGACCGGGCCGCCGCCGAGGCACTGCGCCGCGACTGGGAGCTCTGGCGGCCCGGCGTCGAGCTGGTCGAGATCACCGACGGCCACCGGCGGCTGGGCCAGCCCCTCGCCGGGTACGTCAACGCCCTGGCGGCCGCGCGTGCCTACGACCGGATCACTGTCCTGATCCCCGAGACCGAACCCCGCCACGTGTGGCAGCGGGCCCTGCAGAACCAGCGCGGCGCGGTGATCGACCGGGCGCTGCGCCGCCGCACCGACGCGGTGGTCTGCCGGTTGCGGATGAGGACCTGAGTGCGGTCGGCTCGTGCGAATAGTCCGAATTGTTCGTTCGGGCTGGATAAATTGACGATTCCTTAACGCCCTCCTCGATGCCCCGAGCTGGCCTGTCGACGATCTTCCAGGCATCTTCTGACCTGCGGAAACGTAGAGAAACGGGACGTGTGGACGTGTGCTGGCGCACCGGTTCCCCCCACGTCGGCGGCCCCTACTCTCGCTTACGTGTTCAACGTGCCCCAGGCGCTCAAGCGCCTCGTGATCGGCCGCGCCATGCGCAGCGAAGAGCTCGGCGAGACGCTGCTGCCCAAACGGCTGGCGCTGCCGATCTTCGCCTCCGACCCGCTCTCCTCGGTGGCGTACGCGACCGGCGAGATCCTGCTGGTGCTGACCGTGGGCGGCACCGCCTTCCTGTACCTGACGCCGTGGATCGCGGCGGGCGTCGTCGCGCTGATGGCGGTCGTGGTGATGTCCTACCGGCAGGTCGTGCACGCCTACCCCTCCGGCGGCGGCTCGTACGAGGTGGTGTCCAAGAACCTCGGCGCCAACTCCGGCCTCGTGGTGGCGGCCTCGCTGCTGGTCGACTACGTGATGACGGTGGCGGTCTCGGTCGCCTCGGGCGTGGACAACATCATCTCGGCGTTCGGCGGTCTCGCGGACCACCGGGTCGCGCTGGCGCTGGCCTTCGTGGTCCTGCTGGCGGCGATGAACCTGCGCGGGGTCCGGGAGTCCGGGAAGGCGTTCGCCGCGCCCACGTACCTGTTCATCGGCGGCATCCTGCTGATGGTGGTCACCGGCCTGGTGCGGGTGGTCTTCGGCGACAACCCGCAGGCCCCGACCGCCGCCTTCGGCGTCAACCCGGAAGACGGCAAGGACACCCTGCAGGGTCTGGGCCTGCTGCTCCTTGGCCTGCGCGCGTTCGCCTCCGGCTGCACCGCGCTGACCGGCGTCGAGGCGATCTCCAACGGTGTGCCGGCCTTCCGCACACCGAAGGCGAAGAACGCCGCGGCCACCATGGCCGTCATGGGCATCACCGCGGTGGTGATGTTCGTCGGCGTCACCGTGCTGGCCCTGACCTCGCACGTGCACTACGTCGAGAACGCCTGCCAACTCGTCGGCATCACCGGTGACTGCAGCAGCTACACCCAGCAGACCGTGATCGCCCAGCTCGCCTCGACCTTCCTCGGCGGCGACACCAGCGTCCTGTTCTACTTCATCCAGGCCGTGACCGCGCTGGTGCTGATCCTGGCCGCGAACACCGCGTTCAACGGCTTTCCGTTGCTGGCCTCGATCCTGGCCGAACACCGCTACCTGCCCCGGCAGATGCACACCCGCGGCGACCGGCTGGCCTTCTCCAACGGCATCATCGCCCTGGCGGTGGTGGCGGGCGGGCTGCTGTGGTTCTACCGGGCGGACGTCACCAGCCTGATCCACCTGTACATCCTGGGCGTGTTCACCTCCTTCACGCTCTCCCAGATCGGCATGGTCCGGCACTGGAACCGCACGCTCGCCACCGAGAGCGACCCGGCGGTGCGCGGCGCCGCCCAGCGCTCCCGGATCATCAACGGACTCGGCGCGGTCACCACCGCGCTGGTGCTGGTCATCGTGCTGATCACCAAGTTCACGCAGGGAGCGTGGCTGGCGGTGGTCGCCGCCGTGCTGCTGTGGCTGATGATGCGCGGCATCCGCCGGCACTACGACGCCGTCGCGGCGGAGCTGGCCGTCGAGGATCCGCGCGAGGAGTCGGCCAAGCCCTCCCAGGTGCACGGCGTGGTGCTCGTCTCCAAGCTCCACAAGGCCACCCTGCGCGCCCTCGGCTACGCCCAGGCGCTCAGCCCGGACACCCTGGAGGCTCTCACCGTCGCCGTCGAGAACGACGCCACCGACGAGTTGAAGGCCCAGTGGGACGCCTACGGGATCGAGGTCCCGCTGAAGGTCCTCGACTCGCCGTACCGCGAGATCACCAAGCCCGTCGTGCAGTACGTGCGCGAGTACCGGCGCTCCTCGCCGCGCGAGGCGGTCGCGGTGTTCATCCCCGAGTACGTGGTCGGCCACTGGTGGGAGCACCTGCTGCACAACCAGTCCGCGCTGTGGCTGAAGTCCCGGCTACTGTTCACCCCGGGCGTGATGGTCATCTCGGTGCCGTGGCAGCTGGCCTCCGCACCGCGCGCCGACCGTCCGGCCGGCCGGGCCCCGGGCGCCGTGCGCCGGGGCGAGCCCGCACCGGTCAAGGGCGCGCCCGAACCGCAGAGGACCTGACGCCGGTTCCCGGTGCCCCGGACAGCCCCGCTGTCCGGGGCACCGGCACGTTCCGGCCGGGTCCGGGTCTCGGCCGCATGACGCGGGCGTCAAGGCCGCGTCAATGTTGCCCGTTCACCCGTATGGAGGGCGTCAGGGAGCCGGGAACGGCGCTGACCGGCTGGTTTGCTGCTCTCGCCGGTCCTTCACCGGCCCCGCCCGGAGCGTCCGCGGACCTCCGGCGGTGACAGCCCCCTTCGACCAGTTGGTGGAGCGATAGCCATGCTCGATCTCGTCTTCGTCGGTGTCACGGTCGCCGTGTTCGCCGTCATCGCCCTCATCGCGAAGGGGGTCGAGAAGCTGTGAGCGCCGAGCACGTCGCAGGTCTCATCGTCGCCGTCGCACTCGTCGGCTACCTCGTCGTCGCGCTGATCTACCCGGAGAAGTTCTGACCATGAGCTCCACTCTCGCAGGGTGGCTGCAGGCACTCGCCCTCGTCGGCGCGCTGGCCCTCTGCTACCGCCCCCTGGGCGACTACATCGCCCACCTCCTCACCTCCGCCAAGCACCTCAGAGCCGAGCGCGGTCTCTACAAACTGGTCGGCGTCGACGGTGACGCCGACCAGCGCTGGCCGGTGTACCTGCGCTCGGTGCTGGCCTTCTCCGCCCTGTCGATCCTCTTCCTGTACGGGCTGATCCGCCTGCAGACCCACCTGCTGCTGAGCCTGGGCGTGCCCGAGATGGAAGCGCACCAGGCGTGGAACACCGCGGTCTCCTTCACCACCAACACCAACTGGCAGTCCTACTCCGGTGAGTCGGCGATGGGCCACCTGGTGCAGATGGCCGGTCTCGCGGTGCAGAACTTCGTCTCGGCGGCGGTCGGCATCGCGGTGGTCGCGGCGCTGATCCGCGGCTTCACCCGCCACCGCACCGACCGGGTCGGCAACTTCTGGGTCGACCTGACCCGGATCTGCCTGCGCCTGCTGCTGCCGCTGTCGATCCTCTTCGCCCTCGTGCTGGTCGCCAACGGCGTGGTCCAGAACTTCCACGGCTTCCACGACCTCGCCACCCTCGGCGGTGACACCCAGTCGATCCCCGGCGGGCCGGTGGCCTCCCAGGAGGTCATCAAGGAGCTCGGCACCAACGGCGGCGGCTTCTTCAACGCCAACTCGGCGCACCCGTTCGAGAACCCGAACGGCTTCACCAACTGGCTGGAGGTCTTCCTGCTGCTGGTGATCTCCTTCTCGCTGCCCCGCACCTTCGGCAAGATGGTCGGCGACCACCGCCAGGGCTACGCGATCGTCGCCGTGATGGGCCTGTTCTGGGTCGCCTCCGCGGCGCTGATCACCTTCTCCGAGCACCAGCACGCCGGCACCGCCCTGCAGGCCGCCGGTGGCGCGATGGAGGGCAAGGAGCAGCGCTTCGGTATCGCGGCCAGCTCCCTGTTCGCCGCGTCGACGACACTGACCTCGACCGGTGCGGTGGACTCCTTCCACGACTCGTACTCCGCCTTCGGCGGCGGCCTCACGATCTTCAACATGATGCTGGGCGAGATCGCACCCGGCGGCACCGGCTCCGGCCTGTACGGCATGCTGATCCTCGCGATCGTCGCCGTCTTCGTGGCCGGCCTGATGGTCGGCCGCACCCCCGAGTACCTGGGCAAGAAGCTCGGCGGGCGGGAGATGAAGTTCGCCTCCCTCTACATCCTCACCACCCCCGCCCTGGTGCTGATCGGCACCGGTATCGCCATGGCGCTGCCGGGCGAGCGCGCCGGGATGCTGAACTCCGGAGCGCACGGCTTCTCCGAGGTGCTGTACGCGTTCACCTCCGCGAGCAACAACAACGGCTCGGCGTTCGCCGGAATCACCGTCAACACGCCCTGGTACGACACCGCGCTCGGCCTGTGCATGGCCTTCGGCCGGTTCCTGCCGATGGTGTTCGTCCTGGCCCTGGCGGGTTCGCTCGCCCAGCAGCAGCCGGTCCCCGCGAGCGCGGGCACGCTGCCCACCCACAAGCCCCTGTTCGTCGGCCTGCTGTCGAGCGTCGTCCTGATCGTCGTCGGCCTCACCTACTTCCCGGCCCTCGCTCTCGGGCCGATCGCGGAAGGTCTCCACTGATGTCCAGCACCCTTACCCCCGCACCGGCCGTGCAGGGCAACACGTCGCACAGAGTGCAGTCCGGTCTGCTCGACCCGAAGCTGATCGCCAAGTCCCTGCCCGACGCGGTGAAGAAGCTCGACCCCCGCGTCATGGTGAAGAACCCGGTCATGTTCGTGGTCGAGGTCGGCTCGGTCGTCACCACGATCTCGGCCATCGCTTCGCCTTCGGTGTTCGCCTGGTCGATCACCGTCTGGCTGTGGCTCACGACGGTCTTCGCCAACCTCGCCGAGGCCGTCGCCGAGGGCCGCGGCAAGGCCCAGGCCGACACCCTGCGCAAGACCAAGACCGAATCCGTCGCCCGACGCCTCACCAACTGGCCCGCCTCGCAGGCCGAGGAAGAGGTGCCCGGTACCGCACTGCGGCTTGGTGACCACGTCGTCGTGGAGGCCGGACAGACCATCCCCGGTGACGGCGACGTCGTCGAGGGCGTCGCGTCCGTCGACGAGTCGGCGATCACCGGCGAGTCCGCGCCGGTCATCCGCGAATCGGGCGGCGACCGTTCCGCGGTGACCGGCGGCACGAAGGTCCTGTCGGACCGGATCGTGGTGAAGATCGCCTCCGAGCCTGGCAAGTCGTTCATCGACCGGATGATCGCCCTGGTGGAGGGCGCCGCGCGGCAGAAGACGCCCAACGAGATCGCGCTGAACATCCTGCTGGCCTCGCTGACGATCGTGTTCCTGGTCGCCGTGGTGACCCTGCAGCCGATGGCCACCTACGCGGGCGCGCCGCAGTCGATGATCGTGCTGGTAGCGCTGATCGTGGCGCTGATCCCGACCACCATCGGCGCGTTGCTCTCCGCGATCGGCATCGCGGGCATGGACCGCCTGGTGCAGCGCAACGTGCTCGCCATGTCGGGCCGCGCGGTCGAGGCGGCGGGCGACGTCGACACGCTGCTGCTCGACAAGACCGGCACCATCACCCTCGGCAACCGGCAGGCCGCCGAGTTCCAGCCCGCCGAGGGCGTCACCGCGGATGAGCTGGCCGGCGCCGCGCAGCTCTCCTCGCTCGCGGACGAGACACCCGAGGGGCGCTCGATCGTCGTCCTGGCGAAGACCGGGTACGGTCTGCGCGAGCGTGCGCAGGGCGAGTTGGCACACGCCACCTGGGTGCCGTTCACCGCGCAGACCCGGATGTCGGGCGTCGACCTGGACGAGGCCGAGGGCCTGCACCAGGTGCGCAAGGGTGCGGCAGGGTCGGTGTCCCGCTGGGTGACGGACAACGGCGGCAGCGTCGGTGCGGACGTGGCGCAACTGGTGGACGGCATCTCGGCCGCAGGTGGCACTCCGCTGGTCGTCGCCGAGAAGAACGGCTCCGCTCCGGCCAAGGTCCTCGGTGTCATCTACCTCAAGGACGTGGTCAAGGAAGGCATGCGCGAACGCTTCGACGAACTGCGGCGCATGGGCATCAGGACCGTCATGATCACCGGCGACAACCCGCTGACCGCCCGGGCCATCGCCGAGGAGGCGGGCGTCGACGACTTCCTCGCCGAGGCCACCCCCGAGGACAAGATGGCGCTGATCAAGCAGGAGCAGGCGGGCGGCAAGCTGGTCGCGATGACCGGCGACGGCACCAACGACGCCCCGGCGCTCGCCCAGGCCGACGTGGGCGTGGCGATGAACACCGGCACCATGGCGGCCAAGGAGGCCGGGAACATGGTCGACCTGGACTCCAACCCCACCAAGCTGATCGAGATCGTCGAGATCGGCAAGCAACTGCTGATCACCCGGGGCGCGTTGACCACCTTCTCGATCGCCAACGACGTCGCCAAGTACTTCGCGATCATCCCGGCGATGTTCGCGGGGGTGTACCCGGGCCTGCGCCACCTCAACGTCATGGGCCTGCACAGCCCGACCTCCGCGATCACCTCGGCGATCGTCTTCAACGCCCTGGTCATCGTCGGCCTCATCCCGCTCGCCCTGCGCGGCGTCAAGTACCGCCCCAGCGACGCGAGTTCGCTGCTGGCCCGGAACATCGGCATCTACGGGATCGGCGGCCTGATCGTGCCCTTCGTCGGCATCAAGGCGATCGACCTGCTCGTCCAGTTCGTCCCCGGCCTGAGCTGAGAGAGGCCAGAACCCCGTGCCCACTTTTCTGCGCACCCACCTCACCGCACTGCGGATGCTGCTGGCGATGACCGTGATTCTCGGCCTCGCCTACCCGCTGCTGGTCACCGGCATCAGCCAGGTCGCCTTCGCCGACAAGGCCAACGGCTCGATCGTGAAGACCGACGGCAAGGAAATCGGCTCCAGCCTCCTCGGTCAGAACTACAACCTCCCGAAGAAGGATCCGAACAACGCCGACGAACAGGCCCAGCCGGACCCGAAGTTCTTCCAGCCGCGCTTCTCCGCCGGCAGCTACGACCCGAAGGCCTCCGGCGCCTCCAACCTCGGCCCCAACGACGAGAAGCTGACCCGGACGATCCAGGACCGCCGCGCCGCGATCGCCGCCTTCGACGGCGTCGACCCGGCCAGCGTCCCGGTGGACGCGGTTACCGCCTCCGGCTCCGGACTCGACCCGCACATCTCCGTCGCCTACGCCAAGGAACAGGTCTCCAGGGTCGCCAAGGAGCGCGGCCTGTCCGCCGACACGCTGAACCACCTGATCGACACGTACACCGAGGGTCGCTCACTCGGCTTCCTCGGCCAGGACGGCGTCAACGTCGTCCTGCTGAACAAGGCGATCAGCGAGCAGAAGTGACGATGTTCGGCGGAGCCGAGGGGATGCCCCGGACGACCGGCTGGTGACAGGCCGACCCGGGCGAGGGGAGTGGATCCCGCGCCCGGGTCGGCCTGCCACGTTCGCCACCACAGCCGGCAGCCGCCCAGCGGAACAACTCGATCCGAGCAGTCGCTGTCGCCGACAGCCCCCTCCCCGGCCGCTTTCGTACGGAAAGAGCAGCGCCCATGTTCCGTGACCTCACCCCCGGCACCACCACGCGCCGTGGGCAGTTGAGGGTGTACCTCGGTTCGGCCCCAGGCATCGGAAAGACCTACCGGATGCTCGACGAGGCGCACAGACGGCTCGACCGGGGCGCGGACGTGGTCGTCGGATACATCGAGTGCCACAGCCGACGGCACACCGAGAACATGCTGCAGGGCCTGGAGACGGTACCGCGCCTGACCCGGACCTACCGGAACAGCGACTTCCAGGAGATGGACCTCGACGCGGTCCTCGCCCGCCGCCCGCAGGTCGTCCTGGTGGACGAGCTCGCGCACACCAACATCCCGGGCGGACGCAACGCCAAGCGCTGGCAGGATGTCGAGGAACTGCTCGCCGCCGGGATCGACGTCATCACCACCGTCAACGTCCAGCACCTCGAGTCGCTGAACGACGTCGTCCAGAAGATCACCGGAATCCCGCAGCGCGAGACCGTCCCCGACGAGGTCGTCCGGCGCGCCGACCAGATCGAACTCGTCGACATGGCCCCGCAGGCCCTGCGCCGCCGGATGGCGCACGGCAACGTCTACAAGGCGGAGAAGGTGGACGCCGCGCTCTCCAACTACTTCCGCGTCGGCAACCTGACGGCCCTTCGGGAGCTCGCCCTGCTGTGGGTGGCCGGACGGGTCGACGAGGGCCTGCGCGACTACCGCGCCAGCCACAACATCGACCGCGTCTGGGAGACCCGGGAACGCGTCGTCGTCGCCCTCACCGGCGGTCCCGAAGGCGAGACGCTGATCCGCCGCGCCGCCCGGATCGCCGACCGCACCGCCGGCGGCGAACTGCTCGCCGTGCACATCAGCCGCAGCGACGGCCTCGCGGGCGCCTCCCCGGGCACCCTCGCCGAACAGCGGCAACTGGTCGAGAACCTCGGCGGCAGCTACCACGTGGTGGTCGGCGACGACGTCCCGACCGCGCTGCTGGCCTTCGCCCGGGCGCACCACGCCACCCAGCTGGTCCTGGGCACGAGCCGCCGCGGGCGGCTGAACCGCTTCCTGACCGGCCCCGGCACCGGCCAGACCACCGTGGACGGCTCCGAGGACATCGACGTCCACATGGTCACCCACGAGTTCACCGGCCGCGGCCGGCTCCCCTCCCTCGGCCGCCGCCACTCCCGGCGGCGCACCGTCGTGGGAATCCTCGCCGGCCTCGCGGTGCCCGTGATCCTGACGGCGGTGCTCTCGCAGTTCCACAGTCAGGTGAACCTGACCACGGACGCGCTGATCTTCCAGCTCGGCGTCGTGGGTGTGGCGCTGCTCGGGGGCGCGACCTCCGCCCTGCTGGCCTCGCTGATCGCCTCGCTGCTGCTCAACTACTACTTCATCCCCCCGGTCCACACCTTCACCATCGGTGAACCCAACAACGTCATCGCGCTGATGGTGTTCGCGGTGGTCGCGCTGACGGTCTCCACGGTGGTCGACCACGCCGCCCGGCTCACCCAACGGGCCGCCCGCGCCACCGCCGAGGCCGAGACGCTGTCCACGCTGGCCGGAAGCGTCCTGCGAGGCGCGGGCGCGCTGCCCGAACTGCTGGACAAGACCCGCACCGCCTTCGCACTGGACTCGGTCGCCCTGCTCGATCGCGTGAGTGGTGAGGCCCTGGGCCGCAGCGACGCGGAGGGTGACCCGGCTTCGGACCGCACGGTCACCGAACTACCGGTCGGATCAGGTGCGTTGCTGGTCCTGGCCGGGCGCCGCCTGCCCGCCGCCGACCAGCGCGTGCTCACCGCCTTCGCCGCCCACATCGCCGCAGCCCTCGAACGCGATCGGCTCGCCACTGTCGCCGCCGAGGTCGAGCCGATCAAGGCCGCGGACCGGATGCGCACCGCGCTCCTCGCCGCGGTCAGCCACGACCTGCGCACCCCGCTCGCCGTCGCCCTCGCCTCCGTCGGCTCGCTGCGCAGCCCCGACGTCGAGTTCTCGCCCGAGGACCGGGCCGAACTCCTCGCCACCGCCGACGAATCCCTCGTCAAGCTCACCCGCCTGGTCGACAACCTGCTCGACATGAGCCGCCTGCAGGCCGGTGCCCTCACCCTGCACCTCGAACCCACCCACCTGGACGAGGTGCTGCCCCGCGCCCTCGACTCCCTGCCCGACGCCTACGCGCCGGTCCAGCCGCTCGACCTCGACACCGCGCCACCCGTGCTCGCCGACCCGCCACTGCTGGAACGGGTGCTGGCCAACGTCATCACCAACGCACTGCGGTACAACGCGCCCGGCGCACCCGTCCTGGTCGCCGCCAGCCACCACCTCGACCGGGTCGAGATCCGGGTGATCGACCGCGGCCCCGGCATCCCGCCGGGCGACCGCGACCGGGTCTTCCTGCCGTTCCAGCGTCTCGGCGACACCGACAACACCACCGGCGTCGGTCTCGGCCTCGCCCTCTCCCGCGGCCTCGCCGAGGCGATGGGCGGCTCCCTGGAGGTCGAGGACACCCCGGGCGGCGGAACCACCATGCTGCTCACCCTGCCCGCGGCCGAGCAGGCCGACGCCGACCTGAGCGTGGACGTCCCGACCACGGACGAGAACGGAGGGCCGGGACAGTGACGCGGATCCTGGTCGTGGACGACGAACCGCAGATGCTGCGCACGCTGAAGACCAACCTGCACGCCCGTCGCTACGCGGTGCTCACCGCGGCGACCGGGGCCGAGGCCCTGGACGCGGCCGGCCGCACGCCGCCGGACGCGGTGCTGCTCGACCTCGGCCTACCCGACCTCGACGGCATGGACATCATCCGCGGGCTGCGCGCCTGGAGCGCCGTGCCCATCATCGTCCTCTCCGGCCGCACCGACGCCCACGAAAAGGTGGAGGCTCTGGACGCGGGCGCGGACGACTACCTCACCAAGCCGTTCGTCATGGACGAGCTGCTCGCCCGCCTGCGGGCCGTCATGCGCCGGCCCACGAGCGAGCCCGCCGCCGTGCCGCGGTTCACGGTCGGCGCCCACACCGTCGACCTCGCCGCCGCCGTCGTCACCGGCCCGGGCGGACCGGTGCGACTCACCCCCACCGAGTGGAAGATCATGCGGCTGCTGCTGGCCAGCCCGGGCCGCCTGGTGTCCGGCAAGCAGCTGCTGCGCGAGGTCTGGGGCCCGGACGCGGAGGGCCACGGCAACTACCTGCGGGTCTACCTCGCCGGCCTGCGGCGCAAGCTCGAACCCGACCCCGCCCGACCCCGTCACCTGATCACCGAACCCGGCATCGGCTACCGCTTCGAACCGTGACGGGCCGGAGGGGGTGCCGTGGACCCCGGACCGTCCGGTGCCTGCGGTCGCCATGAGGTTCCGTGCAGCCGTGGCACGGGCGTGCTCCGGTCGGATTCAGGTGTGCGTGCCGGCCACGTCGCGCACGGCCCCGGCGACCGCCGCGAAGTCCTTCTTGAGGATCTTGTCGTGGTTGCTGGCGACCTTCGCGCTGATCCTGATGTGCGGGTTCCGTTCGGTCACGGCCCGGAGGCTCGCGCGGATCCGCTCCTGCTCGTCGCCCTTGCTGCCGAGGGACGTCCCGGACGCGACCACGTACCGTGCCGGGACCGTGATGGCGTCGAGGACCGGACCCAGCGCGCTCGCGCGGGCGACCTTGCCGAGTTCGATGTTGCACTCGGCCATCTGGGCGGCGGTCATCCGGGGCGTCAGGCCGGTCGGGCGGGCCAGCGCGACCAAGGGGGAGAGCCGCCGGAACAGCTTGCGGATCCGCTGCTCCATCGCGTCGTCCAGCCAGTCGTGGGGCTGCGCGCCGTCGACCATGACCGCGCCCAGGGCCCGGTCGGGGTTGCGGCTGGCCCAGTGCGCCGCGACGAACGCCCCGTAGGACCAGCCCACCACCACCGCGCGCTCGACACCGCGGGCGGCGAGCACCGCGTCGACGTCCGCGACCATGGTCTCGAAGGAGTAGTCCGCCGAGCGTCCCGACTTCTTGCCGCGGGCCCGCATGTCGTAGGTGACGTGTCGCCAGTCCGGGCCCAGTTCGGCGATGGTGTGCCGCCAGTAGCCCTGGGTGGCGAACTGGCCGTTGAGGTAGATCACGGGGGTTCCGGTGCCGCCGGTGTCGGTGACGGCCAGGGTCGTGTCGTCCACCGGCACCGTGCCGGTCCACTGCGCGCTTGTCATGACGGTCTCCTGCTCGTGGGGGCTGGCGTGTCGTCAGGCTGCGTCGAGGGCAGCGGTGATCTTGCGGATGATGTCGGCGAGGACCGGGCCGGGCCCGCCCTTGAGACCCCGGGTGGCCGCGTCGACGGCGACCAGGACGGTGCTGCGGAAGTTCTCGGCCTCGGCCTGGTCCAGCCGCTTGAGCAGGGCCATCGCTGCGGTCAGGGCCGGCAGTACCTGGTCCGCGACCGCGGCCACGGACTTTCCGTCCACCTTCGCGCCCTCGGACTTCTCGGCGAGCACGTACCCGACCAGGCCGGTCGCGGCCGACAGGGCGATGGAGCCCTCGGTGGCGATCTTGTGCGGCTTGTCGGTGGCGCCGGCCGCGGTCAGCAGCGAGATGGCGCCGTAGGCGGCAGTGCGGAGGGTCAGCTTGTCCTGCTCGGAGAGGGTGATTGACACGAGGTGCTCCTTCTGCCTGGCCGGTGACTGTTCGGAAATCCCTGAACTCGCATGACCGTACATTGCGTTTACTTATCCTGCAACAACTCTGGGTGATGAAAAGCCCTGTGGTAGAGGAGGTTTGGCCTCACCATTGCAATGACTGTGGTGCTAAATGCAAGTGGCGCAGGGGCATCGCATTGCAATGACCCTCGTGCGCTCGGCTACTCTGCATCTGGAAGCGGGGCACCGCGCAGACCCTGAGGAGACGAACACCGATGCCCGGAGGAAGGCTCACCGACGAGGACCGTCAGCAGATCGCGGCCGGGCTGGCCGAAAAGCTCGGATACACGGAGATCGGCCGACGCCTGGATCGGCCGGCCTCCACGATCATGCGCGAGGTGACCCGGAACGGCGGACCTGACGGCTACCGGGCGGCCCGGGCCCGGGAAGCCACCCGACACCGAGCGCGCCGCCCCAAGCAGGCCCCGCCCAGTGAACCGCTGCTGCTCCCCGACGCGCAGGGACGCGATCCACACGTGGTCCGGAAGGTCGCGGAGTCCGTCACCGCGTTCATCGAGCAGCAGGGCATGCCGTCAATGGCGTCCAAGGTGCTGGTCTGCCTGCTCGTCACCGACGCGGGCAGCCTCACCGCCGCCGACCTGGTCCAGCAACTGCGGGTCAGCCCGGCGTCCGTGTCGCACGCCGTCGCCTTCCTCGAGCAACAGGGCCTGCTCCGCCGGGAACGACTTCCCGGCGAGCGCCGCGAGCGCTACGTCATCGACGGCGAGATCTGGCTCCGCTCCACCCTGACGGCGGTCCAGCTGCACAGGAGCCTGGTGGCCGAACTCCGCAGCGCCGCCGAAGCCCTCGGACCCGCCACCCCGGCCGGCGCCCGCTTCAGTGACTCCGCCGAGTACCTGGCCCTCATGAGCGAGACCCTCCAACAGGTCGTCGACCAGTGGCAGCGGAGCCGGACAGATGACGGCGTGGCCTGATGCGGGGGTTCCGCTGGTGATGGACGCTTCCAGTTGCTGCATCGTCGTGGTGAGGACGGTGATGGAAGCAGTACCGACTTCGGCACGTCGGGGTGAATCTGTGTGGAGTGCCTGATGAGCCTGCAGCGGTGGCCGTACCGATGATGTGTGAGATATGCGGATGGTGGCGGGCTGACCGCCGCGGGACGGCTGCGCCGGGAGTCGGTGCGGGTGCAGGCGGCCGCGTTGTTCGAGCAGGAGGTGAAGCCGGCGGAGGTGGCCAGGCGTCTGCGGGTGAGCTTGAAGTCGGCTCACCAGTGGCATCAGTTGTGGCGTGAGGGCGGGGTCGAGGCACTTGCGTCACGCGGCCCGGGCGGGTCCCGGTGCCGCCCGTCCCCGCGCTGCCTGGCCAAGCTCGCCGCGCATCTGGAGCAGGGGTCGACCGCGCGCGGCTGGGTGGAGGACCGGGTGTGGACGGCGGCGAGGGTGGCGACGCTGATCGGGCGGAAGTTCCACGTCACGTACAGCGTCTCCGGGGCGACGCGGCTGATGCACCGGCTCGGTTTCAGCCCGCAGGTCCCCGCGCGCCGGGTGGCCGAGCGCGACGAGCAGGCCGTCATCGCGTGGAAGGAGGTGACCTGGGAGGAGGTAGAAGGGCTCGGGCGGCCTGCGGGGCTACGTCTGCTTCGAGGACGAGGCAGGCTTCACCCGCCGGCCGCCCCGAGGACGCACCTGGGGCCGGCGCGGCCGCACGCCGGTCGTGACCGTCAGCGGCCGCCGCTCGGGACGCCTGTCAGTGGCCGGGCTGATCGCGATGCGGCCCGGCTCCCGCACCCGGCTGTGCCACCGCCTGCGTGCACCCACCCCGCGGCCAAGGGCGTGCGCCGCAGCATGGGCGAACGCGACTTCATCGCCCTGGTCGACGGCGCCCACCAACTCGTCAAGGCGTCGATCGTGCTGGTCCGGGACCGCCTGAACACCCACGTCTCCCACGCCATGCGCGAGTTGGTCGCCGAGCGCGCCTGGCTGACGGTGTTCCTGCTGCCCGCCCACTCACCCGACCTCAGCCCCGTCGAGTGGGTCCGGGCACACGTCAAGCACAGTCTCGCCAACCTCGCCGTCATGGCCCTCGACCGCCTCGAAGCCCTCGTCCGCCACCGGCTCAAACGCCTGCAGTACCGACCCGACACCCTCGACGGCTTCATAGCCGGTACCGGCCTGGCCCTCGACACCCCAACATCACCTTGACAAGCCGAAGTCAGTACTGCCCCACCGCCCGGAGCGGCACCGAGGAGCCTGTTCCCGGTGCGCCGTCACCCTCCGGCGGTCAGTGCCGTCCGGGCTACTGCTGCGCCGTGGTGGTCCGGGCCGAAGTGCGTCTGCCAGTCGGCGAGGACGGCGGTGAGCGTGTCGCTGCCGCTGCCCCGGCGGAGTTCGGCGGTGCCGAGGAGGGTGCGCAGTTCGAGGGCCCGGTGGTGGGCGGGGGCGAGGTGGGGGAGGGCGGTACGGGCCCGCCGCTCCGCTCCGGCGAGTTCGTTGCGGGCCAGCAGGACGGCGGCCTCGGCGTGAGCGAGGGCGGTGCGGTCGTGCACGGGCAGCACCTGCACCCCGCCGGTGAGCGTCCTGGCCGCGGCCACCGCATCGGCGGCCTCCGCGACCCGACCCCGTGCGAGCAGCGCGCGGGACAGGTTGACCTGCAGCACCACGGCGAACCGGCCCCGGCCGGCCACGGTGCGTAGGCCCTTCCGGAGCAGGGGCTCGGCCTCCTCGGGGCGCCCGCGCAGCACCAGGCCGAGGGCCCGGTTGTTGTCCACCGCGACCGGGACGAGGAGGCCCGCCGGGCCGGACAGCCGGGCGGCCCGGGCGCGGAGCTCCACCGCCTGCTCGTCCACCTCCGCGAAGCGGCCCAGGAACACCAACTGCGCGAGCCGGTCGCTGCGCAGCTTGCAGGAGTGCGTCCCACCGCCGGGCAGGTCGAGGGCGTGCCCGGCGGCCTCCGCGAACAGCTCGGCGGCCTCCCGGTGCCGCCCCGACGAGCCGACCGCGATCGCCAGCCACTGGCGGGTCTCCCAGGTGCCGTGTCCCGCGGCGAGCACCCGCCGGGCCTCCTGCTCGGCCTCCGCCGCCCGTCCGCCGAGCTCCAGCACCACGGCGAGTTCGCCGCGCAGCGTGCCGTCCGACGCGCTGTCGGGTGCCACCACCGCGAGCGCGGACCGGAGTTCGGCCTCCGCACCGTCGAGCTTCCCCGCCGCGCGCAGTGCCCCGGCCACCAGTGTGCGGGCGCGGGCGGTCGCCTCCGCGCCCGGCCCGAACACCGCGGTGCAGTGCTCGACGGCCCTGCGGGCCTCCCGTCCGGCCCGCCAGGGCGCCGGGCCCGCGGCGACCAACTCGGCCTGCCGGAGGGCGTTCTCCGCCCGGGCCCGCCTGCGTCCGCTGAACAGGCCCATGGGCGGCCTTCCTTCCGTTCGGGTGGCCGTGATCGTAGCGTCCACGGACGACGGACCGTCGGGCGGACGTCCCACGGGCGCAGGAACCGGGCCGGAACCTCCGGCGACCCGACGGGGACCGGCCCCGCAGCTCCGTGACGACGTGCGGCGGTCCGTCGACCGGGCGAGGCGCCGCGCCGCCGACCCGGATGCGGAGCGTCTGCCTCCCCTTCGGGCGGAACTCTGGCTGGTCCTGTACATGCTGAGGGAGACTCGGGTCAGGCGCGGCGCGTTCAACTGCACTGCGGGTCCACCCTTCCGCATGCCCGCAGCCAGGAATGTTAGCGCTAACAGCGCCTTCCGCTGGTTGCCGTCGCCGCCACCCGTTCATCCCCCCTATCCGACAAGGGACCCACACAGTGACATCCACACTCCAGCGGTGGTCGCAACGCTTCCTCGCCGTGATGACCAGCCTTCTCTGCGCGGTGGCGTTCCTCCCGGCCGCGGCCCGGGCGGACAACCCGATCGTCCAGCACGTCTACACCGCCGACCCGGCGCCGCTGGTCTACAACGGCCGGGTCTACCTGTACACCGGGCACGACGAGGACAACTCGACGACCTTCACGATGCGCGACTGGCGGGTGTGGTCCTCGTCGGACATGGTGAACTGGACCGATCACGGCTCGCCGATGAGCCTGGCGACCTTCAGCTGGGCCGGTTCGGACGCCTGGGCGGGCCAGGCCGTCCACCGCAACGGCAAGTTCTACTGGTACGTGCCGGTGCGCATGACCAACGGGTCGCAGGCCATCGGCGTCGGGGTCTCGGACAGCCCCACCGGGCCGTTCCACGACGCGCTCGGCCACCCGCTGATCCAGAACGCCGAGATCGACCCCACCGTCTTCGTCGACGACGACGGGCAGGCCTACCTGTACTACGGGAACCCGCGGCTGTGGTACGTGCGGCTCAACGCCGACATGATCTCGTACTCCGGCAGCCCGACGCAGGTACCGCTGACCACCGCGGGGTTCGGCACCCGCACGGGAGACGCGAACCGGCCGACCCTGTACGAGGAGGGCCCGTGGTTCTACAAGCGCAACGGCCTGTACTACATGGTGTTCGCGGCGAAGTGCTGCTCCGAGTTCATCGCCTACTCCACCTCGCCCGGCCCGACCGGGCCGTGGACCTACCGCGGCACCATCATGCCCACGCAGGGCAGTAGCTTCACCAACCACGTCGGCATCGTCGACTTCAACGGCGGCTCGTACTTCTTCTACCACAACGGCGCCCTGCCGGGCGGCGGTGGCTACACCCGGTCGGTCGCGGTGGAGAAGTTCGCCTACAACGCCGACGGCACCATCCCGACCATCACCATGACGACGGCCGGGGTGCCGCAGGTCGGCACGCTCGACCCCTACGTCCGTCAGGAGGCCGAGACCATCGCGTGGGGCAGCGGCATCGAGACCGAACCCTCCAGCGAGGGCGGGACGGACGTCGGCTGGATCGAGAACGGCGACTACACCAAGGTCAAGGGCGCGGCCTTCGGCACCGGTGCCACCTCGTTCACCGCCAGGGTGGCCTCGGGCGCCGGCGGCGGCCGGATCGAGTTGCACCTGGACGGCGTCACCGGGCCGACGGTCGGGACCTGCACCGTGCCGGGCACCGGGGGCTGGCAGACCTGGAGCACGGTCTCGTGCCCCGTCACCGGTGCGACCGGGACCCACGACCTGTACCTGCGGTTCGTCGGCGGCAGCGGGTACCTGTTCAACCTGGACTGGTGGCAGTTCGCCTCCGGCCGGTCCGCCTTCTCGTCGACCGCGGTCGCCCAGCACAGCGGGTACTGCCTGGACGACCCCGACCTGAGCACCGCCGACGGCACGCAGTACCGGCAGTACACCTGCGGCGCCGGTGACGGGCAGCAGTTCGACTTCCGCCCGGTGCAGGGGGCGGCGGACACCTACTCCGTGGTGAACCGCCACAGCGGCAAGTGCCTCGACGTCGCCGGCGCCTCCACCGCGGACGGGGCGGTGGTCGAGCAGTGGACCTGCCACGGCGGCACGAACCAGCAGTTCACGCTGCGGCAGGCCGCCGCCGCCGACTACCAGCTCGTCGCGGTGCACAGCGGCAAGTGCGTGGACGTCAGCGGGATCTCCACCGCCGTCGGAGCACTCGTCCACCAGTGGACCTGTGACCCGGCCAGTGCCCTGACCACCAAGAAGAACCAGGTCTGGCGCCTGAGCGGCAAGAGCTGAACCGGCGGGGCGGGGCGGCCGGAACGGGAGCGCACCACGGCGGTCCGGTGGGACGGGATACTGCTGCAATGTCAGACCATCGGACCGTCGCTCCGGTCGGGCTCGCCCCGGCCCAGCCCCCCGCCCCGCTGCCGGACCGGCCCTCGCTGCGGCGGGACGTCTCGCTGCCCGCCCTGCTGGCAGGGCTGGTGTGCATCGCCGTCTCCTTCTCCGGCCCGCTGGTCGTCGTGCTCGCCGCGGCCGCCGCCGGGCACCTGGACCGGGCGCACACCTCCTCCTGGATCTGGGCGGTGTCGATCGGCAGCGGACTGAGCTGCCTGCTGCTCAGCTGGTGGACCCGCACCCCCGTGATCGCCGCCTGGTCGACCCCCGGCGCGGCGCTGCTGGTCGGCAGCCTCGGCGCGTACCCCTACCCGGAGGCGGTCGGGGCGTTCCTGCTCAGCGCGGTGGCCGTCGCGCTGTTCGGCGCCACCGGCCTGTTCGGGCGGCTGATCAGGGCGATTCCGGTCGGCATCGTCAACGCCATGCTGGCCGGCATCCTGTTCACGTTCGGCGCGGGGATCTTCGCCGAACTGCACGCCGCCCCCGTCCTGGTGCTGGGCAGCTTCACCGTCTTCCTGCTGGCCAAGCGCCTCGTGCCGCGCTACGCCGTCCCGCTGGCGCTGCTCGCGGGCGCGCTGCTGGCCGCGGCCACCGTCGGACTCCCGCTGCACCTCGGCTCCGGCGGCCCCACCCGTCCCGTCTGGACCACCCCCGCGTTCTCCTGGTCCGCCGCCGTGGGCCTGGCGCTGCCGCTGACCATCGTCGCGCTGGCCTCGCAGAACGCCCCCGGCCTCGGCGTCATGCGGGCCTCCGGCTACCAGCCCGACGACCGGCTGCTGGTCGGCGCGACGGGCGGCCTGTCGGTGCTGCTCGCCCCGTTCGGCTCGCCCGGCGTCAACCTGGCGGCGATCACCGCCGCGATCTGCACCAGCCCCGAGAGCCACCCCGACCCCCGCCGGCGGTACGTGGCCGGGATGGCCACCGGGGTGCTCTACCTGCTGGTCGGCAGCTTCGGCGGGGTCCTGGTCAGCCTGTTCACCGGCCTGCCGCACGCCCTGATCGCGGTGATCGCCGGCGTCGCCCTGCTGGCCTCCTTCCAGGGCAGCCTGGCCGCCGCGGTCGCGGAGGAGCGGGGCCGGGACGGTGCGGTGGTCACCTTCCTGGCCACCGCCTCCGGCATGACCCTGTTCGGCATCGGCGCCCCGTTCTGGGGCCTCCTGCTGGGCCTGGGCACCCACGCCGTCCTGACGTACCGTCACCGGGGCTGATCCGTAAGGACACTGACGCCATCCCGCCCGCCCCGCTCCCACCGCGCGGGTGCGGGGAGGGGCGGATCAGCCGCCGACGCCCAGCTGGGCCAGCAGGGTCTCGTTGTCCTCGACGTGCCAGTCCTCGACGATCCGGTCGGTGCCGACGTGCTGGATGTCGATGGCGTTGAACTCGACGTCCTGGCCCCGGCCCCGGACGCCGTGGAAGGTCCCGGTGAAGTGCCCGCGGAAGACCAGCCGGGCGGTGATCTCGTCGCCGGTGACCAGCAGGTCGGAGAGCTCGCAGGTCAGGTCCGGCACCGCGGCGCGGAAGTTCGCCGAGGCGGAGAGCGGTCCGGCGGGGCCCTGCGGACGGCCCGCGGGCAGGGTGTTGTCCCTGAACTGCGGGCTGACGGCGGCGTCCAGGTACTTCTGCTCCCCGGTGTTCCAGAAGGTGTACAACTGCTGGGCCAGGTGCACCTCCTGGGCGGCCCGCCGCTCGCCGATCGAGCGGTCGACGGTGACCGCTCCGGGCAGGACCAGGCCGGGGGAGCGGTCGACCAGGCGCTGCGGCCAGGCGTGCGCGGCCGACGGGCGGCCGACGTCGTGGGCGCGGGCGGCGGCAGCGGTGCCGCCGCCCAGGCAGGCCACCGCGGCGACGAGGGCGGCGGTGCGGGCGAGAGCGTGCGAACGCATGGGAGTCCTTCCTCCGTGGAACGTCGGGACCGGCCGCCCGCCACTCGCGCGGCAGCCGCACTCCGACCCTCTCGCCGACCCCGGCCATGAGTCCAAGGCTTGCTTTCTACCCGAGCGATAAGAACCGCTCATGGCAACGGCGACGCCCCGGAGACCGGGAACCCGGCCACCACGGGCGGCACCGGACCCTCCACCCGCCCGCGCGGGCGGAGGGTCCGCCCGCCGGGCGGGGGGCGGACGCGCGCGTTAGCGTGGGACCGGACCGAGACCGCGGCACCGCCCGGGTCTCGGCCCCGGTCGCGCTACCGGCGGCCGGACGGCGTCTTCCTCCTGGAGCTGACGTGAACGACCGCCCGCACGACGTGGAAGAACTCGGCCCGATCGACTACCTGGTGATCTCCTTCCCGGGCAGTCGGCTCACCGGCGAGGGCCTCCCGCTGCTCATCGACCTGGTCGACCGCGGGATCATCCGCGTCCTGGACCTCACCTTCCTGCGCAAGGACGCCGACGGAACGGTCGGCGTCCTCCAGATCGCCGACCTGACGGGCGACGGCCGCCTCGACCTCGCCGTCTTCGAGGGCGCGTCCTCCGGCCTGCTCGGCGACACCGACCTCGCCGAGGCCGGTGCGCTCCTGGAGCCGGGCGACAGCGCCGCCGTCCTGCTCTACGAGAACCGGTGGGCAGCGCCCCTGGCCACTGCCCTGCGCCGGGCCGACGCCCGCATGATCGCGGGCGGGCGCATCCCGGTGCAGGACCTCGTCGAGGTCCTCGACGCGATCGAGTCACCCGGTTCGTCGAGCTGACCCCGGGGCCCGCCCGGCCCCGCCGTCCCACCCCCACAGGAGGAAGCACATGCCCGGACTTCTCCGCGGAGTGGCCCGTACCGCCGTCGTCGCCGGGACCGCCACCGCCGTCTCGAACAGGGTCTCCCGGCGCCAAGCCGGCCGCTGGGCCCAGCAGGACACCCGGTACGTGCAGGTGCCCGACCCGGCCCCGCCCGCCCCCGCCCCTGCCGCGCCCGCTCCGTCGAGCATGGACCAGAAGCTGGAGCAGCTCCGGCAACTGGCGGAGCTCAAGGAGCAGGGCGTCCTCACCGACGACGAACTGGCCGCCCAGAAGGCACGGATCCTCGCCGGCTGAGACCGCGCCGCCCCGCCGCCGCGCGCGGACCGCTCCTGCGTCCGGGGCGGTCGGCGGAGGTGAACGGCACCGACGCCCCCGGCCCGCGGGCCGGGGGCGTCGAGGCGGGTCAGGGGGCGGCCGCCGAAGGGCCGGAGCCCTCGTCGGGGAGGTAGTGGAAGGCCGGGCGGGGGTGCATCAGGAACTCGTGGTGCGAGATGTTCCACGCGTAGGCGCCGGCCATCGCGAACAGCAGGCGGTCGCCGGCCCGCAGGGCCGCCACGGGGGTGCGGGAGGCCAGCACGTCCTTGGGGGTGCACAGCTGGCCGGAGACGGTGACGGGGGCGTCGGTGACGCCGGGGCGCGGCCAGGGGTGCGGCCAGGGGTCGACGGGCAGGACGGTGAAGGGCTGCGAGTGCCCGCGGGTGGCGGGGGTGCGCAGGTGGTGGGTGCCGCCGCGGACGACGGCGAAGTCCTCGCCGTGGCTGCGCTTCACGTCCAGGACCTCGGTGGCGTACCAGCCGCAGTGCGCGGTCAGGGCGCGGCCCGGTTCGATGCGCAGCGTCAGGGACGGGTGGCGGCCGAGCAGTTCGGCCAGGCCCCGGCCGAAGGCGGGCCAGTCGAAGCGGGCGTCGGGGTCGTCGTAGTCGACGGCCATGCCGCCGCCGACGTTCACCTCCTCCAGGGCCAGGCCGTGCCGGGCGGCGAGGGCCGCCGACCAGTCGACGACCCGTTGGGCGACGCGCAGGTGCTCGGCGGCGGACAGGCCGCTGGCCAGGTGGGCGTGGACGCCGCGCAGCCGCAGGCGGGCGGCGCCGGGGGAGGCGAGCAGGGCCAGGCACCGCTCGACCCGTTCCGGGTCCAGACCGAACGGGGTGGGGCGGCCGCCCATCGCCAGCGCGACCCCCGCCAGGTCGCCGTCGCCGACCGGCAGGTTGACCCGCAGCAGCACGTCCACCGGGCGGTCGGCGGCCGCGGCCGCCGCGGCGAGCAGGTGCAGTTCGCGCTCGCTCTCCACGTGCCAGCGGTGGACGGCGGGCAGCCGGAGCGCTGCGGCGATCTCCTCCGGGGACTTGCCCGGGCCGCCGAACGCCAGCGGCGCGTCCGGCACGGTGGCGTGCACGTGGGTCAACTCGCCGCCGGAGGAGACCTCGTAGCCGTCCACCAGCCCGTGCAGCGCGGCCAGTACCGGCCCCTCCGGGTTGGCCTTGGCCGCGTAGTACAGCTCGACCCGCTCGGGCAGCGCGGCCCGGACCTCGCGGACGTGCGCCCGCAGCGCCGCCAGGTCGTAGAGGTAGGCCGGGAGTTCGGTCAGGGCGGCGGCCGTCGTCGGGACGTTCACGCGCACTCCTTCGCAGAGACGGGGGCGGGGGCGGCGCCGGCCGGGATCGACAGCGGCGAGGCCAGCGGGACGTACCCGGCCTCGCGGTCCGGGCGGCGGCTCCACCGGGTGAGCAGGTTGGCCTTGGCGGGCAGCGGGACCCCGGCCAGCAGCGCGGCCAGCCGGGGCGGGCAGCCGTGCGCGGCGGCGTACTGCGCCAGCACGGCCCGGACCTCCTCCCAGAGGGTGGCCTCCAGGTCGGGGTGCCGGTCGGCGAGGGCGGCCAGCAGCTCGGCGAGGTGGTTGACCACCAGGCAGTACACGACGCGGTCCCAGCCGCGCTGCGCGTCGTACGTCATCGGCCCGGCGGTGTCGCCGGGGAGCGCGGCGAGCGCGGCGGCGTGGTGCTCGGGCAGCAGCTTGGTGCCCTCCAGGTCGCGGAACAGCACCTGGGCGGGGCGGCCCTCGCCGTCCACGCAGACCAGCACGTTCTGCAGGTGCGGTTCCAGGACGACGCCGTGGTCGAAGTACGCGGCCAGCACCGGCGGGACGACCAGCCGCAGGTAGGCGGCCCACCAGGCGCGGGCCCCCGCGGCGTCCCGCCCGGCGGGCAGCGCGCCGACGTGGGCCGAGCTGGTCGGGTACTCGTCGGCGACCGCCCCGGCCAGCAGCGGGGTCAGGCCGGGGCGGACGACCCCGTCCAGCCCCTCGCGCACGATCAACCCGAACCCCTCGTACAGCGCGAGGTCCGGCGCGCCGTCCGGGCCGGGCAGCGCCAGCGTGCGGAACGCGGGCTCGCGCAGCACCGCGCTGCCGGGGAAGCGGCGGGCCAGGTCGGCGAGGGGTTCGGCGAGCAGCCGGGTCAGGGTGACGGCCCCGGTCAGCTCGTACGCGGAGTTCTTGCGCAGGCAGTTGGTGATCCGCACGTTCAGGCTGAACTTCAGGAACGCGCCCCCGCCGTACAGGGTGCGCACCGAGGCGGTGGCCGCGTACGGGGCGCCGCCCTCGCCGAGGTCGAGCACGTCGCCGCGGGCCAGCGCGGCGGTGAACAGCGGGTGGTCGGCGAGCAGCCGGTACTGCCAGGGGTGGGCGGGCAGCAGGGTGTAGCCCTCCGGCACCGGGCGCAGCGCGTCCAGGCGGGCGAGCGCGGCCGGGTCGGCGGTGTCCTGCGCGACGTACTCGGTGCGCACGGCGAGGTGCCGCAGGCGGAACGCGGCCCGGGCCTCGGGGGCGTAGTCGGACCAGGAACCGCTCGGCGCGGACCGGGACTTGGGCGCGGGGTGGAAGCGGTGGCCGAAGAGCAGCGCCTGCTCCGACTCCAGGTACCGGTCGCCGCCGGGGGCCGGGCGCCCGGCGAGGGCGGTGGCCACCACCCGGTGGCTGGAGGCGACCTGGTCGAGGAACTCCTCGTTGGCGACGCCGGTGCGCAGGGTCAGCTCGGCGCGGACGTGCCCGGCCAGCTCGCGCCAGCCCAACTCCCGCCAGCCGCCCGGCACCTGCTCGCTGACCGGGCCGGTGAAGCGGTGCGCGCCCAGCAGCGAGGTGCGGCGCAGCGCGACGCGCAGCAGCACCCCGCGCCGGGGCAGCCGCAGCAGCAGGGCGCCGTCGGTGACGGCGGTCTGGTGCTCGGGCCCGGAGACCTCGCGCAGCAGGCAGTTGAGCAGGGTGTGGGCGACGGCGTCGTCGGCGGAGGGCAGGGCGTCCGGGGCCGGGGCCGCGGCGGTCGGACGGCGGTCGGTCTGCGTGGTCATCGGGGGCTCCAGCGGGTCAGCAGGACGAGGACGGCGGCGAGCGCGGCCGCGGCGGTACCGGCGAGCACGGGGGCGGTCGGGCCGAAGGCGCCGTTGACCACGGCGGCCACCGCGCCCGCGGCGACCGCGCCGCCCTTGGAGACCAGCTCCAGGGTGCCGAACATCCGCCCCGGGGCCCGGCCTTCGGCGGCGGCCGCGGCCAGCACGGACAGGCAGACCAGCCCGAGCGTCAGACCGGCGCCCAGGACCGCCCGGGCGAGGACGAGGGCGGGCAGCGCGTGGGCGGCGCCGTGCCCGGCGAGGCCGAGGCCGACCAGGGCGAAGGAGGCCAGCAGGCCGGTGCGCGGCCGCTGGTGGAACAGGTGGTGCACCCGCCCGGCGGTGAGCAGGTACACCAGGTGCGGCAGGGCGAACAGCACGCCCGCCACGGTGCCGGAGACACCGGGCAGGCGCTGCTCGACCAGCGCGACCAGGTAGGGGAAGGAGACGACGGTGGCGAAGACGAACGCGAACTCGAAGGCGTACAGCAGCCGCAGCAGCCGCACCGGCGCCGGACCGGCGGGCTGCTCGGCCGCCCCGCCGCCCGCCGGGCGCGCGGGCTCGGGCTCGGGCAGGAAGGCCAGCAGGACGGCCGCCGCCAGCGGCAGCACGGCCATCAGCAGGTACTGCCGGTGCGGCGGGAGCCACGGCGAGAGCGCACCGACCAGGACCGGCGCGGCGACCAGCGAGGCCCGCGCGCTGCCCTGCATCAGGGTGAGCGCCCGGGACAGGTCGGAGCCGCGCAGCGCCGCCCCGAGGTAGCCGTTGGTGGCGGCGAAGGTGCCGCCGAGGAAGCCCTGCAGGACGAGCGCGGCGGTGAAGGCGGGCAGCGAGTCGGCGGCGCCCGCCAGCAGGAAGGAGACGGTGAGCCCGAGTTGGGCGCGCAGCAGCAGCCGCTTGCGGCCGAACCGGTCCGCCAGCCGCCCCCACAGCGGCGCGCCGAGGGCGCTGAACACGGTCGGCACGACGTACAGCAGCCCGGCCCAGTGCCCCTCGCGGTCGCCCAGCGCGGGCAGGATCTCGGTCAGGTACGGCGGCAGGCCGAGCGCCGCGAACGAGGCGACGAAGTAGCAGGCGGCCACGCCGTGCACCTGGCGGCGGTTCAGGCCGCCGCCGTCGGGCCGCGCGGCGGCGCGGGCGCCGCGTTCCAGTGCGCCGGTGCTCACGGCCGCCCCGCGGCGAGCAGGTAGTTGGGGCCGTCGGTGTAGTGCTTGTTGACGTCGACGGCGCCCGAGCGGTCCTTGGCCAGCAGGGTGCCCGCGGTGACCATGGCCTTGACCGGCAGCCGCCGGGCCTCCAGCAGGTCGGTGCGCAGCGGGTCGCCGGCCGCCCCGAGCCGGTCGACGGCCGCGGCGAGCGTCTCGCGCAGCAGGCCGAGGGTCCGCTCCAGCGGGGCGCGGCCGTGCTCGGCCAGGCCGAAGGCGAGCGAGGCGGTGCACAGGTGGCCGGTGATGGTGGTGAACAGGTCGGTCAGCGGCCGGTCCCGGTCGCCGAAGATCCGCGCGTCGTCGAACAGCCTTCGGTAGGGGGCGAGTTCGCCGAGCCGGGCGAGGTTGATCCGGGGGCCGTCGTTGTCCTTGTACAGCAGCCGCAGCCTGGTCCGGCCGCCGTCGGCGTCCAGCACCAGCGAGGTGTTCTGCTGGTGCGACTCCAGCGCGATGCCGTACCCGAACAGGGTGGTCTGCCAGTCCAGCAGCAGTTCCAGCAGCGCCCGGTACAGCTCCAGGACCGAGCCCGCGTAGAAGCGGTCCGCGAGGTGGTCGACCACCAGGCGGCCGCCGGGCGCGACGGCCAGCAGCGCCGCCAGCGGGACGGTCACCGCGCCGTCGAGCCCGGCGGGCTGGCGCCGGACCAGGACGGCGAGCAGCTCCTCCCCGGCGGCCTGCAGGTGGCTCTGCTCGTCGGCGTGCAGGACGCGCCCGGCGAACCGGGGCTCGCGCGCCAGCACGGCCTGGAGCAGCAGCTGCCCGGCGGCCCCGTCGGTGAGGGTGCCGGGTTTGATGGTGCGCCGGTTGCGCTGCCCCAGGGTGGCGGTGGCCAGCGGCAGCTTGAGGTGCACCGAAGGGTCCCGGACGACCGACACGGTGCGCATCGACAGGGTCGGCAGCACCTCCAGGTACGGCTCCTCGGCCAGCACCGCGCCGGGCAGGTCCGGGAGCAGGTCGGCGGTCAGCGGGTGCACCGGCAGGGCCAGGTAGGCGCCCTCCACCCCGAACCGGCGGGCGCTCGGCCACCACGGGGGGAGCGGCTCGGCTCCCCGCACGTCCAGCTCACCGGCCGGCACGGCCAGCCAGCGCAGCTCGAACGGGCGGTGGAACTCCGGTGCGTACGCCATGAGTTGACGCTCCGTCAGTCCTGAGCGGCCGCGGGCGGTGGGGTACACCGGGTGGTCGAGGTAGGCGGCGAGGGCGTCGAAGGCGAGCGAGGCGGCCGGGCCGGTCCAGTGCGCCGGGTCCGGGCCGTACGCCGCGGCGAGCCGCGCGTGCACCCCGTCGCGGACCTCCTCGTGCAGCTCCATGGTGGCCAGGGTCTGTCGGCACTCCTCGGCGAACGCCAGGTGCCCCGGCCGGTCCAGCGGATCGGCCGCCCCGGCCAACGCGGCCAGGATCGCCGGGAGTTCGGTCAGCTGGGCGCCGTCCGCCTCCAGCAGCGGCAGCCGGGCGGCGTACTCGCACTGGAAGCCCTCGGCCGCCACCGGCAGGGCGAAGGCGCCGCTGCGCAGCCACGGCCCGTCCGCGCGCCGCTCGACGCTCGCGCCGCTGCGCAGGCCGAGCACGTCCTCGCGCAGCAGCGCGCTCAGCACCCGCAGCGTCAACTGCTCGGCGGGGCGCACGGGACTCCCGGGGCGCACGTGACTTCCGGGGCTCACGGGGCTCACGGGGCTCACGGGGTGATCTCCCAGCGGTTGGCGGCGATGAACCCGGCGACGGCGGCGTCCACCCGGTGCTGGCTCGGGCCGACGGCCCAGACCACGCCCAGGTAGTCGCGGTTGGTGCGGTGCAGCTCGTGGCGCTCGCCGATCCGGCGCACCGGCCGGTAGGAGAGCGTCACGCCGTCGTGCTCGGCGTCGTACGGGCCGGGGGCGGCGGTCAGGGTGCCGGCCCGGTCGGCGAGGACCGCCTCGTTGCGGGCCCGCCGGTCGGTGCGCGCACCGAGGCCGGCGGGCAGCCGTTCGCCGAGGTGGGCGCGCAGCACCAGTTCGAAGAACGGCACGCCGAGGATGCGTTCCAGCATCAGGTCGCACTGGTCGCCGATGGCACGGTAGTTGACCTCGATGATCCGGGCCCGGCCGTCCGGCTGGACGACGAACTCGGTGTGGCAGGCGCCGAGCCCGACGCCGAGCGCGTCGAGCTGGGCGAGCACCTGCCCGGTGACGTCCGCCGGGTGGGCCGGGACGTAGGTCAGGACCTCCTCGACGAAGTCCGGCGGCGGGGAGAGCCGGGTGCGGAACCCGCCGAGGACGTGCCGGGCGTGCCCGTCGCCGAGGGTCTCCAGGGTGTGCAGCTCGCCCGCCAGGAACTCCTCGACGACCAGCACCGCCTCCGGCCGCCGCGCGCGGATCTCCGCGCAGCGGCGGGCGAGTTCGGCCGCGTCGCCGACCAGCGAGACGTCCTCGCTGGCCACGCCCTCGCGCGGCTTGACCACACACGGGAAGGGGACGTCCAGCTCCACCGGGTCGGCACCGGGCGGCAGTTCGGCGGAGCGGACGGCGTCCAGTCCGGTCAGCGCCAGGTGGCGGCGCAGCTGGCCCTTGTCCTTGGCGCGCAGCGCCGCCCGCCAGTCCTTGCCGGGCAGCCCGAAGTACTCGGCGGCCAGTGCGGTCTGCGTCTGCAGGTGGTCGCTGTTGCTGAACACCGCGTCCGGGGCGCCGAGTTGCGAGACGGTACTGATCACCGAGCGGAAGTCCCGGACGTCGCACTCGACCAGCCGCGGTCTGAACTCCCGTTCCGCGTAGGCCCGGTGATGGGCCGCGGTGTCGTCGGTCAGGACGGTGACGTCGAGTCCGAGCCGGGCCGCGGCGGGCAGGAAGCCGTCGGTCACCGAGTCGGTCGGGTTCAGGGCGAGCAGGTGGAGCCGCAAGGCGATCAGTCCCGTTCGGGTCGTGGGGGCGGGTGGTTACTTGGGCGCGTCGACGCCGGCGGCCGCGGCGATGTCACCGAGCATCCGGTCGGCGGCCTGGACGCCGATGCCGGACATCCAGGTCTCGTCCGGGACGGTGAAGACCTTGCCGTTCCTGACCGCGTTCAGGCCCTGCCAGACGGCGGTCTGCTGGACCTCGGCCTGCTTGGTCTTGGACGGGTCGTCGGAGGTGGTGACGAACACCAGGTCGGCGTCGGCCTGGTTGATCAGCTCCGGGCTGACCTCCAGCATCGACTTGTCGACGTCCGGCGCCTTGGTCGCGCGGGCCAGGCCGACGTCCTTGAGCACCACGCCGCTGAACGAGGCGTTCTGGTACAGCCGGGTCGGACCGGCCACGAAGCGGACCACCGAGACGGTCGGGGCGGTGCCGTTGTACTTGGCCCTGATCTCCTCGCCCAGCTTCGCGGCGCGGGCCTCGTAGTCGCTCAGCGCCGCGGCCGCCTCGCTCTCCTTGCCCAGCGCCTGCGCGTACAGCTTGAGGTTGCCCTTCCACGGCTCGCCGGTGGTCTCGGCCATCACGGTCGGGGCGATCGCGTTGAGCTTGTCGTACACCTTCTCGTGGCGGACCTTCGAGGTGAGGATCAGGTCCGGCTTGAGCGAGGCGATCAGTTCGAGGTTCGGCTCGTTCATCGGGCCGACGTCCTTGACGCCGCCGACCTTGTCCTTGAGGTACGCGGGGAAGCCGCCCTCGGTCTTCAGGTGCGGGGCGACCGCGCCGACGGGGGTGATGCCGAGCAGCGTGACGTCGTCCAGCTCGCCGGAGTCCAGCACCACGACGCGCTGCGGCCGGGCCTTGATCTCGGCGGTGCCCATCGCGTGCTTGACGCTGCGCGGGAAGGCCGCGGCGCTGTCACCGGCCGCCCGGCTCGCGGCGGGCTTGGTGTCACCGGTGCCCTCGCTGCCGCAGGCGGTCAGCAGGGTGGTGGAGAGGACGGCGGCGAGCAGGGCGACGGAGAGCTTGCGGTTGATCATGTTTCGGTCCTTGCGGGAGTGTTCTGCGGGCAGGGTCCATCGCCGGTGGAGCGCACGGGCGCCACCGGAAGTCAGGGGGGTGCGGTCAGCGGCGGGCCAGCGGGACGACCAGCGGGGTGCCGGTCTCGGGGTCGGGGACGATCCGGCAGGGCACCTGGAAGACCCGCTCGACCAGTTCGGCGGTGAGCACCTCGCCGGGCGGCCCGGCCGCGGCCAGCTCGCCGTCGTGCAGGACCACCAGGTGGTCGGCGTAGCGGGCGGCCTGGCCCAGGTCGTGCAGCACCATGACCACCGTCCGTCCGGCGTCCCGGTGCAGGTCGGTGACCAGGTCGAGGACGTCCAGCTGGTGGCGCAGGTCGAGGAAGGTGGTCGGCTCGTCCAGCAGCAGCAGGTCGGTGTCCTGGGCCAGGGCGAGCGCGATCCAGGCGCGCTGCCGCTGGCCGCCGGAGAGCTGGTCGACCGGGCGGTCGCGCAGCGCGTCGGTGCCGGTGCGGCGCAGCGCCTCCTCCACCGCGGCCTGGTCGGCGGCCGACCACGGGGTGAGCATCCGCTGGTGCGGGTAGCGGCCGAGCCGGACCAGCGCCTCGACGGTGACCGCCTCCGGGGTGACCGGCTGCTGCGGCAGCAGGCCCATCCGGCGGGCCAGCGCCCGGGCGGGCATCCGGTGGATGTCGGCGCCGTCCAGGGTGACGGCCCCGGCCGCCGGGGCCAGCAGCCGGACCAGGCCGCGCAGCAGGGTGGACTTGCCGCAGGCGTTCGGCCCGACGATCGCGGTGACGGCGCCGCCGGGCAGCTCCAGGTCCAGGCCCCGGACGACCGTGCGGTCGCCGTAGCGCAGGTGGAGGCCGTGCGCGGCCAGCCGGTCGGCGGGAAGGGCGGCGTCGGAGGTGTCGGGGGCGTCGGTGGTCGTGGTCATCGGGAACTCCTCTGCGGCAGTCGGCCCTGGCGGATCATCAGCACCAGCAGCCACGGGGCGCCGAGCGTCGCGGTGACGGCGCCGACCGGCAGGCCGTGCACCGGCAGGACGTGCAGGACGAGGTGGTCGGCGGCGGTCAGCAACAGCGCGCCGGTCAGTGCGGTCAGGGCCAGCGTCGCCGGGGTCGGCGGGCCCGCCAGCAGCCGCACCAGGTGCGGTACGGCGAGGGCCACGAACCCGACCGGCCCGGCCAGTGCGGCGGCCAGCGAGGCCAGCACCACGGCGAGCAGCAGCAGGCCCAGCCGGGTGCGGTGCGGGTCGAGGCCCAGGCCGCCGGCCGAGTCGTCGCCCAGGTCGAGCACCGCGACCCGGCGGTCGGCCAGGAAGACGGCGGCGGTCACGGCGGCGACCGCCCCGCCCGCGCCCCACAGCTCGGGCCAGGTGCGGCCGTACAGCGAACCGGTGGTCCACTGCAGGGCCTGCCCGGCCAGCTCGGCGGGGAAGCGGACGATCATCAGGTTGACGGCCGCCGCCAGGCCCGCCTGCACGGCCAGCCCCACCAGCACCAGCCGGGTCACCGCCATCCGCGAGCGCCAGGCGAACGC
The DNA here is from genome assembly GCF_030268885.1 of Kitasatospora phosalacinea. Classification (GTDB taxonomy): domain Bacteria; phylum Actinomycetota; class Actinomycetes; order Streptomycetales; family Streptomycetaceae; genus Kitasatospora; species Kitasatospora phosalacinea_C. Next base: position 68,182 of record NZ_BSSA01000039.1, read on the forward strand.
GCCCAGCAGCGCGGCCGCCAGCAGCCCGCCGCCGAGCGCCGCCAGCGGGGTCAGCGCCTGCGAGGCGCCGGTGGCCAGCAGCAGCACCGCGCCGAACGAGGCGCCGCCGGTCACGCCGATCACGTCCGGCGAGGCCAGCGGGTTGCGCAGCAGCCGCTGCAGCAGCGAACCCGCCACCGCCAGACCGGCGCCCGCGACCAGCGCCGACAGCACCCGCGGCGCCCGGAACTCCCGCACCACCAGGACGTCGCCCGCCGGGCCGGACCCGAACAGCGCGCCCAGCGCGTCCGGCAGCGGGATCGACACCTGGCCGGTGGAGAGCGCCACCCCGGTCATCAGCACCAGCAGGACGGCGGCCGCCGCGATCAGCGCCAGGGTCCGCCGCCGGGCCCGGGCCAGCCGGCCCGGCCCGGCCACGGCCCCGGCGGCGCCGGGACGGGCGGGGGTCAGGGTGTGAGGGCTCATCGCGCCGCCCTCCGGGCCAGCACCGCGAGCAGCGGCGCGCCGAGGAACGCGGTGACGATCCCGACCTCGATCTCGGAGGGCCGCACCACCAGTCGGCCCAGCACGTCGGCCAACAGCAGCAGGACCGGACCGGCGACCAGGCAGCCGGGCACCAGCAGCCGGTGGTCGTTGCCCAGCAGCGGGCGCACCAGGTGCGGCGCGGCCAAACCGACGAACGCCACCGGACCGGCCACCGCCACCGAACCGGCCGCCAGCAGCACCACCGCCAGACCGCCCGCCACCCGGATCCGCGCCACCGGCACGCCGAGCGCCTGCGCGGTCTCGTCGCCGAGCGCCAGCGCGTTCAGCGCGGGGGTGATCGCCAGCGCCAGCACCACCCCGACCAGCAGCAGCGGCAGCACCTGGTACAGCCCGTCCAGGCTGCGGCCGCCGATCGAACCGGCCAGCCAGAACCGGGCCTCGTCCAGGGTCCGCCGGTTGGCCAGCATCAGCGCCGACGTCCAGGACGCCAGGACCGCCGACAGCACGGTGCCGCCGAGGGCCAGGCGCACCGGGTCCAGGTCGCCCGAGCGGCGCGCCGTGCCGTACACCAGCAGGGCGGCACCGGCCGCTCCGGCGACGGCGAACCAGACGAACTGCAGCGGGTGGGACAGGCCCAGCGCGAAGATCGCGGTCACCACGGCGAACCCCGCCCCGGCGTTGATGCCCAGGGTGGTCGGCGAGGCCAGCGGATTGCGCGTCACGCCCTGGGCGACCGCCCCGGCCGCGCCGAGCGCCGCGCCCACGGCGATCCCGATGACGGTCCGCGGCACCCGCAGGCCGACCACCACGTCGGCGTCGGCGCCGTGCACCGTGCCCGACAGGGCGTCAATCACCGTGGGGAGCGGGATCGATCGCGATCCGAGGGCGAGGCTGAGGGCCGCGCACAGCGCGAGCGTCCCGAGGCCGGCGGCGAGCAGCAGGGTCTGCCGCGCCGCCGCGGACCTGGGCACCGGGGCCGTGGACACGGACGGTTCGGTTCTGAGCACAGGAGGAGATTTTGGTTAGGCTAACCTAAATAAGTCAAGTGCCGGTGGGTCGCGGGCCGTGCCCCGGGCCTCCCGCCCGAAGGGAACCGCCATGCTCGACCTGCCCGCCCGGCCCGCACCCGCGACCGGACTGCTCCACCTGACGTACCGTCAACTCGCCGACACCTGCCCGGCACTGACGTTCCGGCTGGTGGACGGGGCTCCGGAGGACGGCCGGGACTGGGTGCCCGCCGACCGGCTGGCGTCCGCCGTCGAGCGGCTGGTCGAGGGCGAGGCCGCCCGCATCCGGGCCCGCCACGGCAGCGCGCCGCGCCCGCACGTGGCCGCCTCCCGGCTGCTGCACCACTGCCTGTGGACCGGCTCCCTGCTGATCAGCGGCGTCTGGTACCTGGAGCGCCGCGTCCCGCACCTGACCGCCGACCGCCTCTGGATCGACGCCGCCACCGGCGAGTTCGCGCTCCGCCCCGGTGACGGGGCCCCCGGCGACGGGGCCGTGCTGCGCGACGCGGTGGCCGCCCACGTCGGCCCCGTCCTCGCGGCCTTCCAGCCGCTCGTCCGCCGCGGCCCCCGCGCGCTGTGGGGGATGGCCACCGACGACCTGCTCTCCGGTATCTGGTACCTCGGCCGGATGCTCGGCCAGGAGGACCGCGCCGTCGCCACCGCCACCGCGCTGCTGCCCGCCGGGGCCCGGCCGTGGACCGGCCCCGCGAACTTCCGCCGCGAGCAGGGCGGTTGGACCCGCACCCGGCAGGGCTGCTGCCTCTACTACGCCGTCGACCCGGCCAACCCCTGCGCCACCTGCCCGCGCCGCGCCTGAGGCCCGCCCCTGAGAAAGTGTGGGGTAATTGATCAACTGCGTGGCGTGATCGCTGGGGGTGGTCGTCGCGGTCGAGATGTCCGCGATGATCGCCGCCATGTGTGTCTGCGCGTGCAAGCCGTCCTACGAGTCGTC
>NZ_BSSA01000040.1 GCF_030268885.1 Kitasatospora phosalacinea
CTCCAGGAGCTTCTTCGTCAGTTGCTGGAGCAGGCCGCCGGTGCCGGTGAGCTGCAGCCCGCTCGCGCGGGCACGGTCGACCAGCTGCCCGATCAACTGGTCGTCCAGGGCGTCCGGCTGCAACTCGACCGGTCGCACGGCCTCCACGGCCTCGGCCGAGACGGTCACGTCTGTCATCAGGTGCTACTTCCTTGATCGGGAGTTACACCGTTCTTTTTACAGACCCTCGTCGAAGGCCACGTCAACCGGATCATTCTGTGGAATCAGCGATGTCAAGCTGCGGGGTTGGCGATCTCGCATGTGTGTTCAGGGTGGTGGGCGGTGTGGGCGTTGTCAGTGGGATCGACTTTGATGTGGCCGTGCCTGTCTCTGATCTGATCCACCAGTTGCCCGAGATTTCGCTTGTCCGGGACCGGTCCCGCGCTATGGCGATGCTGGACGCCATCCTGAGCCCGGAGTGGGGGGATCGGTACTTCTCGTTCGACTCCCGCTGGTCATCGACGGAGGCGATGGCCTCGATGCGAGACGGCTGCGGAAACGAATACTCGATCGTCTTCTCACCGGCGGGTGTCTTTGCCCGCGGATTCGATCACGAGTCGCCGATGACTCCGTATCGAGTGACACCCCCGGCACCGTGGCCGGGCCTGTTCGACGGGGTGCCGGAGGCACTCCGCGCCCACGTAGCAGAGCCCGCCTTCAGCGACAGTGGGACGCCGCGAGCGACGGTGTGCTTCTGGCGCGAACAAGCCGACACCGAGTGGAGGGCAGGGCCCGTCGAGCCCCTGCCGGAGGACGTGGAGGACGGCGGCAGCGCCGAGTGGTTGTTCGATGTTCTGCTGGATGGCCGGCCCGAGGCATATCAGCAGTTCGCGGAGGAGTACTACGAGCTAGCGGTGGACATAGCTGCCGTCCGGCATGTCTATGCCTTGCGCCCTCTCACCCAGCACATCGTGTCGCTGCTGAACCCGGAGCTGGACATCTCCCGCCTCGCGGAGGACGTCGCCCAGATCGGATATCCGGTCCAAGAGTGACGACCTGCTCGGGACCGTCATAGTGGCGTGGGCCGTGCCTGTCTCACCTCCACGATGGGCAACAAGGTCGCCGCTGCCGGGACTCCGATGTCGCGGGGTGTTGAGCCAGCAGGGGGGACGTCGGCGAGCCGTTGAGGAGCCGGTCGAGGGCGGCTTGGCCGTCCTCGACCGCGGCCTGCTCGTCGTCAGTGAGCGGGATGGCAACGCTCATTTTCTGCAAGTTGGTCTTGGCTTCGAGGAGTTGGGATCGCGTGGATTCCTCTGGGGTGTAGAAGTCGCAGCGTGCGCAGGCCATGCGGTGCTGGCACTGCTCGAAGAAGGTGTGGCTGCAGTAGCCGTGTCCGAGGTCGTAGTGCTGTCAGGGCTCACCGGCCGCGGCGGCGCCGGAGGCGACAGCGTCGCGGTCGACCAGGACCTCGATGGTGCGCACGTTGCGCTCGAAGTAGCCGGCTTCGGAGTAGGCCTTGGACGGAGTGTTGGGTGCGATCTTCGCGTAGTACTGGGTGGATTGCGGGGATCGGTGTCCTAGCCAGGCCTGCAGCTCGAACAGGGTCATCGGCTCCTTGGCGTTGTAAAGCTGGCTGGCGATGGTGGACCGGGCGCGGTGGCTGGTGATGTTGCCGCGGACGTCGGCGGCCGGGACTCCGGCCTTGCGACACAGCATCGGGATGATGGTGTTGTTGATGTAGCTGGTGGAGACGCGGCGGGCCCGGACGGCGAACAGCGGGTCGACCAGCTCGCCGGTGCGTCGGTGAACTTCGGCTGGTCGGGGCGGACGGCCTGCCAAGCGTCGACGGCCTGGCCGAGGATCGGGTCGACCGGCTTGGTGAAGGCGGTGCCGGTCTTGTGGGTGGGAACGTCGAGCAGGCAGACCGCGTCGCGGGCCAGGACCTGCTGCGAGTCGCCAGCGATCGGTGTCCCATCGTGCTGCCAGCGGATGCAGCCCACCCTCAGCCGGGTCCTGAAAAAAGCGACGGCCTTCTTCGCGCGGGAGAGCGACCGGTGAGCGAGATCTACCGGTTCATCGCGGCGGAGAAGGCCACCTACCCGGTCGCCCTGCTCTGCCGCATCCTCGGGGTCCTCGTTCCTCCTTCTACGCCTGGGCCGACGGCGAGGAAGCACGACGCACGCGCCGTCGGGCCGATGATGCACTCGCGCACGAGATCACGGTGGTCCACCTCGCCTCCAAGGGCGCCTACGGCGTCCCGCGCGTGCATGCCGAGCTGCGGCGGCTGGGGCACGAGGTGAACCGCGAGCGGATCGAGCGGCTGATGCGCGAACACGGCATCGCCGGGATCACCCGCCGCCGGCGCCGGTCGCTGACCCGCCCGGACAAGCAGGCCCGACCGGCGCCGGATCTGCTCGGCCGGGACTTCACCGCGGACCGGCCCGGCACCCGCCTGGTCGGCGACATCACGTACCTGCCGACCGAGGAGGGCTGGCTCTACCTGGCCTGCTGGCTGGACCTGGCCACCCGCGAGGTCGTCGGCTACGCGATGGCCGACCACCACCGCGCCGACCTCGTCGTCGACGCCTTGCAGATGGCCCACGGACGCGGCCGCCTGGAACCGGACTGCATCGCGCACAGCGACCGCGGAAGCGAATACACCTCGGCTCAATTCCGCAGCGAGGCAACCAGGTTGGGCATGAGAGCGAGCACCGGACGCACCGGCTCGTGTTACGACAACGCCGCAGCCGAAAGCTTCTGGGCGGTCCTCAAAGCCGAGATCGGCACCCGCATCTGGCCCGACCGGGCAACCGCCCGCGGCGAGGTCTTCTCCTTCATCGAGACCTTCTACAACCGCCGGCGGCTACGCAAGCACCCCAGCTGGGGCTACCTGACCCCGCACGAGACCCGACAACGACACACCCTCGCCGCGTAGGAACGAGTGTCCAAGATCATGGAGGAACTTCAGATGTTCGGCCGCGCAGGCTTCCGACTGCTCGGCAAGCGGGTACTTATGGCCCCGTGATATTGCCGCGCCGGTAGTTGATGTCATGCTGCCTCCGACACAGATCAGCACTACCAGGAGTTGATGATGGGAACGTGGGGAACCGGACCATTCGACAGTGATCTCGCTGGTGACTTCATCGATGGACTCAACGGGCTCCCAGCGCAAGAACTCGTCGCAGTGCTGGGAAGCGCGCTCCAGCGGGTCGTCAGCGCCGGCGACCATGTCGATGGCGGGGACGGACAGGAAGCCGTGGCCGCGGCAGTGCTGGTTGCCGCGCAGCTTCCTGACAGCGGGATCTTCATAGACCCGGACGACGGGCCGAAGGAACCGTTGCCTCCGTTGCCGTCCTCGTTGCACTCACTGGCCCGCAGTGCACTTCAACGAGTCCTCGGCGATGGCTCCGAACTTGCACAAGGCTGGACGGACAGCAGCGACGCCAGCGAATGGCGCCGTGAAGTGGAGATGATTCTCGACGCGCTCAACCACTGACGATCACTCACCGTATCTGCATCACGGAAATCGAGCCAGAACCTGAGTGGTGAGAGCACCTGTCGCTCGACAGCGAGAGCACCCTGTGCCACGGGAGAGTGATGGTGCCGAGTTTCGGTTCTGGTCCCACTTCTGCGGGTGCGTCGCTCAGGGAGCCGCGACCCGATCGTCAGCTTTCCTGCACCAACGCGGCAACGTCGTGGCGGTTGCCGACCACGGCTCGACCGCAGCCCGGAGGCAGATGCTCCGCCACCATGTTCACGGCCGCCTCAGCGGTATCGGCCTCGCCGACCCACTGCTCCCTCGACGGGCCTGCCACAACATAGCCCCCACCCCGCCGTGGGGCGATATAGGGCACGTCCCACGTGCAGGGATGCTCGGTGCACCGGCTGAAGTGCAGCTCCCACATGCCGACCCACGGGAAGAGCTGTCGCAGTCTGGGTTCTGCGTAGGCGGCGCGCACCAGGCTCCCCTCGACGCGATCCGAGGCAAAGAGCTCTGCCCATTCGGCCTCGATGACAGCCTCCGCTGTGCCCGTCTCCACAGCAGTATGGTGCCAGAGCCTCACCTCGAGCGATGTGCGGTGAACTCCCCCTGGGCGTCCGCCTCACAGAAGTACGCAGCCAACCTGCGGCGTCCCCGTGCTGCTGGTGACCGGCGGCGCGGAGGACTGCTCCGGGCTCCGGCTGCCACGCCACCACCGACGAGGACGACCGCCCCGACGTCGAGCGGACGCCGTTGCACGCCGCGTCTCCCGGGCGGCTCGGCCCCGGCCCACCGCCTGCACGCCCGCGCCCTCGTCGACGGGCACCGCCCCGTCGCTCACGCCCTGCGCCACCTCTTCGGCCTCGCGCGACCTGCCCGGACTGCGGCCCCCCTCACGGTCGCCGACCGGGTGACGACCACCCGGTGGCGGATCAGCCTCCGGCGAGGGCGGCGCGCAGCAGCGCGTGGGACGGCGCGTCGAAGGCGACCAGGCGGACCAGGGCGACGTCGGTGGGGGTGCCGGTGAGGGTGTCCACGGCGATCCGGGCGGCCAGGTCGGCGGGGAAGCCGTACACGCCGGTGGCGATCGCCGGGAAGGCCACGCTCGCGGCGCCGATCCGGTCGGCGACGGCCAGGCAGCGGCGGTAGCAGGAGGCCAGGATCTCCGCCTCGCCGTACCCGCCGCCGTCCCAGACCGGGCCGACGGTGTGGATCACGTGGCGGACGGGCGGGAACAGGTCGAAGGCCGGGGTCGCCACCGCGTCGCCCGGCTCGCACGGGGCCAGCGCCCCGCCCGCCTCGGCGAGTCGCGGCCCGGCCGCCCGGTGGACCGCCCCGTCCACGCCGCCCCCGCCGAGCAGGGACTCGTTCGCGGCGGTGACGAGGGCGTCGGTGTCCTGCTCGGTCAGGTCGCCCAGGACGACCTCGATGCGCGGTGCCATGCCGTCAGCCTGCCCGCGGCGGCGGCGCCGCGCACCGGTATCGCCGAGGGCGGACACGGAGCGCCCGGGCCGGCCCGCCCCTCCGCCGAGGGGCGGGCCGGTGGACGGGTGTCAGCAGGGGACGACGGCGTCGAGCCGGACCGGGTCGGGCCCCAGCGGGTAGGAGGACACCGAGAAGCTGCCCCGGACCGGGGCGTCGCAGGGAACGGTGCCGGTGACGGCGCCGACCTCCTGGTAGGAGCCGGTGAACAGGACGTACCGGTCGACCGTGCCCGCCGGGGCGGTGCCGGTCAGGGCGACGGTCACGTCCTTCCGGTACGGCAGCGGGGTGCCGGGGGAGGGCGGCCCGGCCAGGGCGAGGGTGCCGTACAGCCGGACCTGGTCACCGGTCCGCTCGGCGCACAGGTGCGTGGCCAGGCCGCCCTGGAGGGCGTACGGGCTGCACACGGTGGTGCTCTGCGCGGTGTCGGAGGTGGATGCCGCTGCCGGGGCGGTGAGGGACGCCGACAGGGCTGCCGCACCGGCCAGGGCGGCCAGGGGCTTGATCATGAGGGTTCTCCCGTTGCTCCTCCAGCCGGGTCCTTCCCGGCTGTGCAATGTCATATTGCATGATGGAGGGTGAGGGAAGGTAGCCGGAGGGTGACGGAACGGACGACTCCACCCGACGAAACGGTCCCGGCCCGCCCGGAACCACCGGGATTGCGTGATTTGCGCGGACCGGGGGCCTCCCGCACCCTTCTAGGCATGACCTCACCCGTGTACCGGGGCCCCGCCCTGCTGCTGGCCGACGGACTGGAGATCCAGGTCCAGGCCGAACTGACCGGCAACGTCCCGGAGATGGGCCTGCCCGGTTGGACCGGCGTGCTGGAGAGCGGCGACACCCGGTTCAGCGCGGGCAGCATCCGGTCCGGCCGCCTGCGGCTGCCCGACGGCTGGGAGGGCGGCTTCGCGGTGATGCGCCGACTGCTCGGGGTCTCCACCGTCTGGGTGCGCGGCAACGACGTCGAGGCGTCCCCCGCGGACTGGCCGGACGCGACGCCGGAGGCCGCGCCCGGTAGTGCGTCGGAGCGCCCCGCGGGAGGCTGAGCCGCCCGCGGGACGCCCGGTCCGGTCCGGGGGCGGGTTCAGTCGGTGGCAGGACGGTCGTCCAGGTGCGCGCCGAACTCCGCCGAGCGGATCTCGGCGATCCGCTCGTGCCGGGCGACGCGGTCGGTCCAGGAGGCGTCGACGCCGAAGGCCGTCCCCGCGAAGCCGAGCCGTCCGATCGCCTGCGGCAGCTCCGGGTCGCCCGGCGCCAGCAGCCGCACCGGCTCGCCGAGGGCCGTGGTGTACGGCGGGACGAAGAACTCCGGGGGCAGCACCGTGCGGGCGTGCACCAGGGCGGCCACCGCGACCACCGAACCGGTGCCCACCACGGCCTCCTGCAGCACGCTCGCCGAGGTCGCCAGGTAGCAGGCGCGCTCCACGGTGCAGCCCAGCAGGGTCGCGTGCGGGCCGACGAACGCGTGGTCGCCGACCAGCACCGGCTGCTCGGCGGCGACGGCGGAGGCGCGCAGCACCGCGTTCTCGCACACCACCGCCGCCTCGCCGACCTCGATCCGCGCACCCTCCGCGTCCAGCACCGCGCCGTACATCACCCGGGCGCGCGGGCCGATCCGGACGTCGCCGACCAGGGTGGCCGTCGGCGCGACGTACGCGGTGGGGTGGACCTGGGGGGCGGCGCCGCGGTGCTCGATCCGGACGCCCTGCGAGTTCGTGTTCATGCGCGCGATCATCGCGCACCGTCCGTCCGCCCGGCTGGCGGGAATCGGACACGGCGCGCGGAGCACCGCCCCGGCGCAGGGCACATCCTCCGAGCCCCTGCGGGGGCGGTGCGCCGCCGCCCCGTCAGGACGGCCCCGGTGGCCCTCCTCCGGACCTCCTCCGGCTCTCCTCCGGGCGTTCTCCGGGCGTCCTGCGGGTGTTCTCCGGGCGGGCGGGTAAAGCTCGGGTGTGCTCCGAGCGCGAACCGCTGTCGCGGACGGGGTCGGCGCGCTACGGTCTGTGGTCTGGAGGTGACCGATGGCTGAGCAGCAGACCTGCCCCGGCTGCGGCGGGGCGCGCGGAACGGAGAAGACGGAGCACTCGGTGGAGACCGACCCGCAGGGGAGGCAGCAACCGGTGCAGCGCAGTTACTGGTCGCCGTGCTCGGTGTGCGGGGGCTCGGGGGTGGTGCAGCGGTGAGACTGCTCTTCGTCTGCCAGGCCTGCGGCTGCCACTACCTGGTGCCGGTGGGCCTGGACTACCCCGACGGCGGCCGGGCCAGCGCGGTCTGGTGCTCCGCCTGTCAGCGCGACGCGGCCGAACGCGGGGCCACCGAACCCGCCGAACTCGCCGCCGTCGCAGTCCTGTTGGCCGTACGCGCGCTCAAGTCCGCCCTCGCCGCCCGGCCGGGCCCGTCAGCCGGGGCAGCCGGGGCGGCCGGGTCGGTCACCGGGGCCGGGCAGCCGCCCCGCCCGGACCGCCGCCCCACCCGTCCCGCGGTCAGCTCCCGCGGTCGCACCCACCCGGCCGCGGCCCGCAGCCGCCTGGCCTGAGCCGGGCGGGCCGCCCGCCAGTTTGCCCGTGGGGCAAGAACACTGACTCCGCGCCAGCCCGGCGGGACGTCATCCAGGACGGCCGCCCGCTCGGTCGGGCGGCCGGTCAGTCGGTCGGACGGGCGGCCGGTCAGTCGGTCGGACGGTGCGTGCGCGGGTCGCGGCGGACGGCGCGCGGGCCGAGCAGTTCCGCGCCCAGGGCGGCCACCCGTTCGCGCAGCCCGCGGTCGGCCGTCACCACCAGCAGTCGGCGGTCCGGGGCGAGCGCGGACTCCGCGGCGACCAGCTCCACGATCCGGTCGTCGCCGCTGCCCCGCGCCGACACCACCCGCACCCCCGGCACCTCCGCCACGCCGCGCGCCGCGCCCTCCACCACCAGCACCACCGCCAGCGGCCCGGGCACCCCGGGCACCCCGGCCGCCGCCACCTCCACCAGCCCGTCGCGCAGGCGTTCGGCCGCGCCCCGGCGGTCCCGCCACCACCCGTCCGGAACGGAGCCGACCACGTTGGCGCCGTCCACCACCAGCAGCGGGTCGGGCGGTCCGGCGGAGGGTCCGGCGGTGGTCTCGGCGCGCTGTTCCATGGTCGGCAAGCCTGCCACAGTGGGCCGGAGCCCGCCGCGGACATGCGGAGGGGCGGAAAAGGCGGGGTGAAGGCCGAACACCGACCTTGGTGCAGACCAATCCTTACCGGGCGGTATTGTCTCTGCGGCAAACTCGCACGTGCACACGTTTTCGATCGGATTTTCCATGAACCACGACACCACGGCCCACCTCGACGGCTTTCAGTACGGGTGGGTGAACCCCGTGGTGGCGTACCTCATCGCCTGCGTGGGGGCCGCGATCGGACTGCGCTGCACCGCGCGGGCCATGACCCTGCGACCGAACCGGCGCTCCGGCTGGCTGGCGCTGGCCGCGGGCGCGTTCGGCTGCGGCATCTGGTCCATGCACTTCATCGCGATGCTCGGCTTCACGGTCGACTCCTCCGGCCTGGTCTACGACGTCCCGCTCACCCTGCTCAGCCTGCTGGTGGCGGTCGTCGTGGTCGGCCTCGGCATCGGCATCGTCGGCTACCGGGGCAAGAGCACCGGAACCCTGCTGGTCAGCGGCGTCCTCACCGGCTGCGGCGTGGCCGTCATGCACTACCTCGGGATGGCCGCGATGCAGGTCGAGGGCGCGGTCTCCTACGACACCCCGCTGGTCGTCGCCTCGGTGGCGATCGCCGTCGCCGCGGCCACCGCCGCCCTGTGGATGACGCTCAACGTCAAGGGCCTGGCGGCCGCGCTCGGTGCCGCGCTGATCGCGGGCGTCGCGGTGGTCGCCATGCACTACACCGCGATGGCCGCCGTCACCGTCACCCTGGACGGCCGCCCGCTCGGCGGCGGCACGCCCGCCTCGCAGTTCGCCCTGCCGCTCGCCGTCGGCATCATGGTCGTCCTCGCCGTCGCGGGCATCGCGATCGCCCTCTCCCCGCAGGACCCCGAGTCCGGCGAGGGCCCCGCGGTGGAGCCGATCCGGGTCGACCTGTTCGGCCAGGAGCGCTACTGACGGCCGCTCCGGTCCGCACGCAGCCGGGCCCCGAGGACGGGTACGCCGTCCTGCGGGGCCCTGCCGTCGCGTCAGGCGGCCCGGCGGGGAAGGGCGGAGCGGCCCCGGGTCAGTCATCCGGCAGGTCGCGCCAGGCGGACGGGGTGAGACCGCGGGTGCGCTTGAAGGCCGTGCTGAAGGCGAAGGCGTCCCGGTAGCCGACCTGGCGGGCGACGGCGGCGACGGTGGCGTCGGTGTCCCGCAGCAGGTCCGCGGCCAGGACCATCCGCCAGGCGGTGAGGTACGCGAGCGGGGGCTCGCCCACCGCACGGGTGAACTGGGCGGCGAAGGCGGTGCGCGAGCGGCCCACCCGGGCGGCGAGCTCGGCGACCGTCCAGCGGCGGGCCGGGTCGGCGTGCAGCAGCCGGATCGCCTCGCCGACCGCCGGGACGCCCAACGCGGCGTTCCAGCACGGTGGTTCGGTGCCCGGACGGATGCTCCAGGCGCGCAGCGCGATGACCAGGACCAGGTCGAGCAGCCGGTTCAGGACGGCCTCCTGCCCGGGGTCCTGCCGGGCCGTCTCGGCGGCCAGCAGCCGCAGCGCCGCCTCCGTCCCGCCCCCGGCGGGCAGCACGGCCAGCGGCGGCAGCAGCCCCAGCAGGTGCGCGCCCGCGGCGCCGTGGAAGCGGTAGGCGCCGTGCAGCAGCGTGGTCGCACCGGGCAGCCCGTCCCCGTACGTGCGCGGCGCGAGGCTGCGCTCGACGCCCGGGGCACCGTCGACGACCTGCTTGGTCCCGTCGCGGATCAGCACCTGCGGCGCCGTCCCCGGCCGGTCCGCCAGGACGTACGGTCCGGCGCTGCCGCGGACCAGGGCGACGTCCCCGGAGGCGAGCAGCACGGGGGCGGGCGGTGCGGAGGCGGCGGAGGAGGGTCCGGTCAGGCGGACGGACGCCGGGCCGTCCAGCGCGGCGACCACGGTGAGCGGGGGCGGGTCCGCGAAGGCCATCGACCACGGGGGCCGCTGGATGAGCTGGTGGACCCGGGAGTGCCGGGGGCGGGCCCGGTGCAGCAGATCGCTCAGGACGTCCATGACCGCCGAGGCTAGGCCCCCGGGCGCCGCCCGTCACCGGCGGGGGCCCGGCCGCCGCGGGACGATCGCCAAGGGACCGCGGACGGACACCCATGGGACGTCCCGGCCCGGCAGGGTTGGCTGGGGGCATGAACGACATCCTCGTACTCGGCGGCACCGGCACCACCGGGCGCCGCGTCGCCCACCGCCTCGCCGCCCTGGGCCACCCCGTCCGCACCGCCTCCCGCACCGCCTCCCGCGCCGGGGGCCACCGCTTCGACCTGGACGACCCTGCGGGCTGGGCGCCCGTGCTCGACGGGGTGCGGGCGCTCTACCTGCTCGACCCCGAGCTGCGACCCGCCACCGACCGGCGCGAGCGGCTCCCGCTGCTGGTCGACCACGCCGTCGCGGCGGGCGCCCGGCGGCTGGTGCTGCTCTCCGCGTACGGCGTCGGCGAGGCCGACGACAGCCACCCGCTGAAGGCCGCCGAGCGGGCCGTGCAGGACAGCGGCGTCGACTGGACGATCCTGCGGCCGGGCTGGTTCGCCCAGAACTTCAGCGAGACCTTCTGGCGCCCGGCCGTCCTCTCCGGCCTCCTCGCGCTGCCCACCGGCGACGGGCGCACCCCGTTCGTCGACGCCGAGGACATCGCCGAGGTCGCTGCCGCGGCCCTCGCCGAGGACGGCGACCGGCACGCCGGACGCGCCTACCAGCTGACCGGTCCGCGGGCGATCGACTTCGCCGAGGCCGCCGCCCTGATCTCCGCCGCCACCGGCCGCCCGGTCCGCCACCAGGACGTCACCGCCGAGGAGTTCGTCGCCGCCGCCACCGCGCACGGCGCCCCCGCCCAGGCCGCCCGACGGCTGGCCGACCTGCTGACGGACGTCCGCGAGGGCCGCGGCGCGGAGGTCGGCGACGGCGTCGAGCAGGCACTCGGCCGCCCGCCCCGCACCTTCGAGGAGCACGTGGCCGCCGCGGCCGCGGCCGGGTGCTGGACGCCCGCGGGCTGAGCGGGGCGGGAGCCGGGCGGCCGGGGGCGGAGGTCGGGTCGGGAAGCCGTCGGCCGGGCGGGGCACTTGGGCACGGAGGTCGACGGCGTCGAGTGGGTGCCCGGCCGCCCGCGGGCTGAGCGGGGCGGGGGTTCGGGGCCGCCGTTCGGCCGGGGCGGAGGTCGGGCTGGGCGGGGTGCCCGGGGTGCCCGGGGCGGGGCGGCGCGGAGGACGGCGACGGTGTCGAGCGGGTGTTCGGCTGTCCGTCCGTTCCTCCGGGGTGCCCGCGGGCGGGGCCGGGGGATGGCCGGATCCGACAGAACGGTGTCATTGCGGACACCGACCGCGGCGTCCGAGGATGGGGTCATGCCCAGCAACCGCCGCGTGGTGATCGCGGTCTTCCCGGACGTCGACCTGCTCGACGTCACCGGCCCGGCCGAGGTGTTCGCCCTGGCCGACCGCGAGAGCGGCGGCCGGGCCGGCTACCGGGTGGAACTGGCCGGGCCGGCCGACGGCCTCGTCCGGACCTCCGCCGGGGTCCGGCTGGCGGTCGACCTGACGTTCGACCAGGTCGCCGGGCCCGTCGACACCTTGCTGGTGCCGGGCGCCGTCGAGCCCGGGCCGGACGGGGAGGGCTTCCGGGCCCGGATCGACCGGGACGTGGTCGCCTGGGTGGGGCGGCTCGCGCCGTCCGCCCGGCGGATCGCCTCGGTCTGCGTCGGTGCGCACCTGCTGGCCGCCGCCGGGCTGCTCGACGGGCGGCGCGCCACCACCCACTGGTCGACGGCGGCCCAACTCGCCGCCGACCACCCGGAGGTGACGGTCGACCCCGACCCGATCTTCGTCCGCTCCGGGGCGATCTGGACCGGGGCCGGGATCAGCACCTGCATCGACCTCGCACTGGCCCTCGTCGCCGAGGACCACGGCGAGGAACTGGCGATGGCCGTCGCCCGGCAGTTGGTGGTGTACCTCAAGCGGCAGGGCGGCCAGAGCCAGTTCTCCGTCCCGCTCAGCGCCCCGCCCACCTCCCGCCGGGACATCGACGACCTGCGCCTGCACATCGCCGAGCACCCGGACGCCGACCTCTCGGCGGGCGCGCTGGCGGCCCGGATGTGCCTCAGCGAACGCCACTTCGCGCGGGTGTTCCGGCAGGAGACCGGAACGACCCCGGCGGCGTACGTCGAAGCCGCGCGGCTCGAAGCCGCCCGGCGCCTGCTGGAGGGCACCGACCAGCCGCTCGACCAGGTGGCCGCCGCGAGCGGCCTCGGCTCCGTCGAGACGCTCCACCGCACGGTGCGCCGCCGCCTGGGCACGACACCGGCCGCGTACCGCAAGCGCTTCCGGGTGGCGGACGGCGGCAGCTAGCGGCACCTCGGGCACCGGCAGCGCCGGAGGCACCCCGGGCACCCGCCCTCTGTGCACCAGAACCAGAACCAGAACCAGAACCAGAAGGAGATTACTGACATGAGCATGCAAGAAGCGTCCGCGACCCTGCGCACCGTGATCGGACTGGACGGCACCCCGCCGCGGCTCGCCGACGCCACGCTGGTGCTGATCGACTACCAGAACACCTACCGGGAGGGCGTGATGGCCCTGGACGGCGCCGAGGAGGCGCTCGCGGCCGGGGCGAGGCTGCTGGCGGCGGCCCGGGCGGCCGGTGCGCCGGTGGTGCACGTGGTCAACGACGGCGGGCCGGGGACGCCCTACGACGTCCGGGCCGAGATCGGGGCGATCAGCGCGCCGGTCGCCCCAGCGGCGGGGGAGCCGGTGGTGGTGAAGACCTTCCCGGACGCCTTCCACGGCACCGAACTGGCCCGGGTGCTGGCCGGGTTCGACGGGGACGGGCCGCGGCGCGACCTGGTGCTGGCCGGGTTCATGACCCACATGTGCGTGGCCTTCACCGCCCAGGGCGCTTTCCGCGAGGGATGGCGGCCCACGGTGGTCGCCGAAGCCTGCGCGACCCGGCCGCTGCCGGGGCCGGACGGCCGGGTCGTCCCGGCGGCGCAGCTGCACGCTGCCGCGCTGGCCACCGTCGGCGACCTGTACGGGACGGTGCTGGCGGAGGTCGCCGACCTCACCGGGCCGGTGGTGCCCGCCGGGCTCGGCGGGCTCGGCGGGCTCAGCGGGTGAGGGTCAGGCGTCCGGCGCCGTAGTGGCGCTGGGCGTAGGCCGCCGCGGTGGTGGCCGCGCCGAGGGTGAGCCAGCCGATCGGGCCCGCGGCCAGGACCGCGCCGGTGAGCAGGAGCGGACCCGCCGCCTTCTCGGTGGAGTGGGCCATGCCCGCCACCCCCAGGTACTCGGGGCGGGCCCGCTCCGGGGCCAGGGCCACCGACAGCTCCCAGGAGACCACCGAGCGGACCAGCTCGGCCAGGGTCACCAGCACCGCCGCGACCAGCAGCAGCGCCGAGGCGGCCGGTGCCCCCGTCCGGTGGGCCAGGGCCGCCGCCGCGCAGCAGCCGAGGATCGCGAACCCGTACAACGGCACCACCCGGACCGCCTGGCGGGCCGTGCTGACCAGGGCCGACACCCGCAGCTGGGCCAGCACCACGACGACGGTGTTCACCGCCAGGAAGGCGGGCACCAGGGCGTGCGGGGCGCGGGTGGAGTGGATCAGCCAGAGCGGCAGGCCGACGTTGAGGATCGCGTCGTCGATGGTCAGCACCGCGTCGAGGGCGACGAAGCGCAGGTAGCCGGCGTCCCGCCAGGGATTGGGCCGGGGCGAGGCGTGGGTGACGGGGTGCTCCGCGGCGGCTGCGCTCCCGGTACCGGGGCCGTCCCCGGCCCGCTCCGGTTCGCGGAGGGTGGCCACCAGGGCGGCCGCGACCAGGAAGGAGGCCACGTCGACCACCACCAGCGCCCGGTACGCGGCCGCGGTGCCCACGGCCAGCCCGAGCGCGGCCACCCCGGCACCCGCCGCGTACCCGGCGTTCATCGCCGTGCGGGACAGCGCCCGGTACGCGCTGCGCCGCTCGCCCGCGACCTCGGTGGCGTACAGCATCTCCATCGCCCGGGCCGCCCGGTCGCCGAGCGTCGCCAGCGCGACCAGCAGCAACAACGGCGTGAACGCCGAGCACCCCAGCACCGCCGTCAGCGCCGCCACCCGCAGCAGGTGGCACCCGATCAGCACCCGGCGCACCCCGTACGAGGCGGCCAGCCGCCCCGCGATCGGGGTCCCCGCGATGCCCGCCACCGAGGACGCCCCCAGCAGCAGCCCCACCTGGGCGGCCGTCAGCTTGTCCAGCTCGGTGAAGTACAGCACGCAGGCCGCCGCCCAGACGCCCGTCCCGGTGCGGTCGACGAACAGCGTCCACAGCATCGTCCGCCCGTCCCGGCCGCCCGGCGGGCGCCGCAGCTGGGCCACCAGTCCGTCCGCCTTCGCGCGCTCGCGCATGGTGCTCCCCGTTCTCCCGTTCGTACTGAGGGTCGTTCGTCCGTGCGAGGAGCAACTCTGCCCGATGAATGTCTTGATATCAAGATGCTTGATGTCGAGATGCCTTGCCGGGGTCCGGTGGGTACGCTCGGCACATGGCTGATCACGAGCGTGTGGAACCCTCCGGCACGGCGGGCCCGGTGACGGCGGACGACCTCGCCGAGGGCGTCCGGCTGGTGGTGGCCCTGCTGAGCGGGGCTCAGGCGACGGCCGCCGACTGGGACCGGCCCGCGGGGACGCTGGAGTGGAGCTGCTGGGAGACCGCCGAGCACCTGGCGGACGACCTGTTCTCCTACGCCGCGCAGCTCGGGCCGCAGTCGCCGCCCGTCGACGGGTTCCTGCCGCTGGTCTGGCGGCGGGAGGCGCCGGGCAAGCCCGCCAACGTGGTCTTCGCCCAGCGGGAGGCCGGGCCGCAGGGGCTGGTGCAGGTGCTGGAGGCGTGCGGGGCGCTGCTGGTGGCGATGGTCCGGACGGCCCGGCCGCAGGACCGGGCCTTCCACGGCTTCGGAACGGCGGACGCCGAGGGCAGCGCCGCCATGGGGCTGGTCGAACTCTTCGCCCACGCCCAGGACCTGGCGCTCGGCTTGGGCCTGGAATGGACGGCGCCCGCCGGGATCAGCGCCCGGGTGCTGGCCCGCCTCTTCCCCGCGGCGCCGACCGACACCGACCCCTGGCCGACCCTGCTGTGGGCCACCGGCCGCGGCGACCTGCCCGGCCGGGAGCGTCCCGCCGAGTGGCGCTGGTACAGCGCCCCGCGCGACTGAGCGCCGACCCGCCGCTCCCGCGCCCGACGGTGGTCGGTCCGCTGCGGCGGGACCGGCGGTCGGTGGGACCCGGATCAGTTCCGGGGGCCGGGCCCCGGGTTCGCGTCGACGTCCTCGTCGTCCTCGTCGTCCTCGCGCAGGGACCGCGCGGTGTCGGTGCCCCTGAAGCCCGTCGCTCAGCGGCCCGGTCGCCGCCCCGTTCGCGGAGGCGGGCTCGCCCGTCCCTGCCGCCCCCGTCGTGGAGGACGTCCACGGCACGGGGTGCTGCCGTGGGTCGGGGGTCGGAACTGCCCGGCTCACAGGAGGGGCTGGATGTCCCCCGTGGTGACGGTGGGGCCGGTGCCGCGGGTGGTCAGGTCGCCCGGGGGGATGCCGGGGTGGTGGCGGGAGTCGCCGGGGGTGGCGGGGGAGGGGTCGGCGAGCGAGATCCGGGAGACGATCCGGTAGCGGTCGCCGCGGTAGATCGAGTGGGTGTACTCGACCGGGCGGCCGGAGGCGTCGGTGGTCAGTCGGTCGAAGCGCAGCGCGGGGGAGAGGGCGGGGACGGCCAGCAGCCGGGCCTCGCGGTCGCTGACCACGGTGGGTTCGATCGCCTGGACGGCCTCGTGGACGTGGACGCCGCGCACGGCCAGGAGCTGGTAGAGGTCCCCGTGCTCCAGGTCGGCGGGCACCAGGCCGGGCAGCAGCTCGGCGGGGACGTGCAGGTGCTCGATGGCCATCGGCTCGCCGTAGACCAGGCGCAGCAGGACGATGTGCAGGATCGGCGCGGCGGGGGAGAGCCGCAGCTTGCGGCCGATCGCCGCACCGGCCGGCAGTGAGCTGAACTCCAGCGGCCGACTGGTCCAACTGCCGGAGGCCCGTGGCACGTTGAAGGACGGCTCGCGGCCGCCGGACGGGGTCAGCTCCTGGACGATCTTGGCGGGGGCGACGAACATGCCCCGCCCGTGCTCGCGCACCAGCAGCCCCGCGGCCACCAGTTCGTCCACCCCGGCGCGCAGCGTCGGGCGGGAGACGCCGAGTTGGGCGCAGAGCGCGCGTTCGGACGGGACCGGGTCGCCGGGGGTCAGCGACTCGACCAGTTCGCGCAGGTACTCCCGGACCTGGTCGCGCTTCAATCCCGCTCCGCCGGACGAATCCGTCGCCATCGTTCCATCCCTTCGCTTCGAACTGGTCAGACCATACCAGACCAGTTCGCGGACCTTACCAGTTGCCGCCCCGGCCCCGGAAGGCCCGAACTGGAAACCTTCTTTGCAGGTCGGAGGCCAGGTGAGGCGGGCGCTCAGGGCCTTGACGGGCCGCAGCGGCTGTGCCACCTTCTCTTACCACCGACCGGACCAGTTGAGTCTACTGGTAAACAGTCGGCCCTCTTCGAACCTCCCCCACCGGCACCCCTAGGCACCCCGAGGCGGCACCCACCGTGAGATCCACCGCACTCCCGACCACCCTGCGCTCCGCGATCGCCCTGCTGCTCGGCGCGGCCACCCTGACCGCCTGCTCCTCCGGCTCCGGCGCGGGCTCCCAGGAGTCGGCCGGGCCGGCCGAACTGACGGTCTGGATCATGAAGGACAGCGTCACCGACGGCTTCCTGAAGGACTTCGAGGCCGACTTCGAGGCCGGCCACCCCGGCATCACCCTGAAGGTGCAGATCCAGGAGTGGGACGGCATCGGCCAGAAGGTCACCAGTGCCCTGGCCAGCAAGGACGCCCCCGACGTGATCGAGGTCGGCAACACCCAGGTCGCCCAGTACGCGGCCAGCGGCGGCGTGCACGACCTCAGCGACAAGACCGCCGAACTCGACGGCGCGCACTGGATCCCCGGCCTCGCCCAGCCCGGCAACATCGGCGGCCAGCAGTTCGGCATCCCCTGGTACGCCGCCAACCGCGTGGTCATCTACCGCAAGGACCTGTTCCAGCAGGCCGGCATCACCACCCCGCCCAAGACCCGCGAGGAGTGGATCACCGACACCCAGAAGCTCAACACCGGCGGCAACGACGGCATCTACCTGACCGGCCAGACCTGGTACGTGCTCGCGGGCTTCCTCTGGGACGAGGGCGGCGACCTCGCCGCCAAGGGCTCCGACGGCAAGTGGACCGGCACCCTGGACACCCCGCAGGCCAAGGCCGCGATCGGCTTCTACCAGCAGCTCCAGGCCCTCGGCAAGGGCCCCAAGGACTCCGACGAGGCCAAGCCCCCGCAGGCCGAGGTGTTCGCCCAGGGCCACACCGCGCAGGTGATCTCCACCCCCGGCGGCGCCGCCGCGATCCTCAAGGCCAACCCGGACCTCAAGGACAAGCTCGGCTTCTTCCCGATCCCCGGCAAGACCGCCGACAAGCCCGGCGCGGTGTTCACCGGCGGCTCCGACCTGATCGTCCCCGAGTCCTCCCGCCACCAGCAGGCCGCCTACGAAGTGGTCAAGGCACTGGCCGGGGACAAGTGGCAGACCGCGATCGCCCAGCAGATGAGCTACGTCCCCAACCGGACCACGCTGGCCTCCGTGCTCAGCGCCGACGAGGGCGCCGCCGCGATGGCCGCGGGCGCCGTCAACGGCCACGCCACCCCCAACTCGCCCGACTGGGCCGCCGTCGAAGCCGACAACCCGATCAAGCAGTACATGACCCAGGTCCTCACCGGTGCCGACCCGTCCGCCGCGGGCAGGACCGCGAGCGCGGCCATCACCAAGGCGCTCAGCGGCAACTGACCCCCGCGCGGGCCGGGCTCCCCGGCCCGGCCCGCGCGGGCCCACCGCCCGCCCGGGCCCGCGCCCGAGACAGCCCGGGCCGCCGCCCGCCCCCGCACGACCCCGACAGGAGTACCCCCGCCGTGCCCGCCGACGCGTCACCGCCGTTCCGCACCCGGATCCGGCCCTACCTGCTCATCGCCCCGACCCTGGTGGGCGCGGCGTACCTGCTGCTCTACCCCGTCGCCCGCAACCTGCTGATCTCCGTCCAGCACTTCCGGCTGGCCGAACTGATCCGCGGCGGCGCCCCGTTCGTCGGCCTGGACAACTACACCGAGCTGCTCTCCGACCCGAAGTTCTGGACCGTCACCGTCCGCACCCTCGGCTGGACCGCCCTCAACACCGCGCTGATCACCGGCCTCGGCACGCTGGTCGCGCTGATGCTGGTCCGGCTCGGCCGACGGATGCGGCTGGCCGTGATGAGCGCCCTGGTGCTGGTCTGGGCGACCCCGGTGATCGCCGCCACCACGGTGTTCCAGTGGCTGTTCCAGTCCCGCTTCGGAGTGGTCAACTGGGCGCTTGACCAGTTGGGGCTGCACGGCTACCACGACTACGCCTGGTTCGCCCACTCCGGCGCCACCTTCACCGTCCTGGTGCTGCTGGTGGTCTGGCAGTCCGTCCCGTTCGCCGCGCTCACCCTCTACGGCGGGCTGACCACCATCCCCCACGAGCTCTACGAATCCGCCCGGATCGACGGCGCGAGCGCCTGGCAGACCTTCCGGCTGGTCACCGTCCCCGTCCTGCGGCCGCTGTTCGCCCTGGTCACCTCGCTCGAAGTGATCTGGACCTTCAAGTGCTTCGCCCAGATCTGGGTGGTCAGCCAGGGCGGCCCCAACGGCGCCACCACCACCCTGCCCGTCTACGCCTTCCAGATCGCCCAGAACCTGCACAAGTACGACCTCGGCTCCGCGGCCTCCACGCTCACCGTGCTGATCCTGCTCGCCGCGCTCGTCACCACCCTCCGGCGGATGCACCGCCAGGAAGGAGCCGAGGCGTGAACCCCCTCGCCCCCCGCCACCTCCTCGCCCCCCGCCGGCTGCGTCGCCTCCCGCTCAACCTCGCCGCCCTCGCGGTCCTGGTCACCGCGGCGTTCCCCGTGTACTGGATGGTGGTCACCGCCTTCAAACCCACCGCCGAGATCCAGTCCGCCACTCCCGCCTTCCTCCCCCTGCACCCCACCCTCGAACACTTCTCCACCGCGGTCCACGCCCCCGGCTTCGGCGGCTACTGGCGCAACAGCCTGCTGGTCACCCTCGGCGCCGTCCTGCTCTCCCTGGTCGTCGCCCTGCTCGCCGCGTACGCCGTCGGCCGACTGCGCTGGCGCGGTCGCCGCGCGTTCCTGCTGCTGGTCTTCACCGCCCAGATGGCGCCCTGGGAGGCCCTGCTCATCCCGATGTACGTCATCGCCCGCGACACCGACATGCTCGACAGTCTCAGCATGCTCACCCTGGTCTACTTCATGACCACCCTCCCCTTCACCATCGTCACCCTGCGCGGCTTCCTCGCCGCCGTCCCCGCCGAACTGGAGGAAGCCGCCCAGGTCGACGGCTGCACCCGGGCCGGCGCCTTCCGCCGCATCACCCTCCCGCTGCTGGCCCCCGGCCTGCTCGCCACCTCGCTGTTCGGCTTCATCACGGCCTGGAACGAGTTCGCCTTCGCCAACACGCTGATCATCAAGAACCAGGACGCCCGCACCCTCCCCGTCTGGCTCTCCTCCTTCGCCAACGTCTTCGGCACCGACTGGGGCGCCACCATGGCCGCCGCCAGCCTCTTCATGCTCCCCGTCCTGCTGGTCTTCCTGTTCCTGCAGAACAAGGTCACCACCGGCATGACCGCCGGAGCGGTCAAGGGCTGACCCGCCCGGGCCGACGGCCGCGCCGCAGCGAGGACGACGAGCCCCGGAACGCCCGGAACACCCGGAACGCCCGGAGCACCCGGACCCGGCACCGGCGACCGCCTGCGGCGCGCCGCCCGGAGGCCGGGCCCCGAACCCGTGCACGTCCCTCCCGCCGCCCCCGGAACGCCCGGACCGGGCACCGCCGGGAGCCGCCCGGAGCGCGGAGCCCGCAGCCCGGAGCCCGCAGCCCCGAGTTCGCGTCCGGCCGACCCGCCCCGCCGGTGTTCCGTTCGACCCACCCACCTCCCTACCCCCGGAAGAAGACCACCCCGTGATCCTGCCGACCCCGGTCGATCTCGTTCCCGCTGCCGGACGGTTCACCCTGACCGAACGGACCACCGTGCGCGCCGACGGCGAGGCCGCCGCCGTCGCCGACCTGCTGCGCACCCTGCTGCGCCCCGCGACCGGGCTGCCGTTGGCGGCCGGGGCGGAGGGCACCGTGGCGCTGACCCTGGACCCCGCCGCCGGGCGGGAGCTGGGGGAGGAGGGCTACCGGCTGACGGTGGACCCGTTCCAGGTCACGCTGCACGCGGCCCGGCCCGCCGGACTGCGGCACGCGGTGCAGACGCTGCGCCAGCTGCTGCCGCCGGAGGCGCTCTCGGCGGGCCCGGTGCGCGGCGTCGAGTGGAGCCTGCCCGCGGTGCGGATCACCGACCGGCCGCGGCACCCCTGGCGCGGGTTCATGATCGACACCGCCCGGCACTTCCAGCCGCTCGACCGCCTGCTGACCGCCGTCGACCGGATCGCCCTGCACAAGCTGAACGTCCTGCACCTGCACCTGACCGACGACCAGGGCTGGCGGCTGCCCGTCGACTCCTACCCCCGGCTCACCGAGGTCGGTGCCCGCCGCGAGCGCAGCATGGCCGGGCACGCGGGCTCCACCGCGTACGACCCGCGGCCGCACCAGGGCGCGTACACCAAGGCCGAGTTGCGGCAGCTGGTCGCGCACGCCGCCGCGCGGGGCGTCACCGTCGTCCCCGAGATCGACATGCCGGGCCACACCCGGGCCGCCCTGGCCGCCTACCCGCACCTGGGCAACCACCCCGAGCGGCAGCTCGACGTGTGGACCGACTGGGGCGTGTGCGAGACCGTGCTCGGCGTGCACGAGGAGGCGCTGGCGTTCTGCCGCACCGTGCTGGACGAGACGACGGAGCTGTTCCCCTCCCGGTACGTCCACCTCGGCGGGGACGAGTGCCCCACCGTCGAGTGGGAGGACAGCCCCGCCGCCCGCCGCCGGGCCGCCGAACTCGGCCTCGCCGCCCCCGCCCAGCTGCGCGGCTGGTTCCTCGGCGAGATGGGACGGCACCTGCTGGCGGCCGGGCGCGTCCCGGTCTGCTGGGCCGAGACCGACGGCGCCACGCTGCCCGTCGAGTTCACCGTGATGCCCTGGCGGGACGCCGAGCACGGCCGGGAGGCCGCCCGGCGCGGCCACGACGTGGTGATGGCCCCGCACCGCGCCACCTACCTCGACTACCCGCAGAGCGGACGCCCCGACGAGCCGCTCGGCCAGGCCGAGCACGTCGTCGACCTGGCCACCGCGCACGCCCACCGGGCCGCCCCCGCGCACTGGGACGAGGCCGAGCGGGCCCGGGTGCTCGGCACCCAGGCCCAGCTGTGGAGCGAGTTCGTCACCACCGCCGAGCACTTCGACTACCTCGCCTACCCGCGGCTGTGCGCCATCGCCGACCGGGCCTGGAACCCCGACAGCGACTACGTCCGGGACTTCCTGCCCGCCCTCGCCGCGCACCGCCCCCGCCTCGCCGCCCTCGGCGTCCACCACGCCGGACGCGAACTCCTCACCACCTGACGGCCCGAGGCCCCACAGACCCGGTCGCCGACCCACCGTCGGCGGCCGCCCGCAGCACGCGGACCACCTCCGCCGCCGCACCCCGCACGTGCACCGCCGGAACGTCCTGCCGCCCCGCCGCACCGCGGGGCGCTCCCCCCACGGAAGGAAACACCGTGTCCGCACGCCCCCGCACGACCAGCCGCCGCGCCCGGCTCGCCGCGGCCGGCCTGGCCGCCACCGCGCTGACCGTCGTCCCGGCCTCCGCCGCCGACGCGTTCAGCGTCCAGTACCGCACCAGCGCCTCCGGCGCGACCGCCGACCAGTCCGAGCCCTGGCTGCAGGTCACCAACACCGGCAGCAGCACCGTCGCGCTCAGCCGGATCACCCTGCGCTACTACTTCAAGTCCGACGGCCCGTCGGTCGGTTACCGCTTCGCCTGCTCCTGGGCGGTGAAGGGCTGCGCCAACATCACCGGCACCTTCGGCACCCTGGCCAACCCCACCGCCACCGCCGACCGCTACCTGGAGATCGGCTTCACCGCCGGAGCGGGCTCGCTCGCCCCCGGACAGTCCACCGGTGACATGCAGCTGCGCTTCTACCGCTCGGACTGGCAGACCCTCACCCAGTCCGACGACTACTCCTTCAGCAGCACCCAGACCGGCTACGCCGACTGGCAGAAGGTCACCCTGCAGGAGGACGGCGCCCTGATCTGGGGCACCGCCCCCACCGGCAACAACCCCTCCCCGTCGCCGAGTTCGTCCTCGTCCCCCTCGCCGTCCGGCTCGACCTCCACCCCGCCGGTCGACCCGAACGCGCCCGTCCTGTTCGACGACTTCTCCTACACCACCAGCTCGGACGCCGCCGTCCAGCAGCACGGCTGGACCGTCAAGTCCGGCCAGGGCGGCCCCGGCGTCTCCGGCGCCACCTGGTCCCCGGCCGACGTCACCTTCCCGACCGTCGGCGGCAGCAAGGTGCTCAACCTGCGGCTGACCACCGACGGCACGGCCTCCGGCACCAGGGAGACCGAGATCCAGACGACCGCGCGGAAGTTCAAGAACGGCACCTACGCGGCCCGGGTCAAGTTCGCCGACGCCCCGAACAGCGGCCCCGACGGCGACCACGTCAACCAGACCTTCTTCGCCTTCACCCCGCTCAACGCCCCGATGGACCCGAACTACAGCGAGCAGGACTTCGAGTACCTGCCCAACGGCGGCTGGGGCGAGCCGAGCAACATCATGTACGAGACCAGCTGGGAGACCTACAACCCGGACCCGTGGAACGCCGTCAACACCCACGGCGAGCAGCGCCAGTCCTACGACGGCTGGCACCTGCTGCAGTTCACCATCGACAACAGCGCCATCACCTACTACATCGACGGCCAGGTCGTCGCCACCCACGGCGAGCCCTACCTGCCCGAGACCCCGCAGTTCATCGACTTCAACCACTGGCTGATCGACCTGGCCGGGCAGTACTCCACGACGCCGCGCTCGTACGACCAGCAGGTCGACTACGTGTACTTCGTCAAGGACCAAGTGCTCAGCCCCGCCCAGGTCGCCGCGAACGTCGCCGCGCTGCGCTCGGCCGGCACCGCGTTCAAGGACACCGTCCCCGGCAGCTGACCCGCACCCGGTGCCCCGTTCCCCCGCCCGGCCGCTCGGCGGGGGAGCGGGGCACCGCCGTCGCCCGGAACTGACGGTCGGTCAAAGTTCTTGAAAAATAAACAGACTTAGCGGCTGTCGGGCAGTATGATCGCGAATCATTTCGATCACGGGGGATGCCATGTCCGAGTACCGGGAACCACCGCGCTGGCCGCTGATCGCCCTCCGGGTGACGGCCGCTCTCACCGCCCTGCTCGCCCTGCTCATGCCGTTCCTGGCGGGCGGCTTCCTGCAGGGCTACTACCCCCTGCTGGACGCCCACAAGCAGACCGGGACGGTGCTGTGCATCGTCGCCCTGCTCGCCGCCGTCTCCGGCCTGCTGGTGTGGCGCGTCTCGCGCGGCCCCAGCGGCCCCGCCGTCCAGTACGGGGTGCTCACGCTGATGTGCATCGTGCAGTTCGCCTTCGGTGACGAGCGGATCCTGCTGCTGCACGTCCCGCTCGGCGTGGGCGTGTTCGTGATGGCGGAGAAGTCCGCGGTGGAGGCGTTCAGGGCCAAGGCCGGGAACGCCGACGCCCAGGAGGCCCCCCAGGGCGCCCAGGAGACCGTCCGGGGCGCGAAGGGCGCGGCCGAGGGCACCGTGGCCGGGGCAGGTGCCGAGTGAGCCGGCCGCTGACCAGGCGCCAACTGCTCGGCGCGGGCGGGGTCGCCGCGCTCGGGCTGGGCGTGTCGATCGGGGTGCCGCCGCTGATGAACCGGCTGCTGCCCGGCGGGGAGCCCGGCAAGCTGCTGCGCAGCGCCCTGCCGCTGCCCGCCCGCTACGCGGCCGAACTGCCCGTCCCCGCCGTGCTGAAGCCGGTGCGCAGCGACGCGGGCGCCGACTACTACGAGATCACCGCGCGCCGGGCCACCGCCCGGCTGCTGCCCGGCCACGACACCGAGGTCTGGGGCTACCAGGGCACCTTCCCCGGCCCGACCCTGGAGTCCCGCAGCGGGCGGCGCACCGTCGTCACGCACCGCAGCGAACTGCCCCGCCCCACCGCCGTCCACCTGCACGGCGGCCACACCCCGCACGACAGCGACGGCCACCCGCTCGACCTGGTCGGCAGCGCCGCCCACCACGACATGCCCGGCATGGGGGACATGCCGGGCACGGCGGGAGCGGAGGGCGCCACCGTCCTGCCGCAGCGCGACTACACCTACCCGATGGCGCAGCGCGCCGCCACGCTCTGGTACCACGACCACACCATGGGTTTCACCGGCCCGCAGGTGTACCGCGGGCTGGCCGGGTTCCACCTGGTCCGCGACGAGGAGGAGGCCGCGCTCGGGCTGCCGCAGGGCCCGCACGAGCTGCCGCTGATGATCGCCGACCGCTCGTTCGCCGCCGACGGCTCCTTCGCGTACCCCGGACTCCCGGGCGGCGCCCCCGGCGTGCAGGACGCGTACATGAACGGCGTGCTGGGCGACGTGATGCTGGTCAACGGCGCGCCCTGGCCGTTGGCCCGGGTCGAGCGCACCTGGTACCGGCTGCGGCTGCTCAACGCCTCCAACGCCCGGCGGCTGCGGCTGGCCCTCGACCCGCAGCCCGGCGGCGGCGGGGCGCTGGTGCAGATCGGCTCCGACGGCGGCCTGCTGGAGCGCCCGCTGCGGCACGACGCGGTGGACCTCGCGCCCGCCGAGCGCTGCGACGTGCTGGTCGACTTCTCCCGCTACCCCGCCGGGACGCGGGTGCGGCTGCGCAACCGGCTCGGCGACGGCCCCACCGGCGAGGTGATGGCCTTCGAGGTCGGCTCCGCCGCGGGCGACAACGGGTTCCGGCTGCCCGAGAGGCTGTCCTCGGTGGAACGGCTCGACCCCGCCAAGGCCGTCAACACCCGCACCTTCGTGTTCCAGAAGGGCAAGCAGCACTGGACCGTCAACGGCCAGGAGTACCGGCCCGGCCGTTCGATCGCCGCGCCCCGGCTCGGCCGGATCGAGGTCTGGCGGTTCGTCACCGACTTCCACCACCCCGTCCACCTGCACCTCGACCCGTTCCAGGTGCTCGGCCGGGCCGGCGGCGGGCCCGGCGCCAACGACGCGGGCTGGAAGGACACCGTCGACGTGCTGCCCGCGCAGGGCGTCGAGGTCGCCGTCCGGTTCAACGACTACGCCGGGCGGTTCCTGCTGCACTGCCACAACCTGGAGCACGAGGACATGGCGATGATGGCCGAGTTCACCACCACCGAGTAGCTCCGGCGCCGCACGCGCGGAGGCGCCCCGGACCCGACGACAGGGCCCGGGGCGCCTCCGCGGCGAACCCGCTACTCCACGTGGGCGGCGACCACGGACCACGCCTCGTCCGACGCCTCGTCCAGCCGGAGGTCGAACACCAGGGTGATCGGCCGGCGCTCGCGCGCGTCGCCGCGGAGCACCTGCTCGCTGCGCCGGTCGACCTCGTAGTAGAAGCCCTCGGCGGCGGCCGCGACCCGGAAGACGACCGGTTCGCGGGAGACCAGCGAGCGCACCGTGACCGACTTGACGAGCGCGTCGCGCATCACCGTCCGGTCGGCCGTGCGCACGGACGTGAAGTCCAGGCTGCCGTCGTTCATGACCCACTCCTCGAGGAACCGCTCGACGGCGACCTCCAGGACCGCCCGGTCGAACCGGCCGTCGAGCACGCTCAGATCGCCCGCGGCGGTGTCGGCGTCCGTGCTCCACGAGATGTTGGTCAGCGACAGCAGGTCGCCCGCGCCCCGGACCGCGGTCCTCCCGGCCACCTCCAGCACCGCCTCGCGGGCGACCTCCTTCTGGTCCCAGCCGTCCGTCTCGATGGCGTTGGTCAGGTGGTGCGCGCCCTCGGCCGCCTGCTCCACCGAGGAGACGATCCACTCCCCGGCCTGGTTCTTGCGCAGCGTCCAGTACTCGACCGGGCGGGTCGAGCCGTCCTTGCGCGCGGCCTCGGCGCCGTAGCTGTTGCGCACGTAGTCGTTGAGCGTCGCGGTGATCCGGAAGGTGACGGTGTCGTTCACCTCTCCCGCGCGGTTCGCGAGGTCGACCAGCTCGACCACCGGGCCGGAGACGATCTCCACCACGTTGACCTCGCCGCGCGACGCGTAGTCGTTCAGCTCGTCGGCCCACTTGCCGTACAGCACCGGGGAGAGGATCTGCTGCAGCGTGGCCTGGTCGTTCCGGCTCCAGGCGCGCTGGGCGGTCTCGTACAGCCAGACCGCCCGGCTCTCCAGCGCGGCGCGCTCGAAGGTCGGGTCGGTCTCGGCGAGGGCGTCGACCCGGGCCCCGACCTGGGCGGCCCGCTCGCGGGCCTGCTCGTCCGCGCGGTGCGCCGTGCGGTCCGACACGGTGTTCAGGCCGGCCGTCTGCTTCTCCTTCCGGCGCCGGTGCAGGAACCACAGCACCAGGAGGATGACGACCACGAGCACCAGCAGGGGGAAGATCCCGCCGCCGTGGCCGCCACCGCCGCCGAAGAAGAAGACGCCGCCGCCGCCCGACCCGTGGGAGCCGCCGTGGCTGCCCCCGCCGCCCCCGCCACCACCGAACCCGTGGCTGCCGCCTCCGCCGCGGGCGTACGCGACCGCCGGGCTGCTCAGCGCGACGACTCCAGCCACCACCGTTATCCACCGACGGGCGTGCACCGGGCTCCCCCTCCAAGAATGTTCAGAGCTGTTCCCCCCGAGCCTACAAGCCGGTGCGCCCGGAGGGGTCCGGGGCCGGTGGGCCGTTCCCGCGACGCGCTCCGGGCCCCCGCCCGGCGGCCGCCCGTTCGCGGAGCCGCGGGGAAGGGGCCCGGAGGAAGGCGGCCGGGCGGGGGCCGGGGGAGGGCCCGGGCGGGCGGGGTCAGCCCGCGGCGGCGAGGCCGTACAGCCAGAGGCTGTTGACCCGGCTGCGCTCGGTGGAGTTCGGGTACGGGTTGGTGCAGGAGGTGCCGGGCCCGCCGCCGGACATCAGCTCGCTGCACGGGCCGGTGTAGTGGTCGGGCAGGCCGAGCACGTGGCCGGTCTCGTGGGCGACGACGCGCAGCGAGCTGTACTGCCGGTTCTGCGCGTAGTCGAGGAAGATGTAGCCGCGGCCGTGGCCGTCGGTGGAGGCGTAGGAGCCGCGGGAGTCATTGCCCTCGTAGTAGCGGAAGTCGGCGTTGGTGCCGGAGCTTAGCTTGACGTTGGTGACCGAGGAGTTCCAGATCTGCGCGCTCTGCGAGATCACGGTGCGGAAGGTCGGGGCCTGGCTGGCGTCGTAGGTGACGGTGACCGCCAGCAGGTAGGGGTTGGCGGCCTGCTTGGCGCGGGCCGACTTCATCACGGCCTCGTAGAACGCCTTGTTGCCGGCCGCCTCGGCGGAGTTGGCGGCGACGCCCGCGGACGGGGTGTAGCCCTGGGCGGCGGCCGCGGGGGGCGCGGCGGCCGTGGTGGCCGCCGCGGCGGGCACGGCGGCGGTCCCGGCCGCGAGGACCAGGCCGAGGGCGGCGGCGAGCACGGTCATGGAGCGGTTCATGTGGGGACTCCATTCGCGGGTCCCGGCGCCGTGGGGGGCCGTCCGGGACGCGGTGACGAGTTGTTGCACCGAGCTTGGGGCAGGGCGGGCCGGGCGCGGAGATGCCAACCGGCGATAGCCCCGGGCAATACCCGTGCACGACAAGGGGTTTGACGGGCCGTGGGCATCTCTTGACATGCTCTTGGCAGAAGGTGGGCGCCTGGCTATGCTCCCGTGATGGAGCTCGACGTCCGACACCTGCGGGTGCTGTGCGCGATAGCCGACACCGGCAGCGTCCGGAAGGCCGCCCGTCGACTCGGCATGACCCAGCCGTCGCTGACCACCCAACTCCACCGCATCGAGCGGACCGTCGGCGGACGCCTGTTCACCCGCGAACGGACCGGCAGCCGCCCCACCGCCCTCGGCCACTCGGTGCTCTCCCGCGCCCGGCCCCTGATCACCGAGATGGACGCCCTGGTCGCCGCCGCCCGCGCCGAGGCCGCCGGACCGGGCCGCCGCCGACTGCGGATCGGCAGCGTCGGCAGCCGCGCCGTCCCCGCCTGGCTGCGCCGCATCCACGACCGGCTCCCGGAGACCGACACCACCATCCACATCGACATCTCGGCGATCGCCCTGCTCCACCTGGTCGCCGCCGAACAGCTCGACACCGCCTTCGTCCACGAGAGCGAGGGCTTCCCGCTGCACCTGCCCGCCGGCACCGAGCAGCGGGTGCTGCTCGCCCGCGAACCCCAGTTCGTCGCCCTCGCCGAGACCCACCCCGCCGCCGGACGTCCGGTCGTCAGCCTGGCCGACCTCGCCCGCGACACCTGGATGGTCGACCCGACCGCCGACCACGAGTACGCCGCACTGCGCCGGGTCTTCGCCGAGGCCGGACTCGACCCGCGCGTCATCCAGGTCCGGGACAACGCCACCGCCGCCGAACTCGTCGCCTCCGGCGAAGCCGTCCGCCCCTGCCAGCCCACCTCGCCGCCCGGCCCCGGCACCGTCCTGCGACCCGTCCACGGCGACCCGCTCGCCGTCCGGCTGCTGCTCACCTGGCGCCCCGACACCGTCGGCGGCCCGGCCCTCGACGGCCTCTGGGACGACCTCCGCCACGCCTACCTGGACCTGGCGGGCGGCAACGCCGTCTACCGGGAGTGGCTGCACCGCCACAACCGCTCCCTGCACAGCCTCCTCGCCCCCGCGCCGCCGCCCGCGCGGGCCGGGGAAGGGGGGCGCCCGTGAGGCGGCCGCCGGACGAGGAGCCGGAGCGCCCCGGGCGCGTCCCCCGCCGCCCGCCACCGCGGGGTCCTCGCCGTCCCGGCCCGCCCCCGCCGTCGCTGACCGGACGTCAGGAAGCCGCCCGTGGGCTGTCGGTGGTCGCCGGTAGGGTCGGGGGAGACACACGAACGAACGGGGGCACCGCAGTGACCGATTCCCAGCAACTCCTCCGGCAGGCCCAGGCCGACGGCATCGAGGCGCTCCTGGGCGGCGTCGTCGTCCGGGACGGCAGCGGGCGGGTCCTGACGGTCCGCCGGAAGGCGGACGACCACTTCGGCGGCCTGTGGGAGATCCCCGGCGGCTCGCTCGACCCGGACGAGGACCCGCTGTCCGGCGCCGCCCGCGAGCTCGCCGAGGAGACCGGTCTGACCGGGCTCGACCTCGGCTACCTGCACGCCGCCGACTTCGTCGGCCGCACCGGCCTCCGGGCCCGCCAGTTCGCCTTCACCGCCACCGTCCCCGACGGCACGCCCGTCGTGCTCACCGAGCACGACGCCCACCGCTGGGCGCCGCTCGACGACCTCCCGACCGTCAGCGCCCACCACGCGGAGATCCTCGCCCTCCTGCG
Source organism: Kitasatospora phosalacinea (assembly GCF_030268885.1). Taxonomy (GTDB): domain Bacteria; phylum Actinomycetota; class Actinomycetes; order Streptomycetales; family Streptomycetaceae; genus Kitasatospora; species Kitasatospora phosalacinea_C. The sequence goes on from NZ_BSSA01000040.1 coordinate 29,591, forward strand.
CTGAGCGTTCCGAACGCCAAGCGTCGACAAAATTGGGCTGACAGATTTTGAAATATGTCAGCAGAGGGGCGTACGGTGGAGCCATGGAGAACACCACGCTCGGCACCACCGGCCCGTCCGTCTCGCGCCTCGGCCTGGGGCTCATGGGCATGTCCGGCATGTACGGCCCGGCCGACCGGGCCGAGAGCATCGCCACCGTGCACGCGGCCCTGGACCGCGGCGTCACGCTGCTCGACACCGGCGACTTCTACGGCATGGGGCACAACGAGATGCTGCTCCAGGAGGCGCTGCGCGGCCGCGACCGCGACCGGGCCGTCATCAGCGTCAAGTTCGGGGCGCTGCGCGACCCCGACGGCGCCTTCCTGGGCGTAGACCTGCGCCCCGCCGCCATCAAGAGCTTCGTCGCCTACAGCCTCCAGCGGCTCGGCACCGACCACATCGACGTCTACCGGCCGGCCCGGATCAGCCCCGAGTTCCCGATCGAGGAGGTCGTCGGCACCCTCTCCGAACTGGTCGACAAGGGCTGGATCCGGCACATCGGCCTGTCCGAGGTGAGCGCGGAGACCCTGCGCCGGGCGCACGCCGTCCACCCCGTCACCGACGTCCAGATCGAGTACTCGCTGATCTCCCGCGGCATCGAGAAGGACCTCCTGCCCACCGCGAACGAGCTCGGCGTCGCCGTCACCGCCTACGGAGTGCTCTCCCGCGGCCTGATCAGCGGCCACTGGACGCCGCAGGCCGCGGCCGGGGACTTCCGCACCCACCTGCCGCGGTTCAGCGGCGACGCGCTGCAGCACAACCTCGCCCTGGTCGAGGCGCTGCGGGCGATCGCCGACCGCAAGGGCGTGAGCGTCGCCCAGCTGGCCATCGCCTGGGTGCTCGGCCGCGGTGACGGCCTCGTCCCGCTGATCGGCGCCCGCCGCCGCGACCGCCTCGACGAGGCGCTCGGCGCCCTCGACGTGACCCTGGACGCGACCGACCTCGCCGAGATCGAAGCGGCGGTGCCCGCCGACTCGGCCCGCGGCGACCGCTACGACCCCGCGCAGATGCGGATGCTCGACAGCGAGCGGTGAGAAGCGGCCGCCGGTGCGGACCGGCCGCACCGGCCCGCACCGGTGTTGACGTCCCCGGACGATAACCTCGGACCATGACCGAACAGCTGACCGCCGAGCGCATCCTCGACACCGCCGAGGACGTCCTGCGCCGCTACGGCCCCGCCAAGGCGACCGTGGTGGACGTCGCCCGGGCGCTCGGCGTCAGCCACGGCAGCGTCTACCGCCACTTCGGCACCAAGGCCGCACTGCGCGAGGCCGTCGCCGAACGCTGGCTGCACCGGGTCTCCGCGCCGATGGCCGCGGTCGCCGACGACCCGGCCCGCCCCGCCCCCGAACGGCTGCGCCACTGGATCCGCACGCTCAACGCGACCAAGCGGCACTACGCCACCCAGGACCCCGAACTGCAGCGCACCTTCCGGGAGCTGATGAGCACCACCACCGAGGTCGTCGCCGCCCACGAGGCCGAACTGGCCGGACAGCTCGGCCGCATCGTCGCGGCCGGGGTGGCCGCGGGCGACCTCGCCGCAGCCGACCCGGCCGCCGCGGGCCGCGCCGTCTTCCAGGCCACGGCCCGCTTCCACCACCCCGCGCACGCCGCCGACTGGGCCTCCCCGGCCAACGACACCGACCTGGACGCCGTCGTCGACCTCCTGCTGACCGGGCTCTCCCCCCGCTGACGGCCCGGCGGCCGGCGGCCCGACGGCTGCTCAGGCGGTGATCCGGGCCAGGGCGGCGTCGAGGTCCAGCCAGTCGGACTCGGTGCCGGGCGGGACGAGCACGTAGCTGTCGTGCAGGAAGGCCACCACGTCGGCCGCCGGGAGGCTGAGCACGGCCTGGTCGGTCCGCGAGCACAGCGTCACCCGGATCTCGCCCCGCCGCCCGGGCGCCACCCGGACGTCGCCCTGCCCGGCGGGCCCGTAGCAGCCGTCGTTCAGCAGCTCCCGCGCGAAGTACCAGGTCACCGCCCCGTCCTCGACCCCGTCCGGGCCGAGCACCAGGCAGACCCCGTAGGGCAGTTCGGCGTCGAAGCGGAACTGCGCGCGGACGGGCAGGTGGGGGTGGGAGCTGTACGGCAGGCGGGCGGTGGTGTCGAGGGCGGTGAAACCTGGCACGGACGGACCTCACTGTCGGACGGGGCGACGGGTTGCACGGTGACGCGGTGCCCGACTACCCGCATCCGCCGGTTTCACCGCACCTTTCCCCCGTTCGGCGGGGGGTGCGTCGGTACGGGCCGGACACCGCCGGTGTCCGGCCGACCCGGCGTCAGCGGCACCACGGGGTTTGCGGATCGCCGATCGGGTCACCCGGATCGGCGAGCGAACCCAACAGGGCGGCCCGGCGGACGGGTGCCCGCGGTGAGGAGGCAGAGCATGTCCAGCGGTCTGATCGTGGCGCTCGTCCTGGTCCTGGCGGTGGTGGCGGCCATCGGCGTCTTCGCCCTCCGCCGCCAGCAACACCCCAGCCTGAGCCGCCGCTTCGGCCCCGAGTACGAGCGCACCGTCGCCCGGTACGACGGCGACACCGCCGCGGCCGAACGGGAACTCGCCCGACGCCTCGAACGGCACCGGGAACTGACGCTGACCCCGCTCGGCAGCGCCGAACGGGCCCGGGCCGAACAGCAGTGGAGAGAGGCGCAGGCGCACTTCGTGGACGCCCCCGGGCAGGCCCTGGCCGAGGCGGACGCGCTGCTGTTCCGGGTGGCCCGCGACCGCGGCTACCCCGACTCCGACGTCGACGCGCAGATCGACGCGATCTCGGTCGACCACGGCGAACACGTCGAGTCCTACCGGGCGCTGCGCACCCTCACCACGACGGACCCGGCCGGGTCCGCCCCGGACACCGAACAGCAGCGCCGGGCCCTGCTCGGCGCCCGCGAACTGTTCACCGCCCTGGTCGGCGCGGACGGCGAGCCCGAGCACGCGCGCCGCGAGGTGCTGACGAAGCCGCGGACGCCCGCCGCCGACCGCACCCGGCCGCTGTCACCGCAGCGCGAGCACCACGCCTGAGCCCGACCGGCCCCGACCACCCATCCGACCCCCAGCGAGGAGGACGGCATGACCATCAGCGAGCACGACCACGACCACCGCAGCGACACCACCGGGACCCGCCCCACCGGCAGGTTCGTCCGGACCGACGCCCCGCAGCGCGGCACCACCGGCGGACGGAACTTCCCGCGCAACGGCCTGGGCGAGGCGACCGACCCCGTCCTGCACGAGACGCCGGACCGGGACACCGCGGCCGACGGCGCAGCGCACGCCGCCACGGCCGACGGCGCGCCGCACGGCACCGCGGCCGACCCGAAGGCCACGGCCGGAGCCGCCCCCGCTGCTCCCACCGCCCCGGCCTCCCGGAGCAGCTCGGCCGCCCCTGCCGCTGCCGCCACCGCCCCGGCCGCCGCGCGCCCCGCTGCTGCCACCGCCCCCGGCGGCGCCGGGCAGGAGCGCTGCGGCCCGGGTGCCCCCGTCCTCCTCCCGCCCGACCTCGCCGCGCAGTCGGCCCGCCGCCTGGACCGCGCGATGGCCGGCTTCGTGGACGACCCGGGCCGGGCGGTGCGGGAGGCCGACGAGGCGCTGGACGAGGCGGTGCGGCAGCTGGTCGAGAACCTGGAGGGGCGCCGCACGACGCTGCGCGACGCGTGGCAGGGGAGCACGGCGGACGGCTCCTCCCGCACCGAGGACCTGCGCCTGGCGCTCCGCGAGTACCGCGACCTGCTCCAGCACCTCCTGGCCGTCTGACCTCCGCTCCTCCCGCGCCCGTCGGCCCGGACCCCGTGAAGACTCCGGGGCCCGGGCCGACGCGTTGACGCCCCGTCACCACCGGCCCGCCGGCGGATGGTCCGGGCGAGCCCGGTGCTGGCCGATCGGGTGACAGTGCGTCAACGAAGCGATAGGCGGACGGCCGCCCTGGTGATGACTGAGCGTGACCGCCGACCGGTTCGGCGGCCGTCCCGTCCCACGGGCGTCCCACCCCAGCAGGACCCGAGCAGGAGAGACATGTCCCGCACCCCTTGGCGACACCGCCTCCCGGCGGCCCTCGCCGTTACCGCGAGCGTCCTCGCACTCACCGCCGCCGCCCCCACCGCCCCTGTCGGCCCCACCGCCCCCGTCAGCCCGACCGGCCCCGGCGGGGCCGCCGCGATGCCGCCCGCCGCCCGTGACGCCGAGCCGCTCTGCACCGGCCCGTTCGGCCCCGCCGTCCCGGTCACCGGCGGCACGGTCAGCTGGTGCCCGACCGGGGAGGGCGGCCGACTGGTCTTCACCAACACCGGGCCCGGGTACGCCGACCTCTCGCTGGTCGTGTACGACTGCGACGGCGGCAAGGCACCCGCCGTGGACGCCGCGAAGTGCGCCGCCAGCCTGAAGGGCACCAGCGACGTGATCTGGCGGCAGGTCGGGCCGAAGGAGTCGGTGCACGCCGACTTCGCCATCCCGAAGGGCGCCAACGCCCAGGTGTGGTGGACCGCCGACGGCACCGACCGGGCCAGCGACCTCAGACTGCTGGGGACGCCGTGGAACTCCTGACCGCCGACCGCCCGCTGCGCACCCCCGCCCCGCCGTCAGGGAGGACCCCTCCGATGCGTCTGCGCCCGCTCGCCCTCGCCGCCGCCCTCGTGCTCGGCGCCGCCCCCGCCCTGGCCGCCCCGGCCCTGGCCACCCCCGCCCCCACGCCCCCCGTCCCCGCGGCCGCCGTCAGCAACCCGCCCGGCGTGCACGTCCTCAACGGCGACAGCCGGGTCGCCCGGCACGTCGCCTGCCCGGCCGGGTGGGTCTGCCTCTACGACGGCGTCCACTACGACCACGCCGCCGTCGCGCTGCTGCCCGGCACCCAGCTCGCCGACACCGAACGGCTGAACCTGCCCGACGGCTCCCGGTTCACCGGCGAGGAGGGCATCTCCGCCTGGGTGAACAACTCGCCCGTCGCCTACTGCTGGTACCCCGGCAAGGACTACGCGGGCACCGCCGGCGCGATGGCCCCCGGCGCCCGGGGCAGCGCCCACGACAACGCGCTCAAATCGCTCCGCCCGTGCTGAGCCAGTCCCTCCCCAGGAGTCGCATGACCCCCCTCCACCGGCGCGCCGCCGCTGCCGCCGCGGCCCTCGCCGTCGCCGCGGTCCTCACCGCGGCCAGCGCCCGGGCGTACTCCTCGCCCGCCGACCGCACCGTCACCACCGGCCCCCGGGCGCACACCACCGCCACCGACCCCGAGCCAGCCGGCCGCCCCGCGCACGGCGCGGCCACCGTCGCCGCAGCCACCGTCGCCGCGGTCGCCGTCGGCTGAGGGCCCGTTCGACGCGCACCGCCCGTCCGCCCGCCGGTGGCATGATCCGTCCAGCCGACGGAGTGTCATAATCCGGCCCGCCGACGGGCGGTACGGGCGGGCCGAACGGTGGATATCCTGCGGAAAGACGGCCCGGGGGAAGGCCGGCCGACCACCGAGGGGATTTCGAAACCATGTCGTACCTGCGCACCTTCCTGCCCTGGATCATCTTCGCGGTGGTCCCCGCGTCCCAGTGGCAGTGGGCCGCACTGGCCGGTCTGGCGGCGGCCGCCGCCGTCATCGCCCAGCAGCGCCGGGCGGGCGCCGGGTGGGACGCGCTGATCATCGAGACCGGCTCCGCGCTGTACTTCGCCGTCCTCGCCGCGATCGCCTTCGCCGACCCGCACTCCGGTGTCCGCGGCTACTCCGCGGCGCTGTCCTCCGCCGTCCTCGCGGTGATCGCCGGGGGCTCGCTGCTGATCGGCAAGCCGTTCACGCTCGGCATCGCCAAGCGCACCACCCCGCAGGAGTTCTGGACGCTCAAGCCGTTCGTCCGGGTCAACACGGTCATCACCGCGGTGTGGACCGCGGCCTTCGCGGTCACCGCCGTCGTCCTGGCCGTCCTCGCCCACGGCGGCAGCGGGCACTCCACCGTCTCCCTGGCCGTTCAGATCGCGGGCTTCGTCGTCCCGATGGTCTTCACCGTCCGCTACGTCGCCGCCGTCCGGGCCCGCGCGCCCCAGCACTGAGCGGACGCCCGCCGACGGCCCGCGCCGGGCCACGGCCACCGTTCGGAGCGCGAGTTCCCGCCGGCCCCGCGCCCGCCGGCGGCCCCGCGCCCGCCGGCACCTGCACGCCGCGCCCCGCCGCCGGGGTGGTGACGTGCGGGGAGGGGGAGCGGCGAGGGTCGGGAGCGCCCCGGGCGGGTCGGCGGGAGGGTGGGGCGAGGGTGTCGGGAGGTTCGAACGGCGGGTGCGGTGGGCAGGTCCCTGCCAAGCCAGTCCGCTGCTCGATCCGCACCCGTCCGTTGCCCGACCCGCTCCCACCACGGAGGCCGACGAATGAAGCGCACGACCCGCAGTGCCGGGCTGACCGTCCTGGCCACGGTCTCGCTCGCCCTGACCACCACCGCCGGCACGGCGTCCGCCGCCACCCCCACGACCGGGGCCGGGCCCGCGGCCGCCGCCGCGTGCACCTACACCGCGGCCGTCCCCGCCGACAACTTCAAGGGCATCCCGGTCTTCGACGCGGCGAAGGCCGCCAAGCCCTACAGCGCCACCCTCCGCACCAGCCAGGGGGCGATCACCTTCCGGGCGCTCACCGACCATGCCCCCTGCACCACCTACTCGTTCCGCTTCCTCGCCGAACGCGACTACTTCGACCGCACCCACTGCCACCGCCTCACCACCCAGCGGATCTACGTCCTGCAGTGCGGCGACCCCACCGGCACCGGCAGCGGCGGCCCCGGCTACTCCTTCCCCGACGAGAACCTGGAGGGCGCCACCTACCCCGCGGGCACCGTCGCGATGGCCAACGCCGGTCCGAACACCAACGGCAGCCAGTTCTTCATCGTCTGGAAGGACACCAAGCTCTCCCCGGCCTACACCCCCTTCGGTCGCGTCACCTCCGGGCTCGACGTGCTGCAGAAGATCGCCGCGGGCGGCGAGGACGACCAGAACGGCCCCGGGGACGGCTACCCGACGCTGCCCGTCACCATCCGCAACGTCGGGATCTCCAAGCGCTGACCCGCCGGACCCGGCGGGCCCGCCGGACTCGCCGGACCCGGCGGGCCGCCGCGCCGACGGGCCGTCAACTGCTGCGCCCTCACGCCCCGGTGGTGAACTCCTCCGCGGAGCCGGCCGCCACCGGGGCGAGCACCCCGCACAGGTGGTTGCCCGGGTCCGCCGGGTCCGCGCTGATCCAGAACTGCGCCCACAGCTCGGTGAACTCCTCCCGGGAGAGGAAGCCGTCGCCGTCCAGGTCGACCAGCTCGAACACGCCGACGGTGTCGGTCGGTCGCCCGTTCCACACGTCGACCAGGCGGCGGTGCTCCTCCCGCGAGATCCGGCCGTCGCCGTTCTCGTCGACCGCGTCGAAGACGGTGTCCGCCGTCGCCGTCACGGCCTCCCGCATCCCGGGCAGCCGGTCCACCATGGCCAGGACCTCGTCCATGTCCACCAGCCCGTCGCCGTTGGTGTCCGCCGCCTCGTACAGCGCGTCCCACCAGCCGAGCATCACCCGCTCCACCCGGGCCGCCAGCTCCCGGTCCGCCGCCACCCGCGGCAGCCGCCGCCAGCGGTCCGCCAGCGCCCGGAAGTCCTCCTCGTCGAGGTACCCGTTCCCGTCGGTGTCGAGCGCGTGGAACACGCTGGTCAACTTGTAGCGCTGGAACTCGCTCGCCATGGCCGTGCCTCTCCTTGGAACCTCTCCCGGACGTGCGAGGCTGATCCTTTCCGCCCCCGCCCGTCCTACGGCGGCGCGCGGTCGCACACCCCGTCCCCACCCGTACGCCGGGGGAGCGCACACCCGCCCGCGCGCCGGTCGGCCCGTGACGTCCGTCATGCCCGAGCCGTGCAACGGGCCACTTCTGCGAGCCTCCTGACGGTCCCTAGGGTTGCCGACATGACGAACACGGGGAACACCGGGGACAACGACCGCACCGACATCCGGATCAGCCTGATCGGCGGCACCCGCCTGGGGGGCGAGGAGATCCACCGCCGCACCCTCACCGCCTCCCTCGTCGGCGGCGCCGACGTCGACCTCACCGACGTCGACATCCCGGACGGCGCCGAACTGCGCATCACCAAGCTCAGCCTGGTCGGCGGCGTCTCGCTGCGGGTCCGCCCCGACGTCCGGGTGGTCGTCACGGGCATCCGGCTCGGGGGCGTCAGCGACGACGGGCCCACCCGCGAGGGCGGCCCCACCGTCCACGTCGCCGCCTGGGGCCTGCTCGGCGGCGTCAGCGTCCGCCGCGACTGACGGCCCGTCCGGCCGGGAGCGGGACGGTGCGGCCCCCGCGCGGAGCGGGGAGCCGGGAACGCCCTGCCGCCCCCCGGGGCTCAGCCGACGCGGGCGTCGTAGGCCCCGCGGTGGGCGAGCACGTCGTCCATGTGCGTCTCGGCCCAGCTCTTGATGCCGCGCACCATGTCGTACAGCGACAGGCCGAGACCGGTCAGCTCGTAGGAGACCGTGACGGGCACGGTCGGCGTCACCGTACGGGTCACCAGGCCGTCGCGCTCCAGGGAGCGCAGCGTCTGGGTGAGCATCTTCTGGCTGACCCCGGCCAGGAGGCGGGCCAGCTCCGAGTAGCGCATCGCCCGGGGCTCGCCCGCGCAGTCGGTGCCCGCCTCGTGCGGGCTGCCGTTGCCGAGCGCGGCCAGGACCAGCGTGACCCACTTGTCGGAGATCCGGTCGAGCAGCTGCCGACTGGGGCACGCCGCCACGAACGCGTCGTACTGCACCTTGGCCTGCGCCCGCTGCTGGGCCGCCGTCATCGTCGCCATCGGAACCACCTTTCTCACCCGCGGGTGGCTTACGCACTCCGAGGTGCCTACTTCCCCCTGGAGAGTTACGCGTCAAATGATGGTGCACGAAGCCGGCGGGCACCAGCACCCGGCTCGACGCGAAAGGCAGAGCACCAGCAATGAGCACGCTCCCCGCTCCGCTCCCCGGCGGCACCTGGACCCTCGGCGACCTGACCGTCACCCGGTTCGGCTACGGCGCCATGCAGCTCGCCGGCCCCGGGGTCATGGGCCCGCCCGCCGACCGGGACGGCGCCCTCGCCGTCCTGCGCGAGGCCGTCGACCTCGGCATCACCCACATCGACACCGCCGACGCCTACGGTCCGCACCTCACCAACCGGCTGATCCGCGAAGCCCTGCACCCCTACCGCGACTCCCTGCACATCGTCACCAAGGTCGGAGCGACCCGCGACGAGCAGGGCGGCTGGCCCCCGGCCCGCGAACCCGACGACCTGCGCCGCGCGGTCCGGGAGAACCTGCACAACCTCGGCCTCGACGCACTGGACGTGGTCAACCTCCGGCTCGGCGACGCCCGCGGCCCCGTGCCCGGCTCGCTCGCCGAGGCGTTCGGGACGCTCGTCGAACTCCAGCAGCAGGGCCTCGTCCGGCACCTCGGCGTGAGCAACGCGACGCCGGAACAGGTCGCCGAGGCACGCTCCATCGCCCCGATCGTGTCCGTGCAGAACATGTACAACCTCGCCCACCGCCACGACGACGAACTCGTCGACGAACTCGCCGGAGCGGGCATCGCCTACGTGCCCTTCTTCCCGCTCGGCGGCTTCACCCCGCTGCAGTCCGCGGCCCTCACGGCCGTGGCCGCCCGACGGGACGCGACGCCGATGTCGACCGCCCTGGCCTGGCTGCTGCAGCGGTCACCGAACATCCTGCTGATCCCCGGCACCTCCTCGGTCGCGCACCTGCGCGAGAACGTCGCGGGCGCGGCCCGCCCGCTCTCCGAGGAGGACCTCGCCGAACTCGACGAGATCGGCCGCTGACCCCACCGGCCGCGGGCCGCGGCCGCACCCCCGGAGCGCCCGGCCGGCCGCGGCCGTCGCCCGCCGTCGCCCCCTCCACCGGGACCGGCCTGTCGGTGCGCCCGGAACTGCGGCTATTGTGGCCCGCGCGCCGGAACACGGCGTCAAGACCGGTGTGACAGCAAGAAGAGGGGTGGGTCCGATGGCGGACATCGAAGCGGCACGGGCGGCATTCGCGCGTCTGGACGTCGACGGCGACGGGCGGGTCACCGCGCGCGAGTACAAGACGGTCATGGCCCAGCTCGGCGACTTCCACGTCACCGAGACGGTCGCGCAGGCGATCATCAACGCCAAGGACGCCAACGGCGACGGCAAGCTCTCCTTCGAGGAGTTCTGGGCCTCCGTCCAGGGCTGACCCCTGACCCAGACAGCCCGCCCCCTCCGGCCGGTGCGGCCCCGCCCGCGGCCGGAGGGCCCGGCGGGCGGGGCGCAGCAGCCGCGCCGCCCGGCGCCGCGGACCGGCACCGACCAGCGGCCCTGGCCACCCGGCCCCGCGCGGCGTACAACTGGCAGATGCCGTCGAACGACCTGCACCGGCGCCACCTCGCCGCCTGCGCCGCCGCGCCCACCTACCCCGAGGTCGGCGCCACCGCGGACGCCGCCCTGCCGCCCGGCTACTCCTGACTGCGCCGCCGCGTCCACCTCGGCCGCGGCCAGGACGTCCTGGAACGCGCGGGCGGGTACGTCCTGGGCTGGGGCGCCCAGCTCGGCTCCGGCTTCGCCGTCCACCCGGCGGCGGTCCGCGCCGTCCCCGGTGCCACCGTCCTGCTCCGGCTGCGCCTGCCCGGGCTGCGCCTGCCCCGGCTGGTCATCCCCTGCCGGGTGGTCTGGGCCGTCGAGACCCCTGACCGGATCGGCTTCGCCTACGGCACCCTGCCCGGGCACCCCGAGTGCGGCGAGGAGTCCTTCGTGGTGAGCACGGACGCGGACGGCGAGGTGTGGTTCGAGGTCACCGCCTTCTCCCGGCTCGCCGCCTGGTACGCCCGGCTCGGCCGCCCCGTCGCGCTCGCCCTCCAGCACCTGGCGATCGAGCGCTACCTGCGGGCGGTCGTCCGCGCGGCCGCGGCGCCCTGAACCCGAGCGGGAGGGCCCCGCTACCGCCCGTCGGCCGCGAAGGACCGCACCGCCGCCGACGCCACCGACTCGACCAGCGCGATGCCCGCCTCCTCGCTCGCCGAACCGTCGCTCAGCACCGACACCAGCAGGCTCCGACCGCCGTACTCGACCCGGCCGATGCTGTTCACCACCCACAGCCCGGTGCTGTCCCGGGACAGCCAGCCGTTCTTCAGCTCCACCGCGCCGCCCTGGTCCGCCGCCGAGACGCCCCAGTCCTGGCCGTCCGCGACCAGGCCCATCAGCTTCGCCAGGTAGGCGCGGGAGGCGGAGCCCAGCGGCGAGTCCTCGGTGAACACCACCCGCAGCAACCGCGCCTGGTCGGCGGCGGTGGTCTCGGTCAACCCCCAGAAGCCGTCCGTCCCGGCGACCGTCGCGGTCAGCCCGAAGGCCGCGTTGGCCGCGTCCAGCCCCGCCGCGCCGCCCACCGCGTCGAACAGCGTGCTGGCCGCCGCGTTGTCGCTCTGCTCGATCATCAGCGCGGCCGCGGACCGCTGACTGCCGGTCAGCACGCCGTCGTTCTGCAGCAGCAGCGCGGCCAGGATGTCGACCTTGACGATCGAGGCGGTGACGAAGGAGTCGTCGCCCCAGGTCGCGGACGCCCCGGAGACGGGGTCGGCCACCGTGACGGCGAAGTGCCCGTCGAGGGCGCCGACCGCCGCAGCGAGCGCGGCGTCCGCGGCGCCCTCCGTTCCCTCCGTTCCCGCCGCCCCCTCCGTTCCTTCCGCCGTCGCACCGCCCGTCGGGACCGTCGCCGAGGCCGTCGCGCTCGCCGGTTCGCCGCCCGTCGAGCGGGAGAGCACCAGCCACGAGGCCAGCGCCGAGAGCAGCACCGCCACCACCACCGCCCGTCCGATCCGCCGGGTGCGCCGGGTGCGCCGGGTGCGACGCTCCTGCCTGCGGGCGGAGGTCCGGGTTCCGGGTGCTGCCGTCATGCGGACGATGCTCGGCCGCCCGTCTTGACCTGAGATGAGCCACGGCTGAGCCCGCGCTGAGAAGGCGGTCCACGATCAGCTGACGCCCCGCAGAGCCCCGGGTCCGGCCGATCCTGCTTCCGCCTGCCCGGCAGCCACTTATGATGGCCGCTCCCGCGTGCCGCACTGCACCGGACCGGACCGAGGATCAGAACACCATGAGTCGCGAACCGGACCCAGCCGTCCTCTACCCGGACGTGGCCGCCCGTGGCAGCCTCGCCGCAGCCCTCCGAGCCGAAGCTGCGGCCCGAGGAACGTCCCTTCCCCTGGCCGTCACCCCGTCCGATCCACTGCGTCATGCCACGATCACCAGTGTGGCGCCGCATCGACACTCGTCCTACGTCACGGCGGGGCACCACGAGCGCCACTGGACCTTCTGGGGTTCGTCCAACAACCGGCTCATGATCTGCGGCAGCACCGAGGACATGCGTGAACTTCCCCCGGTGATCCGCGGCTGGGCCGAGGGAGCCGCTCTCGACGAGATCGAGAGGAACGCGTCCTTCGACCTCCTGACCGGACGTTTCGAAGTCCCCGACAACAACCCCGCCGATGTCATCGCCTCGGAGTGGCAGTACCTGCTGAAGGAGGCCGACCGCGCCGACTGGCCGCAGTACCAAGCCCTCATCGAGTCCGCCCACGCCGAACCGAGGCTGCGCAGGCTCTACCCCTACACCAACCACTGGGCACTGGGCTTCACCGAGATGCCTGACGCTCCCTACTCCACTCCGTCCTTCGTCTCGATCGGGTCGCCCCGGGGAGTCGGCGACTACACCATCAGGGAGTGGTGGAACGGCCCCCTCCTCCACCGCGTCACCACCGTCGCCGAAGCGATCGCCGTCGCCGTCGCCCGGATCCCCACCGACCTCCTCCGGACGTCTTCCGAGGATCCCGAACGAGACACCTGAAGCCGAACCCGCGAGGCGTCCCGGCGAGACCAACAGCCACAGGACGCAGCCGTACCAAGGAAGTCGGACCAGCAACCCGGGAGATGGCAGCACCTGGGGACCGGCCACCACCGATCAACGGCCGCCGAGGGCTGCGCGGGCTGCCATCATCGAGGAGGGCTGATTCCCAGGGCGGTTGCTGTCGTCGTTGACGGGCAGTGAAGCTTCCCCGTGGACCTGGACACCTGGAGACTGGGACGTGAGGTTCCAGAGGAAGTAGAACCAGGTGAGCAACAAGCAGGGCAAGCGGTACTCGAAGGAGTTCAAGCGGGATGCCGTCGCGCTGGCCCGGTCCTCCAGCAAGACGGTCACCGAGGTGGCCCGGGACCTGTGAGTGAGCGCGGAGGGGCTGCGGAGCTGGGTCAAGCAGGACAAGATCGACCGCGGTGAGGGCGGCCCGGGTGAGCTGACCAGCGCCGAGCACGAGGAATTGCGTCGCCTGCGCCGACAGAACCTCGAACAGCAGAAGACCATCGAGGTCCTGAAAAAAGCGACGGCCTTCTTCGCGCGGGAGAGCGACCGGTGAGCGAGATCTACCGGTTCATCGCGGCGGAGAAGGCCACCTGCCCGGTCGCCTTGCTCTGCCGCATCCTCGGAGTTCCTCGCTCCTCCTTCTACGCCTGGGCCGACGGCGAGGAAGCACGACGCACGCGCCGTCGGGCCGATGATGCACTCGTGCACGAGATCACGGTGGTCCACCTCGCCTCCAGGGGCGCCTACGGCGTCCCGCGCGTGCATGCCGAGCTGCGGCGGCTGGGGCACGAGGTGAACCGCGAGCGGATCGAGCGGCTGATGCGCGAACACGGCACCGCCGGGATCACCCGCCGCCGGCGCCGGTCGCTGACCCGCCCGGACAAGCAGGCCCGACCGGCGCCGGATCTGCTCGGCCGGGACTTCACCGCGGACCGGCCCGGCACCCGCCTGGTCGGCGACATCACGTACCTGCCGACCGAGGAGGGCTGGCTCTACCTGGCCTGCTGGCTGGACCTGGCCACCCGCGAGGTCGTCGGCTACGCGATGGCCGACCACCACCGCGCCGACCTCGTCGTCGACGCCTTGCAGATGGCCCACGGACGCGGCCGCCTGGAACCGGACTGCATCGCGCACAGCGACCGCGGAAGCGAATACACCTCGGCTCAATTCCGCAGCGAGGCAACCAGGTTGGGCATGAGAGCGAGCACCGGACGCACCGGCTCGTGTTATGACAACGCCGCAGCCGAAAGCTTCTGGGCGGTCCTCAAAGCCGAGATCGGCACCCGCATCCGGCCCGACCGGGCAACCGCCCGCGGCGAGGTCTTCTCCTTCATCGAGACCTTCTACAACCGCCGGCGGCTACGCAAGCACCCCAGTTGGGACTACCTGACCCCGCACGAGACCCGACAACGACACACCCTCGGTTGCGTCCGGGGAAGTGGTGTACGGGTTCCATCCGTTCCGGGGGTTTCGTCCCTGTGACGGGTGTCGCCTGAGAACGTAAGACGGCCACCGGCTGATTCTTCGAGAACGACCAAGCTCTTGAAGGAGTCACAGCACGATGACCGCACCTGACAGTCTGCCCTTTGCCGCCCTGCTGGAGGAGAACCTGGCTTCGGCGAGTCCCGACTTGTTGCGGGCGATGGTGAAGACGTTCGCGGAGGCGATGATGTCCGCGGACGTGGACCGGGCCTGCGGCGGCGAGTACGGAAGGCCCGGCGAGGACCGCGTCAACTCCCGCAACGGATACCGCAATCGGGACTGGGACACCCGCACCGGAACCATCGACCTCGCGATCCCCAGGGTCCGCTCGGGTTCGTACTTCCCGAGCTGGCTGCTGGAGCGCCAGCGCCGGGCCGAACAGGCCCTGATCAGCGTCGTCGCCACCTGCTACCTGCTCGGCGTCTCCACGCGGCGGGTGGAGAAGCTCGCCGAGTCCCTGGGCGTGACCCAGCTGTCGAAGTCGCAAGTGTCCGACATGGCGAAGCACTTGGACGAGCGGGTCGCGGAGTTCCGCAACCGTCCGCTCGACCAGGGCCCCTACACGTTCGTCTGGGTCGACGCGCTCACCCAGAAGGTCCGCGAGGGCGGCCGGGTCGTCAACGTCCACTGCCTGGTCGCGGTCGGCGTCAACCACGAGGGCCAACGCGAGGTCCTCGGCCTGGACGTCGCCACCAGCGAGGACGGCGCCGGCTGGCTGGCCTTCCTCCGGTCGTTGGTCGCCCGCGGCCTGACCGGGGTCAAGCTGGTGGTCTCCGACGCGCACGCCGGTCTGGTCGACGCGATCGGCGCCACTCTGCCTGGAGCGTCCTGGCAGAGGTGCCGCACGCACTACGCGCGCAATCTGCTCTCGCAGGTCCCGAAGTCCGCCCAGCCCTGGGTCGCCACCCTGCTGCGGACCGTCTTCGAACAGCCCGACGCGAAGGCCGTGCGCCAGCAGATGGCCACCGTCATCGCCGCCCTCGACGAGCGATTCCCCAAGGCCGCAGAGCACTTGGAGGCCGCCCGTGAGGACCTGCTCGCCTTCGCCGCCTTCCCCCGGACGGTCTGGAAGTCGATCTGGTCGAACAACCCGCAGGAACGGCTGAACAAGGAGATCCGCCGTCGCACCGACGTCGTCGGGATCTTCCCCGACCGTTCCTCGGTCATCCGGCTGATCGGCGCGGTCCTAGCCGAGCAGAGCGACGAATGGGCCGAACAACGCCGCTACATCGGCTCCGAGATCCTCGGCCGCTGCCGCCTCCACCCGATCGAGGGAGAAACCCCCGACGACAGCATCCCCACAGCCCTGACCGCATAGCCTGAAACCGGATCACCGAGTGGCCGTCGATACACCACTCCAGCGGACGTGACCACACCCTCGCCGCGTAGGAACGAGTGTCCAAGATCATGGGGGACTTCAGAGCGTCTCTCCACCCCCTTTCCGATCTGCCGCACGCTTTTGCGTCTCTTCGAGCGAGGCCTGCCACCGCCTGCCGACTTCCGCAGGCCTCTGATGGCCGCACTCGATGAGGTTGCCCGCCCTGTCGACGACTTCCGCGTAGCAGTCACCGGCCTCGATCCAGACGGCGACGTTTTCGATCCCCGCCGACCGGTCATCGTCATCCACCCAGAAGGTTATGGAGAAGGCCAGCTCATCGCCGTTGTAGTCGGATCGAACCCGGAACGTCTCGTCCGGCCTGAGCCATCGATCCTCACCCAGTGGCTCAAGCCACATGACGAGCCAACCCTTGGAATCGTTGCGGACATCCATGACAGCCATGTCCGCAACCCTAGCCGCGCCGACGATTCAGCCCGCTTCGCCGGCCCGACCTCGGCAGCCCGGGGCGCGCACCCGTCTCTGCGCTTTGGTGAAGCCGAATGTGACTCGCGAGTTCCTGCGACTGCCCGCCCAGAAATCGGCGAACCCGCTCGTTTCGCCGGGCGGCCATGTCGAGGACGGCGAGAGCGCCGAGACGGCGGCGCTGCGGGAGGAGACGATGCTCGAGGCCCGGATCGATCGGTTGGCGTGGACCGGCCGACACAACGGCCGACCGGCCTGGTACCACCTCGTGAAGGACGTCGAGGGCAGCGCCGTCCTCTCCGGTGACGAAGCCGAGGCGCACGGCCCGGAGGACAGTTACGAACTCAGGTGGGTGACGGCCGACGTGTTCGACGGGCTGAACCTGCATCCCGCCGACGTCCGAGAGCCACTCGCCAGGCTGCTTCGCGGTTGATCAGTCGCTGCGAGGTTCCGGAGAGCCGTGGTTCCCGCCTGTTCGGTGGGGACCTGGAGGAGCGGTCCGGCGCCGTGACGGTCGAGTTCCGGGAGCCGAGTGCGTCCGGCCGTGCGGATGCCTGCACGGATCGGCCTGTGCCGAGCCGGCGACTACGCCGAAGGGCCGCAGGCCGGCAGGTCGCTCGCGGCGAGAAGCGCACGGACGGGTCCGAGCACGCGTCCGGTGTCTCCGGTGAGCTGATCGACGACGATGCTGCAACCGGCCCAACTCGCGCCGCACTCTTCGACCATGCTCCTGACGGCGGCAGCCTGGTTCCCGGTCTCGATCCAGTCGTCGACCAGGACGACCCTGTCGCCCGGTCCCAGGGAGGACCGCTGAAGCCGCAGGGTGTGGCGAAGGCCCCGGTAGTCCGGGTCGGTCCGGCGCGTGACCTTGTCCCCCGGGAACAGGCCGCCGCTCTTCCGCACCGGGACGAACCCGACACCGAGCTCGACGGCCGCGGCGGCGCCCAGCAGGAAACCCCGGGACTCGATCCCGCACACCGCAGTGACCTTCTCGTCCCGGAAGGGAGCGACGAGTCCGCGGACCACGGCCGCCAGCGCCTCGGGGTCGCGGAAGACGGCCCAGACGTCCGCGTGGCCGTCGATCCACCGGAAGCGTTCGAGTGCGAGAGCGCGGACGGTTGCGACCATGAACGGGAGTGTGCAGGCCGGTGCGGTGGAGGGCAAACCATTTGTCGCCCCGAGCGTCTAGGCACGGCCACGGGCGGTCGAGGAGGGCCAGGACCTCGTCGCAGGCGTCGTCGGGGCGGGCGCCGACGTGATGGATCGACGGGCTCGGCTCCCTGGAACTCGACCGCCACGGTGCCGAGTTGTCCTTCCGGGCCCCACCGAGCGCGAGGAGCGGGAGGGCGTCGCCGCCGGTGATTCGTTCGGCGGCTGGAGCGAGGCCTTCACGGCCCCCGCCACCGGGGCGGCCGCCTGACCTTCGACGGCAACATCATCGGGACCGGCACCGACTTCCACCGCCTCGCCACCACCCGAGCCCGGCAGGAGCAGGCATGGTGCCCCGCGCTAGGTTGATCGCCACGGGTCGAGCTGAGGACAGGCATGGAGAACTGGGACTTTCGCGAGTGGCAGGCAGCGCTCAGCGCCCTTGACGGCCGTGGGGCGGCGCTGGTGGGTCTGGCAGCTGCAACACGGATCTCCGGGTGTCTTGGCGATGAACGCTTCCGCCGACACGGCGACTCGGGATCCGCGATCGTCACCGAGCTGCTCCGGAAGTGCTGGACCGACGCCGCCAACGACGAAGGGGCGTCCCCGGCTGAGCTCCAAGAGCTGGTTGATCGATTGGCTGACTGGTCCCGCGAATACACGGATCTGTCGCTGGCCGAATTGTTCCGTTCCTACGGGACACCGGTCGGCGACGGCGAGGACGAGGACGCTGTTGACCTGGACGACTTCATGGAGCAGGCGGTGCCCGAAGGCGCCGTGATGGCGCATCTCGACGCCCTGAACGCAGTCTCGGAGGCTGTTGTCGCCTGCGCCCGTGGCCCCTGGGACGGCGCCCTGCGCTGTCTGCAGACAGCCGCGGTGGCTGCGGGACAAGGTGATCCGCGGCTTCCCGGCCCAGGTGTCGAGTTGCAGCGGCAACGCGAGGATCTTGAGCTCGTCCGGGCCTCCAGCACCAACGGGTGGGGCCCTGCAGCGGCTGAGCTACGGGCCCGTGCCGAAGCGGATGCGCGCGGATGGCAGCAGGCCACCGAACGACTCGACCTTCTGCACGACTGATCGAGGACGCCGGACCCCCACTCGCGCCGGGCAGGCGGCGACACGACCACGACGTCGGCCGCTCTCGCTTCTCGCCGACATCGAGAGCACCGGGATCACCTCAGCGTTCTCAACACCCGCCGACATGCGCTCTCACATTTCACCTAGGTAGCCAGGCCCAGGGCGGGCCCCGCCTCCCGGGCCTCCTCCAGCCCTCGGTACGGGTCGGTCAGGCACGCGTACAGCAGGTACGTGCCCAGTAGCAGGAAGAACGCGGCCGCCGCCCAGCCCAGCACCCCGGGGAGCCGTCCCGACTCCGGGCGGGCGCGGAAGCCCGCTGCCAGCAGCACCGATCCCGCCGGGAACAGCAGGAACAGTCCGAACGGGGCCCCGAGCACTCCGGCCCCCGCCAGCAGCCAGCCCACCGTCCAGCAGCGGTCCGCGAACCCCTCCTCGGTGCGGGCCCGCCACGGCAGCAGGAGCAGCAGCGACGGCGCCGCCAGCAGGACGGGGAGCAGCACCTCGCCGTCCTCCGCGACCGGCCACAGCAGCCACACCACCGCGCACGGCACCGCCGCCGCGGCCAGCATCCGCGCGTCGCCTCTGTGCACCATCGCGCCCCCAGCCATTTGAACGCGTTCAATATTGCCTGAGGGAGGCCCTGGCAGGGAGTGGCGCGGGTGGGTCGCCAACGGACCGATTGCGTAGGGGGCCTGAACGCGCGCCAGCAGTCGGCGGCGGGCGCGGCGGCGTGAGGGTGCGGTGATGCGGCGCGGCCGGGGGAGGGGCGGGGGTGGCGGGGCGTCAGTGGTCGGCGACGTGCAGGTGCGGGGCGCTGTCCGCCGGCCGGTGCCAGGAGGTGCGGAGCCCGCAGACGGCCAGGGCGGTGCCGACCGCGTGGTGCATGGCCTCCCGGACGGCCGTCGCCACGAGCGGCGTGCCGGGAAGGTGCGGGGAGGGCTGCCAGGTGACGTCGACCACCGCGGTCGCCTGCCCGTCCGCAGCCTCCGCGGCGTCCGCCGTGTCCGCCGCGGGCCCGCAGGGCGCGTACGCGACACCGGCCGTGCGGGGGCCCCGGGCGAGCGGGAGGCCCGCGAGGGCGGCGCCGCGGCGGACGGCGGCGCCGACGGAGGGATCGGCTTCGGCCCCGGCCGCGGCTGTCGCGCCCCCGGCCGGGGAGCCGCCCGCCGCGGCCCTCGCGGGGGCGTCGTGGTCGCCGGGCCCGACCAGGGTCGGACCGTCCGCGGTGGCGCGGGTGGCGTGCAGTCCGAGGGCGGGCAGCAGTTCGGCCAGTGCGGTCTCCATGCTGTCCGCGACCACCTGCCGCGTCCGCGGCCACGGGCTGCGGGCGTCGGACGCCGCGGCCGCGCCCTCCAGCCGGGGGGAGCAGATCCACCGCAGGGTCACCGGCCAGCGGTCGGCGTCGAAACCGCCGGAGTCCCCGGCGCCTTCGGTGGCGAGCAGGTGGACGCCGGGACCGTGGCCGCCGTGCGCGACGGGCAGGCCGACGAGCAGCAGCGCCTCGACGACCCGGTCGGCCAGCAGCGGATCGACCCGCCCCTCCCGCGCGCCGGTAGCCGCCACCCCGTGGACTCCCATCCTGACACCCCTCTCACGCGCGGGGCGCCCCCGCGCGTGAGACTATCCATGAACACGTAAAGTCCGTCAACAGCC
The DNA here is from genome assembly GCF_030268885.1 of Kitasatospora phosalacinea. GTDB lineage: Bacteria > Actinomycetota > Actinomycetes > Streptomycetales > Streptomycetaceae > Kitasatospora > Kitasatospora phosalacinea_C. The sequence goes on from NZ_BSSA01000040.1 coordinate 49,624, forward strand.
CGGCGGCGCCCCGGTCCTGAACGTCCGTCAACCGGCTGCCGGGACGGTCAGGCGACCGGCTCGCCCCCGGCCTGCGGAGCCGGGGCCGGAGCCTGCGCCGGGGCCGGGGCCTGCGCCGGGTACTGCTGGAACGGCGCCTGCCCCGGGTACGGGCCCTGGGCCTGCGGGGGGACCGGCACGGCCGTCTTGTTGCGGTTCGCCAGCGACCGCACGAAGTTGACGATCAGCACGATCGGAACGATGAACGCCTTGAAGAAGATGATGTAGGTGCCGCCCTCGAAGAAGAAGCCGAGGTAGATGCCGTAGCCGAAGAAGGCGACACCGGCGATCACGTTGAAGATCCGCCAGCCGGCGCTGAGCCCGGAGGCCGGGACGAGGCCGATGCAGACCGTCGCCAGGCCGCTGATCAGCAGCAGGACGACGTACCAGGAGAAGGTCGGGTCGAGACTGAAGTCGATGTTCACGGAGCCCCCCATTGGGCATAAGGTGTGTATAAATAGCCAGTTGGCTGGCGTACCGTACCGGAACACCGGACCTCGTGCCACTCCGTTTCACCGCCGCCACCACCGCCACGCTCCCGCGGCGTCCTGGTAGCGTCCCGCCGTGCCCCCTTCCCCCGCCCCGCTGTACGCGGCAGCCGACGTCCACGGCCACCGCGCGGAGTTCCTGGGCGCGCTGCGCGGCGCCGGACTCGCCGACGCGGACGGGCACTGGTCCGGCGGACGGGCCCGGCTGTGGCTGCTCGGCGACTACGTGGACCGCGGACCGGACGGCATCGGCGTCATCGAGGACATCCGCCGCCTCGCCGCCCAGGCCCGCGACGAGGGCGGTGAAGTGGGCGCCCTGCTGGGCAACCACGAGGTGCAACTGCTCGCCGCCCATCGCTTCGGGACCACCCCCGTCCCCGGCTGGGACCAACCCGGCGGCTTCCACGGCGGCTGGTCCCGCTTCGGCGGCCGGGAGACCGACCTGCGGCGGTTGACCCCCTCCCACCTGCAGTGGCTCTCCGCGCTCCCCGCCGCGGCCCTGGTCGACGGCCACCTCCTGGTGCACGCCGACACCACCCAGTACCTCGAACTCGGGACGAGCGTCGCCGCCGTCAACGCCGCCGCCGCCCGTACCCTCGCCGCCGAACACCCCGGAGCCTGGCTGGAGCTCAGCCGACGGATGAGCTCCCGCGGTGCGTTCCGGAACGCCCGGGAGGGCGACCCCCACGACCCCGTCGCCCTCGTCCTGGACACCCTGGGCGGCACCCGCCTCGTCCACGGCCACAGCACGCTCACCAGGCACTTCGGCATCCCTCCGCAGGAAGTCGAGGAACCGCTGCGCTACGCCGACGGCCGGGTCGTCGCCATCGACGGCGGCGTGTACGAGGGCGGCCGGATCCTGCTGGCCCGCCTGTGCTGACCTGCGCCGCCCCCGCCGCCTCCACCGCCCCGCGGCCTGCACCGCCCACCCCGCCGCCTGCGCCGACCGCCCTCGTCGCCCCCCGCTACGGCACCGTCAGCTCCGTCAGGTCGGCCAGCAGTTCCGAGGCCGTCACCGGATCCAGTGCCGCCAGCGTCGCAGCGCCCGCCCCCGCCACCCGGTACTCACCGGGACGCGGCCCCAGCCACACCTCCCGCACCGACTGCTCGGGGTGGACGTCGCGCGTCCCGGCCGCGATCCCGCGCTCCGGCACGACCACCAGGTGCCCGGCCGGGCCGACCCGCCGGGAGAGCCAGCGCGAGACGCCGTTGTCCTGCGGGCTGCCGCGCTCCCAGCCGCGCCGCTCCAGCGCGAGGAACCGCACCGTCGGCACCACCGGGCCGCCCTCGAACCGTGCCAGCCGGTGCCCGGCCCGCTCCTGTTCCGTCAACGCGTGCACCGGACGCTCCAGTTGACGGAACGGCTGCAGCACCCCGTAGTCCGCGAACAGCTCCACCCAGGCCGCCAGCTCCGCCCCCAGCAGCACCGGGTGCGCGACCCGGACCCGCGCCCCCTCCGGCAGGGCGAACGCCCCGTCCGCGACGTCGGCGAACGTGGCGTCCTCCGCGACCCGGAACGCCGTCACCGGCCCCCCGTCCTCCTGCGCGAGCCACACCAGCCGCCGCACCAGGTGCCCGAGCAGCGGATGGGCGACCAGCAGGGCGGTGAACTCCGCCACCGACCACGAGCGCTGCGCCACCATCGCCGCCTCCAACCGGCGGACCTGGTCCGCGGCGGTCGGCCGCACCTCCTTCTTCAGTTCGGCGTACCGCCGCCGCCCGGCCGCCGCCGACTCCGCGTCGTCCCCCGCCCCCGGCACGGGCAGCTCCTTGCGCCGCCGCCCCTCGCCGTCCACCACGAACGGCCGCAACTGCTCGTCGAAACCGACCGTGAACCTCCGCGCGCCGTAGTCGACGACCGCGGTCCCGGCCCCGTCCAGCCCGAAGTCCGGCACCAGCCGGTCGGCCAACTGCTCACCCGTCAGCCCCAGTCCGGACGCCACCTCGGCGATCCGCTCCCCGGCCCGCGCCTTCAGCGCCTTGAACGGGACGCGCTGGGCGATCCGGTGCAGGTGCAGCAGTGCCGTGTCGGTGCCGATCGCCGCCAGCACCTCCAGCCCCTCCACCGCCCGGTGGTGCGCCCCCTCGCCCGGCCAGGCCCGCACCAGCGGCGCCAGGCGGCGCACCGTCGTGTCGTTCCCCAGCAGCCCCAGCGCGTGCAGCGCCCACGCCCCCGACGCGGGCATCCCCACCAGCCGCCACCGCTCGAACAGCGCCCAGGCGAACTCCGCCAGCCCGTCCGCCTCGCACACCCGCACCACCTCGGCGACCCCCGGGTACGCCTCGCCGGGACGCGACAGCGCCAGCACCGTGACCAGGTGCCGCGCCGCCGAGACGGGCAACGCCGCCCCGCCGCCCAGCACCGGCACCTGCGGCAGCGCCAGCGGATCCGCCCAGCCCTCCACCACCGGCAGCTTCGCGGGCAGCGCCTCCACCAGCGGATCCGCGGACAGCAGCAGACCCACCGCCGCCACCGCCTCCGGCCCGTACTCCGCCGCCACCCCGCACACCGCCGCCGCCCCGTGCGCCGCCGCGACCAGCCGCAACCCCTGCTCGGCCGCCCGCCGGGCCGCCCCCGCCCGGCCCACCGCGTCCGGCACCAGCAGCCGCGCCGCCGCCACGCCGTGCCGCTCGAACCACGAACGGGCCGTCGCCCCCGCCGACTTCAACCGCACCAGCCAGTCCGCCGCGCACCGCGCCACCTCGACGTCCAGGTACGGCAGCAGCAGCGAGGACAGCAGCGTCGGCTCACTGCGCGCCGCCCGCAGCAGCACCTCCACCGCGTCCGCCCCGAACCGGGCCGCCACCGGGCGCAGCACCTCCAGGCCGTCCCACCGCAGTCGCTCCGGCGCCCGCCACCCGGCGAGCAGCGGGCGCACCAGCTCCTCGGGGCCGTGCAGCACGAACGCGCACTCCTCGAAGTCGCCCGACTCGCCCCGGCCGAACCGCTCCGCAGCCCGCGCCCAGTCCTCCTCGACGCGGCCGTCGTCGTCGTAGCCGTCCGCCGGGGGAGTCGCCCACTGCTCGCGCTCGCCCGGCAGCCAGTGCACCGTGCAGCCCGCGGGCGCGACCGGCCCCGTCACCACCCGCACCTCGGCCGCGGGGCGCGGCCCCGCCCACGGCGGGTCCGCCAGCACCACCGGCAGGTCCGCGAGCGCGACCTCGGGCAGCCGCCCGCCCCGCTCCACCAGCGGCGCCAGCACCGCGGCCTGCGCGGCCGGGAGGCCCGGCAGCAGCTCCCGCGCGAACTCCCGGTGCGCCGCCACCAACCCGGCCAGCAGCGGGCCGAGCACCCCACCGTCCGGCCCGGGCGCCCCGCCCGCGGCCTCCGCCTCGACCAGCAGCCGCAGCGCCCGCAGCGGGTAGCGGTGCACCGCCTCCAGCAGCGCGGGCCGCGCCACGGCCTCCGCGTGCCGTGCCGCCAGGGCGCGGAAGCCCTCGTCGGACGGCAGCACGGCCACCGCGTCGAACAGCGCCCGCTGCTTGTCCGCCGGCACGTACGGGCGCTCGGCGCTGCGCAGCAGCACCGGCGCGGCCGCCCCGCCCAGCCCCTCGGCCACCGTCGCCACGACGGCCGTCGGCCAGCCCTGCCAGCCCAGCGTCGGCACTTCGTCCAGCCGCGCCAACTGCTCCGCCGAGGAGAGCGAGCACAGCAGCATCGACCAGCCGGTCTCGTTCCACCGCACGCCCGGCCGGCAGCACGCGTCCACCCAGCCCGGCTCGGCGGGCGCCAGGTACGCCGCCGTCACCTCGCGCGCCGGCGAGGTGCGCAGCGGGGCGAGCGCCGCCACGGCCTCCCGGTGCAGCGGCTCGGCGCAGGCCGCCAGCAGCGCCCGGACCCGGTCGGCAGCCGCCCGCCGGTCCGCGCCGTGCTCGGAGCGGCCCATCCGCACCCCCGGGCGGTCGAGGCCCTGCGCCGGGCGGCCCCACGACCAGGAGAAGTCCACGTCCAGCAGTTCGACGACGGCGGCCGCGGCGAACGCCGTCCCGTGCTCGGCCACCCAGGCGTCCGCCGCCACCCGGTGGTCGGTGCTCGGCCCCTCGGCCACCGCGGAGACCACGGCCGCCCCCAGCGGATCCGCCCCGCCCGCCAGGTACGCCCGGGCCGCGGCCACCGCCCGCGGATCGCTCCCCGGACGCGCCAGCACCTCCTCCACCAGCCCCCGCTCCCGCTCCAAGCGGGCCCGCAACTTGTCCACCGCCCCCTTCACGGCCGCCCCCGGCGCCCGGCCCGCCCCACCCCGCCGCGGCACCAGCGCCCGCCGCCACGCCTCCGGCAGGACGAACACCTCCTCGTCCGCCTCGCTGCGCCCCATCGTCCCGCCCTCTCCACCACGCACCGGGCCCGCGACCCCTGCCGCCGGACCACCCGGTGACCTGCGGAGGAACAGTAACCACCGTCCCCGACAGCCCGACACCCCGGCACCCACCCAGCGGCGCCTGCTTCCCGGCCGCTCCGCGCCCTGGGGCGGGGCCCGGGCCCCGGCACGACCACCCCGGCTACGCCGCCCCCGCCCCCAGCGCGGCGAGCACCTGGTGCAGTCGCTCCGCCGTGGCCCGCGGGCGGAAGGCGTAGCCGTTGTGCCCGCCCGGGAAGGTCTCGCAGGGCGTGCCCAGCTCCGCGGCCAGCAGCCGCCCGCACCGGTGCGGCCAGAAGCGGCCGGAGTTCTCGCCGGTGCCGGGCACGATCCGGGTGCCCGAGCCCTTCAGCGCGGCCAGGTCGAGCAGGTGGCTCCGGAGGGACGGGACGTCGTAGCGGAGCAGGAACTCGGCGTTGCGCACCTGCTGGGGGCCCTGCGCCCGCGGCGGGGCGTCCGGTTCGCGGTCGGTCGGGTCGATCCCGACGAACCGCGCGAACCGGCCCAGCGCGGCCTCGACGCCCTCCGTCGTGAACGCCTCCTGCGCTCCGAGGAGGTCCCGTGCGGCGGCGGCCCGTTCGGGTTCCGGCAGGAGCTGGACGGCCGCCGGCTCGTGCGCGACGACCGCGGCGGCCCGCCCGGGGTGGCGGACGGCGAACTCCAGCGCGATCGCCGCCCCGAGGCTGCTGCCGAAGACGAGGGCGGGCTCCGGCGAGAGGGAGGACAGCAGCCGGGCCAGGTCGTCCGCGTGCACCGCCACCGTCGTCCGTCCCGGTTCGTCGACCGGGCTGCCGGACAGGCCGCGGCGGTCGTAGGTGACGACGGTGTACCGGTCGGCGAGGCGGGCGGCCAGGGCGTCGGTCACCCCGGCGTCCCCGTGCCCGCCGGCGACCAGCGCCAGCACCGGCCCCCTCCCCGTTCCGCGGACGAAGTGGCGCAGCCGCGCACCGGGCACCTCCAGCACGGACTCCCGTACGGGCTCATTCATCGGACGCTCCCTCCAGCTCCCGGCCGCCGGCTCCCCGGCGACCCGTTCCGACTATGGCCGCACCGCCGCCGCCCGTGGAGCGGAGAGCCTGCCCTAGGAGCGCCGCTCCCAGTCAGCCCCGCCCGCCCCTCGGCGCCCGTCCGCCCCTCAGTCCTCCTCGCCGCCGGCGCTGTCGGCGTCCACGTCCACCGCGGCCCGGATCCGGCCGAGCAGGGTGCGCAGTTGCTCGCGCTCGGTGTCGCTCAGCGTGCCGGTGGCGACGGCCAGGGCGGCCCGGTCGTACTCCTCGGCCTCGCGGTGGCAGCGGGCGCCCTCCGCGGTGAGGGTCAGCAGGAACGCGCGCCGGTCGGTGGGGTGCCGGACGCGTTCGACCAGGCCGTCGCGTTCCAGGCTGTCGACGATCGTGGTGGTCGTCCGGGCGGCGTTGCCGACGTACTCGGCGAGGTCGCGCATGCGCAGCGGTTCGCCCGCGAGGGCGAGGACGCGCAGGGTCCGCAGCCGGGCGACCGAGGCGCCGTGCTCGCGCAGTCTGCCGTCCACGAAGGTGCGCAGTCTCTGCGTGGTGGCGAAGAGTTCGTCGATCAGGACGTCGCTGCTGCCGAACCGCTGCCGTGCCGTCGGTTCCTCTGCCATGCCGTGCCTTCCCCATCCTCTTCGGAAGCCCTTCGGTGTCCTCCGCGGACCCGCAGGCTTTCTGAGCATCATCATAGTGAGTATGCTCAGCTTCTATGAGCACCCGCTTGAGCCAGCGCCGTGTCGTGCCCATCATGGCTGTCCTGACCACCTTCATCTGCATCGTCGACGGCGCGATCACCACCGTCGCGCTTCCCAGCATCGCCCGGCAGTTCGACCTCACCCCGGCGGCCCTCACCGGCGTCGTCGTGGTCTACCCGGTCTGCCTGGGCATGGTGATCCCCGCCTCCGCCTGGCTGGTGGAGCGTCACGGCGGGCGGCGCACGCTGCTGCTGTCGCTGGCCGCCTTCACGGCCGCCGGGGGCCTGTGCGGCGCGGCCCCGAACCTTCCCCTCCTGATCGCCGCGCGCGCCCTGCAGGGTCTGGCCGCCGGTCTGCTCATGCCCACCTCGCAGACCCTGCTGTTCCGCACCTTCACCCAGGCCGAGCAGGTCCGGCTCTCCCGCCTGATGATCATCCCGCAGCAGGTGGCCCCGGCCGTCGCCCCGCTGCTGGGCGGTCTGCTGGTCACCAGCCTGTCCTGGCGCTGGGTGTTCTACGTGAACGTGCCCTTCGGCACCGCGGCGGTGCTGTTCGGGACGCTGTTCCTCGCCGAGCACCACGAGCGCACCGCCGCGCGCCTGGACCTGCCCGGCCTGCTGCTGTGCGCCGCCGCGACCGCGACCTTGATGTACGGCATCTGCGCGGGGCCCGACCTCGGCTGGGAGCGTCCGCAGGTGGTCGGCTCCCTGGTGGTCGGCGCGGTCCTGCTCGCCGTCGCCGTCCGCCACCAACTCCGTTCGCCCGAGCCGGTGCTGAGGCTGCGGCTGTTCCGCGACCGGCTGTTCCGGGACACCAACCTGATCGGCCTGGTCGGCTACGTGCCGATGCTGGGCGCGATGTTCCTGGGGCCGATCTTCATCCAGGAGGCCCGCGGCGGTTCGGCCCTGGACAGCGGCAGCACCACGTTCACGGAGGCGTTCGGCGTCCTGATCACCATGCAGGTGGTCAGCGCGGTCTACCACCGCGTCGGCCCGCGGCTGATCATCGGCACCGGCCTGCTCGGCGTCGCGGGGGTGATGCTGCTGTTCGCCACCGCCGACGCGGGCACCGGCCTGTGGACCCTGCGCGGCTACATGTTCCTGCTCGGCCTGGCGATGGGCGCGGTCTTCATCCCCACCACCATCGCCTCGTTCAGCACCATCGCCCGCGCCGACGTCGCCCACGCCGCCACCTTGAACACAGTCGTGCGCCAGACCGGCAGCGCGCTGGCCCCGGCCGTGGTGACCTCCGTCCTGGTCCTGGGCGCCACCGGTGCCGAGCGGGCCCACCCGCCGCTGGCCTCCTACCAGCTCAGCTACTTCGTGCTGGCCGCGGTCGCCGTCGCCGCCGGCCTGTTCGCCTTCACCGTCCCCGACGGTCCGGCCCGCAGTACGGCCCCGGCCCCCGCGGGCCGGGACGCCGGTCGGGCCCGTTCCGGGCAGAAGGTGGGCTGAGCGCCGCGGGCGGGTGGTTCCGGTCCCGGGGCGGTGCTGCGTAGAGTGGCCGCCCACCCGCCGGCAAAGGACGTGACGTGCCCGAACGCCCCCGCATCCTGTTCGTCACCGACCTCGCGTACCCGGCGCGCGGTCGCCGCTACTGCGACGAGGACATCTTCCTCACCTCGCGCCTGCGCGAGCACTTCGACCTGGCCCTGTGCCACCCGCGGGACGCGGCCGCCCTGATGGACGGCTTCGAGGCGGTCGTGGTCCGCAACAGCGGGCCCGTCCTGCACCACCGCGAGCAGTACGACGCCTTCCGCCGCCGGGCCGCCGAGCGCGGCACCCCGGTCTACAACCCGCTCACCGGCCGCGGCGACATGGCGGGGAAGGGCTACCTGCCCGCCCTGACGGCCGCGGGCTTCCCGGTCATCCCCACCGTCGACCACCGGGCCGACCCCGCCCTGCTGCCGCCCGCGGACCGCTACGTCGTCAAGCCGAAGGACGGTGCGGACTCGATCGGCCTGCGGGTGGTGGAGCGTGCGGACCTGCCCGGCCTCGTCCGGGAGGGACTGCTCGTGCAGCCCCTGGTCGACTTCCGCTACGAGGTCTCCTTCTACTTCGTCGACGACGCCTTCCAGTACGCCCTGCACGCCCCCGACCCCGCCCGCCGCTGGGAGTTGGCGCCCTACCGGCCGACCCCGGCCGACCTGGCCTTCGCCCGCCGCTTCGTCGAGTGGAACACCCTCGCCCACGGCATCCAGCGCGTCGACGCCTGCCGCACCGCGGAGGGGGAACTGCTGCTGGTCGAACTCGAGGACCTCAACCCCTACCTCTCGCTGGACGCCGTCACCCCCCGGCAGCGCGAGGACTTCGTCGCCGCCACCACGGCCTCCCTGCACCGCTTCCTGGCCGCGGATACGAGCCCTGCACAGCCGCCTGCATAGGTACACTAGGCGCCTGCTTGGTGGATCAAGGCACGGGACGAGGATCAGGGGATCAATGGGCGCGCACGCTGGTTTGACGGTCGACCGAATCACCCATGCCGCGGCCGAACTGGCGGACGAGGTCGGGATCGAGAAGGTCTCGATCTCCGCGCTGGCGAGGTCGTTCGGGGTGAAGGACGCCAGCTTCTACTCCCACGTCAAGGGGCTGCAGGAGATCCGGACCAGGGTCGCGGTCCTGGCCTCCGGCGAGATGAACGAGTGCATCAGCAGCGCGATCGCCGGGCGCTCCGGCGGCGAGGCGCTGATGGCGTTCGCCGGTGCCTACCGCAGCTACGCGCTGCGCCACCCGGGCCGCTACGCGGCGACGCAACTGCGCCTGGACCCCTCCGAGTTCGCGGGGACCGAGGTGTTCAAGCGGAGCGTGGAGCTGACGTACGCGGTGATGCGCCACTACGAGCTGGAGGAGCCGGACCTCACGGACGCGGTGCGGCTGCTGCGCAGCACCTTCCACGGGTTCATCTGCATCGAGGCGACCGGCGGGTTCAACCACCCGCGCGGGGTGGAGGGGTCCTGGAACCGGATCGTCGGGGGCCTGCACCAACTGCTGGAGCAGTGGCCGCGGGCGCAGGCCGCCGAACGGCAGTGACCGCCCGGTCGGCCGGCCCCGCCCCGCAGCCGGCCGGCGCGGCCCCGACGCCCGTCTCGTAGGCGAGGATCACGGCGTCGACCCGGTTGCGCAGGGCGAGCTTGTGGCAGATCCGGTTGAAGTGCGACTTCACCGTGCCCTCGGTCAGGGCCAGGGTGCGGGAGATCTGCCGGTTGGTCAGCCCCTGGGCGATGAGGCCGAGGCCCTACGCCTGAGCGCCCTGGTCGGCGGCCCGCTGGCGGGCGAGAGCCCGTGGGTCCTGCCCGGCGGCAGCTCCCTGCACTACCAGGGAACCGTCCGGATGGGCGCCGCCGACGACGGCACCAGCGTCTGCGACCCCGCCTGCCGGGTCTGGGGCCTGGAGAACCTCTACCTGGCCGGCGGCGGCGTCATCCCGACCCGCACCGCCTGCAACCCCACCCTCACCAGCCTCGCCCTGGCGGTGATCGGCGCCCGCGACCTCGCGCGCCGACTGCGCGACACCACCCCGCCCCCGGCCGCCGCGCCGGGGGCGCCCGAAGGGAGGGCCGCGTGATCCACACACAGCTCGGCCGCACCGGACTGCGCATCAGCCGACTCGTCCTCGGCACCGTCAACTTCGGCGGCAGGGTGGAGGAACCGGAGGCGCACCGCCTGATGGACCACGCCCTCGCCCTGGGCGTCAACACCGTCGACACCGCCAACACCTACGGCTGGCGCGTCCACAAGGGCCACACCGAGGAGGTCATCGGCCGCTGGCTCGCCCAGAGGCCCGGCCGCCGCGACCAGGTGGTGCTCGCCACCAAGGTCGGCGACCCGATGGGCGACGGCCCCAACGACCAGGGCCTGTCCGCCCGCAACATCGTCGCCTCCTGCGAGGCTTCGCTGCGCCGGCTGGGCACCGACCACATCGACCTCTACCAGATGCACCACGTCGACCGGAGCGTCGGCTGGGACGAGGTGTGGCAGGCGATGGACCTGCTCGTCGGCCAGGGCAAGGTGCGCTACGTCGGCTCCTCGAACTTCGCCGGCTGGGACATCGCCTCGGCCCAGGAAGCCGCCCGGCGGCGCCACACCCTGGGCCTGGTGTCCGAGCAGTGCGTCTACAACCTGGTCACCCGCCACGCCGAACTCGAGGTCATCCCGGCCGCCGTCGCCAACGGGCTCGGCGTCCTGGTCTGGTCCCCGCTGCACGGCGGCCTGCTCAGCGGGGTCCTGCGCAAGACGCGCGAGCACGACGCCGTCAAGTCGGCCCAGGGCCGGGCCGCCGAAGCCCTGGCCCGGCACCGCGACACCGTCGAGGCGTACGAGAAGCTGTGCGCCGAGCACGGCACCGACCCCGCCCAGGCCGGGCTGGCCTGGACGCTGGAGCGGCCCGGCGTGAGCGCCGCGGTCATCGGCCCGCGCACCGAGCAGCACCTCGACGGCGCGCTCGCCGCCCTCACCACCCCGCTGCCCGAGCCCCTGCGGGCCGGGATGGAACGCCTGTTCCCCCCGATCGGACGGGGCGGCCAGGCCCCCGACGCCTGGCTCTCCTGAACCCCGCACCCCCGTCACCCACCCGCGTCACCCACCCGCCGGACCGCCCGGTCCGGCCCACCCGGAAGGACACCGTCCCATGACGGCCGAGAACTTCACCGACCCGCTGATCGTCCCGCACGAGTCCGCCCAGGACCGCGAGGCCCGCGAGCGCCTGACCAAGCTGCTCGTCGAGACGCCGATCCCCCCGCACTACCTGATCGACAACCTCGCCGTCTACATGCGCCGCCACCAGCTGGCCGACCTGCTCTCGATGGACCGGCTGTACCGCATGCTCGACCAGGTCCCCGGCACCATCATGGAGTTCGGCGTCCTGCACGGCCGTCACCTGGCCACCCTGACCGCGCTGCGCAGCATCTACGAGCCCTACAACTCGCTGCGCCGGATCGTCGGCTTCGACACCTTCACCGGCTTCCCCGAGGACATCGACCCGGTCGACAAGGTCAGCACCAGCGCCGTGCCCGGCCGCTTCGCGGTGCCCGACGGCGAGGTGCAGCACCTGCGCGAGGTGCTCGCCGCCCACGAGGCCACCGAGCCCTTCGGCCACACCCGGCGCTCCTTCGTCGTCCAGGGCGACGTCCGCGAGACGGTGCCGCAGTACCTGGCCGACAACCCCGAGACGATCATCGCCATGGCCTACTTCGACCTGGACCTGTACCAGCCGACCAAGGAGCTCCTGGAGGCCATCAAGCCGCACCTGACCAAGGGCAGCATCCTGGCCTTCGACGAACTGGCCCACCCCAAGTGGCCCGGCGAGACCACCGCCCTGCGCGAGGTCTTCGGCCTGGACGCCGCGCCGCTGCGGCAGCTGCCCGGCCGGGAGCCGCCGGTCATCTACCTGCAGTGGGGCATGTGACGGCAGCCCGGCGCGGGGGACCCCGGCCCCGCCGGGCCCCCGCCCCGGCCCGCACCCCGGCGACCGCACCAGGAGGAGGCACCCAGTGACACCGGAACAGACCCGGACGGCCGCGGTGGCGGACCCACCGGCCGGACGGCGGACGGCGGGAGCACCGGCGCACCGGCTGCTCGTGCCCGGAACGGCGGCCGGGGCCGCCGACCCGCTGCTGGTGGGCCACAAGTTCGCCCGGCAGGCGCGGCTGTCCGCGCTCGGCCACCGGGTGCCGGACTTCGTGTGCCTGTCGGTCGGGGCGTTCGACGCGGTCCGGGCAGCCACGGGCGTCAGGTCCCCCGCCGTGCGGGACTCGGGCGAACTGGCGGCCTGGGCGGCCCGGGCCCGCGCCGAGGTGCACGGCGCGGGGGTCCCGGCCGACCTGGCCGAAGCCCTGCTGGACGCCTTCGACCGGTTGTCCGACGACGGCGCGGCCGTGGCGGTGCGCTCCTGCGCGGTGCCCGCCCGCGTCCGCGGCACCGGCGCCGCGGACGCGGCCGCCTCCCCGTGCTTCCTGGCGGTCGGGCGCGAGGAGCTGGTGGACCGGGTCTCCCGCTGCTGGGCCGCCGCCTTCAGCACCGAACGGGTGCTCGACCGCCTCGTCCGGGGCGAGGACCCGGCGGCCACCCGGATGGCGGTGGGACTGCAGCGCGTGGTCCGGGCCGAGTGCTCCTTCACGGCCGTCGGCCGCGTCCCCCACCGGGCCCCGGGCACCGCCGACCTGTCCCACCTGGCGGCGGCCTACGGACTGGGCCGGGGCCCGGGGCGGGGCGACGCCGACCACTTCTCGGTGGACGCCGCCTCCGGCGTGGTCGAACTGCGCACGGTGCGCAAGACCCGGCAGACGGTGCTCGCCCCCACCGGCGGGACCGTTGTCGTCGAGGTCCCCGAGGCGGCGGCGCACCGGGCGGTGCTCGACCTCGCCACCGTACGGCGGGTCGCCGCACTGGCCCGCGGGCTGGAGGAGCACTTCGGCGCGCCCCAGGAGGTCGCGGGCGCCGTCACCGCGGACGGCGGGATCCACCTGCTCGGAACCCGCCCGGCCACCACCGCCCGCCCCGGCCGCCGCCACTGAGCCCCCCGCGCCTGCGGGCCCGGGCCCGGCACGGGAGGGTCGGCGGGCCGCCGCACGGTGCGGAACAGGCCGGGGTGGGCGGCGGCGTAGCGGGCGAGCTCCTCGGTGCTGCCGTCGGTG
>NZ_BSSA01000041.1 GCF_030268885.1 Kitasatospora phosalacinea
CCCGCGCGCGGTGTCGCGTTCTTTTGCGGGCCGGGCTCGCGGCACGGAGCCATCGCGACACCAGGACCGTGCTGGTCGCAGCCATCAACGATCGGCTGTGATCAGCACTTTCAAAACACGCCCTAGGGACGTCCCGCCGCCACCGTCACCGCATTTTCCGGACCGGTCGACTCCACTGCACGACGAGGGAGCCGGACGCCGCTCAGGCCACCCCCGCCAGCTCCGCCGCGAACGCCGCGAAGGCGTGCACCTTCGCGGTGCCGGTGTCCTCGCGCCAGACCAGGGCGCCGTTCGCGGCGGGCAGGCCGGTGAGCGGGCGGGCCAGGACCCGGGGGTGCCGGTGGCCGAGGAACAGGCCGCGGTGGGTGGGCCAGACGGTGTCGCTGACCGCGAGCAGGTGCAGCGCCTCCTGGTAGGTGCGCCCGCCGGGGCGGCGCCGCAGCGGGCGGCCGCGGGGGGTGAACGGCGGGGTGACGGCGTGCCGGAGGGTGTCGGGGGTCTCGGCGGGGCAGTCGAGGACGGGCCAGTCGGCGAGTTCCTCGACGTCGATCCCGCTCCGGGCCGCGAGCGGGTGGTCGGCGCGCAGGGCGAGCACCCGCGGGTGGGAGACCAGCACGGTGCCGACGGTGAGGCCCGGCTCGTCGACCGGCAGCAGGGTGAGCAGCAGGTCGACCTCGCCGCCCAGCAGCGCGGCGTACGGCTCGGCCCAGGGCACTTCGGTGACGTCGACCCGGCAGGCGGGGTGGCGGCGGGTGAAGGCGGCGACGGTGTCGGTGAGCGGCGGCCCGTTGAGGCAGCCGAGGAACCCCAGGCGCAGGGTGCCGGTGACGCCGCGGGCGATGGCCACGGCCTCGTCGTAGCTGCGGCGCAGGCCGCGGTGGGCCTCACCGAGGGTGCGGTGGGCGTGGGCGCCGAGCGGGGTGAGCGCGACGCGGCGGCTGGTGCGGGTGAACAGGGGTGCGCCGATGCGCCGTTCCAGGGAGCGGATGAGCTGGCTGACCCGGGACTGGGACAGGTGCAGCCGCTCGGCGGTGCGCCCGAAGTGGAGTTCCTCGGCCAGGGCGAGGAAGGTCTCGATCTCGGTGAGGTCCACCGGCGTTGCACCCCCGGGTTCGTTCGGTCCGGCCGAGCCGGGTCCGACCGGGTCCACCCCGTCCGGGCCCGGCTCGGCCGCGGCTAATCGATGAGTACGGCTACTGGATTGTGTGCCGGAACGGCCTTGATCACAGGGCGGGTTGACCGGATCTTTGATCTGACGTCACGTCAGCGGACGGGACGGAGGAACCAGGGAGAAGTCATGATCGTGGTGACGGGTGCGACCGGGACGGTGGGCTCGGCGGTGGTCGGCGGCCTGCGGGAGCGCGGGGTGCCGGTGCGGGCGCTGGTCCGGGACGCGGCCTCGGTGCCGGCCGGGTGGGACGCCGGGGTCGAGGCGGTGGTCGCGGACTTCGCCGACCCGGCCTCGCTGGACGCGGCGCTGGCGGGCGCGGAGACGGTGTACCTGCTGGTGGCCGCGCAGTCGGCGATGGTGGAGCACGAGCGGAACGTGATCGACGCGGCGGTGCGTTCGGGCGGTCGGCCGCGGGTGGTGCTGCACGCGGCGGCGGGCGCGGACGGCGGTCCGACCGGGGCGCGCTTCGTGGACGCGCACGTGGCCGGTTTCGCGCACCTGCGGGCCAGCGGCCTGCCGTGGACGGTGCTGACGCCGAACGGTTTCTTCCAGAACTTCCTGGGCATGGCGGCCTCGGTCCGCACGGGCGTCCTCGCGGTCCCGGGCGGCCGGGGCGCGGTCTCGTACGTGGACGCCCGGGACGTGGCGGCGGCCGCGGTGGCGGTCCTGGTCGAGGACGGCCACCAGGGCGCGGTGTACACGCTGACCGGGCCCGACTCGCTGACCCACGACGCGCTGGCGGAGGTCCTGGCGGAGACGGTCGGCCACCCGGTGCGGTACGTGTCGCCGAGCCCGGAGCAGGCGCTGGAGTCGCTGGTCGGCGCCGGGTACCCGCGGTGGAACGCGGAGGGCCTGGTCGAGCTGTACGGCTACTACGCGGCGGGCCGGGCCGCGGACGTCAGCCCGGACGTGGAGAAGCTGACCGGCCGCCCGGCCCGCTCGTTCGCCGCGTTCGCCGCGGAGTTCGCCACCACGTTCACGACCCCGCCGCCCGGGGCCTGAGCCGCCCCGCGCCCCGCCGCCGCTACTGCGGCAGCGCCCCGTCCCGGATCACCCGGGCGTACCAGTGCGCGCTGTCCTTGGGGGTGCGGCGCTGGCTGGCGAAGTCCACGTGCACGATGCCGAAGCGCTTGCTGTAGCCGTACGCCCATTCGTAGTTGTCGAGCAGCGACCACAGGAAGTAGCCGCGGACGGGGGCGCCGTCGGTGATGGCGCGGTGCACGGCGGCGAGGTGGCTGTGCAGGTAGTCGATCCGCTCGGGGTCGTGGACGGCTCCGGTGGGGTCGGTGTAGTCCTCGTAGGCGGCGCCGTTCTCGGTGACCAGCAGCGGGACGCCGGGCAGGTCGTCGCGCAGCCGGGTGAGGAGTTCGTACAGGCCGTCGGCGTCGACCGGCCAGCCCATGGCGGTGCGGGTGCCGGGGGCGGGCAGGAAGCGGATGCCCTGGTCGGCGGGCCAGGGGCTGCCGCCCTGGTGGCCGTCGCCGCGCGGGCCGTCCGCGGCGGTCTCCGAGTGCTCCTCGGCGGCGACGACGGTGGGCGTGTAGTAGTTGATGCCCAGCGAGTCGATGGGGCGGGAGATCTCGGCGAGGTCGCCGTCGCGGACGAAGGACCAGTCGGTGACGTGCGCGGTGTCGGCGAGGACGTCCTCGGGGTAGCTGCCGCGGAACACCGGGTCGAGGAAGATCCGGTTGGCGAGGCCGTCGATCCGGCGGGCGGCGTCGAGGTCGGCGGGGTCGGTGGACAGCGGGCGGACGGCGGCCAGGTTGAGGGTGAGCGAGACCTGGGCGGTGTCGGGGAGTTCGGCGCGCAGCGCGGCGGCGCCGAGGCCGTGGGCGAGCAGCAGGTGGTGGTGGGCGGCCAGGGCGGCGGCGTGGTCGGTGCGGCCGGGGGCGTGGACGCCGTTGCCGTAGCCGAGGAAGGCGCTGCACCAGGGCTCGTTGAGGGTGGTCCAGGTGGGGATGCGGTCGCCGAGGCGGCGGGCCGCGATGCCCGCGTACTCGGCGAAGCGGTACGCGGTGCCGCGGTCGGTCCAGCCGCCCGCGTCCTCCAGCTCCTGGGGCAGGTCCCAGTGGTAGAGGGTGGCGACGGGGGTGATCCCGGCGCCGAGGAGTTCGTCGACCAGGCGGTCGTAGAAGTCGAGTCCGGCCTCGTTGGCGGGGCCGCGGCCGCCGGGCTGGACGCGCGGCCAGGCGAGCGAGAACCGGTAGGCGCGCAGCCCGAGTTCGGACATCAGGGCGACGTCGTCGCGGTAGCGGTGGTAGTGGTCGGCGGCGATGTCGCCGGTGTCGCCGTTGCGGACGGCGCCGGGGCGGCGGGAGAAGGTGTCCCAGATGGACGGGGTGCGGCCGTCCTGGTCGGCGGCGCCCTCGATCTGGTACGCGGCGGTGGCGGCGCCCCAGACGAATCCGGCCGGGAAGCGGGCGGGGGCGGCGGAGGCAGTGGAGGCAGTGGTCACGGGAAGAGTCTCGACGGTCATGTCGCGTTCCATCCAAAGGAGTTGAGGGTGTGTCGTCCCATCGGGCGCCACGACGGGTCAGCCCTTGACGGCGCCCTGCATGATGCCGCCGACGATCTGCCGGCCGAGCAGGCCGAACACCACCAGGACGGGCAGGGTGCCGATCAGGGTGCCGGCCATCACCACGGACTGGTCGGGGACGTAGCCCTGGCCGAGCGACTTCAACGCGACCTGGACGGTGGGGTTCTGGGAGCTGAGGGCGACGATCGGCCAGAAGAAGTCGTTCCAGGTGGCCATGAAGGTGAGCATGCCGAGCACGGCCATGCCGGGGCGGGCGACGGGCAGCACGATCGAGCGGAAGATCCGCAGCAGCGAGGCGCCGTCCATCCGCCCGGCCTCGACGAGTTCGTCCGGCAGGGCCTGCACCAGGTACTGGCGCATGAAGAAGACGCCGAACGCGGAGACCAGCGAGGGCAGGATCACCGAGGGCAGCTTGTTCTGCAGGTCGAGCTTGACGATCACCATGAACAGCGGGATCACGCCGAGCTGCGGCGGGATCATCATGGTGCCCACGGTGAGCGCGAGCAGGGCGCCGCGGCCGCGGAAGCGCAGCTTGGCGAAGGCGAACCCGGCGAGGGTGGAGGAGAGCACCACTCCGGCGGTGACCACGCTCGCCACGATCAGCGAGTTGAGCAACGCCTTGCCGATCTCGGCCTGCTGCAGGGCCTCGCCGATGTTGTGGAACAGGTTCGGTCCGGGGGTCAACGCAGGCGTGGCGGAGCTGAGTTCGGAGTTGGAGCGGCTGGCGGCGACCAGCGTCCAGTAGAACGGGAAGACGGCCAGCAGGGTGGCGCCGATCAGCACCGCGTAGGCGAGCGGCCCGCCGTGCAGCGGCGAGCGCGCCTTGCGCGCGGAACTGCGCGGCGCGGCAACGGACTTGTCGAGTACCTGAGTGGTCGCGTGGGTCATCGGGTCACCGGTCCGTACGGTTGCGGCGGGCGGCGATCGCCGCGTTGAGCAGGGCGAGCAGCACGATCAGCAGGAACATCACCCAGGCCACGGCGGCGGCCCGGCCGAGGTGGAAGAACGTCCAGCCCTGCTCGTACAGGTACAGGCCGAGGGTCTGGTACTGGTGCGAGATGCCGCCGCCGGAGTTGCCCTCGTACAGCAGGGGTTCGCCGAACAGCTGGGTCGCGCCGATGGTGGAGACGACCACGGTGAAGACGATGGTGGGGCGCAGCCCGGGGACGGTGACGTGCCGGAACTGCTGCCAGCGCGAGGCGCCGTCGACGGCCGCGGACTCGTAGAGTTCGCCGGGGATGGACTGCATGCCGGCCAGGTAGATCAGTGCGTTGTAGCCGGTCCAGCGCCAGGTGACGATCGCCGAGACGCCGAACTGGGAGGCCCAGGTGTCGGCCTGCCAGTCGACCGGGTTCAGCCCGGTGCTGCTGAGCACCCAGTTGATCAACCCGTAGTCGCGGCCGAAGAGTTGGGCGAAGACCAGGGTCGCG
Organism: Kitasatospora phosalacinea; assembly: GCF_030268885.1. Lineage (GTDB taxonomy): Bacteria > Actinomycetota > Actinomycetes > Streptomycetales > Streptomycetaceae > Kitasatospora > Kitasatospora phosalacinea_C. The sequence goes on from NZ_BSSA01000041.1 coordinate 5,138, forward strand.
GCGGCGACCGAGGTGGCGTACGGCATCAGCATCGCGACGCGGAAGAAGGTGCGGCCGCGGAGCTTGTAGTTGAGCAGGTGGGCCAGGCCCAGGGCCATCAGCAGCTGCGGGACGGTGGAGAGCACGCCGATGGTGAAGGTGTTGCGCAGCGCGTTCCAGAAGAACGGGTCGGAGAGCAGTCGGCTGTAGTTCTGGAGGCCGAGCCAGTCCATCCGGTCGGAGGTCTGCAGCTCGACCCGGTGCAGCGACACCCAGGCGGTGTACAGCAGCGGGAAGAGCCCGAACGCGGCGAACAGCCCGAAGAACGGGGCGAGGAAGCCGTACGGGGCGATCCGGCGGCGCAGTCGGCCGGGCCGCCTGGCGGGCCGGGCGGGCTCGCCGGGCTTCGCGGCGGGCAGCCGGGCGGTGGAGCTGAGGGCCATGGGCGGGGTCCTTCGACGGGGGCCGCCCGGCCCCGCCGCCACGGGGGCGGCGGGGCGGGCTGCCCGAGGTGACTACCTGAGCTGACGTACCGTCAGTTGCCGTTGGCCTTCTTGACGTTGTCCAGGGCGTGCTTCCAGGCGGTGTCGGGCGCGGTGCCGGTGCGCTCGACCTCGCCGAGGGCGTCGGTGAACGCCTTGCCGATCACGCCGTCGTCGGTGCCGAGCACCTGGGCGGGCATGGCGTTGGCCGACTCGCTGAAGATCTGGCCGATCGGCGCGTTGTTGAAGTACGGGTCGGTGACGTCCTTGATGGCCTGCTGCGCGCCCGTCGAGGAGGGGAAGGAGCCCTGCTTGGTGAACAGGGTGGCCTGCTGCTCCTTGGCGGTCAGCCACTTGATCAGCTCGGCGGCCTCCTTGGGGTGCTTGGCGGTGCGCGGGACGGCCAGGTAGGAGCCGCCCCAGTTGCCGGTCTTGCCGGGGCCGGGGGCGATGTCCCACTTGCCCGCGCCGGTGTCGCCCGCCTGGCCCTTGATGTAGCCGATCATCCAGGCGGGGCAGGAGAGGGTGGCGAACTTGCCGGTGGAGAACGCCTTGTTCCACTCGGGGGTCCACTGGGCGAGCTTGGCGGACAGGCCGTCGGCGACCAGCGCGGTGGCGTCGCTCCACGCGGTCTTCACGGCCGGGCTGCTGTCGTAGACGGCCTTGCCGGACTCGTCGGAGTAGCGGACCTTCTGCTGGCCGACCTCGGCGGTGAACATGCCCGCGGCGCTGTCGGTCCAGGCGTTGCCCGCCTCGGCCTTGGCGGCGTACTGCTTGCCGAGGTCGAGGTAGCCCTGCCAGGTGGACCACTTCTGCGCGAGCTCGGTGCGGTCGGTGGGCAGTCCGGCGGCCTTGAACAGGTCGGTGCGGTAGCAGATCGCCTCGGGGCCGATGTCGGTGCCCGCGCCGAGCACCTTGCCGTCCGCGGTCTTGACCGCGGCGCCCTTCCAGGGGACCAGGCCGTCGTTGACGTCGCCGAGGCCGAGGGTCTTGAGGTCGGTGAACTTGTCGGCCTGCTTCTGCACCACGCTGGCCACCCGGCCGACCTCCAGGCCCTGGATGTCGGCGAGGCCGCCGCCGCCCGCGAGCTTGGTCTGCAGCGCCTGCCAGTACTGGCCCTCGTCCTGGGTGTCGGTCTGCTTGATGGTGACGTTCGGGTGGAGCTTCATGTACTCGTCGTAGAGCCCGGCCTCCTTGAACCCGAAGGTGCCGAACAGGTCCACCGTGATGGTCACCTTGCCGTCGGCGGAGTCCTTGGACCCGCTGCCGCCGGAGCTGCAGGCGCTGAGCAGGAGCGCGGTGGCCAGGACGGTGCTGCCCAGGACAGCGGTGGAGCGGCGGACTCTCGGGGTAGCCATGCGAATGCCTCCAGGCGGGGCGGGAGCGTGGGTGGAGTGCAGAAGAGGGAGCTGTGCCGATCGGCGGACGCCCCGTTCCTGAGAGCGCTCTCAACCGATGCCGAGAGACTGCCGGGACGGAAGTTCGCCCGTCAAGCCCTCGAAACCTGAACGTAATCTCCGGAGGACGCCGACCTGGGCATTCGTTTTCTGAACGCATCAGTGTGTGTCGGAGCGGTTGACACCCCTTCGGGGCCGCCAATACGGTCCGCTGGCTGAGAGCGCTCTCATAAGGCACCACCCCGCCCCCACTCAAGGTGGACACGATCATGAAGCTCCGCTCCCTGCGCGGCCCCACGGCCGCCCTGACCACCCTGGCGCTGGCCGCCGCGGCCACGCTGACGGCGGCCCTGGGCGCCGGCAGCGCCTCCGCCGCCACCGTCCGGGTCGGACTCGGCGGCTACACCGACACCCGCCCGGCCGGCACGGTCGGCCCGAGCAACTCCGACGGCGCGCCCGTCGCCCCGAAGGTCACCGCCCGGATGGCCGGGCAGGCTGCCCCGACCAACGACTGGTGGTCCTCGCTGATCTACCAGCGCTACGCGGGCAACCCGTACTCGGAGAACCTGTACGCCCACCCGATGACCTTCAAGGCCCAGGCCGCGGGCCTGGAGGTCGGCTACCCGACCGTGCCGACCGTCACCTCCGACAGCCGCCAGTACGACTACACCCACACCCGGGACCTCACCCTCGGCGTGGCCGGCCTGAACTCCCCCGACACCAAGGTCGACGGCTGGTCCGACTGGACGGTCACCCCGTACTGGGCGGACGGCGCGCACACCTTCAGCGCCACCGTCGGCCACGGCCTGCCGTACGTGTACGCGCACGCCACCGGCGGCGCCGCGCAGGTCACCACCGCCTCGGCGCCCACCGTCTTCAGCAACCAGGGCAGCGTGCTCGGCATCACCGTGGGCGGCCACCACTACGGCCTGTTCGCGCCCACCGGCAGCAGCTGGAGCGTCAACGGCACCACCCTGACCGCGAACCTCGGCAGCAAGGACTACTACTCGGTCGCGCTGCTGCCCTCCGCCGCCGACCTCGCGCAGTTCCGCAGCTACGCCTACAACTTCGTCACCGACACCAGGGTCGGCTGGAACTACGACCAGGCCGCGGGCAGGCTCACCACCACCTTCACCGCCACCACCACCGCCCAGGAGGGCACCGGCACCGGCACCCTGCTCGCGCTCTACCCGCAGCAGTGGCAGGCCACCCCGGACGCCCTCACGACGCTGGGCTACGTCTCGCCGCGCGGCCCCATGAAGGTCCGCCAGGGCTCGTCCTTCTCCACCGTGCAGACCGTCACCGGCGTGCTGCCCTCGCTGCCCGACGTCGGCGCGTACGACCGCACCGCGCTGGACGCCTACCTGCACCAGGTCTCCGACGCGGGCGACCCGTTCAGCGGCGCCACCGACACCTACTGGGTCGGCAAGGCGCTCGGCCGGATGGCCCAACTGGTGCCGATCGCCGACCAGCTGGGCGACACCGCGGCCCGCGACAAGCTGCTCGGACTGATGAAGGGCAAGCTGCAGACCTGGTTCGCGGGCACCGGGTCACCCGGCTTCGCGTACGACTCCACCTGGAAGACCCTGATCGGCTACCCGGCCTCCTACGGCACCGACGCCGAACTCAACGACCACCACTTCCACTACGGCTACTTCGTGCAGGCCGCCGCCACCGTCGCCCGCTACGACACCGCCTGGGCGGCGGACAGCCAGTGGGGCGGCATGGTCAAGCTGCTGGCCAAGGACGCCGCCAACACCGACCGCACCGACGCCCGCTTCCCCTGGCTGCGCAACTTCGACCCGTACGAGGGCCACGGCTGGGCCTCCGGCCACGCCGGGTTCGCCGCGGGCAACAACGAGGAGTCCTCCTCCGAGTCGCTGAACTTCAGCGCCGGACTGCTGCTGTTCGGCGCCGCGACCGGCGACACCTCGCTGCGCGACCTCGGCGTCTACCTGTACACCACCGAGGCCAACTCCGTTCAGCAGTACTGGTTCGACGCCGACCACCAGGTCTTCCCGTCCTCCTTCCAGCACTCCACCGTCGGCATGGTCTGGGGCTCCGGCGCCGCCTACTCCACCTGGTGGACGGCCGCGCCCGGCATGATCCACGGCATCAACTTCCTCCCCGTCACCTCGGGTTCGCTCTACCTGGCCCGCCGCAAGGACGACCTGGCCGCCAACCTGGCCGAGTTGAGGAGCAACAACGGCGGCGCGTTCACCGACTGGCGCGACCTGCTGTGGGAGGCCGAGGCGCTGACCGACCCGGCCGCGGCCAAGGCCGACTGGGACGCCGGGAAGGGCGGCTACACCCCGGAGGAGGGCGAGTCCAGGGCCCACACCTACCACTGGATCTACAACCTGGCGACCCTCGGCACCCTGGACCCGGCGACCACCGCCGACACCCCCACCGCCGCGGTCTTCGTCAACGGCACCACCCGCACCCACGTGGCGCACAACTACACCACCGCCGCCCGCACCGTGCGCTTCTCGGACGGCTACACCCTGACCGTCCCGGCCCGCTCCACCGCCTCCGAACGCGGCACCAAGCCCGACGGCGGCACCGGCGGCGCCACCGGCTCCCCGTCCCCGTCCGCCTCCCCGTCCACCTCCGCGTCCGCCTCCCCGTCCCCCTCCCCCTCGGCCTCCTCCACCGCCCCGCAGACCCGCGCCAACACGCTCTACCTGCAGCCCGGCGGCACCCTCACCACCGCCTACGGCACCGGCGCGACCAGCAGCACCATCGCCTCCGGCGGCGGCGCCAACCACGACGGCACGCCCTACCAGCCGCTGACGTACACCATCGACCACCTCACCGGCACCGTCCGACCCGGCGGCAGCACCGACTTCGACCTGTACGTGGACGCGGGCACCACCGTCGCCCTCGCCCAACAGGCCCGCGTCTCCTACGACTTCGACGGCAACGGAACCGTCGACCGGACCGAGACCTACCGCTACTTCGCCACCGACCCCGTCCCCGGCTGGGAGCGCTACGGCGCGGCCGCCGCGGGCCTGCAGTCCAGTACCGGCGCCCCGCTCGCCAACCTGAGCAACGGCACCGTCAAGGTCGAGGTCTGGCCCGCCCTCGGCAACGCCCCGGCCCAACTGCGCACCGGTGCCACGCAGTCCCAGGGCAGCGCCTCCGTACTGCGGATCCCCTTCGACTGATCCCGTCCCTCCCACCACCCCGCCCGGCCCGCAGCGGACCCGACACGTCCGCCGCGGGCCGGGCGGGCCCGTGCACGTCCCGGCCGGGGCCTTGCGGGGACCACCAGAGGTTGTTGAAGATGTAACTGACCTGCTCGCGCCACGGCCCCACCGCCACCGCGCCGAGCACCCGCGCCCCCACGCCCGCGACGAAGGAGCCCCGATGGCCGCCCTCCGCACCACGACCCTCACCGCGACCGCCGCCACCGGAGCGGCCCTGCTGCTCGGCGCCGCCCTCGCCCAGCCCGCGGCGGCCGTCGAACTCCCGCACGCCGCCGTCGCCTACTTCGCCACCGGCAGCAACCTGACGGGCACCCAGTACGCCGTGGACACCACCGACACCGGCTGCCACGACCTCCCGACCGCCGCGGCCTCGGCCGTCGACCTCACCACCGCGAACATCCAGGTCTTCTTCAACGCCGACTGCACCACCGGCCGACCCGGCCGGTCCGACGACCTGTCCTACGCCCTCGGCAGCCTGCACTGGGCCAACTTCCCCTACCCGGCGGTCAGCTACCGCGTCGTCGGCTGACGACCGGCGGAACGCCCCCCGGGAACCGCCGCACCGCAGGGGCGTAGGGTCGTCCCCGATGGACACGCCACCGCCCGCCCCGGCACCCGGCACCGACGGCCGACTCGACGTCGACGCCGACACCGTGCGCGCCCTGCTCCGCGAACAGCACCCGGACCTGGCCGAGTTGACGCTGCGCCGGGTCGAGGGCGGCTGGGGCAACCGGATGTGGCGGCTCGGCGAGGAGCACGCCGTCCGGCTCCCCCGGGACAGGCACACGCCCGCCTGCCTGGCCAACGAGACCCGCTGGCTGCCCGAGCTGGCGCCGCGCCTGCCGCTGCCCGTCCCGGTGCCGCGGCGCGACGGCCTGCCGGGCGCCGGGTACCCGTACCCGTGGGCGGTGTTCTCCTGGGTGCCGGGCGAGCCCGCCGACCACGCCCCGATCGCCCCCGAGCACGGGCCGCGCTCCGCCGAGGCCCTCGCCGACTTCCTGCTGGCGCTGCACCGCCCGGCCCCCGCCGACGCGCCCGCCACCACCCCGCGCTGCGGCCCGCTCGCCCCGCTCGCCGCCGACGTCGAGCGCCGGATCGCCGAGTTCGAGCAGACCCTGCACGGACTCGCCCCCGGCGTCCGCGCCGACGACCTGCGCACGCTCTGGGCGGACGCGCTGGCCGCCCCCGCCTGGACCGGCCCGCCGGTGTGGCTGCACTCCGACCTGCACCCGGCGAACGTCGTGGTGGTCGACGGCGCGCTCGGCGGGATCGTCGACTTCGACTCCCTCGGCACCGGCGACCCCGCCTGCGACCTCTCCGCCGCCTGGCTGCTCCTCCCGCCCGGCGCCGACCGCCGCTGCCTCGCCCGCTGGCGCGCCGCCCAGCCCGCCGGACGGTCGGAGGCCACCGCCGCCACCGTCCGCCGCGCCCGCGGCTGGGCCGTCCTGCGCGCCCTGGTCCTGCTCGGCATCGGCCACGCGGGCCTGCACGGCCTCCCGGGCGGCAAACCCACCTGGGGCCCGGCCGGACGGGCCGCCCTGGACACCGTACTGGCCCACTTCCGGCACCCCGACGGCTGACGGCGCCCACCGCGGCCGCCCCTCCCGACCGGCCCGGCCCCGGCCGACGCCACCCGCCGTCAGAGGGTGGCGGCGCGCAGCACGATCAGGGCGACGGAGACCACGGTGAGGACCGCTGCCGGCGGCGCGCCCTTGAGGTCGCCGACGCGCAGGTGGGAGGCGACCGCCCCGGCGAAGTAGAGCGTCAGGCCGATCGCGGCGGCGATCCCGACGGGCCCCCACCGGAGTCCGGCGACCGCACCTGCCGCGCCCGCGACCTGAGCGCCGATCAGGAGGGCCATCATGCCCTGCGGCACTCCGAGCGTCGACATCTGCTCGGTGATGTGACGCGTCCGCAGGGACTTGGCCCCGGCCGACACCAGGAGGAGCACCGACATGAACACGGTGACGGCGACGAGGGAGACGAACACGGCTGGAACCTCCATCATGCGAGATGCGGGCAGAAGACGTGCGCACCTCGACGACGATAGGCGGCCGTCAGGTACCTCCAGGTAACCTTCGGGACCATGAGCCTGCGCCCCGGAACAGTCTTCCTCGCCGACTGCCCCGCTCTCCTGGCCATGGAGATCATCGCCAGCAAGTGGTCCGTGGTCACGCTCTTCGCGCTGACCGACGGGCCGCTGCGCCACGGCGAGCTGGTCGAGCTGAGCGGCGGCATCTCGCGCAAGGTGCTGACCCAGACGCTGCGCCGGCTCCAGGCGAACGGGCTCGTCGAGCGGCACGCGTACGCCGAGGCGCCGCCGCGCGTGGAGTACTGCCTGACCGATCTCGGGCGCACCCTGGAGGAGCCCATCAGGATGCTCACCGCATGGGCGCGGGAGAACGGCGAGGCGGTCGTCAGCTTCCGGGAGGCGGCCGGGGCGACCGAGGCGACCGGGGCGACCGGGGCGACCGGGAGAGCGGACGCGGGCCCGCGGACACCGAACTCGATCGAGCGACAGCCGCTCAGGCCGACTCCCGCACCACCAGGTGCGTCGGAATGATCACCGACGACGGCGCCGACGCCCCCGGGTCGTTGAGCCGTCGCAGCAGCAGCCGCGTCATCAGCCGCCCCATCTCCTCGATCTCCTGCCGGATCGTGGTGAGCCTCGGTTCCGTCCAGGCCGCGATCGACTCGACGTCGTCGAAGCCCACCACCGCGACGTCCTCCGGCACCCGCCGCCCGGCCGCCCGCAGCACCCGGATCGCGCCGGAGGCCATCACGTCGGAGGCCACGAACACCGCGTCCAGGTCGGGTCGCCTGGAGAGGAGTTCGCTCATGCCGCGGATGCCGCCGTCGGCGGTGAAGTCGCCGACCGCGATCAGGTCCTCGTCCCCGTCGGGGAGCAGGTCGCGGTAGCCGTCGAGGCGGTCGACGGAGGAGGTCTGGTCGAGCGGGCCGGTGATGGTGGCGATGCGCTCGCGGCCGATGGAGCGCAGGTGCTGGACGGCGAGCCGGGCGCCGCCGCGGTTGTCGTTGTCGACGTAGACCAGGTCGCGGGCGGACTCGGCGCCGGGCCAGCCGGGGCGGCCGCCGATGACGAAGGGCAGGCCGAGGCGGTGCACCGTCTCGGGGGTGGGGTCGGAGCGGTGCAGGGAGAACAGCAGGACGCCGTCGACGTGGCCGCCGGACAGGTAGCGACCGATCCGCTCGTGGTCCCGTTCGTCCTCGGCCAGCAGCAGCACCATCTGGTTGTCGGCGGCGGCCAGTTCGCGGCTGATGCCGCGCAGGTGCTGGGCGAAGAACGGGTCGGAGAAGAACCGCGCCTCGGGTTCGGCGATGACCACGGCGATCGCCCGGTTGCGCCGGGTGACCAGGGTGCGGGCGGCCAGGTTGGGCACGTAGCCGAGTTCGGCGACGGCCCGTTCGACCTTCTCGCGCAGCGCCGCCCGTACGCCCGCGCCGCCGTTGACCACCCGGGAGGCGGTGGCCCGGGAGACGCCGGCCAGTTCGGCCACCGACTCCAGGGTCGGACGCCCGCCCGCTCCCGCTTCGGACTCGGTCACCCGGGGCTCCTCTCCACCCTCCGCGCGCACAGCCGCACGCACGTGATCGCGTTCCTGCTGCGAGCAGCCTAGCCGCCCGCTGTCCCGCCCGGAGAGCGCTCTCAGAAACCGGGACGGCCGCGCTCCCGCCCCGGCTCACACCGTGACCACCTGCCGCTCCCCCGCCTCCACGGCGACCTCCAGCCGGTTGCCGGGCGGCGGGAACGGGCAGATGAAGTGGTCGGCGAACGCGCAGGGCGGCAGGAACGCCCGGTTGAAGTCGAGCACGGTGTGCCCGTCGGCGTCGGGCGCGGGCAGCGTGAGGAAGCGGAAGCGGTACGTCTCCCGGCCGCTGGTGCCGTCCGCGATGACGGCGCTGAGCCGCCCGGCCGAGCCGTCGGGCGCACCGGTGCCGCTGACGGTGAGCGTGTGCGGCCGCCCGGCCAGGGTGAACGCGACCTGCCCGGCGACGGTGAGCGGGCGGGCCCTGCCGTCGGCGTTCTCCACCAGCAGGGCCTGCGCGCCGTCCGCGAAGGGGGTGAACACGGCGGGCACCGCCCAGTCGGGGGCGTACGGGTAGACCGAGATGCCCGCGAACGCGGCCCGGGCGGGGGCGTCCGGGTCGAAGACCCGCAGGGCGAGCTCGCCCTCCCGCTCGATCGGGACCAGCCGCTTGTCGCCCAGGACGGCGTTCTGCGGGTGCCGGTCGGTGTCGGGGCGCAGCGCGAGGCGGCCGGTCGCCTCGCGGCCCGCCCCCTCGCCCTCGACGTGGACGCCGTCCCCGGCGCGCAGTTCGGCGCAGACCGCGCCGTCCTCGGCCCACCAGCGGCCGGGCAGGCCGGGGACCTCCGCGGGGGCGGGCTCCAGCCAGTGGGTGCCGGTCAGGGCCAGCGGCCCGTGCGGCGCGCCGGCCGCGGCGCTCCGGGCCTCCGTCCAGCGCTGCCAGGCTTCGGCTGCGGTGTCGGTCATCGGACTGCCTCCCAAGTCGCTCTGCTCCCCGGCCGCTTCCGCCGGTAGCTCGGTCAGGTCACCACCCCCGTGCCCCGCGGGCCCGTTCAGGGTCGGGCGAGCGGGCGGAACAATCCCTCCTGCATCACCGAGACCACCAACTGCCCCTGGCGGTCGTAGATCTCGCCGCGGGCCAGGCCGCGGGCGCCGTGCGCGATCGGCGACTCCTGCCGGTACAGCAGCCAGTCGTCGGCGCGGAACGGGCGGTGGAACCACATCGCGTGGTCCAGCGAGGCCATGTCGAAGTTCCGTTCGCCCCACAGCGGTTCGACGGGGGCGCGGACGGCGTCCAGCAGCGTCATGTCGCTGGCGTAGGTGAGCGCGCAGACGTGGATCAGCGGGTCGTCGGGCAGCGCGCCGTTGGTGCGCAGCCACACGCCGCTGCGGGCCTCGACGCCGTCGAGCTCCTCTCGCGTCCACTTCAGCCGGTTCACGTAGCGGATGTCGAAGGGCTGGCGGCGGCTGATGAACGGGGGCAGTTCGCCGAGCCGGGCCCCGACCTCGTCCAGGGCGCTGGGCAGGCTCTCCGGGTCGGGGACGTCCGGCATCGGGAACTGGTGCTCGATGCCGCCGGGTTCGGGCCGGTGGAAGTCGGCGGTGAGCGCGAAGATCGTCCGCCCGCCCTGGATGGCGAGCACCCGGCGGGTGGTGAACGAGCGCCCGTCCCTGGTCCGTTCGACCTGGTAGACGATCGGCACGCCGGGCACGCCGGGGCGCAGGAAGTACGCGTGCAGCGAGTGCACCGGCCGGTCCTCCTCGACCGTCCGGCCCGCGGCGACCAGCGCCTGCCCGGCCACCTGCCCGCCGAAGGTGCGCTGCAGCGACTCCTCCGGACTGCGGCCGCGGAAGATGTTCAGCTCGATCCGCTCCAAGTCGAGCAGGTCGACGAGCTGGTCGACGGGGGTTCCCATGTATCGCTCCCTCTCCGGACGTCCGGACGGACGGCCGACGGGCAGGGGTGTGCCGCCGAACGCCTCGTCCGTCCAGCACAAGTCTCCGCGCCCGCCGGGCATTCCCGCTCCCCGGCGCGCGGGCGCCCGGCCGCCCCGCCCGGACCGCCGGACGGCACGCGGGGGGCTACTCCAGCCCGGACTGCCGGACGGTGATGTTCAGCCGCCCGGTCAGGCCCAGCGCCGGGTCGGCGGTGCCCGGCAGCGTCCGCACCACGCCGTGGTACGCGAAGCGGCTGGCCCCGCCGAACACCAGCAGGTCGCCGCTGCACAGCCGCAGGTCCGTCCAGGGCCGGCCCCGCCCCTCCGGGTTCCCCAGCCGGAACACGCACTCGTCCCCCAGCGACAGCGACACCACGGGGGCGTCCACCCGCTCCTCCCGGTCCTGGTGCAGTCCCATCCGCGCCCCGTGCGGGTAGTGGTTCACCAGCGCGACGTCCGGCGCGAACCCCGCCGCCCCCGCGACCGCGCCCGCCCGCTCCCCGTACGCCTCGGCCACCGCCCGCCGGGCCAGCGCCCCCAGCCGCTCCGGGAAGGGCTTCACCGGCGCCCCGTCCCCGTCCACCACCGTCCGCGCGTAGCCGTACGGGTACCAGTGCCAGCCCAGGCAGACCGTCCGCACCGACATCACCCCGCCGCCGGGCAGCACCACCGTGCGCATCCCGGCGGGGGGACGCGCCCACTCCCGGCAAGCCGCGACCAGTTCCCGCTGCTCCTCGGCCGTCAGCCACCCCGGCAGCAGCACGACGCCGTCCGCAGGCTCCTCGCGCCCGCGCCCGAACAGCTCCCCGACGAACACCCCGCCACCGCGCATGCCCCCCATGCTGCCACCCACCACCCACACCCCCGGCCCACCGCAACCCCACCCCCGCAGCCCACCGGCCCCCTCCCAACCCGCCGCAGGCGCCCCCCAACCTGCCTGAGGCGATCCCCGCCCCAGCCCGCCGCAGGCACTTCCACCTCCGCATGCGCCCACCGCCCCTCCCAACCCAGCCGCTCCCCCCTCAGCCCGCCGCAGGCGATCCCCGCCCCCCGCATGCGCCCACCGCCCTCCCAACCCAGCCGCTCCCCCCTCAGCCCGCCGCAGGCGATCCCCTCCCCAGCCCGCCGCAGGCACTTCCACCCCCCGCATGCGCCCACCGCCCTCCCGTCGGACCCTGGTGTGGGGGCCGTCCCCGCCCGGAGGAGGTTGCACGATGCATCCGCTGGAGTTCCGCGTGGTCGACCTTCCCGCGCCCTCCCTGCACAAGACCGCGGTGCTGGTCCTCGGTCAGCACCGCTCGGTCCTGGTCGACACGGGGTTGCGGCTCTCGGACGGGCGACGGTTGGCCCGGGAGGTGGAGCGTTCGGGCCGTCGGCTGAGCACCGTCCTGGTGCCCCACCACGCGCCGGACTGCTGGCTGGCGGCGGAGGTGCTGCGCGACGCGTTCCCGGAGGCCCGTTTCCTCGCCCCGCCCCCGGTCCGCGACCGGATCGAGCGCGAGCACCTCGCGGTCCGCGCCGCCTGGGCCGGTCTCGGGGACGAACTCCCGTCCCGCCTGGTCGCGTTGGAGCCGCTGGAGGGTGACGCCGTCGAGCTGGAGGACCACCGGCTGGAGCTGCGCGGGGCGTCCCTGGGACTGCCCGACCTGCACTACCTGTGGGAGCACCGCAGCCGGACGCTGCTCGGCGGCCCGCTGCTCTGGCTGAACGTGCACCCGTGGCTGGCCGCGACCCCGCTGGCCTCGCAGCGCGAGGCGTGGATCGACCTGCTGGACGAGATGACGGCGCTGGAGCCGCTGCGCACCGTCCCGGGCCACCGCCACCTGACCACCCCCGTACCCGCGGACGCCGCGGTCCCCGACCCGATCGCCTGGACCGGCGACTACCTGCGGGCGTTCACCACCGAACTCGGCAAGCCGGTCGACCCGGACGCGGTCACCGCCGCCCTGCTGCACCGCTACCCGTCCGCCGCGCTGCCCTCCGCCGTCCCCCCGGCCGTCCGGGCCGCCCGCGGCGAACCCGCCGCCGCCTGAACGCCCCCGGCCCCGCCTCCGCCCCCGGCCCCGCACCCGGAGCCTCCTGACCGCGCGTCACCCCCTTCCCGACTGTACCTACTGGTATGTACAGTGCCGTCGTGACCCAGGAAGCGCCCACCACCGCCGACCGCCTCGTCGAAGCCACCCGCGAACTGCTCTGGGAGCGCGGCTACACCGGCACCAGCCCGAGGGCCATCCAGCAGCGCGCGGGCGCCGGGCAGGGCAGCATGTACCACCACTTCGCGGGCAAGCCCGACCTCGCCCTCGCCGCGATCACCCGCACCGCCGGGGAGCTGCGGGCCCTCGCCGACGGACTGCTGTCCGGCCCGGGCACGGCGGTCGAGCGGGTCGCCGCGTACCTGCACCGCGAGCGCGACGTGCTGCGCGGCTGCCCGGTCGGGCGGCTGACCCAGGACCCGGAGGTGATGGCCGACCCGGTGCTGCGCGCCCCGGTCGAGGAGACCCTCGGCTGGCTGCGCGGGCGGCTCGCGGAGGTCCTGGCGGAGGGGCGGGCGAACGGGGAGCTGCCGCCCTCCCTCGACCCGTCCGGCACGGCCGCGACCGTGGTCGCCGTCCTGCAGGGCGGCTACGTGCTGGCCCGCGCGGCGGGCGACCCCGGCCCGTTCGACCAGGCCGTCAGCGGCCTGCTCGCCCTGCTCTCCCCGACCCGCTGACCCTCCCAGCCCCCTCCCCGCCCCCTCCCCGCCCCTCCCCGAAGGACGGCCCGTGCTCGCCAAGCAGTACGAGATCACCCTGCCCGCCGACTACGACCTCGCCGTGATCCGCCGCCGGATCGAGGCGGGCGCCCCGCTCCTGGACGACCGCCCGGGGCTCGGCCTCAAGGCGTGGCTGCTGCGCGAGCGCGGCGCGGACGGCTCGCCGGTCAACCAGTACGCGCCGTTCTACGTGTGGCGCTCGGACGGCGCGGCGGCCCGCTTCCTGGTCGGCGGCGGCGGCTTCGAGAACATCGTCCGGGACTTCGGCCGACCGACCGTCCGGCACTGGACGGTGCTGGCGCACTTCTCCGGCCCGGCCCGCGCCGCCGTCCCCGTCCCGCCCGTCGCGACCCGCCGCCTGAGCACCGTCCCGACCGACCCGGACCCGCTGGCCCTCGCCGCGCACGTGGAGCGCGCCACCGAGGAGGTGCGCGAGCTGGCCCGCCACCCGGAGGTGCACACCGCCGTCCTCGCCCTCGACCCGGACCGCTGGGAGCTGCTGCGCTTCGTCCTCCGGACCGCCGTCCCCGCCGCCCCGGACGACCCCGCCGCCCCGGACGGCTCGACGGCGGTCTTCCGCGTCCCGCACCTCTCCGCCCCGGAGCTGTCCGCCCTCCCCGAGGGCCGCGCCTGGTAGCCGGCGGCCGGGGCGGCCGGCTACAGCATCCCGATCTCCCGCGCGCACCCGCCCCAGGCCTGCCAGCCCTGGAGGCGCAGGATCTCCTCGCCGACGGCGATCTGCTGGCGCCGACCGGCGTGGTCGGGCCGGTCGGCGTAGCGCAGGCCCCCGGCCTCGCGCCAGGTGGGCGGCCAGATCTGCAGGCCGCCGTAGTAGCCGTTGCCGGTGTCGGCCTGCCAGTCGCCGTCGCTCTCGCAGTCGGCGAGCCGGTCCCACACCAGGTCGGGCGTGCTCTGGCGGGCGGCGGCGGGCGTACCGGCGGTCAGGGCGACGGCGGCGGGGAGCAGCAGGCCTAGCACGGCCAGCCCCCGTCCGTACGAGCGAGGTATCCGCATCCCCCGACGCTACGCACGGCACCCGCCGCCCCACCCTCCGGACACCGCCGAGCGGGTGGCGCCCCCGGCACCGCCCCGGACCCACGACGGCACCGGCCCCGCGACGGCCCCGGCACCGCCTCGTCCCGGGAACGGCGGAAGCCGCCACCCCACGGCCGGGGGTGGCGGCTTCACGCCGACAGGGTGGGACCGGCGGGCGGTCCCGGTGGAAGCGGTGCTTCCGGGGGTGGGTCAGACCGACAGGACCTGGCCCGGGTAGATCAGGTCCGGGTTGCCGCCGACGACACCGGAGTTGTTGCTGTACAGGGTGTGCCAGTCGACGCCCAGGCTGTCCGCGATCTTGGACAGGGTGTCGCCGGACTTCACGGTGTAGCTGCCACCGGAGGTGTTGGTGCCGGTCGCCGCAGCGGACTTGTTCTTCCAGGTCTGCTTCGGGGCCTCCTGCGCGGCGGCCTTGGGGGCCTGGGCGCGGGACTCGGAGCGGGACGCCTTGGCGGTGTCGTCCGAGGTGGCGGTGTTCGACTTCGAGGAGGTCGACTTCGAGGAGGAGGAGGTCGACTTCGAGGAGGTCGAGCTGCTGGACGACGAGGAGGTGTCGACCTGCGCCGGGGCGCCGCCCTTGGTCAGACCGGCCTGGACGGAGCAGACGGGCCAGGCGCCGGGGCCCTGGGAGGCGAGCACCTTCTCGGCGATCGCGATCTGCTGCGCCTTGGTGGCCAGGTTGGCCTGCGGGGCGTAGGCGGTGCCGCCGAAGGCGGCCCAGGTGGAGGAGGTGAACTGCAGGCCGCCGTAGAAGCCGTTGCCCGTGTTGATCGACCAGTTGCCGGTCGACTCGCACATCGCGACCTTGTCCCAGGTGGAGACGTCCGCGGCGGAGGCCGAGTTGGCCGTGACGAGGCCGGCCACCGGGACGGCGAGCAGGGCGCCGCCGACGACGGCCGCGCGGACGCGGTTGCGCTTGGTGGCGGTGGTGGCAGCGGCGGTCTCGTTACGGAAGGTCATGAGATTCCTCTCGACATTCCCGGGATGGGCAGGCGGAACCAGGCCCCAGCTGGGCCGTGTTCGCTCGCCAAGTCCGGTGGGCGGGCCGTGCACGTGTCGGACGTGCCGCTTGCCGCCCCGGCCACCTGTCCGCATCCCCGGCGGCGGCTGGCTGCCGTCGCGCCGTGGGCGCCGGGCCCGTGTTCCGGGGTGAGCCGGAGGCGGGCCGTGCGTCGGGGGTGAACCCGGGAGGTGCTCGTTGCACCGGGCAAAAACCTACGATTCGGGCTCCGCAGCGCCAAACACTTTCCGGTCATCCCAGGTCAAAGCGGCGTTACCGGCGGTATCGATCACGGCAATCGAAGAGAAATGTCCGTTTCATCCGCTTCTTCCAAGATCAAACCATATGGGAATATGACCCCGGCCACAGTTTGACCCGTGTGAGGTCGGGCACAGCGTCGACAGAATGTGATCCTCCGCGCACACACGGCGATCAGGAGCCGTGCAAATCCCGTCGCCCGGCCGCTCACCCGTGACCCCAGCCACAACCTCCCGTTGGTAATGGCGGTCGGCGCTCCCCGCGCCGCGCGCCCGGGACGTCCCGCCCGGGGGCACCGGAACCAGCACCTGGAACGTCAGGGCGAACGAGGAGTCATCAGTGCCGCGCATGCTTGAGGTGAGCGAGGACGTACGCGCCGAGATCGGCGACGACGAGGCCGAGAGCCTGCTCGCGGGCGCCCACGCGCCCGACGCGTACGACTGCACCTCCTGCCGACAACCGGGCGACTCGCTGCACGAGCCGACCAGCACCGTCCTGTTCGTCGGCGAGGAGACCGCGGTGCTGGCCTTCGCGCACGCCCGCTGCGTGCCGTCCCAGGTGGTGCCGGTGGACGAGCAGCAGCTGCGCGGCGCCGTGGAGTCGATCAGCCAGGGCGCGGACGCCGCGCTGCCCGCCGGGGCCGTGGCGCCCGCGCCGACCGCGCCGGAACCGGCGGTGGAGGTGAGCATCCCGGAGCCGATCACCGCCCCGCCGACCGCCCCGCCCGGTCAGCCGCAGCCCGCGGTCCTCGGCGTGACCTGCGGGATCGTGCTGTGCGGCGACACCCAGCACGCCGCGCTGGTGGTCGAGCCGACCGGGCCGGTCGGCCGACCGGGCAGCGCCCTCGGCGAGGACGAGTTCCTCTCGCTGCTGACCGAGCACGGCTTCCAGATCGTCCAGGACGTCAACCAGCCCCCGGCCCGCCCGCGGGCGGGCTGGTCGGTGCTGATGGCGATGGGGCAGCTGCACGCGATCCTGCAGCCCTCGGCGACCGGCGGCTCGGCCGCCTGGTGGCAGGCCCACCAGCCGCTCCAGGTCACCCCGGGCTGGCGGGCCGCGGCGGCCCGCAAGTCCGAGGTGATCATGTACGCGGTGCCGGCCGGCACCATCGGCCGCCAGCCCCGCGAGGACCTGCTGCGGATCGCCATGGACCGGGCCGCGGCCCGCGGCCTGCTCGCCGCCGGGATGCTCCCGCTGGCCGGCACCTGAGCGGGGACGCGCCGATGACCGACCCCGTGAACGACCCGGCCGCCGCCGGACACGCCCCCGCCCCGCCCACCGTCCCGCCCGCCCGGACGGCCGTTGACCAGGACACCAGCACCACCACCGGCATAGGACTGGGGGCCGCGCCCCCGCATCCCAAGCCGGTCTCGCTCGTTGGCTCCTACGTGTACAGCTACGAGCTCGCGTCCCCCGGCCGTCCCTCCGTCCAGTCCGGCCCCGGCGGCGCCGGCCGGTCGATCCCGAACATGCGCCCGTCCTACGACGCCGAGCACCCGGTGTCGACCACGCCGATCTACGACACGCTGTACTCCGAGTACCGCCGGATGTTCCGGGCGCTGCCCGGCGACCGCTCCGGCGAGGAGGGGATGAGGTTCACCGGCTTCGCGGTCCGCGAACCGCAGCCCCAGCCGTCCGGGTCCCCGCAGCAGCAGTCCTTCGAGACGCACGCCGGACAGGCCCCGGGCGCGCCCCAGTTCATGCCCGCGCAGACCTCCGCCGCCCAGGCCAACGGCCAGGGCTGGGTCGCCACCGGCTACCTGGGCGTCCCGGCCGCCGGCGGCACCGCGGGCGGCCGGCACCGCTCGGTGCTGTCACTGCCCCCGGGCCGGGACGCCTGACGGCAGAAGTGACGAGGAGGGGCCGCGGACGGTGTCCGCGGCCCCTCCTCGTCACTTCCCCGCTACTTCTTCTTGGCGCGCTTCTCGCGGACCCGGACCGAGATCGAGATCGGGGTGCCCACGAAGCCGAACTCCTCGCGCAGGCGGCGCTCGACGAAGCGGCGGTAGCCCGCCTCCAGGAAGCCGGACGCGAACAGCACGAACCGCGGCGGACGGGTGCCCGCCTGGGTGCCGAACAGGATGCGCGGCTGCTTGCCGCCGCGGATCGGGTGCGGGTGCGCCGCCACCAGCTCGCCCAGGAAGGCGTTCAGCCGGGCGGTCGGGATGCGGGTCTCCCACCCGGCCAGCGCGGTCTCGATCGCCGGGACGAGCTTCTCCATGTGCCGCCCGGTCTTCGCCGAGACGTTCACCCGGGGCGCCCACTGCACCTGCACCAGGTCGCGCTCGATCTCGCGCTCCAGGTAGAAGCGGCGCTCCTCGTCCAGCTGGTCCCACTTGTTGTAGGCGATGACCACGGCGCGCCCGGCCTCGACGGCCATCGAGATGATCCGGGTGTCCTGCTCGGCGAGGGTCTCGCTGGCGTCGATCAGGACGACCGCGACCTCGGCCTTGTCCAGCGCCGCGGAGGTCCGCAGCGAGGCGTAGAAGTCCGCGCCCGCGGTCAGGTGGACGCGGCGGCGGATACCGGCGGTGTCGATGAACTTCCAGGTCTTGCCGCCGAGTTCGATCAGCTCGTCGACCGGGTCGCGGGTGGTGCCGGCCAGCTCGTTGACGACCACCCGGTCCTCGCCGGCGACCTTGTTCAGCAGGCTCGACTTGCCGACGTTCGGCCGGCCGATCAGCGCGACGCGGCGCGGCCCGCCGGGCGCCTGCCCGTCGCCGAACAGCTGCGGCGGCGCCTCCGGCAGCACCTTCAGCACCGCGTCCAGCAGGTCGCCGGAGCCGCGGCCGTGCAGCGCCGAGACGGGGTACGGCTCGCCCAGGCCGAGCGACCACAGGTACGCGGCCTCGGCCTCGGTGGACGGGCCGTCGACCTTGTTGGCGCACAGCACCACGGGCTTGCCGGAGCGGCGGATCAGCCGGACCAGGGCGTCGTCGGTGTCGGTGGCGCCGACCTTGGCGTCCACCACGAACAGCACCGCGTCGGCCTGCTCGATGCCGAGCTCGGCCTGCCCGGCGACCATCGCGTCGAGGCCGAGGACGTCGATCTCCCAGCCACCGGTGTCGAGGACCTTGAACCGGCGCCCGGCCCACATCGCCTCGTAGCTGACCCGGTCGCGGGTCACGCCCGGCCGGTCCTCGACGACCGCCTCGCGGCGGCCGATGATGCGGTTGACCAGGGTCGACTTGCCGACGTTCGGGCGGCCGACGACGGCCAGCACCGGCAGCGGGCCGTGGCCCTCCAGCTCGGCGTCGACCTCGTCGCCGTCGAAGCCCTCCTCGGCGGCCAGCGCCATGAACTCGGCGTACTCGGCGTCACCCAGCTCGCCGTGGTGGGCGGTGGTGTCGTTGCTCATGTTCCGTTTTCCGTTTCCCGGCCCGGCCCTTCCCAGGGGCGTGCCGTGCGTACCTGCCCGGAGGGCAGCGCGGACCGCGCGGATCTCGCGCGGTCGGACGTGCGTCGTCGCCGTTCCGTTCCCGCCCGCCTCAGGCGGCGGTCAGACCGGCCTTCTCCTCCACCAGGGCGGCGATCGTGTCGATCACCTGGTCGAGGGTGAGTTCGCTGGTGTCCACCAGGGCCGCGTCGGCGGCCCGGGTCAGCGGGGCGGTCGCCCGCGAGGAGTCCGCGGCGTCCCGGCGGGCCAGGTCGGCGGCCATCGCGGTGATGGTCGCCTCGTCCACGCCCTTCGCCCGCAGCTCCGCGGCGCGGCGCTCGGACCGGGCCAGCTCGGAGGCGGTCAGGAACACCTTCACGGTGGCGTCCGGGAACACCACGGAGCCCATGTCCCGGCCCTCGGCGACGATGCCGCGCCCGGCGTGCGAGGCGCAGCCGCGCTGCAGCTCCACCAGCCGCGCCCGCACCGCCGGAACGGCCGCCACGGCGCTCACCTTGGCGGTCACCTCGGGTCCGCGGATCGGGCCGGACACGTCCTGCCCGTCCACCGTTATGGTCGGCCCCTCGGCGTCCGTCCCGGACACGATCACCGGCTTCCCGCAGGCGATGGCCACCGCCTCCGCGTCCTCGACGTCCACCCCGTTGGCGAGCATCCACCAGGTCATCGCCCGGTACATCGCACCGGTGTCCAGGAAGCTCAGCCCCAGCCGCGCGGCCACCGCCCGCGACACGGTCGACTTCCCGGACCCCGAAGGTCCGTCGATGGCGACGACGACCGGGCCGCTCGACGCTCGGTCGACACTGTCCACGGGGCGAACCTCTCTCTCAGGGCACAACGACTCACCCTCAAGGTTAATGGACGCCCGCCCGCCCCCGTTCCCCCCGCCACCGCCCCTCCCCCGAGCCCCGCGCAGCGGACCCCCCGCCTACTCCCGAACCCCCCACCCGCGCTCCCGCAACCCCGCCGCCAACCCCCGCGCCGCCACCGGAGCGACCGCGAGCTGCACGTGACCGACCTGCTGCCCCGTCGAGTGCTCGATCGTCACGTCCTCGATGTTCACCCCGAGCGCGCCGACCTCGCCGAAGAGGCGGCCGAGCTCGCCGGGCTGGTCGCCGAGGACGACGGTGACCGTCTCGTAGCGGGTGGGCGGGGCCCCGTGCTTGCCGGGGATGCGGGCCTGGCCGGTGTTGCCGCGTCGCATGACCGCTTCGATGCCCGCCGCGCCCTCGCGGCGGGTGCCCTCGTCGGCCGCCTGCAGGGCCCGCAGCGCGGCGACCGTCGCGGCGAGGTCGGTGGCGAGGTCGTCCAGGACGTCGGCGACGACGCCCGCGTTGGCGGAGAGGATGTCGATCCACATCGCGGGGTTGGAGGCGGCGATGCGGGTGACGTCGCGCACGCCCTGCCCGGAGAGCCGGACGGCGGTCTCCTCGGCGTGCTCCAGCCGGGCGGCGACGAGCGAGGAGAGCAGTTGCGGGGCGTGCGAGACGAGGGCGACGGCCCGGTCGTGGTCGGCGGCGTCCATCACGATCGGCATGGCCCCGCACAGCGCGACGAGTTCGAGCGCGGCGTTGAGCGTCTCCGTGTCGGTGTCGGCGGTGGGGGTGAGCACCCAGGGCCGCCCCTCGAAGAGGTCGGCGGTGGCGGCGAGCGGCCCGGAGCGCTCGCGTCCGGCCATCGGGTGGGAGCCGATGTAGTGCACGGTGTCGAGCCCGAGCGCGGTGATCTCGCTGCGCGGTCCGGCCTTGACGCTGGCGACGTCGGTGTAGCAGCGGGCGAGGCCGCGCCGCTGGCAGTCCGCGAGGACCTTGCCGACCAGGGCCGGGGGGACGGCGATGACGGCGAGGTCGACGGGGGCGTCGGCGGGTTCGGTGGTGCCCGCGCCGAGGGAGGCGGCGGTGCGGGCGGCGTCGGCGTCGGCGTCCTCCAGGTGGACGCTTATCCCGCGGCGGGTGAGGGCGAGCGCGGCGGAGGTGCCGATCAGTCCGGTGCCGATGACGGCGGCTGTGCGCATGGCGGCTTCTCGTCTCCCGGGTGCGGTTCGCGTCTGCTGGGCTCATCCTCTCGTACGCGTGCGCTCCCGCGCACACCGCCCGGGCGGGCCGCGGGGCCGACGCGCAGCGGAAATCCGGGTGCGGTGACGGGGGTTGGGTGCAGACTGGGCGCCCGGGTCCGGGGAGCGGGCCGGTGGCGAAGGGGGCCAGGTGGCGGGGCAGCGGGCGGTGTGGGAGTCGAGGTTGGACTCGGTGGTGGTGCACGCGGTGGGCGCGGTGTGCCGCCGCCGGGCGTCGGGCGTGCTCCCGGCGGACGGCCGGGTGCGGGTGGCGGGGCTGCCGCGGCTGGCCGCGGAGGGCTCGCTGCGGGTGCGGGTGCTGTCGGGTGCGGGGCGGGTCGCCGAGGCCCGGCTGGGCTACCCGGCGCGGGTCCGCACTCCGGACGAACGCCCGTCCTGGGATCGGGAGTTGACCGAGCTGCAGGCCGAGGTCGAGCGGCTGGAGGAGCGCCGGGACCGCCTGCGGGCGCGGATCGCCGAGGTGGCGGCGCTGCGCGCGGTACCGCCGCAGCGGCGCCGGGAGGACGGGCACCGGCGGGCCCCGGCGGACGCGGTGCTGGCGCTGGCGGAGTTCGTGGACGCCCGGCTGGAGGTGCTGCAGGAGCGCTCGGTGGAGCTGGCCCAGCAGTTGCGGCTGGCGGAGCACGCCTTCGAGGTGGCGGCGGCGCGGGTGCGGGCCGGGTCGAGCGCCGAGCAGCCGGGCGGGGTGGAGACGGGTGCCTGCGCGGAGTTGACGGTGCGCGGCGAGGGCCCGGTGGAGCTGGAGGTGGAGTACGCGGTGCCGGGCGCGGTGTGGGTGCCGACGTACCGGTTGGCGCACCACCGGGGCGAGCGTTCGGCGCGGCTGGTGCTGCGGGCGTCGGTGGCGCAGCGGACGGGCGAGGACTGGTCGGGGGTGCGCTTGGCGCTGTCGACGGCGAGCCTGGTGGGCGGGGGCGGCCTGCCGGAGCTGGCCTCGCTGCGGATCGGCCGCCGCCAGGCGGCGCCCGCGCCCTCGGGGTGGCGGGCGCAACCGGCGGGCCTGGCGGGGCTGTTCGACGGTTGGGAGGACGCGCAGCGCTCGAAACCGGAGCCGCCGCCGCTCCCGGTGGCGGTGTCCGCGGGCCCGCCGCGGCCCGTCGCCCGCGCGGCCCGCGCGGGCGGCGCCCCGGCGGCCCCGGGTGCGTCCTTCGTGCCGCAGGCCCCGCCGATGGCGGCCGCGCCGATGCCGATGCCGGTGGCCGCCGCCGCTCCGCCGCCCGCGCCGTCGGGCCCGGTGCCGCCGGGCGCCGCGTACGGTTCGGCCGCGCCGCGCAGCGCGGCGTTCGCCCCGCCGCCGGGCGCCGTGCCGCCCCCGCCCGCGGAGGCCGCCGTGCCGGACCCGCGCCCGTCGTCCGAGCAGTTGGACTACGCGGCGCTGGTGCTGGCGGGCCCGGAGCAGGAGCCGCTGCGCCGGGGCCGGCTGTTCCCGGAGCCGTCGCCGTCCCGCCCGGGCGGTGCGCTGCGCGGGGCGGAGGAGGTGAGCCGGCTGCCGCTGCCGCGGTACGGGTCCTGGCCGCGGGCGTCGGCGGGTTCGTTCGACCACCGCTTCGACGCGCAGGCGCCCGCGCACGTCCCCTCGGACGGGGTGTGGCACACGGTGACGGTGGCGGAGCTGCCGGTGGGGGTGCGCACGAGCTACGTGTGCGTCCCGTCGGTGGAGGAGGCGGTGTACGCGGTGCTGGAGCTGTCGAACGCGACGGCGCACGCGCTGCTGGCCGGCCCGGTGGAGGTGACGGTGGACGGTGACTTCCTGCTGACGGCGGGGCTGCCGACGCTGGCGCCGGGCGGGGTGCGGGAGTTGGGCCTGGGCCGGGCGGAGGAGCTGCGGGTGGCGCGGCACGTCGAGGTGCGGGAGTCGACGTCGGGGGTGCTGAACTCGACGACGGTGCTGGACCACGCGGTGCGGATCGAGCTGGTGAACCGGCTGCCGCACGAGGCGTCGGTGGAGGTCCGCGAGCGGGTCCCGGTGTCGGGCGACCCGGAGGTGCGGATCGAGGAGCGGCCGGGCTGGTCGCCGCCCGCGGAGCCGTCCGCGCAGGTGCCGTCCTCGGCGCGGCTGCGGCGGGTGGTGGTGCCGCCGGGTGGTTCGGTGGAGCTGACGGGCGGTTACGTGATCCGCATCCCGGCCGCCAAGGCCGTGGTCGGCGGGAATCGGAGGAGTTGAACGTGTACGAGGAGACTTTTCCCCTCCCGGTGACCGCGGTGACGTGCCTGGAGGACCGGGCGCAGCTGGAGCGGACGGCGGAGCTGGAGCTGGCGCCGGGCGTGCACCGGCTGCGGCTGGGCCCGGTGACGGCGCTGGCGGTGGACCGCACGCTGCACGCGGCGGTGCTGGACGGGGAGGGCGCGCCGACGGACGCGGCGAAGGTGCTGGACGTGCGGCTGGTGCGGTCCTGGCAGCCGGCGGCGCCGCTGCCGCCGGGGCCGGACGACTCGGAGCTGCGCCGCCGGGTGCACGGCCTGGAGCGCGAGCACCTGGCCGAGTCGGCCCGCCAGGAGCGGCTGCAGGCCAGGCTGGCGCTGCTGGGCCAGTTGGCGGCGGACCTGCTGCGGGAGATCGGCGAGGGCGCGGGCTGCGGCGAGCTGGAGCAGGCCCGCTGGTCGCGCGAGCTGGACCGGGTGGACGCGGAGCGCGAGTCGTGCGGCGAGCGGCTGCGGGCCTCGCGGCGGCGTTCGGCGGAGCTGGCGCAGGAGCTGGCGCGGGCCGAGGAGGCGCTGGACCTCGCGGAGCGGGAGCCGGCCGAGCTGCTGGCGTTCGTGGAGCTGTCGGTGCAGTGCACCCGCGCGGGCCGGTTCCTGGCCCGGGTGGGCCACCTGACGGCGTGCGCGCTGTGGCGTCCGGCGTACCGGGCGGAGCTGGTCGGCGGCACGCTGCGGCTGGAGAGCGACGCGGTGGTGTGGCAGCGCACCGGCGAGGACTGGTCGGGGGTGCGGCTGACGCTGTCGACGGCGCGGTCGGCGCTGGCGGGCGAGCCCCCGGTGCTGGTCGAGGACCGGCTGGTGCTGCGGGAGCGCTCGGCGCAGGAGAAGCGGACGGTGGAGGTGGAGCTGCGCGAGCAGGCGGTCTCCGACGCCGGCCCGCTGGAGCCGGGCCTGCCGGGCGTGGACGACGGCGGCGAGGTGCGGGTGCTGCGGGTGGACGGCCCGGTGTCGGTGGCCGCGGACGGCCGGGCGCACCGGGTGCCGGTGAGCGCGTTCGAGGCGGCGGCGCGCAGCGAGTTCGCGGCGGCGCCGGAGCTGTCCGAGGCGGTGACGGAGGTGGTGCACTTCCGCAACGCGGCGGGCCACGCGCTGCTGGCGGGCCCGGTGGACCTGGTCCGCGGCTCGGGCTACACCGGCCGGGGCGCCCTGGAGTTCACGGCGGCGGGCGCCCCGGTGCGCCTGGCCTTCGGCTCCTCGGACGGCCTGCGGGTGGTCCGGGAGTCGGACGAGCGCCGCGAGGGCGCGGGCCTGGCCGGCCAGCGGACGCTGGTGACCCGCACGGTGCGCCTGCACCTGTCGCGCTTCTCCGCCCCGGGCGAGGACGCCGAGCGGGTCGTGACGGTCCGCGAGCGCATCCCGGTCTCGGAGGTGTCGGCGGTCCAGGTCCGGCTGCGCAAGGAGCACTGCTCCCCGCCCCCGGACGAACTGGACGCGGAGGGCATCGCCCGCTGGGAGGTCCCGCTGCCGCCGGGCGGCCGCCGGACGGTGACGCTGGTGTACGAGATCGCGGCGACGGCGAAGGTGGCGGGCCTGTGAGCCGCGCCCTTGGCCCCGCCGCCCGGTCCACGGAGGGTACAAAAGAGCCATGATCTACCATCTCGCCCCGCTGGACGACTGGCTGCGCGACCCGGGTCGGCCGTACACCGCCGCGTCCCTGCTGACCGAGGGCTTCCTGCACTGCTCGCCGGACGAGCCGACGGCGCTGGCGGTGGCCAACCTGTTCTTCCGGGACGCGCCGGACCCGCTGATGGCGCTGCTGATCGAGGAGCGCCTGGTCGAGCCGATGGTGAAGTGGGAGGCGGCCACCGGCGGGCCGCCCCCGGGCGCCACCGAGGGGGTGCTGTTCCCGCACATCTACGGGCGGCTGAACCGGACGGCCGTGCTGGGCCTGGAGAAGCTGGAGCGCGGCCCGGACGGGCGCTGGGCGGCCCTGCGGCCCTGGAGCTGACCCCGCGGGGCCCCGGGGGCGCCCCGGGGCCCGTGGCGGCCCGTCGGGGCCGGGGCCGGGGGCCGCTCAGAGCCAGCCGCGCTCGCGGGCGGCCATCCCGGCCTGGAAGCGGGTGGTGGCGCCGAGTTCGCGCATCAGGCCCTGCAGGCGGCGCTGGGTGGTGCGGGCGCTCCAGCCGAGCGAGCGGGCGATCGACTCGTCGGTGAGCCCGGCGGCGAGCAGGCCGATCAGCTTGAGGTGGTCGGCGTCCGGCCCGGGGCCCTCGCCGTCGCCGAGGACGGTCTGCAGCGGCACGGCGCGCTCCCACTCGGCCTCGAACAGCGCGTCCAGGGCCTGCAGCAGCGCGGAGGGGTGGATCACGTAGGCGGCGTCCAGGACGCTGTCGCCGACGCTGATCGGGATGATCGCCATCTTGTCGTCGGCCATCATCATCTTCATCGGCAGCACCGGGCGGACCCGGGCCTCCTCGCCGTCCTCGACGCCGGTGAGGATCTCCTGCTCCAGCCGCCCGGGCCAGGCGATCGCCTCCTTGTCGAAGACGGTGCGGATGCGCACCCCGGACTTGAGCTTGGCCCGCTGCCGGGGCTGCTCGACGGTGGGGTCCTGCACGTAGGGCGGGCAGTCGAAGCCGCGGATCTGGTACTGGCTGGACTCGATCAGGTGCTCCAGCCGCTGGGCGATGGCCTCGCCGCCGGTGAGGACCTCGACCGAGTGCGCCGGGTCGGTGTACCGGGAGGCTTCGCGGAAGGCGTCCATCAGCCGGTGCATCTCGGCGCGGGCGGAGCGCAGCTCGGCCTCGCGGTGGCCGATCAGGGTGCCGATGGCGACGTCGGGGGCGACCGACAGGTAGCGCTCCCGGTCGACCGGGGCGCGGGTGGCCATGCCCTGCTCGGCGAGCCGGTCCAGGGCCTCGCGGCACTGCTCCAGGGTCAGCCCGCAGTGCTCCGCCAGCTCCTCGGCGGTGGACTGCGGCGCGACGACCAGCGCGGCGTACACCTGGCCGTCGGAGAGCCCGAGGCCGAGCACGGTGAATGCGTCCAGCATGGTGGTGGTTCCTTCCCCCGCCGCCGCCCGGTGGCCTGACCCGGTGGCGCACTTCCGCCACGCGCCGGAGCGAACTTCGGTGGCAATCTTCTGCCACCGGGCGGAACGATAGCAAGGCCGTGCGGTGTGCCTCACATGTCAAGCCCCTGCCGGACCGTCCGCACGCGCGCCGGAGCCCGCCCGCCGGGTGCGGCGGACGGGCTCCGGGGGGCGGCTGCTACAGGCCGACCTCGCGCATCAGGGTGCCGACCTCGGGGTTGGTCAGGCGGCGCAGCCAGCCCGACTTCTGGTCGCCCAGCGTGATCGGGCCGAACGCGGTGCGCACCAGCTTGTCGACCGGGAAGCCGACCTCGGCCAGCAGGCGGCGCACGATGTGCTTGCGGCCCTCGTGCAGGGTCACCTCGACCAGGTAGTTCTTGCCGAGGTTGGAGACCACCTTGAAGCTGTCGGCCCGGGCCCAGCCGTCCTCCAGCTCGACGCCCTTGGCCAGGGTCCGGCCGAGGTCGCGCGGCAGCGGGCCCTGGATCGCGGCCAGGTAGGTCTTGGTGACGCCGTACCGGGGGTGGGTGAGGCGGTGGGCCAGCTCGCCGTGGTTGGTGAGCAGGATGATGCCCTCGGTCTCGGTGTCCAGGCGGCCGACGTGGAACAGCCGGGTCTCCCGGTTGGTCACGTAGTCGCCCAGGCACTGCCGCCCCTCGGGGTCCTCCATGGTGGAGACCACGCCGGCCGGCTTGTTCAGCGCGAAGAACAGGTACGACTGGGTGGCGACGGTCAGGCCGTCCACCTTGATCTCGTCCTTCACCGGGTCGACCCGGCGGCCCTGCTCCAGCACGGTCTCGCCGTTGACGTCGACCCGGCCCTGCGCGATCAGCTCCTCGCAGGCCCGGCGGCTGCCCATGCCGGCCCGCGCCAGCACCTTCTGCAGGCGCTCGCCGTCCTCGCCGACCTCCTTGCCGGGGCCCTCGTGCCGGGCCAGCACCCGGTCCTCGATCCGGCCCTGCAGCTCCCGGGAGCGCTGCGGCTGGCGCCGCGGGTCGCCGGGCGCGCCCTGCCCCTCCCGCCGCGGCCGGGGCGCCGCCCCGGGCTTGCGGGAGTCGTACGCCCCGCGCCCGGGCGTCGCGTTCGGCCCGCCGCCGTACTCGGGGCGGTCGTAGCGGCGCTCCTCCGGACGCGGCTGCCGCCGCTCCTCGCGCCGCTCGCCGCCGCGCCCGTACGAGCCCGAGCCGGAGCCCGACCCGCCGCGCGAGGAGCCGCCGCCGTACGAGGAGCCCGCCCCGCCGCGGCCGGAGCCGCCGCGGCCGCCCTGCCCGCCGCCGTACGAGCCCGAGCCGCCGCGCGAGGACTGCCCGCCGCGGCCGCCCTGGCCGCCGCCGCTGCCGTAGGACGACGATCCGCCCCGGCCCCCGCCCTGCTGGCCGCCTCGGCCGCCCTGCCCGCCCCGGCCCTGGCTGCCGCTGTTCCTGCCGTTGCCACCGTTGCCACTGCTACGCATCAAAATGTCCGTACGTCGATATCCGTCTGGTCGGCCTGGTTCGGCCTCGGCCCTTCCTGTGCGGCGGCGACCGCCTGCGCGATCATCGTGCCCTCCAGGGACTCCGCTTCCACGTCGTCGACCTCGGGCAGGAAGGGCGCGAGCTCCGGCAGCTCGTCCAGGCCGCGCAGCCCCATCCGTTCCAGGAAGTAGTTCGTCGTCCGATACAGGATCGCTCCGGTCTCGGGCTCGGTGCCGGCTTCTTCGACCAGTCCTCGCTGTACCAGGGTACGCATCACGCCGTCGCAGTTCACACCACGGACCGCGGAAACCCTCCCGCGCGACACCGGCTGCCGGTACGCGACCACCGCCAGCGTCTCCAGCGCGGCCTGCGTCAGCCGGGCCTGCTGCCCGTCCAGGACGAAGCGCTCGACCGCCGCCGCGCACTCCGCGCGGCTGTAGAACCGCCACCCCCCGGCCACCTGCCGGAGCTCGAAACCGCGCCCCTGCGCGGTGTACTCGCCCGCCAACTCCCTCAGCACTGCGGCCACTTCGTCCTTGGAGGCGTCCAGCACCCCGGCCAGCCTGGCCTCCGCGACCGGCTCGTCGGCGACCATCAGCACCGCCTCCAGCGCCGCCCGCAGCGGCAGCCCGTCCGACGGTTCGCCCGGGGGCCCGTCGGGCAGCGCCAGGACGCGCTCCACCGGTTCGACGCGCGCACCGTCCGGGTACGCCGACTCCTGCCACTCGCCGGGCCGGGGGGCGCCCGGCAGGCCCAGGGCCCTGCGCGCGGGCCGCTCCGTCATCGCGCACCGCCTTCCCCGCCCGCCGGGCGGTCGAACTCGTCGGTCACCTCGACCCGCTGCCCCGAGGCGGCGGTCCAGCGCACCACCAGCTCCTCCAGGGCCTGCGGCTGCTCGAAGTCCAGCGCCCGCTCGCGGTACAGCTCCAGGAGCGCCAGGAACCGGGCCACCACCACCAGCGCGTTCTCGGCGTCCGCGACCAGCTGCCCGAAGGTGGCCTCGCCGAGCTCGCCCAGGCGCCGCGCCACCAGCTCGGCCTGCTCGCGCACACTCACCGGCGGCGTGTGGATGTGGTCCACGTACACCACCGGCTTCGGCTTGGGCGCGAACGCCCGGGCGGCGAGCTGCGCGAACCGCTCCGGGCCGATCGACAGCACCACCTCGGGCAGCAGCAGCGCGTGCTGCGGCTCCAGCGCGACGGTCCGCGGCCGCCGCAGCGCCTCGGCCTCCCAGCGCTCCGCGAACAGCGCCGCGACCTTCTTGTACGCCCGGTACTGCAGCAGCCGCGCGAACAGCAGGTCGCGCGCCTCCAGCAGCGCCAGGTCCTCCTCGTCCTCGACCTCGGCGACCGGCAGCAACCGGGCCGCCTTGAGGTCCAGCAGGGTGGCCGCGACCACCAGGAACTCGGTCGCCGCGTCCAGGTCCCACTCCGGTCCCATCGCCCTGATGTGCGCGACGAACTCGTCGGTGACCCTCGACAGCGCCACCTCGGTGACGTCCAGCTTGTGCTTGGCGATCAGCCCGAGCAGCAGGTCGAACGGTCCCTCGAAGTTCTCCAACCGGACCTGGAACGCCATAACGGACCATTGTGGCAGACCGGCGCGGCCGGGGGCGCGAGGAACCGCGCCCCGCGGCTCAGCGCCCGCGCAGCCTCCGGACGAGGATCGACGCCTCGCCGCGCTGCTCCAGGTCCGCCAGGACCACCGAGATCGCCTCGCGGACGACCCGCCCGCGGTCGACGGCCAGGCCGTGCTCGCCGCGCAGCACCAGGCGGGCGTGCTCCAGGTCCATCAGTTCCTCGGCGGACACGTACACGGTGATCTTCTCGTCGTGCCGCTCCCGCCCGGAGGGCCGCCGGGCCCGTCCGCGGCCGCGCACCGTGGCCGGGGCCGGTCGGCGGGCCTCTGCGGGGTCCTCCGCGCGCCCCGCAGGGGCCGCCGGGGCGGCCTCCGGCCTGGCGGCCGGCACGTCGACGGTGCGCGGCGCGGGGGCGGCGCCCGGGCCGTCCCCGGGGGGCTCCTGCCCGGTGGGGGCGGAGCCGGGGACGCTGCCGGAGCCGTTGCCGTTGCCGTTGCGCGCGAGCGAGGGCGACAGGGCCATTCCGCCGGTTGCCCGGAACAGTTCGTCGGCCCCCGGAAGGCTCACTCGGCGGGGCGGCACCGGTCGAGCACCTCCCTGGCGAGCTGGCGGTAGGCGGCGGCGCCGACCGAGTTGGTGGCGTAGGTGGTGATCGGCTCACCGGCCACGGTGGTCTCCGGGAACCGGACGGTCCGGCCGATGACGGTGTGGAAGACGTGCTCGCCGAACGCCTCGACGACCCGGGCGAGGACCTCGCGCGAGTGCACCGTGCGGGAGTCGTACATGGTCGCCAGGATGCCGTCCAGGCGCAGGTCGGGGTTGAGCCGCTCGCAGACCTTCTCGATGGTCTCGGTGAGCAGCGCGACGCCGCGCAGCGCGAAGAACTCGCACTCCAGCGGGACGATCACGCTGTGCGCGGCGGTCAGCGCGTTGACGGTGAGCAGGCCCAGCGAGGGCTGGCAGTCGATGATGACGTAGTCGTAGTCGGGCAGCAGCGGCTTCAGCGCGCGGGCCAGCGCCGACTCGCGGGCGACCTCGCTGACCAGCTGCACCTCGGCGGCCGACAGGTCGATGTTGGACGGCAGCAGGTCCATGCCGGGGATGGCGGTCTTCAGCAGCACCTCGTCGGCCGTCAGGCCCCGCTCCATGAGCAGGTTGTAGACGGTGACGTCCAGCTCCATCGGGTTGACGCCGAGGCCGACCGAGAGCGCGCCCTGCGGGTCGAAGTCCACCAGCAGCACCCGGCGGCCGTACTCGGCGAGCGCCGCGCCCAGGTTGATGGTGGAGGTGGTCTTGCCGACGCCGCCCTTCTGGTTGCACATCGCGATGATCTGCGCGGGGCCGTGCTCGGCGAGCGGCGCGGGGATCGGGAAGTACGGCAGCGGGCGGCCGGTCGGGCCGACCCGCTCGCGGCGCTGGCGGGCCGCGTCGGGGGCCAGGGTGGCGGCGTACTCGGGGTCGGGCTCGTACTCGGCGTCCGGGTCGTCGTAGGGCCCGTAGCCGAGCTCGTTGTAGGCCAGTCCGTACGCCGCGAAGTCGGCGTCGTAGTCGGTGGCGGCGGCTGCCGCGCTCTGGCGCGCCTCGAAGGTGCGGACCGCGACCGAGCCGACCTCCTGCGCGCCCACCGTGGCCTGCCGGGCCTCCTCGTTCGGCTGCCCGGCGGAGAGCTCCGCCAGTCCTGGCTGACCACCCCCGGGAGCAAATGTCGACTCATTCACAAGTCGTCTTACCTCCTTGGACATCCAGGACTCTATGTCGATTCGTCAGCGTGGCAGCATGCCAACGTTTTGCGACTCTAGGCCGTTTCGGGCATTGGCAGCAACACAATCCACGGTAGTGGGCCGCTTGTGTCGGCCGTTCACCCACCCCGTGTCAAGACACGACCCTAACGTTTCCGCGCGGGCACCGGGCCGTGAGGACCCGTCAGGTGTCCTTGTCGACAGAGCGGGTGACAAACCGCACCGGAATTGACCGGCGGCGGTCACCCGGGAGGTACCCGCCCGTCCGCGCGGGCATGCCGAAGCCCCCGGCGCCAAGGGGAAGGACGGCCGGGGGCGACAGCGGGTGAGGCGACGTCAGGCGAGCACGCTCTCCAGGGAGACCGACTCCAGGCCGAAGGCCTCGGCGACGGCCGGGAAGGTGATCTGGCCCTCGTGCACGTTCAGGCCCTTGGCGAGCGCGGCGTCGCGGCGCAGCGCCTCCTTCCAGCCCCGGTTCGCCAGCTCGACCACGTACGGCAGGGTCGCGTTGGTGAGCGCGTAGGTGGAGGTGTTCGGGACGGCGCCCGGCATGTTGGCCACGCAGTAGAAGACCGAGTTGTGGACCTGGAAGGTCGGCTCGGCGTGCGTGGTCGGGTGCGAGTCCTCGAAGCAGCCGCCCTGGTCGATGGCGATGTCGACGAGCACGGAGCCCGGCTTCATCTTGGCGACCAGCTCGTTGGTGACCAGCTTGGGGGCCTTGGCGCCCGGGATCAGCACGGCGCCGATCACCAGGTCGGCCTCGACGACGGCCTTCTCCAGCTCGAAGGAGTTGGAGACGATCGCCTTGACCTTGGTGCCGAAGACCTTGTCGGCCTCGCGCAGCTTGTTGATGTCGCGGTCGAGCAGGGTCACGTCGTAGCCCATGCCGATGGCGATGGTGGCCGCGTGCCAGCCGGAGACGCCGCCGCCGATGACGACCGCCTTGGCCGGGTGGGTGCCGGGCACGCCGCCGGGCAGCACGCCGCGGCCGCCGGCCGGGCGCATCAGGTGGTAGGAGCCGACCTGCGGGGCCAGCCGGCCCGCGACCTCGGACATCGGGGCCAGCAGCGGCAGCGCGCCGTTGGGCAGCTGCACCGTCTCGTAGGCGATGGCGGTGGTGCCGGAGGCCAGCAGCGCGTCGGTGCCGGCCCGGTCGGCGGCCAGGTGCAGGTAGGTGAAGAGGGTCTGGCCCTTGCGCAGCCGGTGGTACTCGGAGGCGATGGGCTCCTTCACCTTGAGGATCATGTCGGCCGCGGCCCACACCTCGTCGGCGGTGGGGAGGATGGTGGCACCGGCGGCCACGTACTCCTCGTTGGGGATCGAGGAGCCGACACCGGCGTTGTCCTCGATGACGACCTCGTGTCCGTTGCGGACCAGCTCATGCACGCCGGCGGGCGTGATGGCCACGCGGTACTCGTGGTTCTTGACCTCGCGGGGGATGCCGACCTTCACGGCTAACACGTCCTCTTGCCATGGGGAATACCTACCGGGGAAGACCGGCGGCGACGCACACGGAGGGCACAACGGACAGGCCGGTGCATAGATCTATGCGCGACTGAGTTCGAGTGTAATGAAGCCCAGTCGGCGTGTCAGCCTTCCAAAGTGACCAAATCAGTCGGACCCATTGGCAGGTTCGTAGGCTTGCACGCGCTCCGGGGCCACATTGCGGGGCGAACTCCGCAGATACGACACTACTCCGAAAGCGGACGGAGGCCCTCCCGGCCGAGGTGCTGCTGCAGCCTCGCCGCCAGCGCCGCGACCTCCCGCTCGCCCGCCCCGTCGCCCGCCCGGCGCAGCACCGCGGCCGCCGAGCGGTACTCCCGCAGCGCCTCCTCGAAGCGCCGCAGCCCGGTGTGCGCCTCGGCCAGGCGCACCAGCAGCCGGGCCTCGGCCGCCTGGTCGCCCAGCTCCTGCCGCAGCGCCAGCGCCCGCCCGTACGCGTCGGCGGCGCGCAGCGGGTCGCCGAGCGCCCGGTGGCCGTGCCCCACGCCCTCCAGCGCCCGGGCGCAGCCCGCCTCGTCGCCCGCCCGCCGGGCCAGGTCCACCGCGCGGCGGTAGCGCTCGCCCGCCTGCTCCCACCGCCCGGCGGCGGCCTGCAGGTCGCCCAGGTTCAGCAGCGCGGCCGCGGCCCGGCGCGGGTTGCCCTGCCGCTCGGCGACCTTCAGCACCGACTCGTGCAGGGCGTGCAGGTCCGCGGGCGCGGCCCCGCCGGTCAGCGGCAGCGTGCGCAGCAGCGCGGTCACCAGGCGGCCCGCCGTCCCGTCCAGGTCGCCCTGCCCGACCGCGTCGGCGACCGCGGCCAGCAGCTGCTCGCGCTCCCCCAGCAGCCAGCCCTCGGCGTGCGCGGCGGTGCGCAGCCGCAGCGGCCCCGGCAGCGGGTCCGGGTTGGGTCCGGCCGCCGGGTCCAGCAGCAGCCGCGCCGAGTCGACCAGCCGCACCAGCCGCTCCAGCAGCCGGGCCCGGGCCAGCTCCACCTCGGAGGGCCGGTCGCTCTCGCCGCGCAGCTCCACCAGCCGCCCGTACAGCCGCCCCGGGACGCGGTAGCGCTCGGTGCCGTCCGCGGCGTCCGGCTCGCGCTCCAGCAGCTCCAGCTCGGCCAGCGCCGCCAGCGAGGCCCCCGCCTCCGGGGCCGGGCAGCCCACCAGCGCCGAGGCGGTGCGCAGGTCCACCTGCTGGCCGGGCGCCAGCGTGCACAGCCGCAGCAGCCGGGCCCGGGCCGCGGGCAGCCGCCGGTACGCCAGCTCGAACGCCCCGCGCAGCGGGTCGCCCTCCACCACCGGCACCGTCTCCCGCTGCGGGTCGGTCGGCCGCACCGGCCCCTCCACCACCACCGGCGCGGGCGGTGGGACGGCGTGCAGCCGGGCCGCCGCGTCGGTCACCGCCAGCCGGGGCTCGGTGCGCAGCCAGCCCGCGACCAGCCGCAGCGCGGCCGGGCGGTTGGCGCACGCCTCGGCGAGGTCCGCGGCGCCGACCGGGTCGCAGGAGATCCGCGTCCCGCCGACCAGCTCGCCCAGCAGCTCCACCGCCGCCCGGTGGTCCATCCCGCCGAGGATGACCGGGTCGATCCCGTCGATGCCCATCAGCGGCCCCGCGGTGGTCGCCAGCAGCAGCGAGGAGGTCTTCTCCGCCAGCAGCGGCCACACCTGCCCGGCGTCCTTGACGTCGTCCAGCAGCACCAGCGCCTTGCGCTGCCCCAGCGCCTCGCGCAGCGCCTCGCACGCCGGGTCCTCCTCCGCCGCGCCCGGCAGCAGCGCCGCCCCCGGCCGCTCCCCCAGCTGGTCCAGCAGCACCCGCGCCGCCCGCCCGGCCCCCACCCGGCCGCCGTCCGGCGCCGACAGCCGCGCGTACAGCAGCCCGTCCGGGTAGTCCCCGGCCACCGACCTCGCCCACCGCACCGCCAGCGCGGTGCGGCCCGAACCCGGCCGCCCCGCCAGCACCAGCAACCGCCCGCGCCCCTGCGCGGGCCGCCCCGCCGCGACGGTCAGCGCGGCCAGCTCCCCGCCCCGCCCGGCGAACGGCCGGGCACCCGCGGGCAGCGCGTCGAAGATCCCGGCCGCCTCGGCCACCGCCGCCGTCTTCCTCGCCACCAGCGCCACTCCCGACCCGTCGCCCAGCGCCCCGGACCCGCCCACCGGGCCCTGTCCGCGAAGCGTAGTTCGCCCACCCCGCCCCGCCGAGACGCCCCGGTATGACCAATGGCCGAATCACCTTGCCGGCCCAACCGGGGAAGCCAGGGAGCGCACCGACAGGGGCGCGGGGAACGGCGCGGCCAACCGATCCCCCGCAGCCGGATCGCGAAGCAGGAGAATCACTTGCACCATCCCGCGACCTCGCTGACGTGCGACTCCCGAAGCGCGCAGCCCTCTTCAGTACGGCCGGGCCGGCCACTGCGCGTCCGCGGGCCGCAGCGCCTCCAGCTCCCCGCCGGTCGCGCTGAGGGCCAGGACGCCGGTGACCAGGGTCGGGTTGTGGAGCGCGCCCGCCAGGACCAGCCGGACGAGTTCCTCCCGCGGCACCCAGGCCGCCTCCAGCTCCAGCTCCTCGCCGTGCGCCTCGTAGCGTTCGCCGTCCGCCTCCGACAGGTCGGTCGCGAGGAAGATCCGGACCGCCTCGTCGCTGCCGCCGGGCGAGGTGTAGAAGTCGACCAGCACGCGCCACTGCCCGGCCTTGCAGTGGGCCTCCTCGAAGAGCTCCCGCTGCGCCGCGTGCAGCGGGTTCTCGCCGGGGACGTCCAGCAGCCCCGCCGGGAGCTCCCAGAGCCGGTGCCGGACGGGGTGCCGGTACTGGCGCAGGGTCAGCACGCGGCCCTCGTCGTCGAGCGCGAGCACCGCGACCGACCCGGGGTGCAGCTGGTAGTCGCGCTGGGCCCAGTTGCCGTCGGGCATCCGGACCTGCTCGCTGCGCACGCCGGTCACCTTGCCCCGGAAGGGCGTGCTCCCGTCCCGGACGTCCCACTCCTCGGCCACGTCGTGAATCCCGGCCACCGGACACCACCCCTTCTCGTCAGATAGACACAATCTACCGGACGCCCGCCCCGCGACACGCCGAAGCGCCCGCCGGGACGGTTCCCGACGGGCGTTCGGTCACTCCAGGAGGGGCGTCAGCCGACCTTGCGGTCGATCGCCGCCGCGACCAGGCCCGCGAACAGCGGGTGCGGGCGGGTCGGGCGGGACTTCAGCTCGGGGTGGGCCTGGGTGGCGACCAGGTAGGGGTGGACCTCGCGCGGGTACTCGACGTACTCGACCAGGTCGCCCTTCGGGGAGAGGCCGGAGAACTGCAGGCCGGTCTTCTCCAGGTCGGCGCGGTAGGCGTTGTTGACCTCGTAGCGGTGGCGGTGGCGCTCCTCGACGTACTGCTCGCCGCCGTAGACCTCGCGCACGATCGAGCCCTCGGCGAGCTTCGCCGGGTACAGGCCCAGGCGCATGGTGCCGCCCAGGTCGCCCTTGCCGTCGACGATGGCCAGCTGCTCGGCCATCGTCGAGACGACCGGGTACTTCGCGGCGGGGTCGAACTCGGTGGAGTTGGCCTCCGGCAGCCCGGCCAGGTTGCGGGCGGCCTCGATGACCACGCACTGCAGGCCCAGGCACAGGCCCAGCAGCGGCACCTTGTTCTCGCGGGCGTAGGTGATCGCGGCGACCTTGCCGTCCACGCCGCGGTCGCCGAAGCCGCCGGGGATGCAGACCGCGTCCACGTCGCCGAGCTGCTCCTGCGCGCCCTCGGGGGTGACGCAGTCGTCCGAGGTGACCCACTTGATCTGCACCCGGGCGTTGTTGGCGAAGCCGCCGGCCCGCAGCGCCTCGGTGACCGAGAGGTAGGCGTCCGGCAGGTCGATGTACTTGCCGACCAGGGCGACCTTGACCTCGTGCTGCGGCTCGTGGACGCGGCGCAGCAGGTCGTCCCAGACCGTCCAGTCCACGTCGCGGAACGGCAGGTCCAGGCGGCGCACCACGTACGCGTCCAGGCCCTCGCCGTGCAGCACCTTGGGGATGTCGTAGATCGACTTGGCGTCGATCGCGGCGACCACGGCCTCCTCGTCGACGTCGCACATCAGCGAGATCTTGCGCTTGATGGCCTGCGGCACCTCGCGGTCGGCGCGCAGCACGATCGCGTCGGGCTGGATGCCGATGTTGCGCAGCGCGGCCACCGAGTGCTGGGTGGGCTTGGTCTTCAGCTCGCCGGAGGGGCCGATGTACGGCAGCAGCGAGACGTGCACGAAGAAGACGTTGTCCCGGCCGACCTCGTGGCGGACCTGGCGGACGGCCTCCAGGAACGGCAGCGACTCGATGTCGCCGACGGTGCCGCCGACCTCGGTGATGACCACGTCGACGTCCTCGGTCGCCATCCGGCGGATCCGGGACTTGATCTCGTTGGTGATGTGCGGGATGACCTGGACGGTGTCGCCGAGGTACTCGCCGCGCCGCTCCTTGGCGATCACGGTGGAGTAGACCTGGCCGGTGGTGACGTTCGCCGAGCCGTGCAGGTTGGTGTCGAGGAAGCGCTCGTAGTGGCCGATGTCGAGGTCGGTCTCGGCGCCGTCGTCGGTGACGAAGACCTCACCGTGCTGGAACGGGTTCATGGTGCCCGGGTCCACGTTGAGGTACGGGTCGAGCTTCTGCATCGTCACCCGCAGGCCGCGGGCCTTGAGCAGGGCACCGAGGCTGGAGGCGGTGAGGCCCTTGCCGAGCGAAGAGGCGACACCCCCGGTGACGAAGAGGTGCTTGGTCGTCACGGCACGGCCGTTGGCCGACTTGCCGGAATGGGGCTGTGCCAAGAGGGGGCTCCCGTGGGTCGCGTGTCGGAGGGTGACGCCGGTGGAGGGGCTCCCGGCCCTCGTTCCCACCAGTTCCACGGGATACCAGCGTATCAGTGCCCCGGCGACTGCTCGCCCGCGTCCGGGTGCCCCGGCCCCGCGCCGCTCGGCCGGACGGCGCATCGGGGCTGCTCGGACGGGGGTTTCCCCGGGCGCTGCCCGGCGCGCACGGGCGGGCGCCGGGGGCGCGTGCGCACGACCCAACCACCCGAATCAACGTATTCTGCTCAAACGTCGACATCCTCGCCCGACCCTGTGCGCACCGTCCGCCGCGGGGCCCGCACGGAACGGAGAACCATGGCCGGTCGCATCGAGGACTACGCGCTGATCGGGGACATGCAGACCGCCGCGCTGGTCAGCCGGGACGGCGCGGTCGACTGGCTGTGCCTGCCCCGGTTCGACTCCCCCGCGGTGTTCGCCGGCCTGCTGGGCACCGACGAGCACGGCTTCTGGCGGATCGGCCCGGCCACGCCGGTCGGGCCGCCGCCCGCCGCCCCCGCCGAGCCCCGTTCGGCCCTGCTGGACACCGGCGAGCTGCGGGTCCCGCCGGTCACCGCCGCCGCGCCCGCACTGCCCTGCGACCGGCGCCGCTACCGGGGCGACTCGCTGGTGCTGGAGCAGGAGTGGGACACCCAGGGCGGCACCGTCCGGGTGATCGACTTCATGCCGCCGCGCCACCTGCTCGGCACGCCCGACGTGCCGCAGATGATCCGGATCGTCGAGGGCGTGGCCGGCACCGTCCGGATGCGCTCGGCGGTGCGGATGCGCTTCAGCTACGGCCGGATCGTCCCCTGGGTGCACCGGGTCGAGCACCCGGAGGTCGGGCACCGCACCGTCGCCGTCGCCGGGCCCGACTCGGTGTGGCTGGACGGCCGGGCCGAGACCTACGGGCGCGACCTGACCACGTACGCGGACTTCACCGTCACCGCGGGCGAGCGGATCGCCTTCGGGCTGACCTGGAAGGCCTCGCACGAACCCGCCCCGGCCCCGCCGGACGCCGAGGGCGCGCTCGCCTCCACCGAGCGGTTCTGGCGCGACTGGGTCGCCCAGTGCACCTACCAGGGCCCCTACCGGGAGGCCGTGGTCCGCTCGCTGATCACCCTCAAGGCGCTCACCTACGCCCCCACCGGCGGCATCGTCGCCGCCCCCACCACCTCGCTGCCCGAGGACCTCGGCGGCGAGCGCAACTGGGACTACCGCTACACCTGGCTGCGCGACGCCGCGATCACCCTGTCCTCGCTGCTGCGCACCGGCTACCGCGAGGAGGCCCGGGCCTGGCGCGAGTGGCTGCTGCGCGCGGTGGCCGGCGACCCGGAGAACCTGCAGATCATGTACGGCATCGCCGGGGAGCGCGAGCTCACCGAGTCCGAACTCGACTGGCTGCCCGGCTACGAGGGCTCCCGCCCCGTCCGGGTCGGCAACGGCGCCGCCGGGCAGCTGCAGCTGGACGTGTACGGCGAGGTCGTCGAGGCGCTGCACCTGGCCACCATGTCCGGCCTGTCCCGGCACGACCACGCCCACCACCTGCAGCTGCGCCTGATCGAGTACCTGGAGGAGCACTGGCGCAACCCGGACGAGGGCATCTGGGAGGTCCGCGGGCCGCGCCGGCACTTCGTGCACTCCAAGGTGATGGCCTGGGTCGCCGTCGACCGCACCCTCAAGCTGCTGGCCCAGAGCGAGGACCCGCCGTCCGACCTGGTCGAGCGCTGGACGAAGCTGCGCGCCGAGATCCACGCCGACGTGTGCGCCCGCGGCTACGACCCGCAGCGCAACACCTTCACCCAGTACTACGGCGGCCAGGAGCTGGACGCCTCGCTGCTGCTGATCCCGCAGGTCGGCTTCCTGCCGCCGGACGACAAGCGGGTCATCGGCACCATCGAGGCGATCCAGCGCGAACTCGCCACCGAGGACGGCTTCGTGCTGCGCTACCCGACCCACGACGAGGACGGCAACAACGTCGACGGGCTGTCCGGGCACGAGGGGGCGTTCCTGGCCTGCTCGTTCTGGCTGGCCGACGACCTGGCGATGATCGGCCGGGTCGGCGAGGCCCGCGAGCTGTTCGAACGGCTGCTGGCGCTCCGCAACGACCTGGGCCTGCTCGCCGAGGAGTGGGACCCGCGGGCCCGCCGCCAGGTCGGCAACTTCCCGCAGGCGTTCAGCCACGTCCCGCTGATCGACACCGCGCTGCGGCTGACCGCGGCCGGCGGCCTCAACCTCTC
This sequence comes from Kitasatospora phosalacinea, assembly GCF_030268885.1. Classification (GTDB taxonomy): domain Bacteria; phylum Actinomycetota; class Actinomycetes; order Streptomycetales; family Streptomycetaceae; genus Kitasatospora; species Kitasatospora phosalacinea_C. The sequence continues at coordinate 44,758 of NZ_BSSA01000041.1, forward strand.
CTAGGTTCCGGTCCCGGCTCCCGGGGCCTCAGCCCCGGCGCTGCACCAGCTCGTCGTAGATGGACAGCACCTGGGCGACGGTCGCCGCCTCGTCCGGCCAGGTGCGGGCCTGGGCCCGGCCGGCCGCGGCGAGCTCGGCCCGCCGGGCCGGGTCGGCGAGCAGCCCGCGGACGGCGCCGCCCAGCGCCCGCGGGTCGGCGAAGGGCACCAGCACGGCGGCGTCGCCGACCAGTTCGGGCACGCCGCCCACCGCGGTGGCCACCACCGGGACGCCGGCCCGCATCGCCTCCTGGGCGACCAGCGAGCGGGCCTCCCAGCGGGAGGAGAGCACCACCAGGTCGGCGGCGGCCAGCAGGTCGGGGATGTCGGCGCGGTAGCCGAGCAGCTCGACGGGCAGCTGCTCGGCGGCGACCCGCTCGCGCAGGCCCTGCCGCTCGGGGCCGTCCCCGGCCAGCAGGACGCGCGGGGCGGGGGCGCCGGGCGCGGTGAAGTGCGGGACGGCGTCGAGCAGCAGCCCGAAGCACTTCTGCGGGACGAGCCGGCCGATCGCCAGCACCACCGGACGGCCGTCGTCGCCGCCGGGCAGCACCTTGCGGGCGGCCTCCCGGTCCAGGGTGCCGGGCGGCATCGGCGGGGCGGCGACCGGGCCGAGGCGGGCGTCGGTGGCGCCGAGCTCGCGGGCCCGGGCGACCAGGTCGGAGGAGGCGCCGAGGAGCAGGTCGGCGGCCCGCACCACCCGGCGCTCCATCAGGCGCTGCAGGCGGCGGTCGAGCCCGGTGGTGAGCAGCGCGTGGTGCGAGGTGACCACCAGCGGCGTCTCGGGCCGGATGCCGGGGAAGCGGCCCGCGGTGCGCAGCGCCAGGTCGGACAGCAGCCCGGCCCGCAGGCCGTGGGCGTGCACGACGTCGGCGCCGGTGAAGGCGCGGCGCAGTTCGCCGATCGCGGTGGCGTCGCTGCGAGCGCCGGAGGTGGGGGTGATGTCGACGGTGTGCAGGCGGGCCCCGGCCGCGGAGAACCCGAACAGCCGGTCGGTGCCCTCGGGCGCGCAGACCGTGACCGTGACGCCGTGCGCGACCAGGCCCCTGGTCAGGGAGCGCACGTGGGCGCCGATTCCGCCGGTCGCGGCGGCCAGGACCAGCACCACGTGCAACTGGGGGGCCGCGGCGGCCCGGGCGGCGGAATGGTCCACGTCTGTTCTCGCTCCGACTCGTTGTCAGCTGGTGTCCGCTCGCCACGATGCCAGGTCGGTCCGCCTCTTGGACAGTCGGCACCGCCGCGGGCGCGTCGCCCGCGGCGGTGCCGCCCCGCGCGGCGGGTCAGCGGGCCCGGGCGGTGCGGGCGGCTTCCAGCAGCTCCTCGGCGTGGGCCCGGCCGAGCTCGGAGTCCTCCAACCCGGCGAGCATCCGCGACAGTTCGCGCACCCGCTGTTCGTCGTCGAGGGTCTTGACGCCGCTGCGGGTGACGGTGCCGTCGTTGGTCTTCTCGACCACCAGGTGCCGGTCCGCGAACGCGGCGACCTGCGGGAGGTGGGTGACCACCACGACCTGGGCGCTGCGGGCGAGTTTGGCCAGGCGGCGGCCGATCTCGACGGCGGCCTTGCCGCCGACGCCCGCGTCGACCTCGTCGAACAGGTAGGTGGGGACGGGGTCCGCGCCCGCGAACACCACCTCGACGGCCAGCATGACGCGCGACAGCTCGCCGCCGGAGGCGCCCTTGGCGATCGGACGGGGCTGGGCGCCGGGGTGCGGGGCCAGCAGCACCTCGACCTCGTCGACGCCGTGCGGGCCGTAGGCGACGCTGCGGCCCTCCAGTTCGATGCCCGCCAGGTCGTCGACCTGGCTGATCGCGAAGGTCACCCGGGCGTGCGGCATGGCGAGTTCGGCGAGCTCGTCGGAGACCGCGGCGGCGAACTTGTCGGCGGCGGCGTGCCTGGCCTGCGAGACCTCGGCCGCCAGGTCGGCCAGCTGGGTGCGCAACTCGGTCTCCCGGGCGCCGAGTTCGTCGATCCGCTCGTCGTCGCCGTCGAGCTCCAGCAGCCGCACCGAGCCGGCCTCGGCCCAGGCGATCACCTCGGCGAGGGTGCCCTCGCTGCCCCCGTACTTGCGCACCAGGTGGGCCAGGACGGCCCGGCGGTCCTCGACGGCGGCCAGCCGGACCGGGTCGGCGTCCAGGTCGTCGGCGTACCCGGCGAGGTCCCCGGCGACGTCGGCGAGCAGGTAGCCGCACTCGCCGAGCCGGTCGGCGAGGGACGCCAGGCGCTCGTCGTGGTGGCGGACCGCGTCGACGGCGCGGCGGGCCTGGGCGAGCAGGGTGCCCGCGTCGACGGCCTCCGGGTCGGCCGGGTCGCCCGCGAGGGCGGCGTGCGCGAGCGTGGCGGCGGAGGAGAGCGCGTCGGCGTGGCCGAGCCGCTCGGCCTCGACGGCCAGCTCGGCGTCCTCCCCGGCGACCGGCTCGGCGGCGGCGATCTCCTCCAGGCCGAAGCGCAGCAGGTCGGCCTCCTGGGCGCGCTCGCGGGCCCGGGTGGTCAGCTCCTCCAGCGTCGCGGAGACCTCGCGCAGCTGCCGGTACACCTCGCGGTAGCGGGCCAGCGGCTCGGCGACGGCCTCGCCCGCGTACCGGTCCAGCGCGGCGCGCTGCCGGGAGGGGCGCAGCAGGCGCTGCTGGTCGGTCTGGCCGTGCACGGCGATCAGGTCCTCGCCGAGCTCGGCGAGCAGCCCGACCGGCACCGACCGGCCGCCGACGTGCGCCCGGGAGCGGCCCTCGGCGGAGACGGTGCGGCTGACCAGCAGCTCGCCGTCGTCCAGCTCCGCACCGGCCTCCAGCGCCCGCGCGACCACCGGCGAGTCCGGGTCGAGGGTCAACCGCCCCTCCACCACGGCCCGTTCGGAGCCGTTGCGCACCAGCGCCGGGTCGGCCCGGCCGCCGAGCAACAGGCCCAGGCTGGTCACCACCATGGTCTTGCCCGCGCCGGTCTCGCCGGTGACGGCGGTGAAGCCGGGGGCCAGTTCGACCACCGCATCGTCGATGACACCCAGATCCCGTATCCGCATCTCGTCCAACACGGAGACGACCTTACGAGGTTCCACCGTCGCTTTGCGACGACCGCCCCCGGTTTCACACCTGAGTGGCGGCCCCGCCCCCGGTTCCGGGCCGGTGCCGGGCCGTCCCGCCGGGCACCGTCAGCCGCGGCAGGAGGAACTGCACCAGCGGGCCGATGGCCAGCGCGTACGCGACCGTCCCGAGGCCGAAGGTGCCGCCGAGGGCGATGCCCGCGGTCAGGACGGTCAACTCGATGCAGGTGCGGATCAGCCGCACGGAACGGCCGGTGCGCCGGTGCAGGCCGGTCATCAGGCCGTCGCGGGGGCCGGGGCCGAGCCGGGCGCCGATGTACAGGCCGGTGGCGAGGGCGTTGAGCAGGATCCCGGCGGCCAGCAGCGGGACGCGGACGGCGAGGGCGTGCAGGTGCGGGACGACGGAGAGGGTGGCGTCCATGGCGACGCCGAGGACGAGCACGTTGCCGACCGTGCCGACGCCGGGCCTCTGCCGCAGCGGGATCCACAGCAGCAGCACCAGCGCGCCCACCAGCGTCACCCAGGCGCCGACGCTGAGGTGGAGGTGCCGGGCCAGGCCCTGGTGGAGGACGTCCCACGGGTTGCCGCCGAGCGAGGAGCGCAGCACCAGGCCCATCGAGACCCCGTACAGCACCAGGCCGACGGCGAGCTGGGAGAGGCGGCGGGGCAGGCGGCGGGGCGCGTCGGCGGCGGGGGCCGTGCGGGTCGGGAGCGGGGACGGGGACAGGCTGACCGCCATCGGGTGGACCTCTTCTCGTGTGGTGCTTGCCGTTCTCCGGCACTGCACGCCACTATGGGCAGTCCAAAACGCGGCCCGAAAGGGCCAATCCGAACCAGGTGGACCGATTCGCGATGTCCGAGTGGCACAGCACCCTCACCCCGCACGCCCTCGCCCGCCAGCTGCCCGCCGCCGACGGCCGCCGCCCCGCCTACCGCGCCCTGGCCGCCCAGGTCTCCCGGCTGGTCGCCGACGGCCGCCTCCCGGTCGGCACCCGGCTGCCCGCCGAACGCGAACTCGCCGCCGAGCTCCACCTCTCCCGCACCACCGTCGCCGCCGCGTACGAGGCCCTGCGCGCCGACGGCTACCTGCGCTCGCGGCGCGGCGCGGGCTCCTGGACGGCCCTGCCCGAGGGCACCGCGCCGCCCGCCGACGCGCTGCACCCCGTCTCCCCCGAGCAGGGCGCCGTCCTCGACCTCGGCCTGGCCGCGCCCACCGCCCCCGCCCAGCTCGCCGAGGCCGCCGCGCACGCCGTCGCCCAGCTTCCCGCGTACACCGGCGGGCACGGCAACTACCCGACCGGGCTGCCGGTGCTGCGCGAGGCCGTCGCCCGCCGCTACACCGAGCGCGGCCTGCCCACCAACCCGGAGCAGGTGCTGGTCACCACCGGCGCGATGAGCGCCCTGCACCTGGCCCACCAGGCGCTGCTGTCGCGCGGCGACCGGGTCGCCGTCGAGGCCCCCAGCTACGCCAACACGCTGCGCGCCCTGGACCGGGCCGGGGCCCGCCTGGTGCCCGTCCCGCTGCACGACGGCGACGGGGGCGGGCCCGCCGGGTGGGACCTCGCCCAGTGGCAGCGGGTGCTGCGCGGCGCCGCGCCCCGGCTGGCCTCCGTCATCCCCGACTTCCAGAACCCCACCGGCGCGCTCGTCGACGAGGAGCAGCGCCGCGCCCTGCTCGCCCACGCCCGGGCCGCGGGCACCACCGTGATCGCCGACGAGACCTGCGCCGAACTCGGCTGGGGCGTCGCGGAACGCGACCTGCCCCGGCCGCTGGCCGCGCTCGACCGGGACGCCCAGGTGATCACCGTCGGCTCGGCCGGCAAGATCCTCTGGCCCGGCCTGCGGATCGGCTGGCTGCGCGCCCAGCCCTCGCTGGTGCGGAAGCTGGCCGCCGACCGGGCGCTGTACGACCTCGGCACGCCCGTCCTCGACCAGCTGATCGCGGCCCGGCTGCTGACCGACCACCTGCCCGCGATCCGGGCCGAACGGCACGCGGCGCTGCGGGCCACCGCCGAGGCGTTCGCCCGCGAGGTGCCCCGGCACTTCCCCGGCTGGCGGTTCACCCCGCCGCCCGGCGGCCTCGCGCTGTGGGCCGCCACCCCCGGCCTGCCCACCACCGCGCTGGCCCGGGCCGGGGAGCGCACCGGCGTCCGGATCGCCTCCGGCGCCCGCTTCGGCGTCGACGGCGCCTTCGAGGAGCACCTGCGGCTGCCGCTCACCCTGCCCGCCGCGCACGTCCCCGACGCGCTGCGGCGGATCGCCGGGGCCGCCGCCCTGGCCCGCACCGAACGCCTCTCCGGCGACGACCCGGCCCCCGCCGCGCTCTGACCGGCCGCGCCGCGCTCCGACCGGCCCCCGCCGCGCTCCGAGCGGCCGCTACCGCGTCAGTGCGCCGAGCGGCCGCGCCAACCCGTCACCGGCAGCGCGAACTTGGCGACCAGCCGGTCCGTGAACGGCGCCCGGTGCAGCCGGGCCAGCCGCACCGGGGTCTTGCCGCGGCGCACCTCCACCCGCGCCCCGGCCGGGAGTTCGACCGAGCGGCGGCCGTCGCACCACAGCACCCCGTGCGGGGTCTTCGGCTGCACCTCCACCGCCAGCACCGAGTCCGGCGAGGTCACCAGCGGGCGGGCGAACAGCGCGTGCGCGCTGATCGGCACCATCAGCAGCGCCTCCACCTCCGGCCACACCACCGGCCCGCCCCCGGAGAACGCGTACGCCGTGGAGCCCGTCGGCGTGGACAGCACCACCCCGTCACAGCCGAAGTTCGACACCGGACGGCCGTCCACCTCGGTGACCACCTCCAGCATCCGCTCCCGGGCCGCCTTCTCCACCGAGGCCTCGTTCAGCGCCCAGTCCTCGTGCAGCACGTCACCGTTGGTGCGCACCAGCACGTCGATGGTCATCCGCTCCTCGACCTCGTAGTCGGCGGCCACCACCCGGTCGACCACCGTCGCCAGGTCGTCGCGCTCCGCCTCGGCGAGGAAACCCACCCGGCCCAGGTTGATCCCGAGCATCGGCAGCCCCGACTCGCGGGCCAGCTCCGCACCGCGCAGCAGCGTGCCGTCCCCGCCCGCGACCAGGATCAGCTCGCAACCGTCCGCCGCGCCGTGCCCGCCGGGCACCAGCTCCACCCCGTCCGGCAGGTCCAGGCCCACCGCCTCGGCCTCCAGCAGCCGGATCCGGATCCCCGCCCGCAGCAGGCCGTCCACCAGGCCCTCGACGCTGCGCAGCGCCGCGTCCCGGCCGGTGTGCGCGATCAGGAAGACCGTTCGACGATCGCTCATTCCCCGCTGCCCTCTCCCTACGCCCGCCGGGCCACCGCGACCCGGCCACGACCTGCCAGTCTGCGCAACGCCCGGACGCCTGCCAAGTACCCTACTGGGGCCCCTCGGCCACGGCCCGGTCCGCCGCCGCCGGATCCAGCGGTTCCGCATCCCGGCGCAGCCACAGGAAGTACTCCACGTTCCCCGACGGCCCCGGCAGCGGCGACGCCGCCACCGCCCGCACCCCCAGGCCCACCGCCAGGGCCTGCCCCGCGACCTGCCGGATCGTCTCCGCCCGCAGCTCCGGCGAGCGCACCACCCCGCCCGAACCCAGCCGCTCCTTGCCGATCTCGAACTGCGGCTTCACCATCAGCACCAGGTCCGCGTCCGGCGCCGCGCAGCCCGCCAGCGCGGGCAGCACCAGGCCCAGCGAGATGAACGACAGGTCGCCCACCACCAGGTCGACCGGCTCCCCGCCGATCAGCTCCGGCGTCAACTCCCGCACGTTGGTGCGGTCCATCACCGTCACCCGCTCGTCGCTCTGCAACGACCAGGCCAACTGCCCGTAGCCGACGTCCACCGCCAGCACGTGCGCCGCCCCCGCCCGCAGCAGCACGTCGGTGAACCCGCCGGTCGACGCGCCCGCGTCCAGCGCCCGGCGGCCCGCCACCACCAGGCCCTGCGGCACGAACGCCGCGAACGCGCCCGCCAGCTTGTGCCCGCCGCGCGACACGTAGTCCGGGTCCGCGTCGTCCTTGGCGACCACCACCGCCGCCGCGGTCTCCACCTGCGTCGCGGGCTTCGTCGCCACCGCCCCGCCCACCGTCACCCGGCCCGCCGCGATCAACTCGCTCGCGTGCTCCCGCGAACGGGCCAGCTTGCGGCGCACCAGCTCCGCGTCCAGACGGCGTCGTGCCACTGCCACTGCTACGTCAGCTCCCACATCGGACGGACCTCACCCGCGGTCCAGCGCCGCGAGCGTCGCGGCGAGCCGCGCATGGACATCTTCGTACACCTCGGCGCACCGCTCCGCCCCTACCCCGTCCGCCTCCCCCAGCCGGTCCAGCGCCCCGTCCACCTCGGCCACGCCCGTACGGACGACCCCCTCACTCACCGCCACCACCCGCCCCGGGCTCCACGCCGCCCTCCGCGGACGCGGCAGCGCGCTCGGCCACCGCCCGCGGCGAGGGCGCAGCCGACCCGGCCGCGGACCCGCGCGGCGCCGAACGCTTCGCCGCCGCCTTCTTCGCCGCCGCCTTCTTCGCAGGCAGCGGTGCACTCGGAGACACCCCGGCCGGAACCGACGGCTGCGCGACGGACTCCCCGGCCGCCTTCTTCACCGCCGCCTTCTTCGCCACCGCCCGCGGCGAGGGCGCAGCCGACCCGGCCGCGGACTTGCGGGACGCCGAACGCTTCGCCGCCGACTTCTTCGCGGGCAGCGGCGCACTCGGGAGCGCCTCGGCCGGAACCGACGACTGCGCGACGGACTCCCCCGCAGCCGCCTTCTTCGCCGCCGACTTCTTCGCCGCCGTCTTCTTCGCGGGCAGCGGCGCACTCGGAGACGTCTCGCCCGGAACCGACGGCCGAGCAGCCGACGCCTCCCCAGCCGCCTTCTCCGCCACCACCCGCGGCGAGGGCGCAGCCGACCCGGCTACGGACCCACGGGACGCCGAACGCTTCGCCGGGGCCTTCTTCGCCGCCGACTTCTTCGCGGGCAGCGGCGCACTCGGGAACGCCTCGGCCGAAACCGTCGACTGCGCGACGGACTCCCCCGCAGCCGCCTTCTTCGCCGCCGACTTCTTCGCCGCCGTCTTCTTCGCGGGCAGCGGCGCACTCGGAGACGCCTCGGCCGGAACCGACGGCCGAGCAGCCGACGCCTCCCCAGCCGCCTTCTCCGCCACCACCCGCGGCGAGGGCGCAGCCGACCCGGCCGCGGGCTTGCGCGGCACCGAGCGCTTCGCCGTCGCCTGCTTGGCCGCCGCGCCCTTGCGGGCGGCCGCCTTGCGGGCCGGGGCCCGTCGCGGGCCCGCGGGCGCGCCGTCCGCCGAGCCCTCGCCGCCCACCGCCGGGGCCTGTCGCGCCGCGGCCTTCTGCACGTCCGACGCCGAACCGGCCGCCTGCTTGCGGGCGGCCGTCCTGCGGGCCGTCGCCGCCTTCCGCTCCGCGGCCGCCGAGGCGCCCTCCGGCTGCAGGAGGCTCTCCGGCTCCACCAGGCCCTCCGCCAGGCCCTCCACCGGGCCCTCCTCCGGGGCGTCCGGTTCCGCGTCCCAGCCCGCGTCGAACAGGCCCTGGGCCCGGGCCGCCGGGCGCACCACGGGGCGCTCCTCCGGCTCCTCCTCGGGCTTCCCGGTCTCCCCGGTCTCCCCGGCGGTGGTCGGCTCCTCGACCTCCCGGAGCTTGGACTCCAGGAAGCTCAGGACGACGCCGACCTTCACCACCTGGTCGCCGACCTTCTCGAAGACCCGCTCCACCTCGCCCCGGGCCACCCCGGCCACCAGGTCGACCCCGGCCCGTCCGGCCGTCACCACCTCCCCGGCGAGGACGCGCAACTGCTCGACGCCGGGCGGCAGTTCACCACCCTGCTGGATCAGCCCCCCGGCCGTGTCCAGCACCCGGCGGCCAGCCTCCTCGGCGATCTCCGCCGCCGCCACCAGTACGCCCCGCACACCCCGCACCGCGTCCTGCAGCATCCGTCTGCCTCCTCTGCGGCCGGCTCTCCGACCGGCCGTCCGCACGGCTTCCCGCACCGACGCTACCCGTTCCCGGCCGTCGCCGTACGGTGCTGCGCTAGCGTGGAGCGCCGAACGACCACCGACGGGAGCAAGCCGCACACATGGCCACCACCGAGGAGTGCCGCACCGCGCTGGAACAGCTCAGCCGCAACCTGGCGGCCGCGGGCGGCGACATCCGCAAGGCGGCCGCCCTCGACCGCTCCCTCAGCTGCCACCTCACCGACCTCGACCTGACCTTCACCGGCCGCCTCGCCGACGGGCAGCTCACCGGCATCACCGACGCCCCCGGCCCGCCCGCCGCCAAGGCCGACATCAGGCTCACCACCACCGGCGACGACCTGGTCGCCCTGGTCGACGGCCGGCTCTCCTTCCCCACCGCCTGGGCCACCGGCCGCCTCAAGCTCGACGCGAGCTTCCGCGACCTGCTGCGCCTGCGCACCCTGCTCTGAACCCCCGGCCCGGCCGGACGGGAACGGCAGGTCAGCAGGCCTGCCGCTCCAGTCCCGGGGCGGACGCCGGGCCCGACCACTCCAGCGGCTCCACGCTCTGCGCCGTGCCGTCGTCCCGGAGCACCCGCGGCGTCATCGGGCCCACCGGCAGGGACTCGCCCATCAGGACGTAGGTGCGGCGGACGCCGCCCGCCACCTGGTCGGCGCCCAGGTCGAACAGCGTCTCCGGCTGCGCGCCGCAGGAGGCGCCCGCCACCCGCTCCCCGTCCACGTCGAGCACCAGCAGCCAGCGCCGCTCGTACAGCGCGCTGGAGGTGATCCGGACCAGCGGCCCGGACACCGGCGGGTCGGCAGCCGCGTGCAGGCAGAGGAACGCCCCCTGATGGAGCGCGCCCAGGCAGCGCCGACCGTCCGACAGCGTCCAGGCGAAGAGCCGGGCGCCGCCCAGCAGACCGGCCTGGTGCACCGAATCCGGCAGCACCGGCTCGCCCACCAGTTCCTCCGACATCAGCCGCACGGCGTCGTCCACCGAGAGCGACGCCTCCCCGGAGGCCGAGTCGGACGCCGGACTCGGCCCGGACGTGCACCCCGCCAGCGCCGACACCAGCAGCACCGCGCAGCCGACCGCTGCCGCCACGCCTCCCCGTCCGCGCACCGTCCCACCCCCGGAGGACGACTCGAGCCGCCCCGGGGCCTACCCGCTCCGGCCCGCCGTCCACCGGCCGTCAGCCCGCCGCGGGCAGAGCCGCCAGCGCCTTCGCCGAGTCCGCGGCGGCGTCGTGCGCGTCCGCCCACGTCCAGGCCGCCGCGCACAGCGCCCGCAGCGCGTCGATCCGGGTGCCCGCGCCGTCCAGCGCCAGCACGCCGCCGTCCGCGGCCGCCGTCCAGCCGCCGCAGCCGAACCGGCCGCCGCCCAACGCCGCCACCTCGGGCTGCGCCTCCAGCAGGCCCCGCAGGTCCTCCGCCAGGTACGTCGGACGGTGCTCGGGCGCGGCGGCCAGCACCTGCTCGGGCGTGGCGATGCCGGTGAACACCAGCAGCGAGTCCACCCCGCCGTTGAACGCGCCCTCGATGTCGGTGTCCAACCGGTCCCCGACCACCAGCGGACGCTTCGCGCCCGTCCGCAGCACCGTCTCCCGGTGCATCGGCGGCAGCGGCTTGCCCGCCACCTCCGGCACCACGCCGGTCGCCGCCTGCACCGCCGCCACCAGCGTCCCGTTGCCCGGCGCGACGCCGCGCGCCGTCGGGATCGACAGGTCGGTGTTCGACGCCACCCACGGCAGCCCCCGGCCCACCGCGTACGCGGCCTCCGCCAGGTCCGTCCAGCCCACCGACGGGTCGTAGCCCTGCGCCACCGCCGCCGGGTCGTCCTCCAGCGAACGCACCGGCACCAGCCCGCGCTCCTCCAGCGCCTCCACCAGCCCCGCCCCGCCGACCACCAGCACCCGCGACCCGGCCGGCACCTTCTCCGCCACCAGCCGCGCCGCCGCCTGCGCCGAGTTGATCACGTCCGCGGGCTCGGCCGGCACGCCCAGCTCCGTCAGGTGCCCGGCCACCACCCGCGGCGGCCGCGACGCGTTGTTCGTGACGTACGCCAGCCGCATCCCGGCCGCCCGCGCCCGCTCCAGCGACTCCACCGCGTGGACGATCGCGTGCGGCCCGGCGTACACCACCCCGTCCAGGTCCAGCAGCGCCGTGTCGTACGCCTCCGTCAGCGCCACCGCACTGGCCCCCGGCACCTTCCGCACCGCCGCGGCGTTCTCCGTCATCGCTGCTCCACCCTCGCTCACCTCGAAGTACCGAAGTCCCCGGCCCGGGTCACCCCGCACCGCACGGACACCGCCACCCTATGGCGCCGCCGGGTCCTCCGGGGGCGCCAGGTACCCGGGCGCCCCCGGCAGCAGCGGGCCGTACGCCCCCGCCCGGGCCGCCAGCGTCGCCCTGGTCTGCCGCAGCGCCGCCTGGTAGTGCCGGTTGCCCGGCTGCATCGCCACCGCCAGCGCCAGGTGCTCCGCCGAGGTCTCGAAGTCGCCCAGCCGGGCCGCCGACACCCCCCACCCGAACTGCGCGTAGTCGTCCGACGGGTCGGCCTCCGCCACCGCCCGGAAGCTCTCCAGCGCCTGCCCGTACTGCCCCGCGTCGAACTGCGCCCGCGCCAGCGCCTCCCGGATCGAGCCCGACCCCGGCTCCGCCTCCGCCGCCCGCGCCAGCAGCTGCACCGCGGCCGCCGGGTGCTTCTCCTCCAGCAGCCGCACCCCGCGCCGGTACCAGTCGTACACCCCGCCGCCCGGCACCCCGCCGTTCCCGCCGCCGTTCCCGCCCCCGTCCGCGCTGCCACCCTCGTACGCCCGGTCGCCCATCGCCGCTACCCCGCTTCCCTGCTCGCCCCGCCCGGCGCCCCTGGCCCGGCCGTCCGTCCTCATCGCGATCTCCCAACAAGGACTACCCGGCTAACATGCCCAGAATGAGCGCCCCTCGTGCCGAAACCGGCAACGAGCCCTCGGGCGGCCCCGGAGACCCCGGGCACGTCGCCACCGCAGGGCTCTCCCTGTCCCCGTTCCGCGGCCTGCGCTACGACCCGCACCGGGTCGGCGACCTGGCCGCGGTCACCTCCCCGCCGTACGACGTGGTCGACCCCGGACGGCGCCTGGACCTGGAGACCGCGGACCCGCACAACATCGTCCGGCTGATCCTGCCCCGCCCCGAACCCGAGGACGCCAGCGACCGCCCCGACCGCGACACCCGCTACCGGCACGCCGCCCGCCTGCTCCGCGACTGGCGCCAGCAGGGCGTCCTGGCCGCCGACCCGCGCCCCGCCCTGTACGTCTACGAGCAGCGCACCCCCTCCGGCACCCTCCAGCGCGGCCTGATCGGCGCCCTCGCCGTCAGCGGCCCCGAAGCGGGCGTCGTCCTCCCGCACGAGGACGTCATGCCCAAGCCCGTCGCCGACCGGGTCGGCCTGATGCGCACCACCCGGGCCAACCTCGAACCGCTGCTGCTCACCTACCGCGGCCACGGCCGCGCCGCCGAGGTCATCGAACGCGCCGCCGCCACCGACCCGCTGCTCGCCACCACCACCAGCGACGGCACCCACCACCGCCTGTGGGCCCTCACCGACCCCGCCGACCTGAGCGCCGTCACCCGCGACCTCGCCACCTGCCGCGCCCTGATCGCCGACGGCCACCACCGCTGGGAGATGTACCTGCGGCTGCAGCGCGAGCACCGCCACCTGCCCCGCAGCCCCTGGGACCGCGGCCTGGTCCTGCTCGTCGACACCGACCGCTACCCGCTGCGGGTCCGCGCCATCCACCGCGTCCTGCAGCGCCTCCCGCTGGACGCCGCGCTCACCGCCCTCGACCCCGCCGCCTGGCAGGTCGCCGAACTGCCCGGCACCCTCCCCGACGCCCTGCACGCCCTCGCCGAGGCCCACCACGCGCCCGGCAACTCCTTCGTCCTCACCGCCGGGGACGGCCGCTTCCACCTCCTCACCGGCCCCGACGAGGCCACCCTCGCCGCCGCCGTCCGCCGCGACCGCCCCGAGGAGTGGCGCCGCCTGGACGCCACCGTCCTGCACTCCGTCCTGCTCGACCGCACCTGGCACGTCCCCGACAGCCCCGAGCACATCGGCTACCTGCACTCCGCCGAGGCCGCCGTCCGCGAAGCCGCCCGCACCGGCGGCACCGCCGTCCTGCTCCACCCCGTCGAGGAACGCGTCGTGCGCCGCCTCGCCGAACAGGGCGTCACCATGCCCCGCAAGTCCACCTCCTTCGGCCCGAAACCGGCCACCGGACTGGTCCTGCGCTCCCTCGAACTCGGCTGAGCCACCCGCCCGGCCCACGGGAAAGGCCCCCGCTCCTACCCGGAACGGGGGCCTTCACCGCTTGCTCGTCAGCCCTGCTTCGGCTGCTCCTCGAACGAGTCCTCGTCGTAGTCCTCGTCGATCTCGAGGTCGTCCTCGTCGTAGAACTCCTCGACGTCCTCCTCGTCCTCGAAGATCATCCGGTCGTCGCCGACGTCGTCCTTGTCGATCTGACGGCGCACCGGCTCCACGGCCTCCGCGCCCTCGTCCCCGTCCTCGGACTCCTCGTCGAGCGCGTCGGTGAACTCCACGCCGTCGATCTCCGCCAGCCGCTCGGCCGCGTTGGTCGACCCGTCCGTGTCCGCCTCCACGGCCTTCACGAACCACTCCCGGGCCTCGTCCGCCCGACCCGCCGCGATCAGCGCGTCCGCGTACGCGTACCGCAGCCGCGCCGTCCACGGGTGGATCGCCGAGGACGCCAGCTCCGGGCTCTGCAGCGTCACCACGGCCGCGTCGAACTGCTCCAGGTCCGCCCGGGCACCGGCCGCGACCAGCCGCATCTCGACCTGGCCGGCCTTGTCCAGCTGCTTCACCTCGGGCTCACCGGCCATCGCCAGCGCCCGCTCCGGCCGGCCCAGACCGCGCTCGCAGTCCGCCATCACCGGCCACAGGTCGACCCGCCCGGTCATCCGCTTCGCCGCCCGGAACTCGGTCAGCGCCTCGGAGTACCGCTGCGTCATGTACGAGGCGAACCCGGCCGCCTCGCGCACGCTCGCCACCCGCGAGGCCAGCCGCAGCGCGACCCGCGAGTAGTTGTAGGCCTCCTCCGGCTCGCTGTCGAGCAGCCGCGCCACCATCACCAGGTTGCGCGCCACGTCGTCCGCCAGCGTCTTCGGCAGGCTCTTCAGGTCCTGCCTGACGTCCGCGTCGATCTCGAACCCGGTCACGTCGTCCGGGATCGGCAGCCGCTTCACCGGCTCCTGCCGCCGCTCGTCGTACCCACCGCGGTCCCGGTCGTACCCGCCGCCGCGCGGCCGGTCGTCCCGCCCGCCGCGGAAGCCGCCCCGGTCGCCGCGGTCGTCCCGCCCGCCCCGGTAACCACCGCGGTCGTCACGGCGCTCGAAGCCACCACCGCGCTGCGGACGGTCGTCACGGCGCTCGTACCCGCCGCTGCGCTGCGGGCGCTCGTCGCGACCGCGGTAGCCGCCGCCCTGGGGGCGGTCGTCGCGGCGCTCGAAGCCACCACTGCGCTGCGGGCGCTCGTCGCGGTCGCGGCCGTACGACGGACGGTCCTCACGCGGACGGAACCCACCGCGGTCCCCGCCCTGCGGGCGCTCGTCACGGCCCCGGTAGCCACCGCCCTGGGGGCGGTCGTCGCGGCGCTCGAAGCCACCACTGCGCTGCGGACGGTCGTCGAACGAACGCTCCTCAAGCGGACGGTAGCCGCCACCCTGGGGACGGTCGTCACGGCGCTCGTACCCGCCACTGCGCTGCGGGCGCTCGTCACGACCCCGGTAGCCACCACCCTGGGGGCGGTCGTCGCGGCGCTCGAAGCCACCACTGCGCTGCGGGCGCTCGTCACGACCCCGGTAGCCACCACCCTGGGGGCGGTCGTCGCGGCGCTCGAAGCCACCACTGCGCTGCGGGCGCTCGTCGCGGTCGCGGCCGTACGACGGACGGTCCTCACGCGGACGGAACCCACCGCGGTCCCCGCCCTGCGGACGCTCGTCACGGCCCCGGTAGCCACCGCCCTGGGGGCGGTCGTCGCGGCGCTCGAAGCCACCACTGCGCTGCGGACGGTCGTCGAACGAACGCTCCTCACGCGGACGGTAGCCGCCACCCTGGGGACGGTCGTCACGACGCTCGTACCCGCCGCTGCGCTGCGGGCGCTCGTCACGACCCCGGTACCCACCACCCTGCGGACGGTCGTCACGACGGAAGCCGCCACGGTCCCCGCGGTCCCCGCCCTGCGGACGGTCGTCACGCGAGCGGTACCCGCCCCCGCCGCCACCGCCGTACGACGGGCGGTCGTCACGCGACCGGTAGCCGCCACCACCCTGCGGGCGGTCGTCACGGCCCCGGTAACCACCGCCACCGCCACCGCCGTACGACGGACGGTCGTCACGGGAGCGGAAGCCCCCGCGGTCACCACCGCGGTCACCGCGGTCGTCACGACCCCGGTAGCCGCCGCCTTCGCCACGGTCGTCACGACGCGGGCCGCGGTCGTTCGACCAGCCCCCGCGCGACCTGGGCTCGTACCCCCGGCCGCCGTCGTTACGGCGCTCGGGACGGTCCTGGGGCGGGTTCGACATGCTGGTGACTCCTTCTGCTTCTGCACACTGCGAGTTCGAGGGCGCCACTGCCGTTCCACCGACACCAGCGCGCGAGATCCGGACGCCTCCGCCCCCACCGGGGTCCGGAACGTCCGCCTTGTCCATTGTCCGGCATGCGACAGAACACCGCGTCCGGGTGTCCGACCGCGCCGTCCGCCGGCCGTAGCGTGTCCGCCTGATGCCCAACAAAAAAGGCCGAGGCCCCAGCGAATCGCTGGGGCCTCGGCCTATTGAAGAATTGTTCGGCGGCGTCCTACTCTCCCACAGGGTCCCCCCTGCAGTACCATCGGCGCTGTGAGGCTTAGCTTCCGGGTTCGGAATGTAACCGGGCGTTTCCCTCACGCTATGACCACCGAAACCCTATCGGGTATTCAGCGAACACACTTTTCAGTTGAAAGTGGTGTTACTTGTTCGCCGGCGATAGCTGTTCGCTACCCGGGAACCACACAGTGAACGCGAGCGTCTGAGGACAAGCCCTCGGCCTATTAGTACCGGTCAACTCCACCCTTCACAGGGCTTCCATATCCGGCCTATCAACCCAGTCGTCTACTGGGAGCCTTACCCTCTCAAGGAGGTGGGAGTGCTCATCTCGAAGCAGGCTTCCCGCTTAGATGCTTTCAGCGGTTATCCCTCCC
>NZ_BSSA01000042.1 GCF_030268885.1 Kitasatospora phosalacinea
CCCGACAGGTCTCCCACACATTCGGTCCGACCAGATCCCCGGCCCATTCCCCCATCGCCACGAAACGAGTCTGGCCCCACCACTCACGCAGCGGGGCCAGAACCCAACATCTTCATCAGACTTCTAGGCCGCCGCGCCGGGAGCGGCGGGCGCCGCGGTTGCCGACCCGGGCGCCCGCGGCGACCGTGGTGAGAGCCCTGCCGCCCCAGCCCGAGGGAGCACCCCATGAGCGAGGCCCTGACCGGTCCGTCCCCCGACCTGCGCCGGATCGGCATCGCCCCCGACCACTGGTACCCGGTGGCGACCTCCCGCCAGGTGCGGCGGGGCCGCACCTTCGCCGCCGTCTTCGCCGGACAGCGGATCGCCCTCTACCGGGGCGGCAGCGGCACCGTCCACGCGCTGGAGGACCGCTGCGCGCACCGCCAGGTGCCGCTGAGCATGGGCGTGGTCGAGGGCGACATCCTGCGCTGCTGCTACCACGCCTGGGCGTACCGGGGCGACGGCCGCATCTCGCAGATCCCCTATCTGCCCAAGGGCTGCGAGCGGCCGCCGCGCGGCGTCCGCTCCTACCCCGTCCGGGAGGAGTACGGCCTGGTGTTCGTCTTCCCCGGCGACCCGGCGCTGGCCGCGGCGGCCCCGTTCCCGCACCTGCCCGAGCACCACGCGTCCACCCACCGGACGATGACCTTCTCCCGCACCGTGCGCTGCCACTACTCGTTCATGCACGAGAACCTGCTCGACATGAACCACCAGTTCCTGCACCGCAGCGTCCTCGGCATGATCCGGCCCGAACTGCTCGGCTACGACAGCGGCCCGCGGCACGTCGAGGCCCGCTACCGGTTCGTCCCCGCCGGGGGCCGGAAGGACCGCGGGGCGGGCCTGCTCTCCGCGGAGGGCATCGGCGGCCGCAACTCGGCCGACGTCATCACCATCCGCACCGAGTACCCGTACCAGACCCTGCGCGACGTGCCCGAGAGCACCGGCCTCCCGGCGTTCTCGCTCTGGGCCGCCTACGTGCCCGAGGACGCCGAGCAGCGGGTCAACCACGCCTACGGGCTGCTGATGATCGCGAAACCGGCCCTCCCCGGGGCGCTGCACCTCGCCTGGCCGCTCATCCGCCGCTTCACCGAACGCGTCTTCGCCCAGGACCGCACGGCCGTCGAGGCGGAGCAGCGGGCCTGGGACGAACAGGGCGGCGACCGCAACCACGAGGTGTTCCCGCTCATCCTCGACGTCCGCGAGGTGCTGCGCCGCAACGGCGTGCCGCTGGAGCCGGCCGCGGTCCGCCGGGAGCGGGAGGAGACGGCGAACCCGCGGAGTTGATCACCCGTCAGGGCGCCCTCTTGTAGGGTGCGTTCGAATCGACGATCTGACGCGGGGACGGAGCAGACGGATGCGGATCGGAATCATCGGCACCGGGACGGTCGGGCAGACCCTGGGCGGCAAGCTGGTCGCCCTGGGCCACGAGGTCACCCTCGGCTCGCGCAGCAAGGGCAACGCCGCGGCCCAGGACTGGGCCCAGCGCTCCGGCCCGCTCGCCCATCCGGGGACGTTCGCGGAGGCCGCCGCCTTCGGCGAGCTCGTCGTCAACGCCACCGGCGGCACCGTCGCCCTCGCCGCGGTCGAACTGGCCGGGGCGGAGAACCTGGCCGGCAAGACCCTGCTGGACGTGTCCAACCCGCTGGTGTTCTCCCCGACCGGCGAGGTCACCCTCGACCCGGTCAACGACGACAGCGTCGGCGAGCGCCTCCAGCGCGCCCTGCCCGGCACCCGGGTCGTCAAGGCGCTCAACACCGTCAACTGCGAGGTCATGGTCGACCCCGGCCGCGTCCCCGGCGAGCACCAGCTGTTCGTGGCGGGCGACGACGTCGAGGGCAAGGCCCAGGTGGTCGCCCTGCTCACCGAGTTCGGCTGGCCCGCCGCCGACATCCTCGACCTCGGCGGGATCGACGCCGCCCGCGGCCTGGAGATGCTCATGCCGTTCTGGCTGCGGCTGATGCGCCACTACGGCCACGCCGACTTCAACTACGCCATCCGCACCGCGCGCTGACCCCCCCGCCCGGCCACCGGGGGCGGGGCCCGAACGAAAGGCACCACCGGCACCATGAACGACCGCACCGACCAGGCCCCGCCCCCGTACCAGCCGCTCGACGAGGACTGGGAGACCGCCCTCGCCGTGGTCGCCCACCCCGACGACATGGAGTACGGCGCGGCCGCCGCCGTCGCCCGCTGGACCGGCCAGGGCAAGCGGATCAGCTACCTGATGGTCACCAGCGGCGAGGCGGGCATCGACGGCACGGAACCCGAGCAGTGCCGCCCCGTCCGCGAACGCGAACAGGTCGAATCGGCCCGGCTCGTCGGCGTCGACACCGTCGAGTTCCTCGGGTACCCCGACGGCATCGTCGAGTACGGGCTGCCGCTGCGCCGCGACCTGGCCCGGGCGATCCGCCGCCACCGCCCCGACATCGTCATCACCACCAACTACCGCGACACCTACGGCGGCGTGTTCCCCAACCAGGCCGACCACATCGCCGTCGGCCGGGCCACCCTGGACGCGGTGCGCGACGCGGGCAACCGCTGGGTCTTCCGCGAGCTCACCGCCGAGGGCCACCAGCCCTGGAACGGCGTCCGCCAGCTCTGGGCGGCCGGCTCCCCGGACGCGCGGCACGCCGTCGACACCACCGCCACCTTCGCCGCGGGCGTCGCCTCGCTGGAGGCCCACCGCGCCTACCTGGACGGCCTCGGCGGGGAGATGGCCGACGCCGCCGGGTTCCTGGAGGGCGCGGGCCGCGCCGCCGGGGCCCGCCTCGGCACCCGCTACGCCGCCGCCTTCGAGGTGGTCAACCTCCGCTGAGGGCCTTGACCTCAAGCCGACTTGAACTCCTACGGTGGGGGGACGTTCGGTCGGACACCAGGAGGGGCACGTGAACGCGACGCCGAAGGAGTACCCGCAGGAGGAGCTGGCCGCCCAGCCCATCGGAGCCTGGGCGGGCACGGCGGGCCGACTGGTGGTCGGCGCGCTGCGCGAGCAGCTGGCCGTGGAGGGCCTCACCCAGCCGCACTGGTGGACGCTCAACCACGTCGTCGGGGCGCCCGGCCGGTGGACCAGGGCCGCGCTGACCGAGCGGCTGGCCGGCTGGGACGACCTCGGCACCGACTTCGACGGCGTCTACGACGACCTCGTCGCCCGCGGCTGGCTGCTGGAGGACGCCGGGCGCATGACGCTGACCGAGCAGGGGGAGGCCGGACGCCTCCGGGCCCGGGAGCGCAACCTGCGGGTGCACCGGAAGGTGCACGAGGGCATCGACACGGCCGACTTCGTGACCACGATCAACGTCCTGCGCCGCATGGTGGCCAACCTGGGCGGGAACGGCGACCTGCCCTAGCTCCTCAGGGGCGGCCGTCGGTGGGCACGTCGTCGTCCTCGTCCTCGCCCTGGCCGTTCTGGTGCGGGATCCGGCCCGCCGCCGCGTCCCGGGGCGGGCGACGGCGGCGGCGCAGCCAGGTGCGGACGGCCAGCAGCAGCACCAGGGCGGCCAGCACCGCGAACAGCAGCACCTGGTAGCGGACGGCCTGCCGGTAGAGGGTGTCGATGTTGCTGCCCGCGAAGTAGCCGACGGCCGTCCACACGCCCGCCCACAGCGCCGCGCCCACCGCGTTGGCGAGCATGAAACGGCGCCAGGGCATCTCGGTGGTGCCCGCGATCAGGCCGTTGGTCTGGCGCAGGCCGTCGACGAACCGGGCCCCCGTCACCACCAGGCCGCCGCGGCGGCGGAAGAACGCCTCGGCCCGCTCCATCCGCTCCGGGGTCAGCCGCACGTACCGGCCCCAGCGGTGCACGAACGCCAGGCCGCCGGTGCGGCCGATCACGTACGCCAGCGCGTCGCCCGCGACCGCCGCCAGCACGGCGACCAGCAGCAGCACCGGCAGCGAGAGCTGCCCCGCGCCCGCGTACACCGCGGCCAGCACCAGGATGGTCTGGCCCGGCACCGGGACCACGCAGTTGTCGAGGAACACCAGCACCCCGACCGCGAGGTACCCGTAGTCGTCGAGCAGCGGGGCGAGGTGGGCCAGCGGGCCGGGCAGGGGCGGCGACAAGGGCGGGCACTCCTCCTCACCGGGCCCGGCGGGGGCCCGGGGTCAGCGCTGCTCCTCGCCGAGGCGGTGCTCGACGACGCAGTCGGGGCCGGGGTAGACGAGACCGGCGTGGCCGTCCTCGAAGCGGACCAGGTACGGGGGTTCGCCGTCGGTGCCGCGCACCTCGACGATCTCACCCCGGCGGTCGGTCATGCCGACCGACCTGCTGTACATGTGGACGTGGTCACCCACCGTGGCTTGCATCGGATCACTCCCGCGGGCGGAGGGACAGGGTCTGCGAGCTTCCCCCTCCACTGTGCGGCGGGCCCCCGGACGGCGCAAAGGCGGACGGCGCGGAGGCGGGTCCAGCCGGTGGGCGGGGGATCAGCCGGGCGCGGACGGCGGGGGCTCGGCGAGGTAGCGGCGCAGCAGCCGCTTGCACTCGGCGACCAGCGCCGGGTCGCCCTGCGGGGCGGCCCGGAACGCCAGCTTGAGCACCGCGTCCGCGCACTCCATCGCCACCCGCAGGGCCACCGCGTACCCGGGCGCGGCGAACAGCTCGCCGCCGATCGCGCGCAGCCGGGCCGCGACCGCCGCGTTGTTGTCCAGCTCGGCGTCGAGCAGGTGCAGGTCGTCGACCTCGGCGGGGACGGTGTCGACCAGGCCGAAGTCCAGGTGGCCGAAGCCGGGGACGGTGCGCTTCATGGCGACGAACTCGTCCACCGCGTGCTCGGTGAAGGCCGCCACGCTCGGCGCGCCCGGACCGGCGGCGGCAACCCGGGCGGCCAGACCGTCCAGGAAACGGCCCAGGTTGCGCTCGGCGAGGGCGGCCAGCAGGCCCTCCTTGCCCGCGAAGAACTGGTACAGGGTGCCGATCGGCACCTCGGCGCGCAGCGCCACCTCCTTGGTGGTCAGCCCCGCCGGGCCCACCTCGTCCAGCAGCCCCGCGCAGGCGTCCAGCAGCCGCTCGTACCGCTCCTGGCTGCGCTGCTGCACCGGCCGGCGGCGGGCCCCGGCGGCGGGTGCGGCCGGGGCGGCCAGGGTGCGGGCGGCACGGGCGGCGGACGCGGCGGGCTGCGGGGTCATGGCGCCACTCTGCCGCATCCGGTCGGGGCGGGGCGAATTCCGGCCGGACCGGTGTGGTTGGGTGTCGGACCATGGACGAGCAGCGGGCGGTCAGGATCCAGCGGGCGGTGCGGATCGAGGACGGGGCCTGCCGGCACCTGCTGGTGTGGCGGGCCGGACCGGGCTGGCGGATGGCCGGGTCGGGCGTCCTCGGCGGCGGGATCGGCGAACGCCACTGGGTGCTCAACGCGCAGGTCCGGGCCGGGTACGGGCGCCTCGACCCGGCCGAGCACCTGGCCGGACTCGCCGCCGCGCAGGGCCTGTCCGGGCCGGGCACGGCCCTGATGACGGCCGCCGAGGTGGACGCCTGCACCTGGGCCGAGGACGGCGGCGCCACCGCCGTGGTCACCACCGGCATCGGCGTCCCGACCTGGGCCGCCGCGCCCGACCCGCCGTCCGGGTACGCGCCGGGCACCATCAACGTCCTGGCGGTCGTCCCCGCGCCGGTCTCCGACGCCGGGCTGGTCAACCTGCTCACCACCGCCACCGAGGCCAAGGTCCAGGCCCTGCTGGAGGCCGGGTACGACTGCTCCGGCACGCCCTCCGACGCGCTCTGCGTCGCCGTCCGCGCCGAGGGCGACCCCGAACCCTTCGGCGGCCCCCGCTCGACCTGGGGCTCCCGCCTCGCCCGGGCCGTCCACCGCGCCGTCCTCGCCGGGGCCCTGGCCGACCGCGAACGCCGCGCCGGCTGGGACGGCCCGCCCACCCACCCGGCGACGCTGCCGGGCTGCGCGTGCGAGGACGTGCTGGCGGGGCAGGACGGCCGGGTGGCCCGCGCGGGGGTGTGAACACCGGTCCCGGACGGGCCGAACGGGCGTCAGGTGCCGGGCAGGTGGTCCTGGTCGATGACGTAGACCCGGGTCGGGGCGGGGGCGTCGGCGCAGTGGCGGCCGAGCTCCTCCCAGCGGGACTCGGGGTTGCGCAGCGGGCGGTGGCAGCGGCGGCAGCGGACCACGGGGGCCGGGCGGCGCTCGACGGCCGTGCCGGGGATCGGGGGTTCGGTGCTGCCGGACTGGTCGCTCACCGTCCCAGTTCACCACCGGACGGTGGCGGACGCGACGGAGGGGTGCCCCCGGCGGGTCGGGGCGGGAGCGGGTTCGGGCCAGATCCGGGGGCGGGCGAGCGGCGGCGGGGCGGGGGCGGCGGCTGGTGGGGGCGGTGGTCGCGGGTGGCCCGAACTGTGCGTACATGACCAACACTTGGTTGTCGAATGCACCCTTTCCGCCTAGCGTCGTGGCGCCGGTGCGGCCGTACGGGAGACGGCCCCGCCCCCGCCACCACCCGGGGCGGCACGGCACCGGCCTCCTGCAGGAAGGGCCACACCTCGCATGTGCGGGATCACCGGATGGGTCTCGTTCGACCGGGACCTGAGCACGGAGCACGCCACCCTCGCCGCGATGACCGCCACCATGGCCTGCCGGGGCCCCGACGCCGCGGGCACCTGGCTGGACACCCACGTCGCCCTCGGCCACCGGCGGCTCGCCGTCATCGACCTCGACGGCGGCCGCCAGCCGATGGCCGCCGAGCACGACGGCCGCACCGTGCTGGTCACCACCTACAGCGGTGAGATCTACAACTACCGCGAACTGCGCGCCGAACTGCGCGCCCGCGGCCACGACTTCCGCACCGAGAGCGACACCGAGGTCGCCCTGCACGCCTACCTGGAGTGGGGCGAGGCGTTCACCGAGCGCCTCAACGGCATGTACGCCTTCGCACTGTGGGACCCGCGCAGCGAGGAACTCCTGCTGGTGCGCGACCGGATGGGCGTCAAACCGCTCTACTACTGGCCCACCCCCGACGGCGTGCTGTTCGGCTCCGAGCCCAAGGCGATCCTCGCCCACCCGCAGGTGCGCGCCGTCGTCGACGCCGAGGGCCTGGCCGAACTCCTCGCCTTCACCAAGACCCCCGGCCACGCCGTCTACCGCGGCATGCGCGAACTCAAGCCCGGCCACACCCTGCGGGTCGGCCGCACGGGCAGCACCGAACGCCGCTACTGGGCACTGGAGTCGCACGAGCACACCGACGACCTGCCGACCACCGTCGCCACCGTCCGCGACCTGCTCGACGACATCGTCGCCCGCCAGCTGATCGCCGACGTCCCGCTGTGCACCCTGCTCTCCGGCGGCCTCGACTCCTCGGTGATCACCGCACTCGCCGCCCGCGGCCTGGCCGCCGCCGGACGGGGCCCGGTGCGCTCCTTCGCCGTCGACTTCACCGGCCAGGCCGAGAACTTCACCCCCGACGAACTGCGCGGCACCCCGGACGGCCCGTACGCGCACGCCCTGGCCGCGCACGTCGGCTCCGCGCACCGCGACATCGTGCTGGACACCGCCGACCTGATGGACCGCCACCACCGCGACGCCGTGCTGACCGCCCGCGACCTGCCGATCGGCCTCGGCGAGGGCGACACCTCGCTCTACCTGCTGTTCAAGGCCGTCCGCGAACAGTCCACCGTCGCGCTGTCCGGCGAGTCCGCCGACGAGGTGTTCGGCGGCTACCTGTGGTTCCACGACCCGGCCGCCGTCGCCCACGACGGCTTCCCCTGGACGTACGCCCTCAGCCGGGGCTTCGGCGGCGGCAGCGCCCGGCTCGGCCCGCACTCGCTGCTGGCCCCCGGCCTGCTCGCCAAGCTCGACCTCCCCGGCTACCGGGACGCCCGCTACCGCGAGGCCCTCGCCGAAGTCCCCCGGCTGGCCGGGGAGAGCGGCCACGAGCGCCGGATGCGCGAGATCAGCCACCTGCACCTGACCCGCTTCGTGCAGATCCTGCTCGACCGCAAGGACCGCACCTCGATGGCCGTCGGACTGGAGGTCCGCGTCCCGTTCTGCGACCACCGCCTGGTGCAGTACGTCTTCAACACCCCCTGGGCGATGAAGAACTTCGACGGCCGGGAGAAGTCCCTGCTGCGCGCCGCCGCCCGCGACGTGCTGCCCGAGTCCGTCGCCCAGCGGGTCAAGAGCCCCTACCCCTCCACCCAGGACCCGCGCTACGCCGAGGCGCTGCGCGCCGAACTGCGCACCCTGCTGGCCGACCGCGACGCCCCCGTCCGCGACCTGCTCGACCTCGCCGCGGCGGGCGGCGCCGTCGCCGACGCGCCCGGCCCGGACCTGCGCAACGCCGGGGAGGTGGTGCTGATGCTGGACCGCTGGCTGCGCCGCTACGGGGTGACGCTGGAGCTGTAGGACCCGCCCGCCGGGTCATGGCCGGGTGATCCCCCGGTAAAAGGTTGCCCACGGAACGGGCGGCGCGAACTGCGCGGCAATGCGGCGTTTATCGCGCGTACACGGGGCCGCCACACTCTGGACACATGCGAGGCGCCGACCGGCGCAGCGCACCGCACCAGAAGGGGGAACCCGCCGTGAAGAAGACCGCCACCGGCAAGAAGATCGTCGTCCGCAAGCCGGGCGCCGTGCGCCTGACCGCGCTCTGCACCAACTACGGCTACGGCAACTGCTGCTGCATCTGACGACAGCGGCCGTCCGGCGGGCGGGGGCGTCCCGCGCCCCCGCCCGCCGGACGGAGCCGGACCCGGCGAAGGACAGGGCACCCCTGATGGTGAACCACGCACCGCTCCGCTTCCACCGGCTGACCTACCTCGACCAGGGCGACGAGGTGGTGGTCGGCCGCACCGACATCGACTCCTACGGGGCGTTCCCGCCCGACGGGGCCGCGCTGCTGCGCCGCCTGGAGACCGGCACCGACCCGCACCGGGCGGCCGACTGGTACCGCGCCGAGTTCGGCGAGGAGGTCGACCTCGACGACTTCCTCGACACCCTGCGCGCACTCGACTTCCTGCGCGAGGACGGCCCGCCGGGCGAGGGCGACGCGGAGCCCGCCGCCCGCCCGGTGCCGCTGCAACGGCTCGGCCGGGCCCTGTTCTCCCGCCCCGCCTGGCTGGCGTACGCCGCCCTGCTCGCCGCGGCCGCCCTCGCCTGCGCGGACCGGCCGGCACTGCTGCCGCGCCCCGGAAACCTGTTCTTCAGCCCGTACGCGCTGCTGGTGCAACTGGTGGTGTTCGTCAGCCAGCCGGTGTTCATGCTGCTGCACGAGTACGGGCACGTCCTGGCCGGGCGCCGACTGGGCCTGCGCACCACGCTGCGGATCAGCCGCCGCCTGTACTTCGTCACCTTCGAGACCGCGCTGGACGGCCTGGTGGTGCTGCCCAGGCGCAGCCGCCTGCTCCCGGTGCTGGCCGGCATGCTGGTGGACGTCCTCGGCGCGGCCGCCCTGACCCTGGCCGCCCGGGCCAGTTGCGGGCCCGACGGCGCGCCGAGCACCGCCGGGCGGGTCTGCCTGGCGCTGGCGTTCACCGCCCTCCCGCGGCTGCTGGCCCAGTTCTACTTCTTCCTGCGCACCGACCTGTACCACCTGGCGGTCGTCGTGCTCGGCGGCAGCGACCCGCACGGCACGGCCCGCGCGTACGTCGCCAACCGGCTCAACCGGCTGCGCGGACGCACCGACCTGCTGACCGACGAGAGCCGCTGGCACCCCAAGGACGCCGCCGCGGCCCGCTGGTACGCCCCGGCGTACCTGCTCGGGTACGCCGCGATGACGGTGATGCTGGCGACCGTGGTGCTGCCGGTCGGCTGGCGGTTCACCGCCTCCGCGCTGGCGACCGTCCGCGACGGCTCGGTGCCGTTCACCCGGCTCGCGGACGCGGCGTTCGCCCTGGCCATGGTCGGGGTGCAGCTGCTCGCCGTGGCGTACGGGGCCTGGCGGGCCTGGCGCCGTCGGCGGACGGGCGCGGCCGGAACGGGCCCGAGCGCGAGTACGGGCCCGAGCACGAGCACGACCGAGCCACCCGAGTCACTTCAGCTGCAAGAGCTGCAAGAGCTGCAAGAGCCGCAAGAGCCGTACCGAGGGGGAGTCCATGTCCGGCCCGTCTGACCGTCCGCCGACCACCGCCGCGCCGCGCCCGCACCACTGGCTGATCGCACCCGACGAGGACGCCGCCCGCGCCCTGGTCGCCGAGGCGCTGGCCGCACCGGGCACGCCGCCGCTGCTCGCCGAACTCGACGCCCACCGCCACCTGCGCGGGCCGTTCACCGCCGCCGGCGCGCTGATGCGGCAGCTGGTGCCCGGGGTGCTGGCCGCCGACCCGGCGCCGGCCGTCCGGCACGACATCGAGATCCTGGCCGCCGCCCCGGAGCTGCGTACGGTGCTGCCGTGCCGCCGGGAGACCCTGACCTCGCTGACGGCCCCGCAGAAACGCACCCGCTACTACCCGTACATCCGCACCACCCGGATCGCCCACGGGCTGATCGACTTCCTGACCGCGGTGCTGGACGCGCCCGCGACCCTGGTGGTGCGGCACGCCGAGCACGCCGACCGGACGGACGCCGACTGGCTCGCCCTGCTGCTGCGCCGCGCCGACCCGCAGCACCTGCGGATCGTGGTCTGCACCGCGGGCCGGGACGTCCCGCAGCCGCTGGCCGACGCGCTCGCCGCGCACACCACCGCGCGGGAGGCGCCCGCCGCGCCGCCCCGGCCGCTGCCCGCCGACCCGGCCGCCCGCCGGGAGCTGGCCGCCGCCTGGGTCGCCGCCGACCGCAGCACCGCCGACCCGGCGGCCGCCGCCTGCTACGCCGCACTGGAACCGGCCGAACGGGCCCGGCTGCACGAGGCCCGCGCCGAGGAGCTGGCCGCCGCCGCCGCGGCGGGCGAGGTCTCGCTGCTGCGCGGACCGCTCGCCCACCACCGCGCGCTGGGCACCGACCCGGCCGGCGCGGGCGCCGCCGCCCTCCAGGACGCCCTGCAGGAGTGCCTGCTGGAGGGCTTCTACGACGCCCTGGTCGAACTGGGCCCGCTCGCCCACGCGGCGCTCGACTGGGAGACCCGCCCCGAGGAGTGCTGGCTGGTCACCGCCCGGATGACCATCGCCTACAGCGTGATGGGCGGCCGCGCCGACGAGGCGCTCGCGCTGTACGACGACGCCTGCGCGAGCACCGCGCTGCCCGCCGTCCACATGTCGGCCGCGTACGGCCGCGCCATGGTGTACACCCGCTACCTGGAGCCCGAGCGGCGCGACCACCGCAAGGCCAAGGGCTGGGTCAACACCGCGGTCGCGCTCTCCCGCCTCGCCGACACCGAGGCCCGGCGCGCCTACAACCGGACCTTCAACGAGAACGGCCTGGCCCTGATCGAGATGCACCTCGGCGACCCGGTCCGCGCCCTCGAACTGGTCGAGGCCGGCATCGAGCGGATGGACGGCGCCCTCGACGCGGAGGACCAGGGCCAGCACCGCTCGGTCCTGGAGTACAACCGGGCCCAGCTGCTCTCCCGCCTGGTCGGCCCGGAGGCCGGTGCCGCCGCGTACGACCGGGTGATCGCGCAGGACCCGCACCACAGCGAGTACTACTTCGAACGCGCGGTGCTGCTGCGCAAGCTGGGCCGCGACCAGGAGGCGCTGGCCGACTACGAGCACGCCATCCGCACCTCCCCGCCCTACCCCGAGGCGGTCTACAACCGGGCCGACCTGCGGCTCGAACTCGGCGACCTGGAGGCGGCCCTGGCCGACTTCGACCGGGTGCTGGAGCTGGACCCGGAGTTCCTCGACGCGTACGTCAACCGGGCCGGGCTGCGCTACTCGCTCGGCGACGCCCGGGGCGCGGCCGAGGACGTCGCCGAGGGCCTGGCCCGCGACGCCGGGCAGCCGCACCTGCTGGCCCTGCGCGGCCTGCTCGCCCAGGACGAGGACCGCCCCGAGGACGCCCGCGCCGACCTGGAGGCCGCCCTCGCCGGCGACCCCGACCTGCCCGCCGCCTGGGCCGCGCTCGGCGTCCTGGCGTACGAGCGGGACGACGCCGAGGAGTCGGTGCGCTGCTTCGACCGCGCGCTGCACCTGGAGGACGACCCGGTGGTCCGGGCCAACCGGGCGCTCGCGCACGAGGGCCGCGGCAACTGGACGGCCGCCGCCGCGGACTACGCCGCCGCCGCCGACCTGCTGCTGGCCGAGGCCGACGCGGCGCAGGACGAGGAGACGGCGGCGGAGCTGTCCAGGCTCCGCGGGCGCCGGGCCGAGTGCGCCGCGCGCGGCGCGAGCTGAGGAGCCGGCCGACCGGCGGACGTCCCTCCGCCGGTCGGCCCCGTACCGCCCCGTACCGCCCCGACCACTCCGGCCGTCCCGGGAGGCAGCCATGGCCACCGTCCTCGCCCTCACGGGCAGCCCCTCACCCACCTCGCGCACCGCCCGGCTGGCCGCACTGGTCGCCGCCGACCTGCGGGCCCGGGGCCACCGCGTCCGCGCCCTGGCGCTGCGCGAGCTGCCCGCCGTGCCGCTGCTGGCCGCGCACACCGCGGACCCG
The DNA here is from genome assembly GCF_030268885.1 of Kitasatospora phosalacinea. Lineage (GTDB taxonomy): Bacteria > Actinomycetota > Actinomycetes > Streptomycetales > Streptomycetaceae > Kitasatospora > Kitasatospora phosalacinea_C. Next base: position 12,507 of record NZ_BSSA01000042.1, read on the forward strand.
TCGATCGCCCGCGCGGTGCGGCTGGTCGCCGAGGCGGACGCGCTGGTGGTCGCCACCCCGGTCTACCAGGCCGCGTACTCGGGCCTGCTGAAGGTCTTCCTCGACCTGCTGCCCCGGCACGCGCTGGACGGCAGACCGGTGCTGCCGCTGGCCACCGGCGGGTCGGCGGCGCACGTCCTGGCGCTGGACTACGCGCTGCGGCCGGTGCTGACCGCGCTCGGCGCGCAGGTCGGACCCGGGCGGTACGTGCTGGACCGCGAGCTGGCCGCGGCGCCGGACGGTGCCGTGGCGCTGACGGGCGAGAGCGCCGCGGCGCTGGCCCGGGCGGTCGCCCGGTTCGCGGCCGAGCTGCCCGGCGCCGGGTGCCTCACCGCCGCCTGAACCGGCGCCGCTGCGGGAGTTGCCGCGGGAGGCACCGCGGAGTCACTGCGGGCGGCGGACGGTCAGGTCGCGGCAGCGCCAGGACAGCCGGCGGGCGTTCGCGCGCGGGCGGCGGTGGCCGTAACGGCCGCCCGCGACGGACAGGTTGACGATGATCCAGGCCCGCCAGTCGGGGCCGACGCCCCGGCCGTCGGCGTGCACCTCGCGGCCGTCCAGCTCCCAGCTCACCGAGTCGGCGCCGAAGCGGCAGGCGATGGTGAACCACTGCCCCGGCGTCACCAGCCCGTCCAGGTAGGCCGGGTCGCCGGGGCGGACGTGGTTGCTCAGCTCCAGCAGCCGCGGGTGGTCGTCGTGGTACTCCAGCACGTCCACCTCCCCGTGCCCGGTCTGCGGCCGCCCCGGTGCGGCGTCCCGCCCCCAGGTCCAGATCGCGGGCCAGACGCCCTGGTCCGCGGTGACCTGGCAGCGGGCCTCCAACCGGTCACCGGGCCGCAGTTCGAAGCCGCCCGCGGTGCCCTCCGTGGTCACCAGCGGCGTCCGCCAACTGCGCGCGTTCTCCCGCAGCGCGGTGAACCTGTCCCCGTCCGGCCCGTAGCCGGGCACCAGGTGGTCCAGCTTGTTGTCGCCGCTGTTGCGCCCACCGGGCGGGTACGCGGAGGTGACCCCGGCGGCCCACTGGGTGCGGTCCGAGAACGGGGCGGCGAAGACGACGGGCGCCTGCGAGGGGTCCTGCGAGGGGTCTGACGGCGGGGTGGTCACTCGGTCACGCTCCAGTGGTGCGGCGGTGCGACGGAGGCGTTGCACCCCCGGTGACCCGGGCATTCCCGGCGGAACCGCTCCGCCACCGTCCGGCCCCCCGGCGCGCGGAGGCACGCGCGGGCGCCCGGCCCACCCCCGCGCCGGACGGCGCCCGGTGGGCGTCGGGCGGTGGGCGGGCAGTCGGCGTCGACCAGGGCGGCCGCCCGGGACGGGTCCCGCCCCGCCCGGTTCAGCAGGTGGTCCGCGTGGTAGGCGACCGGGTCGGGGCCGTGCCGGAGCTCCAGGTGCAGGTCGGTGGAGAAGCGCGGCCAGGCCAGGGCGGCGTCCAGGTCCGGGCGGCGGGCGGAGAGCTCCTCCAGCAGGTGCCAGGACAGCGCGGCGAGCTCCGCGCGCCGGGCCGGGTCGCAGGCCGCCCGGGCCGCCGCGATCCGCGGGTCGTCCGGCCGCTCCGCCGCCAACTCGTCCAGCACGGGCAGCAGTTCGGGACGGCCGAGGACCGCGGCGGCGGACAGCGTCAGGGGGTGCGGCTCCACGTACGTCTCCAGCAGGTCGATCAGCCGAGGCAGCACCGACACGTCCTGACGGCGGGCCAGGCCGCGTACCGCCTCCTGGGCGACCTCCTCGTCCTCGTCGTCCAGCCGTTCGTGCAGCGCGGCCCGGACCGCCGGACCGTACGCCTCCTCCAGGGTGCCGAGCCCGAACACCGCCGCGTCCCGCACCGCCGGTACCTCGTCCCGGCTCAGCGCCAGCAGGGCGTGCACCCGGGGCGAGCCCTGGGCGGGCTCGCCCGCGAACGGCAGCGCCTTCGCCACCGCCCGGCGCACCTGCCCGTCCGGGTGCCCGGCCAGCTCCAGCAGCACCGGCAGCGCCCGTGCGTCCTGCGCCGCCTCCAGCACCTCCACCAGCGCGCAGAGCACGGACCCGTCCGGCTCCCGCTCCGCCCGGCCCAGCACCGCGTCGACCGCCCAGGCCCGCAGCGCGTCCTCCCCGGGCGCGGCGCGGGCCGCCAGCCGGTCGTACCCGGCGGTCCGGCGGGCGGGGTCCGGGGAGGAGAGCAGGTCGGCCGCCGCGCGCAGGTCGTCGTCCGGGCCCCAGGTGTCGTCGATCACGCGCCCGAGTGTGGCCCGTCCGGGGCGGCCGGTGCCACGGGATTAGCGGGCCCGGCCCGCGGCCGTCCCCGGCGTGGCACCCCGACCGGCCGGAACGGCCGCCCGGCGCGCGGGGCTAGACTGGGCCGCGGTCGAGGCGCCCTCCGGGCGTCCGGGCGCAGGCGTACGGGAGGTGAGAGCAGTGGAGTGCAGTAGTCCGGGCCGAAGTCGGCCCCGCTCCGGGAAGTTCCCACCCGCTCCTGGCTCCCGGCGGCACCGCCCGGACTGCGCCGCCCGCTGAACCCCCGCGTTCGCACCGGCACCGCCCGCGCCCGCCCGCCGCCGGGGACCGCCGCCCACTCCCGCCCCATGGCCCGGCGGCACCAGACTCGTGGAGGTACCGCCGTGTCCGACTGGCGTGTGCGCGCCGTGCGCGCGAGCAAGCGACCCTTCAGCCGCACCCCCGCCCGGCGCCCCGCCGACCGCACCGCGGCCCCCGAGCACTCGATGGACCCGCGCTCCGAACAGCACCCCGGCACCGGGGAGCCCGTCTCGCTGGAACGCTCCGTCGTCGACGCCGCCGTCTACCGCGACGGCCACCGGATAGAGACCCCCACCGGTCTCAGCGAGATCTACCGCGACCTCCCCGGTAAGCCCGGCACCATGGCCTGGATCGGCCTCTACCGCCCCGCCGAGGCCCAACTCGTCGAAGCCGCCGAGAAGTTCGACCTCCACGAACTCGCCCTCGAGGACGCCATCGTCGCCCACCAGCGCCCCAAGCTGGAACGCTACGGCGACACCCTCTTCGTCGTGCTGCGCGCCGCCCGCTACCTCGACGACGTCGAGGAGGTCGACTTCGGCGAGATCCACCTCTTCGTCGGCCCCGACTTCGTCCTCACCGTCCGGCACTCCCAGTCGCCCGACATCTCCATGGTCCGCAGCCGCCTCGAAGCCGACCCCGAACTCCTCGCCCTCGGCCCCGAAGCCGTCCTCTACGCCGTCCTCGACGCCGTCGTCGACGGCTACGCCCCCGTCATCGCGGGCCTCCAGCACGACATCGACGAGATCGAGACCGAGGTCTTCGGCGGCGACCCCCAGGTCTCCCGCCGCATCTACGAACTCTCCCGCGAGGTCATCGAGTTCCAGCGCGCCACCGGCCCCCTGCTGGAGATCCTCCGCGCCCTGGAGGGCGGCTTCCAGAAGTACGGCACCGACGAGGAACTCCAGCGCTACCTGCGCGACGTCGCCGACCACGCCACCTACGCCGCCGAACGCGTCGACGGCTTCCGCCAGATGCTCCAGAACATCCTGACCGTCAACGCCACCCTCGTCTCCCAGCGCCAGAACGAGGAGATGAAGCAGCTCGCCGAAGCCGGCCACGCCCAGAACGACGAGATCAAGAAGATCTCCTCCTGGGCCGCCATCCTCTTCGCCCCCACCCTCATCGGCACCGTCTACGGCATGAATTTCGAGGAGATGCCGGAACTCCACTGGGCCTTCGGCTACCCCTTCGCGATCGGCCTGATGGGCGTGGTCTGCGTCAGCCTTTACCTGATCTTCAAGCGCCGCAACTGGCTCTGACCGGACGGCGGTCGGCGCCGCCCGGCGGCCTCGTGGAGCCGGGCGGCCCGGTGGAGCGGGGCGACCGGGCCCGCGGGTTCAGCACACCCACTCCGGGCAGTACCGGACGTGCAGGCAGGGCCCCGGGGCGGGTGCGGCGTGGAGCTCGACGCACTCGTGGCGGTGGGCGGCGGCGCCAGGGGCGCGGCGGTCGCGAAGCGCAGGCGGTCGCGGAAGTCGGGTGGTGGAGGCGTCCGGCGGAGCGGGGCTCGGCGAGGAAGTCGTCCGCAGGGGTGCCGGTGGTCCGCGGGCGGCCCGTGCCGAGGCGGGAGCGGACGTCCTTCCAGGCGGCGGGGCGGAACTGCAGGGAGTGGTGGGCCAGGACGAGGTCCAGTGCGAGGTGTCCGCTCTCGTACATCGGGGTGGTGGACGGCCCGGCGGGCATCGGCTGCCCGCGCAGCGGCAGGTGCAGCAGAGTGCGCGGGGAGCGGGCCGCCAGCGACCACATCGCCAGCAGGCGGGACAGGCCCGCGCGGTCCGCGTACAGCGTCAGCCAGTGGTACTCGTCCCGCAGCGCCAGCCTCCCCGGCCCGGGCGCGGCCCGTACGACGCGGTACTCGCTCCGGCCCGCGCGGACGCGGTGCACGGTGACCCGTTGCTCCCCCATGCCCCGAGACCCTAGCGGCGGCGGCCGGGGCGGGCACCCGGGTTCCGCGCGGGGGAGCGGACGGCGGACGGGGCGGACGGCGGACGGGGGCGGGCCGGTGCGGGGTCGTCCAGGTGCGGGGCCGTCGGGTCCGGGGTGCGCCGGACCGCTCGGCGGGGGAGGCGTCCGGGGGTGGCGCGACCCCCGCCGAGCGGCGGCGGTCCATGCTCCTTCGCGGCCGACCCGCCGCCCCAGGGCCGATGGTCTCGCCACCGGCGGCCCGAGGGCCCCGGTTCCGCGGCTGCCCGGGGCCGGACGGCCCCGGGCGGTGAGGGACGGACGGACCGCCGGTTCAGGCGGCGAGCGGGTGGACGTGCGGGTGCGGGCGCGTGGGCGGGTGCGGGTGCACGTGCATGGCGCGCAGGCCCGCGGCCAGGCGGGCCGGGTCCTGGTGGAGCCACAGCCGCAGCGCGGTGCCCAGGGCGGTGCACGGGCTGGGCGCTGCGGGCGGTGGTGCCGCGGACGCTGGTGCCGCGGACGGTTGCGGGGCGGACGCCAGGTGGGCGGCCAGGGCCGGGAGCAGGTCGGCGAGTTCCGACGGCAGCCAGACCGTCACCGCGCACGGGGCGGCCCGGACCGGGGGCTCGGCGGCCGGCGGCGCGTCCCGGGCGTCCCGGGTCGGCCTCGCGGGCCTCGCGGGCCGTGCGAGCAGCGCGGGCAGCACGTCCAGCAGTGCGTCCGCCGCCACCTCGGACACGTCGCCCCGGTGCCCGCGGGCCAGCCACCGCAGCAGCGTCCGCTCCGCGGTGGTGAGCCGGACGGTCAGCATGACCTCGTCGGATTCCATCGCACGGCCTTCCCTGGGCGTCCACGCCCACCCGATCGGCCCGCCGCGCGGGCCGGACACATCGCTGACCTGGGGTCACTGTCCACACCGGCCCCGGTCGGCCGGAAGGGCCGAACGGCCCCGGCCGCAGGGCCCGAACGGCGGCTCGCGAGGCGAGGAGGGAGCGGGGGAGCGGGGAGCGGTGAGCGCGGAGGCGGTCGCGGGCCGCCCCGTCCGCACCCCTGGCGTTCCGGCGCCGCGCCACTAACATGAGCACTCCTCGCATTTTCCGTCCGATCGCCCGCTCGTCCGCCAGGAGGCTGCCATGCCGGACCGCTACGACCTGCCCGCCGGACTCCGCTGGGGCGCCTCCACCGCCGCCTACCAGGTGGAGGGCGCGGTCGACGAGGACGGCCGCGGCCGCTCGATCTGGGACGCCTTCTGCGAACGTCCCGGCGCCGTCCGCGACGGCGACACCGGCCGCACCGCCTGCGACCACTACCACCGCTGGCCCGAGGACGTCGCCCTGATGCGCGAACTCGGCCTGGACACCTACCGGTTCTCGCTCGCCTGGCCGCGCGTCCAGCCCACCGGCCGCGGCCCCGCCAACCCCGCCGGGCTCGACTTCTACGACCGCCTGGTCGACGGCCTCCTCGACGCCGGCATCACCCCGCTGCCCACCCTCTTCCACTGGGACCTCCCGCAGGCGCTCGAAGACACCGGCGGCTGGCTGCACCGCGACACCGCCCACCGCTTCGCCGAGTACGCGGCCCTGGCCGCCGACCGCCTCGGCGACCGCGTCCCCGCCTGGATCACCCTCAACGAGCCCTTCGTGCACCTGGTGTACGGCTACGCCCTCGGCCTGCACGCCCCCGGCCGCACCCTGATGCTCGACGCCCTGCCCGCCGCCCACCACCAGCTCCTCGCCCACGGCCTGGCCGCCGCCGAACTGCACGCCCGCGGCCGCGAGGTCCTGATCGCCCACAACCTCACCCCCGTCCGCCCCGCCTCCGCCGACCCGGCCGACCTCGCCGCCGCCGACGCCTACGACACCCTGCACAACCGCCTGTTCACCGACCCGCTCCTGCTCGGCCGCTACCCCGACCTCACCGCGTACGGCCTCGGCCCCGACCCCGACCTCGGGGGCGCCGTCCGCGACGGCGACCTCGCCCTCATCGCCGCCCCCGGCCTCGACGGACTCGGCGTCAACTACTACAACCCCACCCGCATCGCCGCCCCCACCGACCCCGGCCTGCCCTTCGCCGAAGCGCCGATCGAAGGCGTCCCGCGCACCCACTTCGGCTGGCCCGTCGTCCCCGAGGGCCTCACCGAACTCCTCCTCACCCTCCGCGACCGCTACGGCGCCGCCCTCCCCCCGATCACCGTCACCGAGAACGGCTGCTCCACCGCCCCCGCCCTCGACGACACCCCCCGCATCGACTACCTCGCCACCCACCTCGACGCCCTCGCCCGCGCCACCACCGCCGGCATCGACGTCCGCGGCTACTGCACCTGGTCCCTCCTCGACAACTTCGAATGGGCCGAAGCGCGTCGAACGTACTGTCATTCGACGGCCGCGCCTAATCGCGGTCCTCCCGGAGGATCCGGTCCATGCCTGCGTACCACCACGAGCCGCTGACCAAGAGCCCCTCATCCGACCCCGCTGACTGGCCCGAGGTAGATCTCTACCTCCGCAAGTCCAAGGTCGTGAGGGAGGGCGACAAGCGGGACATCACGTCCATCCGTGCCCAGGAGTCGGAGGGTCGCGAGTGGGCGGCGAAGAACCATTACCGCGTCCGGAAGGTATGGGTGGACAACCTGTCTGCCTGGTCGGACGTCGCTCGCCCGGGCTTCGACAACGCACTCGCCGCAGTGCTCGACGACCATGTGCCCGCCCTGTGGTGCTTCGCGCTCGACCGCTATACGCGCAAGGGCATCGACGACATCGGACCGGTGCTGGGAAAGGCGCGGGTCATCTTCCACTGGGAGAGGCTCGACAGCTCCGATCCCAATGACCGCCGATGGATCATCGATCGGGCGGAGCAGGCGCGGGAGTACTCGGAGCGCCTCAGCTACAACATCAGGGTCACGAAGAAGAATCAGCTGAAGAACGGCCAGTGGTCGAGCCGCCCGCCGTACGGCACGGAGGCCACCAAGGGCCGCAAGCTGACCAACGGGGCCCTCTGGCCCGTCGTGCTGCACATCTTCCGCAGCCTGGCCGACGGGATCAGCGCGCGGACCCTCTGCAAGGCGTTCAATTCCGGGCCGAACCCGGTCCTGTCACCCAACGGCGGGGAGTGGCAGGTGTCCACCATCTCGTACATGGTGCACAATCCTGTCTACGAGGGCTGGCAGACGATCAAGCACCCGCAGAAGCCCAACAAGCCGATCCCTTATCGAAGTGAATCCGGGGAACGGGTGCGGGTCTGGGCTGACGACGCGGAGCCGGTCCCGCGCGAACTTGCCATACGGGCACGGCAGATGCTTACGGCAGGGAATTTCCCGACCCGACCGGCTTCTGACAGCCGTAAGCGGCACCTCCTGACAGACCTCGTGCGGTGTGCCGGATGTCGGAACGCTGCGTCGGCCAATGGCCACAACCACCACTGCAACCGGCTGACCGTGGGAATGTTCTGTCCGGCGCCCGTTTCCGTCAGTCGCAGGCTGTTGGAGGAATGGGTGGTGGAGGCCTGGTTCTCGCGGCTGAATGCCGCGGACATCGAGGACCCGCTCCTGGCCGTCGCGGCCGAGCGGTGGACCGGCTACCAACACCCGGAGACGGCCGCCGTGCTCGCCGATGCCGTTGCTGCGCTTGCGACGGCGGAGGCGACGGTGCGGCGCTTGGCCCAGCAGCAGGCCGAGGGGTTCTTCGAGCCGCCCTTCGACACCCACCTGCCCAAGCTCCAGGCCGAGGCCAGGGCCGCCTTGGTCGCGGCGAAGCAGAAGGTGGCCGAGGCGACGCCGAAGCGCCTGGACGTCAGCTGGCTGCTGGAGGACGGCACCATTCGTGAAGCATGGGCCGAGGCTGGCCATGAGCTCCGGCGGGAGCTGATCCGCCTCCTGGTGCGGCGGGTGGTTGTCTCGAAGGGCCGTCGCGGGATTCCGTTCGACGGCAAGTCTCGGGTGGAGATCCACTGGCTGGACGAGCCGGACTTCTGGGCTTCCCAGGAAGAAGCTCCGGCAGAAGCGCGAGTCTGACAGGTCGGGCCATGGACCCGGCGAGTGCGTCGAGACGGTGCTGCGAGAGTGGGAGAAACGCGACAAGTTGGTGGAACAGGCTCTCCACATGGTCATCGCATTAACGACGGAGGCCACGGCCGCCCTGGCAGCGATGAACAGCTTGCAGGGGGGAGCAGATAGCTGGAGATCCAGTCCCGGACCGTCGCTGAGGAGGCCAGTGGCGAGGAACGCGAAGCCGACCTCCTGGTCTTCGGCATCGCCCAGATCACCGCGGAAAGGCAGGATGGCGACGGCGGCCGGGAGGACCCGTACGTGCGGATCGCGTCCGCGTACTGACTTTGGCACCACAAGGGTGCCGAGCTGGAGGGCCGACCAACCTGGTGCTCGCCGCTGGAGCGCTGGCCGGCTACCTGCTGGCTGCCGACCCGGCCCGCACCATCGGATACCTCGCCGACTGCGGAAAACGCCTACTGGAAGCGGGCGCCTGACGATACGCTGCTCGGCCATGCCCTGGACTGACTACCTCGACAGTGACCACCTCAACACCGCCGCAGCGGTCTTCAGCGCCGCTGCGGCGGGCATCGCCCTGAAGATCTCCAAGATGCGACCGTGGCTGCAAAGGAGGCGAACGAGACGGCCAAGCAGGCCAACGCCACCGCGGACGCCGTCGCGGCGATCGAACGGGCTCGGTGGCACCACGACCTGACGCCGCAGCTCGCCGTCACCATCACCCCAGCGGGCGTCGGGGCCGAGCAGGCCTACCTGCGGCTCACCTTCGAAGGCCCCGCCTCGCTGGAACGCCTCGATGAGGTCGAGATCATCATCCGCGACGACGGCTACAGCCGGCCGCCGAGCCCGACCGGGAGCCCGACTCAGGAGGAGATCGACGCTCAGGTCTGGGGGCCGTACCGATTTCGGCCCGGGATTGACCAGGCCTCCGCCGACGGGCGCAGCGTCCCGCCCGCCGCTGTGGAGCTCGGCGAGTGGCGGCAGCTTTTGCTCGAGCGCACCCGTTCGCCCCAGTGGCAGGGGCCGAACAGCGACGACCACTAGCGCAGCCAGTACGACGGCACCCCCGTGCGGCTGTGGGTCCGCTGCCGCAGCGAGGGGCACCAGCCGTGGCTGCTGACCTTCGCCGCCCCGGTGACCAACCCTGCAGCGCCAGCCGCACCGTCGGAAAACACCGCGCCGAGCCAGAGCCAGGCCGTCAGCGGCAGCTAGCATGCTCTCGGCGCCCGCCGGAGCCCCGAGACGCACAACCCGGGCCATCCCGGCGGGCGCCGATTTTTGGAGGAACACCGTGTAGGCCACTGGACGGAACTGCTGGCGACTCTCCTTCGCTCGCCCGTCCCGGCGAGGCTCGCATCAGTAGCGTTCGGGGCGTGTCCTCTGATCCATGGGGTGACCTCGCCAATTCTCTCAACGGCGTGTGCGTTCGGTTCGAGGAGGACCGGCGGACCCACGAGGGATTCCTGCAGGGTTCCCCTGCTGCTGTCGATGTTGGTGACGAACCGTTCGCGGGCGACTGGGGCCCGGCACCAGCCAGGAACGCCAACATGGCCGGCCTGAACCTCGCCTTCGTTGCCATGGACCACCTGGCCAGTCTCGCGGTTCTGCTGCGATCGCCGACGCCCCCCGTCTGCGGGCCCTCAGCGGTAGGCCGAAGTGCGATGGAGGTTGCGGCCCGGGCCCACTACCTCCTGGACCCGGGCATCCCCACGCTCGAGCGTATCCGTCGGCACCAAAACGACCGCCTAGTGACTCTGTGGGAGCAGAAGCAACTCGCCGCACTGGCGAAACAGCCGAGCGACGAGCCGGATGCTCGAGTTGAAGCCATCTTCCGCTCAGCACGCCGCTTCGGCCTGACACCCCGTCCTTCGAACAAGCCGCCGTTCATCGCCCCAGGGCCGCCCAACGCGACCGACCTGATCGACGATGTCGTGGGGAAAGGGGACGGCGTCGGCGCGATCTACTACAAGACCCTGTCCGCCGTCACTCACGGACGTGAGCACGGCATGACGCAGTACCTCCAACGGCACGCTGCCCTGCTCGACCGAACGCACGGCGATGTTCTCGCGAGCTTCGGAACGACCCCACTGAAGACCGCAAGGTACCTATTCGGGACGCTGCTGGCTGTCACGGACATGCTCGATCGGCTCTACCCTCGCTTCGGCTGGCCAGCCACGGGCGTTCGTCGTGACGTGGACACGATGTTGCTGGTCTGGGTGCGGATCGCCGAGGTGACGATCCCGTCATGACCCTGAACCTGACGCTGGTAAGTCCGAACTCATCGTCCAAACGTCTGACCTCCGACTCACAGCCGGGAGCGACATCAGGAGCCACACTGCCCAGAAAGAGATCGTGCTGCAATATCGGGGCTGGTCCGGCCGGTCCGAGAATGGCGACGCCGGTCAGGGCGGCTGTCAACGGCGGACGCGTCGCATCCTGCGGACTGGCAGTTGGAGGAGCTCATTGATTCGGGGCCGGGCAGCTGGCGATCTCGCTGCCCGGCCCAACGCCGTCAGGTGAACTGAACTGACCTACCAGAGAAGCCCGGCCCCGCCAAGCTGCAGCTTCCCCGGACCATTCGGGAGTCCTATTCCACGGATTCTCGGAGGTCTCGTTGTTCCTCGCCGCGTCGACTGGCGTTCCTTCCGCCCTTGGTGAGGGTGCTCGTGGCAGGTTGTGTGCGGAACCTGCCGTGGGGCGGTTCCACGTGAGCGGTCCTCCGGGCGACCCTGCATCCCCGGACCAGGGTTGGCGCGTCTCCATGCAATCCAGGGAGACGGCGGCGGTCCTGGCGCCGTTGCTCGGTGAGGGCGTGCAGATTCAGCCGTGCGGGGCGGAACTGATAACCCATAGGGACCACTTCCTGGTCACACTCGACGGGCCGCAGTCCCTGGACTTCAGGATGATCGCGCGGGGACATCAAGGTGCGCACGTTTGTGACGGAGTCCGACTGCTGGAGCCGGCTACGGTCGCAGGAGTGGCTTGCGGTTGTCCGCCTACCTGGCGGCAGCGCCGTGCGGCGTCGAGGGCTGGACAGGGACCGAAGCCGGAGATCACGGTGAGGTTCCGCTTGGCCGAGGCGTTGGAGATCGGGTACTTCGACCTTGTGTCGTCCTCTTGGACGTTGATCAAGGACATTGAGGTGGTAGCGGCAGCGCTGCGTGCGAGCGGCTCGCCGCCGATGGCTTGGCTGGGTGTCGATCGCGGGGTCTTCACAACAGCGGAGGGCGTGGAAGTCACCGGCCGGTGGCCAACGCTCCGTCTTCCGAAGCAAGTCCGTGACCACCGCTCGCCGTGAAGAAGCCATCGTGGGACCCCAGGGGCGCCGGCGTCCTTTGCTCTTCAGCCCCTGGCGCGGCGGCATCGAAGAGCTCGGCGCCGAGAACCGGAATCGAAAATATGCGCGATTATCCGGTTTTGTCGGTGCCCGCTTCTATGGTGGGCGGAGCCAACCGGGTTCGAGCCGGGGTGGCGCCGAATCCGTTTGGCTCAGGGTAGGGATGCGTGGACTTCGACGATGTGAGTGGCCTGTTCAATCACCCGGCGTGGCGGCTGCTTCGCGCCGAGAACGCTCCGCTGGTCCTGACGTTCTGCGGCACGGTTTTCGTCGACGAGAACGAGCGAGGGGTGCCCGAGGGCGTCCTGGTCTCCCGTCTGGACGATCAGCTGTACGACCTCAACGAGCGCGGGCTCGGCTCGTACCCGCGAGCTGCTTCGGAGTACCTGACGGAGTGGACCAACAGCGATTGGCTGCGCAAGTACTACCCGCCTGGTGAGGACGAGCCGCACTTCGACGCGACCAGTGCTCTGGAGAAGGCCGTCGCGTGGGTCCGAGCCCTGCCCGCACGCTCGTTCATCGGCACCGAGTCGAGGCTGGGCACGATCGTCGACCTGCTCCGGCAGATGGCATTCGGTACGGAGACGGACCCGCAGGCACGCATCGACGAACTCAGCCGTGAACGGGATGAGATCGATGCACAGATCGCGCGGCTGCGTGCAGGCGAGCTTGAGGTGCTGACGCCGGTGGCCCTGCTGGACCGGTACCAGCAGGTGGAGAGCATGGCGATCGACCTGCTGCGGGACTTCCGGGAGGTTGAGGGGAACCTGCGGGAGCTGGACCGGCGTTTCCGCCAGGACGTGGCAAGCGCCGAGGGCGGCAAGGGCGAGCTGCTGGCCGCGTTCCTCATGGACCGCGAGATGATCGCCGAGTCGGACCAGGGCCAGAGCTTCCAGGCGTTCTTCGACTATCTCCTCTCGCCTCGCCGCCAGGAGGAGCTGCTGAAACTCCTGGACGAGGTGAACCAGCTACCGCAGCTCGACGGCAAGACCAACAAGAACCTCCTCAAGATCCCACGGGCGTGGCTCGACGCAGCCGAGAGCACTCAGGACACGGTCCGGCAGCTCACCGAGCAGCTGCGCCGGTTCCTGGCTGACCGGGGGCGAGAGGAAGACCGCCGAGTCCTGGCCCTGGCACGCTCCATCCAGCGGCACATCACCGCGCTGGACGGCCGGCGCGACCTTCCGGGCATCGAGCTGGAAGTCCCGGAGGTGAGCCTGACCCTGCCGATGGAACGACGCCTGTACATGCCGCCCGAGCGCGCTGAACTGGACAGCGCGGTGGGCGATGCGACCGAGGAGGCGGACGTGGACGTCTCGGAGCTGTTCGCCGGCCTGAACGTGGACGACGAAGCGCTGGCCGGACAGGTGCTGGCGCTGCTCGAGGAGAGCCCGAGCGGTCAAACAAATCTGGCGACGGTCCTCGACCGCTTTCCGCTGACGCTGGGGCTCGCCGAACTACTGACGTACTTCCAACTGCAACGCCCGGGACTGGACGTAGTGATCGACCCCGAACACAGCCACGAGCTGGTGTACGAGCGCGTGAATTCACCAGAACGCACCGCGGCGACGGTGCCGCAGGTGACCTTCGTACGCAACGAGGGCGGCCCGGCCGCCGGAGAGGTGGAACAGGCGTGAGCGACACCCTGTCGGGGCCCATCGTGCACCTGCTGAAAGCGGGCGTGCTGTACCAGAACGACGCACCAGCGGTCTGGGAACAGATCACCGCGCATCAGACAGCGATCGGCGACTACCTCCGGGTGATCGGCCTGGACGTCGTACTCGACCTCGCGGAAGGCTACGCCTACACCCGGCAGCTCGACCCGGAGACGCGCGACGACGGCGTGACGATGCCGCGGCTGGTGACCCGCCACCGCCTCTCCTTCCCTGTCAGCCTGATGCTGGTCCTCCTGCGCGGGCGCCTCGCGGAGAGCGACGCCACCTCCGGCGACACCCGTCTGCTGCTGTCCCGCGACGACCTCGTCGAGATGGTCCGCGGCTTCCTGCCGCCGCGCAGCAACGAGGCGAAGCTGATCGACCAGATCGACAGCAACATCAAGAAGCTGTGCGACCTGAACGCACTGCGCCAGACCAAGCAGCCCGGCCTGTACGAGGTACGGCGCCACATCAAGGCCCTCGTCGACGCCCAGGTCCTCAGCGACTACAACGACCTGCTTTCCACCTACCGCGACACCGTCACGCCGGAGGGCGACGAATGAGCACCATCCCGACCGCCGCTCTCATCCCTCGTCAGGCAGGGCCCGCCGACGGCACTCTCGGAGTCGGACCGGGCTTCAGGCTGTCCCGCCTGGAGGTGCTCAACTGGGGCACCTTTCACCGGACCATCTGGAGCTTCGGGATCGACGGCCGCAGCGCTCTGCTGACCGGCGGAGTCGGCTCCGGTAAGTCCACGCTGGTGGACGCGATGACCACCCTGCTGCTGCCGGCCAACAAGATCGCCTACAACAAGGCCGCAGGCGCCGACGCGAAGGAGCGGAACCTGCGCTCGTACGTGCTCGGCCACTACAAGACCGAGCGGGTCGAGGCGACGAACAGCACCCGCCCCATCCCTCTGCGCGGCTCCTCCTCCCACAGCGTGATCCTGGGCGTCTTCACCAACTACACCCTCGGCATCCACGTCACCCTCGCCCAGGTGTTCTGGGTCCCTGACGCCAACACCGGCCAGCCCGACCGGTTCTACGTCACCGCGGATGCCCCGCTGTCCATTGACGGGCACTTCACCGACTTCGGGAGCGACATCAACGACCTGCGCCAACGACTGCGGCGCAGCAAGGCAACGATCCACAACAGCTACCCGCCCTATGCGAAGACCCTGCGACGCAGCCTCGGCATCCCCAGCGACCAGGCGCTGGACCTGTTCCACCAGACGGTGTCGATGAAGGCCGTCGGCAGCCTCGACGAGTTCGTCCGCGAGCGGATGCTCGAACCGTTCGACGCCAAGACCGAGGTCGCCAAGATCGTCGCGCACTTCACCGCGCTGACGGCCAGCCACGACGAGGTCGTGCGGGCGAAGGCGATGATCGACGCACTCGGGCCGATCGTGCAGGCGTGCGACAGGTGCGACGGGATCCAGCGTGACATCGACACGCTCAAGCAGCGGCGGGACGTCCTCCCTGCCTTCTTCGCCCAACACCGCCACGACGCCCTGAGCCGACGCAGCACCGAACTGAAGGAGCGCATCGAGGACCTTTCCGCGCAGCAGGAGCAGCGCGAGGCGGACCTCGAACAGCTCCGCCAGAGTGCCGACACCCTCCAGCGCCAGATCGACGGCGCCGGCGGGGAGAAGCTCGTCCGGCTGGACGCCAGGATCGGGGAACTGAGCGGCGAGCGCGACCGGCGACGCAGCCGAGCCGGCGACTACGCGGGCTGGCTCGGCACGGCCGGCCTGGAGCCGGTCGGCGACAAGGTGTCGTTCCGTGAACGAGCCCATCAGATCGCCAAGGCCCGCGCGAACGCCGAGCAGCTCGAACAGCAGGAGCGCGAGGAACTCGACGCCCTGGCTGTCGAGCGCCACAACAACACCAAGGAGGCCGGCGAGGTCCAGCGCGAGATCGGCAGCCTGCAGAGCCAGCGCTCCAGCATCCCCGCCAAGCTCCTCGAGCTGCGGCAGAACCTCGCCGCCGCCACCGAGGTCTCCGTCGAGGAGCTTCCCTTCGCGGGAGAACTGATCCAGGTCCGCGACGACGAAGCCGTGTGGGCCGGAGCGGCCGAACGGGTCCTGCGTGGCTTCGCGCTGTCCCTCCTGGTGCCCGAAGCCCACTACCCCCGGGTTTCGGAGTGGGTGAACGGACGGCACCTCGGGCTGCGCCTGGTCTACTACAAGGTGCCCGCCCACGTGCCGGCCGCAGAGCTGCCGCAGGACCGGGACGTGCTGACGGGCAAGCTCGAACTCCGGCACGACACTTGGGCGTATGACTGGCTCGCCGCACAGCTGAAGACCCGCGCCGACTACGTGTGCGCAACCGACCTGGACGCCTTCACCCGCTCCGCCCGGCCCGCGGTAACGAGGCAGGGCTTGATCAAGGGCGGCGGCGGCCGGCACGAGAAGAACGACACCTCCCGCATCGATGACCGCAGCTCCTGGGTGCTCGGCTGGACCAACCAGGCGAAGCTGGACGCGCTCCTTGCCAAGGCGACTCAGCTCACCAAGGAGAGCGCGACCATCACCGCGCGGACCCGCGAGATCACGCAGCAGCAGAAGAAGCGAGCCGGCGTCGGGGAGGCACTGACGCTCCTTGGAACCGTCTCCTCCTATACCGACATCGACTGGCACACCTCCGTCGCCGAGCTGGAACAGGTCGAGCAACAGAAGAAGGACCTCGTCGCCGAGGCCGGCCTCGACAAGCTCACCGCGGAACTCGCCCGCACGAACACCGCGATCGAGCGCGGCCGAGCAGCCGTCCGTACCGGCCAGGAGGAACTTGGCGGCATCCGCAACGAGCACGGCAAGGTGACGGCGCAGCTCGCCGCGACCTCCGCGATCCTCGAACAGTCCGACCTCGCCGCCCTGGCCGGCCACACCGACGCACTGGCGGCCTTCCTGCCGGCCACAGCTTCGGGGGAGCGCTACCTGGAGCAGTTGCAGACGGCGGAATCCCAGGCGTTCACCAAGCTCAGCCGAACCGTCGAGGCCCAGCAGCGGGCCCTGCAGAGCGCCGCCAGCGACGCCACCGCCAAGATGACGTCCTTCCGCGCCGCCTACCCGCAGGACGCCAACGACCTCGACAACACCCTCGGCTCAGCCAAGAACTACCGCGCGCTCCACGGTCAGCTGGTCAGCGACGACCTGCCCAGGTTCCAGGAGAAGTTCCAGCAGTACCTGCGCACCAACGTCATCCGCGACATCGCCTCCTTCCAGGCCCGCCTGCGCGCCCAGGAGCAGGAGATCCGCGAACGCATCGGCGTCATCAACGCCTCCCTGGAGGAGATCGACTACGCCCCGGGGCGCTACGTCCGCCTCAACGCCGTGCCCACCGCCAACGTCGAGATCCGGGAATTCCGCCGCGACCTGCTCGAATGCACCTCCGACACGCTCGCCACCGAGACCGACGGCGCCTACACGGAGGAGAAGTTCCTGCAGGTCAAGCGCCTCATCGACCGGTTCAAGGGCCGCTCCGGTGAGGCCGACAGGGACGCCGAGTGGACCGCCCGCGTCACCGACGTCCGCCGGTGGTTCACCTTCTCCGCCAGCGAGTACAGCCGCGCCGACGACACCGAGCACGAGGTCTACTCGGACTCCAGCGGCAAGTCCGGCGGCCAGAAGGAGAAGCTCGCCTACACCATCCTCGCCGCCTCCCTGGCCTACCAGTTCCGCATCAACCCCGAGGCGAAGAACGACAAGACGTTCCGCTTCGTCGTCATCGACGAAGCCTTCGGACGCGGCGACGACGGCGCCGCCCACTTCGGCCTGGGCCTGTTCCACCGGCTCGGACTCCAGCTCCTCGTCGTCACCCCGCTGCAGAAGCTCCACGTGATCGAACCCCACGTCAGCCGCGTCGGCTACGTCTACAAGCCCGACGAGATCCACTCGCGGATGACCACGCTCACTATCGAGGAGTACCGCGAGCGAAAGGCGGCGATCCACCAGGCCGCTCAGCCGGGGGCCCAGTCATGATCCCGCAGCAGTGGACCTTGCCCGACCAGGTCGTCGCCACGCTGCGACGCAGGTGGAGCAGCGGGCTGTACCTCGCCGCAGCGGCGCAGAACCTTCCCTTCGAGCCCATCGGGATTCCACTCAAGGGCCCCAGCGCGACCGACGCCACCCAGCACTACGACCAAGCCAGGAAGTGGGCGGAATCCTGGTCAGCCGACCGTCATCCCCACTTGCGGATCCAGAGGAAGACCATCGGGGGCCGCAACAACACCCCCTCGAACACCATCCCCGAGCGGGTCTGGATCCATACCCGCGAAGACCTCTGGGCCGTCCTCGGAGTCGCCGCGCAGGTCGACCTGTTCCACGACCTCCACACCCGCACGACCCGGCAGGACCCGCACCTTGGCCAGTGGATGGCCACCCACCCGATGAAGGTGCTCCAGGCCCACGCCCACTGGCAGTGCCTCGTCGAAACCGTGCACTGGATCCGGGACCACGACACCGGCCCGATCTACCTGCGGCAGGTCGACGTCCCCGGCGTCGACACCAAGTTCATCGAGACCAACAAGGGTATTCTCGGCGAGCTCCTCGACCACATCCTGCCCGCCGACCGCATCCACAACAACGCCCCGAAGGGCGACTTCGCCGCACGCTACGGCTTCCTCACCAAGTCGCCCTACGTCCGCCTGCGCTACCTCGGCAACCAGCCAGGCCCGTTCAGCGAGATCACCGTCCGCGCGAACGAGCTCACCGCCCCGCCCCCGGGCATCCGCACCGTCTTCGTCCTCGAAAACGAAATCACCTACCTGTCCCTGCCCGACGTCCCCGGCGCCATCGCCATCCTCGGCGCCGGCTACGCCGCCGCCCTCCTGCGGTACCTGCCCTGGCTCGCCGATATCGACCTCCGATACTGGGGCGACATCGACACCCACGGCTTCGCCATCCTCAGCCAGGTCCGGCGCCACTTCCCCCACACCCGGTCGTTCCTCATGGACCGCAAAATCCTCCTCGCCCACCGAGCACACTGGGGCGAAGAAAAGACCCAGACACCCGAGCCGCCCGCCCACCTCACCCCGGACGAAGCCGATCTGGAGCAGGCACTACGTCTGGGCGCCTACACGCCGCATCTCCGCCTGGAGCAGGAACGCGTCCCTATTCGGGCGGTGATGCAGGCTCTCGCCGAACCGTGACCCGGTCGCTCGTCGGCTCGGCCGCTCCCGCCAGCTTTCCGGGCCACGGAACGACGGCACCTTCAGCGGAGACCGCAATTGATCAGTAGGCTGTACCAGTGATCCGTCAGTGTCCACACCGCTCAGCAGCACCGTCTGCAGCGGGTGCGACAATCGCGTCGATCGCGTTCATGTCGGAATTGTGGAAACCGGGGGAAGCTGGTGACAGGTACCGTCCTGCCGCAGCGGATCGGCCCGTACGCCGTCGAGCGGTGCCTCGGCACCGGAGGCATGGGGGCGGTGTACCTGGCTTACTCCATTGCGGGCGATCCGGTCGCGGTCAAAGTCATCAGGCCTGACAAGATCGATCCGCATTCCCGTGCCCGCTTCGAGCGGGAGGCGGAGATGGCCCGCACCATTTCCGGCACGGGCAGGGTGGCCCGCTTTCTTGACGCGGACCCGCTCGCCGAGCAGCCGTGGCTGGCCATGGACTACGTTCCCGGTCGGCCGCTCACCGAGGTCGTGAAGGACCAGGGCCCGCTGCTGGCACCGTTGGTGGCGAGTGTGGGAGCGCTGCTTGCCGAGGGGCTGGCCGCGGTTCACGGGGCTGGTCTGCTGCATCGGGACCTCAAGGCGTCCAACGTCATCCTGGGCGACTTCGGCCCGGTGATCATCGACTTTGGCCTCGGTGCCTTTATGGAGGCGTCGAAGGGTTCCATGAGCCAGCCCGGCACCGTGCTCGGCACAGTCCGCTGCATGCCGCCCGAGCAGGCACGTGGCGAGACCGAGGTGACGGGAGCGGCAGACGTGTACGGCCTGGGGACGGTCCTGCTGCACGCCGCCACGGGCCACGCGCCCTACGACGGCGTCCGGTGGGAGGCCATCGCGGTGCAGGTGGTGAGCCCGGACATCCAACCCGACCTGTCCGGGCTGCCGGAGCCGCTGGCCCCGCTCGTGGCCTCGATGCTCGCCTTCGAACCGGGCGATCGCCCCACCCTTGAACAGGTGACCCGGCAGTGCGCCGACCTGCTGCGGGACCTGGGCACCAGTCCGGCCCGTGCCCGCCATGCGCTGATCCAGCAGACCAGGCCGGCCGACGGTGGCCTGGTGGCCTTCCCACAACCGGACGCAGTGATGCTCGACCGCCTGGACGCGCTCGACAAGCTGCTGCGGGAGCTGCCAGAGGCGGCACCCGGGACGGAGAGCGAGTCCGAGCCCGGCGAGGAGGGCGCTCCCGCTGCGGGGGAGCTGCCCGCCGCGCCGGCGCCGGCCCCGACCGGTTCGCCTGCGGCAGCCCGGCCCGCCGCCGCGAGGCCCGGCCGTCCGCCCGCGTCCCAGCGTGTGGCCGACGACCTGCGAAAGCGGTACGCGGTGCGCGGGCAGCTGACGTGGTCCGAGCGACAGAGGCCATGAGTTCCCTCACCCGGCCCTGCCGCTTGCGGTAGAGAGTAGACAGGGGTTCGGCAGCACCGCTGAACCGACCAAGCACATCATTGATCGAGGAGCACAACGTGACCACGGCGCCACTGCCCGACGATGCTGCCGCGGGCATCGCCGAGGCCCCGGACTTCCCGGCGGGCGCGAAGCCGACCTTCGCCCCCGGCGCCCAGGTCTGGATCCGGGACGAGCAGTGGCT
The DNA here is from genome assembly GCF_030268885.1 of Kitasatospora phosalacinea. Classification (GTDB taxonomy): domain Bacteria; phylum Actinomycetota; class Actinomycetes; order Streptomycetales; family Streptomycetaceae; genus Kitasatospora; species Kitasatospora phosalacinea_C. The sequence continues at coordinate 32,711 of NZ_BSSA01000042.1, forward strand.
GGTCAAGTCGGTCGCCGAGAGCCGTGACGGGCTGATGGTGGAGGTCAGCGGTGTGTCCGCGTTCGTCCGTGGCACGGACGCGGTCTTCTACGAGGGCCTCGACCAGATCGACGTACTCGACCCGCGGAAGACCAGTCTCGTCCCGGACGAGACCTCGAAGCACGCCAAGGGCCGCCTCTACCTGGAGGCTGTGATCCGCAAGACCGCGCTCCCGCAGACCGAGCACGGACTCGCACTGGCCGACTCCTTCCTGATGGACCGCCAGGAGCACCAGCTGCGCCCGGCCGAGCGAGCGCTGTCCATGCGCAATCCGCAGCCGCGGCTGCTCATCGCCGACGTGGTCGGCCTCGGCAAGACCCTGGAGATCGGCATCACCCTGGCGGAGCTGATCCGGCGGGGTCGCGGCGAGCGCATCCTCGTCGTCACGCCGGCCCATGTCCTGGAGCAGTTCCAACGCGAGATGTGGACCCGGTTCTCCCTGCCACTGGTGCGACTGGACTCCACCGGCATCCAGCGCATCCAGCAGGAGATCCCCGCCGGGCGCAACCCCTTCGCCCACTTCAAGCGGGTGATCGTCTCCGTCGACACGCTCAAGTCGGCCACGTACTCGCACCACTTGGAGAACACCGCATGGGACGCGGTGGTCATCGACGAGTCGCACAACCTCGTCAACAAGGGCACCCAGAACAACCGCCTCGCATGGCGGCTCGCCCAGAACACCGACGCCCTGATCCTGGCCTCCGCGACCCCGCACAACGGCGACGTCGAGTCCTTCGCCGAGTTGATCGGCATGCTCGACCCGGCAGCGATCGCCGACGCCAAGAACTACAAGGTCAAGGACCTCGACCACCTCTACATCCGCCGCACCAAGACCGACCGAGAGGTGCGCGACGGCCTGAAGGACAAGCCCTGGGCGGAACGCGGCCCTTCCCTTCCGATCACCGCCCCGGCCACGCCGAAGGAGGTGGCCGTCCTGGAGAAGCTGGCCGCCGAGTGGACTCCCGGCGATCCCGCCCGCTCCTCGGTGTGTGCCGAGCCGATGGTGGCGTACGGCTTCCTCAAGGCGTTCCTCTCCTCCCACGTCGCCCTGCGCAAGTCGCTCGCCAACCGGCGCACCTACCTGGAGCACCCGCGGCGCGCCGAGGCGGCGCAGAAGGCCCGCGACGCGTTCACCGCGGAACACCGAGCCCTCACCGAACTCGAAGCGCTCGTCGCAGAGTTCGAGGACAAGGACTCCGCCAAGCTGGATGCGCTCGTGAACGTGTTGCGGGAGCTCGGCGTCGGCCCGCGCTCCGAACGCCGGGTCGTGATCTTCTCGGAGCGGATCGCCACGCTCGGGTGGCTCGCGGAGGTGGTTCCGGAGCGGCTGGGCTTCAAGGCGAAGCCGGCCCAGGCGGAGCAGACGCGCCCCTGGAAGGCGTACGGCGGCGCCGTCGAGGTCATGCACGGCGACACCACCAATGACGACCAGCAGCGGGAGATCGTCGACCGCTTCGGCCGCCGCGACGAGCCGGTACGGCTGCTGTTCACCGGCGACATCGCCTCCGAGGGCGTCAACCTTCACCACCAGTGCCACGACCTCATCCACTACGACCTGCCGTGGTCGCTCATCCGGATCGAGCAGCGTAACGGCCGAATCGACCGCTACGGCCAGGCCATCAGCCCCGAGTTCCGGGCGATCACCCTGACCGCCGACATCCCGTGGCGGCGCGACGAATCGACCGGAGAGCAGCTCACCCTCGACGACCGGCTGGTCGGAGTCCGGCTGCTCAGCCGCGAGGAGCAAGCACACCAGATCGAGACCGGCGAGGGCTGCGCCGAGGCGATCACCGGCCTATACGACGCCAAGAAGGAAGACGACCGCCTGACCCGCGACCTGATCAAGGGCAGCACGGTGGACCGCTCCATCCAGCAGTCCCGGCAGGAGTCGGGCGGTGTCCTGGCCGGCCTCCTCGCGAACGTCACCGCGCTGATCGCCGACCCGTCGGCGGCGTCGGCCGTCGCGGGCCTCCCACCTGTGGCCAAGGCGGACGTGCCCCACCTGTTCGCCGACACCGAGGCGTACTTCCACGCCGCGATGGACCTGGTCTACCCGCAGTCCGAGCGCGACGCCATGGGCTGGAAGCCGGTCACGGACCGGGGCCGCATCGAGTTCACGCCGCCGGACGACCTCCAGTACCGATTCCGCGAACTGCCCGCCTCGTACCTCGACCAGGAGAAGATCCTCACCACGTCCAAGTACGACGGCACGCTGAGCATCACCTTCAACCAGAAGTACGCGGCGGAGCGTCTGGAGGCCGCCCGTGACGCGAAGCGCGGGAAGAGCGAGATCAGTGCGTCGCAGTGGCCGAACGTCTCCTACGTGTCCGACATCCACCCGGTCCTCGACTGGGTGACGGACAAGGTCCTGGCCAAGCTCAAGTACGACGAGGCGTTCGTCCTCGCCCACCGGCCCGACGCCGCCAAGGCCGCCCGGATCCACCCGGACCTGCTGGCCGCGCTGAACGGCCCCGTCTTCCTGCTGCAGGGCGTCTACTCCAACGCCGCCGGCATTCCGACCGTCGTCGAGTGGATGGCCGTCACCGGCCTCGACAGCGCCGACCCTCGGGTCTGGCGGATGGACTCGGCGTTCCTTGCCGCCTGCGGTGTTGGGCCGAACATGCCGGGGCGCGACCGGATCCTCGACAAGGACGGTCTCCAGGCCCTCGTGCCGAGCGCCGTCGACGCGGCGGAGGCACACCTGCGGGCCCGCCGCGCCGAGTACGACCAGCTGGTCGACGGCTACCTCGCGCCGTACGAGGACCAGGTCCAGGTCTGGGAGCAGACCGCGCTGGAAGTCGCCGGCAACCAGCTCCGCCGCCGCGAAAAGGTGGCGGGCACTGCGGCGGGTCGGCGCGAGCTGGTCAGGCGGCTGCGAACCTCCGGCGATCCGATGCTCCGGGTCCTGGCTGTCCTCGAACCCCTTTACTCCGCCGCATCCACTGCTGTCCTCCGTGCTGAGGAGTCCGCCCGATGAGCTACACCTTCGACTCCTTCGCTAACCGCGGCGAATACCTCTCCGCCCACTACTTCAGCGAAGAGCTGGAGAACACCCTCAAGAAGAAGTCCACGGACGACGAAGGCCTCTTCACGCTCTGGATCAACCGCGAGACCGACCAGCACGACCCGCGACCCACTCCGCGTGAGCTCATCCTCCGGCTGCACGGTGAATACGCCGGCCGGATCCGGCCGGTCCTCGCCGCGCAGGACGACCAGGCCGAGGAGTGGGGCGACCGCCTCACCTCCTGGCACATTGATCTGCTCGCTGCCCTTGGGTACGGCAAGTCGGACACCGTACTGTCGCTGCACAACGCCGGCTACGCGTACGAACTCCCCGTCGCCTGGCATGGCGACGGCATCGTCGCCCTTCACTGCGGGTGGACCGACAGTCTGGACGATGCCCTCGACCCCGAGGGGGCAGGCCGCCTGCTGGTCCCCTTCAAGACCCACGAGGGCCCGGTCAGCACAGGTGAGAAGCTTGCCAGCTGGCTCTTCCAGAGCGAACTGTACGAGCCCGACGGCGAGGCACCGCGCTTCGTACTGCTGCTCTGCGGCGGTGTGATCATCCTCGCCGACCGCACCATGTGGTCCGAGGGCCGCTACCTCGCGGCGAGCGTGGACGCGGCGCTGCTGCGCAACGACCCCAGGAAGACCGGCGAGCTCGCCCTCCTGGCCGCACTCTTCTCCCGCGACATGCTGGCTCCCCGAGCCGACGGCAAGGGCCGCCGCATGGACGACCTGCTCAAGGCGTCTCGCGACAACGCCGTCGGTGTCAACTCCGAGCTGCGCAAGGGACTCCAGCGATCCGTTGAGATCATCGCCAACGAGGTGCTGGCCCGACTGAAGCAGCACGGAGTCACCCCGCGGCAGATCGAGGACCCGGAGCGGCACGGGCCGTTCGCCAAGCAGTTGACCCGCGAATCGCTGCGCTACCTGTACCGCATCCTCTTCCTCCTCTACGCCGAAGCCCGGCCCGAGTTGGGCATCCTGCCCGCTGACGACTCCACCTACGAGGCCGGCTACTCGGTAGCCCGGCTGCGGGAACTCGTCTCCCGGGAGCGGAAATTGGTCGACGAGGAGAGTCGAACCAGCTTTCATCTCTACGCCTCGCTCGACGTTCTGTTCAACAAGGTCAACTACGGTCACCGTCCGCATGGCACCGAGCCCGATGACCACAAGGAAGCTGGCGAACGTAGCGAACAGCGCGGTCTGCGCTTTGAGCCGCTGCGCAGCGAACTCTTCGACCCGAAGGCCATCACACTCATCGGCCGCGGTGTTCGCGATCCGCGAAGCGAGGCTGACAGCGGCGCAGACGAAGACCCGAAGTGGCTCGACCTCCGGCTGCGCAACGAGGCCCTGCACGAGGTGCTGCGCCTGCTCACCATGAAGGAGGCGAGCACAAAGGGCCGACAGGGCGGCTTCATCTCCTACCGCAATCTCGGCATCAACCAGCTCGGCGCCGTCTACGAGGGCTTGATGTCCTACACCGGCATCATCGACGAGAAGCGGGAGCTGGCCGAGGTCGCCAAGCCCGGCGCGAAGAGCGGCGCCCAGCAGCACGGCGACCCCGAGAAGGGCTCCTGGCTCATCCCTGCCGACCGACTCAGCGACTACCCGGCGAACACACATGTCGTCTACTCCGCGCAGGACGCCGAGCAGCACGGACTCCGGGGCCCGAAGAAGTACGAACCCGGCAGATTTGTTTACCGTCTCGCTGGACGCGACCGCGAGACCTCGGCGTCCTACTACACCCCCGAGTCGCTGACGAAGGTCACCGTCGAACTGGCCCTGAAGCACCGGCTCGACCAGACGAGGGACGAGGACGGCAAGCCTGTCCGGACCCGGGCCAGCGAACTGCTTCGCTACACCATCTGCGAGCCGGCACTGGGCTCCGGCGCATTCCTCAACGAGGCGATCAACCAGGTCGCAGAGGCGTACCTGAAGCGCCGCCAGGAGGAGCTGGGCCTCACGCTCGACACCTCGCAGGCACTGGAGGTCAAGCAGAAGGTCAAGGCGTACATCGCCCTGCATAACGCGTACGGGGTCGACCTCAACGCCACTGGCGTCGAGCTCGCCGAGGTGTCGTTGTGGCTCAACACCATGCACCCGGGTATGCGCGCGCCCTGGTTCGGCCTACACCTGCGGCGTGGCAACTCACTGATTGGGGCTCGACGGTGGGTGTACGCGGCCGACCGCATCAAGCAGGAGCGGACGGTCGCCGCGCAGACACCGACCAGGTTGCCGTTCCGGTCGGCCGAGAGCGGAGCGGAGCAGCCGCTGCCAGCGGGCGCGGTGCACCAGTTCCTGCTGCCCTCGCCTGGGTGGGGCGCGGTCGCGGACGCCGGAGGGGACGCGAAGAAGCTGGTCGAGCAGCTTGCCGGCGAACAGGTCGGCGCCCTGAAGGCCTGGCGGAAGTCGGTGGTGACGAAGCCGAAGACCACTGGCGGCAAGGGCAGCCAGCTGGCCCGGCTCCAGGCGGTCGCGGAGCGGGTGGAATACCTGTGGCAGCTTGTCGCCAAGCGACTGGAACTGAGTGAGCAGGAGATCGCCCGCACCATTGACATCTGGGGTGCCGACCGGCCGGAGGACGCCGAGGAATACGCCTTCCTCCGCCGCGACAAGGAGAAGGCGGGCGGCACACTGCCGCTGACCAAGGAACAGGTCTTCAAGGACCTGTTCGAGGCGGAGGGCACGCCGTACTGGCGGCTCAAGCAGGTCATGGACGCCTGGTGCGCGCTCTGGTTCTGGCCACTGGACAAGGTGGGCCTACTGGACGGCTCGGACCCCGAGTACGCCTCCGCGCCGGTCCTCACTCTGGACGCACTGCTGTCCTCCGGAGTGGCGCCGGTCGTCGGGGCCGCCGAGCCGGTCGCCGCGGCTGAGCCCGCGTTCGTTGAGCACGGACTGCTGTTCGCCATGCCCGGAGACCAGTTGGCCTTCGGGAAGAGCGAGGACGACCTCGTCGAGCGGCGGGAAATCAAGAAGGCCGGCGCGTCGTCCGGTCGCAAGGGAACGAGCGGGCCGGCACGTCGCCGTGACGTCATCGCGCTGACCGGCCTTGACGACTGGCTCGCGTTCCTGGAGTCCATGGTCGGCACGGGTTCGGTGGCCGAGGGGACGTTCGCCGCGTCCGTCGACTCTCTGGCCAAGCTGAAGGACCTGGAGAAGCTGGTTGAGGCCGAGATGGGCATGGACGACGCCCGCCGAGCCGTCGAGACGCGGTACCCCTGGATGCGGACGGTTCGCGACATCGCGGCGGAACAGGGCTTTCTGCATTGGGAGTTGGAGTTCGCCGGGGTTTTCGCGGGACAGTCCGGAGGGTTCGACCTCCAGGTCGGTAACCCGCCGTGGGTGCGGCCGGAGTGGAAGGAGGACCCGGTCCTCGCAGAGTCCGAGCCGTGGTTCGTGCTCCAGGAGAAGCCGAAAGCCGAGGAGAAGGCCCGTCGGCGGGAGGCCGAGCTCGGACAGCGAAAGGTGCAGGAGTACCTGCTGCGCGAGGCCACGAACACGGTGACGATGGCGTCTTACCTGGTGTCGAGTTCGGTGTATCCGCTCGTCGCGGGTACGCGGCCGGACCTTTACCGGGGCTTCGTGTCCGAGGTGTGGGATCACTCAGGCATTGGTGGCACCGCCGGAATGGTCCACCCGGACACGCACCTTCTTGGCGACAAGGAACGCAACTTGAGGGCGGCGGCATACCATCGACTGCGCGTGCACGGTGACTTCGTGAATGCGGGCAATCGATTCTTTCCGCCTCCGGTGGGTCGGTCGAGCCACTTCGGTGTCCACATCTACGGTAGTGCGGGGGAAATCGACTTTGATTCGCTGTCCTGGCTGTTCACGGTCGACGCACTGAGGGGATCGGCTACTGCTGAGGACGCGGAGGAAGTTCCCGGCGTCAAGCACAATGGCGGGTGGGACGAGCGGCCACACCCCAAACGCATCATCCGTGTCACTCCACAGACCCTGCGACGCTGGCAACGCCTTGCAGGTGACTCCGGGCTGCTCGAGCACACCGCCATGCTCACGCCGGTAAGTACAGCAGAGGACCCGGCGATTGATGCGCTGGGCCAATACCCCATGCGTCTGGGAGAACTGCGGCCCGACGTAACCCAGGGGTATAACGAGACAAATGCCAGAAAGCGATCGTACGGGCCAGACAAGAACCTGCGGCTCATCGACTACAACACCGGCGTCGACGGCCGGAAGGACTACCACGCGGAGTGCTGGGAGGACGTCATCCTCAAGGGCCCGCAGATCGGGGTCGCCAACCCGATGTTCAAGCAGCCCAGCCAGGGCGGTGGCGAGACGCGCGGTCTAGACCCGCAGGCGCTCCCGGACGACGCGGTGCCGGAATCGGAGTACCGGCGAGTGGCCCCGGCCGAGGTGTTCCGGGGAGAGCAGGACTGTTGGACCGACTGGGACCGCTACGAGGAATTGCTTGCTTCAGAGGAGGCGAGAGCAGCGGCGCGGCTAACGGTCGCTGAGAAGAGGGGAATCGAACCCGAACAGGTCACAGAGACGGAGATCGAAGAGTTTCTGCAGGACAAAGCCGCTGCGCCGCACAGCGGGTGGTATCGCCTGGCATGGCGCGAAATGGTCGCACCTGACACCGAGCGTGCTCTGTACGGGGCGCTGATCCCGCCGGGGACGACTCATATTCACGCGGTGCGCTCCGCACGTCTTGGCACACCCCGGCTCACCGCCCTCGCAGCTGGGTTCATGGCTGCGCTGCCGGTCGACTACCTCCTTCGTACGGCGGGTGTGGGACATCTGGACGTTGCCCAGGCCAAGCGCCTGCCGCAGGCGCAGCCTGACCACCCCTTCGCACCTGTTCTCCTTCTCCGTACCCTGCGCCTGAATGCCCTGACCACCGCCTACGCCGACCTTTGGGAAGAGCTCTACGACCCGACCTGGCCCGGCTACGAGCCCTGGGCGATCGAGTGGCCGGGCATGAAGACGGAGCTGCACGCGGTGACCCCGTCCTGGCAGCGAGACACGCCCCTCCGGACCGAGTACGCGCGCCGCGCCGCGCTCGTTGAGATCGACGCGCTCGTCGCCGTCTGGCTCGGCATCGACGCCGACACGCTCGTCGCCATGTACCGGGCCCGCTTCCCGATCATGCAGGACTTCGACCGGGTGACCTGGTTCGACGCCAACGAGCGCAAGATCGCCGGTGACCGCTACACCTACGGCTTCGACCAGACCAAGGAGCACTGGCAGCAGTTCGAGGCCTACCAGGAGGACCCCGCGACGAACCCCGTCCCCGACGGTTACGCCGCGCCCTTCTACAAGGCCGACCGCGAAGCGGAGATGCGCCGCGCCCACGCCTATTTCACCCAGCGCCTGAACGACGCCGTGGCCAAGGGGTTGTGGAACCCGACGACGATGGAGGTCCCGAAGCCGTGAGGCCGACCCTCGAAGCACAGGGACTCAAGGAGAGCCTGCTCCAATACCTCTCCACCACCTATGGGCTGGCCGACGAGGGCGCGCGCAAAGCCCTGCACGCCTTCCTCGGGGACGAGACCACCGGCATGTTCCGCGGCCCGTACCTGCGCCTGCGCACGCCGTTCACGCGCGCGGCGGACGGCTGGCAGCAGTACCTGGATTGGCATCGCGCCGACGGCTGGTCTCCGTACGCCCACCAGGCCCGCGCGTTTGCCCGGCTCACCACCAAGAACGGGCACACCCCCCAGCCCACCCTGGTCACCACCGGCACCGGCTCCGGCAAGACGGAATCGTTCCTCTACCCGGTGCTCGACCATTGCGCCCGCGAGCGCGCGGCCGGAAACACCGGCGTCAAGGCCGTCTTCCTGTACCCGATGAACGCCCTCGCAACCGACCAAGCGGGACGGATCAACGACCTGCTGGATGCTGAGAAGGACGCGCTCCAGGGAGTCCGGGCCGGCCTGTACATCGGCGACAAGGCGGCGACGCACTACGACCACGTCTACACCCGTCGGCAGGACATGCAGCTGTCCCCGCCGGACATCCTGATCACCAACTACAAGATGCTCGACCTTCTTCTGCAGCGCGCCGCAGACGCGCCGCTGTGGGAGAGCAGCGACATCCGCTACGTTGTGGTCGACGAGTTCCACACCTACGACGGCGCGCAGGGCACCGACGTGGCGATGCTGCTGCGCCGCCTGGCCTCCGCCGTCGGGGCCACACAGCCCGGACTGCCGCTGGGGACGATCACCCCGGTGGCCACCTCCGCCACTCTCGCGTCCGGCACCGACGCGGACGGAGTGCGCCAGCTGCTCGACGTCGCCGCGCACGTCTTCGGCGCCGAGTTCACCGAGGACGCCATCGTCGGCGAGGACCGGCTCACGGTCGACGAGTTCATGCTCGACGAGACAGTCCCGGACGCCAAGTTTCTGCCCGGCCGCGTGCCCCCGCCCGAAGCGCTCACCACGCTTCCCGACCCCGCCACCGGCTCGGAGGCGCTGGCCGCACTCGCCGAGGCCGTCACCGGGAGCCGGTGCGACGCGACTGGCCAGCTAGACGCCCGCGAACTGGGCGCGGCGCTCAAGCGGAATCGGCTCACCTACGCCGTCCTGTCCGCGTTCGACGGCACGGTTCGCACATACGACGAGATTCTGGACGTCATGCGGCGCACTGGAGCCAAGAGTTGGGACGAGGCGATCACCACCCGTCCGGAGGTGGCAGCCCTCGCGCTGGCGCGGTTCGTCGCCCTGCTGTCCGTCGCCCGGGATCCGGACGCTCCCGCCGGGACCAGCCGTCCGCTGGTGCAGGCGGAGGTGCACCAGTGGGCGCGGTCGGTGACGCGGATGTTGCGCGGTGTCCAGCCGTGGCCGCAGGCGTCGTTCGCCTGGGATGCGGCCGGTGCTCAGGCGCAGCCGCGGACGACGCCGGACACCACCGGCCCCCGCGAGACCCGGCTGTTCCTGCCGGCGGTGTACTGCCGCGAGTGCGGCCGCTCCGGGTGGTCGGTGCTGGCGCCCGAGTCGGACGTCGAGGAGTTGAGCTTCGAGTCCCACAAGATCCGGCGCGCTTCGGTGACCGCCGACAAGGCGAAGATCCGTACCCTGATCGCGGCCACCGACAAGGAGGCGATGGAGGGCAGCGGCCGTGCCCCGATGGACCCGGCGGCCCAGCGGTCGCTGACCACGGGCGGCGCGGGCGTGCTGATGGTGCTGGACGGCCCCGACCGTCGCCTTCGGCTGCCCGATCCGGCCGACGACTACACCACCGAGGGCGATCCCCGACCGCGAGGCGCGGACGCGGCGTTCGTCCTCGTCCAGCTGGGCGAGCGCGCCGAGCGCGCGGCACAGGACGACTGGTGCCCGGCCTGTGGCACCCACAACGCGATCCGCTTCCTCGGTACCGGTTCCGCCGCGCTCGCCGCCGCCTCCATCACTCAGCTGTTCACCGGTGGGGAGATGGACAAGAAGCAGCGTGAGACGAAGACGCTGATGTTCAACGACTCGGTGCAGGACGCCGCGCACCGGGCCGGCTTCGTCGCCTCCCGTTCCTACACGTTCTCGCTGCGCGTCCTGTTCACCAAGCACCTGAGCGAGCACCGGCCCACCGCGCTCAACGACCTGGTGGCCGACGTGGTCGAGGCCACCACCGACCGTGTCACCCTGGCCGCCGTCGTCCCGCCCGACCTGCATGACGACACGGGCGTGGCCCGCCTGCTGTCGGGCGCCGGCCGCGGTGGGGACAAGCGGACCTGGGACCTGGTCGGCGAGCGGTTCGCCTTCGAGGCCGTGATGGAGTTCGGCCACCGCTCCCGTAACGGTCGAACCCTCGAACTCACCCGTACTGCCGCCGCGTTCGCTGCCATCCCCGACGAGCGTGCCGCGATCGCGCTGGTCCGCACCGCCCACGAGGAGACTGCAGACCGAGGCCTCGCTCTCACCGAGCAGGACGACGACCGCTACCTCGCCTTCCTGCGGGGCTTCCTCGACCGGATGCGCACCCGTGGCGCGATCGGCCACCGCTGGCTGGGGAAGTACCTCGACGAGGCGGGGACCAGCCGGTTCTTCATCTGGGGCGGCCGCCCGCCCGGCATGAAGGCCTTCCCCAAGGGCGTCGCCGCCCCGGTCTTCCTGCTCGGCAAGCCGAAGCCCAACAGCGAGTTCGACGTCGCGGCCGGACGCCTGTCCTGGTACGAGACGTGGGCGCAGCGCTGTCTGGGCCTGACCCGCGAGCAGGCGGACGAGTTCTGGCTCCGCCTGCTGCCCCGGCTCGTCGACGCGGGGCTGCTCGCGTCCCGTACACCGGGCGACTCGACGGCCCGGATCTACGGACTCCAACCCGGTGCCGTACAGCTCCAGTTGCTCTCCGACGAGCAGGTCAACAGCGCGTACGTGCGCTGTCCTAGGTGCTTCTGGGAGCAGACCGTGCACCCATCGCTGCTGACCCAGTACCACGACCAGCCCTGCCCCGCGTACCGCTGCGCCCGCGGGCGGCTGGTCGCCGGTGACCGCTGGCAGCAGACCGTCGACCGGCACGACCGCGACCGCGATTACCGCGACGACTACTACCGCAGCCTCTACCGGGGCGCCGACACGTTCCAGGTGATCACCGCGGAACACACCGGACTGCTCTCCCGGGCCAAGCGCGAACGCGTCGAGGAGCGGTTCCGCAAGGGCGAGGGCTTCAACGACCCCAACGTGCTCTCCTGCACTCCTACCCTGGAGATGGGCATCGACATCGGCGACCTGTCGGCCGTCGTACTCGGGGCCCTGCCGCGCCGTCCCGCCAACTACACCCAGCAGGCTGGCCGGGCGGGCCGCCGCACCGGCAACGCGTTCATGCTCACCATTCCGGACCGCTCGCGCCGCGACCTGTACTTCTTGGACCGGCCGCGCGACATGATCGACGGACAGATCGTGCCGCCCGGCTCGTACCTGTCGGCCGTGGAGATCTTGCGCCGCCAGTACACCGCTCACCTGCTCGACCTCGCGGCCCGCGGACGGCTTCTGCGTGAGGACGGCAGGCCGCTGGCCGCGCTGCCGCGCCGGGTGGACGAACTGTTCGGTCCGTCCGGCTACCTCGCGGACTTTGCCGCCGCCGCCCTCGCCCACGGCGAGGAGCTGGTCCGTGGCTTCCTGGACCTCTTCCCGGTCGGGGTGAGCGAGAATGCCCGGGCCGAGCTGACGAAGTACGCGGTGCGCGGTCTCCGCAGCGCGACCGAGCGCGCCGAGCGCGACTGGGAACGCGAGAGCCAGAAGCTGCGCGCCCGCATCCGTACGATCCGGTCGGCCATCGACGAGCTGAAGGACGGCGACGAGGAACAGGCCAAGACGAAGGCCGAGCTGGAGGCCGAGGCGCACGCACTGTCGAAGAAGGGCGGGGCCAGGCTGCGCCAACCCGCCCAGAGCGTCCTGTGTGACCTCGGGCTGCTGCCGAACTACGCACTGATCGACTCGACGACCACCCTGTCCGCCACGCTCTACTGGCCGGAGGGGAAGACCGGCACGGGGCAGGACCAGTACAAGTCGAAGACGTACACCTACGAACGGCCGCGTTCCTTCGCCGTTGCCGAACTCGCCCCCGGCAACACGTTCTACGCGGAGGGCTACAAGCACCGCATCACCGGCATCGACATCGTCACGGGCCAGGAACAGGACTGGCGGTACTGGCGGTTCTGCCCCTCCTGCGGCCACGTGCGCACGCACAATGCCCAGCAGGACATCTCACCCTGCCCCCGGTGCGGGGAGACCGGCATCGCCGACTCCGGCAGCCTGTGGCAGACCGTCCAGCCGACCACGGTCACCGCCCGCGCCAAGCGCGAGGACGCCCGCATCGGGGACGAGAGCGACGACCGCGACCGGCGGTTCTACAGCGTCGTCGACATGGTCGACATCGCACCCGGCGACTTCGTGCCCAAGACCTCCTGGCGGCACACCAGCGAGGTGTTCGGCGTCGACTACACGCGGCGTGCCGTGATCCGCCGGGTCAACGTCGGGCCGCTCAGGATCGGCGCCCACGAGGGCGACCAGCTCGCCGGGCGGCCGGTACGGATCTCGCCCTTCCAGGTGTGCACCGCATGCGGCGCGGCGAGCGCGGACGGGCAGCCGGTGTTCGATGACGATCGCGACGCCGTCGACATCTCGGCCAACCGCCAGCGCGCTCTCAAGCACCACACGCCGTGGTGCCCGTACCGGCGCGGAACGAGGACGGTGCCGCAGGAACAGGTGCTGCTCGCCCACGAGTTGGAGACCGAGGCGCTGCGTATCCTGCTCCCCGCGGCGACCGTTCTGGTCAACGAGAAGGTGTACTCCTTCCAGGCCGCACTGCGGCTCGGCGTCGACCGCGCCTTCGGCGGCGACCCGCAGCACCTGGACTCCTGCCTCGCCACCATGCCCGATCGCGACACCGACGAGACGAGGCACTTCCTCGTCCTCTACGACCGGCTGCCGCACGGCACTGGCTACCTCGACCGGCTCACCAAGCCGGCCGCCTTCCGCCGGGCCCTGGAGGACGCGCGGGCACTCCTCGTCGACTGCCCGTGCGTTCAGGAGAACCGGCCGGCCTGTCACCGCTGCCTGTACCGCTACACCGAAGAACGGCACATCGACGCGGTGTCCCGGCAGGCGGCGCTGGACATCCTCGACGACCTGCTCGGCCGGGGCACCAACGCCTGGAGCACCCAGGAGGTCGGCAACACCGACCAGATCGGGCTGGACGGACAGGTCGAGTCCGATCTCGAGGCACGCTTCCTCACGGTGCTGCGGGCCTGGGCCGAGAAGCGGGGCAGCGACGCCTCGCTCGACGAGAGCGGTGACAACAGCGGGTACCTCCGGCTCAAGGACTCGACCACGGTCCACGGCTGGCGCCTCACCGCGCAACGCAGCGAGGGCTTCACCCGCACCGACTTCACCTTCGAACGCACCGAAGGCCCCAAGCGGAAGGTGACGGTGTACCTCGACGGCCGCCGCTTCCATGCCTCCCGCCGCCACAACAGGCTCGCCGGAGACGCCGACAAGCGAAACCGGCTGCGGGCGCAGGGACATGCCGTTTTCCAGCTCACCTGGGACGACCTGGCCGCGTTCGAACAGCAGACAGGCGTGCACGCAGGGGACCGCGACACAGCCGAGCCGGTGTGGCCGCCGTACGAGCACAGTGCCCGGGCGGTGGCCAAGCAGCTGCACGCCGAGCACGGCGAGGACGACCTGGACTCCACCGCCTTCCTCGACCCGATGAGCCAGCTTCTCGCCTACCTGCGCAGCCCGGACGATGCCGCCTGGGGCCGGCGGGCCGCATCCGTCGTGGGCGGACTGCTCGGTGCCAACCCCATGACGCTCGTCGGCAACGGCTCCGCGGAGAAGGCACGCCGGACGCTCGGGACGCTCCTCGAAGCCTGGGGGCAGACCGGCGGCATCGACCCGGCCCCGGTGGCGGGGGGCGGGACGGTCAACCTGTTCCAGGCCGGCGATCGGTCCGGCCTGCCCGTCGCCTTCATGGTCGACGGCGCCACCGGCCGCTGGACGGCCCTGGTGTGCCTCGACGACACGGAGACCGATCAGCTCGGAACCCCCGAGCACAAGGCACGGTGGCGGGCCTGGCTCCAGTGGTCCAACCTGCTGCAGTTCCTTACCCACGCCGGTGGCGACGGCATCCAGCTCACCACCTCCAGCGCGGGTCTGTTCGACCTCGGCATGCTCAAGGCGTTCGGGGGGATCGGCGAACTCGAATCCCTCGTCGTCCAGTACGGCGAGGGCGAGGGCGCTCCGCAGGCCGCGGCGGCCGAGCTGCCGGACGAGACCCCGCTGGAGGCCGCCCTGCGGGACCTCCTGTGGGACCAGGAGATCCTCGGCTACCTGGACGAGGACGACCCCGGCGCCCCGCTCGCCCGCCTCGCCCACACCCTGGCCGACCGCGGAAAACGGGCACCCGTCTACGGCTACGAACTCGGCGACCGCGGCTGGCTCGCCGACCTCGTCTGGGACGCCAAGGGGGCGCGGATCGCCGTCATGGCCGATCCGTACGACAGCGACGACGAGGAACACCACAAGACCTGGCAGGCCTACCGGGACGCGGGCTTCACCGTGCGGTCGGCCGACGAATGGCTCAGCCGCCTCGACGACCTGCTCGACGTCCTCCCCGATGCCACAGACCGCCCCGACTCCGCCTCCGACTCCCACGAACCGAGTGCCGCACGATGACTGCACGCCTGAGCCTCTATCAGAAGGCCGAGAACGAGCTCTACAAGATGGACTCGTCGGTCAAGACGAAGTTCTACGACTTCTGCCACCTGTTCCGGAACGACCCGGGGCACCCCAAGATCGACCTCAAGCCCCTCAAGGGCGACCGCCGGATCTACCGCGCCAAGATCGACCCGTCGTACCGCGCCCTCCTCGCTCCCGCCGGCGTGGGCCCGGACGGCGTCGAGCAGTGGCTCGTCGTCGCCGTGCGGCACCGCAAGCACGTCTACGAAGAGCTCAGCGTCGCCATCAACCGGATCACCGGCGAGATCGAGTTCGTCGACCTTGGCGTCGTCGGTCAGAGCGTGCTCAAGCGGGCCGGCATCCAGCTCACCCCCGACCCAGCGGAGCAGGCTCCGCCGGAGCCCGCCGCCGCACCCGAACCCGCTGCCACACCCGAGCCCGCTGCCGCCCCGGCCCCTGCCGTCGGACCCTCCGCCGAGCCGCTCCTCGCCGCCTGCACCGCCGACGAGCTCCGCCGCCTCGGCGTCGCGGAGGCCCTGATCGACGTGGCCCTCCTGGTCACCACCGACGACGAACTCGACCAGCTCGTCGCCGGCGCACCGCGCCTCACCGCCGAAGTGCTCACCGGCCTGGGCGCCGGCATGAGTGTCGACGAGGTGGAGAGCGAGATCACCCGGCCCGCCGCCACCGTCCTCGAACCCGGCTTCGAGGACGACATGGGCGCCGCCCTCACCCGCACCGCCGTCACCACCGTTGATGACGACCTCCGCAACGTGCTCGCCGAGGGCGACTTCCGGGCCTGGAAGGTCTACCTCCACCCCACCCAACGTAAGATCGTCGAGCGGAACTACAACGGTCCGGCCCGGGTCAGCGGAGGACCCGGCACCGGCAAGACCATCGTCGCGCTCCACCGCACCGCCCGTCTCGCCGCCCAGCTCCAGCCCGGCCGGGACAAGCCGATCCTGCTGACCACCTACACCAAGAACCTCACCGCCGACCTGCGGTCCCGGCTCAGCTCCCTGGTCACCCCCGACCTACTCGCCCGCGTGGACATCAAGCACATCGACACCCTCGCCCAGGGCGTCCTCAACGAGAACAGCGCCGCCGGCGCCCAGCGTTCGCTGATCGGCGACACCCAGGCAAAGGAAGTCCTCGGCGAAATCCTGTTCGAACACGACGCGCAGCAGCGTTGGGACGCGGAATTCCTCTTCGACGAGTGGGAACAAGTGATCCTGGGCCAATCACTCGCCACCCGGCAGGACTACTTCAAGGCCCGGCGCCCCGGCATGGGCCGCGCCCTCACCCGCCCCGAACGCGGAAGCGTCTGGCAAGTGCTGGAACAGTTCACGCTGCGCCTGAACAGCATGAAGCGCGAAACCTGGGCCCAGTCCGCAGAACGCGCCGCACGCTACGAGATGGAGCGCGCACGCAAGATCCAGGAGCGCGCCGAGCGGAAGGCCGAGATCGGGGGCGGCGACCTGATCCACCGCGACGACAACAGCTCCGCGGTCCGCTACCTCCGCCACCGCTACCAGCACATCGTCGTCGACGAGGCCCAGGACCTCAGCGCCGCCCACTGGAAGATGCTGCGCGCGATGGCCGCCCCCGGACCGAACGACCTGTTCATCGCCGGCGACACCCACCAGCGGATCTACGACCGCCAGGTCACCCTCTCCACCGTCGGGATCAACATCCGCGGCCGTTCCTCCAAGCTGACGCTGAGTTACCGCACCACCCAGGAGATCCTCGACCAGGCCGCCAGGGTCGTCGGCGACGCGACCTACGACGATCTCGACGACGGCACCGACAACCTCAACGGCTACCACTCCCTGCTGCGGGGCCCGGCACCGGAATTCGTCGCCTGCACGGACTGGGACGACGAGATCACCCGGCTCGCCGCCAGACTGAAACTGTGGCGCGAGGAGATCACCCGACCCGGCGAGGACGGCACCGTGCGCGACCCCAGCGGCGCCATGGCCGTCTGCGTCGCGGACGGCGACATGGCGGGCCGGGTCGCCGCCGATCTCTCACTCAAGCACGGCATCACCACCGCGACCCTCACCAAGGACGGTCCCCAAGGTGGTGGCGAGGTGCACATCGGCACCATGCACCGGTTCAAGGGCTTGGAGTACCAGAAGCTTGCCATCATCGGTGCGAGCGACGGGATCCTGCCGCGCACGGCGCTGATCGAGAAGTTCGCGCACACTGACGCCAGGCGATACGAGCGGGAACTGAAGCAGAGCCGCAACCTGCTGTTCGTGGCCGCCACCCGCGCCCGCGACGCACTGTCGATCTCCTGGCACGGTGCCTCTAGCCCGTTCCTGCCGATCCACTGAGACTCAGCACCGACCGGGACAACCCGCAAGGGAGGACCGCGCTGCGGACCTCCCTTGCCTAGCTGTTCTCAGCGGTCGGCGGCTCCTCGCCCGGGCGCCAGGCGTCGCGGTCGCGGACGTGGTCGAACACCTCGATCTCGGCGGCGAGGACGTCGAAGTGGGGGAGCGGTGCCCACAGGCTCCGTTCCCCGATGACGTACAGGCGGCGTTTGGCGCGGCTGGCGGCGACGTTGAGCAGGTGTGGGGTGCGGGCGGCCCAGTCGCGGGCGCCGGGCCGGCCGCCGCCGAGGACGAGGATGACGACGTCCGCTTCCTTGCCCTGGGCCCGGTGGACGGTGGCGCAGCGTTCGTCGAGGACCTCGAAGGTCCAGCCGGAGCGGTCGCCGCAGATCTTCTTGCATTCGGCGACGAGGGCGCGGAAGGGGGCGATGACGCGCAGCCGGGTGAGGTCGACGCCGTGCTGGTCGAGGCGGTCGAGGACGAAGGTGAAGGCGCGGCGGTCGCGTTCACCCCAGGGGGCGTCGGGTGCGCGGGCGGGGTCGTCGGTGTCGAGCCAGCGGCTGGGCAGCAGGCCGTCGCGTCCCTCGTCGGGGAACGGCTTGCCCGGGGTGCCGTAGACCATCAGGCCGCCGTAAGCGACGTCGTTGCTGATGGTGAACATCGGTTCCTCGCAGCGGCGGTGGACGCGCAGGGGCGAGCCGACCCAGACGTGTTCGTTGTCGCCGCCTGGGGCAGGCAGGTAGGTGCCGTAGCGGTTGGTCCGGTCGGCGACGGCCTGGGCGGAGGTGGCCGAGGGCAGCCACTGCTCGTCGATGTCGTAGGCACGCAGCAGTCGGCGTTGCAGCGCGGTGGGCATGGTGACGACGGGTTCGAGTTGGAGGGGGTCGCCGACCAGGACGGCGCGGCGGGCCCGCAACAGCGCACCGACGGCGGCCTGCGGGGTGGCCTGGCCGGCTTCGTCGACGAGGATCCAGCCGATGCTGCCCTGTCCGAGGCGGGCGAACATGCTGCCGATAGAGGAGAAGGTGGTGGAGACGACTGGGACCAGGAGGAAGAGGGTCTGCCAGGCTCGCTCGACCTCCTCGTCGGGGATCGGCCCGTTGGTGTTCGTCATCAGCTCCATGAGGACCTGGAGGTTGCCGTGGACCTTCTTCGCGGCCCCGGCGACGAGCGCGCGGTGCAGGTCGAGGGCGCGCATGAACAGGTCGCTGCGAGCCGTCGACCAGGCCGCGTCGGACCACGGTGAGCCGAGTTCCTGGTCGCGCTCGTCGAGGTGGAGCCAGCCGAGCGGCAGGGAGGGGAGCGTCGTCGCGGCCTCCCGCAGCCTGCGGTGCTGTGCGTCGAGGTTGGCGACGGCGGTGTCCAGAGCGTGCCGGGCCGTCGCGGCGGCGGTGCGTGCGCGAGTGAGGTCGGCGGTGGCCGTGTCCGTCCTGGCGAGGGCGGCCTGTTCGCGGGTCTGGGCGGTGCCGAGTGCGGTGGCGGCTCCCGTGGCCGCGTAGCCGGTGTCGGTGTGGCGGTCGGCAGCCAGGGCCTCGGCTCGGACAGCGTCGGCGACCTGCTCCACGGCGTCGTCGAGGGCGCGGCGCTGTTGGACGAGCAGGTGCATGATCTCGGCCTGGGTGCGCTCGCGCTGTTGTTCGGCGGCCTGCCGGTCGGCGGCGCTCTGCAGGAGCCGGCGCAGCCCGCCGCGCATGCCGCGTTCGACGGCCGGGGGAGCGTCATAGCGGGCGGTCAGCGCATCCACGTACTCGCGGTGGTGCGCTGCCCGTTCCCGGGCGCCGGACAGTCGGGCACGGGCGGACGCCAGCTCTTGGCGGGCTGCGGGTACCCGCTCGTCGGCCGCGCGGTGCCCGGCCTCGGCCGTCGCGGTGGCGTCACGGGCGTCGGCGAGGGCGGCGTCGGCGGCCTCCACGCGGGCCACGCACGCGAGCACCCATGTATCGGCCTGCTCGATCGCGGCCTCCAGATCCGCGATCCGCTGCCCCGCCTGCGGGGACTCGACGGCCTCCAGCGCGGCGGCCAGACGGATGCGCTGTGCGCGGAGGCGCTCCACCTCGGCCTCGGCCGCGCGGAACGCGGCGACGGCCTCGCGCCACGACGGTACGGGCTGGGCGGGGGCCGGTGCCGGGCTGGTGGCGGCCCCAGCGGCCTGGCGACGTCCGTGAGTTGGCGACTTCGGCGGGATCCAGTCGCCGAGGATCGCCTTCATGCCGCGCAGCGGCGGCAGGCCGGCGGTCGTGCGGGCGTCGTCCTCCTCCTTCGGGAGACGGCCCCACCAGAACCGCTCGCCGAACTCCTTACGGTTGCCCTTGTTGCCGAGTACGGCCGCCACCAGGCCCCACGCCGGGGCTCCCTTGAGCAGCGCCGAGGCGAGATCGGAGAAGTGGTCCGGGCCGCCCCGCCAGTGTGCGCCGAGTGCGTCCCGGCCCGGCAGTTCGGCGGTGATGTTCTCCACCGCGCCGTTGTTCGAGGAGGTGACGACGATCTCGAACCCGGTCAACCGCGGGTCGAGCCGGGCGACGTAGCGCCGGTGCTTCCCCTGCCGGTCCAGGCCCTGCCACGCACGACCGGTGAACGCCTGCCCCGGCCGCTCGAACGTGGCCATCACCGCCGCCCGCTCGACCACCAGGGCGGCGACCAGGTCGCGCAGCATCGTGGTCTTCCCCGTGCCCGGCGGACCGTTCACCGAGAACATCCCGCCCTCGCTGCCGTCGCGGTCGGCGAGCATGCGGTCCACCGCGAACTGCTGGCTCAACGCGAGCGGGAACTCCACCGGCGAGGGCCACCGCCCGGCCGGCACCAGCGCCGGAGCCACTCCGGACAGGACGACCTCGCGGGCCTGCCGCACATCGGTGCGCGCGCCGACGTCCACCGAGTTCCGGTCGGTCAGGTAGGCGTCCAGAGCCGGCCCGACCCCTTTGCCGACGGCCGCGCGCACCCGGGCCAGGTCAGGAGGGAGCAGGCTGTTCAGGAACGGCGCCGCGGCGGCGACCTTCGTCCGCGGATCACGCGGGCGGTGAACGAGCCGGCTGCGCACGCGGATCACCCGCGGCCGCAGGTGGTCCTCCACTCCGCACAGGTCCGCGATCTGCGCGGTCAGCGCCACCAGGTCGGCCAGACCCACCGCCCGAGGGCCGGCATCGCCCGCTCCCGTCGGCGAAGCCTCCTCCGGTGCCGCAGGCGCTGCGGCAGGCGGGTGCCCGGTGTCAGCCCGGCCGGCGTCCTCTGCGGGCTCCGGGGCAGGACGGCGGGCAGCGGCCCAGTCGGCGGCGCGTCTGACCAGCGGCTCCGCTGCGCCCTGCAGCGCCGCGCCGGCGACCTCGCCGAACAGGGCCCCGACCGCGCCTACGGCCGCACCGCCCAGGATCTCGGCGAGCAGCTGCTGCCAGCCGGAGGCTCGCGACGCCGGCGCGGGGTCCGCCGGAGTCGGCGGGTGGGGCTGCTGCCGGAATTCCGGCGTCATCCCAAGGTTGTGGGTGTAGGGGACCGGTGTGGCAGCCAGCTCGTCGATCGCCGTGCCGAAGGCGTCGTTCAGCTCCTCGAAGCCGTCCAACCATCCCTGCGCGGCCGGACCGGGGTCGAAGAGCCGTCCTGTGGCCCACGCGCACGCGGAGATCACCGACGTGTCCTCGATCGGTCGGCCCTCATCGTCCAGGACCAACGCGAACATCGCACTCTGCCCCGAAAGCACCAGCTCCGCCTGCGGCACCCCGGGATCGGGATCAGTCCCCTCGGGGAGCACCGCGATCATCGCCTGGCGCAGCAACTCCAGGTCGACGACCCCGCCGTAGACCTCGTGGCGCCACATCTTCCCGTACGGGGCGCGGCGCTTGGCGGTTGTCGGGTGCTGCGGATCCCACGGCAACGGCAGGCGCTCCTGCCCCGGTTGCGGGTTCACGTCCACGACGTACTCGTCCGCGGGACCGGAGCGCGCGGCGCGGCGCCGACGCGGCAACGCCGGGATGGCCGGCGGGCTGAACAGCTCGATCGCCCGCCAGCACTCCAGCAGCGCCTCCCGGCGACCATTCCGAACGTGTCCGCTCCGCACCCACTGCCCCCGTGTCGAACTCGCGGCACACGGCCCCTTCGTGTGCCGATCGGCTGCCGCAGAATCTACCGGACCACGGCCAGCCGAGCCGAGTGCTCAAGTCACCTCTGACCGCTTGGACGAGCTGGTCTCGGCCTCGTACGGCGGTTTCGCCTACGAGCCGGGCGAGGTGCTCGCGGCGGCCGGGTGAGCCAGTTCGTCCGGCCGGGTGAAGCTACTTGCGGTCAGATCTCCGCGAGTCGTAACGTCGACGGTGGGTAGAGGGGCCCTCGCCGTGTGCCCGACCGGACCGGTGGCACAGCGTGGCGAAATCCGCAGTGCGGCGGCCTCGAACCTGTCTTCCACCACGTGAGCAACTCTCACTGCAGGCAGCTCTCTTCACCGCGTCGGGTCCGGCGGCGCCGAAGGAGCTGGTCATGCACCTGGATGACGCCGCTGAACTCCGCCGCCGCTACACCGGTGAGAGCCGTTGCGGTGCCAAAGCCGAGTTGAGGAGACTCCCCGCCGGCGACCCGTTGATCCCGCGTTCGTCGGGAGACCAGGAGTTCCTGGAAGCCGAGGTGTTGAGGGGGCTCCTTGAGTATCCGTCGACCTACACGACCCGGCCGTTCCGGGTCCTCTGGGTGATCCCGCGGCCGACCGGGATGACCATCCGGTTCGCGGCGGATGCCGATGCCGATGGCCTGACGGACTTCGTCGCATGGGGCCTGTTCCCGGCGGGTGGTGAGGACGATATGCGGGGGATCCCCGGACTGCGGCTTGTGAATGCGGGGCATAACCGCATGGATGTGGGTCTGCTGGGCACACGTGCCCGTATCCGTCTCGAAGGCGTGCCGTCGACGTCCTGGCGGGAGGTTGAAGCGGTACGGCAGCGCGCGGCAGGTGATGCAGGAGAGACGGCCCCATTCCGCCATCCTGAACTGACCCTCAGCGAGAAGGCGTTCACTCAACGGCACAGCTGGCTGGTCGAGGCAAGGCGCGGCACCGCAGCGCTCGGCAGCGCACTCCTCCGCCGTTTGGGGCTCTTCCGGACGGCGGCCGACTGGCATGACATGGCCGGCTACACCAAATACAGCGACACCTTCGCGTTCCGCATGACGTTCACGAAGGAGATGCTCACTTCTCATGCCGAGTTTCTGCGGCAGCTGACCCAGCCCGATTGCGGCATCCCCATCGTCCAGCGGATGGCGGCGTGCAGCTGTGCCACGGGAGGCACTGACTGCAGGCTCTACCTCACCTGCCAGCCGCCCTATGAGGGCCGCGTCGAGCTGCAGTTCGCCACCAGCTGGGAGTGTTCCGCAAGCGAAATCGCC
The DNA here is from genome assembly GCF_030268885.1 of Kitasatospora phosalacinea. GTDB lineage: Bacteria > Actinomycetota > Actinomycetes > Streptomycetales > Streptomycetaceae > Kitasatospora > Kitasatospora phosalacinea_C. The sequence continues at coordinate 55,590 of NZ_BSSA01000042.1, forward strand.
GAGGTCCTGCGGTACGCGGGGTCTCCCGAGTCCGACATCGCGCGCTACGTACCACTGCGCCCCGGCCTGGCATGCAGGCATGATCGCGCGATCCATGGCAGGACGCTTCAGTTTCTCCAAGGACTGGCGGGTAGCCGCCGCGCCCAACGGGCCGAAGCCGCTCCCACGGACTCGGCGGGAATGGGTACGAAGTAAGGGCAAACGATTTGCTTCGCCAGCAGCTGGCGCCGTCGTTAGGCTGCCTCCCCTCAAGAGGCGGCTTCCCCTGGGGATGGCGCGGCTGGGAAGTGATCGCGCGAGTGCAACCATGTGCCACTGTGAACCGTCCGTAACGACATGGATACAGAAAGCCCGCAGCGGTTGATCGCGGTCCTCGGTGAGATTGCCGAACTTGGCGACGAAGCTGTGGCCGGGCACCGATCAGTCGGCAGGGAAGCCGGAGAGCTCGGCATCGACCTCGTGGTCGCCGTCGGGGGTGATCTGGCCAAGCAACTGGCTCTCGCGGCTGGCGAGCACGGCGTCCCCACGGTCGCGATCGTCGCCGACAACGAGACCGCCACCGCCTACCTGCAGAGCATCGTCAAGCCCGGGGACGTCGTGCTCGTCAAGGGCTCCCGGTCGGGGATGCGCTGGCAGATCGCGCAGGCACTGGCCGGCCAGCCCGTCGCCGGTTGGGGCGAGTGGAACTGAGAGAGGGGATACGAGTCTTGATCAACTTCGATCTCCTGGTGCGCCAGGCCCGGGCAGACGGAATCGAGAAGCTGGCCGCCGGCGTCGTCGTCTTCGACGAGGCCGGCCGGACCTGGTGATCGTCCACGACCGAGCACTACATGGCGGTCTACTCCGAGGACATACTCCGCCACTATCGCGCCTTCCTGGCCAAGCGCCGCAAGCTCCGGCCCAGCGAGGAGTACCGCGACCCCACGGCGGAGGAGTGGGAAGAGTTCCACAAACACTTCGCCAAGCGCAAGGTCGAGCTCGGAACCTGTGGCCGTGGCTACGGCACCCCTTGCGCCCATGAACACGCCCGCGCTGCCCGCTCCTACAACCCGACCCCCACCAGAAGGGCCGACTCGATGAGATCATTACCAGCCTCTGCGAGCGGCTCGCCGAGGCCCACGAACGCGGGTGGCTCGGCGAAGGGCTGGAGGTCAGCATCGCCGCAGCGGAACGGAAGCTTGCCGGCATGACCCGTCAGATCAACCTCGGCATCCCCTCCATCCCACCCCGACGGCAACCCGACGAGTCCTGAAGGAGACATCCTTGCGCTACCAACCCGGTGAGCTCTTCACCTCCACCGCCCCCTACTACGCCAAGTACCGTGCTGGATACGCACCCGAACTCTTCACCCACCTTGCCACCCGGCTCGGGTTGGACGGCACCCAGACCGCCCTCGACCTCGGCACGGGCACCGGCGCAGTCGCGATCCCTCTGTCCCGGTACGTACGCGAGGTCATCGCCGTCGATCCCGACGCCGGCATGCTGGACGAGGGCCGCAAGCTCGCTGTCGAGCAGGGCATCACGAACATCGACTGGCGGCTCGGCGACTCGAACCGCCTCGATGAGCTCGGGCTCGGCCCACTCGAACTCGTCACCCTCGGCCAAGCCTTCCACTGGACCGAGCGCGACACGCTCCTGTCCGTCCTGGCACACCTGATCACGCCCGGCGGAGCTGTAGTCGTCGTTGGCGGCCCCGCCCCCGGCAGCATCGAGCCTCCCGCCTGGCTGGACGTCATCGCCGAGGTCCGCACCCGATACCTCGGCCCTGACCGCCGGGCCGGCTCTGGCACCTACACGCACCCCAAGGAGAGCCACCAGGAAGTGCTCGCCCGCTCTGCCTTCTCCCAGGTTGAGGTCGCCCGCTGGGACCGAACGGTCACCCGCACCCTGGACCAGGTCATCGGCTTGCAGTTCTCCTACAGCTACAGCAGCCCTGTCCAACTCGGAGACCATACAGACGCCTTCGAACGCGATCTGCGTCAGGCACTGGCGGAGTTCAGCCCCGAGGGCACCTTCGACGAGCTCGTACGCACTGAGGCGATCATCGCCATCCGGCCCAGCTAACCGACGGATCCTCAGCATGCGGACGCGAAGCACGGCGCTGCTACTCTCCGGCCGCCGTCGGCCAGACGGCCAGAGCTCAGGGAGACAGCAGTGGCCATCCGCATAGAGCCGTCAGCGTTCGGCCCAGTCAAGGCAGTCGCCGCAGAACACGTCGTTGCCCACTGGCTCAGCGAGAAGGGCGGCGACCCCACCCTCTACGGCGGACGTCGCCACGACATCGTCGACGGCGACTGGCTCGTCGACGCCAAGCTCCTGGATGGACCGCGCCGCCGTCGCCCGGGACCTGGACGCCCTGATCGACGACGGCGGCGCGATCGTTCTGGCCTCCGGCGGAGCACCCGGCGACATCGAGCCGCCGCCGTGGCTGGAGGCGATTCGGACGGTCAGGGAGCGCTACCTCGGTCCCGAGCGCTGCGCCGACCGCGGAACCTACAGGCACCCGGCCGAGCGGCACCAGGATGTGTTGGCCCGCGCCCCGTTCTCCCGGATCGAGACTGCACGCTGGGACCGTGCGATCACCCGGACCGTGGACGAGGTGGCCGGCTTGCAGCTCTCCTACAGCTATAGCAGCCCGCGCCAACTCGGACCGGACGTGAAGGCGTTCCTGAGCGACGTGCGCGAGGCCCTGCAGTCCTTCGAGCCCTCGGGTGTGTTCGAGGAGCGAGTCCGTACGGAGGTGATCAGAGCTCGCCGCCCCTGACGAGGCCGGGGCGGGGTTCGGGGTTCGGTGTGATGAACTCCAGCAGGGGGTCGGTGACTACCTCGCGCCAGCGCGCGCGGTGGCCGTCGGCGCGTAGCCGGAAGTACACGGTCTCGCGCCGTTCGTCCGCGGTGGTGCCGAAGTGCCCGCCGATGTTGTGGGCGAGCAGGTAGTGGACCAGGACCAGGCTTCCGGCTGGTCCGGCGACCTGGACGGGCTTGGGTAGCTCGATCGGCGGGTACGGGACAGCATCGCGGAGGGCATCCGCCCCGTGCTCGGATAGCCAGGCGCCCGTGCTCAGGTGGGTGCCTGGCCACACCCACAGGTTCCCGCGGTCCCGCTCCTGTTGGTCGGTGAGCAGAATTCCGGCGAGCGCGGTGAACGTTCCGGGACGGCCGTCGTCCTCGGTGGGAGTCAGGCCGTCGATGTGCGGTGCGCCGGGGTGGTGCGGGTGCGGTGGGAGCGTGAAGGCGAACTGGGCGACCTCCGGTGCCGGAAGATCGAGATCGGCGCGCACGAACGGCCGGAGGGCATCGGTGATGCCACTGTCCGCGTACAGCATGCGCAGTTCGGCATCCTCGGCGAGTGCCGGCCACAGGAAGTACGGCCCCGTGCGGTCCGGGGCAGGCGGCGCGGCGTCGATGTGGCGGGCGAGGAGTGAGCGCCACCTCTGGACCTCGGTCGCAGTGAGTACACCGGGCAGGACACAGTAGCCATCGCGCCGAAATGCACTGATGGCATTGGGAGTTGTTGTCTCCATCAGGCCATGGAAGCGGTTGGCGGGGAGCGTATGCAAAGGGATTTCCGTCCGGCTGGAGCGCCGGTGGTCAGCCCGCCGCGGGACGGCGCCTTGGGCCTCCGTTGCTGTCCATCCTCGCGAACGGCGGTTTCGCCGCGGCCATGGCTGCTCCTCGACGAGAGAACAGGCCATCCATGCGACCGCTGGCGGCTGCAGCAGACGGCGGTGGAGGAGTCGCCCGGCCTTACCGCTCATATCAGGGCCTTCGTTGGGTAGTTAGCTGAGCCACCCTGGCGGCGGAGCCGAGTTCCGCCTTGGCCTGTTCGAGTTCGAAGGCGAGCTCAGCGATGATCATCCGCGCCCAGCTGGCCTCGCGGGTGCCGCAGTCCGATGCGGCATCCAGTTACTCAGGTTGAACTCGCGATGTCGGTGATCAGCCCGGTCGCGGCGAGGCAGCCGTCGATGAGGTGCGGGCGGTACTGGATCTTCCGTAAGCCGCGCCTGACCGTCCGGACGAGGTGTTCGGG
>NZ_BSSA01000043.1 GCF_030268885.1 Kitasatospora phosalacinea
CGGAGCGATCAGCGACCAGGTGCAGGCCGCCCAGGCCGCCGTGGGCTTCGCACAGCTCGCCCTGGTGTGGGCCGCGGTACACGCCGCCGTCGCCGTCACCCTGGCCGCCCGGCTCGACAAGGGCCGCAGCGCGCTGCGCACGGGCGTGGTCGCCTTCGGCGCCTGGCAGGGCCTGATCGGTGTGTTGGGCCTCGCGATCAACTCCCAGGCCGGCGGCACCGCCGTGGTCCAGGCGCTGGCCCTGCTCGCCGCAGGCGCCCTGCTCGCCTACCTCGCCACCCGCCCGGACGCCGTCGCCTACTTCAACCGCCCCCGCCACTGACCCTCCCTGAGTACCTGTGTCTGATCTTCCGGGGCATGTTTGCTCTGGCCGGGAATCGAGCACAGCTGTGCGGCAGAGATCGTCAGCGCCGGATCGGGGATGTGTCCCCTCTGGCCGATGACCTTGACTGATTGCCATTCGATCTTGACTGCCAGTAGTTTTCTGTCCCATGGTCTTGGCCGGGGGCGGTCGCCGCGTTCGCGCACGGCAACCAGGTGCTGCCGGCGTTCCCGGGGAGGATCGGTGCGGTGACGGCTTTCGACGAGTACGAGCGGCGGACATGGGCGGGGCGTGCCGAGGCGTTCGCGGGGAGTTTCGCGCGGCTGTGCGCGTATCCGGTTCCGTGGTTGCTCGATGCGGCCGCAGTCGGGGAGGGGACGCGGCTTCTCGATGTCGGGACGGGGACCGGAACGGCCGCCGCAGCGGCTTGTGAGCGCGGCGCGCGGGTGACCGCGGTCGACGCGGAGCCGAGCATGGTGGAGCTGGCAGGACGGGCCGCGCCCTCCGCCGAGGTCCTGACCGCGATCCTGCCGCGGCTGCCCTTCGAAGACGGCGCCTTCGACGCGGTGGTCGGCAACTTCGTCCTCAACCACGTGGGACGCCCGACAGACGCGCTTGCGGAGTTGCGCCGTGTGGTCCGCCCGGGCGGACGAATCGCGCTAACGATCTGGGCGGACCCTGCGCCGGCCGGCCAGTCCTTGCTGGGCCGGGCCGTCGAGGCGGCGGGAGTGACCCGGCCGGCGCAACTGCCCCCGCTCGCCGCCGAGGACGACTTCCCCCGCACCCCGGACGGCCTGACCATGCTGCTGGCAGGCGCCGGACTGCGAGAGCCGATCTGTCGGACACTGCGCTGGGACCACCGTGCCAGTGCCGAGGAGTGGTGGAGCGGCCCCGCCGCCGGCGTGGCTTTCATCGGGCAGCTGCTGCTGAGCCAGCCGGAAGAGGCACGCGCCGAAGTGAAGCAGCACTTCGATTCTCTGTCCCGGGACCTGCTCGGCGCCGATGGCCTGCTGCACCTTCCCCACGCCGCACTGCTGGTCAGCGCCAGCCGCTGACCCGGTGACGCCGACCTCGTGGGCCGCGAGACGTGGGCGCCGCTCGGCTCCCCAGACGCACTGCAAGCGATCGCCAACGCCGCCACCGAGTACGAGAACTGGATCCCCGCCTTCAACGACTCATTGAGCCTTTTCAGAGGGCGTTAAGTCCGTTTCTGGTAGAGACCTCGGCCAGGTTGGTCGAGGAGTCCTTGGCGAACGAGCCGTCCCAGGCGGGAGCGGGTGATGTTGATCGATGGTTCGTCGGTGGGCAGGCCGAGGAGTTCGTGCAGTTCACGGACCCGGAAGACCTGCCGGGGATGCTCGTTGAAGGCGGTCACGATCTGCTGGTAGACGGTGGCGGTCTTCTCGGGGTCCTGTCCGCGGCCGGAGGCGCGCCGGCGGTCAACGAGGGGAAGGCCGAGTGCGGCAGCGGCGCACTCGCCAACACCGGGCTGGACGGCACGGGGCCGACGGCGAGGCGGTGGACGGTGCCGGGCTCGACGGGGCGCTTGTCGGCGGGTCAGCGCAGCAGGAGGCGTTCGGCGGCGGGCAGGGCCACGCCTGCCACGGTGGCCAGCGCGGTGACGGCAGAGGCGTTGCGGCGCAGCCACGCCCAGGCGCGGGCGGGGCGGCGGTCGGGGTGGGCAGTCGACATGGAGAGCTCCTTCACCTGGCAGGTCCACTCATGGACAGATTTGGGTGCACGAGAATTACTGTGCGCAAAACGCGGTCCGTCTGGGGCCGGGGCCTACGAGTTCGGAGCGTCACGGACCGGCCGGCGGACCGCTGCAACCGCTGTGCGGCTCGACACCGAAGCAGCGGAGCCGACACCGGCTGGTGGCGGCCGCGCCGCCGTGCTGTGCGGCCTCGGCTCCGGTGGGGCGCTGAACGCTCGCCAGCGGGCCGTGCAGGGCCCCGACGAGGGTGCTTTACCGGGCGGCGGGGTCAGTGGGTCCAGAACCGGGAGGGCAGCGCCCGCCCGGCTGTGAACAGCTCATGGCGCAACAGCTCCAAGGAGCGGCTCTCATCCTTCACCCGTTGCAGGAGCTCGGCGGTGTGGAGCACCTCGTTGGCGTCGAAGCTGTAGACCGCCGCCTGGATCGACGTCTCCAGTTCTTCCACGACACGGGGATCGCGGCGGGCGACGTCGGCCAGACGCATGATCGCTCCGGGGTTGAGCCGCTTGTTCGCGTTGTTCGCGAAAAAATCGGACGTGCTCCGGTGCTGCGGCTGCGGCAGGGGTCCTGGCTGATCCCGCGGTGTCCCCGCGGGTTCGCCCCAGCTCCCGCTGGTCCCCGGGTCGTCCGTGCTGTCCACCACCACCTGTGCGTCGACGGCTTCCACCACGCCGGCGGCCTCGGTGCCCGGATCGTCCCGCTCGCCGCGGCCGAGTTGTTCGGCGACCTCGTCCAAGCGGTGCGCGGCGGCATCGAGGTCCTCGGTGATGTCGGCCAGGGCCGCGGGGACGTCGTCGGTCATCGCGAAGGCGGGCAGCATCGCCGGGCGGCCAGCGCGGTGACGGCAGAGGCGTTGCGGCGCAGCCACGTCCAGGCGCGAGTGGGGCGGGCGGGGTGGCGGTCGGGGCGGGCAGTCGACATGAAGATCTCCTTAACCTGACAGGGCCCGCTCCCGGACGGAGTCGGCCTCACGGCGAGTTACTGTGCGCAAAGCAGGTTCTGTCTGGGTTAGGAGCGTCACGGACCGGCCGGCAAACCGCTGCAGCCGCCGTACAGCTCGACACCGAAGCGGCGGAGCCGACACCGACTGGTGGCGGCCCGCCGCCGTGCTGCGCGGCCCCCCTTGCCCAGCGAGGCGCTGAGCGGGCGTCAGCAGCCCGCACAGGGCCGACTTGCGGCAAGTCGAGCGGGACCGTGTTCCCAGGCGCGGAGGAGGCGCAGGAGAAGGCTCACTCGACGGCCCGAACCGCGAAATCCGGGCACACCCCGCGCTCCCGCCCCGGGCCGGAACTACGTTGGGCGCCATGACCGCGCGCAGCACCGACTGATTGGACGCCTGGCGCCCCTACTTCGCTACCGGCTGGATGCCAGGTAGGTATTCACCTTCGCGCGGAAGTCGCCGAGTTCCGGTGACGGGCGTAGATGGTGGCCGTCTTCGAAAACCTTGGTGAGCCAGCCGCTCTTGTTGCTGGCGGGCACCTGGCGGACCCATCCTTCGAGTTCACCGACAGGGACGAGGAAAACTCCGATCCCGGCGAAGTAATCGAGCAGGCGCAGCACGGCGGCGTAGGGCTCTCCACTCCCGAGCGCCGGCAGGCCCGCCTTCTTGATCTGCGACCATGCGCCGGAGGACTTGAGGAGCGCGGTGATGTCCTTGCGCTGCCCGGTGGTGAGTACTTCCCCGTTGCGGGGGTCGCCGAGGATCCGGTTGATCTCCTTCTTGATCTCCGGAGCGCTGGTGACGGTGACGGTGGAGTTGACGGTGTCCTCAAGGGTCTTCAGGTCGGATTCGATTGCGGTGAAGTCGCCGCCAAGGGCGTTGAGGGCGCGCTTGATCAGGGCGCGGTCGTTGAGGAAGTCGAGGTCGGCGACGACGGCGACGGGGATACCGCACTGGCGCAGGCGGCGGGCGGTGTCGGCGAGCTTAGCCTTGCCGCCGGTAGGCAGGAAGACGAGGTTGCTGTTCGGCCGACCTTTCGCAAGGGTGTCGAAGGTGGCGGCGTAGAACTGGCAGTCGCCTTCGGATTCGCCGAGGACGACGCCGTCATGGAAAAGGCCGGAAATGATGTTGGAGTAGCGCAGGGCCGGGGTGCGCAAAATCTGCGCGACGTCCTCGGGCTCCAGGACCCTGGCGCGGGGGCCGGAGACGCTGCGGGAGATCCGGACCAGGGCCACCGGCTTGTCGGTGGCTTCCAGGATGCCGCTCACGAAGTCGGCGCTGTGGGTGGCGACGAAGACCTGGCAGGGCGATGGGGGGAGTTCCGCGAGATAGCGGCCCAGGAGCCGGGCCTGGGGCGGATGGAGGAATGCCTCGGGCTCGTCGATCACGATGACCGGCTTGGGCCGGGCCAGGGTGTGCAGCAGGAGGTTGACGAAGCTGCGAAAACCGTCGCCCTGCTGATTGAGCTGGGGAAGCCGCTGGTATGCCTCGCGGAGTTCGCGCGAGATCGGGGGGACCTCGTCCTCCATCCCCGGGTCGCCGACCTGGAGGCGGATCTGCTGCTCGTAGCGGTTGAGCGCGATCGGTTCGCCAAACGCCGAACGCACGAGGTCGGAGAACCGGTGGTGGGCCTCCCGGTCCGCGAACAGGTGCTGGGTCGGATGACCGGGTGGGAGAGCGGAGTCCCACAGTTGCGAGTCGCTCTGGTTGTTCAGCCGTTCCTGGGTCGACTGCTGGGCCACCAGGAAATGAGCGATCATCTGGAAAGAACGATTTTCCCAGGAATTCATCACTTGCGTTCGGGAAGGGCCGGCGCCGGATTGCCCTGCAGGCAGCACGTAGGTGGGCTGACCTGTTTGAGGGTGCGGCCTCGGCTCCTCGCCTCTGGCATGGAGCCACTCGACGAACTCTGCAGAACTGCCGCTGCTCCGGATGTTCGTACTCGCGATCCAGTAAGTAGGGGGATTCGACGGTCCCTGATTGGTGGTCAGGAATACAGCGAGTTCGTGCAGGAGCTTTGACTTGCCGCTGTTGTTCGGGCCGATGAACACGGTCATCCCGTCGGTGGGGGGCCGCACCACTGTGCCGTCCTTCAAAGTCAGGTCGGCCACCTCGAAGGCAACGGTCATGGTTCCACCCCACTGCTCTGTCCCGGCCGCGGTGCCGGATGGCGACACCGTACTACCCGGATGGAGCTCCCCGGTCGAGCGAGGGTCTGAGATCCTGCCGCATCTAGCCCGTGCCGGTGCGGGCACCCCGGCCGGGGCCCAATTGAGCGGGTTCCGGGGGTGCAGCGGGTCTGGTCCACCCGATCCGCGCCGTCCTACGCGGTGTCGCTCCGCCAGGTCCAGCGGCCCGCGGTGTCGGGCTCGTACCAGGAGCGCCCCTCGGGTAGGCGTAGCAAGGGATCAGCGTGGTGCCCGGGCCAGGGTCGCTGACCAGGACATATAGGTGTACTCGCAGTCGATCCGGCCGCCGTACAGCTCGACACCGAAGCGGCGGGGCCGACACCAGTCGGTGGCGGCCCCGCCGCTTCGCGCCGTACGGACTCGGGGTCCGGCGGGGCGCTGAGCGGCCGTCAGCGGGCGTACAGGTCCCGGCCGTCCTGACCAAGCCGGTGGTGCTTCCGGTGGCTGGCGCACCCCGCCCTGCACCGGCTATCAGCCATAGGCGACAGCCGGAACACGGGGGGCGTGGGGCCAGCTCCGCTCCGCCGAGACGGCTCTCCACACCCTCTCCGACAGCACGGTCGGTGCACCCTGGGCATCAGAGAGGGAGGCGAGGAGGCCCAGCAGGACACGGTCCTCCATGAGCACCGAGAGAATGGCCTCGTTCTTCGCCCAGACCGCTGCCGCCGCGGGTGACTTGGGCCGGACAAACGCATGTCTCCAGGCTCTGTGCCAGACGTTGAGGTCCGGCATCCGCTTGGGCCGACAGCCCACCAGTACCGCCATCACCTGGTCCCAGGTGGGAAACGAACGGGGCTGGGAGAGCATGCGGTCCACGGCGCTCTTCGAGATCGGGTAGCCGCTCCTGGACGCATTGAGCGCGATGGCGCGCAGCGAGAGGCTTCCGTTCTCCTCCCGGTAAGAGCGCAGACCGAGCTGGAAGTCGACCGGGGTGCGGATGTAGTGGGGGTGCGGGGCGACTGCGGGGTGCTGTCGGCGGGCTGCGCGTGCGCCGAGTCGGGGATCGGCGTACGTGCTGGCGGTCTTGGCGCGTCGGCGTCGGCGGTGGGCGGCGGCCAGGAGCCGTCGGGCCTGTTCTTGGTCATGAGCCCAGCCACCACAGGCTTTCACGTAGCCCCGGACTGTCTCCAGCCGGGGAATGCAGTCTCCGCCTCGGTCCGCCCGGGAGAGGGTGGCCGCCGAGCAGTAGCGTGCGCCGTCGAGCCTGTCGGCGAGTTCTATGTAGGTCAGGTCGGTGCCGTCGGGCCGTCGCCGGAGCTGGCGGAGGAACCGCGCGAGATCCTCCGCCAGCCCCGGCTCGACACCGGCCTTCGTACGGCCGGCCACGGACTACCGGCCCGGGTTCCAGCGCAGGCGCTGGGTGCTGCGCAGCGCCCGCCCGGTGAGCCAGGCGACAACGGTGCCCACCACCGTGGTGGCCGCGGTGGCCGCGAGCGGGTTGTTCAGCACTCCGGGCCGGATGGTGGCGGTGATCACGACCACTACGGTCAGGATCACGATGGTGGTGGCGCCGACCGGCAGGCTGCCGCGCAGCGGCTGGGGGCGCTGGATCTCGATGCTCATGAAGTTATGGCCTCTTGGCTTATCGGGTGATCAACAATGTGCGTACCCCTGCGGATTGCCGTCCGCGTTTCTGACGGGGTATCAGGATCATCCCTTCAGAGCAGTCAATGATGCAAGTCCATACGGCATATCCTCGGGGCCCCATTAATTCAGATCGTCCCGCGCCGACTGGACTTCGACGACAACTTTGGCATAGAGAGTCCACAGGAAATCTGCAGTTCAGAGCCCATGCGGCCTCAGTCATTAATTCAAAAACCCGCTCCATGTCCCGCGATCTATTGTGGTAACAGATCACGGGAAGCAGACTGTTCCAGGACAGGTTTCCCTGGCTTGTCGGGTGATCAACAAAAGGGGAGCGGGCCACGAGGCTGTTGCCGCAGCCGGCCCACGAAGGCCGAGCGGGGCGCCGGGTGAACCCGGCGCCCCGCTTCGCTTTCGATACCGACTTCGACGGCTACGCTGGCGCGACCGGCTGGACTCGGTCCCCGCCCTCCCTCCAACCCGACAGCGTCCACTGACTGGCCCTCCCAGCAGGTGCTGCGCGTCACCCTGCTGTGGTGGACCCGACTTCGCCGCCCGAACCGCTCTTGCGTCGCCGCTTGGGCTGGTCAGGGAGCTTGCGGACGACGCCCTGGGTGAACCAGTGGACCAGGAGCGCGGCCAGCGGGACGGCCGCCTCGGCCGAGGCCTGGGTGGTGGGCACGTTGGTGGATCCGCCGGCATGGCGGTCCCGATGCCCCCGGTAGAACAGCTCCAGCACGCTGACGAAGGCGTCGATCGACGCGGGGTTACCGTCAGCGGCGGGGATCGCCATCTCGTACTTCTGCCGCCCCTGGTCCAGGGTCGACAGGACCTGCCCGAGGGACGGGTCGGTGTTCTTCGGCAGAACGATACGGCCGGCCACGAACTCCACAGCCTTGACCGCGGCCGCGTACGCCGCATCCGGTTCCGGATGCACACCGTAGGTCTTCGCCCAGGCGGTCGCGAGCAGCGCGCTCGCCTCGTCCCGGCCCGACCGCGCCGCGCTCTCCCTCGCCTGCTGCACCAGGGCCTTCGTCGCCGAATCCACCCGCCGCTCGAGGCAGCCCTCCTGCAGATCGACACGCCAGACGGAACCCCCGTCGAAGAGGATCTCCTCCAGCTCGTCCAACGCCTTGGCCAGCGGCAGGCGCCCGAAGAACACCAGGGCGTCTAGGATGTCGAGCGCCCGATCGACGTAGGGATTGGCCAGCCGCTTGCACAGCGAGCTCGCCATGGTGCTGTACTCCATCTGCTGCATTCGCAGGCGCAGCAGGACCTTGCGAGCAAGGTCCTCCTTGACCTGTCGCTCAGCCCAGTGGACGAGGCCGTCGCGGAGATAGTTGGGAAAGTCCTCGATGGGATCCTCAAGGGGCTCGCCCGCCAGCCGTCGGCTGATGGGCTGCCAGGTCTCAGGCTGCTTGGGCAACAAGCTGGCAGCAAGCAGAGGGTTCATGACCGGAGGGTAATGGCCGTCGACGACATGCTGCAGCAAGTTTCGACGAGCCTGTTCCTGGTGGGGATCTCGCGTGCTGATGACGAAGCAGGCCAGCACCGCGGTGGAAATTCCGGCCGCGGTTTCGGCAGAGCAGGCGACGGCGGGCTGCGGCAGGTGGGTCGCCCACCGCAGCGGTCGAGTCAGAGCCGCTTGAGGAGGGCAAGGCGGGTGGGCTCGTGTTCCTGGGCAAGGCGCACCAACTCGCGCAGGACCTCGCTCTTGTCGAGGCGGGTGCGGTGGGCGTCGGCGTGCAGGTCGAGGATCCAGCGGTCCAGGGCGGCGGCTTCTTCAAGGTCCCAGCGGACGGTGGTGGCGACGGCGGAGGCTGCTTCGGGGGCGGGGCGAGGCCCGCGGCCGCGCTGGGAGCGGGTGGCGGGCTGCTGCGGCTCGGAGTCGGTCGGCGCGTCCGCGGCGAGCGGCTGCCCGGCCGCGGACTCCGGCGTGGAGGCGGTGGCGGGTTCGGCGGCCTGGTCGCCGGCGCGCAGCGGGCCGACTTTCGCCACCAGGCGGGGCTGGGTGGCGGGGCGAGCGGGGACGTGGCGGAGGGGATGTTGCGGGGGCGTGGCCTGGTCATGTGGCGGGGCCTCCTTGATGAGTCGGGCGGCGAGCAGCTCGTAGGCGGCGCGGTCGCCAGGGGGGGTCAGCAGGACGGCGTACTCGTCGGCGTTCATGATTGAGGCGCGGCGGAGGACGACGCCCCACACCTGGTTATCGAACGGGGACGGCTGGGCTGCCTCTGGCGGAGACCGGCAAGCGCGAAGGGCCGACGGGCCATCAGAACAAAATGTAGCCAACCAGATCCGGACAGTGATGATCTGATTTCCGGTCACACCCCCAACTCCGGCCACCACGGTGGGTGCGCGAACTCCACCCTGGTGCAGCCGCGGCCGTAACCGGCCGCACACCTCAAGGGGGGAACGTGACCCAGACCGGCCGCAACGTCGAGCAGCTCCTCGGCCAGGCCACCCGACTGCTCGAGGACAGCACCACGATCAAAAACTCGGTCGAGGCCCTGCCTGAGCACATCGAACAGCAGGCCCAGGCCGTCCTGTCGGAGCTGCGGACGCACCGCGACCAGCTGATCGGCGTGATCAGCAAGGAGCAGAGCGAGTCGGCGCGCTACCACCGGGAATCCGGCGCGCAGCAGAAACGAATCGAGGAGCTGCTGGAGCAGCTCGGTGAGCTGCGGCTGCAGGCGGCGACCGGTTCCTTCGCATCGGAGGGAGCACGGCTGCCCGCGGACAGCGGGCCGGACGATCCGGCGCGGCAGGAGGCCCCTGCGGCTGCCCCTGAAGAACCGGCCCCCGTACAGCACGCACAGAGCACCGCCCACTTCACCGCCGCGGGCGACAGCAGCCCGTCCGTCACCAGCACCGAGGAGAACCTGACCGTGTCCGAGCCCGCTGCCTTCCGCTCCGCTGTCGACCGCCGCGAGGGGGAGAGGCTGCTGGGCGGCACCGCCGACCTGATCCCGCCCGTCTTCGTGTGGTCCGCGCACGTGGCAACCCTGCGCAAGGCCAGCGCGATCCACACCCTGACCGTCGAGTGCCACCCGCACACCTGGGACTTCCTCAACGAACAGGTGCGCGCCGCCTCCCCCGGCGGCACCTCGCACTTCAACGCCACCGAGGAGCGCTCCCGTGAGTGGGACCGCCCCAACCCGGAGAAGCCGTTCACCACCGACCTGTCCGGGCGCTCCACTGTCGCGCTCCTCAACGCCCTGCACGCCACCGTGCACCGCGGCGTCGAGCAGCCCCGGGACATCGAGACCTGGTCGCTGGCCGTCACTTCCTACGAGCGGATCGCCGAAGTGGTGGCCGCCACCCGGCCCCGCGGCGAACACGACCAGCAAGAGAGCGGCAACGGCCCCCGCGTCGTCCTCGACGACCGCACCGCCCGCTGAACCAGCCCCCGAGGGCCGCGGGCCGGTTTCCTCGGGGCTTGTTTGCCGGGAGGGTGCTGCTGGAACCGGACAGGCATCGTGGCTGGAGCCACTGTTGTGGCTCCAGCACACCAGCCAGACAACCTAGTAATGTTCGGCCTCATGAGCAGCCCTATGGCCAGTCAGAAGCGAGAGAAGCTAATCACTTCTCTGCCACCGCAGCTGCGGCGGCACCTCAAGATCCGAGCGTTCGAGCACGGCTTGGACATCCAGGACGCCACCGAGCACGCGATCCAGGCCTGGTACGAGGTCGAGGACGTGCCGGAGGTGGACACCACCGGGGCCAAGACCTGGGGGACGTTCCTGCCGTCCGGCGAACCGGACCGGTTCAAGAGCACCTGCAGCGAGCGGGGGGTGACCTACGTCCAGGGCCTGGCGCAGGCGCTGACGCTGTGGCTGGAGGAGCACCCGTCGCCGTCCGCGCCGCTGGTGGCCCAGCCGGTCGTGCGGGTGATAGTGGCGAACCAGAAGGGTGGCGTGGGCAAGACGTTCATCTCCTCCGGGATCGCGCAGGCGCTGGCCGAGTCCGGCCGCCGGGTCCTGATCGTCGACTACGACCCGCAGGGGCACCTGACGGCTGAGCTGGGCTTCGAGGACCTCATGTACGAGGACGGCGTCGAGACGTTGATGATGCACATGGACGGGACCGCGAAGGGGGACGTCCGCGAGCTGCTGGTGTCGCTGGGGGGTGAGCGGTTCGGCGACCGGCTGCATCTGCTCCCGGCGTCCGACGACGCGTTCTTGCGCGATGTCGCCCTGTCGAAGGTGTCCTTCAGCGAGGCTGCGCTGGAGCGGGCGCTGGAGCCGCTGGAGGACGACTACGACGTCATCATCATCGACGGTCCGCCGAGCCTCGGGCTGAACATGGACACCGCGCTGTACTACGTGCGGCGCCGGGACGGCGAGCTCGCCGACCGCTCCGGGGTGATCACGCCGGTGTGGGCGAACAAGGCGTCGCACCGGGCGTTCCGGCTGCTGAAGACGCAGATGGACGACCTGTGCCGCAAGGGGCGGATCCAGGTCGACTACCTGGGGCTGGTCATCAACGCCTACGACAGCCGCCGCGGCAAGCTCGTTCAGGAGAACCGGGAGCAGTGGGAGAAGTCGAGCTCTCCCTCGGTCCTGGCGGTCATCGGGGACCTGAAGGAGGGCCGTGAGGCGGCGGACGGGGAGATCCCGCTGCTGGAGTACGCGCCCGACAGTGAACACGCGCAGGTGATGCGCGACTTGGCGAAGGAGCTTGCGGTATGACGCCCCCGGCGCAGCGGGTCACGCGCGGATTCAGCATCGGTGATGACGGTGAGGCCGCCGAGGCGGGGCCCAGGCGGGTGCGGACCCGTGAGCAGATCCGCACCGGGGAGGGCCGGCGTCCTCCGGCTTCGGTCGAGTTGGGGCTGCTGGCGCACAACCCGTTCAACCCCCGCGACGAGCTGACCGATCTGGATGAGCTCGCTGAGTCGCTGCTGCAAAGGGGCCAGCTCCAACCGGTCGCAATCGTCCGGCGGGCGTCCTTCCTCGCCGTCCACCCCGGCCACGAGGACGCGCTGGACAGCGCCGAGTACGTCGTCGTCGACGGCAACCGCCGCCTGGCTGCCGCGCACCTCGCAGGTCTGACTGAGCTGCGGATCGACGTCAACGACGACCTGGCCGGCAGCGCTTCCGACCTCGTGGAGAGCGCGCTGATCGCCAACATCCAGCGCGTCGACGTCCCCCCGCTGGACCAGGCCCGCGCGATCCAGGACCTCGTGAAGGTCCACGGCTCGCAGAGCCAGGTCGCCAAGCGGCTGGGCAAGACCGCGGCGTGGGTCTCCCAGCGGCTGGCGCTGCTCGGACTCGAGCCGGAACTCCAGGAGAAGGTCGAGGCCGGTGAGCTGAAGGTCGAGCACGGCCGCCGGATCGGCCGGCTCCCCAAGGATCAGCAGGCGGCGGCCGCCGAGCAGGCGATCAAGGCGCCCTCGGCGCCCCGCCAGCGCACCGCGCGCCGGGAGGCGGGCGCCCCGAGCGTTAACGCCGTTAACGCTCCGGCCCCGATCGACGCCAAGGCGGGCTCGGGCGACCAGACCGTTAACGGCGTTAACGCCCAGGTCCCCTTGATGTCGGAGTCTGGCTCAGCCAGCCCGACCGTTAACGGCGTTAATGCCCCCGGGGCCCAGCACCCTCCGCTGCAGCAGCTGGTCATCCCGCTGACCAGCCCGTCGGACATCGTCGACGCCCTGGCCGCCCACCTCGATCCCGAAGTGCTGTCGGCGGTTGCCGAGCTGATGCTCAACCGGATCACCGCTTCGCACTCGGCCTGACCCAGCTGAGCTGGCGCGCTCACCGGGTAGCCGCCACGGGCGACGGCCGTCCGGCACGCTTCGCGCGCTGTGGCAGCACGGCGTCGTTCCGCCACGACGGCATGGCGCCGTGCCGCCACGACGGTACGGCGCCATGTCGTCACATCGGAGCTGGCCGACGGGTGGATCGGCACTGCCAACGGTCCGGAGAAGATGAGGGTGCGCTCTGCCGGGAGTCGGTACTGGAGGCCGAGGGGCACCGGGCGCCTGCTCGAGGCTTCGCAGAGGCGGGCCGGCGCGGCGGTTGCCGCCAACTCGCTGTGTTCGCACGGCTTTTGGTGAAGCATGTGCGGATGACTACCTCCTTGTTCGCCGCGGCAGCGGCGGACCTGACGATCGAGCGCATCCGCGCCTTCGCCAACCAGCCGGAGCAGGTGGAGAGCCTGACACTGGAGTTCAAGCGCGAGTTCTCCTCCAGCTTGGTGAAAACCGTCGCGGCGATGGCGAACTCCTACGGCGGCCTGATCATGGTCGGCGTGCTCGACAAGGCCGAGGACGGCGCCGAGCGCGTCGTCGGCGTCGACGCCCAGGAGACGATCGACAAGATCGCCGCCGCGTGCCACGCCAGGCTCGACCCGCCGTGGGAGCCGACGTTCATCCCCGTCCCGCTGAACGACGGCTCCGGGCGCAGCGTGGTGGTGGTCCGGGTGGACCACACCGTCGCCCCGCGGCCGGTACTGATCGACTTGAAGGCGCCGATCCGGTTGAGCGGGCAGAACTCCACCGCGGACCGGGCCCGGCTGCTGCAGCTGGTCCGCGAAGAGCAGGTCGGCGGGGCGCTGGGCCTGGGGCAGAGCCTGATGGTCCCACGCCTGGAGGTCCGCGGCGACGGCAAGGCGTCAGAGGACTTCATCCTGCGCACCGGCATCAACCTCCCGATGGGCGAGGCCGGCAGCTGGCGGCCGCTGTCAGAGCAGGGGGTCTCCGCCCTCGCGAAGGCGTTGAACAACTCGCCGCTGCCCCACGCTCTGCTCGCCCTCATGCAGCGGGACGGCGGGTTCAACGGATTCCACCGCCTTGGGCACAACCGGGCCCGCACCGCGCGGCTGGTGTGGCGCATCAACAGCGACTCGCCGGTGGAGCACCCCGTAGAGGCCGTGGCGACGGTCAAGCTGCCCGAGGTCTACGGCACGACCAGCACAGCGCCGATGGCGACCGTCACTATCGACGTCCACGCCCGAATCCGGCTGTTCGCCGCCAGCCTGAAGCACATGGCGTGGCCCTTCCTGTACCAGGTGCCGGTCCTGGCGGATCTGTTCGACGGCCTCGTGAGAACGCTCGTCGACGACGCCGTGGTCACGGAGCTGGCCCGCCTCGCGGACATCGACGCCTCCTTGGTGGCACAGCCGCGTGAGCTGCACCTCGTCGCAGACGGACCGGTCGCGGACCTACTGGACCCCGAAGGTCTGCAGCAGATCCCGGACAGCGGCGGGTCGCACGGAGGCATCTTCCGCGCCAACCCAGCGCTGGACCTGCGCGTCGTGCAGGAGCGGCAGGAGCAAGTCGACGACTGGATCCGCCAGCTCGGCCTGGATGCCGGGCTGGCCGGCATGGAAGCCGTGGTGGAGCGCTACTGGACTTAGACGGCCAATCCGAAGGCGTAGCACGGCGCCGCGGGCGGGAGGAGGCCTCCTCCTGCCCGCGAAGACGTAGATCGCTGCCGGACCGCGGTACGGGACGGAGGAGAATCGTGGCGGTGGTGTGCGCCGCCATCCATTGCCCGCGGCGCGCACCACCAGTTCCTTATCGGCCGCGTGCACAGCGGCGCTGGGCTGGAAGTGCCTGTCCCGGGCCCGGGGCGGCGGAGCCGCGGGCCCGGGACAGGTCACCTGCTCCTGTCCGTCGTGCGCACCGGGTTTCGCGGCCCGGTGCGGGTCGGGGCCGGCTTGGTGCGGGGGTTTCGGCGCGTCCAATCGGCGATCAGCGAAATGAGGCTGACGGTCCGGTTGTGCCCTGCGGCGCTGAAGGACAGGACGAGCAGCGCGGGGAGGCTGATCACGACGAGCGGGAGGATGAGCGCTGCTCCGAGGACGAGGGCGATGATTTCTGCGGTGACCGTCCTGATGAGCATCGACAGGTTCATTTGGGTCTCCCTTTGAAGAGGTGGCATCCGCTTGGCTGCGGCTTGTGGATCCATCTTTTCTCTGGGAGACCGGGTTGCGGAATTGAAACCAGGGGCCGTTTTTCCGGCCGCTTTTCGACAGGAATGGTTGCGGGGGCGCAAAACACGCCCCGACCTGCTGGGCAGCCGGTATTCGATGAGGTAGCTGAAGCGTTGCTGACAGCCGGTTACACAGGCCGCAACTGCGGCCGACGGGGCCGAAGGGACCGGCTCCGGGCCGGTTGCGGGGGTGCACCCGGCCCGGAACTGCACGGGTGTGCGCTGGGAGCCGCAGGGGATAGGGTGCGCCTGCAATACCGGACGGGGGGTCCGTGGTGGTCGCACACGAGGGGTGGACACGGAAATGAGTTCGGGCGAGGTAGCAGGTCCTGGAGCAGAGGATGGCGGCCGCGGCAGGCTGAGCGCCAGAGGCGGGCCGGAACGGAAGGCTTTCGCCGACCAGATAGCAGCCTTGATGAAGAGCTCCGGCCTGACCGGGGTGGAAATCGCCGCCGCAGTCGGACGCAACAAGTCGACGGTCACCCGGTGGAAGAACGGCGACAATCTTCCGCCGGATGAATTCGTCGATGCTTTTCTGAACATGGTCGAGGGAAAAATAGGGACGCCGCTCGCGGACGAGGTCAGGGAAAGGACCCACAGCCTCTACAGGGCCGCGTTCACGGCCGACGAGTTCCACGACCTGTCCCTGAAGAAGGTGCCGCCCATCGAGGCGCTGCGCCAGAGCAACCCGTCCGTACCCGAGGCCGTGCTCCAGCAGCAGCGCCACACCCTGCTGTCCGTCATCCACTCCGCGATCAGGAGCAAGCTGGACGCTAACGCGCAGCGGGGCCGGGTGAACGCCGAGCTGTCGCGCCGCTACTACGAGATCGCCTACCTCCGGGAACATCTGGAGCGGTTGCGGCAGGCCGGCCAGCCCACCGCCGAGACCGAGGAGCAGCTACGGCAGACCGGTGTGCGGGCCGCGCAACTGGAAGAGGACCGGCGGGCAGTCAGCCTCGCCGTGGACCAGGCGCACCAGATGTTCCTGTCGCTCGCGGAGCGTCCCGCGGAGGAGAACAGCGACGAGTACCGGCTGATGCGCGCCCGGCTGCGCCAGGAGGTCGAGCACCCCCGGCAGCCGTGGTGGCCGCACCCGCCCGCGGCGGCGCCCGCCGGGCCGGGCTTCGTCCCCGCCGGGCCGCCCCTGGCGCCGCCCCCGCCTGCCCGCACGTCCCACCGGCTCCTGCGGGTCACCGTCGGCGCGCTGGTGGCCGCGGTGGTGGTGCTGGCCGTCGCGGTCGCCGTGATCGCCACCCGCTCAAACGGAGCCGACGGGAGCGGCAGCGCGGCGGCCCCGACCGCCACCGTCACCGTGCAGCCCTCCGCGCCCGCCGAGGGCGGCACCGCGCCGCACACCTCCGCGCCGCCTCCCTCTCCCACGGACGCGGCCGCCGACGCCGAGGGGTGGAAGGTCGCCTACCAGGACGTGAAACTCACCCTCGGCGTGAGCAGCCAGTGCGACTTGTGGGGCGCCGACTTCGAAACCCCCAGCGCCCGCCCTGTAGAAGCCCCCTTCGGGACCGGAGACCTCATCGTCCAGGAGTGCGGGCTGAACAACATCGTCGTGGTCCAGGCCAGAGGATGGGGCAAGTCCGCCGCCCAGAAGCCGAGCCCTGACCAGTGCCTGCAGGACGTCGAACGCCAGGGACTGCCCAGCGAGACCGACAGTCGCCAACTCGCCACCGGAACCGGCTACTGCCTGCTCACTGCCCGCGGATCCCTCATCTGGTTCAAAGTCGTCAGCAACAGCACCTCCACCACCGGCAAAGGCATCGTCCTGCAGGTCACCCGCTGGGACTCCACTTGACCACCACCGCGTCGGCTGAACCCAGGACCTGCCTCCGCTCGGGTCCCGCGGCACCCGAGCTCAGCGCCAGCGCGGTCGCCTCGGCCTGCTGCGGTGGCGCGCACCGCTCGCATCTTGCCGCGGTTCGTCCAGGCCAGCTCAGGTCGCCGCCCGGCCGTGCTGGATCAGGCGGGCTTCGGGCGGCTGGTGCGGGCGGTGAGGGCGCGTAGGTGGACATGGACGGTGGCGGCCTCGGCGCCGGTGAGGTCTGCGACCACGTCCAGGGGGAGGTTGAGGACGGTGTGCAGGAGCAGGGCGTCTTGCTGCGGCGGCTCCAGGTGGGCGGTGGGCTGCAGCCGGGCGGGGTCGGCCCGGGCCCGAACGTGGTCACGGACCGTCTGCCAGGCGCAGGCGGCGGGGCTGGAGGTGGACAGGACCTGCTGCCACGTCTCGGCGAGGGCGTCGAAGGCGTCGTCGACGGCGCGGTGGGCGTCGCCGGTGCGCAGCAGGAGTTCGGCGTAGCGCAGGTAGTTGTGGTGGTGGAGGTCGTAGAGGGCGGTCAGGTCGAGGCGACGGTGCTGACGGGTGGCGATGGCAGGCATGGTGGTGGCCCCTCGGGTCGGCGGGGCGGACGGGGTGTCAGTTGAGGGAGGGCCGGGTGGCCCATCGGGGTGCGTGTGCGTGGCGCGGGATGCGGATGGGCAGGCCCGCGGGCGTGTAGCCGCCGAAGGGCAGGTGCGGCACTGGGCCGTGCTCGGCGGCTTCGTGGACGGTGAGGCCGTGGGAGTGCAGGAAGTGCAGGTCGTCGCTGGTGAGGTCTACGGCCGAGGGGAGGTGGGCCGCTACGGCGGCCGTATCGGGGATCGGCACGGTGGTGAGGGCGCTGATCCGGAAGCTGACGGGGTTCGGGGGCCTTCGGGTGTCCGCGGTGTTCACCATGTCAGCCAGTTGGTACCAGGAGCCCAGGGCGAGGTTGCCGCCTCCGCCGCGCTCTGCCCGGCTCCACGCAGCTGCCCACTCGGCTTCCCGGCGTCCGTCGCCCAGGGCGTGGACGAAGGCGAGGACGTGGCGCAGGTCCGGGGCGGCTTCGCCGCGCAGGATCGCGCCGAGGCTGCTGGCCGGTAGGCGCCAGGCGCCGCTGTCGCTGCGGCCGGCCAGTTTCTGGAGCTGGGCGAGGGAGAGCTGGCCTCTGCGGGCGCGCAGTCCGATCATCGCGCGGCGCAGGTTCACGTAGTCGGAGATCAGGCGGGGCTGGGTGGCCAGGACGTCGTACAGCTTGGCGGCGATGTCCTGGCCGGAGACGTCCCCCCTCGCCTCCTGCCGGATCCGGTGCTCGGCCAGGCGGGCGGTACGCCACAGGCTCCGCGCGGTGCGCAGGTCCGCGCCGCAGACGGCCGCGTAGGCCTCGGTGAGGTTCCAGGTCGGCACGCTGCTCCCGCTGGCGGCGCGGGAGAAGGCGGTGGAGGTGTAGGTGTGGTTGCTCTTCTTCGCCATCGCCGCGTAGGTCAGGCCGCAGTCCCGGCGCTGGGCACGCAGCCACAGCGCCAGGACCTCCAGCTGCCGGGTGGAAGCGGCGACGGCCTTTTCATGCCGTCCCACGGTGGGTCAGGCGGTGCCGGCCGTCGGGATGTTGTGCTCGCGCAGGCCGGCAACGGCCCGGCGGGCGGCGTAGGTGGCGGCGCCCAGCAGGCCGGTGACGGCGGCGACCGGCAGCCCGGCCAGGGCGAGGGCGCCGGCGGTCAGGACGATGACGACGATGACCACGGCCTCGGTGACCGTCAGGCGCCGCCCGGCGGGCCGGGCGGTCGGCTCAAGGCAAGCGGGTACTGAAGGAGCGGGGGTGCGCATGGGCTTTCCCTTTCATGAGCAGCAGTCGCGCCCGCGGACGGACGCGACTGGTCGGCTGCACCAACACGGTTCGGCAGGGCTTCCCGGCCCCGTACGCCGAACCGGTGTGATCCTCCCACCGGTGACGCACCGCTCACAATCCGTATCTGCCATAGCCATGCCATTGATTCCGTTTCGACCAGCACGCCACCCCCTCAAGGACACACCTGGATCGCGGAACCGTATCTACGCCCCCCTGTCACCGCAGCTCAGCGATGAACACAGGGCAGGATTGATTCATTTTCGGCCGAGCCGCATTGCTGACCCTGGCGCGGGAATGACACCCTGGAAACCAGCGCACCTTTCGGCCACGGCCGGAGCTTCCCTGGCGCAGTGGCTGCACCACGAACAAGGGATACCGGGCTCACCGCGACTTCCCGGCGCGGCGCCCACGAGGGTGGCACGCCCCAGGGCGGAGCCACCCTCTGCCCTTTCCCGGCCCCACCGCCGCACCCGCCGCGCAGGGCGAGCCGCTCCGGGCCCGGAAGGAGAGGTGCTGGCTGCCGCGGAGTTCCTCGCCAGGAACAGCCACCGACCGCACCGACGGTTGCGCCGCACGGACAGCCGGGCGGTGCGGGTGCCGAACGTCGTCCGGCACGGCTGCGGGCATGAACCAGCCTCAGAACACCGCTGGGGTCGGCGGCGCGCAGGCGTCCGGCGGCACCCGTAGCCGGCTTGCGCCCCGATCTTCGTGTCCGGCGCTCGCCAAAGAGCATGAAGGCGCGTTCCTGGGGCAGGTGCTGGGTGCAGCGGACGAGGGCCCGGCCGATTCCCCCCTGAAGCCGGGCCCCCGCCGCACCGGCCCGGACCGCAGGCAAGGCCGCGAGCAGGCCGGTGCAGGCTGTCAGCCGATGCCGGTCACGGCGAGGGCGGTGGTCCAGTTGGTCTTGATGGCGCTGCGGGCGGCGGCCAGGGTGATGCGGCCGGAGCAGACGGCGTTCTTGAGCTTGGTCTCGATGCCGTCCTTGGTGGTGGCGCTCGGGCTGCCGGAGTAGGGCTCGGGCCACAGGTTGCCCGGATCGCGCGGGGCGCCGCCGAGCTCGAGGGGGACGAAGTGGTCCTCCTCGTAGGAGTGTCGGCGTAGCCGTAGTCGGCGATGCCCTGGACCTTGAGCGCGTTGGTGTAGGAAGTGGAGGGGCGCACCGTCGCGGTCCAGCCGGAGACGCAGATCGTGGACTGGATGGTCGACTGGGTGACGTCCGGGTTGTACGCTCCCGGGGTGCAGGTGGGGTCGGGCAGCGGCAGGTAGGAGCGCGAGCAGGTACTCGCGTGCGCGGGTGCGGCGCCCAGGCCCAGGACGAGGCCGCTGAGGGCCAGCGCGAGGGCGGTCCCGGCCGCGGCCGGGATCCGGGTGGTCGAACGCATGGGGCGCCTCCTGGGTGCGCGGCTCGGCGCACATCGCCGAGGCCGCGTCCATGAGACCCCCGCCCGCGCTACGCGGGCAGACCCTGCGCGGTGAATTCCCCGTGAGCACCGGTCGACGGCCGCCGGACGCCCGCACACGCCAGCGGCCTACCGGCCGGCACGCTGCGTGCCGGCCGGTAGGTCAGCTTCCCGGGCGTGCGGGCGGTGGCACCGGCGCGCCCGTGCCTGTGGCGGTTTCCGCGGTGTTTCGGCCGTCGACCAGCACCACGACGCTCCCCCGCCGGTGGGCGGCGTGGAGCGAGGTGAACCACGCCCGCTGCTCGATCTGCAGGAACGGCTCCCACTGCTCCCAGGTCCGCCACGCGAACGCGTCGTGCTCGGCGCTCAGGCGCACCGGCGTCGTCCCGGGCGGGAGCGGGTCGGCGGCGAAGGCGAAGTCGATGACCGGCGGCCACCCGTCGGCCGCGCTGCGGTAGTCGACGGCCAGCGGGCGCAGCACCCCGGCGGGGTGGAGGCCGGTCTCCTCGGCGAGTTCGCGCAGTGCGGTGGCGGGCGGGGCCTCGCCCGGGTCGGCGAGCCCGGCGGGGAGCTGCCACCAGGCCGGGTGGCCGGGGTAGGGGCGGGCCTGGTGGAGCATCAGGACACGGTCGTCGGTGTCGGTGACCAGGACGGTCGCGGAGACGACGTGCTGCGGCAGCGCGGCGGCGAACACCGCCGGGTCGACGTGGTCCGCGGAGCGGTGGTTTCGCGGGAGGAGGTCAGGGCTCGCTACCCCTTCTTGGTGGTCGGGTTTTGGGACGGGCGGGTCAGCGGGCGAGGGTGACGGTGACCTCGTTGTTGGGGCAGTCGGCGGCCAGGCGGTGCAGCGCGTCCGCCTCGACCTGGTCGATGCTCAGGCCCCAGCGGGTCTTCACCACCGTCCAGTCGGTCAGGTAGGTGCAGCGGTAGGCCTCGGCCGGCGGCAGCCACTCCGCGACGTCCTTGTCCGCCTTGCTGCGGTTGGACTTCGCGGACACCGCGATCAGTGCCCGCGGCTCGTCGAGGTCGTTGGCGTAGGCCTGCCGCTCGGCAGCGGACCAGGCGGAGGCGCCGGAGTCCCAGGCTTCGGCGAGCGGGACGACGTGGTCGACGTCCAGGGCCTTGGCGTCCTGCAGCACCATGTCGTCGTACGGCGAGACCCACACCCCGCCCGACAGAGAGCACTTCGCGCCGACGAACGGCGCGCTCGCCGCTTCGGCGATCAGCACCTCCGCCCGGGTGCTGCAGCCGTTCTTGTCGGCGTCGACCCAGTGCCGGAACTTCGTGCGCTCGTAGCCTTCCCGGGACTCCTCCGCCACCGGCAGCGCGTCGATCGCCTCCCGAAGCGTCGTGGTGACCTGCTCGCCCGCGCGGTGCTGCCCGGCGACGGCCGGAGCGGCCGTGCGAAGCCCGGGGGCGGCCGCGGCGTCAGCCGGGACAGTGAGCAGCGCGGCCGCTGCGGCGGCGGACAGGACGGCGGCGAGGACGGAACGAACACGCACGGGGCAGACTCCACGGGGCGGGACGAGCAGCAGTAATCGGCTCAACCCATGCCTCACCGTGCGGGTTGCGGGCCGCTGTTGAACGTCACCTGGACGAGCCGGAGCATCCGCGGGGTGCGCGGCAGGTGCGGACCGCGAACGGTGCGGTACCCGGGATGCTCGGGACGCTGGTGCCGGGCAGATGGGGCTCGGTCTCGGCGGCCAGGATCCGGCCGGCCGCGGTGCCGGGGCGGGCCGTCGCCGGCGGCGCGGTGGGCGCTGTGGTGTGGCAGAAGGCGCGTGTCCGCTCGACGGGGGCGCGGGGGTGGTGAGCGGCTTCGCCGTTTTGCGCCCCTTGTGCTGCAGGAGGCGGGAGTCCCGGCAGGCCCGGGATACTACGAGGCCCCCGCGGCCGGTGGGACCGGCGACGAGGGCCTGGTAGGCCTTGTTCGGGGCGGGTGGACCAGTGATCAACCGTTACCGAACAACGGAGTTGGACTGAACATCCCCTGTGCGGGATGCGCTGTCCTGGGCGGGGACAGCCGAAAGCGCATGCCAGAAGCCCTGTCCGCCGCGAGCGCGGAGAATGGACGATGAGGCCGTGCCTCTCCGGCGATCGCGGAGATCAGGAACCCTGACCAGCACCTTCATGTGCATCCCCTCATCCGGCGGCAATTCGAGTCGGCGTTGCAGGGCCTTCCCGATATTTCAACTTTCGCTCCGACTAGTGCGGCGTTATTGCAGCACTCGACCTCCCGTCACGGGCCTCCGGGGCGGAAGGTACGGACATCAGCGTGTGCCCCGGGTTGATTGTTTTCCAGTCTGAATTGCCGCTCGATGATACTCGAATCAATTCCATTGGCTTCCATCAGCGAACAACCTCCTGACCTGCACGGATGCGCAGGAGCCGATCAAAGAGCAGACGGGACCGGTGAACAACCCGGAAGGATCTTCGATCCCTCCTCCTCCGAGCGCGACCCCCAGGAAACCGTCCCGGATGTTCGACTACCGGAGCGTTGGGTTCGAATCTGACGGCATTTCATGATCGATACAAAGTGCCACCGATAGGGCTTTTCCAGATAGGGGTTGCATGATGTCTAATTCGTAGTGGCGACGCTTTCCCGGGTTGCAGCGGGGTCGCTACCGACTAGTGGAACGGGCAGGCCCCTGGAGCAGGGGCCTGCCCCACGCCTACCCCGAAGCAGGTAGGCGTCGGCACCGCGGCCTCGGTCGCGGAGAAGGGGAAGGCCTCCATGGCCCTCACCAGCCCGCCCAACCCGCGCAAGGGCGGTGGCTCAAAGCCGTCGCCCACGCACACCGTCCTGCTGTGGATGGGAACGCTCATCGCGATCTGCGCGGTGATCGCCCTGCTCGTCGCCCTGGGCATGTCGGTGGCCGCCGCCGTGGTCACCGTGCCGACCCTGACCCTGGCCGCCACCCAGGTGATCACCCAGCTCAACCAGAACAAGGACGGCACCGCGGAGGACGCCGACACCGGCACCCCGGCGGGCCCCGCGACTCCGGCGGCCGCCGGGGTGCCGGCCACTTCGCCGACGGCGGTGCTCCCCTCACCGTCGGTGGAGCCCGAGCAGCACCGGGCCTCCGAGTTGGAGGCCCCAGTGGTGCTGGAGACCGCTGCGACCGGGCACGAGGCGGGTGAGCACGATGCCGCGGCCTGAGAAGCAGATCCCCTGGAACACCCCAGCCGAGGTGCGGGCGTTCGCCGAGGACCTGCGCAGCCTGCGCCGGCAGGCGGGGCTGAGCTACAAGCAGCTCTCGCGTCGGGCGATGTACTCCGCAAGCACCCTGTCGCAGGCGGCCTCCGGCAACGGGCTGCCCTCGCTGTCGATCACCACGGCCTACGTCCGCGCCTGCGACGGCCCCGTCGAGTCCTGGGTGCAGCGCCACCGGGAAGTCAGCACCCAGGCCCAATCCGACAGGGGCTTCGTCCTGCGAGAGGACGGCACGCCAGCCCTTGGCCCGCGGCGATGGACCGAGTTGTTCGAGGAGGTCTCGAGCGAGAAGGAGCTCCTGCAGGCGCTGCGCGAGGTGCGCAGCGCCCCGGGTGCCGTCCCGCCCACGGAACTCGTCGCCGCCGCCAAGCGCCTGGGAGCCCCACTCACCGTCAGCGCCGTGGACGCGATGATGGAGTTCGGCATCCTGCCGCCCCTGGACATCGTCACGGCCCTGTGCGTGGGGAGCAAACTGTTCGATGAGGAGGTCCGGGCGGCCGAGCGGGCATGGGGGCGGGTTGCCCTCCAGCGCCGCATCGCGGCCGTGCAGGAAGCCGCCGAGGAAAACTCCGGTCCGGCACCAGAGCAGGAACCGGCCGTCCTCGTACCCCAGCAGCTGGACCGCCCGGCGGCGGAGCAGCACCAGGTGCTGGACGGCAAGGTCGGGATGCTGGTGCTCCACAACTCCACCACGGTCACGTCCGAGCCCGCCGAGGCCGGCCACGGCGACCTCCTGCGGCTGGTCCACAAGCTGGTCGACAACAAGGACTTCTGGCAGTGGGCGAAGTTCGCGACCGGCATGCTCGCCCTCACGGTCATCGCGATCACCGCGCTGATGTGCCTGTGATCCTTGAGGGGTCCTCCGGCCGCCGGTCGGCCGGAGGACCTCCATCAGCGCCTACGTGCAGGATCTGTCGGTGAAACCGCCGACCGTCCACGACAGCGAGGCCCCGCCAAAGCGGGGCCTCGCTGTGTGCGGGTCGGTCAGCGGTCGGCGTCCGACGGGGCGTTCAGGGGCAGGCCGAGGTGGTCGGCGAGTTCGCGGCTGGTAAGGACCTGCTGCTGGATCAGGTGGGGCAGGGCTCGGGTCAGCTGCAGCCACAGGCGCTCGAGTTCCTGGTCAGCGCGGGACTGCAGGTGCACGTAGTCCTGGCCCAGGCCGCCGGCCCCGGCAACGGTGCCGAAGCGGGGGGCGGGGACCGCGGTGCGCAGGACGGCCTGGCGGTCGCTGACGGCGGTGGCCTCCACCAGGACGGCCCGGTCTTCGGTCCACAGCCCCACCTCGCGCAGCCACCGGCCCTGGGCGACCTCCCCGGCGACGGCGCCGAGCAGCAGCCAGAGCGCCTCATCCGCGATGCCGGTGCGCCGGGCGCGGGTGTGCCCGGCGCCGCGGCCGGTGCCGGAGATGGCGATGCCGGTCACGTGCAGGCCCGCGGCCAGCCACAGCACGGCGTGGCCGAGCTCGTGGGCGGCGACCATCTCGGTGTACTGGCGCTCGGTCAGCCCGTCCGCGGTAAATAGGGCGCGGGCGCCCAGGCGGCGGCCGCGGTAGCGGTCGGGGAACTTGTAGTGCATCGGGTAGGGCTGGCCGTTGACGGTCAGGTCGGCACGCCAGACCACGTCCTGGATGCGGATGCTGGCGACGGTGGCGGTCTCCGAGGTCATGGCGGGTCCTCCGGTGCGATGGCAGGGCAGGGCGGGTGCTGCCGGGTGTTCAGGAGTGGGCGGCCGCGGTGCGCAGCAGGTGGTGGACGTCGGAGGCGCGGCGGCCGGGCTGGTCGTTCCAGCGGTCGACGGGCACCGGGTGGCCGAGGCGGCCGAGGGCGTTGCCCAGGCGCTGGCGGGCGCGGGTGGCGGTGTAGGGGGTGCCGAAGCCGTGCGCGAGGACGTGGAGCTGGGCGCCGAGGATGCACACCGCGCCGTCGGCGGCCCACAGCTGGCCCTGGGTCCAGCCGTGGCGGTGGATGTAGGCGGCGACCAGGTCCAAGTGCTCTTCGACGGTGGTGTCGGCGACGGGGCGGCGGCCGAGCAGACGGTCGGTGAGGGTCGGGGCCGGGAGCGGGTACGGGTGGTGCCAGGGCTGCAGCACTGACCCGGCCGCCGCAACGGGCGCCACCGTCGGGGCGGCGGCCTGGAGCAGCTGCGTGAGGTCCAGGGCGCCGCCGGGGCGGGCGGTCGGGGCGGTGGTGGCCACGGTCGTCCGGCCCGGTGGGGTGAGGCTGCGCAGGTAGTGCTCGACCTCGGCGACCAGGAGCAGGCCCGCGGCGTCGGTGTCGAAGCCGGTGGAGCGGGTGGGGCGGGTGGCGGTGAGCAGTGGCATCGCGGGTCTCCTTCCTGGTCGCCGGGGCTGGGTGGGACAGGGTCAGGTCAGCGGGTGCCGTGGGTGGTGCGGTATTCGCGGCTGATCTCGGGCAGCTCGCGGCGCAGCAGGCGGTCGGCCTGGTCGAGGAGCACGTGCGTGTTGCCGGTGTGCCGGTGGCCGGGGTGAGCGGCCTGGTCGAGCAGGGTCAGGGCCTGGCCGAGGAGTTCGGCGTCGGTGTCGTGGCCGCGGATCTGAAGGGTGGTGACCGCGTCGCGCAGGTCTTCGGTGACGGTGTCGGCGGTGACGGTGTCGGTGTCGGCGAGGTAGGCGAGGTCGCGGCCGTGGTCGGCGGCGATGGTGGCGAGGGTGGCGGGCACGGGAGTCCTCCTGGTCAGCGAGTGCAGAGTTCGGCGTGGTCGCGGGCGACGCGGGCCACCAGGCGCAGCGGGTCGATGAGGCCGTCGGTGTCGGTCAGCGCCCAGAAGGAGCCGTCGCCGCAACCGCCGCAGCGCCAGATCGGGCCGTGCTCCGCGTCCGGGACGCCGCCGCCGTCCAGGAGGACGACCTGGACGGTGCCGCCGCCGCTGGTGAGGATCTCCTCGACGAGCTTCTCGGCGGCCATCAGCGGGTGACCTGCTTGATCGTCCACAGCTCCGGGTGGTCCCAGTCCTGGAGGCGGCCGGTGATGTAGGGCTGGGTCGGGCGGCCGGGGACGGACGGCTCGGCGCCGTCCAGGCCGCCCCAGTCCAGCCACAGCGCGATGGAGTCGGAGCCGCTGGGGGTGTAGAGGCGGTCGCGGCCGCGGTCGTCGAAGACCACGGAGTGGTAGCAGCCCAGGACCGGGCTGGCGCCGGTGCCCTCCTGCCACTGGTAGTAGGCGTCGGGGGCGTAGTAGGTGCGGCCGAGCTGGGCGCCGGCCAGCCACCGGTCGTGGCGGCGCATCAGCTCCCGCATCTCGGCGCTCTTCGGCGCGGCAGCGGTCAGCGAGTTGACCCACTTGGTGAATCCGTCAACCATGGCTTTCTTCCTTCTCTTCGCTGGCTCGGTCTGGGCTGGGTGGAGCGGTGGAGGGCCCGGGGCGGCCGGTGTGCTGGCAGGCTCGGCGGCCGCCCCGGGGCGCAGTCAGGGGCGCGAGCGGCAGAGCTCGGCGTGCTGGGTGGCGAAGTGCTCGGCGAGGTCGAGGCTGAAGGCGTCGTAGCCGGACTTCCGGCAGCCGGTGCAGGCCCAGGTGTAGAGGCCGGGGCGGTCCGGGAGGGCCTCGCGCAGCTCGACGTCGGCGCCGGCCTGGGTGGTGATGGCGCTGTGGCGGGTGCGGGTGTCGGCGGTCATGGTCAGCCCTGCTTCGGGTCGGCGGTGGGCCACACGACGCTGGCGCCGGAGCCGCGCTCGACGACGTACGGGGCCGGGGCGGGCTGGGCGGTGCTCTCGCTCCCGCCGGTCGGCTGGGGGGCGGGGGCCGGGGCGCTGGCGGACTGCTGGGTCGTCATCTGCTGGGTCTCTCCTGTCTGGTGGGCGGTGGTTGGGCGGCAGGTCAGGCGAAGATCTGGCCGTAGAGGTCCATGCGGCCGGCCTGGTGCTTGAGGACGGCGTACTCCTGGAGCTGGGCAACCAGCTGGTCCTGGGTGCGGCGGTCGCGACGGGCGGCGGTGAAGGTGGCGGTGAAGATCCGGGCCGCGTCCGGGTCCTCGCGCTTGAGGCAGGCCAGGTTGCCGTCGGCGCGGGCCGCGTCGGCGGCCTCCAGCTCCTCCTCGGCGCGGCGGCGCTCGATCCAGGTGCGCAGGCTCACCGGGCCACCACCGGGTCCAGCTCGCCCGACCACACGGAGGCGACGTCGCCGCCGTCGGTGATCACCTGGAGCACGTACTCGGCGACGGGCGCGGCCGCGGGGACGTGGAGGACCTCGACCGGCGTGCCGGGCCGGTGGGGGGTGGAGGGCTCGGGGCGGGCGATGACCGCCCGCTCCCCGGCCCGGTAGCGGTGGGTGCTCATCTCTTCTCTCCTGTCTGCTGTGTGGCGGATGCTCAGGGCTGTACCGGGTCGAGTTCGCTCGACCAGACGCCGACGGTCAGGCCGGTGGCGTCCTCGACGACCTTCAGGAGCTGGTCGCTGCGGCCGATGGTGTGGGAGGTGTCGACGGCCAGGACGGTGACCTGCTCGCCGCCGCGGTGGCCGCTCGGCTGCTCCGGGCGGGCCACGATCGCCCGGTCGCCGGTCTGGAATCGGTGGGCGCTCAACCGAGGCCTCCTGTCTGCTTTATGACGGTTTGTCGGGTGGTCGGAGGGCGGTCGCGAGGTGGTTTGACCTGTTTTGCCCTCCGGTCGGGACCGGCCGGACCCGGTCGGTCCGACCGGGTCGACCGGGCGGGGACTGCTGGACAAACCGGGACGAATGGGCGGCGGACTGCGGGCCGTCCGGGTGACGAACCGGGTCATACCGGGCGTCAGGCGGTGGGGTCGAGCGCGGCCTCGAGGTCGCCGAGCCGGTAGCCGTTGGCGTTGACGCGGCCGTCGACCGCGCCGATCTTCACGGCCGTGCCCGCCCCCGCCGCCCGCAGGCGCTCACCGGTCTCGGCGGCGGTGATCCCCTCGTAGGCGCCCGGCCGGTCCTCCGCGAGCAGCTGCGCGAGGGTCTCGGTGCGGGCCCGGTCCAGGCCCCGGGCGCGCAGCGCCTGGACGACGTCGGCGACGATCCGGTCGGCCTCGGCCCGGGCCGCCTTGGCGGCGGTGCCGCGCAGCGCGAACAGCTCGGCGAAGTCGGTGCCGCCCATGCTCAGCGACTCCTCGTCCAGCTGCGGGATGCCGGCGGCGGCGCGCTCGGCGGCCAGCTCCAGGCAGGTGGCGTCGTCGTAGTAGTTGCCGCGCCAGATCACCGGCTCGTTGTAGCCGCCGCCGCGCAGGTAGAAGCGGCCGCAGTCGTTGAGTTCCTCGGCCTGCTTGGGCGTCAGGCGGTGGGCCAGCCAGCCCTCGTCGATCGCGCCGCCGCCGAAGGTGGCGGTGACGTCGGCCTGGCGGCAGGGGCCGAGGATCTGCAGGGACAGGTTGGGGATGATCGCGGAGCCGATGTAGTCGGAGGTGGCGAACTGCGAGGCGAGCAGGAGCTGGGTGCAGACCTTGCGGCCGGTGAGCATGACGCCCTCGCCGCGCTCCTTGCTGGCCTCGGTGGTCTGCGGCCACTCGTCGCCGATGGCCACCAGCGCCGGCCACCGCTCGGAGGGCTGCCACTCGGTGCCCATGCCCAGCTTGCCCAGCAGCTTCGGGCGCTGGAGGGACACCTTGTGCATGCCGCGCAGGAAGATCTCGATCTCCTCCTTGTCGGTCAAGGTCAGCGCGGCCGCCCCGCCCAGCGGGCCCAGGCCCACCCCGGAGGGGTCCAGGGCGACGACGACGGTGTCCCGGCAGGCCGTCAGGTACTCGGCCAGCGTGCGGATGGTGGCGCTCTTGCCGCCGCCGGACCCGGCGACCACCGCGCCCTGCACCCCGTACAGGCTCATCTCCAGCGGCCGCCCGTCCATCGAGTAGCCCAGGGTCGGGCGGTCCTTGATGGACAGCGAGCGCGGGGCGCGCCGGACGGGGCCGGGCACGAAGTTGAACGGGTCGGTGTGGGCGACCTTGAGGTCGACCACCGCCCGGCGCCGGGTCGGGGTGGGGATCAGGCGCCCGGCCTCCAGGTCCATCAGCGTCTCCAGGTTCGCCGCGGCCTTGATGATCGCGGCCGGGGTGCCCTCGGAGATGCGGACCTTGCAGGTCCACCCCCACGGCTGCTGGGCGACGTCGGTGATCTCCGCGACCGGGATGTTCTCCTTGGCCAGGGCGCGGCGGATGCACTCTCCCGCCCACTGCGGGCTGCTGACCTGCCCGATGGGGAACGTGCCGGTCGGCGGGACCGCCGGGTTGGCGGGCAGCGTGCCCGGCACCAGCGGGGCGCGCTGGTCGGCGGCCAGGGCCGCGAGCACCGCTTCGGCCTGGTGCGGCGCGGGCCAGGCCGCGTCCGCCGCCGGGGCAGCCGGGGGAACCTGACCCGCCGTCGGCCCCGCCACCGCGCCCGACGCCGTACCCGGCGCCGCAGCGGTGGTCTCCTCCGGGAGGGCACCGGCCCGCCACAGCGCCACCGCGGCGGCCGGGAGCGAGGCCAGCAGCCAGCGCACGTCCTGCATCGGCAGGTAGATCCCGCCGCCGACCACGGACCCGACCAGCACCGCGGCCCGGGACGCCTTGCGGCCCCAGCGGGCCCGGCCGACCTCACCCTCCGTCGGCGCCAGCACCTCGGCGGCCTGCGCCTGGTGCTCGGCCAGCTGCGCCTGCAGCAGCTCGCGCTTGCCCTTGAGCAGCACCACCTGGTCGCCGTCGCGGTGGACGTCGTTGGTGCGCACGTCCGCGGTCTCGGTCCGCTTGGCCGTGATGATCTCGGAGGAGACGCGGGCGATCTGGCGGCGCAGCTCGGCCTCCTGCTGGCGGCGCGTCATCTCCTTCTGCCGCAGCAGCTCGAGGACCAGGTCCTCGTCGGTGACGTCGGCCGCGCCCAGCCAGGACTTCGTGTTCTGCCCGGCCCGGGCCAGGTGGGCGCGCACCGGCCCGTCCTCGCCGAACACCTCCTTCGTCTTCGCCTTCGCCTTCTCCACGGCGGCGGCCGCGGTGGTGGTGCCGGACGGCGCCGTCTCCTCGCCGCCCTCGACGGCGGCCCCGTCAGCGGCCGCGGCCTGGCCGTCGTCGTGCTTGGTGAGGTCGACCGGCACCGGCACCTCCTCCGGCACCGGCACCTCCTCCGGCACCGGCACCTCCTCCGGCGCCGGGCCGCCGACGGCGGGCGACTCGATCGTGCTGCTCACGGTGTTCCTCCTGGAGGGTCGGTGCGCGGGTGCGGCGGGCGGTACGGGGGTC
This sequence comes from Kitasatospora phosalacinea, assembly GCF_030268885.1. Classification (GTDB taxonomy): domain Bacteria; phylum Actinomycetota; class Actinomycetes; order Streptomycetales; family Streptomycetaceae; genus Kitasatospora; species Kitasatospora phosalacinea_C. The sequence goes on from NZ_BSSA01000043.1 coordinate 30,133, forward strand.
AGCGGCCGGAGGTGCAGGTGGCGGCGTGCTGGGCGGCGGCGTTCTCGGCGGCGGCCTGGGGGCCGTAGCGGTGCTCGGTCCCGCAGCCCGAGCAGTGCCAGGAGTAGGACTGCTCCGGGGGGCGGCCGGTGTGGCTGACGACGTCCACCACGTGGCCGGACCGGTTGAGTCGGCTGCTGTGCAGGGTGGCCATCGGGCCCTCCTACGGGTCGGTGGGGAAGAGGCGCCGGGCTGACGTCTCACCGTCCGTCCCGGCCGGGCGGGTGCTGCCCGGCCGGGGCGGCGCGGTCAACCGTCAGAAGCGGTCGCGCTGCTGGCTGCGGGTCAGTGGCCCTGGCCCTGACCGACGGTGTTGCTCAGCGAGGTGCCCACCGAGTCGCCGGTCGTGCGGACGGTGCCGGTCAGCGTGCCGAACAGGCCCCAGCTGCCGACCAGGACGGTCGCGACGATCCCGAGGAAGAAGCTGCGCTTGACCTCCTTGGGGGTCTGCTTCCAGCGGGCGGCGAACCAGACGACGATGCCGAGGCCGACCAGGGTCGCGCCGGACAGGCCGACCACGCCGCCGGGGGAGACCGCGGGGGCGGTCTGCGGGGCCTCGGCGAGCTGGACGACGGCGGCGGTGTGGGCGTCGGAGGCGTAGGCGGCGTGCAGGTGGGTGGGCATCTGCGCGGTGGCGGTGGTGCCGGAGGCGGTGGTCCAGGTGACCGGGACGGTCGGCTGGGCGGCGGCGGTGATGGCGAGGATCTCGGACATGGCGTTCGCTCCTAGGCGAGGTGAAAGGGGGTCAGTGCAGGGGTGGTGCGGTGGTGCGGGTGGATCAGTGCTGGTCGGCGCAGAGGACGCAGCACCCGAGCGAGGTCGGGATGACGTAGCCGACGTCCGTCTTGCAGGTGGGGCAGGTGCGGCGGGCCCGCATCGCGGCTTCCAGGGCCCGGCGCCGGCCTTCGGTCATCGGGCGGACCGGCAGGGCCTGGTCGACCAGGTAGAGCCAGGCCGAGCGCCACTCACCGCGGGTGAGCTTGGAGCGCCAGCGGATCTCACCGACGACGTCCTGGCCGCCGGGCCGCAGGCCCTGCTTGCGCAGCTGGGTCCGGGTGGCCAGGCCCGCCGGGGCCTGGCGCCACCGGTAGACCGGCAGCAGCGCCTGGGTCTGGGCCGCGGTGCTCACCGCCCGCTCCCAGCCTGCGCGCGGCGGGCGGCCGCGCACTGCTCGGGGCAGGTCTTGTACTGGCCGCGCCGCTCCGGGTCCGGAACGGTGCCCCAGTCCTGGCAGATGACGCAGGGCCGCGACTTCGGCTCGACGGCGAGCGGGACCAGGCGGGTCGCGGGGCTCATCGCTGCTCCCCCTCGGTCTGCTTGCGGGCCGCGGTGCGCTCGGCCTCGATGGCCCGGCGCACCCGCACGAGGTAGGAGTTGCGGCCGCCGCCGAGGATCGCCTTGACGTCGCTGGTGGACATCCGGCGCCCGGCGCTCTCCATCAGCTCCGCGAGATCGCGGACCTTCGCGAGGTCTTCCGGGTCGAGCGGCCTCTCGGCGTCGCTGTTCCCGGCGGACGTTCCCGCAGCCTTCCGCGGGGCCTTCCCGGAGGGGGCCCCAGGAGCCTTCCCAGAGGGGCTCTGAGGGGCGTACTCCTCAATTCCCCCAAGGGTTTCGGGCTCTTCGGAGATCGCCCGCCAGGCGGCGTCCAGGGCGCTCGGAACGGTGTCCAGGTAGACGCTGTCGGAGACCTCGGAGAGGTCGTACGGGAGGACCGGGGGAAGGGTCAGCGTCGAGCCGTCCCCGTCCCCGTCCGCCCCGGCCGGGCCGAGCAGCTCCGCCAGGCCGCGGTCGATCGGGCTCAGCACCGGACGCGCCGCGTGCTCCCCGACCCGGACCCGGGCCGCGTTGCGCTCGGCCAGCAGGTCCGCGGTCAGGCCCGGCACCGCGATCCCGTGGACGTACTCCCACGCGGTGCGCCAGGCGTCGTCCTCCGAGAGCCTGCCGTACGGGGCCGAGGAGATCAGACGCTCCATCACCTCGTACACCTGCGGCTGGTGCTGCTTGCGGGCCGCGCGGTGCGCGGCAATCGCGGCCTCCCGCGCCACCTCGGCCGCCTTCGCCGCGGCCTGCTCCTCCGCCAGGCGGCGGCGCTCGGCCCGGGAGGGGCGGTGGCTGGCGTGGGTCTGCAAGTCCGTCAGCCACACCGCCACCAGCGAGGAGAGGGCCAGCACCACCGCCACCCACGCGTGGGCGGGGTAGGTCTGCAGGCCGTGCGCCAGGTTGATCGCGGCGGCGACCGCACCGGCCACCCACGCACCCACCCGGTAGGTCGTCGACGGCTTGCCGGCCTTCTCGGCCGCCGAGCCCATCGCCACCAGCGCCCAGGCCGCGCCCTCCAGCATCGTGGCCAGCAGCGCCGCCAGCAGGACCTCGACCGACGCGTCCGACAGGGCGCCGACCTGGGAGATCACCGCCGGGATGATCGAGCACGCCTGCACCAGGCGGACGAAGGCGCGGGCGGGGTTCTCGGTCACCCAGCCGGTGACCTTGCCGACCTTCGCCGCACGGGCGGCACGGCGCTTGGCCTTGCGGTCCTCCGCCTCCCGCCGCTCCGCGGCAGCCCGGCGGCGGGCCGCGTCCGCGTCCTTGCGGGCCTCCTCGGCCGCCGCCCGGCGGTCCTCCCGGTCCGCCTGACGCTCCGCCAGCTTGTCCTCGCGGCGCGCGGCCCGGTACTCGCTGACGTCGCTCACCGCTGCTCACCCCCCCTCCGGGCCGTCTTCTGCATCGGGATCCCGCCCCGGCGCCCCGCGGCAGTGCGCGGGCCCGCCCCGGGCGCGGGCTTCTTCTCGGTCGGCGAGCCGGACTTCGGCGCCGACGGCGGAGCCGTCTTGCCGTGCACCGGCGGGTGACCTGGCACCGCCCGCACCACCAGCACCGCGCCTACGACCACCAGCAGCAGCCGCGACAGGCCGTCCACCGGGGAGTAGAGCGCGAGGGCCAGGAGCAGCAGCGGCCAGCCGATCACCAGCCGGGCCTTGGCGTTCTCCAGCGCAGCGGCGGCGTAGGCGTTCACGCGGCCACCGCCAGCGCCATCAAGCCGTCGACCTGCGCGCCCAGCACCAGCGGCGTCGGGCCGGACGCGACGTCGGCCAGCAGCTCCGCCGCCACTAGGCGCACCACCGCGATCTCCTCGGCCGGGTCGGCGGACGGCAGCCGCCGGGCGATCCCGGTCGAGACCGTGTAGTTGACGCTGACCTCGGCGGAGGTGCCCCCGCGGTAGTGCGCGGCGACTGCCTGGCGGGCCGTCAGGATCAGCAGGTCCGTCTCCGACTCGACCGCGAGACCGGCGGAGAGGTGGGTCCACAGGCGGAGGTAGGTCTCCTGCACCAAGTCCTCCGCCAGCTGCCGATCGCTGCGGCGCAGCCGCTCGCGGACGATCCCCTCGACCAGCCAGCGGTGCTCGGCGTACATGGCGCTGAACCGCTCGGCGGGGGTGGCGCTGAACTGCTCGACGACGGTGGATTCGGTGGGGACGGGCATGATGTCCATGGGTGCTGTCTCCTCGTCAGTACGGCTCCCGACCGGGCCCCGGCGGTGACGCGCCGGGGCCTCTCTGCATCCGGGCATGAGGCATAAGCCCAGGTAGCAGGCACAGAGGTGTCCAGGAAGGCTCCCTGAGGCCACCTATCGGACTTCTCATGAGAAGTTTCGACGGGGAGAAACCTCTCATGAGAACTGACCCATCGTCAACCACTTCTCATGAGATGTCGTTGGCCAGGAAAGGCAGTTGATGAACCGTCACGCAGGCACGCCGAAGCTGACTTCTCATGAGAAGTTGCGGTACTGTGCTGCCATGACGAAGAGCCCCACAACCGCAGCGCGCGTGACCGATGTGGCCGCCGACCTGCGTCGCCGCATCGAAGACGGCGAGTTCGATGAGACCGGAGGCCGGCTTCCGTCGACCCGAAACCTCGTCGAGCACTACGGCCTCAGCGCACAAGCCATCGCCCGGGTGGTTGGACTGCTGAAGAGCGACGGTGTCGTGACGGCTCGCCAGGGAGCGGGCGTCTTCGTCCGCCGAGTCAGCCCGCTGACCTGGGAGCTGTCGGCCTTCGAGCGCGGCACTCGACGAGACGATGTCCTCACCGGCCTGGACGACTGGCAGGCGAGCGTAGTCCAACAAGGGCGGGAGCCGGAGCAACGGCTGATCAGCGTCACGGAAGCGCCCGGGGAAGTGCCGCCGCCTTCCGTGGCCCAGTGGCTGGGACTGGGAAGCGGCGAGCTGGCCGTGGCGCGACGCAGGCTCCGCCTGGTCGACGGCGAGCCCATGCAGATCGCCGACAGCTGGTTCCCCGCCTCGATCGCCATCGGCACACCACTGACAGAGCCGCGGGACGTCACGATGAACGGCGGCATCCTCGCAGCTATCGGCAGGCCTCAAACCCGCATCCGGGACGAGATCACATTCCGGATGCCGACGCTCGCTGAAATCGATCGGCTGGAACTGCCAGTCGGCACGCCCGTCGCACAGCACGTGCGAATCGGGTTCGGCCCCGACAACACCCCGGTCCGCGTGATGGTGACCATCGCACCCGGTGATCTGAACGTGCTCGTCTACGAGATGGAGGTCTGATGAACACCGACCAATACCAGGTCCGCCGGGCTACGCCCGATGACGTACCGACTCTGATGGAGATGCGGGCGGAGGCGGAACAGTGGCTCGCCGAGATGGGAGTGGACCAGTGGTCCGACCCGGACCTCGGTGAACGGGCTGTACAGGGGTGGCTGGAGAAGATCAATCGGGGGCGAACCTGGGTGGTCACCCGCTCCGGCCGCATCGCCGCGACGATCAGCCGCGATCGGGCCGACACCGATTTCTGGCGGGAGGAGGACGTCCTGCACGACGCCTTCTACGTCTACAAGTTGATCGTGGCTCGCTCCGAAGCGGGTACGCACCTCGGCGCGCGGCTCCTCGACTGGGCCTCGGTGATCGCGGCCGCAGAGGGCAAGAGCTGGGTGCGACTGGACGTGTGGCGCAACAACAAGGGCCTGCAAAAGTACTACGAGAAACAGGGCTTCAGCCACGTCCGCACCGAGGCTCCCTCCCACCGTCTCAGCGGATGGCTGGGCCAGCGTCCGGCTGGGACCGTACTGCACCCCGACCTGCTGCTCCCGACCATCCACGTCCCGCTGCCGAGCAACCTCGGCACGGAACTTGCCGCGATCCGGGCCGAAACTACGGCGCTGGCATCGAGGGTGGCACAGCTCCGGACTGCGCTTGACGCTACGTCGACTCCGGAAACGGGAACTGCGCGATGGACCTACGACCAGACGCAGGAGCATCTGTTCGCTCTCGACTGCAGCGTGCAGAGCGCAATCCGGGCCATCACCGACGTGGAGACCGAGGCGCAGAAGCTGCCTGAGCCGACCGACTTGGCCTGGGCCTCCGCGCCCCGGCAGTAGTGTCCCCAGAACGGTGGAAGCCCGCCCCTGGCCGGGGGCGGGCTTCCGGAAGCTGCCGAGCGCTAACTCGGCGAACGAGCTGACCGACTGCGAGATCGGAGGTGCGCTCATCTTGAGCGTACGAGAGAAGACCCCGTACACGCGAGAGCGTGTGCCCAACACCACGCCCCGAATGCACGTCCGGGTGAATCCGGCGGCGCGGGAACTGGCGATCAAAGTTCCCGCGGTGCGGGAGCTGGTGGCCGCGCGGGCGGTCAGCAAGCTCTGTCCCCAGGCCGGGTCCGGCAGGTTCGGCGCCGTCGCGGACCTCTGCCCCATCTCCGCCGTCCAGGCCGGGCTGCTCGCGTCGAGCTGCGCCGGATCGGCGGTGGCAGCGTGAGCAAGTCCGCCACGTCGTTCGGCGATACCGCGTTTCTCCGAGGGTGGGAGCCGCCCGAGGAGGTGCTGCTCCAGCGAGCGGTCATCGAGACGGCCGGACTCCAGCCGGAGGATCTGGGTGTACTGGCCGCGCTTCTGCTGATGAACCCGGGCCAGCCAGCTGATGCGAAGACGCTGGCGGCGCAGCTGCGGGCGATGGGCTGGAAGATGAGCCTGGACCGGTTCGAGGTGATCGCCAAGCGGCTCACGAAGGCCGGCCACTTGAGTCGGGAGTCCCTCTACGACCCGAAGACGAAGCGCCCGAAGTGGGTCATCTACGTCTACCGCAACCCGGCCAACAACCGTCCCTACGTCGCCGAGGGCATCGAGACATCGTCGCAGGTCAGGGGCGAAATCGGGGAAAACCCGAGTCCGGAGCCCGGGGCGTCCGACGGACTCGGGGAAAACCCGATTTCGCCTGGTCAGAGCGAAATCGGGGAAAACCCGAGTTCGGGGAAAACCCGAGTCCGGAACGAGGACGTTTCCGCAGGTCAGAGCCGAAATCGGGTTTTCCCCGAGTCCGCGTCCAACCCCCCACACCCCCCGGGGGAGGTAGGAACTACCTCCTCCCCCTACCCCCTCAGGCGTCACTCGCGTGACGCGGCGGCTGCGCCGGGGGAGGCCGGTGCCGCGGTGCCCGCCGAGGCCGTCGTCGAGCTGCCCGCGGTGGACCCGGAGCGGTTCCAGGAGGCGGTGCAGTTCCTGATGCGGCTGCCGGGCAAGTGGGCGGTGGGCCGGTTGAAGGCGCGGGGCCTGGCGCCGGAGCTGGTGCGGGCGTGCGACGACACCGGTTGGGAGCTGGACGTGTCGCTGCGGGCGTGGCTGACCCGCGCGGAGGAGGGCAAGGCCGCCCCGCGGGTGCACGGCACGGTGCTGGAGTTCCGGGTCAAGAACCTGGAGCTGCGCGAGGCGGTGTTCGCGAGCGAGGAGAGCGCCGAGGGTGAGCGCGAGGCGGCCCTTCCCGCCCGGCCCCGTACGCCGGAGCGGCCCCGTGTGCCGGAGTGGTGCGGCGAGTGCAACGACGGCCGGGAGCCGATGAGCCTGATGATGCGCACCATCGCCGACCCGGACATCGAGAGCGACCAGATCCTGCCCTGCCCGAAGTGCCACCCCTCGCGGGTGCGCTCCGGACGCTGAAGTCCCACCGAAACGCAGCGCGGCGGCCGGGAGCCCCTGGAAAGGCCCGGCCGCCGCAGACCCCGCTAGGAGCCTGATCATGACTATCCCCCAGCAGCAGACCGATCTCAACCAGCCTCCCGCCCCCGACGACCTGGACGTGCCCGAGGACCCGTACGAGGACCAGGAGCCCGGTGCGGGCAGGCGCTCCCGTGCCGACCGCCCCGGCCGCGGGCGCGATGCGGCGGTGGCCGGCATCGAGATGGTGCCGCCGCACGACCTGGCCGCCGAGAAGGCCACCCTTGGCGGGATGCTCCTGTCCAAGGACGCCATCGGCGACGTCATCGGCGTCCTGCAGCCCGGTGACTACTACCGGCCCGCCCACCAGCTCATCCACGACGCGATCCTGACCCTGTTCGCCAAGGGCGAGCCGGCCGACGCCATCACCGTCGCGGGCGAGCTCACCCGCCGCGGCCACCTCCAGCGGGCCGGAGGCGCCGACTACCTGCACACCTGCGCGGGCGCCGCGGTGGGCGCCAGCGCCGAGTACTACGCCGAGATCGTCCACGAGCGGGCCGTCTTCCGCCGCCTGGCCGAGTCCGGCACCCGCATTGCCGGCCTCGGCTTCGCGGGCAAGGGCGACGTGCACGAGGTCGTCGACGCCGCCCAGTCCGAACTCTTCGGCGTCCTGGGCCGCGACTCCTCCACCGAGGTTCGCCCGCTGGGCGCCACCGCCGAGTCCCTCGCCGACCGCATCGAGGCCCGCAAGCACGCCAAGGGCGGCCTGCAAGGCATCTCCACCGGCTTCAGGGACCTCGACGCCGTCACCGGCGGCCTGCGCCCCGGGCAGTTCGTGATCATCGCCGCCAGGCCCGCCCTTGGGAAATCCACGCTCGCCGTGGACTTCGCCCGCACCTGCTCGATCGACAACAAGATCCCCTCGGTCCTGTTCTCGCTGGAGATGAGCCGCGAGGAGATCGAGGAGCGGATCATGTCCGCCCACGCCCGCATCTCCCACCAGCACATCAAGACCGGCGACATGAGCGACGACGACTGGGCCCGCTTCGCCCGCTACTACGACGACTACGCCGCCGCCCCTCTGTTCATCGACGACAGCGAGCACCTGACCGTCATGGACGTGGCGGCCAAGGCCCGCCGCCTCAAGCAGCAGCACGACATCGGCTTGATCGTCATCGACTACATCCAGCTGATGAAGTCCGGCACCCGCAACCCCGAGAGCCGCCAGCAGGAGGTCTCCGACATCTCCCGCAGCCTCAAGCTTCTCGCCAAGCAGCTCAAGGTCCCCGTCGTCGGCCTCTCCCAGCTCAACCGCGGACCCGAGCAGCGCACCGACAAGAAGCCGCTGGTCTCCGACCTGCGCGAGTCCGGCTCCCTGGAGCAGGACGCCGACATCGTCATCCTGCTGCACCGCGAGGACGCCTACGAGAAGACCTCCCCCCGTTCCGGCGAGGCCGACCTGATCGTCGCCAAGCACCGGGGCGGCCCCACCTGCACCATCACCGTGGCCTTCCAGGGCCACTACTCCCGCTTCGTCGACATGACCCGCGACGTCACCTGACCGCCCACTGCCCCGAGAAGGGCCCTGGTGGGCCCTCAGGGCGCCTGGAATTCGCCGGGTGCCCTTGGGGGCGGGCGGGGTCGAGATCGCGCCGTAGAAGCGATCACAGCCCTTCGTCCCCCGGCGTGCCCGTCGTGTTGCGCCCGCCGCCGCCATCGCCCCGCCACAGGGGCTCTGACGTGCTGTTTTGACCACCAGTCACATCGAATGGAGATCACCATGGGGGAGATCGACGAAGGCCTGGAGCGGGCGGAGCGCACCCGGCCGATCCCGCAGTCCGTTCCGGCCCGGCTGCGCCACCTGCTGCGCGGCGCGAAGGGCAGCACCAAGCAGCTCGCCGCCGAGCTGGGCGTTTCGCAACGCACGGTGCAGCGCTGGCTGAAGGGCGGCTCGTCCCCGAGGCCGGCCGCGGCCGCGGACATCGAGGCGCGGGTGCGGGCGAGCTGGCAGCCGCGGGTGCGGGCCCGGGTGCGCCGCGAGGCCGAGACGGCGGGCTTCATGCTGCACATCCAGGCCCGCTTCGGGTACACCGCGGCGGGCGGGTCGACGGACGACCCGCGCGAGCGGCTGATCACTCAGCACATGCCCGGCGAGGTGGCCCGGCGCCTGTACGCAGCCCGGGACGCCGGGGCGAGCGAGTCCACCCAGCAGCGCATCCTCGCTGACGGCCTGCGCGAACAGTACTTCCAGGACCGCGGCCGCCGCGCCGACGGCCTGGACGTGGTGCTGGAGGATATCGGCTGGATGGACCTCGATGTCGGTGTCTGACCGGCCGTGGGGCACGCGCCTGCCGTCGGGTGCCCGGCATACAGCGAGGGGCACACCCGTCGGGTGTGCCCCTCGCCGGTTCCGTTAGGGGGGCGGGGAGAGCGTGGACACTCCCTAACCGCTCGGATCCCCCGCCCTACCGGTACGTGCGATGCGAAGCCCAATGCTGGGGGACGACGCCTGCTTGTACCGACTCGCTAAGGCCCTTCTGGAACTAGGCCTTCGCCAACCCCGGCTCGGGAACGCACAACCCCGAGTGGTCCGGCTGGGTGCCGAAGGTCACGCCATCAGGATGCGCAGATCTCCGGAGCAAAGTCAAACGGACTAAAGAGCGCTTCCTGCCGGGCCACCCCCGCCTTCCTGTCTGGCAAAGTACCCTATGGGGTGGGGTTACCCCCGCCTTTGCGGCGGGGGTAACCCCACCCCATAGACCGGCAGTACAATACTTGCTAATACTCAATGCTACTTGAGACATACTTCTGCGAACGGAGGGTGCCCGGGTGCAAGCGAAAAAGACGGCGTCCAAGCAGTCCTCGCCCCAGCGGATCGTGCCGACCAACACGGCGCTCAGCGCCGCCAAGTCCGCCGCCATCCGTGCGCGCAGGCGCGCCCAGGTCCGGTACCGGTTCGTGGAGCGGGAGTACCTCGGCGACCAGGACCCGCCCCTGGCAAGGATGCTCCGCGGAGGACGCGGCGGCCAGGTTCGGCTCAAGCTCTACCTGTCGTATCTGTGGATGCAGACCGACGACTTCGGCGTCTCGCTCGGCTACCCCGCCCGGGCCTGGGCGGCCATGCTCGGCCTCCGCGACCCCGGATCGGCCGGCGCCCGCAGGATCACCGATGCCCAGGCCTGGCTCGAGGAGAACGGCTTCATCGCGGTCGCCAGCCGTCCCGGGCTTGGCAACCTCATCACGCTCCTCGACGACGGCGGCACGGGCCAGCCCTACGTGGTGCCGGGCAGCGCCGCCAACCGCGAGCGACAGGAGCAGGGCAAATCCCTCGCCCACCGTTACATCCAGCTCCCTGCCACTTTCTGGACCGAGGGCCACATCGCGATCCTGTCCGGCGCCGCCGTCGCGATGCTGCTAGCCCTGCTGTGCGAGAAGGGCGGTGGCGAGGGAACCGGGCTCTGGTTCAGCCCCGGCGACGCCGAGCGCCGCTTCGGGCTCAGCGAGGACACCCGCGGTAAGGGCCTGCGCGAACTCGCCGAAGCCGGGATCGTCACCACCAGACGCCGCCCGGTGAACCCCACCGACTTCGACATCCTGCGCATGCGCAACGTCCACGACCTCAACCTTGAACGCCTCGACGAACCCGCCTCGATCGTCAGGACGCTCCAGTCGGGGAAGTAACAACGCCCCGCAACCTCACCCCGCCCGCCCCGAGCCTGCCGGCCGCCGTCACCGCGATCGAGGAGTCCGTCTCCGGCTTCGACACCGCCGCCCTGGGGGAGGAAGCCGTCGCCTGCACGCCGCCCGGCCTGATGCGGATGTCCTGCGGCTGCGCTGCTCCGAGCACCCAGCGCCTGACCCCTACGGGACCCGCGCTCCGAGCCCGGGCAGAACCCCGCAGGGGCCTAACAACTTTGCCGCAGGCAGCTGCTTCCGCCCGGAAGCAGGCCCTGTCCGGTGAAGGAGACCCCCGTGTCGAGGACCGTCCGCCCTGTCCGTCGTCGCCCCGTCCGCGCTTGGAGGTGGCTGCGCTGCAACGCCTCCGCTGTGAGCGCGCTGGCTGCCGTGGCAGGCGTGCTCTTGCCTGTGACCGGGCATCTCCTGCGCTGATTTGCTGGCCGCCAGCGAGGGCCCCCGGAGCTTCCGGGGGCCCTCGCATGTTCTCGCACTGGCGGACCGCGCTCGCCCCTGCTGCAGCGCGCCGACCGCGCCCTGCGCACCGTGCTGCCCGTGATCCTTACCGCCGCTCCTGCCGTCTGTACTGACGGCTGACCGGCCCTCACCCCGCGGCCCCGGGCCGGGCAGCCGCCCGCGTCCGGCGCCTGAGGTCCCAGACCCGTGCACTCCGAGCCCGGACAGAACGCCTCGGCAGCCTAGCTACTCCCCTGCCATCAAAAGCTCCCGTCCGGGAGCAGGCCTGTTCGGTGAAGGAGCCCTTTGTGCTGACGACCGCTCGCCCTGACTGCCGACCCTCCCGCCCCGCCCGTGTCTGGGGGTGGCTGCGCCGCAACGCCTCCGCCGTCAGCGCGCTGGCCGCCGTGGCGGGCGTGCTCCTGCCTGTCGTCGGGCACTTCCTGCGCTGATCTGCGGTGCGGCAGCACACCAACGCGAAAGCAGGCACCTGCTTCAGCAATCTCTACAAAACCATGTGCATGCGTGTGCGTGCGTGAGATGCTCCATGCATGCACCGCATCGGCGTGTGTAAGCGAGTGTGCCGTGCGTACGGCGCACGACCGAAGAAGAGGAGACGGCAGTGAGGCTGCTGCAGGGCACCCCGGAAGAGATCGCCGCGTTCCTGAAGCTGATGGGGGAGGAGACGGAAGCCTTCGACGAGGCGGTCGCCGGGGCGGCCGCCGACGCGGCCGCGGAGCCCGCCACCTGGGCCGGGATCGAGGCGCTGGTCCGCGGCCGGGCGCGCACCGAGGAGATCGCCGAGCGGGTGCTGGCCTACCTGAAGGGCGTGCTCGAGATCGGCGGCGTCGAGATTGAGGCGGGCACCTCGGAGCGGACCCGCGACGGCCTGTCCAACTACGTGATGGTCCGCGACGCCGGCAAGCGCCGCTACGGCGCCGTCGCGTACGTCAACGCCATCAACGCCGGACTCACCCTCCGGCTCACCCCGCACGACGTCGCCGACAACGACGACCCCCGCATCGAGCTGCGCGACGTCAAGGACGGCCACAAGTACGCCGTCAACTGCCCCCTGCGGGACGAGGAGACCATCGACCTGGCCCTCCAGCTCACCCGCCGGGCGCTGGCGAAGGTGCGCTGACCGCGCCCCAGCACGTACAACGCGGGGCGGCCGTCTCGTCGCCAAACTCGCGGCCGCCCCGCCGACCACCGACCCGAACCGGAGGTACCACCATGATCCCGCACACCGTCCCGGCGCAGGAGCGTCGCTGGCACCGCACCGTCGTCATCCGCGGCAAGTCCTACCCCACCCGCTCCTACGCGCCCACCGTTCACGGCTCCGCGCCCGAGCACTACGGCCTGCCGCTGGAGCAGGTCGACCTGCTCTCCGCCGTGCACGAGGCCGCGCACGCCGTCGCCGTGCTGGCCGGCCGCGGCCGCCTGAACCACGTCCAGCTCCCCGCGCCCGCCGCCGGCACCGGCGCCGACAGCCCCGGCGGCGTGACCGACTGGCGCTCCCCGATGCCCACCGTCGAAGGGTTCGCGGCGGTGCTCGGGGCGGGCGAGCGGGCCGCGGACCGGTGGCTGCGCGAGCAGGGCCTGTGGAGCCCCGAGCGGGCCGTGGCGGTGGAGATCGGTGCCTGGGGCGACCGCGAGCTCCTGCTCGACGCGGGCAACCGTGGCACCGTCGGCTTCGGCGAGGAGGACAAAGCCACCGACTACTTCGTCGTCCACGACCTGGCCGACGCGCTCCTCGACCAGCACTGGCCCGCAGTCACCGCCCTCGCCGAGCACCTCGTCGAGCGCCGCTACCTGACCGGCGACCAGGTCGCCGACCTCACCGGCCTGCCGGTCGTCCAGAGCTGACGGACCGCCCGGTCACCCGACCAGCGCGAAGGGCCCGCCGGAGCCTCCGGCGGGCCCTTCCGTGCTTCCGCACCGACGGGCCGTCAATCGCTGCGCCGGAGCGCACCGCGGCCGCGTCATCTTCGTGCGGCCGTGGCCGATACCGGGATGCGGCCGCGCCCGAGGGTCCGCAAAAACTCCGCGCGGAGGTGAAGTGCATTCTTCGCGGGTTTCCTCGCATTTTTATTTGAATAATCCGCGCCGGAATTCGGTGGACCGGATTTATCCGGTGCTACGGTACGGGCCACCGGAGGAGTTTTCCCCGGGGGGCTGCCCGTGCATTTGTTCGGGCGTATTTCTCGACCAGGGACCGAGGCGCGGGCGTGGAGAGGGACGAAGCGGCGGCAGGGGAGCCGGGGGCGGCGGACGGCGCACGCCGCTGCCGGGTGTGCGGGGAGGCGATCCGCGCGGGTGGTGCGGGGCAGCGGCCGGAGTACTGCAGCCGGTCCTGTTCCTCGAAGGCGTACCGGGGACGGGTGAAGGAGCGCCAGGAGGCGGCTGTTGCCGAGGCCGTCGACGCCGCCCACCGCGCTGCGGGCGCCGATGCCCTCCTCGGTGCCGTGCCCGAGCAGGAGCAGCCCGGCGGGGAGCCGCTTCCGCGGGACGCCGGGGAAGCGGGGCGCGAGGATGGGCCGGAGCGGCGGGTGCTGCGGGAGACGGCCGCCGCGGCGCGCGAGCGCGCCGGGTGCCGGGCGGCGGTGGCCGCCGTCGAGGACGTTCTCGACGGGTACCGCGCCGCCGAGCGGGCCGCTCAGGACGCCCTCGCCTGGTGCCTGGCCCAGGCCATGGAACTGGGGCTGGATGCCGGGGACGTGCTGGCCGCGCTGGACGGGAGCGACCCCGCACCGGAGCAGGAGTCCTGGGTGGCCGTGCCGGTGAGGCTTCCGGGCAGGCCGATGCGGCTGGAGGACGTGACGCTCGACCCCGCCCGCGAGCCGGGCCGCCCGAGCGCATGGTTCAAGGCCCCGCGGACCCGCGGACCGGACGACCTCAAGTTCTGACCGGCCGCGCACTTCCCCGCCGCCTTCCGCATCGACGCGGCGTGAGCGACAGCAGGCGCGGCGGCGGACCGGCCGGCCGACGCCGCGGCGCCGGCCTGCCGGGCTCATCGAGCAGGCGCAGGCCGCCCTCGCCGACGTCGCCGACCCCTGGAACGGCGCCAGTGCCCAGGAGCGGGTGCTGGTGGAGGAGCTGCTCGCCGCCGACAACGGCGGCGGCCTGGTGGACGACGACGCCTTGGCCGCCCTGGCGCAGCGGGCTGCGCAACGCGTTGCGCAGCCGGAAGCGGTGCAGCAGGCGGTGCCCGCCGCCCGCCGAAGCCGCCCCGCGCCGCAGGATGGGGACGGAGCGCCGCCTCCCCATTTTCCGCGCGCCGAGAAAATCGGCCGCCGTCAAGATTCACCGGGCTACGATCCGGTCGTGAATTCCGACGCGCACGAAAAAGACGACCAGGGCGGCGGGCAGGCCGACCAGAAGCTGTGCGAGGTCTGCGGCACGCCCCTGCCGCGCAGGCAGGGCCGGGGCCGACCCGCCCGCTACTGCACCGACAGCGCCTCCTGCCGCTCCAAGGCATCCCGGGCGCGCCAGCGCACCGCCCGCCTGACCGACGGGCAACTGCTCGACGCGCTCAAGGCCGTGGCCCCGATGCGCCCCGGTGCGGCCGACGCGATGCCCCCCGGCCCGCTCCAGCGCGTGGCCGCGCTCGGCGAAGCCCTCGGCGGCGCCGCCTACCACTACGCCGCCACCGTGCAGGCCGACGGCGCCAGCGCCCAGGCGCTGGAGCGGCTGCGCCAGGTCGTGGCCCTGTTCTCCGGCCAGCTCCTGGAGGCCGCCGAGCAAGCCCATCGGGACGCCCTGGCCAACCCACCAATTCCGTTGCGCGCGGAAAACGGGTCAGCACCAAGGTTGGTGGCGGCCCGTCCGGGCGGGCCCGGCGGGGCATCAAGGTGGGGGTCCGGCCTTGACGGGGCGCCAATATCCGCGCGCAACGAAAACCGGGCGCCCGCCAACGAGTCGCCAATTTTGCAGCGCGCGGAAAATGAGTCGGCGCCAAGGTTGGTGGCGGCCCGTCCGGGTGGGCCTGGCGGGGCATCAAGGCAGGGGGCCGCCCCGGCGCCTGCGGTGCCCGGCTTTGACGGGGCGCCAATATCTGCGCGCGACGAAAACCGGCCGCCCGTCAGCGAGCCTCCAATTTCGCAGCGCGCGGAAAAAGCGGCCGACACCACCCCTCCGCATGCAGGCACCCGGTACGCCTCCGACCCGCTCGACCGGGTGCCGATCAGCCGTCGCGGCCTCGGCCCCACCGAGTACGCCAGCGTCCTGACCGAGATCGGCCCCCACTGGGCGATCCGCGGCTGGTACGACCAGGACCACCTGTGCCTGATCGCCCGCGGCGACGAGCTCGTCGGCTGGGTGGAGGAAGAGCCCGGCAGCGGCTGGCTCGCCTTCGTCGGCCTCGAATCCTCACACACCTACCTCGTCGACGGCCAGGACCGCCCGGTCCTGCTCGCCAACGCCCGCCTCGCCGCCTGCGCCCTCTCCCTGGCCCTGCGCCAGGATCCGGCCCGGACCTGACACGGGCCGGTGAACCCCGCCGCCTTGGACCTCACCGGTCCGAGGCGGCCTCGGCGGCCGCGCGCAGCCGAACCACCGTCGCGGCCGCCGCTTCGCGGGTCACCGTGTCCTTGCTGTCGGCCAGCAGGCCCAGCAGCTCCACCGCCGCGGTGAGCACCGGCACCGGCACCGCCGCCTCACGCAACAGCAGCAGCTGTTCGGCGGCGCGATGGCCGGCCGACCCGGAGGACTCGCCGGTGGGCAGCAGCGCGGTCAGCCCGGCGCCCAGGCCGGGCCGCCGGGAAGCGGGATGAGGGGAGGGGTGCGTCATGCCTGGACAACCCGCCCGGCCCCGTCCGGGTCACGCCCACTCGCGTCCGGCAGCCAGCACCGCGACCGAGGCTCAGCGCCGCCCTGGCTACACTCCGGCTCCATGACACTGATCTACGAGACCCAGGAGCAAAAGGGTCACGGGAAGCAGAACTACTACTGGAACGAGTACAGGCTCGAAGGCGACACCGTCGCCAAGTACAGGTGCTACCGGCGGAAGTTCTTCGACGGCGACGAGAACGCCTGGGACGAGGGTGAATCGCTCCAGGAGTCCTGGGGACTTGACGATCCGGGCATGCCCGACTGGCTGAGGAAGTACCTCTGAGCACGGCCTTACCCCTGTAGCTCCAGGTACCGGGGCGCTGCTGCGGTGCCGGCTTCTTCCTCCGCGACTGCTTGCCCCGGGCGGCCAGCCGAACTCACCGGCCGTCAAGGTTGGTGGACAGCCCCGGTGCATGCTTCCGCAGCACCTACCGCTCCCCCTGCCGAACCCCCTGCCGCAAGGTTCCGGCCCTAGGCGGTCAAAAGCGCAGGTCAGACCGCCTGAAAAGGGCTCACCGGAAATCCCGACAACCCTTCTTGTCCTCCCCCTGTCCTTCCTGTGCTGTTGAGTGTGTGGGCTGGTGGGTGGGGTTGGGGTTGGGCGGAAGGGTTCGACGGCCGCTCCCGAGCCGCTGGGGCTCTCCCTCCACCGGCCGGGCGGCCTCCCGGCGGAGCCGGGGCGCTGCGCGCGGCCGAGGGGACCGGGCGGGCGGCGGGCGAGCGAGAGGGGCAGAGCGTGAGCGAGGACCAGGCGGTGGCGGGCGGGAAGGCGTGGGCCGGGTCGGCGGACTACCCGAACAAGTCGACCAGCAAGCTGCGCGGCGACGTCCTCGCCGCGCTCGGCGTGCTGAAGGTCGCCACCGCCGATCAGCTCCAACGGATCGTCCGCCCCGCCCTCAAGTCGAACAAGGCGGTGCGGGCGGCGCTGCTCGACCTCCACCTGCACGGGCTGACGGCCTCCGACGGGCACACCGCGGAGCGCGAGAAGCTGTGGCGGCTGACCGGCCACGGCCTGGAGGCGGCGGAGGAGGTGCTGCCCACCGGACGCGACCTCGGTGGCATCGCCCGCGGCGCCGGCCGATCCGGCGCACCCCACAGCATGATGGTCAACGAGACGATCATCGCCGTACTGCGCGGGGGCACCAGCCCGCTCGGCGGCCCCGGCGTCGGGGAGATCGCGGACTGGTCGACGGAGACCGTCCACGAAGTCGGCCCCAAGATGCGCGCCATCACCGACGCCGTGCTGCGCGCCCCGCAGCTCGGCCTGCCGGTGCTCCTGGTGGAGGTCGACCGGGGCACCATGACGCCGGAGACGGTGGCCGCGAAGTTCGAGCGCTACCGCCGGTTCTTCGAGCGCACCGTCAAGCGCGGCGAGGAGACCCGGCCCTACTGGCACCTGATGTACAACCACCGGCCCCGGGCCGTGCGGGGGCAGGACCCGAACGAGGTCTTCCCACCGGTCGCCATCGTCTTCGGCGGGCGCCTGGGCCCCATCGCCCTGCAGAACCGCCTGGAGGCCGTCCAAGACGCCTCCCAGCCCTTCTGGCAGCCCCGCTGGACCCGGGGCAGCGACCCCGACGAGCCCTACTACTGGGACTACAGCGGCACGATCCCCATCATCGCCACCACGCTCGCGCACCTGCGCAAGTTCGGGCTGACCGGCCCGGCCTGGCAGCGCTACGGCCACCACGGCCGCCTGGAGACCCTCGCCGACGCCCTCGCCGACCCCGACGGCTGGGATGCCTACCGCAAGCGCCAGAACGCCCGCCAGCAGGCCGCGAAGAAGGCCCGGGAGGCCAAGAAAGCCCAGGAGCACGAGCAGGACATGCAGCGCCGCCACTGCCCCACCTGCCACCGACGGCCGGACGACCCGAGCTACCACAACGAGATGGACGGGAGCTGGGACGGCGAGGAGGAGTGCCAGCCCTGCCGCGCCGAGTCCGACCGGGCCCGCGAAGCCGAAGCAGCCCTCGCCCTCAAGGCCGCCGACGAAGCCCGGGAAGCCCGGCTCCGGGCCCGCGAGCCGAAGCCGGACCCGGAGCCCGCGCCCGAGCCCAGGAAGCGCCGGTTCTTCCGGTGACCTCCAGAGCTGTCACGACCCCCTGTCACGCCCCCGCCGAGAAGGGCGCGACAGGGGCACTGCTACGCCCGGTGAGCAGCGCAAACACCCCCCAGCGCCCACCTGTTGGCCGGGCGCGACAGCACTACCGGGGCAACCCGTCCCCACCGCCATGGCAAGCTGACCACGTGGCCACACAGGACTTCGATTCGACCCTGCGCATCACCACCTTGCCCGCCCCCACCCCCGCACGCGTGCTGCACCTGGCCGGCGAACTGGACTACGACAGCCTCCACCAGCTGCGCGGAGCCTTGGCCGCCGCGTTCCAGGACCGCCCGCCTCTGCTGGTCCTGGACCTTGCCGAACTGGACTCGTGCGACTCCAGCGGCTTGAGCGAGCTGATCACCGCCAGCCGCAACCAGCACGGCATCCCCATCGTGCTGGCAGCACCCACACCCCGGGTCCAAGGACTGTTCGACCTCACCGGGGTGAACCAGATCCTCGCGGTGACCGCGAGCGTCCCGGCCGCAATCGAGCAACACCTCCTGGGCGGAACCACGCACTCCGAGAATTCGACGGAGAATTCACACAGGCCCTGAGACGGGATTTTCAAGCGGGGAATTTCTGATGCAGGGAAGGCCGGTTTTCCTCACATTATCTGGGAGGAATGCCATAGCGCCTCCTCCCAGAGGGGAGCCCCTTAACGGCGAGATCGTCTGACGGTGCAAAGTGAAGCACCTGCGAGGATGACAGGCCGTCTGGCGGAATGGCATGACCCGCAGGAAGCGGGGCAGACGAACGGCGGGTGCCCGCCGATGCCAGTCGAGCCCCGGCCGGTCCGACATGCAGCCGGCGGGCACCCCTCTCCCTAGTCAGCCCGGCCGAAGGCCGCCCCTCCGTCAGCCAAAAACCCAGGCCAACGAGTTGACCGGGCATCAGCCGACCCGGCCGCCGGAGCGAAGCGGAGGCGCGCCCAGGCCCAGAGCGAAGCGACGGGCCGCACCGCGGCGAAGCCGCGGTGCCGGACACGCGCAGCGGGTCCAGGCCGCCCGAAGGGCGGCCCCCTCGCGCGGAGCGCGAGGCGAACCGAAGGGCCGAAGGCCCGTAGGGACCCGCTGCGCGGG
>NZ_BSSA01000044.1 GCF_030268885.1 Kitasatospora phosalacinea
GCCTGGCTGGGACGGTGCAGACGGTTGGCGAGGGACTACGAGCGCAAGACCGCGCACGCCGAAGCGATGATCAAGGTCGCCATGATCCGCCTCATGGCCGCCCGCCTCGCCGGCGAGGAGATCGAACTACGCGGCCCCATCGAGACCGAAGCAGCCCGCCGCCTCGCCGACGACCTCAACGATCAGTAGCTAGCCAATTACCCCACACTTTCTGAGCGGAGCGCCGTGCGCGGCCGGGGCCCGGCAGCGGGCCCCGACCGTCGGCGGTGGGTGCGGTCGGGCAGCGGGCCCCGGCCGTCGGCGGTGGGTCACCAGACGGGGGCGACCAGTTCGCCGGTGGCGGCGTCGCGGACGGTGATGGCCTCGACGGGGCACATCTCCGCGGCCTCGGTCAGTTCGGCGGAGCCCTCGGTGGTCGGGCGGGCGGGGGTCGCGCGGCCGTCGGGGGCGAGGGAGAGGTCGGCGGGGGCGGTGCGGGCGCACAGGCCGCTGCCGATGCAGCGGGCCCGGTCGACCGTCACGACCAGGGGCGGGGCGTCGCTCACCAGGACACCTCCAGGCGGAGCGGGCTGCGGGTGACCAGGCCGGTGCGCCACTCGATGCGGTCGACGGGGGTGGCCAGGCGCAGGTCGGGCAGGGCGCGGGCGAGGTGGTGCAGGCCGAGTTCGAGCTCCATCCGGGCCAGCCAGGCGCCCAGGCAGTGGTGCGGTCCGGCGCCGAAGGTCAGCGACGGGGTGCCGAGCGGGGCGAACAGGTCGAGCGGGCCGGGCGGGTAGACCTCCGGGTCGGCGTTGGCGGCCACCGCGTCGGCGGCCACGACCGCGCCCGCCGGGATGGTCACGCCGCCGATCTCCACGTCGGCGGTGGCCCGGCGCAGCGAGCCCGGGGCGGTGGTGCGGTCGCCGAGCGGCACGGTGCGCAGGAGCTGCTCGGTCGCCGCGGCGGCCGCAGCCGGGTCCGCGCCGATCCGCCGCCAGGCCACAGCGCGGTCCGGGTGCTCGGCCTGCCCCGGGCGGTCGGTGCGGTCCGGGTCGAGCAGGTAGACCAGGGCGTTGCCGAAACTGGTCATGGTGGTCTCGTGCCCGGCGATCACCAGTCCGATGGTGAGCGAGGTGATCTGGGCCTCCGTCATGCCGCCGGTCTGGTCGGCGGCCTGCACCAGCGAGCTCACCAGGTCCTCGCCCGGGTTCTTCCGCCGCTCCTGCACCAGCTGGTGCCCGAACGCGCCGAACTCCCGGATCGCCGCCCCGATCTCCTCGGCGCTGTACGCCGTGGTCGACAGCGCGTGGTCGCTCCAGCGGCCGAGCCGCTCGGTGTCCAGGCCCTCCAGCTCCATCAGCCGGCTGATCACCCGCACCGGCAGCGGCTTGGTGAGCGCCTCCACCACCTCGACCGGCGACCCCGAGGCGACCAGGTCGCCCACCAGCTCCCGCACCACCCCGTCCACCCAGGGCCGCCAGCGCTCGATCGCCCGTGGCGTGAAAGCGCGTTGGACGGTGCGGCGGATCGCCTGGTGCTCCGGTCCGTCGCTGTTCAGGATCGAGGACGGGTCGTCCAGGATGTTCGGCGTCAGCGTGATCGGCGGGGCGTCCGGCGCGTACAGCGGGGCCCGGCCGAGGTCCGGGTGGGCGAGCGCCTGCCGGACGTCCGCGTGCCGGGTCAGCACCCACACCGGCGTCCCGGTCGGCAGCGCGGCCAGCCGGGGCGGACCGGCCTCGGCCCGCAGCAGGCAGTGCAGCGGCACCAGCGGCTGCGCGCCGGGGGCACCGGGGGCGGGGGTGGTGGCGTCGGTGGTCATCCGTCCTCCTGACAAGGCACCTGCAGGACGGGGCCGCCGCCGGGCAGCCCCCACCACCGACCGTAAGCGGCCGACCCCGCCCGCGAGTAGAACGCAAACCAGCCACCCGCGGGCCGGGCGGGCGGGGCGTCGTCAGTCGGCGACGACGGCCAGCGCCTCGACCTCGATCAGGACCTCCGGCCGGAACAGCGCCGCGACCTGGACGGCCGAGCTCGCGGGCGGCCGCTCGGTGTCCACGTGCTCGTCGCGGGCCTTGCGGACGGCCGGCAGGTACGCGACGTCGGTGACGAAGACGGTGAACTTCACGACGTCCGAGAACCCGGCCCCGGCCGCCGCCAGGCAGCGCCGCAGGTTCTCGAACACCTGCCGGGCCTGGGCCTCCGGATCGCCCGCGCCGACCAGTTCGCCCCGCTCGTCGAACGCGACCTGCCCGGAGACCTGGACCAGCCGCCCCGTCCCGGTGACGACCTGCGTGTAGCCCGTGCCCGGCGCGACGCCCGGCGGCTCGGTGATGTGGGTGAGGTGAGAAGAGCTCATGGCGGCCATCCTCACCCACGCCGGGCGCCGGACGCACGGGACTTTCGGCGGGGGAGCACGCGGAGGCCGCTCGCGGTCGGCGGACGACCTCGGTCAGCGGACGACCTCGGTCAGCGGTCGGAGGAACGGGCGGTCGGCGGACGGGAGTTCGGCGAGCGGACCGGCCGCGCGCAGCACCACGTCCAGCACGGCGTCCGAGTCGCACGCGTAACCGCCGCTGGCCCAGGCCGCGTTGGCCTCGACCACCGCCCAGCCGCGCCCGGTGCGGCCGAGGTCGACCACGGCGGCACTCGGCAGCCGGGCCGGGCCGGACGCCGCGGCCAGCACCTCCGCGGCGAACGCCAGCAACTCCGGTCCGTCCGGCCCCGGTTCGGCGACCGCGAGCTCACCGTCCAGGGCGTAGCGGGACGCGGCGCGCACCGCGCCGTCCAGGACGAACAGGCGGAACTCGGCCTCGAACCGGACCACCTCGCTGACCAGCACCGGCGTGTCACCGTCCAGCAGCTCCGGACCGGGCAGGGCGGCGCCCTCCGGGTACACCCGGGCGGCGAAGTGCTTGTCGGCCGGGGCCTTGACGAAAGCCGGGCCGGACAGCCGACGCGCCGCGGCGAGCGTCGTCAACTCCACCCGGCGGCCGGTCACCTCGCGCGGCAGCGCGGCCAGCCAGCCGTCCGACGGCTCCACCGGCGCCAGCCCCAGCTCCCGCCCCACCGCGTCGGCGAACAGCGGCCCGCCGTACAGGTGGACCGGCGCCCCCGCCAGCTCCCGCGGGGCGCGCCAGGACGCCGCCGTGAACGCCCGCAGCCCGCGCCGCCCGGCGGCGGTGCGCAGTTGCAGGCCGGTCTCGTTGATCCGGGGGGCGAGGAGCAGGGTGGCGGTGGACACGCCCGCGATCATGCCGCGCCGCGCACCGCGCCGGCCAGCGGTTTTCCGTCCCCGACGGCGCCGTGCGCGCTGCCCGCGGCCGGGTCGGCCGGGTGGTAGGGGGTTGGACGGTCCGGGCTGCGGCGGCCTGCTGCTTATCGTCGGCGGGCCGGGGCGGGACCGGGTCGTGTGACGGGGGACGGGGAGGGGGAGGGGTCAGGAGGTGGCGGCCGGGAAGAGGCGCTGGACGGCCCGGACGACGGCGGCCCGGCGGTCGGCCAGGAAGGCGGCGCGCTGCTCCTCGTCGGCGGGCAGGAACTCGGACTGGCCGGCCCAGGCGGTGGCGAGCTGGTTGAGCAGCACCAGGACGTCCAGCGGGTCCCAGGACGGGTCGAGGTGGCCCGCCTGCTGGGCCAGGCGCAGCTGCTCGGTCTTGTGCCGCACGGTGGCCCGCACCGGGTCGTCCGCCGAGTCCGCCGCGTTCGCCGAGCCCGTCGTGCCCGTCGCGTCCGGGGCCGGGTCCGGGGAGAGCTCCAGGCGGCCCCAGGACATCAGGCGCAGCCGGTCCGGGTGCGCGGAGAAGTAGTCGTGGAGGCGGCCCGCGTACGCCGGGAGGTCGGTCGGGTCGAGCCGGGTCGCCTCGGCGACGGCCGTCAACTCCGCGGCGGCGACGGTCGCGTACAGCTCCTCCTTGCCGCGGAAGTACGCGTACAGGCGCTCCTTGCTGGTGCGGGCGGCCTTGGCGATGCGCTCGATCCGGGCCCCGGCGATCCCGTGCCGGGCGAACTCGGCGGTGGCCGCGGCGACGATGCGGTCGCGGGTCGAGTCGGCTCCGGGCGGGGGTGTCATGCCCCCACCGTACCGGACCGAACCGGACGGTTCGGTCCGGCGCCGCCGCGGCGGCGCCCGTCCGCCGCACCGAGGTCCGGGGCGCCGGAGATCAGGTGAGCTGACGTCAGGTCATTTCCACTGGAGGGAAAGGGGGTTGGTCGACATGTCGACCACCTCTCCCACCCCTGCGGGGGTATGGCGCCGAGCGGCCCGGCTCCCTATGGTCTAGTCCATGTGGACGAGATCGCGTGCGGGCGGCCGCCTGGGAGCCGTCGGGTTCGTGCTGGCCCTGGCCCTGGCCGGGACGACGGCAGGAGCGGAGGCGGCCGCGGCCGCGCCCGCCGAGCGGCCCCCGCGACCGGTGTGGACGGACTGCCCGGCCGACCCCTCGGGCGCGCCGGTGGACCCGGCACTGCGGTGCACCACGGTGCGGGTGCCCCTGGACCACCGGGCGCCGCACGGGCGGACGATCGAGATCGCCGTGTCCCGGCTGGCGACGGCGAAGCCGGGCCTGCGGCGCGGCATCCTGGTGCACAACGGCGGCGGCCCCGGCGTCGCCAGCCTGCACCTGCCGAGCGCACTGGCCGCCGGGTACCCGCGCGAGGTGCTGGACCGCTACGACCTGGTCGGCTTCGACCCGCGCGGCGTCGGCCACAGCACCCCCGTGACCTGCGGACGGACCCCCGCCGACGTGCCCTGGCAGCAGGTCTTCCCGTTCCCCGCCCCGGACGGCTCGATCGCCCCGAACGTGCGCTTCG
The DNA here is from genome assembly GCF_030268885.1 of Kitasatospora phosalacinea. GTDB lineage: Bacteria > Actinomycetota > Actinomycetes > Streptomycetales > Streptomycetaceae > Kitasatospora > Kitasatospora phosalacinea_C. The sequence goes on from NZ_BSSA01000044.1 coordinate 4,789, forward strand.
CCCGCGACCTCGCCCGGGACTGCCTCGCCGCGGGCGGCGACCTCGTCCGGCACCTGACCACCGCCGACACCGCGCGCGACCTCGACCGCATCCGGGCCGCCCTCGGCGAACCGCGGATCTCCTACCGGGCCGCCTCCTACGGCACCTACCTGGGCGCGGTGTACGCCCAGCTCTTCCCCGGCCGCACCGACCGCTTCGTCCTCGACGGCAACGTCGACCCCAACGCCACCTGGCAGGAACGGCTCGCCTCCTGGGACGGCGGCGCCGAACTGCGCTTCGCGGACTTCGCCGACTGGGCCGCCGCCCGCGACGCCGACCTGCACTTCGGTGCGACGCCCGCCGCCGTCCGCGCCCACTACCTCGCACTGGCCGCGAAACTCGACCGCACCCCGGTCGACCACCCGGTGGCCGGGCCGGTCGACGGCAACCTGTGGCGCACCCTGTACCGCCTCGACTCGTACCACACCGCGCTGTTCCCGGAGATCGCCGACTGGTGGAGCTTCCTGGCCGCCGACGGCGCGGGCCCCGTCCCCTACTGGTGGCTCGCCAAGGGCGACACCCCCGGCGTCCCCGCCGACAACGACGTGGCGGCCCTCGTCGCCGTCCTGTGCAACGACACCCCCGCCGACCGCGACCCCGCCCGCTACCAGCGGGCCGTCACCGAGAGCCGGGCGCGCAACCCGCTGCTCGCGGGCATGGGCGCCAACATCTGGCCCTGCGCGTTCTGGCCCGCCCCCGCCGAACCCGCCGTCCGGGTCACCGACCGGGGGGCCGGACGGGGCGCCGCCGACATCCTGCTGCTGCAGACCACCCGCGACCCCGCCACCCCCTACCAAGGGGCCCTCGGCATGCGCTCCGCGCTCGGCCGACGGGCCGTGATGGTCACCGTCGAGGGCGGCAACCACGGCGCCTACGACCCGGCCACGCCGTCCTGCGCGGTCACCGCCGCCGACCGCTTCCTCGCCACCGGCGTCCTCCCCGCCCACGACCTCAGCTGCCGTCCCGACCCCGCTCCGGACGCGGCGCCGTCCTCCTGACGGCCGCTCGGAGGGGGCGGCGCATCACCAGGCGCGGCCAGCGGTCCAGGCCGTGCGCCGCCTCCCGGGCCCGGACCGCGCGCAGGCCGGGCCCCAGGGCGTCCTCCGGCACGGGACGGAAACCGCAGCGGGCGTAGTACGGGGCGTTCCACGGGACGTCGGCGAAGGTGGTGAGGGTCAGTGCGGGCACGCCCTCGGCCGCGGCCCGCGCGGCCAGGTGCTCCAGCAGGCCGCGGCCGACGCCCCGGCGGGCGTGCGAGGGGTGCACCGAGACCTGCTCGACGTGCAGCGCGTCGTCGACCCGCTCCGCGACCAGGTAGGCGACCGGGCGGTCGGCGCCGTCCACCGCGACCCAGGCCAGGCCCGCGTCCAGGAACGCCGTCAACTCCGGGACGGAGAACGGCTCGTCGTCCGCGATCGCGTCCATCCCGACCTCGCGGAAGCAGCCTCCGGCCGCCCGCTCGATCTCCTGGAGCAGCGGCAGTTCCTCGACCCGGACCTCACGTGTGCGCATCACCCCATTGTGCGCGACCGCGCTCCGGGCGCGGAGCGGTGCTCCTCCGGGGCGTCAGTGCTCGCTGCCGCGGTGGATGCGCTCCAGGACCTTGGGCGGGAGGTTCTCGTCGACGCCCGTGCCGATGACGACGATCAGGTGGTCGCTGTCGGACCAGACGCAGGTGATCTCCTTGCGGGCCCGGGTCCGCGCGCTGTCGTCCGGGTCGTACGAGTCGCAGTACATCGTGCCGTCCAGGCTCGACTCGACGACGTGCGGGGCGTCGCTCTCGTCGGCGGACGAGGCCATCTGGGCGACCCACTGCTGGAACCCGGGGCCGGGCTTGCCGATCACCACGTTCCAGCGCGCCTCGCGGTCGCTGCCCCCGAACGGGCTGTCGGCCTCGGCCTCCGGCACCTCGCCGTACACCGCCCCCTGGATGTCCTGCACGCCCAGCTTGGTCATGCTCGCATTCATGTCGTTCCAGTCCGGGTAGTCGCCCTTCGCCGAACTGGCCCGCAGCTTCTCGCCCTCCACCGAACCGGGCAGGTGCGGGGCGCCTCCGCCGCCGAACACGGTGCTGCCCAGCAGGATCAGGCCGCCCACCACGACCACCGCGCCGACGCCCAGCGCGATCCGCTTGCGCTTGGCCAGCACCGCCGGGTCGACCGGGGCGCCGGTGGGCAGCGCCGGGTAGACGGGCGCGGCGGGGGCGCCGGGCGGCGCCGCGGGCGGGGCGGGCGGCAGCCCCGGCGCGGCGGGGGCCGCGAACGGGGCGGCGGACGGTGGTGCGGAGGGGGCCGCGGACGGCGGGGCGAACGGGGCCGCGGACGGCGGGGCCGGGGGAGCGGGCGGGGCGGCGGGGGCAGCAGGCACGGCGGGGGTGGCGATCAGGGTCGGCGGGGGAGCCTTCTCGAACGAGGGCGCACCCCCGCCCGGCACGGCGGCAGCGGACGGGGCCGCGGGCGCGGCGGCGGCAGCGGCGTCCGTCAGGCGGAGCGACTGCGCCAGCGCCGAGTTGAAGCCGAGCACCTCGTCGACGGCCCCGGTGAGCGCGGCGCGGGCCGCCGCGTCCCGCGGTGCGGCCGTCGCGGCCGCCAGCGCCTGCTGCCAGCGCGGCAGGCGCTGCAGTTCGTGGCGCACCCGGGCCACCGACTCCGCCTCCAGGGCCGCCGAGGCAGCCCCGTCCGGCTGCAGCAGCGCGTCGACCACGACCTCGGCCGACACGGCCCCGTCCCCCGAAACCATCGTCAATCTCCTGTCCGAGCGGTTGAGTTCAGTCACCAATGTGGCAGCACGCGGTCACGATCCGCACCGGTGCGCGGGAATGGAGACGGAACCGCAACCCGGACGGTTGCACCACAACCCGGACGGTTGCACCGCAACCGGGCCCGGGCGCCCCGGTCGAGGCGCCCGGGCCCGGTTCAGGCGCCCGGCGCGGGCTCCGCGGCGAGACGGCCGGTGCGGATCGCGGCCAGCAGCGCCGCGTGGTCGGCCTCGGACCGGTCGGCGTAGGCGACCGCGAACCGGGCCACCGCGTCGTCCAGGCGGTCGTCCTTGCCGCAGTACCCGGCGATCAGCGCGGCGTCCGCGGTGTGGGCGTGGGCGCGGGCCAGCAGCGCGCCGGTGAGGCGGCCGTAGTCGTCGAGCTGGGAGGCGGTCAGCGCGGCCGGGTCGACGCTGCCCTTGCGGTTGCGGAACTGCCGTACCTGGTAGGGGAGTCCGGCGACGCTGGTCCAGCCCATCAGCGGGTCGGACACCACCTGCATGCGCTTCTGCCCGAGCACCACCCGGCGCCCCTCGTGCCCGCCCCCGTCCGGCACCGGGAACCCGGCCCGCACCAGGTGCGGCAGCAGCACCGAGGCCCGGGCCTCCTTCACCTGCAGCACCAGCGGCCCGCCCCTGCGGTCGGTCAGCAGCACCACGTACGAGCGGGTGCCGACGCTGCCGGTGCCCACCACCCGGAACGCCACGTCCTGCACCCGGAACCGGGCCAGCAGCGGGTGCAGCTCCGCCGGGACGGTGTGCCGGTAGGACGCCAACGAGCCTGCCACCAGCTCGGCCTCACGGTCCGTCACCTCGCTGAGGATCGGCGGCGCCGCGGCGAACCGCCAACCCCCGTCCTCGGTGCGGACGGTGGAGCGCGCCGCGAACTTCGCCCCGGTGTTGCGCAGCGCCTTCGCCGACACCGCCGCCAGCAGTCCGCTCAGCTCGTGCGCGCCCGCGAACTCCACCAACTGGTGCTCCGCGATGGCGTCCCAGGCGTTCCAGGCGTCCAGCGCCGGGAGCTTCGCCAGCTGCCGCACCGTCCGCCGGTACGTCGCCGCCGCGTCGAACGCCGCCCGGCGGCAGGCGACCTCGTCCGCCCCGGCCTGCCGCCCCGCCAGCACCAGGCTGGCCGCCAGCCGCTTCAGGTCCCACTCCCACGGGCCCGAGACCGTCTCGTCGAAGTCGTTCAGGTCCAGCGCCAACCGGCCCCGGGCGTCCCCGTACAGGCCGAAGTTGGCGGCGTGCGCGTCCCCGCACAGCTGCGCCGCGATGCCGCTGACCGGCGTGGTCGCCAGGTCGTGCGCCATCAGCCCCGCCGAACCGCGCAGGAACGCGAACGGCGAGGCCGCCATCCGCCCGACCCGCAGCGGCACCAGGTGCGGCAGCCGGCCCGCGTTCGCCGACTCCACCGCCGCGACCACCTCCGGGCGCGAGGCCGAGAGCACCAGCTGCGCGTGCGACTCCAACGGCACCCGCTCGCGCAGCAGCTTGCCGCGCCGCTTCGGGCCGTCCGCGAGCGCGAAACCCTCCGCCGCCAGCAGCGCCGCCGACGGGCGGGCCGGCACCGCGGAGGCGTCCCCCGCGAACCCCTCGACCGCGAACTCCCTGGACCGGGGCAGCAGTTCCGCCACCCCGGAAGCCTCCGGACCCTCCGCCCGGACCTCCACCGCCGACACCCGCACTCCCCTCCGACCGCGGCGGGGGCCGCCCCCACCAGCGGTGACGCTACCCGGCCGGACGGACGACGACGCGCCCGGGTCCGGCCACCGGACCGCGCCGCCGCCGTCCGGCCACCCGACCGCGCCGCCGCCGTCCGGCCGTCGGGCCGCGCCGCCCCGCGCGGTCGGGTACGCCGCGGTTTCCGGAGCGCAACGCCGCCGAAACACCGCCTGCCTACCGTCACCTCCACACCGGTCATGGCTGCAACGGCCGGTGCGCGTCCGGGCGCTGGGCTCGTCCGGGCGCTAACCAGCCGTCTTCCGCCGAGCTGTGAGGAGGAACGATGGCTGTCGTCGAGCACGCCGTCGCACCCGCACCCCGAGGACCCCACCCCGTCGACGTACGACCGCCGTGGCGGCGGCTGGTACCGCTGAGCCTGCAGCACCTGCTCGTCGCCTACGCGGGCATGGCCACGATGCCGCTGCTCGTGGGAACCGCGCTGCACCTGCCCGAGGACCGGATCCGGCTGCTCATCAGCGCCAACCTGCTGGTCAGCGGGATCGCCACCGTGCTGCAGTCGCTGGGCCTGAAGTGGTTCGGGGCGCGGCTGCCGATCGTGATGGGCTCCACGTTCACCGCGATCACCCCCGCCGTCCTCATCGGGCAGCAGCACGGGCTCGCCGCCGTCTTCGGGGCGACCGTCGTCTCCGGCCTGGTGACACTGGCCGTCGCGCCCTGGTTCGGGCGCTGCCTGCACCTGTTCCCGCCGCTGGTCACCGGGACGGTCATCGCCGTCATCGGGTTCTCGCTGGTGCCCTCGGCGGCCCGTCTCGTCGCCGGGCAGGGGACCGGCGGCAGCGGCGGCCGCGGGCTCGCGCTCGCCGCCGGGACGGTGCTGCTCGCGGTCGTCGTGGAACGCGCCGCACCGCCCGCGCTCGCCCGCTTCTCGGTGCTCCTCGCCATGGCCGCGGGCACCGCGGCCGCGGTGCCGCTGGGACTGTTCGACGGGTCGGGGGTCGCGGACGCGCGCGTCGTCACGGTGCCCGATCCGGCCGCCTTCGGGGTGCCCGCCCTCGTGCTGCCCGCCGTCGCGGCGATGCTCGTCGTGCAGCTCGTGAACATGGTGGAGTCCGTCGGCGACACCCTCGCGGTCGGCCAGATCGTCGGCCGCGGCGACGACGCGCCCACCGTCGTGCGGGCGCTGCGCGCCGACGGGGCCGCCACCGCGCTGTCGGGGGCGCTCGCCTCCTTCCCCGTCGTGACGTTCGGGCAGTCGGTGGGCCTGGTGAGCGTGACCCGCGTCAAGAGCCGCCACGTGGTGGCGCTGTCCGGAGCGCTGATGGTGCTGCTGGCGTTCGTGCCCGTCCTCGGGGCCGCCGTCGCCGCCGTGCCGGGGCCGGTCCTCGGCGGGGTCTCGCTCGTGATGTTCGGGACGGTGGGCGCCGTCGGGCTGCGCATCCTCGCCCGCGCCGACCTGTCCGAGCCGCGGAACCTGCTGACCGTCGCCCTCGCCTTCGCGCTCGGCCTGCTCCCCCTCGGCGCACCGGACTTCTACGCGCCGCTCCCCCCGTCCCTGCGCACCGTCCTGGACAGCGGCATCGCCGTCACCGGGATCGCCGCGTTCCTGCTCAACCTGCTGTTCCACCACACGGGCGCGGCCCGGCGCCGGAAGGAGACCACCCGATGACGCTCGCGACGATCACGGACGTGACCGTACTCAGCGGGGGCCGCTGGCTGCCCGGGACGGACGTGCACCTCGCCGACGGACGGGTCGCGGCGCTCTCGGCGCACGGCGAACTCCCGTGCCGGGGCGAGGTCCTGGACGGGCACGGCGGACACCTGACGCCCGGCCTGGTCAACACCCACACCCACCTCTTCCAGGCCGGGCTGCGCGGCACCGGCGAAGGGCTCGGACTGCTCGCCTGGCTGCGGGCGGTCGGCGAGGAGGCGGCGCAGCTCACGCCCGAACGGGCCTACGCGGCCGCCGCCGCGGCCGCGGCCGAAGCCCTGCGCAGCGGCACCACCACGCTCGTCGAGCACATGTGGCCGCACCCCTCGCCCGAGGTGCACGACGCGGTCCTGCGGGCCCTCCGGGACAGCGGCGTACGGGCCGTGCTGTGCCGGGGCGTCGCCGACCGGGCCGACCCGAGCCGCCGGTGGGGCTTCGACCCGCGGCTGATGCAGCCGTTGCCGGAGGCCCTCGCGCACACCGACGAGCTGATCGCGCAGGCGCGCGGCAGCCGGGTGGACATCGGCCTGGCCGTGCCCAACGTGCGGTGCCTGACCCCGGAGGGCATGGGCGCCGTGCGCGCGTACGCCGAGGAGCGCGGCCTGCCCGTCTCGCTGCACCTGCTGGAGACCACCACGGACGACACGACGTGCCGCGACCACGCCGGGGTCGGCGCCGTCGCCTACCTGGAGCGGGCCGGGTTCCTGTGGGAGCGGCTGCTCGCCGTGCACTGCGTGGAGCTCGACGCCGAGGGGCGGGCCACCCTCGCCCGGCACGGCGTCGGCGTCTCGTACAACCCGCTGAGCAACATGCGGCTCGGCAGCGGGATCGCACCGGTGCCCGAGATGCTGGCGGCCGGACTGAGCGTCGGCCTCGGGGTCGACGGGGCCGCCAGCAACGACACCCAGGACATCCTGGAGGCGCTGCGCATCGGCGCCTACCTGCAGCGGGCCGCGCACCGCCGGGCGGACCTGCTCGGGTTCCCCGAGATGTTCGCGATGGCGGCGGGCGGCGCGAACCGGGTGCTCGGGATCGAGGAGAACCCGGACGGCGGGGTGCGGGCGGGGATGCGGGCGGACCTCGTCCTGCACCGCTTCGACCGCGACTACGCCTGCCTCCCGGTCCGCGACCCGGGGGCGACGCTGCTGACCTGCGCGGGCAGCAGGACGGTGGCGGCCGTGCTGGTCGGGGGCGAGGTGCTGGTGCGCGACGGGGAGCACGTCCGGCTCCCCGCGGACCGGTTGGCGGCCGGCCTGGCCCGCTGGGCCCCCGCGGTCACCGCACCCCGTACCCCACTTCCTGCCGGAGGAGCGACAGCCACGACGACGAGCAGCACCAGCACCGCGTACGCGCTCGACGAGTTGGCCAGGGAGTCCCGGATGGGCGGGGCCGGGACGGAGACGTCCGCCCGGGAGATCCGCCGCATCGACCTCACCGACTTCGAGCACCGCAAGGCCGAGATCACCGAGGAGCTGTGGGCCGCCGCCACCGACATCGGCTTCTTCCAACTGGTCAACCACGGCATCGAACCCGCCACCGTGGACCGCGCGTTCGCCGACGCCGCGGCCTTCTTCGCCCTGCCGGAGGAGACCAAGGCGCGGCACGCCCTGAAGAAGGGGCTCAACTCCGGCTGGGAGTCGATGTCCCAGGTGCGCCCCTCGGTCGGGACGCCCGACCGGAAGGAGTCGTACCAGGTGACCCGCCCGCACATGGCGGGCCTGTGGCCGGACGACGCACTGCCCGGGTTCCGGGAACGCGTGCTGGCGTTCGAGGCGAGCTGCCGGGAGCTGGCGATGCGGGTGCTGTCCTGCTTCGCCGACCGGCTGGGGCTGCCCGAGGGGTTCTTCGCGCACGCCCACGACCCGGCGAGCCCGCAGTACCAGTCGACCCTGCGGATGCTGCACTACTTCGCCGTGCCCGAGGACGCCGTGGTCCCCGCGAACGTGTGGCGGGCCGGGGCGCACACCGACTTCGACTGCCTGACGCTGCTGTTCCAGCGGGACGGGCAGGGCGGCCTGCAGGTGTGCCCGGGCAAGGAGGCCGAGGCGCAGGAGTGGACGCCGGTCGAACCGGCGGACTCCGTGATCACCTGCAACATCGGGGACATGCTGATGCGGTGGAGCGACGACCGGCTCCCGTCGAACTTCCACCGGGTCAGGTCGCCGGGGCCCGACGAGGACCGGTCGGCCCGCCACAGCATCGCGTTCTTCGCGCAGGCCGACCGCGACGTAGTGATCGAGGGCCCGGAGGGCCGCTACCCGCCGATCACCGCGGCCGACTACCTCCAGCAGCGGATCGCCGCGAACTTCGCCCGCTAGCGGCGGTGCCGTGTCGGGCGGAGGCCGCCCGACACGGCACTAGCATGCCGACATGGCACACGACCTCCACGACCTCGACCCGGCCTACCTCGCCTTCTGGCGCGAGTACCAGCTGTGCACCCTCACCACGCTGCGCCCCGACGGCACCCCGCACGTCGTCCCGGTCGGCGCGACCTTCGACCCGGCCACCCGCACCGCCCGGGTGATCAGCAGCCGGGAGAGCCGCAAGGTCCGCAACGTGCTGGCCGCGGGCGAGGCCGGGCTGCGGGTCGCCCTCTGCCAGGTCGACCGGGCCCGCTGGGCCACCCTGGAGGGCCGGGCCGTGGTCCGCCAGGACGCCGCCTCCGTCGCCGACGCCGTGCGCCGCTACGCCGAGCGCTACCGCCAGCCCCGGGAGAACCCCGAGCGGGTGGTGATCGAGATCGCCGTGGACCGGGCCCTCGGCCGGGCCTGAGGAACCGTCGGCACGGTCCGGCACGGCCTCCAGGGGCGGGCACCCACCGGGTGCCCGCCCCTTCCGCGCGCCCGCCCGCGCCAGCTCTCTTGCGGCAACAGGTCTGTGATGCAAAGCTGACTGCATGACAGACGCCTCGGTGCCGCTGCCCGGCACCCCCCGTGAAGTCCTGTCCGGTCTCGGCGAGTTGACCCGACGGGTGCGAGCGGTCCAGCGCGACGCCTGGATCCCGCTGCTGCTGTTCGGCCTGGTCACCCTGGGCGGCGTCCTGGTCGGCCGCCTCACCTTCCAGCAGACGGTCGTCCCCTGCCCCGGCGGCCCGGCCGCCCCCGGTGACACCTGCACCGTGATGCGGCAGGGCTCCTCCGTCTACTGGACGACCGCCACGCTCGCCGCGTACGCCGCCACCGCCTGGTGGTACCTGCACCGCGCCCGCCGCCGCGGCGTCGGCACCCCCGTCCGCCCGTACGTCCTCGCCGGGGCCGCCGCCGTCGCCGCCCTCGCCGTCACCACCTGGTGGGGCGCCTCCCAGCCCGCACCCGGCGCCGACCTCGACCTCTGGGGCCTGCACCTGGCCGCCGACACCCGCGGCACCCGGCTGGTCCAGCAGTTCCTCGGCGGGGCCGCCGCGGTCGGCGTTCCCCTGCTGGTGCTCGCCCGGATCGACCGCAGCCGCGCGCTGGCCCTGTTCGCCCTCGGCTACCTGCTGATCGAACTGACCCCCGTCACCTTCGGCTGGTGGGGCGCGGCCGCGGGCCCCTGGTCCGCCCTGAGCCGCCACGGCGTCCCCGCCCTGTACCTGCTCACCGGAGCCCTCCTCTTCGCCCTCGCCAACCGCCGCGCCCGCCCGCAGGCCGCCGCATGAGCCCGGCCGGAACCGCCGGGAACGCCGGGAACGCCGTGGACGACGCCGCCGGGCAGCACCCGGCCAAGGCCCTCGACGACACCGTCCACCAGCGCATCCGCCTCGGCATCCTCGCCGTCGCCCACCAGGCCCGGCGCGCCGAGTTCGGCTTCCTGCGCACCACCCTCGACCTGACCGCCGGGAACCTCGGCCAGCACCTCACCGTCCTGGAGAAGGCCGCCCTGATCGCCGTCGAGAAGGGCTACGAGGGCCGCCGCCCCCGCACCTGGATCACCCTCACCCCCGCCGGTGAACGCGCCCTGCGCGACGAGGTCGCCCAACTCAAGCGCCTGATCCACCAGATCGAGACCGCCGACGCCACCTGACGCCCGCCCCGCGCTGCCACCGCTGACCGCCCTGCCACCGCTGACCGCCCGGCCCGGCCCCAGCTCGACCCCGGCCCCAGCTCGACCCCGGCCCGGTTCAGCCCTCGGCCCGGGCGCAGGCCAGCAGCGCGCCGAGCGCGGCGGCCCCCTCCAGCAGGGCCAGCGAACGGGCGGTCAGCCCTGCGTCCCGGGCGGCCAGTGCCGCCGTGACCTCCGCCGGGCCGCGGGCGCCGCGCAGTTCGGGCAGCAGGGTGCGCAGCGGCCCGATCCGGTGCCCGGCCAGGCGCAGCTGGTGGACGATCCGGGCGTCGCGGACCTGGGCCGGGGTGTACCGCCGGGTGCCCCGGACCGGATCGCGGTCGGGGACGACCAGCCCCTCCGCGTCCCAGTGCCGCAGCGCGGAGGGGCGCACGCCCAGGGCGGCGGCGAGCTCCGAGACGCCCATCGCGTCCGAGGCGCGCACCTCGCCGATCGGCTCCGCGGCGATCGCCCCGGCCGCCTCCCGGGCCAGCCGCAGCCTGGCCCGCTCCGCGTCCAGCCGGGCGTGCGCCGCGTCGAGCAGCGCCAGCGCCTCCGCCCGGGGCGGCCGGTGGAAGGCCCGGACGATCCGCTTGGCCTCGGCCGGTCCTGCACCCGCCGCCAGCGCCCGGTAGGCCAGCGCGGAGTGCAGGTGCACCTCCGTGTGGACCCGGTACCCGGCCGGGGTGCGGTCGGCGGGCGGCAGCACCCCGTCCCGCTCCAGGTTGCGGACCTGCTGCACCGAGCACCCGGCGCGCCGCGCCACGTCCACCGTCCGCAGCACCCCGGAGTTGAGACTCTGCACCCGGATCCCCGCCTTTCGACCGCCGAAGTCTCCACAAGCACGTGAATGCCACGCTAGAGCACATGACCATGGACGAGACCATCGACTTCATCGCCGCCCTCGACGGCGTCCTGACCCTGCGCCCCGGCCCCGGCGACGGCACCCCGGAGGCCGGCTGGGGCGACGCGTTCTTCTACTACGCGCCCGACGGCACCCTCCCGGCCACGGCCCAGCCGTTCGCGACGGTCGTCACCAAGGACCACCCCGACGACACGGCCTCCCGCCTGGACCGCCCGGGCGCCTTCCGGGTCAACATCGCCGCGGGAAAGGCCGAACTCGCCCGCTGCGCCCCGGACACCGACCCGTCGTCCCCCGCCGACGACACCCTGATCGCGCACCCCGTCTACGGCGCCGCCGGCTGGCTCGCCGTGACCAACCCCGCCGAGCGCACCGCCGCGGCCACCCGCGAACTGCTCAGCACCGCCCACCGGCTGGCCCGCACCCGCCACGAACGGCGGGAAGCCGCCCGGCGGTGAGAGGAAGCAACCAGGGTTGACAGCGGCGAGTTAGTCAACCTAAGTTGCTCGCATGCCGCTGGACGACACCCCCCTCCCCGCCGACCCGGCCGACGCCCTGGCTGCCGTCGCCGCCCTGCGACGGCTCGCCGACCGGCTGGAGGACGCCGCCGTCGAACAGGCCATGCGGGCGGGCTGGAGCTGGCCGCAGGTCTCCGAGGCGCTCGGCGTCACCCGGCAGGCCGTCCACAAGAAGCACGCCAAGCGGCTGATCGCCGGTGGCGTCACGCTGAGGAGGCGCGGCGAATGAGCGCGTTCGACCACTACCTGCACGATGTGCTGCTCCGGGCCGCCGACGAGGCCCGGCGGGACGGGTCGGCCACCACCGACGCGCACCACCTGCTGCTCGCCCTCGCCGCTGACCCCGCCCGGCAGCCCGACGTCGCCGCCCGGCTGCTGGCCGCCGCCGGACTCGACCGGGACGCCGTGCGGGCCGCGCTGGACCGGGAGTTCGAGCACAGCCTGCGGGCGGTCGGCGTCAGTCCGGGCGCCCACGGCCTGTCCGCACCCACCCCGAGCGGCGAGCGGCCCCGGTTGGGCGCCTCCAGCAAGCTCGCCATGGAACGCGGCTTCACGGCCGTCCGCAAGAAGGACCTGACCTCCGCCCACCTGCTGCTCGGCGTCCTGTCCGCCGAGTTGGGCACGGTGCCCAGGGCGCTCGCCCTGGCTGGCGTCGACCGCGCCGGGCTCGCCCACCGGGCCCGGGCGGCGGCCGGGCAGCAGGCCGCCGACGACTGAACCGCCCGACGGCTGAACCGCCCGACGGCTGAACCGCCCGACCGCTGAACCGCCCGGGGCCAGGGGGACCCGCCGCCGTGCAACGACACGACACCGAGAGCGCCACCGCCGACACCGCCGCCGACCAGCCGGAGATCAGGCGGCTGCTCGAACGGGCCGTCACCGAGGGCGCGATCCCCGGCATCCTGGTCGAACTCCACGACGGCCCCCACCGCTGGCGCGCCACCGCGGGCACCGCCGACACCGCGACCGGGCGGGAGCGCACCCCGCAGGACAGGTTCCGGGTCGGCAGCATCACCAAGACCTTCACCGCCACCGTGGTCCTCCAGCTCGCCGCCGAGGGGCGGATCGGACTGGACGACCAGGTGACCGACCAACTGTCCGGCCCCGGAACCGAACTGGCCGCCGGTGCGACCGTACGGATGCTGCTCGACCACACCAGCGGCATCCCCAGCCACACCGACGACCCGGCCGCGCTGAACGCCCACCCCACCCACCCGCCGCAGACGCTGCTGCAGGTGGCCGCGGCCCGTCCGCCCGCGTTCGCCCCGGGCACCGGCTGGGCGTACTCCAACACCAACTACGTCCTGGCCGGGCTGCTGGTCGAACGGGTCACCGGCCGCCCCCTGGCCGCCGAGATCGACCGGCGGATCAGCCGCCCGCTCGGCCTGACCGGCACCCACCTGCCCGCCGCCGACGACCACGGCCTGCCCGTCCCGCACGCCCGCCACTACACCAGGCTCTTCCGCACCGACCCCGGCGCGCCCGTGTTGGACGCCACCGCACTCGATCCCGCCCCGTTCTGGGCCTCGGGCGACCTGGTCTCCACCGTCGCCGACCTGAACCGCTTCCTGGCGGCCCTGCTCTCCGGCCGCCTGCTGCCGCCCGCGTGGCAACGGGAGTTGCTCACCACTGTCCCCACCCGCGACTGGCTCCCCGGCGCCGCCTACGGCCTCGGCATCTGCGCCCTCACGCCGCCCGGTGGCACCGAGACCCTCTGGGGCATGGGCGGCGCGACCTTCGGCTCCTGGACGTACGCCTTCGCCACCGCCGACGGCACCCGTCGGCTCGCCGTCAACACCAACGGCGACTGGACCGATCCCGCGAGCGGCTGGGACGACCCGATCGGCGTGTTCACCGACCTGCTCGCCCTCGCCCTCCTCCCCGGGCGGCCGACCGTCAGGCGCGGGCCGTCACCACGTGGAAGGTGACGGTGGCCAGGAAGGTCCCGGTGGCCAGGTGGGTCAGCCAGCGGTCGGCGTCGGCGGCGGAGAAGTAGCCGGCCGCCACCGCGCGGTGGGTGACCCGCTGCAGGCCCAGCACCCGGTCGGCGGCGGAGACCTCGCGGAAGACCGGGGTCAGCGGCCGCACGTCCAGCACCTCCAGCCCGGCCCCGGCGGCCAGCCGCGGCAGCTGGCTGCCGATCCGGGCGTTGCGCACCGCCTGGTCGGTGACGTACCGGGTGTACGCGGCGGTCAGCGCCGCGTCCGGGTGGTCGACGGTCAGGGTGCCCCAGTCCGGTTCGCCCAGCACCAGCAGCCCGCCCGGCCGCAGCACCCGGCGGGCCTCGCGCAGCGCCAGCGCCGGGTCGGCCACGTGCTGCAGCACCCGGTCGGTGCGGGCCCGGTCACAGCTCCCGTCCGGCAGCGGCAGTTCGTGCAGATCGCCCAGCCGGACGTCGACCTGCAGCAGGTGGGCCGTCCGCTCGGCGGCGGTGTCCACCGCCTCCCGGTCGTGGTCCACCCCCAGCACGGTGCCCTCCGGCCCGGCCGCCTCGGCCAGCGCGGACAGGTCGGTGCCGGGCCCGCAGCCCAGGTCGACCACCGTCTGCCCGCGTTCGACCGCCAGCGCCGCCAGCATCGCCGCCTTGTACTCCCGACCCAGTTCGGAGACGGCCAGCCGGTCCAGGTAGGCGATCGGATCGGGCGGCACGGATTCGAACACACGGGAGGTCATGACGGGCAGTCAATCAAACCAGCCCCCAACAGGGAAGATCCCGGCGCCTGCCGGGGGCCGCGACAAGGGGCGTACGCCGTCCCGGACGGCGCACCCGCCGCCCGGGACGGAGACCCGGGTGCGACGGCGCACCCCGTCCGTCCGCACGAGCACCGTGCGCCGCTCAGGACACCAGCGGCCCGTCCGCCGACTCGGTCAGCGTCACCGTGCACAGGCCGCCGCGCTCGGCGACCACGTCCGTCACCGTCAACTGGGTGCCCGGCAGCAGGATGTACTCCTCCTCCTCGGTGAACGCCGAGAACTCCCGGATCCCCACCGCCCGGGCCGGGCGCACCTCGAACAGCGTCCGCCTGCCCCGGCTGCCGAGGAAGGAGCGGGCCACCGCCGGGCGCGAGGTGCAGGAGGAGACGCCCCACCAGGTCACCGTCCGCCCCAGCGGGTACTGCGCCCGCAGGTCCAGCGCCACGCCCCGCCACAGCGGCTCCGGGCGGACCGGCAGGCGGCCCACCGCGTCGAACAGCAGCCGCAGGTACGGCAGGTACGGGGCCAGCCGGGCCCGGTCCGGGTGGCGCAGGGCCGCGTTCAGCTCGCGGTAGAACGCCGACTCGCAGGTGTACAGGTGCAGCGCCGCGACCGCCTCCGCGTCCAGCGCCCCCGCCGAGGCGTCCGCGTGCCGCTTGCCGAACTCGTGGGCCGAGCCGACGTGCCGCTCCAGCCCGCGCAGCAGCGTCGCGACCGGCTCCACCGCCTCCCGGAAGCCCAGCCGCTCCAGGTCGAACACACCGGTGACGGGCGGCAGTTCGAGGCCCTCGTCCTTCACCGAGGCCAGCCGCTCCAGGTACAGCTGGTGCAGCTCCATGGTGGAGGCGATGAACGCCCCCATCCGGGAGGCCGTCCCCTCGTCGGTGCGACCCTCGGCGGCCGCCGCGGCCTGCCAGCCCGCGCTGGGCAGCCAGTCCACCGGATCCGCGCCCAGGCCCTCCAGCGCCGCGTTGACCTGCGCGAAGTGCTCCCCGTCGCAGAACACGTCGCCCTGCGCCGCCGGATTGGGGTGGTCGATGTGCCGCACCTGCACGTCCGGGTAGCGCCGGGCGATCCGCTCCACCGACTGCTTCAGCGCCCGCGCGTGCGTCCCCCACCAGGCGAACACCACGCCGCGGTCCTCCTCGGGGCCCTCCTGCTTGGCCCGCAGGATCTCCTCCACGATCCTCTCCGCGACCGGCTTCCAGAACTTGGTGTGCACCGCGGGGGAGGTCGACCCGTCACTGCTCGCCGTCAGCGCCGCGTTCAGCAGCAGCACGCCCTGGGTCAGCATCGCCTGGAACCACTCCGGCGGCTGCACGGTGCCGTGCTGCGCCAGCAGCGCCCGCAGGTCGGCGATCGGCGTCTTCTTCGGGATGCCGTACTTCCACATCGCCGCCGCCTTGACGATGCAGCGGATGCTCACCACCCGGCCGAACTGGCTGTCCTTCCAGTCCTGGAAGGTGTTGTCGAACATCGCGATGCCGGTCGCGCTCTCCGGCCGCGGGTACGGGTTCTGCCCGAACACCACGACCTTCCACTTGCCCGGCGGATTCGGCTTCAACGCCTGGAACGTCAACTCCCGCACCGGCACCACGTCCTGAGGACGGTCCGGCCCGACGAACGCCGCCGCGTCCGGGTGCAGCTCGATCGTGCGCCTGAGCACCGGGAGCCAGTCCTCGCCGCCGCCCTTGAACAGCTCGGCGAGCGCCAGCGGGTCGTTCGGCTCGGCGGCGGACGGGGTGGGTTCGGTCATGGCGGACTCCAACCGGGAAGGGGTGCGAGGGGTACGAGGGGTGCGATCCGAAGATCACGCTAGGCCACGCCGCCGACAGGCCGCCGACCCGGCGCTGTCGGTGCGCACCGATAGCGTCGGAACCGACAACGAGCCCCCGGCCGAACGGAGTTCGCCCGCATGACCGTCAAGCACGCCCCCCAGCCGCTGCGCGTGGTCCTGACCGACCTCAACACCGAGGTGGTCGCCGCCTGGCGCGCCGCGTTCGCCGGCACCCCGGGCGTGGAGATCCGCACCGGCTCGATCCTGGACGTCGACGCCGACGCCTGGGTCACGCCCACCAACTCCCGCGGACGGATGGACGGCGGCCTCGACGCCGTGATCAAGCGGCACCTCGGCGCGGGCATCCAACTGCGCGTCCAGCGCGCCATCCGCGACGGCCACGGCGGCGACCTCAAGGTCGGCAGCGCCGTGTGCGTGCCCTCCGGCGCGGCCGTGCCCCGCTTCCTGATCTCCACCCCCACCATGCGCACCTCCACCCAGGACGTCAGCCAGACGCTGAACGTCGCCCTCGCCTGCGCCGCCGCCTTCCAGGCCGTCCACCGGCAGAACGCCGCCACCCCCGGCAGCATCGCCTCCGTCGCCCTGGTCGGCCTCGGCGCCCGGACCGGCCAGGTCCCGCCCCGGGTCTGCGCCAACCTGATGTGGACCGGCCACTCCCTCTTCGAGGACCACGAGTTCACCGACGCGGACGACCTGCGCGCCACCGTCACCAGCCAGCTCGACGACCTCCTCGCCGCCCCCGTCGACCGCCCCCACCGCCTCACCGTCCCCACCACCGCCCGAGGCACCCGCCGCCGCTGACCCCTCCCGGGGGGCACCCCTGCCCCCCACGAGCAGGCCGGAGGGCCCGCTGCGCGGACATCCCCGCTCCTCCGGCACCCCGCCCGGCTGCGCGCAGCGCCCGCTCCGCGGGGAGGCCGGTGGCCCGCGCCGGGCGGACGTCCCCGGTCCTTCCGTTCCGCCCCGTCCCGCGCCCCCGTCCGCCCCGCGGCGCGGAGGTTGGCGGCCCCGCCGGGCGGACATCCTCAGCTGTGGGGGAGTCAGGGGGCAGGCATGAGCGTGTGGCAGACCGCCGGGCTGGTGGTCATCCCGGTGCTGGCCGGCTGGTCCGCGCTGCGGATCTTCGCGTGGCAGGGCGCCCGTGCGCGGGACTACCTCTCCGCGCTGTTCTGGTCGGGCGTCGCCGTCGGCCTGGGTCTCGGCGACGGCCCAGGCTGGCTGCTGGCCGCGGGCTGCGTGACCGCCGTCGCCACGGTGCTTGCGCACCTGCTGGTGGTGGCCGCCCGCCGGATGACCCAGCCGCTGGTCACCGTCGACCCGGAGGCGTTCCGGGCCCGCCTGCTGGCGGTCTGCACCGCGGACGGCTCCCCGGAGGCCCTGCTGACCGGTGTCGGCCCCGACGGCACCGTCACCGTCTGGGGCCTGGAGGCGGCCGGGATCGCCCGCGACCGCCACCACCTCGGCGGGGCGTGCGGCAGCTGCCTGCTGGAGGAGTTCGTCACCGAGCTCGCCGTCAACGGCGAGGAGACCGTCGAGCGCTACCGCGCCCAGCTGCGCCGCCGCGCCAACCAGCTCTTCCTGCTGCGCCGCGGCGTCATCTCCGGCGAGTGGACGGCCGAACTGCGCCCCGTCCAGGGCTTCAGGGCCCCGTACGAGTACGCCCCCTGCCGGGTGCACTGAGAAGGCGCCCCGCGGGGCTCGCAGGCTGTTCGCGCGGTGGCGCCGGCGGTGACGAGGACGACCCGTCTCGCTGCCGACCGCCCGAGGGCTCACCCGGCGCGTGTCGGCAGGCCTCCTCGGGCTCGCCAGTGGTCCGCGTCGCGCGGATCGGCCAGCCACCTCCCTGTGCGCTCGGCACACGCTTCGAAGGCACGCGGCAAGGAGACCTCGTCACCGACGACGAACCTGAGGACGTCGACATCGTGGGTGCCGTGGTCGGTTTCGCAGCAGCAGCCCACGTTGACCGATGCGCTCACCTCGTGCCGACCCTGCTCGGCCCAGCCCACCTGCAGTTGGAACTCCCACCAGTCGCCCACCCCGGACGGCTGAACGACGCACAGGAGGAGGATCACCGACGTCCGGGACCGCGGACCCGTGACGACCGCGTGCTCCGGGAACCAGTCCCACCCCCCGGCGACCAGCACGGGCTGAGCCGCGCCGACACGCTGGACCGCCCGCCGGAGCGATCCGACGTCAGCGGCCGACAGCTGCGGGAACAGCGCGCTCAGGGGGACGTCGTCGAAGGAGCCTCGTCCTGTGTGCACGAGCTGATCATCCGCTCTCTCCGGCGCGGACGACAAGGGCTCCCCATCCCGCCGTCCGGCAGAGGCGTGCCTCCGGACGCCCGTGGCCCGACTGCCGCCCTGCTCCGGGCCGTCCGGGCCGTCCGGGCAGCGCGGTTCCGCGGAGCGGACCGCGGACCGCGGCCCGGGGCCGGGCGAGGACCGGTGAACGCCCCCACCGATGACGACGAGGTGTCCTCCCGCCCCGGAGCACCGCCCGTGCATGTCAACTCGCGCCGCCACCACGTCACTCGGCGGCCTCCGCGGAAGGGCCGGGAGTTCACCCGGGACCGCCAGCATGGGCGGCCATGAGCAACCTCAGTCGCCGCATCTTCCTGCTCGGCGGGCTCACCACCGCGGGCGCCGCCGCGCTCCAACTCGGGGCGTCGGCCCAGCCGTCGGCCGCCGCCACCACCCCCTACCCCTTCACGCTCGGCGTCGCCTCCGGTGAGCCGGACGACACCAGCGTGGTGCTCTGGACGCGCCTGGCCCCGGCCCCGACCAACGCGGACGGCCAGGGCGGCATGCCCGACGCCGACGTCGCGGTCGACTGGCAGGTGTCGGCCGACGAGAGCTTCGCGGCCCCGGTCGCCTCCGGCACGTTCACCGCCCGCTACGCCCAGGCCCACGCGGTGCACGTGCTGGCGGGCGGTCTCGCCCCGGACGCGGAGTACTACTACCGGTTCCGGGCCCAGGGGTTCGTCTCCCCGGTGGGCCGCACCCGCACCGCACCGTCGCCGACCACCGTCGGGCGCGACTTCACGATGGCCTTCGCCTCGTGCGCCCACTACGAGAGCGGCTACTACACCGCCTACCGCCGGATGGCCGACGACCGCCCCGACCTGATCCTGCACCTGGGCGACTACATCTACGAGGGCGGCGCCACCACCAACGGCGTGCGCCAGCACCTGGGCGGCGAGATCGTCTCGCTGGCCGACTACCGCCGCCGCTACGCGCTCTACCGCACCGACCCGGACCTGCAGGCCGCGCACGCGATCGCGCCGTGGCTGGTCGTCCCGGACGACCACGAGGTGGAGAACAACTACGCGAACATGGTCCGCGCCGACAGCAGCCCCGTGCTGACGGCCGCCCAGTGGACGGCCCGCCGCACCGCCGCGTACCAGGCGTACTTCGAGAACATGCCGCTGCGCGCCGCCGCCACCCCCATCGGCAACAGCATCCCGCTCTACCGCCGGGTCCGCTGGGGCACCCTGGCCACCTTCCACATGCTCGACACCCGCCAGTTCCGCGACGACCAGGCGTGCGGCGACGGGACGAAGGTCTGCGCCGACGCCGACCTGGCGTCCCGCTCGATCACCGGCGCGGCCCAGGAGGCCTGGCTGCTCGACGGGCTCGGCCGGCGCCTGGGCACCTGGGACCTGATCGGCCAGCAGGTCTTCTTCGCCCGCAACGTGAACTCGGCGGGCGCGATGAACATGGACGCCTGGGACGGCTACCGGGCCAGCCGGGCGCGGATCCAGCAGGGCATCGTCGACCGGGCGGTGCGCAACCCGGTCGTCCTCACCGGCGACGTGCACGCCTCCTGGGGCAACGACCTCAAGGCCGACTACGCGGACCCCGCCTCGGCGACGATCGGCACCGAGCTGGTCTGCACCTCGATCACCAGCGGCGGCAACGGCAGCGCCACCACGGCGGTGCCCAACGGGTCGCTCAACCCGCACCTGCGCTTCTACTCCGACCGGCGCGGCTACGTCCGCACCCGGATCACGCCCGCGCAGATCACCGCCGACTTCCGGTCGGTGGCCACGGTGACCGAGCACGGGGCCGCGGCGACCACCGCCCGGACCTTCGTCATCCACGACGGGAAGCCGGGGTTGGCCGATGCGTAGGCTCCCGCTGCTCGGCGCGCTCGCCGCCGCCCTCGCCGCGCTCCTCGCCCTGACCGGCCCGGCCGCCGCGGCGGGCCCCACCAGCTGGACGGCCGCGAACAGCGACGCCACCGGCGACCAGGACACCTCCGCGGTCGCGGCCAACCGCCGCGGCGACACCGCGGTGGTCTGGGAGGACGACCGCGACACCACCGACCCGGCCGACGACGCGCACAGCGACGTGTGGGTGCGGGTGTTCCACGACGGCACGCCGGTCTACGAGCAGAAGCTCTCGGCGGGCGGCACGGCGGGCACCGCCTGGCGCCACCTGCAGCCCGACGTCGGGCTGGACGACCGGGGCAACGCCGTCGTGGTCTGGGCCGAGGACCCGGACGGCAACGGCTACTACAACGTGGTCTACCGGGTGCTCTCCCCGACCGGCGCGCTCCTCGGCTCCGGCCGGGCCAACGCGAACGCCGACGGCCAGCAGGTCCACCCGCACGTCGCGGTCGACCCGGACGGCGCCCCGGGCAGCGCCACCGGGGTCGCGTTCACGGTGGTCTGGGAGGACGTCCAGGGCACCGCGGCGGCCACCGTGAAGGCGGCCGGGTTCACCGGGACGACCACCAAGGCGTACGAGGTGACGGTCAACGCGACCGGCGGCGCCCACCACGACCCGGACGTGGCGACCTCCGCCTCCGGCGACGCGGTGGTGGTCTGGGCCGAGGACACCGACGGCAACGGCTACTACCAGATCGGCCTGGTGAAGCTGGCCAAGGCGAACGGGGCGGTCACGCTCACCCGTCGCAGCGCCAACGGAATCAGCGCCGGACAGCAGCAGCACCCGGCGGTGGCCGCCGACTTCAACGGTGACTTCGCGGTGGCCTGGGAGTCCGACCACACCGGCACCCGGGGCGTGTGGGCCCGGTCCTTCACCGCGGCCGGAACCCCGGCGGCGGCCGAGGTCGAGGTCTCCACCGGCACCGGGGCGGGCGGCCCGAGCATCGGCATCGACGACCAGCGCGCGGTGGTGGTCGGCTGGAGCGTCGCCGGGGCCGACCCGGCCGTGTGGGCCCGGGGCCTCAACCCGGACGGCAGCTCCACCGGCCGCCTGCCCGCCCGGTCTGTCAGCCGGGACACCGCCGGCCGCCAGGAGCAGCTCGCGGTGGCCTCCTCCCCGTTCGGCACCCTCGCGCTGTCGTACACCGACGACAGCGACGGCAACGGCTTCGACCAGGTGCTGCTGGGCCTGGGCGCGAGCAACTCGGACTGGTGACGGCGTTCTGAGAGCCGTCCGACGGCCCGCCGGGAACCCGGCGGGCCGTCAGGCGTGCCCGCCCTCGTGCGGGGGGCGGTGGCGGGTGTCCAGCAGGGTGAGCAGGCGGGTGAGTTCGGCCCGTTCGGCGGGGGAGAGGGGGGCGAGCAGGTCCTGCTGGGCGGTGGTGACCAGGGCGTCCAGTTGGCGCAGCCGGTCGCGGCCGGCGGGGGTGAGGGTGATGACGTTGCGGCGCCGGTCGACCGGGTCGGGGTCGCGGACCAGGTAGCCGCCCTCGGCGAGCTCGTTCAGGACGGCGACCATGTCGCTGCGGTAGAC
Organism: Kitasatospora phosalacinea; assembly: GCF_030268885.1. Taxonomy (GTDB): domain Bacteria; phylum Actinomycetota; class Actinomycetes; order Streptomycetales; family Streptomycetaceae; genus Kitasatospora; species Kitasatospora phosalacinea_C. The sequence goes on from NZ_BSSA01000044.1 coordinate 26,573, forward strand.
GCCGGTGCGGCGGCTGAGCTCGGACTGGCTGGCGGGGCCGGTCTCGGCGAGCGCGACCAGTACCGCGAAGTGCCACTTGCGGGCCCCCTCGGCGGCCAGCCGTTCGTTCACCAGCCGGTCGCCGGCCGCGGCGGCCCCGGCCAGCAGGCGGCTGGGGATGGTGCGCAGCCGTTCGGGCGTGACGTCCTCGGGTGCGGGGCTCATGCTCGGTCCTCCCACTGTTGCGTTAGTGTCACTAACAGTCTACCTTCATTAGTGCGACGAACGTTTGTGGCGCTAACGATTGCGCCGCCGGCCATCCAGAGGTGACACCCCATGATCGAGCCCTTCCACATCCACGTCCCGCAGGCCGACCTCGACGACCTCGCCGACCGCCTCGCCCGCACCCGCTGGCCCAACGAGGTCGACGGCGCCGGCTGGGACTACGGCTTCCCGCTGGCCCGCCTCCAGCAGCTCGCCGAGCACTGGCGCACCCGCCACGACTGGCGCGCCCACGAGGCCCGGCTCAACGAACTCCCGCACTTCACCACCGAGATCGACGGCCAGCGGATCCACTTCCTGCACCTGCGCGCCGAGGACCCCGACGCCCTCCCGCTGGTCCTCACCCACGGCTGGCCCGGCTCCTTCCTGGAGTTCCTGGACGTCCTCGAACCGCTGCGCCGCGACTTCCACCTGGTCGTCCCGTCCATCCCCGGCTTCGGCTTCTCCGGCCCCACCCGCGAACGCGGCTGGGACGTGGCCCGGGTCGCCCGCGCCTGGGCCGAACTGATGCACCGCCTCGGCTACGAGCGCTACGGCGCCCACGGCGGCGACTTCGGCGCGGGCATCTCCACCGCCCTCGCCGCGCACGTCCCCGACCGGGTCGTCGGCGTGCACGTCACCTACCTGCCGCTGCCGCCCGACCCGGACGCCGGACCGCTCTCCGCCGCCGACGAGGCCCGGCTCGACACGGTCCGCGCGCTCCAGGCCAACCGGCCGCCCTACCAGTCCCTGCAGGCCACCACCCCGCAGACGCTCGGCTACGCCCTCACCGACTCCCCGGTCGGCCAACTCGCCTGGATCGCCGAACGCTTCGCGCACTGGACCGACCCGGCCACCCCCGTCGACGACGAACGCCTGCTCACCGACGTCAGCCTGTACTGGCTGACCGCCACCGCCGCCTCCTCCGCCCGCCTCGCCCGCGAGACCCCGCGCGGCGCCACCCCCTGCCCCGTCCCGCTCGGCGTCGCGGTCTTCGCGCACGACATCACCCTGGCCGTCCGCCCGCTGGTCGAGCGCCGCTACCGCGTCCGGCACTGGTCGGAGTTCGACCGCGGCGGCCACTTCGCCGCGATGGAGGTGCCCGACCTGCTCGCCGGGGACGTCCGGACGTTCTTCACCGCACTCACCACCGCCGCCTGACGGCGCATCACGTGCCGAGCGGGACGGTCGACCGGCTGTCCGCGTCGAAGGAGCGGGCCGCGTCGAACACCCCCACCAGGTCCGGGTGGCGGCCCAGCAGCCGGTGCGCCAGGGCCAGGGCGTCCGGCTCCACCCGGCGGGTCAGGCCCAGGTGCGGCATCCAACGGCCCGGCCGGTAGTGCGGATCGGGCTCCGGCGCGTCCGCCAGCAGCCGCCACACCTCGCGGTGCAGGTCGACCAGCTCCGGGCCCGGCACCACGCCCCAGGTCAGCACCCGGCGGCGGCTGCGCGCGGAGAAGGACAGCAGGCCCGACAGCCGCACCGGCAACGGCAGTGCGCCGGAGAGGAGTTCGCTCACGGCGGCCAGCCGGTCCGGTGCGATCTCCCCGCACGCCGCCAGGGTCAGGTGCGGGCGGTGCCCCGGGTGCGGGTTGTCCGCGAGCGAGTCCACCCCGCCGTCGGCCAGCAGCCGCCACACCGTCCGCACCGCCCGGTCGAAGGCCGGGTCGCAGGTCAACTCGATGGTCCGCATGCCCTCACCGTAGGGCCCGCCCCCGCGCCGACCGGAGCCCGCCCCGGCGCCCGCGCCGCCCGCCCCGTGTGATGGGCTGGGCGGATGCGCACCACCGACCGGCGCCCGCCGCCCCGCCCGCACCCCCGCCCCGGAGACGGCGCCCGGCCGGGGCGCCGGGCCGCCGGAGGAGCGGCGGGCCCGGGCAGGGCGTCCTGGCTGGCGGGCGCGGCGGTCGTGCTGCTGCTCGGGCTGGTGCTGCCCGCGCTGGTGCCGGGGCGGGCGGGCGCGCTGCTCGGCGGGGCGCTGTACACCGCGCTGCTGCACACCGTGCTGATGGCCGCCGCGCCCCGCCTCGGCCCGTGGACCGCGGGCGGCGCCGCGCTCGCCGCCAGTTGGGCGGTGGAGCTGTTCCAGGCGAGCGGGCTGCCCGCCGAGCTCGGGCGGCACAGCCTGCTCGCCCGCCTCGTCCTGGGCACCACCTTCGACCCGTCCGACCTGCCCGGCTACGCCCTCGGCGCGGCCGCCCTGGTCGCCGTCCACCGGCTGGCCCGCCGCCGCGCCCGGCGCGCCCGGCGGTTCGACGCGCCGAAGGGCAAGCCGGGGGGCAGATAGGTACATTTGGGACATTCGGGAGCAGAACACAGGCTTCGCGCGTCCACGCACAGAAGGCCGAACCGCCTTCGGAAAGGGTCTCCATGCACCCCGCCCTCAGCCCCGCCGTCCTCGCCGAGCTGCGTCGGCCCCGCCCCTACCCGGCGGTGTCGATCCTGATGCCCACGCACCGCCGCGAGCCGGACAACGCGCAGGACCCGGTGCGCCTGCGCAACCTGGTGGCGGAGGCGAAGGAGAAGGTCCAGGCCGACCCCGAGGTCTCCCGCGCCACCCGGATCGACGTCCTGGAGCAGCTCGACAGGGCGGTCGCCGAGGTCGACCTGGTGCACGCCGAGGACGGCCTGGCGATCCTGGTCGCCCCCGGGGAGCACCAGGTCTGGTCACTCGGCCGCACCGCCCCCGCCCGGGTGGTCCTGTCCGACACCTTCCTGACCCGCAACCTGGTCTCCGCGCAGATCGCCGAACGCCCGTACTGGGTGCTCGCGGTCGCCGCCGACCGGGTGGTCCTGTGGGGCGGCACCCAGGAGCGCGTCACCGAGGAGCAGGCCCACGGCTTCCCGCTGGTGCGGGTCTACGACAACCCCGACCCCGAGCGCCAGGAGCGGATCGGCGACACCCCCAGCACCTTCCGCGACGAGGAGACCAAGACCTTCCTGCGGCAGGCCGACACCGCGATCGGCAAGGTCCTCGCCGCCGACCCCCGCCCGCTGTACGTGGTCGGCGACGCCCCCGCCCTCGCCCTGCTGGACGCCGTCGGCCCGATCACCAAGGCCACCACCTCGCAGATCCCGCACGGCGGCCTCGCCCAGGCCACCGCCGAGACCGTTCGCCAGACGGTCGAGCCCGCCGTCCGCGCGCACGCCGACCAGGAGATCACCGAGGCCCTCGCCCGCCTCGACAAGGCCCGCGGCCGCCAGGCCTTCGCCGCCGGGATCGACGAGGTCTGGCAGACCGCCGCCGAGGGCCGGATCGCCCTGCTGGTGGTCGAGGAGAACTTCCGCACCACCGCCCGCGACGACGGCGACCACCTCGTCCCCGCCGAGGAGGGCGAGGCCGGCGCCCGCGAGGACGTCGTCGACGAGGTCATCGAACGCGCCCTCGACACCGGCGCCACCGTCAGCTTCGTCCCCGACGGCACCCTCTCCGACGCCGGGCGGATCGCCGCCGACCTGCGCTACTGACCTCCGCGCGCACCAGGGGCCCGCCACCGGGACGGACCGGCGGCGGGCCCCTCGCCGCGCCCACGACCTCAAGCGGTGGACGCCCCCAGCAGCACCCCCACCGCGTACGTCACGCCCATCGCCACCCCGCCGCCCAGCACGTTGCGCAGCACCGCCCGCCGCGGCTCCGCCCCGCCCAACCGGGCGCTCGCCCACCCCGTCACCACCAGCGCCGCCAGCACCGCCAGCACCGTCACCCACACCCGCACCGACTGCGGCGGCAGCACGATCGCCAGCAGCGGCAGCAGCGCACCCACCGTGAACGCCGCGAAGGACGCCCACGCCGCGTGCCACGGATTGGTCAACTCGTCCGGATCGATGCCCAGTTCGGTCTCCGCGTGGGCCGCCAGCGCATCGTGCGCGGTCAACTGCACGGCCACCTGGTGGGCCAGCTCCGGATCCAGCCCCTTCGCCTCGTACAGGCCCGCCAGCTCGGCCAGCTCCGCCTCCGGCGTCAGCCGCAGCTCCCGCCGCTCCAGCGCCAGCGCCGCCTGCTCCGCGTCCCGCTGGGTGCTCACCGACACGTACTCGCCCGCCGCCATCGACAGCGAACCCGCCAGCAGGCCCGCCAGACCCGCCGTCAACAGCTCGGTGGACGAGGCGTTCGCGCCCGCCACGCCCACCACCAGGCCCGCCGTCGACACCACGCCGTCGTTCGCCCCCAGCACCGCGGCCCGCAGCCAGTTCAACCGCCCGCCCAACCCCCCGCCGTGCGCCTCGTCGTGGTCCGGCGGCGGCGGTACGGGGCCCATGCCCCGGGTGCGGGAATCGGTCATGCCGCCAGTGTGCCCGCCGGGCGCCGTTCCACCCCGCAGCCCGGGCGGGACACCGGAAAACGCGTTGCCGCAGCTGGTGACGGGGCGTCAGGATGGCGGGCATGTGCTACCGAGGAGGGACGGGCAGTCGGCACCACGTGTGCCTGCCCTGCCGCGCGTCCTACAAGCGGCGGACGGGCGGCACCACGGCGTGTCCGCGCTGCCGCGGCCCGCTGATCGACGCCGGGCAGGACCTGCACGTCCCGCGCCGTGCCGACACCGCCGCCTGGCGGGCGCTCACCGCACTGCTGCAGGCCGGGGTCCGGTTCGAGTCCGGCTGCTGCCACGGCCCGGGCTGGCGGCCGCGCACCCCGCGCGAGGTCCGCGAGCGCCTCGCCGCCGCGGCGGGCACCGGCCTGCCGGTCGCCCGCGCCCTGCTCACCCGGGACGTGGCGGACCTCGCCGCGCACCGGCACGCCGCCCGGCGGGTGTCGAAGCTCAGCCGGCCGCAGCGCTGACCAGCTCGCGTTGGGCCTGCCGGGTCGTCAGGCCCAGCGCGTGCAGCGCCAGACGGCCCGGCCCGGACGGCTCGCACTCCAGGACGGCCAGCGGCACCCGCGCCGCCAGCGGGCCGGAACCGCCCTCGCCCAGCCGCTCGTGGACCTCGCCCGCGTACCGGGACAGCGGGGGGAACTCGCCGGCCGGCACCGGGAATGGCCGCCAGGCGTACGCCGCCAGGGCCCGGTCGACCGCCTCCGCCAGCGCACCGGGCGCGACGCCGGGCACCTGCCCGCGCAGCGCCAACAGCAGGTGCCCGGTGGTGACTTCGTTGTGCCCCCGTTCGACCGCCACGGCGCGGGCCGCGTCCAGCAGGTCGTCCGGTGCGTGGGGGCCGTCGGCCGGGTCGAGGGCGTGCTCCGTCATGCCGGTCAGGCTCTCCCGGGCGCGGCCGCCCGGTCAAACCGGAACCGGCGGTTCACCGGCCGGGCGTTGAGCGGCCGTCAGGGCGCGGTCCGGTCCGGGGTGCCCTGCGGGCCGCCCGCCCACCAGTTGCCCGGGGCGTCCGGGTCGCGGCTGGTCCAGTACTCGACGATCGCGCGCACGAACTCCTCCGGGGACAGCGCCCCGTCGCCGTCCCGGTCCAGGTGCGCGAAGGCGGTGTCGGCGTCGCTGCGCCGCAACTGCGGGAAGTGGCCGCGCTGGAAGGCGAAGAACTCGTCCGCGTCGACCCGTCCGTTGCCGTCCGCGTCCGCCACCGCCAGGAACGCCCGGGCCAGCGCACCGAGCGTCGCCTCCGCGGCCTCCGGGTCGTCGGCCAGCGAGGCGGTGGACGCCAGGAACTCCGCCCGGCCCATCTCCTGCGCCCCCGCGGGCAGGTGCGGCAGGTGCAGCTCCCGCCAGATCGCCACGTACGCCCCGACGATCCGCTGCTCCTCCGCGGACCCGGCCGGGTGGCCCAGTGCACGCGCCACCGACTGTCCCATCAGGACGTGGTCGTGCTCGGTCAGCCGCCCGTCCCCGTCGGCGTCGAGGTGGTCGAAGCCGTGGCTGATCTTCGCGATGAGCAGGTCGTCGGACACGGTGACCCTCCGTTGGGCGGTAGTTGACGGAGCGTCATCCTATCCGTCCGTCCCGCCGCACCGCCGGTGCGCCACCGGCGGGCGTCAGTGCGCGGCGAGGGCGTCCGCGGACTTGGACCAGTTGTCGTGCAGTTTGTCGAGGTAGGCGCGGGCCTCGGGGCCGGGCCTGGTGCCGCGGGCGAAGAGCAGCATGTTGCCCGCGCCGGTGTTGTAGCCCAGGGCCATCAGCTCGTCGCGGCTCAGCGCGGCCGCCGGGTGCGCGGGCAGTTGGGCGCCCAGGTCGTGCAGGTACCAGGCGGCGGCGCGGACGGCCAGCGCCGGGTCGTCCGGGAGGTCCTCCCAGGGGCGGTCGGCGAAGGGGCGGCCCTGCCGGGTCTCCTCGTAGGCGGCGCGGTGCATGTTGGCGATGCCGAACGAGGCGTCGGGCTTCATCTTCTGCCAGGCGCGCTCGACGTCCGGACCGTGCGGCTTGTACGCCTCGTTGAACAGGACGGCCATCACCAGCTGCGGGTTGACCCCCGCCTCGGCCGCGTACTGCTTCACCTCGGCCGCGAAGTACTTCGGCGCGTAGTCGCCCGGGGGCCGCGAGGCGGTGGGGGAGGGGGAGGCGGAGGCAGCGGGGGAGGAGGAGGCGGTGGCGGCCGGGGCGGCGTCGGGCGGTGCGGGGTGGTCGCCGCCGCGCTCGTACAGCCAGATCCCCAGGACGGCCAGCGCCAGTACCGCCCACGGCCACTTCGCGCCGCGTTCCGCCACCGCTGACTCCTTCTCCCGCACGTGCCGCCGGGGTGCTCCGGACCCGAGGACGCCCGGTGGCCGTGTCCTGCCGCCGGGCTGTCGTGTTCTGCCGGGTGCCGCCCGGGACCGGGCGGCGACCTGTGGCGAGCTTACGTACCCGGAGCGGATTTGTGTGCTTCGCTCGAACCTCTACAGCTACGTAGAGGAACCGGGGGTGCCCGCCACGCGTCTGTAGGCCGGAACGGTCGGACGCCGCAGGAGCGGCGCGGCAGTGGACGAGAGGTGGCGATGACGGGGCGAAGGCCGGTCGGCACGCACGGCGGCGCACCGCTGCCGCGGGGCGGGCGGGACGAGCAGGACGAGCAGGACGAGCCGGGCGGAACGGTCGCCCCGGGCCGCCCCGTGCCCGCGCAGCGCGGCCCCCACCGGGACGAGCAGCCCGCCCCCGACGGCGGCAGCGGGCCCCGCCCGGCCCGGACCGCCCGCCGCGCGGACGGCGACGGTGACGGCGGCGGGAACGGGCGGCGGGGCGGGAGGGCGGCCGCGCGCGGCGCCACGGCGTGGAACCGGATGCCCGCCGTCCTGCCCGCGCTCGGCCTCCCGGTGCTCGGCGCGCTCGCCGACGAACTGGCCGGCCCCGGCCTGGGCGCCGGCTACGCGGCCTGCGCCGTGCTCGGGCCGGTCCTGGCCGCCCTGGTCAGCAGCCGGGCGGGCTGGTGGTGGGTGGTCAGCGGCGCCCCGGTGGTCACCCTGGCCGTGGCCGGGGGCGTCGACTGCCTGGCGCGCGGCGACAAGTACCGCGGCGCCGGGCTGGGCACCGAGGGCCTGAAACTGGTCAGCGCCCAGTTCCCGTGGATGCTCGCCGCCCTCGCCGCCGCCCTGCTGGCCGTCGGCCTGCGCACATTCCGCGCCCGCCGGGCCCGCCGGGCCTGAACGCCGAGAGGCCACCGTCGGGTACGGCACCGGCGTCCCCTGCGTCGACTGGGACCGGCGACGCACCCCGCGGGCCCTAGGCCGAGGGCGCGCCGAGGGCGGCGCGGGCGAGCCTGACGACGGACGGGGCGGCGGCTTCGAGGAATCCGGGAGAGGGGCCCCCGGGAGCCGTCGAGGGAGTTTCGGACGCGAGCGCGTCGAAGGTCTCGAAGGAGGTCAGGACGTACAGCAGTGAAGCGGCACCGGGCGGGGCGTCGGGCAGTCGGCCGACGAGGACGGAGGCGCCCTGGCGCCGGCGGGCGTCACGCTCGGCGATGATCCGTCCCACCTCCTCGTCGAGGGCCCCGAGGGCGCGCAGCCGTCGCGTGCAGGCTGGGTCCACCGACCAGAAGCCCGCCATCACCTCGACGAAGCGGTCCACCGCCGCCCAGGGGTCGGGGTGCCCGAACGCCTCGGCGAGGCGGGCCAGGCCGCCCTCGGCCGCGAGGGCGTCGCACAGGGCCTCCAACAGCCCCGTCCTGGACTTGTACTGGTAGTAGACGGTCGCGCGGGCGACGTCGGCCCGGCGGGCGACGGCGTCGAGGGAGAGGGCCCCGCTCTCGGTGAGCTGGGCCCTCGCGGCCGCGACGATCCGGGCCCTGGTCTCGTCGACCTCGGCCTGCCGCTGTCCCATCCGGTACGACCGGGGGCTCATCCCGTCCTCCTCCGCCCTGCCAGCACGTGCGCGCTCCGCGTCGGCAGTATCCCCGATCCCGGCGGCGGGCCGCTCAGAGGATGACCCGGCCGCCGCTGACGTCCAGGGTCTGGCCGGTGATCCAGGAGGACGCCTCGGAGGCCAGGAAGAGCGTGGCCGAGGCGACGTCCTCGGGCTCGCCCAGGCGCCCGAGCGGGTGGGCGGCGGCGACGGCCGCCCGGACCTCGGGCGGCATCCGCTCGGCGGTGGTCTCCGTGCGGACGGCGCCGGGTGCGATCGCGTTGACCCGCACGCCCCGACCGGCGACCTCCAGGGCCAGGTGGCGGGTGAACATCAGCACCCCCGCCTTGGCGGCCGCGTAGGCGGCGGAGGAGCCGCCGGGGAGCCGGCCGGCCGTGGAGGCCATGGTGACGATCGAGCCGGTGCCGCGCTCCAGCAGGCCAGGCAGGAAGGCGCGGACGGTGAGGAAGGTGGCGTGGAGGTTGCCGTCCACCACCGAGCGCCAGTGCTCCTCGGTCTCCCGGACGGTGGGCACCGGGTAGCCGTCGCCCCCGGCGAAGGCGGCCAGGACGTCGACCGGGCCGAGCTCGCTCCCGATCCGTTCGACGGCGCCGGCGAGCGCAGCCGCGTCGGTGCAGTCGGCGACCAGGCCGAGGGCACCCGCGTCCCCGATCCCGTGCAGTTCGGCGGTGACGGCGGCGAGGGCCGCCCCGTCGCGGCCGAGGACGGCGACGGCGGCTCCCTGGCGGGCGAAGGCGCGGGCGGTCTCCGCGCCGATGCCCCGGCTCCCCCCGGTGACGACGACGACCTTGCCGTCCAGGTCGGTGTGTTGAACTCCCATGTCCGCTCGCTCCTTCGGGCTTGCGCCGGCTGTCCGCTGCTGGTTCCCTGGGGTGTAACTAATTCATTCATACAGCGTGTATGAATGAATCACAAGAACGGGGCGCGGGATCACCAGGACCGCCCTCGCCGCCACGCAGGAGGAATCCGTGAAGATCGCCGTCGTCGGTGCCAGCGGCCGCACCGGCCGCCTGGTCGTCGACCTCGCCCTCGCCGCCGGACACACCGTCACGGCCGTCGCCCGTGACCCCGCCAGGATCCCGGCCTTCCCCCACGGCACCCCGCTCACCGCCCGTGCCGACGTCGGCCGTCCCGGCTCCCTGCGCGGGGTGCTGGCCGGACAGGACGCCGTCGTCGCCGCGCTCGGTACGGCCGGGCGCGGAGCGACCACCGTCTTCTCCGACGGTGCACGGGAGTTGACCGCCGCCTGCGCCTCGGGTGACGTCGGGCACCTGGTCGCGATGAGCTCGGCCGGGCTGGACACCTCCCGGCTGCCCCTCGTCCAGCGGCTGGTGACCACCCTCGTCGTCGACCGGCTGTACCGGGAGATCCACCAGGACCTCGCCCGGATGGAGGCCCGGCTCGCGCAGTCCGACACCCCGTGGACGGTCGTGCGCGTCCCCGTGCTCAAGGACGGGCCGGCCTCCGCGCACCCGCGGACCTCGTACGACCACCCGCTTCCCCGTGCGGGCGCCGCCGCCCGGGCCACCGTGGCCACGTGGATCGTCGCCCACCTGGGGGACGCGGAGACGTTCGGGAGGATCGTGCACGTCGCCGACGCGTGACCGGACGCCGCCCTGCCGGGACGAGGGCCCGACCTCCTTGCGCGGCCCGCGCCCCGCGGCCGGCCCGTCGGCCCGCGGCCCGGGCCGCTTGACATCCGCCCCCGGGCGGAATGAACATTCATTCCGTGACGCCGAAACGAACGGACCTGGACCGGCTGCTGATCGACTCCGCCCTCGCGCTGTTCGCCGAGCGCACCTACGAGGGCACCCAGATGCCCGCCGTCGCCCAGCGCGCGGGCGTCGGCGTGGGCAGCATCTACCGGTACTTCCCGAGCAAGGAGGCGCTGGGCAACGCCGCGTTCCGGCACGCCAAGCGCACCCTGCTCGACACCCTCGCCGGAGCGCTCGCCGACGGCGGCCCGACCGGCACCGCCCGGGAGGAGTTCGCCCGCTTCTGGCGCGGCTTCACCCGCTACGCGAGCGCCCATCCGGACGCCTTCGTGTTCCTGGAGCACCAGCAGCACGACACCTTCCTCGACCCCGAGAGCCGCGCCCTGGCCGACGAACTGCACCGGCTGGCCGCCGACTTCATCGAGCGCGGCCAGCAGGCCGGCGCGATCCGCGACGGCGACGCCGAGCAGCTGGTCGGCCTCGCCCTCGGCGCCTTCGCCGGCCTGGTGAAGCTCGTCCGCCCGTCGGGCGGCCTCGACACCCTCCCCGCCGAAGACCTGGACCGCGCCGAAGCCGCCGTCTGGGACCTCCTCCACCGAAAGGCCGACCGATGACCCCGCCCCGGACCGTCCTGATCACCGGCTGCTCCTCCGGCATGGGACGCCGGACCGCCCTAGCCCTGCACGGCCTCGGCCACCGGGTGTACGCCACCGCCCGCCGCCCCGAGACCCTCGCCGACCTGGCCGCGCTCGGCATCGCGACCCTGCCGCTCGACGTCACCGACGAGCGGTCGATGACCGCCGCGGTCGCCGCGGTCGAGGCCGCGCACGGCAGCGTCGACGTCCTGATCAACAACGCCGCGTACGGGCTGCACCTGCCGGTGGAGTCCGCCACCCCGGACGAGGTCCGCGCCCAGTTCGACACCAACGTCTTCGGCCTGGTCCGGATGGCCCAGCTGGTGCTGCCCGGGATGCGCCGCGCCGGGCGGGGCCGGATCGTCAACATCTCCTCGATGGCGGGCCGCTTCTCCCCGCCCGGCGGCGCCTTCTACCACGCCAGCAAGCACGCGGTGGAGGCGATCAGCGACTCGCTGCGGCTGGAGGTCGCACCGTTCGGCATCGAGGTCGTCGTGGTCCAGCCCGGGCCCACCATCACCGAGTTCGGCGCCACCGCGGTCGGCACCATGCACCCCGCCGCCGACCCCGCCGACCCGTACGGCTCTTTCCGCACCCGGCTCGCCGACATGTACGCCCGGCGGACGTTCACCCGTCGCAACGGCGCCGTTCCCGCGGAGGCCGCGACCAAGGTGATCGTCCGCGCCGCGACCGCTGCCCGGCCGCGCGCCCGGTACGCGATCGGCGCGCTGGCCCGCTCCACCATGCTGGCCAAGCGCCTGCTGCCGGACGCGGCCTTCGACGCCCTGATGCGCCGCAGCTTCCCGCTGCCCGAGCCGGCCTGACCGCGCCCGGCGCCGGCAGAGGATCACCGTGCTGATCCGGTCCCGGTCTCGGTTCCGGTCCCGGTCTCGGTTCCGGTCCCGGTCCCGGTTCCGGTTCCGGTTCCGGTTCCGGTCCCGGCTCCCGGCGCGAGGAAGGCCGTCAGGTCGGCCCGGGGGCGCGGAGGCCGACGGGACAGCCCGCCCTCACCAGGGCGTCGCCGCCTTGACCAGCAGCAGCAGCGCCACCGCCGCGTTCAGGGCCGAGACCGCCGAGACCGCGGTGCCCGCGGCGGCGACCATCGCGGCAAGGCCCGCGGGCGAGGCGGGCGGGGGCCAGGCCTCGCCCAGGGCGGGGCTGAGCAGGGCGGTGACCCGGCGGGGCACCGGGCCGGGGGCGGCGAAGGCGGCGAAGGACGGAGCCGGGCCGCCGCCGCGGGTGACCAGGGCGGCCCGGGCCACCGCGCGGGCGGTCAGGCGGCGGTCACCGACCGAACCGGCGGCCTCCTCGTCCGCCCAGCGCTCCGTCGCGTACCCGACGGCCTTCTGCAGCGGACGCAGGAACGGGTTCACGCAGCTCGCCAGTTGGGCCGCCAGCAGGTAGCGGTGGTGGCGGTTGGCCAGGTGCGAGCGCTCGTGCGCCAGCAGCGCCCGCTGCTCGTCCGCGTCCAGGCTGTCCATCATCGCGGTCGAGACCACCACCCGGCCCGGCCCGCCCGGCACCGCGTACGCGTACGGTTCGGGGTCGGGCAGCACCACCAGGTCCGGGCCCTGCGGCGCCGGGGACGGCGACATCGGGGCCAGCGCCCGCTGCGCCCGGGCCCGGATGCGCAGGTGGCGGCGGAGCGAGCGCGAACAGGCGGTCAGCACCGTCACCAGGCCCACCACCGCCGTGGTGCCCACCGCCTCGTGGAAGGGCACCGCCGTCCGGATCTCCGGGTCCGACCAGCTGTCCGGCAGCGGGTTCCCCGGGATCTGCGCGGTGCCCACCACGAACAGCAGGCCCAGCGCCAGCGTGCTGCACACCGCCATCGTCACGCCGATCCAGGACAGCAGCCGCACCGCGTTGCGCGGGTGCAGGTGGTGCTCGGCCAGCCGCGCGATCGGCAGCGAGGTCAACGGCAGCACCAGCGGGAGGAAGACGAAGAAGCCCATCGCTCAGCGCCCGTCGCCCCGGCTCCCGCCCCCCGGGGAGGGCTCCGCCGCGTTCAGCAGCGAGCGCAGCAGTTGCTCGTCCTCGGGCGTCAGCGCCGTCACGAAGGAGGCCAGCACCGCGTCCCGGTCCGGTTCGGTGTCCAGCAGCCGGCGCATCCGACGGGCCGTCAGCCCCGCCGCGTCCGCCGCCGCCGACCAGACGTACGCCCGGCCCGCCCGGCTGCGCACCACCGCCTGCTTCGCCAGCAGCCGCGACAGGATGGTCATCACCGTGGTGTACGCCAGGTCGCCGCCCACCTGCTCCTGCACCCAGGACGCCGTGACCGGCCCCGGCGCCCGGTGCAGCACCGACAGCACCTCGGTGGCCAGCTCGCCCTGCCCGCGGCGCCGCGGCCGTCCGCCCTCGTCGCGCCCCGGGTCGACGCCCGCCAACTCCATGGGAGACTCCCTCCGGCACGGCCGCCCCGCGCCCGACTCGGACAGTTCGCCCTCCATCCTAGGGGGCCGACCCCGCCGCCCGGGCAGCGGGTAAAGACTTCGCCAAGTACCCGTTATGGTGTGCGGAACCACCGCATGATCACCCCCCCGTGGAGAGTCACGTGTCGCACCACCGCGCCCGCGAGTCGTCCGGACGCCGCCGCCCCCGCAACCGCCGCGCCGTCCTGCTCTCCGCCGCCGCCGTCCTGGTGATCGGATCCGGCGCCGCCGCGCTCGCCGCCGCCGGGAGCGGCGACGAGCACCCCGCGGCCGCCCCCGCCGCCACCGCCGAGGGCGCCGCCGGCACGCCGGTGCCCGACGGGAGCGCCGCGTCCTCCGCCGTGCCGTCGACCTCCGCGTCCGCGTCCGCCTCCCCCTCGGCGTCCGCCTCCGCCTCCGCGTCGGCCTCGACCTCCCCCTCGGCGTCCGCCGCCGGGTCGAGCCCGGCGGCCAGGGGCACCGCGGCCGCCCCGCCCGCCGCGCCGGTCGCCAAGCCCGGCACCGCCCCCGTGACCTTCACCGGCCTGGCCTTCGACACCTGCACCGCTCCCGGCCTCGCCACCATGAACGCCTGGCAGGGCACCAGCCCCTACGGCGCCGCCGCCGTCTACATCGGCGGCAAGAACCGCGGCTGCGCCCAGCCCCAGCTCACCGCCAACTGGGTCAAGTCCGTGAGCAGCAGCGGCTGGAAGCTCGTCCCGCTGTACGTGGGCGCCCAGCCGCCCTGCCAGACCGGCAGCAGCCCCGAGAAGCTCACCGCCGACACCGCCGTCCCGCTCGGCACCACCGACGGCAACGACGCCGTCGCCAAGGCCGCCGCCCTCGGCATGCGCCCCGGCAGCACCCTCTACCTCGACGTCGAGGCCTACAACACCGCCGACACCTCCTGCGCCGACGCCGTCCTCGCCTACGTCCAGTCCTGGAACCGCGCCGTGCACGGCTCCGGCTACTGGGCCGGGTTCTACGGCTTCGCCTCCTCCAGCGCCGCGGGCATCGCCAAGGCCGCCGGGGAGAACGCCCCCGACCTGCCCGACGCGATGTGGTACGCCCGCTACGACGGCGCCGCCGACACCACCGGCAGCTTCCCGTTCGCCGCCGGCCTGTGGAGCGGGCACCGCCGCGCGCACCAGTACCAGATCAACCAGAAGGAGAGCTACGGCGGCGCCACCGTCACCGTCGACCGCAACGCCTGGGACGCCCCGGTCGCGGTCGTCGGCTGACGGGGCCCCAGGTCCCCGCCCCCGCCGGGCCCCGGCGTTCACCCCGGGGACACCGGATGATCGCCCGCGGGTGGACGACCGTTCGAACGGGGCTGGCAGGGTGCGGCGGTCGACCGGGACGGACCGGTCGACCTCCCCTCCGAGAGGCTCCCCACCGTGAACCGCACCGCCGCGCTCGCCGCCGCCCTGACCACCGCCCTGGTCGCCACCCTCGCGACCGCGGGCACCGCCGACGCCCAGGGCCGGGCCCGCAGCGACAGCTACGGCACCAAGACCCCCTACGCCCCGCAGCAGGACCCCGGGCGCTACCAGCCGGTCCCCGCGGGCTACACGCCGGTCTTCACCGAGAACGTCGCCCGGCACGGCTCCCGCGCGATGAGCGACAGCGAGGACGGCGACGCCGTGCTGGCCCTGCTCGCCCGGGCCGAGCAGGCCGACGGCCTCACCGGCCTCGGCGCCCAACTCGCCCCGCAGGTGCGGACGCTGCTCGCCGCGGCCGCCTCGATCGGCTACGGCAACCTCTCCGCCCGCGGAGCCGACGAGCAGCGGCGGACCGCGCTGCGGACGGAGCAGCGGCTGCCCGCGCTGTTCGACTCGATCGCCGCCCGGCACGAGCCGATCGTGGTCGAGACCTCCGGCGTCACCCGCGCGACCGCCAGTGCCAACGCCTTCACCGCCGGGCTGGTCGAGGGCGAGCCCGCCCTCGCGGGCGTGATCGCCGCCCCGGTCACCGACAAGAACCTGCTGTACTTCCACAAGCAGCCGCAGAACGCCGACTACCAGGCGTACGTCGCCCACGACCCGCAGCTCGCCGCCGCCCTGGCCGCCGTCGACGCCGACCCGCGCACCGCCGAGGCCGCCCGGCACACCGTCCGCCGCCTGTTCACCGCCGCCTTCGCCGACACCCTCACCACCGAGCAGCAGACCGCCTTCGCCCGCGCGCTGTACGCGCTCTACAGCGCCGCCCCCGACCTGGCCGTCGAAGCCCACGGCACCGACCTGGACCGCTTCCTGACGCCCACGGACGCCCAGTGGCTCGGCTACCTCGACGACGCCGAGGAGTTCTACCAGAAGGGCCCCGGCTTCACCGGACGCACCATCACCTACAAGATGGCGGGCGTCCTGCTCGACGACCTGTTCGTCCAGGCCGAGCACCGGGCCGACGGCACCGGCACCGCGGGCGCCGTGCTGCGCTTCACCCACGCCGAGGAGATCATGCCGCTGGCCGCCCTGCTCGGCCTGCCCGGCAGCACCGAGCAGGCCGACCCGGCCGAGCCCTACGACTACGCGAACAACCCGTGGCGCGGCGCGCAGGTCTCCCCGATGGCCGCCAACGTCCAGTGGGACGTGTACCGGGCCGCCACCGACGGCGGGGGCCGGCCGAGCCACCTGGTGCGGATGCTCTACAACGAGCGGGAGACCGCGTTCAAGGCCGACTGCCACCCGATCGCCAAGGGCTCCTACTTCTACGACCTGGACGAGCTGGAGCGCTGCTTCGGTCGGCGCTGACACCCCGTGGGCGGCGGGCGGCGGTGCGCGCAGGTCGTATGGTGGAGGCGGCCGCCGCCCGTCGGCAGAACCGGCAGGTGACGCGGCATCGGGACCGCCGCACGGCCGAGCACCGACGGGAAGGACGACCTGCGCCATGGCAGTTGACATCCGGGTGGAGCCCCTGGGCGACCGCGAGTACCTGGTCCGGGTCGCGGACGGGACGGTCGAGGCGGCCACGCAGGTGCGGGTCACCGACGGCGTGCTGGAGCGGCCCGGACTGGCCGGGGGCGACGAGGGGCGGATCGTCCGCGAGACGGTGGCGTTCCTGGTCGAGCGCCAGCCCGTCGTCGACATCCCGCCGATGATCGACCTGGACGACCTGGCCGACGCGTACGGGGACGCCTACCTGGAGGACCTGACCCGCCGGCTCGCCCGGGCGTAGCGCCCCCTCCCGTCCGCGCAGGGCCCGTTCGGGGATGGACCGAACGGGGTGTCACCGATCGGGTCCGGCGTCGTTGTCCTGGCGTGCACGTTCGAGAGGCGCTGCGGCGCGCAGCGGGTGACCGCGGAACAAGTGAAGAATCGTTTCTCCCGCGCGCGGGGCGGGCAAGGGGTGGGGCCCGGTGAACCACTTCGACGACGCCGAACCCGACTTCGAGGACCCCGACCCCGAGGACCCCGGCCCACCCCTGGTCCCGCCGCAGCGCTGCAGCACCACCCGGCCCACGGTGCACCTGGTGGTGGAGGTCGTCCTCGCCCCCGGACTGCACGTCCCCGTCGTCGCCCGTCTCCGCTACCGCGCCGACGAGCCCTACACCGTGTACCTCGACAACCACGCCGACCTGCCCGAACCCGTGACCTGGGCGCTCTCCCGCGAGGTCCTGCTCGCCGGACTGACCCGCCCCGCGGGCCTCGGCGACATGTCCGTCACCCCCGGGCACGGCCCCGACCGCGGCCACGTCCTGCTCTCGCTGCACGGCGAGGAGGCCAGCGCCCTGCTGCGCGTCCCCGCCGCCGCCCTCCGCGCCTTCCTGCAGCGCACCGAGTGCGTGGTCCCGCTCGGCTGCGAACGGGACCACGTCGACCTCGACGCGCTGCTCCGCCGCCTCCTCGACGAAGACGGGGGCAGGGACGAGGGCGGGGGATGAGGGGCGGGGGACGAGGGCGGGGAGGAGGCGCCGTCAGGCGCCCGTACGGCGGGCCAGGGCCGCGTCGACCTCGGCGAACAACTCGACCGGGGCGGTGCGCCCGTACCGGGCCGCGACCACCGGCCACAGGCGGCGGCCCAGCTCCAGCGCGGCACGCAGCGCCCCCGTCAGCTCCTGCGGCGCGGCGGCGCAGGTGGCCGCCCGCAGCCCGGCCACCGTCGCGGCCGAGAGCTCGCGCTCGGCACCGCGCGACGGGGTCAGCCAGTGCGCCGTCGACCCCTCGGCCAGCCGCGCCATCCACAGCAGGTGCCGCTGGGCGTGCCCCAGCGCGTCCCACGCGCGCAGGTCCTCGCCCCGGGCTGCCAGGTGCAGGGCCAGCACCAGCCAGTTGGCGAACGGGTCGCAGTACTGCGCGAGTACGTCCGGGTCGTCGACCGGCGGGACGTACCGCTCCGGCAGACCCTCCAGCACCGGCGCCAGCGCCCCGCGCCGGTCCACCACCAGCATCCGCTCCACCGCGGCGCCGCGGGCCGGCCAGTCCGCCACCCCTGCGATCTCGTCCACCGTCGCGAAGTGGAACTCGCCGCGCACCAGGCCGGGGAAGAACGCCACGTACGAACCGAACTCGTTGAGCAGGCCGTGACTGAGCGGCGCGATCGCCTCGCACCAGGCGCGCGGATCGACCTCGGCGCGCCTGCGCGCGGTGAAGAACAGCCAGAACTCGACGTCGCTGTGCTCGTCCGCCTCCCCGGCGGCGAAGGAGCCGTACATCAGCGCGGCGTCCAGCCCCCCGTCCGCCTCGCACGCCCGCCGGACCCTCGCGATCAACTCCTCCTGGAACAGCACCCGTCCACCCAACACCCGCCCGCCGCACCGGGCAAGGCGATTTCCCCGCCGCCGCCGCGGCCCGGCCGGCCGCTCGGATGCCACCACGACGGACCCACCGGACTGGCGGGCACTCGAGGACGCCCGCGGCTCCGCCGGGCCCGTCCCCGCCCTGCTCGACTCGACCGCTTCGCGGCCGACCCGGA
The DNA here is from genome assembly GCF_030268885.1 of Kitasatospora phosalacinea. Taxonomy (GTDB): domain Bacteria; phylum Actinomycetota; class Actinomycetes; order Streptomycetales; family Streptomycetaceae; genus Kitasatospora; species Kitasatospora phosalacinea_C. The sequence goes on from NZ_BSSA01000044.1 coordinate 44,710, forward strand.
GGACGGGTCGGCTTTGTACGTGAGCGGTGGTTCTGGCTCAACTTCCGGATGCTGTTGGTGATCTTCACGAGTGACGAGTTCGAGTCCCGTCGCTCAGTTGTTGGCACAGGTGCTGGAAGCGGGTGGCCTGGCCTCGTTGAGGATCGGTTGATCTGGCGTCGTCGTGGTACTGACTGAGGCGGATGATGTTGGTTCCGGCTGCGGTGAGGACGTGCTGGGCGTGGGTCTTCGCGGTGCCGCGGTAGCGGCAGTTGCGCAGGCCGTGGGTGTGGACGGTCTCGGAGACGGTGGCCTCGCAGCCGGCCCTCATGGCGTATCGGTTCTGCCAGGGTTTGGTCTTCTGCTCTTTCCTGACGCGGTTTTGGATCTCCTGCAGGGGCTGTGGCAGGAGCAGGACGTGGCGGCCTTTGCCGTCGACGTTTCCCGTGCACTGCGGGCGGTCGTCGCAGGCCCTGCAGACGGCACGGGGAAACAGCACTGACAGGCGCGGCTGTCCGTCGGCGAGGGTGGGTTTCCAGGGCGGGCTGGTGGCCCCGTTGGGGCAAGTAAGCGTTCTTTCATTCCAGTTGGGGTGGAAGTCCTCCTTGTTGAAGCCCGGGAGCGCCCGCGATCGAGGGGGGAGCCGGACAGGGCCGAGCAGGTCGATTCCGTACTCGGTCCTGGCCCGGTGGATGGCGGCGGGGCTGGTGTATCCGCCGTCGACGAGGTGCTCGGCCGGAGCCAGGTTGTGTGCGGCAAGGTCGGAATGGATCCGTTCCAGGGCGTCGATGTCCTGCTCGGGCGCCGGCGTGGTGGCCACGTGCACGATCACGTTCGGCAAGCCGCTGTCGCAGGTCTCGGTCTGGTGGTCCTTGTAGCCGACCCACTCGGCCTTGCCGGGCTTGTGACTGAAGCGGGCCTGCGGATCGTGGGGAGAGACGATCTCCACCGACGACCACGGAACCCGGGCGGAGGCGGGATCGGGCCGCCCGTCGGAGGCGTCCGCGGTCGTCGAGCGCAGAGGGCTGTGGCGTCGGCTCAGCCGGTCGCGAGTCTGCTTGGGACCGCGCCAGCACAGATCACCGTGTTCGTCGTACCAGTACTGCTGGACCCAGACCTGGCGCATCACCTCGACCTTGGGCAGCCGCCGCAGCCGGGCCGGTGCGTCCGGAGCAAGGAGGGCCTGGAACAGGCGCATTCCGTCCTCACCGACCGTGAGCGCGTACTGCTTGCGCTCGCTCGTCTCCTTGGGCAGCCGCTCGTAGCGCACCGGTCGACCGTAACGGCGTGCCCACTCGTCCGTGACCAGGGCGGATATCCAGTCCTCATCTGCTGCGGCCACCTCCTCCAGGGCCGCGCGCAAGGTCTCGCCGACCAGCTCGATCCGGTCCAGACGCCGCACCGCGGCCAGGACATGGGTGGAGTCGGTCCGCTGTCTCCCGCGCCGCTTCACCAGCCCCGTCTGCGCCAGCCGTTCCACCATTGACGTCAGCAGCCGGTCCGCCCGGTCGCCCTCGGCCATCCGGTCACGGAACTCGCTGAGCACCGAGAAGTCGAAGCCCGGATCGTCCCGCTCCAGCCCCAGGCAGTAATTTCCAGTCCAGACGACACCTCACGGCCTCGGCGGCCTGACGGTCGGTGAGGTTCTGTGCGTACTGCAGCACCGACACCAGCGCCAATCGCGCCGGTGACAGGCCGCGACGTCCGTCGGTGGGATACCAATCGGCGAAATCCTCGTCCGTGAACAGCCCCTCCAAGTGATCCCGCACCCACATCGCAGCAGTACCCCGAGGGTTGCTCGCCTGTGCCATCCGCGCAGTCAGCGGCGGGATCTCCCGCCCAGACCATGAACCCATCGCCACCGCAGTCCACCCCTCTGAACAGGCCCGACCTCCAGGCCAGGACAGCAGACGAGCACGGGCGCATTCAGCCGATGGCGGCAACATCACTCTCGCCAGTAAAGATCACCAACAGCATCACTTCCGTGGTCTGTGTACGGTGAGTGACGACGCGCTGGTGCGGTAGGCATCGGGAAGTTGCCCGAATTTCGCCAGCGGGCGGGTCGTGGTGGCTGACAGTGCGGGACCGTGGATGATCTGGTGCCCCGGCTGGAGAGGCTGTTGTTTCCGTCGGTCGCGGGTGTCGTGGTGCTGTCGGTCGACGTGGACGTCGAGTCGGTGAACGTGCGGATCAAGTCCTAGGCGGCGGGGCACAGCTGCCCGGGGTGTGGGGGCTGGTCCACCCGGGTGCACAGCTCATACCTGCGGTTCCCCGTCGACGGTCCGATCGGGGCAGAGGGGTCCGGTTGTGCCTGGAGGTGCGGCGCTTCGTGTGCGTGAACTCGTCGTGCGGGCGGCGCACATTCGTTGAACAGATCGTCGGGCTAACCCGGCGCCACGGCCGTTGGACGGAGCAGTTGCGGTCGACGCCCGCCTCGGTCGGTTTGGCTCTGGCCGGGCGGGCTGGCGCCCGGCTGGCCTCGGTGTTCGGGACCTACGGAACGGTACTGGTCGACGCCGAGACCCGTCGGCCGGTAGACCTGCTGCCCGACCGGGCGGCATCCAGTCTGGCGGCCTGGCTGGCCAAGCGACCGAGGGTTGAAGTCGTTTGCCGCGACCGCGCTCCGTTCTTCGCCGAGGATGCCACCGTCGGAGCGCCCCAGGCCGTGCAGGTCGCGGACCGATGGCACTTGTGGCACAACCTCAGCGAGGCCGCTGAGCGAAGCGCCGCCCAACACCGCCGCTGCCTTCAGGCCCTGACCCCTGAGACACCCATCGAGCCCGAGGCGGTCACCATCTTGGTCGAGGAGACAGCCAGCTCGCCATGGCCGACCGGCCACCGCTTCGCCGACCGCGTCAGGAATCGGCACGCTACCGTCCACGCGCTCCTGGAGGCCGGCCACAGCAGGCGCTCGATCCCACGCCAGCTGGGCATGACCTACGGAACGGTCAAGCGTCTCGCCGACGCCACGCACCCAGAAGAGCTCTTCACCGGCCAATGACAGAACCGACCTTCCAAGCTCGACGATTACAAGCCGCATCTGGACAATCGCTGGCACGAGGGCTGCACCAACGCCTGGAAGCTGTGGAAGGAGATCGTGTCGCTCGGCTACCTGGGTAGCTACCAGACGGTCCGCGCCTCCATCCACCAGAAGCGCACGTCACCACGACCTGTCACTGCGAGACCGCCCACGCCCCGGACGGTGGCCGGATGGATCCTCCGCCGACCCGAATCCCCGCCCGAGCACGACCGCCTCCACCTCAAGACCGTCCTGGCCAACTGCCCCGAACTGGAGGCCCTGACCCGGCACGTCCGCTCCTTCGCCACCATGCTCACCGAGCGCCACGGCGAGCGCCTGCCGGAGTGGCTTGCCGCCGTTCGCCAGGATGACCTGCCCAGCCTCCACACTCTCGCCGCCGGGATCGACCGCTACCGCGACGCCGTCATCGCCGGCCTCACCCCCTGGAACTCCGGCGTCGTCGAAGGGTCTGTCCAGTGAACGGTGTAACTCGGTTGGGTTGGGTTAGCGGCGGCCGGCGGAGAGTCGGCCGTCGAAGGCGATCTCGAAGGCGTTGAGTGCGGCCTTCCAACGGGTCATCCAGCGTTTGCGCCCGGCCCCGGTCGGGTCGAGGGACATGATCGCCATGTAGACGCACTTCAGTGCCGCCTGCTCGTTCGGGAAGTGCCCGCGCGAGCGGACGGCCTTGCGGATCCGGGCGTTCACGGACTCGATCGCGTTCGTGGTGCAGATGACCCGCCGGACCTCGACGTCGAAGCTCAGGAACGGCACGAACTCGGCCCAGGCGTTCTCCCAGAGCCGCACGATCGCCGGATACTTCCTGCCCCAGGCCTCGGAGAACTCCACGAACCGCTCGAGCGCGGCGTCCTCGGTCGGAGCGGTGTAGACGGGTTTGAGGGCCTTGGAGATCTTGTCCCAGTCCTGCCGGGCCGCGTAGCGGAACGAGGCCCG
>NZ_BSSA01000045.1 GCF_030268885.1 Kitasatospora phosalacinea
GACGGCTACTTCGCCGAACTCAACAAGAAGTGGTCCCAGGCCCAGAAGACCGTCAACGGCTGACCAGCACGGCCCAGCCGACCCAGCAGCACGGCGCGGCGCGAGCGGACCCCACCGACCGCGCCGCCCACCGGGTGCCAGGACGTGAGAAGGAACGGAAGATGACTGCACTGCAGAGGGACCGGGACGCCGGAAAGCCCCCCGCGCGGGCCGCGGCGGACGGCGACGCCGCCCCGGCCGACCGGCGCCGCGCTCCCCGGCGCAAGACCCTGCGCCGCCACTGGTGGTTCACCCCGTGGCTGTACCTGCTGGTACCGCTGGCGTTCCTGGTGACGTTCACGTACCTGCCGATCGGGGACATGATCGGCTACAGCTTCACCGACTGGGACGGGATCAGCCCGGAGCGCGACAACGTCGGCCTGAAGAACTACACCGACCTGTTCACCCGGCCCGAACTGTTCAAGGTGTTCCTGGTCTCCGGCGTCTACCTGGTCGCCGCGGTGCTGCAGATCGCGCTGGCCCTGTACTTCGCCACCGTGCTGAGCTTCAACACCCGCTTCCGGAACCTGTTCAAGGGCATCCTGTTCTTCCCGTACCTGATCAACGGCGTGGCGATCGGGTTCGTGTTCCTGTTCTTCTTCCAGCCGCACGGCACCCTGGACTCGCTGCTGTCGCTGGTCGGCGTGCACGGCAAGCACCAGTGGCTCGGCGACCCGGACCTGGTCAACAAGTCGCTGGCGGGCGTGTCGGTGTGGCGCTACACCGGGTTGAACCTGGTGCTGTTCCTGGGCGCGATCCAGTCGATCCCGCCGCACCTGTACGAGGCCGCGGCGCTGGACGGCGCCAACCGCTGGCAGCAGTTCCGGCACATCATCGCGCCGAGCATCAAGCCGGTGATCAGCCTCAGCGCGATCCTGGCGGTCTCCGGCTCGCTGGCCGTCTTCGAGATCCCGTACATCATGACCGGCGGCGCCAACGGCTCGCAGACCTTCGTCATCCAGAGCATCAACATGGCGTTCAAGTTCGACAAGTTCGGTCTCGCCTCGGCCAGCGCCGTCGTGCTGATCGTCCTGATCCTGATCGTCACCTGGATCCAGCGCCGCCTGGTGCCGGAGGAGAGGGTGGAACTGTCGTGACCACCGCCGTGAACCGCAACCGCCGTCGTTTCCACGCCCGTTCCGCCGCGGCGTCCGGAGCCAAGTACCTGTCGCTGGTGCTGGCCAGCGCCGTGGTGCTGGTGCCGCTGCTGGTGATCCTGTTCACCTCGCTGAAGACCCGCAAGGAGGCCCTGAACACCGGGCCGCTGGACCTGCCCTCCGACTGGTTCAACTTCGAGAACTTCAGGATCGCCTTCACCCAGGGCCACATGCTGCCCGCGTTCCTGAACACCGGGATCATCCTGCTGGTGTCCGTCACCGGCACCGTGCTGATCGGCTCGATGACCGCCTACGCCATCGACCGCTTCGAGTTCCGGCTCAAGAAGCTGGTGATGGCCGCGTTCCTGCTCGCCAGCCTGGTGCCGTCGGTGACCACCCAGGTCGCCACCTTCCAGATCGTCAACGAGCTCGGCGCGTTCAACAGCCGCTGGGCGCCGATCCTGCTCTACCTGGGCACCGACATCATCTCCATCTACATCTTCCTGCAGTTCATCCGCTCCATCCCGGTCTCGCTGGACGAGGCGGCCCGGCTCGACGGCGCGAACTCCTTCACCATCTACCGGCGGATCATCCTGCCGATGCTCAAGCCCGCCATCGCCACCGTGGTGATCGTCAAGGGGGTGACGGTGTACAACGACTTCTTCATCCCGTTCCTGTACATGCCCTCCACCGACCTGGGCACCATCTCCACCTCGCTGTTCCGCTTCCAGGGCCCGTTCGGCGTCAACTGGGAGATCATCTCGGCCGGGGCGATCCTGGTCATCCTCCCCACCTTGGTCGTCTTCCTCGCCCTGCAGCGCCTGATCTACGCCGGCTTCGCGGCCGGCTCCACCAAGTGACCCCGGGCGAGCCGCCGCAGCGGGGGGAACGGGCGGCGGCAGCGCACCTGCGCCGTGGTGCCGCCGCCCGGGGAACCGCGGGAGGGGGCGCGGTGGGCGGACGCGTGACCATCCGGGAGGTCGCCGCCCTCGCCGGGGTCTCGGCCGGGGCCGTCTCGCTCGCGCTGAACGACCGGCCCGGGGTGTCCGCGTCCACCCGGGAGCGGATCCGGGCCGCGGCCGAGCAGCTCGGCTGGGTGCCCAGCCAGGCCGCCCGCAGCCTGGCCCGGCTCGCCCCCGGCAGCGACACCGTCGGGCTGGTCATCACCCGCCCGGCCCGCCAACTCGGCCTGGAGCCCTTCTACATGGAGTTCGTCTCCGGCATCCAGAGCGTGCTGGAGGAACGCTCCGCGACCCTGCTGCTGCGGCTGGTCCGCGACCGGGAGCAGGAACTCGCCGTGCACCGCACCTGGTGGCGCACCCGCCGGGTCAGCGGCGCCGTCCTGGTCGACCTCACCGAGGCCGACCCGCGGATCCCCGCCCTCGCCGCGATCGGCATGCCGACCGTCGCGGCGGGCCACCCCGGCCTGGCCGGAGGGGAGTCGGCCGCCGTCTGGACCGACGACTCGGCCGCCGTCGAGGACGCCGTCCGCTACCTCGCGATGCTCGGCCACCGCCGGATCGCCCGGGTCGGCGGCGACCCCGACCTCGGCCACACCGCGATCCGCACCAGGGCGCTGGCCGCCGTCGCCGCACAGCTCGGACTGGAGCCGCCGCGCAGCGTTCCCACCGACTTCTCCGGCCGGGCCGGGGCCCGGGCCACCCGGATGCTGCTGGCCTCCGCCCACCGCCCCACCGCGATCATCTACGACAACGACATCATGGCCGTCGCGGGCATCTCGGTCGCCGCCGAGTTCGGCCTGCACGTCCCCGCCGACCTGTCCCTGATCGCCTGGGACGACTCCCAGCTGTGCCGCCTCACCCACCCCGCGCTGTCCGCGATGAGCCACGACGTGCACGGCTACGGCGCGCTGGTCGCCCGCACCCTGTTCGACGTCATCGAGCACCGCGGCACCCCCGCCGGGCCGGCGCCCACGCCCGTCCTCGTCCCGCGCGGCAGCAGCGCCCCGCCGACCCGCCCCCTCCCGTAGACTCCCGGTCCGTCCCCGACTCCTCCTGAGGGTGAGGAAGTCCGCGGACGGACCGGGGCACCACCCGCCCGGAGCGCACCCGATGACCGCCGACCTGCTCGCCACCACGATCCGCCCCTACGCCTGGGGATCGACCACCGCGCTCGCCCGCCTCACCGGCCGCCCGCCCACCGGCGAACCCGAGGCCGAACTCTGGATGGGCGCCCACCCCGGCGCCCCCTCCCGGATCGACCGCGGCGCCGGCGGCGAACCGCTCGACGCGGTCATCGCCCGCGACCCCGCCGCCGAACTCGGCCCCCGGGTCGCCGACCGCTTCGGACCCCGGCTCCCCTTCCTGCTCAAGGTGCTGGCCGCCGAACACGCCCTGTCCGTGCAGGTCCACCCCACCTCCGCCCAGGCCGCCGCCGGGTACGCCGCCGAGGACGCCGCGGGCGTCCCGCTCGACGCCCCGCACCGGATCTACCGCGACCGCAGCCACAAACCCGAACTCATCTGTGCCCTGGGCGAGTTCGACGCCCTCTGCGGCTTCCGCGACCCGCGCGCCACCGCCGACCTGTGGCAGCGCCTCGACCTGCCGGTGCTCGCCCCCTGGATCGAGACGCTGCGCACCGCCCCCGCCGAACAGGCCCTGCGCACCGTCCTGACCGGCGCGCTCGCCGCGGACCGCGCCCGGGGCGACCGGGCCGCCGCCGAACTCCCCTCCGCCCTGCAGAAGTTGGCGCAGGGCGACGGGGCGGACGCGCCGACCTGGGCCGCGTACCTGGCCGCCGCCCGCGACTACCCCGGCGACCCCGGCCTCCTCGCCGCGATGCTGCTCAACCACGTCCACCTCGGCGCCGGACAGGCCCTCTACCTGGACGCCGGGGTCCCGCACGCCTACCTGCGCGGCCTCGGCGTCGAGATCATGGCCAACTCCGACAACGTGCTGCGCTGCGGACTCACCCCCAAGCACGTCGACACCGCCGCGCTCGCCGCGGTGGTCGACTTCCGGCCCACCGCCCCGCACCGCGCACCCGCCGTTCCCGTCGGCCCCGGCGAACTCGAGTTCCTCACCCCCGCAGAGGAGTTCACCCTCTCCAGGATCGAACTCGGCGCCCCCGTCGGGCTCGACGACGACGGCCCGCAGCTCCTGCTCTGCACCCGCGGTACCGCCCGCGTCGAGGACGGTCCCGCCCTCGGTCCCGGCGACTGCGCGTACGTCCCGGCCGCGAGCGGGCCGCTGCGGCTGACCGGGGACGCTACGGTGTTCCGGGCCAAGGTGCCGCGGGCCCGCTGAACGGCGGCATGCCCGCGGGGTGACGGGGAACGCGCCCGTCCACCAGTCCATCCGTCCACCGACCCACCCACCCGTCCGCCCGCCGCCCGGTGACCGTCGACCGGGCGGCGGGCCCCCGCGCGAGGAGTGCCGCATGCAGCCCGCCGCCACCGTCCTGTTCCAGGGCGACAGCATCACCGACGCCGGACGCGACCGCGCCCGCCCCGACGACCTCGGCCACGGCTACGCGGCCCTGGCCGCCGCCGCGCTGCCCGGCACCCCGACCGTCCTCAACCGCGGCATCGCCGGGAACCGCCTCGTCGACCTGCGCGCACGCTGGGACGCCGACACCCTCGCCCACCGGCCGGACCTCGTCTCGCTGCTGATCGGCGTCAACGACACCTGGCGCCACCACGACAGCGGCCTGGCCAGCCCCGTCGACGCCTGGGAGGACGGGTACCGGGAGCTGCTGCGCAGCCTGCACGCCCACTGCGCCCCCCGGCTCGTGCTGATCGAACCCTTCCTCGTCCCCGTCACCGCCGAGCAGTGGACCTGGCGCGCGGACCTCGACCCGCGCATCCAGGCCGTCCGCCGCCTCGCCGCCGAGCACGACGCCCTGCTGCTCGCCGCCGACGGCCTGCTCAACCAGGCCGCCCGCACCGCGGGCGACCCCGCCCTGATCGCCGCCGACGGCGTCCACCCCACCCCCCTCGGCCACCGCCTGCTCGCCGACGCCTGGCTGGCCCTGGTCACCGACGGGGCCTGAACCCGGCCGTCGCCGCCGCCCGGGTGCGGCACGCCCCGGGCCGAACCCGGTGCCCGGCGGCCGGAAGCGGACGGGGGAGGGGGCGGGCGTGCCGGGTGGTGGGCGCACTATCCTCCCTGACATGACCAGCCGCCCCACCAGCAGTTCCCGCAGTGCCCGACCGACGATGAAGGACGTCGCGGCGGCCGCCGGGGTCGGGCTGAAGACGGTCTCCCGGGTGGTGAACGGCGAGAGTGGCGTGACCCCCGAGATGGCCGCCCGGGTGCGGGCCGCGATCGAGGCGCTCGGGTTCCGGCGCAACGACAGCGCCCGGCTGCTGCGCACCGGCCGCACCGCCAGCGTCGCCCTGCTGCTGGAGGACATCAGCGACCCGTTCTCCTCCGCGCTCTCCCGGGCCGTCGAACAGGTCGCCGCCACCGAGGGCTGCCTGCTGTTCACCGGCTCCAGTGCCGAGGACCCGGCGCGGGAGCGGGAGTTGGCGCTCGCCTTCTGCGCCCGCCGGGTCGACGGGCTGATCGTCGTCCCGGCCGGGGACGACCACCGCTACCTGCTGCCCGAGATCGAGTCCGGCACGCCCGTGGTCTTCCTGGACCGCCCCGGCGCCGGGATCGACGCCGACGCCGTCCTCAGCGACAACGCGGGCGGCGCGAAGGCCGGCACCGCCCACCTGATCGCCCACGGCCACCGCCGGATCGGCTTCGTCGGCGACCAGCCCACCATCCACACCGCCGCCGAACGCGCCCGCGGCTACCGCGCGGCGATGGCCGAGGCCGGACTGCCCGTCGACGAACGCTGGATCGACTGCGGCCCCACCGACCGCGCCCGGGTCGCCGCCGCCGTCCACCGCCTCACCACCGGCCCCGACGCCGTCACCGCGCTGTTCACCGCCAACAACCGCGTCACCCTCGCCGCCCTGCACCACCTCCCCGCCGACCGGCGCCCCGCCCTGGTCGGCTTCGACGACCTCGAACTCGCCGACCTGCTCACCCCCGGCCTCACCGTCGTCGCCCAGGACCCGGTCGCCCTCGGCGCCCTCGCCGCCCGCCGCCTCTTCGACCGGCTCTTCGACCGCCTGGCGGGCGAGGACGCGGCCCCGGCCCGGCTGGAGATCCCGACCGTGCTCGTCCCGCGCGGGTCGGGCGAGACGCCGCCCGGCGAGGGGTGAGAGCGGGACGGGGTGCCGGGCGGGGCCGGTCGGACGTCACGCGGTGAAGACGCGTTCGGCCTCGTCGCGCCGCGTGTGCAGCTCCCAGTAGAGGGGGGCGACCTCCTCGGCCCGGACGGCCGGCACCCCGGGCGGGCCGTCCGTGCCCACCCACGCACCGATGGCGACGTGCGCGGCCTGGACGCCGGTGCCGACCAGTTCCCCGTGCAGGCCGAGCACCCAGTTGCGCAGCGCGGCCTGGGCGGCGTTGAGGTTGCCGAGCAGCGGGTTGGGGTCGATCGAGCCGGCGCCGTTGGTGTAGAGCAGGGTGCCCGCGCCGGCCTCGCGCATCGACGGCAGCACGGCCCGGGTGGCGGTGAGGGCCCCGTGCAGCAGCAGGTCCATCGCCCACCGCACGTCGGCGGGGGTGGTGTCGGACGGTGCGGTGAGCGGCGCGGACCCGAGGCTCCCGGCCGGGGAGTACTCCAGGACGTCGACGCCGCCGAAACGGGCGGCGGCGTCCGCGAGCGCCCCGGTCAGCCCCTCGGGGTCGAGCACGTCCGCGGGGAACGCGGCGGCGGTGACGCCTTCGGCGCCGAGCCGGTCGACCAGGCGGTCGAGCCCGTCGCGGTTGCGCGCGACGAGGGCGACGTCGAAGCCGCGGGAGCCGAAGGTGCGGGCGACGGCCAGGCCCATGCCGGGGCCTGCTCCGACGATGGCGATGGTGGGCACGGTGGGGTCCTCTGCTGGGGGATCGATGGGGAAGGGGACGGACGGCGGCGCTGCGGTCCCGCTCGGGACCGGGCCCTCACCGTCCGCGGGGGGCGACGAAGTGGTTGTCGTGGTCCCGGTGGAGCCGGTCCAGGTCCTGCTCGTCCGCGGTGGCGAGTTGCGCGAAGTACTCCTCCCGCGGCACGCCCGGCGTCAGCACCATCAGCAGGACGGCGGGTCCGGCGTTCTCCTTCCGGAGCGCGTGGACGCCGCCCGCCGCGGCGTGCGCGGTGTCGCCGGGCCGGAGGGTCCGCCAGGAGCGTCCGTCGAAGTGGGCGACCTCGCCCTGCTCCACCACGAAGGTCTCGCCGAACGTCGTGTGGAAGTGCGGGTCGGGCCCGCGGCCGGACGGTGCCATGCGCCACCGGTAGACGCTCACCGCCCCACCGGTCTCCGCCGGGGTCGCGAGGACTTCGACGGTCGACCCGCCGGGGCCCAGCCGGATCGTTCGTGCCTGTCGGGACAGCTCGGGCTCCGTGGAGGGCCCGGCGGTCCGTTCCGTGTCGGTCATGCCCCGAGTCTCGGGGCGGCGCCGCCCTGCTCGCGCTCACTTCGGCGGTGGCCGCACAATGACCTGGTGATCCGCTACCGACTGGGCGCCGGCGCCGCGAGCGTGCGGTGGGCGATGTCGCCGATCCACGAAGTGGTCAGCCTCGCCCGGCTCCTGACCGAGCCCCAGCGCCACCCGATGTTCCAGCCGTGGCTGCGCCGCCGACGCGCCCTCCCGCTGCCCGACCTGGCACCGCTCACCGTCCTCATGGCCGAGGGCGCCTACCGGCCCGACTTCCTCGACCCGTCGCCGACGTCCAGCGAACCGACGTTCGAGGAAGGCGTGGAGGCGCTCCTCGCCGCACCGGCGGACCGGGCGCACGCCGAACTGGTCGACGCGGCGGCCGGCCGCGGGGCCGCGGTGGCCCGTCGACTGCTCGACGACCCCGAACGGTTCAGGTCCGAGGCCGCCGAGGCGCTGCGCCGCCTGTGGAAGGCGGTCGTGGAACCGGAGTGGCCGGCCATGCGGCAGGCGCTGCGGGCCGAGATGCTGGACCGGGCCCTCCAGGTCAACCGCGAGGGGCTGCGCGCCGTCCTGCCGCGCCTGCACCCCTCCGCCGCGTGCGAGGGCGACACCGTCACCGTCGCGAAGGCCGTCGACATCGACGTGGACTGCCCCGACGGGCTCGTCCTCGTGCCGTCGCTGTTCATCACCGACCGGGTGCAGTGCACCACCTCCGACCACTGGACCCCGGCGATCTACTACCCCGCGTCCGGGCGCTACCTGTGGGCGGCGCCCCCCGCCCCCGGGTCGTTGGACCGCCTCCTGGGGGCGACGCGGTCCAGGATCCTGGCCGCGCTCGCCACCCCGCTGCAGACCACCGCGGTGGCCGGGCTGGTGGGCGTCACGCCGCCCACGGCCAGCGAGCACCTGGCGATCCTGCGGGACGCGGGGCTGATCGACAGCAGCAGGGTCGGTCGCACCGTCACGCACGAACTCACCGAGGCCGGCCGCGTCCTGCTGGCCGCCGCGGCCGGGAGTTGACGGGTCGGGGGCCGGGCGGGCGCGGGGTGCCCCCGCGGGGTCAGTCCCGGTAGACCGTGTCCAGCCAGTAGCGGTGCTCCTCGTCGAGGAGGCGGGGCGGGAGGCTGGCGATCCAGGCGGCGACCTCGGGGCCGACCGGGAGTTCGCGGTGGAAGCCGAGGCGCAGGTCGGGCAGGCGGTCGAAGTGCAGCCAGTCGTCGACGGTGCGGGCGGCGTGCCGCTCGGCGGTCGGGGTGCGGGTCTCGGTCCAGGTCCGCAGCCAGGGGACGACGGTGCCGGTGGCGACCGCCACCGTCTCCAGGACGTCGGCGGCGTGCGCGGCGGGATCGGCGAGGGTGGCGGACCACCAGGCGTCCAGGACGTCCCGGACGAGTTCGGCGCGGTGCCAGTTCGGCCAGTCGGCGGCGACCAGGCGGGCGGCGACCAGCGGGCCGTCGACGGCGAGCGTGCCGGTGGTCAACTGCCGCAGCAGACGCGGGGCGAGGCGCCGGTAGAGGGTGGGGAAGTCGCCCCAGTGGTCGGGGAACTTCGCGGCCACCGAGTGCAGCAGCCCGTCCGGGATCAGGTCGGGCGGGCCGGAGAGGACGGCCAACTGCTCGGCGGTGTAGCAGTGTTCGCAGCCGTCGACCGCCGGCCCGGGGCGGGCGGTACGGCCGAGGGCGTCCAGGGCGTGGTGCAGGCGCTGCTGCGCGGTCGTCATGCCGGGTCCCCCGCTGGGTACTCCACCGGGCCCACCCGGCGAAGAGTGCGACGCTACCAGGAGCCGATGTGCCGTCCGGCGGCGGGGACCTGACAGGATGGGGACCCGCAGGTGGCGGCTACGGAGTGGACGGGGTGAGCAGCAGGATGCAGCGCCGGGTGACGATCCGGGACGTGGCGGCCCGGGCCGGGGTGTCGGCCGGTGCGGTCTCGCTGGCCCTCAACGACCGGCCGGGCGTCTCCGACGCGACGCGGCGGCGGATCGTCGAGGCGGCCCGCGAACTCGGCTGGTCGCCGAACCTGGCGGCCCGCTCGCTCGCCCAGGGCGACCGGGTGCACACCGTCGGCATGGCGCTGACCCGGGGCGGGGCCGGACTCGACCAGGTGCAGATGGCGCTGATCGGCGGCATCGAGCAGGTCCTCGCGGAGCGGCCGTGCGCGCTGCTGCTGCACACCGTCCCGGACCGGGACGCGGAGATCGCGCTGTACCGGCAGTGGTGGCAGTCCGGGCGGGTCAACGGTTCGGTGCTGGTCGGCGTGGTCGCCGACGACCCCCGGCTGGAGCCCGTGCACAAGCTCGGCATGCCCGCCGTCGCGGTCAGCCAGCCCGCGCTGTCCGGCCCGTTCCCCGCGGTGTGGACCGACGACGACGCCGCGATCGCCGAGGCCGTCCGCTACCTCGCCCTGCTCGGCCACCGCCGGATCGCCCACGTCACCGGCCCCGCCGCGCTCGGCCGCACCCTGCTGCGCGGCGGGGCCTTCGCGGCGACCGCCGCCCAGCTCCCCGACGTCACCGCCCGCACCCTCCCCACCGACCTCTCCGCGCACGCGGGCGCCCGGGCCACCCGCACCCTGCTGACGGCCGCCGACCGGCCCACCGCGATCGTCTACGACAACGACCTGATGGCGGTCGCCGCGGTCGCCGTCGCCGAGGAACTCGGGCTGCGCGTCCCGCAGGACGTCTCGCTGGTCGCCTGGGACGACTCCGACCTGTGCCGGATCACCCGCCCCCAGCTCTCCGCCCTCAGCCACGACCCGTTCGCGGTCGGCGAGGAGGTCGCCCGCTGCCTGCTGGAGCTCATCGACGAGGGCCGCGCCCCGTCCCGCCCGGCCGGTACGCCGGTGCTGGTGCCGCGCGGCAGCACCGGGCCCGCGCCGTCCTGAGCGGCAGGGGGAAGGGCCGGTCAGTCGCGCTGCCGTTCGGAGGTGCGCCGGGTCAGGGCCCCGCAGACGACGCCCGTCAGCAGGAAGAGGGCGGTGAGGACCGCGGCGGTGCCGAGCAGCCGCGGTTCCCACGGGTCGTGCGGGGCGGTCCGGTCCGGGTGCAGGGCCGGGTGCAGGCCGATCGCGGCGGCGACCGGCCCGGCGGGGAGCGTCACCAGCAGCAGCGGGAGCCGGCGCGGGCGGGCGTGGCCGAGCAGCAGGCCCAGCGGCAGGGCGGGCAGCAGGACCAGCAGGGGGAAGGCGGTCAGCGTCGGTGCGCCGGACAGCCGGGGGCCCAGGGCGGCGAGCCCGACCCAGAGCGCGCAGAGGCCCCGGACGGGGCCCGGGCGGCTCGTCCAGTGGTGGTGTGCGGGTGCGGTCGGCATCGGTCCCCCTGCGGTGTGCGCTCCGGGCGGGAGCGTCGTGCCGCCAGCATACTGAACACGTTCAATTCTGCGAGCCCCGGCTCACGGCCCCGGACCCGCCGCCGGGTGGCGGCGGGTCCACGGCACCCTGACCCGGCCGACGGCCGCGTGCCGCGTCGTGCCCGGGCAGCGGCTCCGTGCCACCGCCCGGCCGAGCGGATTTCCCGCGCCGGGCGCCCCGGTGAGGCCGTAGGGTGGCCCGATGGACGACGGGGTGCGGGTGGTGGCGAGCAGTACGGCCGGTGCGGGCGGGGTGTTCGTGGACCCGCTGTGGCGCGTCCCGGTGCGGCTCGCACCGGTGGAGGCGGCGCTGCTGCGCACCGCCCCGCTGCGGCGCCTGCAGTTCGTCGGGCACGCCGGTGCGTCCGCGGTCACCACGCTGCAGTCGTACTCCCGGCTCGAACACACCCTCGGCGTCCTCGCGCTGGTCGCGCACTTCCGGCCGGAGGACCGACTCCTGCGGGTCGCCGCCCTGTTGCACGACATCGGACACCTGCCGCTGAGCCACACCCTGGAGGGCATCGGCGGCCTCGACCACCACGCCCTCGGCGCCGAGCTGCTGCACGCCGACCCGGTCCGACCCGTCCTGGAGCGGCACGGCATCCGCCCCGAGGCGGTGGCCGCCCTGCTCGACGGGCAGCCCCGGACACCGCTCACCGGGCACCCCGGACTGCTCAACCTCGACCACCTCGACTCCTACGCCCGCAGCGGCCGGGCCGCTGGGCAGCTCGACGCCGACCCCGCCGCACTGCTGGAACGGCTCCGGCTCGGCGGTGCGGCGCACTCCGCGGTCTCCACGGACCGGGAGACCGCCGCCGTGCTGGTCGCGCTGGTCCGGGCGGAGGCCCGGCTGCACACCTCCTGGGACAACGTCGGCCCGGTCTCGGTGGCCCGCCGACTCGCCCGTCGACTGCTCGACGGCGAGGAGTTGACGGCGCGACGGCTCGCCCGGCTGACCGACGCCGAGCTGTGGTCCGTACTCGACGCCTGCACCGCGACCCGGGAGGAGAGCCGCCTGCTCCGCTACCAGCCGCACCGGCTCGTCGTCACCGCGGGCGCCGCGGGGGCCGCGGCCGACGAGGACGGCGGGTGGGGCTTCGCGCTGCGCAAGATCTACCGCTCCGCACCGCTGGTGGGAGGAAGGCCACTTGCCGAAGCCGCACCCGAACTGGCCTCGGAACTCGACGACTTGGGGAAACTCGCAGTCGAGTTTCGCGTGCGGTGGGACGGTTGAGGGCGAAGATCGGGCGCGTCGGGGCAGGTGCGGGCGGGAGGCCCGCGGGAGGCCGACGGGGTCAGGTGCGCAGCAGGGCGAGGGCGAGGCTGCGGGCCCGGTAGTCCGGCAGGCCGCCGCCGGTGGGGCCGAGGGGGTCGTCGGCCAGCAGGCGGCGCGGGGAGAAGGCCAGGCCGCGCAGGAACGGGCGGGCCTCCTCGGGGAGCCGGGGCAGGGCGGCGAGCAGCGGCAGGGCGCCCAGGACGTCGCGCTCCGGGGCCAGTCGGGCGATCAGGTCGGCGGCGGGCAGCCCCGGGTCGCCGGTGATCCGGTGGTGAGCCCGGGCCGCGGCCAGCCGGACGTGCGCGCGGCGGCTGCCGAGCAGCGGGACGACCAGCGGGAGCAGCGGTGCCGCGGCGGCCCCGAGCGGTGCCAACTCGGCCAGCTGCCAGAGGGGTTCGCCGTCGGCGAGTAGCTCGGGGAAGACCCGGAGCACCTCCGTGAGGTCCCCGGTCAGCCGGTGCAGCGCGACGGCCGCCGCCGCCCGCAGCTCCCCGTCCTCCGCGCGTGTCGACTCCCGTAGCAGGACGGTGAGTTCGGCAGGGGCGGCCGTGACCGCGGTGCGCCCCAGGGCGCGGGCGGCCGGGGCGGCGGCCCGGCCCTCGCGCAGGCAGGCGAGCAGCTCGGGTGTGCCGCCGCCGAGCAGGTCGAGCGTCTCGACGAGCGTCCGGCTCTCGTACTCGTCGGCGCCGGCCGCGAGTCGGCGGGCGGCCAGCGTGCGCAGCCGCGGGTGCTCCCGGGCGGGCAGCAGGCGGGCCGCCTCCGCGAGCAGCGCGGCCCCGGGGCGGCCCGGCAGCAGGTCGAGGACCCCCGGGACGCGGGCCCGGACCAGGCCGAGCAGCGCGGCGGGATCGCGGTCCAGGTGGGCGCGCAGGGCGTCCAGCAGGGCGGCGGGCGGGGTGCGCAGGTGCTCGATCCAGTGCGCGGCGGTGCGCAGCAGGTGCCGCGGGTCCTCGTGGTGGTGGGGGAGCGCGGCCGCCACCAGGTCGAGCACCGCGGCCTCGCGGTCGCGCCAGACCCGGGCGACCGCCGTGGCCAGCCAACTGCCCTGGTGGCGGTCGGTTCCGGCCCCGTCCCCGTCGGCGATCCAGCGCCCCGCGACCGCCAGCGCCGCGTCCGGGTCGCGCTGCAGCAGCCGGTGCAGGTGCGTGTTCGGGCTGCCGGTCACCGGCCACGGGATGCCCGGGCCGCCCGAGGCCCCGTCGGCGGCGAACACCGCGACCGCCTCCGCCGGGTACGGCGGCCCGTGCCGCTCCGCGACCAGCACCGCCGAGACCTGCCGGACCTCGGACAACGGGCTGTCCAGGAAGGCCAGTTCGCGCCCGAGCCGGTCCAGCGCCACCAGTGCGTCGGCCCGGACGGACGGCGAGGCGTCCGCCTCGTGCAACCCGCCCACCAGATCGGCCAGTTCCTCCCGTTGCGCCTGCGGCAGCAGGTCGGCGACCGCGGCCACCACCCGCAGCGCGAGCTGCCGGGTCTCCTCCTCCGGATCCGCCAGGCACGGCAGCAGCCCGGGCAGCACCCGCTCCAACTCGCGGCAGACCGCGGCCGTTGCGCTCCCCGCCCAGCGCGGGGCGGCGAGCTCCTCCGACTCGTGCTCCGCCATCAGGAACAGCAGCGCCAGCGCGTCGTTGCGGCCCGCCGCCAGCGGGGCGTGCAGCGCCGCGTGCGCCAGGTACGGGACGGTGGCGGCCGACGCCGAGTAGACGCTGCCCTGGTGGCAGACGGCGCTGACCAGCTCGTACTGCGCCTCCTCGACCGCCGCCGCGTCCTGCCCGTACAGCCCGGCCAGCAGCTCGGGCAGGTCCTCCGCCGGGCCGTACGCGTGCTCCAGCGCCGACCAGTCGACCAGGCCGAGTTCGGTGGGCGCCCTCATGCTGCGTGTCTCCTCGGTCGGTTCGGGCCGGTCCCGACCCTACCGCCGCCGGTCCGGGCCGCCTCCGGCCGCTCCGGCGCTCACCGACGCCGACCGCGAGGTCAAGCCCGGCACGGCCCGCACCCCTGCCTGCGCCACCGGCCCGGCGCCGAGCACCCGCAGCACCCGCAGCGGCGGCAGAACCCGGCGCAGGGGCAGGGGCAGGCGCAGGACGGTCGAGCGGGAGATCGCACAGGGCGGCGCGCGGGCGAGGCGGGCGTGTGCCCGGCGTGCTCACTCCTCGACCTCGGTGCGGATCCGGTGCCGGCACCCGCGGGGCGATACATCTGCTCCCTGTGACGTCCAGCGGCACGGCAGCCACTCCTTCCGCCCCGTTGAACGCGAGACGGTCGCTCCGGCGCACCAGGTCGAACGTCCCCGTCGTTCCGGTGGTCGGTTCGCCGCCCGGGCGGGGTGGGCAGGACAAGACCGCTGCCCAGCGTCAGTACGGCGGCAGCGAGTGTGCTGAAGCGGTGTCGACGACGTGACATCGCCTTCCCCTGCTGGGGCGTCGAGGCTCGGGGCCGTCGAGGCTCGGGGCCGTCGAGGCTCGGGGCTTCAGGTCGGCGCCTACAGAGGATGCAGGCCCACCGTGAAGGGCGGCTCGGCGGTCAGACGGCCCTGGCACTGCCGGCAGGAGTGACCGTCAAGACCCGTGGGTGGGCGGGGTCAGCTGATCGTCAGCTGCCACCTGATCTCTCCGTCGTGCGACTGCTGCGTGGGGGTGAGGCCGGCGGCGGCGACGGCGGCGGATGCCGTGTGGTCGGGGTGGATGTAGGCGCTGACCGTGTGCACCGGGTGCTCCCGGAGCCAGGCGACGAGTCCTTGGGCAGCTTCGGCGGCGATGCCGCGCCGCTGCCAGGGGGTGCCCACCACCCAGGCGATCTCCGCAGCGGCTCCGCGGTCGTCGGCGGTGACCGTCGCCTGGACGTAGCCGGTCAGGCAGGCGGCGTCGCGGAGTTGGACGACCCAGTTGCACCAGGATTCGCCGGGACGGGGCGAGCCGGTCACCAGACGTTCGTAGCGGGCGCGCAGATCCTGGGGGGCGTCCGGGGTGCCGCCGACGAAGGCGTGCAGGGCGGGGTCGGACAGCACCACGGCCATCTCGTCGGCGTGCTCGACCTGCAGGGGAAGCAGGGCCAGCCGGTCGGTGCGGATGGTTCGGGGCTCGAGGGTGGTCACGCTGCCTCCTGACGGGGGTGTTCGACGAGTGTGCCGCGCTCGAAGCGGGCGCCGGTGCGGACGGGTGAGAAGGTGTTGTCCTTCCGCTGGTGAGGGGCGTGTTTCTGCTGGCCATGCATGGCACCGACGCCTCGGTGGCAGGGACGGGGCGTCGTGCCGTCTCCTCGCACCCGAACCTGCCGCACGGGCGGGTGGTGGAACTGCTCGGGGGCGGAGGAGGCGCAGACGTCGGACCGGGCGGCGGCCGACTGCCGTGCTGGTCCGGAACGGCCCGTGGTCGACCGCGGCCGCCCCGCGGAGTCCGTCGTCCGCGGGAACGTCCCGGCCGAGGGCGGGGTCAGCGGGTGGGCGGTGCGGCCGTGGAGCCGCGCGGGGTGAGTTGGGGGGCGAGGTCCTCGTAGCCGTCGACGGGGCGGCCCGCGATCAGGTCGAGGAGGGTGCGGGCGGCGTGGGCGCCGTAGGCGTGGATGTCGCGGGTGAGGGCGGTGAGCGGCGGGCGGACCACCTGGACGAGGGGGGAGTCGTCCCAGGCGACCAGGGAGAGGTCCCGGGGGACGGAGAGGCCGAGTTCCTGGGCGACGGACAGGCCCGCGACGGCGGTGATGTCGTTGTCGTACAGGATCGCGGTGGGGCGGGCGGGGGAGAGCAGCAGGCGGCGGGTGGCGCGGGCGCCCTCCTCGCCGGTGTAGTCGGTGTGGACGGTCGGCAGCGCGTCCAGGCCGAGGTCGGCGCAGGCGGCGGTGAAGGCGTCGTCGCGGATGGCGGTGTGGACCAGGCCGGTGAGTCCGGCGACGCGGCCGACCCGGCGGTGGCCGAGGGCGGCGAGGTACTCCATGGTCTCGCGGACGGCGGCGGCGTCGTCGGACCAGACGGGCGTGAGCCCCCCGGAGCCGGAGGGGTGGCCGATGACGACGGTGGGCAGGCCCATCTCCTCCAGGACGGGCACCCGGGCGTCGTCGCGGCGCAGGTCGACCAGGATCGCGCCGTCGATGTGGCGCTCGCCCCACCAGCGGCGGTACGCCTCCAGGCCGCGTTCGTGGTCGGAGACGACCTGGAGGGCCAGCGAGTAGGAGGCGTCGGAGAGGACCTTCTCGATGCCGCCGATCAGCTCCATGAAGAAGGGTTCGGTGCCGAGCATCCGGGCGGGCCGGCAGAGCGCGAGGCCGACGGCGGCGGCCTTGGCGCCGCTGAGGGCGCGGGCGGCGCTGTTGCGGACGAAGCCGAGCTCCTCGGCGACGGCGGCGATCTTCGCGCGGGTGGCGTCCGAGACGCCGGGTTGACCGTTCAAGGCGTTGGAGACGGAGACCTTGGACACGCCCACGATCCTGGCGATGTCGGCGATGGTCGGCCGCTTCGCCGGCGGGCTCTGCTGCTGGGACACCTGCTCCACGGAACCTTTCAGGACTGCTCGTCGACCGCCCGTCGACCGCTCTGGTGCCGGACGCGGACCTGCTGTGCCCTCTCAAGCTACTACGCGCACCCCCGCCCGCTGTAGCCCGCCGCCCCCGCGGGGAGTGGGTCGGCAACAAACGGTTAACCCCCTGTTGACAACGATGTCGAGCCGCCCGTACGGTCTTCACGCCTTAATCGGTTAATCGCCGATCGGGCAGGCCGCTGGACGCCTGCCCCGCGCAAGAGGAGCACTTCCCCGCAAGGCCCGGTGCGGGCGGCACGCCCCAACGAACGCCGCCGTCCGCACCGCCGACCCCGAGCCCCCGCGATTGGGACACCCGGCGGCCGGGGCACCTCCCACCCGCACCCCCACCCCCCCACCCGGGACGAAAGGCACTCGCGTGAACCCGAGACTCCAGCACCACCGCCCCCGCACCTCCGCCAAGCGCCTGGCGCCGATGGCCCTGCTGCTCGCCGCGTCCGTCGCCGCGGCGGGCCTGACCCTCGGCCGGGCCGACACCGCGCAGGCGGCCGGAGCGGACTCGTTCGCGACCCGCTGCGGCACGCACTTCTGCCTGGACGGCAAGGAGTACTACTTCGCGGGCACCAACACCTACGACCTGTTCACGTACGGCGGCAGCTACGGCGACACCGAGACGCAGTTCATGGACAAGGCCCGGATCGACGCCCAGTTCGCCAACCTGCAGGCCGACAAGGTCGACGTGGTGCGGCTGTGGATGTTCAGCCACGAGAACTGGCACGGCTTCGAGAAGTCCAAGGGCGTCTACGACGAGCAGGAGTTCGCCCAGTTCGACTACATCGTCCAGTCCGCCAAGGCGCACGGCATCCGGCTCGTCCCGGTCTTCGAGAACTACTGGGAGGCGTACGGCGGCATCGACACCCGCCTGCAGTGGGAGGGCCTCTCCGGCGGCCAGCCCGGCCGGGCCGCGTTCTTCGACAAGACCCGCTGCCCGGGCTGCTTCACCTCGTACAAGAACTACGTCTCGTACGCGCTGAACCGGGTCAACCACTACAGCGGCGTCAAGTACAAGGACGACCCGACCATCTTCGCCTGGGACCTGATGAACGAGCCCCGGTACCAGGACCAGAGCGCCGCCGAGAACGTCGACGGGACGACGCTGCGCGCCTGGGTGGACGAGATGGGCGCGTTCGTGAAGTCGATCGACTCCAAGCACCTGCTGGGCGTCGGGCTGGAGGGCCACGGCACGAACTACGGCTTCGGCGGGGACGAGGGCAACCCCTTCGTCCACGTGCAGCAGTCGCCGTACATCGACTACACCTCCGCGCACCCGTACCCGACCGAGTCCTGGGCGAACCTGAGCCTCGACCGGACCAAGGCGCTGATCCGCTCGTGGATCACCGACTCGCACGACAAGGTCGGGAAGCCGTTCTTCATGGGCGAGTTCAACGTCCACAACGTCGACCGCTCGGCCTGGTGGGGGCAGCTCTACCCCGACTTCGAGGCCGCGGGCGGCGACGGCAGCGCGTTCTGGTGGTACGCGGACCGCAGCGTGGACGGGAAGTTCGGGGTGATGGCCGGGGCGCCCGAACTGTCGGTGTTCCGGGCCCACTCGGACCGGATGCGCGCCAAGTCCGGTCTGACGAGCGGGACTTCGAGCCCGACGCCGACGGGCGGCACGAGCCCGAGCGCCTCCGCGAGCCCGTCCCCGTCCGCCAGTGCCAGTGCCAGCGCCAGTGCGAGTGCGAGTGCCAGCGCGAGTGCCAGTACCAGCGCGCCCGCCGGGAGTTGTGCGGTGCACTACGGGCTGTCGGACTGGGGCAGCACCTTCAACGGCGACGTGACGGTGAAGAACACCGGCAGCGCGCCGGTCAACGGCTGGCGGGTGGCGTTCGCGTTCCCCGGTGACCAGAAGGTCACCACCATGTGGAACGCGGTGCCGGTGCAGACCGGCAGGCAGGTGGTGGCGAGCAACCCGGCCTCGTACAACACGGTGATCGCGGCCGGGGGGAGCGTCAACTTCGGCTTCAGCGGCACCTCCAGCGTGGGGACCAACGGCGTTCCGACCGCCTTCACGCTCAACGGCCAGTCCTGCAGCACGTACTGACGGAGCGTCAATTCACGCTGACCGTGCGGTGGCCGTCGTCCGAACGGCGACCACCGCACGGCCCGGCACGAGCACGAGCACGAGCACGAGCACGAGGGGAACGATGCGCAGAGGATGGGCCGCCGTGGGTTCGGCGACCGCCCTGGCCCTGGTCCTGGGCGGGTGCACCGGAGGGGGCGGGCCCGCTCCGCTGAAGGGGGTGGTGGCGGAGGCCGACCGGTCGAAGGTGTCGGGGTCGATCACGGTGCTGACCAACCGGGTCGACCAGGTGAACAGCGGGCTGCTGAAGAAGTACGCGGCCGAGTTCAACAAGCTCTACCCGAAGGTGAAGGTGAGCTTCGAGGGCCTCGTCGACTACGAGGGCGAGGTGGGCAAGCGCCTGGCCGGGGGCGACTACGGTGACGTGCTGCTGATCCCGGACAGCCTCCCGGCGGGCCAGTTCCCCAGCTACTTCGCCCCGTTGGGCAACGCGAGCGAACTGTCGGACACCTTCGACTACATCGACTACGGCACCGTCGACGGGCGGGTGTACGGCATCGCGAACATCGGCATCGCCTCCGGGATGGTCTACAACAAGGCGGTGTGGGCGAAGGCGGGCGTCACCGAGTGGCCCGCCACGCCGGAGCAGTTCCTCGCCGACCTGCAGGCGATCAAGGAGAAGACCCAGGCGATCCCGTACTACACCAACTACCACGACGGTTGGCCGCTGCGGCAGTGGTCGGACGCGATCGGCGTGCCCAGCTGCGACAACACCGCGCGCGACCGGCTGGCCGCCACCGCCGCGCCCTGGGCGCCGGGCGGCGACCTGTACGCGGTCGACGGCCTGCTGTACCGGATCGTGCACGGGAAGCTGGCCGAGGCCGATCCGCGGACCACCGACTGGGAGCAGTCCAAGAAACTGCTGGGCACCGGCCGGGTGGCCACCATGGAACTGGGCTCCTGGGCGGTCGCGCAGATGCGGGAGGCCGCGCGGGACGCGGGCGCGGACCCGGACGACATCGGGTTCATGCCGCTGCCGGTGCAGCACGACGGGCACTTCTGCACCGTCGTGCAGCCGGACTACAAGTACGCGGTCAACGTGCACTCGCCGCACCGGGACGCGGCCGCGGCCTGGTTGGAGTGGTACGTCACGCGCTCCGGCAGCGCCGCCGCGGACGAGTCGATCTCCGCGGTGCGCGGGGCGAAGCTGCCCGCCTCGCTGCAGCCGCTGGACGACCGGGCGGTGCGGATGATCCCGCAGACCCGGGAGCAGTTGGCGAAGGTCGACGCGATCGACAGGGCCGCGGGCATCGGGCTGGACGCGCCCGACTACCGGCGCAGGCTGGTCGACCTGGCGACGGGCGCCGTCCCCGGCGACCTGGACTCCTATTTCGCGGACCTCAACCGGCGCTGGGGCCGGGCGCAGAAGGCCGCGGGCTGAGTGCGTCCCGCAGGCCGACCCGCCTGGTGAACCGGTAAACCTGCTGCCCTGTCCAGCCCGTCCGTGGCTGGTGGGGCAGCAGTGGCGTTTCCGGGCTTTCCGGCAGTTCGCAGCGGAGTTGACGGGCACTGAAACCCATCAAGGCATTCACATAACCGGTTTATAGACAGGTGCGCTCCGGCGGGTTACGGTTCTGCTCGCGCCGCAAACCCGACCACCGGTCCGGCCGAACGACCAAGGAGCCGCACGCATGAAGGACACCACCCCGCTCGACCAGGGCTGGAGCCTGCACCACGAAGGGAACCGGCTGCCCGCCACCGTCCCGGGCTGCGTCCACACCGACCTGCTGGACGCCGGGCTGATCCCCGACCCGTTCCTGGACGCCAACGAGCTGGAGGTGGCCTGGGTCGGCCGCCGCGACTGGACCTACACGCTGGAACTGCCCGCCCACGGCAGCCGCCACGAGCGCACCGACCTGGTCTTCGACGGCCTCGACACCGCCGCCACCGTCACCCTCGGCGGCACCGGGCTCGGCTCCACCCGCAACATGCACCGCCGCTACCGCTTCGACGCCACCGGCCTGGACGGCGAGCTGCGGGTCGTCTTCACCAGCGCCTACACCGAGGCCGAACGCGTCCGCGCCCTGGTCGGCGACCGGCCCAACGTGTACCCCGAACCGTTCCAGTACATCCGCAAGATGGCCAGCAGCTTCGGCTGGGACTGGGGCCCGACCCTGCCCAGCGCGGGCATCTGGAAGCCCGCCCGGCTGGAGCACTGGTCCACCGCCCGGATCGCCGAGGTCCGCCCGCTGGTCACCGTCGACGGCAGCACCGGCCGGGTCGAGCTCCACGTGACCCTGGAGCGCACCGCCACCGGCACCGGCCGCCCGCTCACCCTGCGCGCCTCGGTGGCCGGGGCCCGCGCCGAGACCGTCACCGACGGCGACAGCGCCGTCCTCACCCTGGAGGCCGCCGACGTCGCCCGCTGGTGGCCCCGCGGCTACGGCGAGCAGCCCCGCTACGACCTCGACCTCGTACTGGCCGACGGCGACGACCCGCTCGACACCTGGCAGCGCCGGATCGGCTTCCGCACCGTCGAACTGCGCCGCACCCCCGACGCCACCGGCACCCCCTTCACCCTGGTCGTCAACGGCGAACCGCTGTTCGTCCGCGGCGCCAACTGGATCCCCGACGACACCCTCGTCACCCGCGTCACCCCCGCCCGCTACCGCCACCGCCTCCAGCAGGCCGCCGACGCCAACATCGACCTGATCCGGGTCTGGGGCGGCGGCATCTACGAGCAGGAGGCCTTCTACGACGCCTGCGACGAACTCGGCCTGCTGGTCTGGCAGGACTTCCTGTTCGCCTGCTCCGCCTACCCCGAGGAGCAGCCGCTGCGCGGCGAGATCGAGGCCGAGGCCCGCGACAACGTGGTGCGCCTGATGCCGCACCCCTCGCTGGTGCTGTGGAACGGCAACAACGAGAACCTCTGGGGCTTCCGCGACTGGGGCTGGGAGGAGGAGCTGCGGGCCGGTGCCGAAGGGGCCGACTCCTGGGGCGAGGGCTACTACCTCGGCGTGCTGCCCCGGATCGTCGCCGAACTCGACCCCACCCGCCCGTACGCGGCCGGCAGCCCCTGGTCCGGCAGCTGGGACCACCACCCCAACGACGTCGACCACGGCACCCACCACTCCTGGGAGGTCTGGAACCGCCAGGACTTCGCCGAGTACCGCGCCAGCGTCCCCCGCTTCGTCGCCGAGTTCGGCTGGCAGGCCCCGCCCGCGTACGCCACCCTGCGCCGCGCCCTGCCGACCGAGGAGCTCGCCGCCGACTCGCCCGGCATGCTGCACCACCAGAAGGCCGAGGACGGCAACGGCAAGCTGAACCGCGGCGTCGAGCGGCACTTCGAACTGCCCACCGGCCCCGGCGCGTTCGACCGCTGGCACTACCTCACCCAGCTCGTCCAGGCCCGCGCGATCGCCACCGGCATCGAGCACTGGCGCTCGCACTGGCCGCACTGCGCCGGCACCGTCGTCTGGCAGATCAACGACTGCTGGCCGGTCTCCTCCTGGGCCGCCGTCGACGGCGACGGACGGCTCAAGCCGCTCCACCACGAACTGCGCCGCCTGTACGCCGACCGGCTGCTCACCCTGCAGCCCGCCGACCGCGACGGCGCCCCGCGGATCGCCCTGGTCAACCAGTCCGCCGCGGCCTGGACCACCACGCTGCGCCTGCGCCGCCTGGACGCCGACGGCCACGTGCTCGCCGAGACCACCGCCGACCTCACCGCCGACCCCCGGAGCGTGCACCGGCTCCCCGTCCCCGACGGGCTGCTGCCCGCCGACGGCTCCGACAAGGAGTACCTGGTCGCGGACGCGGACGGCCTGCGCGCCGTGCACTTCCCCGTCCCCGACAAGGTCTTCGCGTACCCGGAGCCGGAGTTCGACCTGGCCGTCGCGGAGGCCGGGGACGGCGCCCTCGACGTGGTCGTCACCGCCCGCACCCTGGTCCGCGACCTGCTGCTGCAGGCCGACCGGATCGACCCGGCCGCCGCCGCCGACCGCGGCCTGACCACCCTGCTGCCCGGCGAGCGCACCACCGTCCGGGTGCACGGCCTCACCGGCACGCCGACCGCCGAGCAGATCCGGGCGGCCGTCTTCTGCGTCGAACCCGCCGGAACGGCCGAACCCGCCGAATCCGCCGGAACGGCTGGAACGGCCGGGCGGTAGCGCGGCGTCGGTATCCGCGGCTCCTGGTCGGCGCCCTCGCCCCGGCGACCAGGAGCGGTCCCACCAGGGCCTGACCGGGTTCCGGAAATCCGACGGCCCCCGCCGGGCGGTGCGGCAGGATGCGCGGCATGACCATCCCCACCGCCACCGCCCGGCAGGCCGCCCGCGACGCACTGGAGGGCCTGGCCCTCGGGGACGCCTTCGGGGAGCGCTGGTTCGGACTGTTCCGGACGCCCGCCGAGGCGTTCGAGCAGATCCGGGCCCGGCGCACCCCCGCGGAGGCGCCCTGGCACTGGACGGACGACACCGCGATGGCGCTGTGCGTGTACCGGGCGCTGCTCGACCAGGACGGCGTCAACCGCACCCGGCTCGCCGCGATGTTCGGTGCCACCTTCCTGGCCGACCCGGGCCGCGGCTACGGCCACGGCATGAAGCGGCTGCTGCCCGTCCTCGCCGAGCAGCCGCAGCGCTGGGAGACCGGGGCGGCGGCGCTGTTCGACGGGCAGGGCAGCCTCGGCAACGGCGCCGCGATGCGGGTCGCCCCGCTCGGCGCCTGGTTCGCCGCGGACCTCGACGAGACCGCCGAACAGGCCGCCCACTCCGCCGAGGTCACCCACGCCCACCCCGAGGGCATCGCCGGGGCGGTCGCCGTCGCCCTGGCCGCCGCGCTCGCCGCCCTCGGCCGGACGGAGGGCGGCGCCCCGGCCGGGGCGGAACTGCTGCACGAGGTCGCCGCCCGCACCCCGGACGGGGCGGTTCGCGAAGGCGTCCGGGCCGCCGCCGAACTGTCCCCCGGCACGGAGCCGTGGCGGGCCGCCGACCTGCTCGGCAACGGGCAGCGGGTCCGCGCCGGTGACACCGTGCCGTTCGCGCTCTGGTCCGCCGCCCACCACCTCGACAGCCTCACCGACGCGCTGTGGACCACCGCCGAGGGCCTCGGCGACGTCGACACCACCTGCGCGATCACCGGCGGCGTGGTCGCCGCCCGCACCGGCCTGTCCGGCGTCCCGGCCGCCTGGCGCGAGCGCCGCGAGGAGCTGCCGCGGTGGGTGGCGCAGGAGTAGCCGCCGCTACCCGGCCGGGGCGTCCAGCAGGGCGAGTTCGGCGGCGGTCAGGCGCAGGGCCGCGGCGGCGAGGTTCTGCCGCAGGTGCTCCGGGTTCCGGGTGCCGGGGATGGCCAGCACGTGCGGACCGCGGTGCAGCGTCCAGGCCAGCCGGACCTGGGCGGGCGTCGCGCCGTGCGCCTCGGCGACGGCCCGGACCCGGGCGTCCCGCTCGGCGGCGGGGGCGGCCTCGCGGGCCGTCCCGGAGATGGCGAAGAACGGGACGAAGGCGATGCCGAGCTCGCCGCACAGCTCCAGCAGCCCGTTCTCGTCCGCCAGCCGGCGGTCCAGCCCGTAGGAGTTCTGCACGCACACCACGGGGGCGATCGCCCGGGCCTGGTGGACGTGCTCGGGGCGGACGTTGGACAGGCCCAGGTGCCGGACCAGCCCGGCCCGCTGCAGCTCGGCGAGGGCGCCGAAGTGCTCGGCGACGGACTCCACGTCCGGCCCGTTGCGGCGCAGGTTCACCACGTCCAGGTGGTCGGTGCCCAGCTGGCGCAGGTTCTCCTCGACCTGGGCGCGCAGCTGCTCGGGCCGGGCCATGGTGTACCACTCCCCGTCGGGGGTGCGGCCGGGCCCGACCTTGGTCACCACGGTGACCCGGTGGCCGCGCCGGCCCGCCAGCGCCCGGCCCAGCAGCTCGTTGGCGGAGCGCAGCGGCGAGAAGTAGAACGAGGCGGTGTCGACGTGGTCGACGCCCTGGTCGAACGCCTCGTGCAGCAGCCGGACGGCGGCCGCCCGGTCGACCGGCGGGCCGTCGGAGTTGCCGTGCACGCCGTTGCCGGTCAGCCGCATCGCCCCGTAGCCGAGCCGGTTCACCTCCAGGTCGCCGAGCCGCCACGTACCGGCCGCCGCTGCCGCCGCGTCACCCATGCGCACTTCCCCTCCGTCGGATGCCAGGAGACGGAGTATGGGCCGGTCGGGCGGTGGACCGACAGGGCCCGCGGGTGCGGGGAATCTCACCCCCGGGCGGGGAACGAACGCACCGGCGCCGGGAGTTGGATCCGGTGGACGAAGGGGCGCCGACCGGCCGTCGGCGGGCCCCGGGGAGGGGGTCCGCGGGGGCGGCGGCAGCGGATAGGCTGGCCCGGCTGGTTCTTTGCCGAAATTTTTCCTGTGTGCCGTACGACGTGTCGACGGCCTTGTCCTGCCCAGACGGAGGTACTCCGCCTTGCACGTCGACCAATGGATCAATGACGTCCCGCCGACCCTGGTGTACGTCATCATCGGCCTGATCATCGGCCTGGAGAGCCTGGGCATCCCGCTGCCCGGCGAGATCGCCCTGGTCACCGCCGCGCTGCTGGCCGCCAAGGGCACGGTCAGCCCGTGGGGCGTGGCGCTCTGCGCGATCGCGGGCGCGATCATCGGCGACTCGATCGGCTACGCGATCGGGCACAAGGGCGGCAGGCCGCTGTTCGAGAAACTCGGCCGGAAGTTCCCCAAGCACTTCGGGCCCGACCACCTGGCCACCGCCGAGCGGCAGTTCCAGCGCTGGGGCATGTGGGCCGTCTTCTTCGGCCGCTTCGTCGCCCTGCTGCGGATCTTCGCGGGTCCGCTGGCGGGCACCCTGCGGATGCCGTACTGGAAGTTCCTGATCGCCAACGTGCTGGGCGGCGTGGTCTGGGCGGGCGGCACCACGCTGCTGGTCTACCAGGTCGGCAAGGTCGCCGAGAAGTACCTCCAGGGCGCCTCGTACATCGGGCTGGGCGCGGCCGTGCTGTTCGGCGCGGGTTCGGCGCTGTGGCTCAAGCGGAAGGCCAAGAAGTCCCGGGCCGAGCACCCCGAGCAGTCCGGCGGCAAGAGCGGCGAGCCGCTCGCCGAGACCTTCGCGGAGCGCACCGACTGATCCCGCGCCGCCGTGCCGAGGCCGCCGCGACCCCACCGGGTCCCGGCGGCCTCGGCGTGTCCCGGGGGTCGCGCGGGTAGGTTCGGCAGGTTCGAAGTGAGCGCGAAGTGGGGAGCACCATGCAGAACGACCCGCAGCTGTGGACCGCGGTGGACGAGTACGCCGAGGCGCTGCTGATCGGCCCGGACGAAGCCCTGGACGCCGCGCGGGAGGCAGCCGACGAGGCCGGGCTGCCGCCGATCGCGGTCGCCGCCAACCAGGGCAAGCTGCTGCACCTGCTGGCCCGGATCCGCGGCGCCCGGCGCATCCTGGAGATCGGCACGCTGGCCGGCTACAGCACCATCTGGCTGGCCCGCGCCCTGCCCGACGGCGGCACCCTGACCACCCTGGAGCTCGACCCGGCGCACGCCGCCGTCGCCACCGCCAACCTGGAGCGGGCCGGTCTCGCCGACCGCGTCGAGGTCCGCCTCGGCCCGGCCCTGGACACCCTGGCCCAGCTGATCGCGCAGGGCACCGAACCGTACGACTTCTTCTTCGTCGACGCCGACAAGGCCACCATCCCGCAGTACGTCGAGGCCGCCCTCGCGCTGGCGAGCCCCGGCGCGGTGATCGTGGTCGACAACGTGGTGCGCCAGGGCCGGCTCGCCGACGCCGACAGCACCGACCCGGCGGTGCTCGGCGTGCGGCGGCTGCACGAGCTGATCGCGGACGAGAAGCGGCTGGACGCCACCACCGTGCAGACCGTCGGCAGCCGGGGCCACGACGGGTTCACCCTGATCAGGGTCCTGGAGGCGTAGCCCGGCGTTCGGGCCCCGTACTCCCGGCGGCCGGTGCCGAGGTGGAAGACTGGGCGGCATGCGCATCGGACTCCTCGGCACCGGCCCCTGGGCGGGCTTCGTGCACGCCCCCGCCCTGGCCGCCCACCCCGACGTCACCTTCGCCGGCCTCTGGGGGCGCCGCCCCGAGGCCGCCGCCGAACTCGCGGCCGTCCACGGCGTCCCCGCCCACCCGACCGTCGAGGCCCTGCTGGCCGAGGTGGACGCGGTCGCCATCGCCCTCCCGCCGGACGTGCAGGCCGAGTACGCGGCCCAGGCCGCCCGGGCCGGCAAGCACCTGCTGCTGGACAAGCCGGTCGCCGCGACCGTCGACGCCGCCCGCGCCGTGGAGGACGCGGCCGCCGCCTCCGGCGTCGCCTCGGTGGTCTTCTTCACCACCCGCTTCGGCCCCACCCAGGACGCCTGGATCACCGAACAGGCCGCCACCGGCGGCTGGTTCACCGCCCACTGCCACTGGATCGGCTCGATCTTCACCACCGACAGCCCGTTCGCCGCCTCCCCCTGGCGCCAGCAGAAGGGCGCGCTGTGGGACGTCGGCCCGCACGCCCTCTCCGTCCTGCTGCCCGTCCTCGGCGAGGTCGAGCAGCTCACCGCCGCCCCCGGCCCCGCCGACACCGCCCACCTGGTGCTGCGCCACCGCGGCGGCGCCTCCAGCACCGTCACCCTCACCCTGACCGCCCCGCCCGCCGCCTCCGCGAACGGCGCGGCCCTCGAACTGCGCGGCGCCTCCGGCGTCACCTCCCTCCCCGAGCGCGACACCGAGGCCACCGACGCCTTCGCCCGCGCGATCGACGCCCTGCTCGCCGCCGCGCGCACCGGCACCCCGCACGCCTGCGACATCGCCTTCGGACGGCAGGTGGTCGAGGTGCTGGCCGCCGCCGAGGAGCAGCTGCTGCGCGGCGGCAAGTAGGACCGGACCGCCGGGGCCCGCGGGCAGGCCCGTCAGGGGTTGGCGGGGCGCCGGTCGGCCGGGCGGCGCGGCGGGATCGGGGTCGCCGGGAAGTCGCGCGGGCCGGTCCACAGGGCCGGGACGGCGTCCGCCCGGCGGGCCAGCTCGTAGGCGACCGACTCGTAGTTGACCCGCCAGCCCCGGAAGTGCGGCCATGCCTCGGCGACCGTCCGCTCCAGGCCCATGCCCGCCGAGGTGACCAACTCCGCCGCCGCGTAGAACTCCTCGAAGGTCAGCCGGATCGGCCCGTCCGGGTCGGGGTCGGGCTCGAACGGGATGCGCAGCGCCGTCGCGATGTCGCGCAGCGCGGTGAACCCGGCGCGCAGCAGCAGCCGGGCCTCGGGCGGGGCCGAGCGCGGGTTCAGCGCCAGCTGCATCGCGGCCGCGTCCATCACCGCGATCAGGCCCACCACCCAGCTGCGGTACGGCTGCGGGGAGCGGAACGAGATCAGCACCGGGTAGTTGGAGTGCCCCTCGCCGAGGTCGGCCGCCAGCCGCTCCCAGTCCCGGTACAGCTCCGGCAGTTCGCTCTCGGTGCGCACCAGCGCCTGCCGGGCCAGCAGTTCCGGCCCCCAGGCCGGTTCGCCCGCCCGCGACTGCAGCAGCGTCACCTCCAACTCCCGCCGGTTGTACGCCCCGTACAGCGTCGGCAGGTAGGCGATCAGCAGCGCGATGATCAGCGGGCCGTTGGCCGCCGCCAGGAAGTCGATCACCGACAGGTGCAGCCGGTCGCCGCTGGCGAAACCCAGCGTGAACAGGCTCGACCCGGCCTCCCGGAACGCCACCCGCCACCCCAGGTCGGACGTCCCGCGCAGCAGCAGCGTGTACGCCAGCAGCGTCGACAGCAGCCAGCAGCCCAGCATCCCCAGCAGGATCAGCGGCGCCAGCCAGGTCTGCGCCCGGTCGATCGCCCGGTAGCCGCCGAACGGCGCCGCGACCGCCCGCACCACCCGGCGCAGCACCGACCACAGCCGGATCACCAGGGCCGAGTACAGCCCGCGCGGCACCACCAGCGTCCGCAGGATGCTGGCCGCCGTGGCCAGCAGCAGGGCGGCCCCGGCCACCGTGAAGATCACTCTCATGCGGTCATTGTGGCGTCCGGTCGGCCCGGGCCGGACGAGCCCCCGCCCGCGGCCCCGTCGGAGGCACCGTCCACCGGGCGGGTGCGCAGCCGCCCGCGGGCCGTCCGCCGCCCGTCGGCCGCCGCCCACCGGCCGCCCGCGTGAAAGCATCGGGGGAGACCGCCGTCCGTCCGCGACAGAACCGAGCCCCGACGTGCCCGTGCCGACGCCCCCCGACGCGCCCGTGATCCGCATCGACGCCCCCGGCTCCTTCCCCCGCGCCGTCTTCCACGAGCGCCACCCCGTCCTGGTCCGGCAGGTGCTGGACGCGCTGCCCTACGGCCCGCGGCAGCGGGCGGCCCTGGAGGAACTGCTCGCCCGCAGCACCGGCGGCGGAACCCTGGAGCCGCCCGGCCCGGACGCCCCCGACGCCGCGCAGTGGCGGGCCTGGGGCGAGGGGCTGTGGGGGCGGCCGTGGGACGAGGCGCCCTTCCTGTGGGCGGAGAGCTGGTTCTACCGGCTGCTCCTGGAGGCCACCGGCTACTTCCGCCCCGACGGCGCCTGGCGGGGCGTCGACCCGTTCGCGCCGTTCAAGGCCGCCGAACTCACCGGCCCGGCCGTGGACGCCGAACTCGCCGCCCTGGACGCCCTGCCCCCCGACCCGCGGGCCGCCCTGCTGTCCGCCGCCCTGTGGGGCAACCGCGCCGACCTCAGCTTCCGGCTCACCGCGCGGGACGGCGGCCGGGCGCCCGACCTGGTCGCCGACGACAGCGCCCGGCTCTGGGCCGTCCTCGAACGCGCCCCGGGCGGCCGGGTCGGCCTGGTCGCGGACAACGCCGGACGCGAACTCCTCCCCGACCTGGTGCTGGCCGACCACCTGCTCACCACCGGCCTCGCCGGACACGTCGCCCTGTACGTCAAACCCCAGCCCTACTTCGTCTCCGACGCCACCACCGCCGACACCCTCGCCACCCTCACCCGCCTGCGCGCCGCCCCCGGCGAGGCCGCCGCCGCGACCGGCGAACGGCTGTGGCGGGCCACCGCCGACGGCACCCTGACCGTCCGCACCCACCCGTTCTTCTGCGCCCCGCTGCCCTACGCCGCGATGCCCGCCGACCTGCGCGCCGAACTCTCCGGCGCCACCCTGACGATCCTCAAGGGCGACCTCAACTACCGCCGCCTGCTGGACGACCGCCACTGGCCCGCCACCACCCCCTTCGCCGACCTCACCGCCCACTTCCCCACCCCCGTCGCCGCCCTGCGCACCCTCAAGTCGGACGTCCTGGCGGGCGTCACCCCCGACACCCTCGCCCGCCTCGACGCCGAGGGCCCCGGCTGGCGCACCGACGGCCGCCACGCCCTCGTCCAGGTCCGCGCCTGAGCCGCGGTGCCCCCGCTAGAGCGCGGCGCCGTAGCCCGTCGACCCCGCCAGCAGGCGGCGGTGGCCGTCGGCGGCGGGCTCCCGCGCGGCGATCCGGCGGGCCTCGGCCAGGAGCGGGGCGGCCTCCGGCAGGTGGTCGGGGTGCTCCAGCGGGAAGGCGAGGGCGAGCAGGTCGCGGACCTCCCGGTCCGGGCAGGTGGTGAAGCACGCGGCGGCGGCCAGCCAGAACCGCGGCCACAGGTCGGCGTACGGCTCGGTCGGCAGGTGGGCGAGCCGCAGTGCCTCCGGGTAGCGCGCCCGGGCCTGGTCGAGGGTGAGCCGACCGCCGCGGTGGTCCGCCGCCAGGGCGGCCGGTTCGGCGTCCCGCTCGGTCAACTCCGTTCCCCCTCCGTCGCCACCAGGCCGGGCCCGCCCGCGGTCGGGTCGTACGTCGATCGTCCCGGGCGGCGGCTCCGGCCCGGCTCGGCCGCCGTCGCTCTCACCGGAGCACGACGGTGACGCCGTGCTCGCGCAGGAGGTTCACGGTCTCCTCGAAGTACGACAGGCCGCCGAGGTGGTGCAGGACGTGTCCGGCCAGGGCCCGGCGGGCGAGGGCGGCGTGGTGCCAGACGAGGGTGAACGGCGGGACGACGGAGGGCCCGCCGCACAGGCAGTCCGCCACCGCGTCCAGGCACGTCCCGTAGTTGGCGCCGGGACCGAGCAGGGCTTCGCCGAGCGCCAGGAGCAGGCCGGCCCGGTCGGTGGCGTGCCGTCCGTCCAGGTGGTACGTCCCGCCGGAGCGGCCGTCCGGCCCGTACCGGCCGGCGCGGGTGAGGCGCAGCCACTCGGACCGGCCCCCGGCGTCGAACCGTGCCCACTGGCCGGGCCGCGCGGGAACACCCTCGGACCAGACCTCCCAGACCGCGCGGGCGGCCGGGGTGGGACGGTCGTCACCGGGGTCGGTGACGGTGACGTCGACCAGGGCTGCGCCGAGGACGGAGGGGCGTGCCTCGACGGTGTCCAGGACGAGGTGGTACCCGGTCATCGTCCGGCCGTGGCGGTCGAGGCGCCGGAGCGTGACCGGGCCGCCCTCCTGCGGGAGGGGACGGCGCAGCAGGGCCAGCAGCGGCGCGGCGGGTTCGCAGCTGATCAGGTGCAGGGGCCGGGCGGGGCGCTGCGGGCGCGGGGCGAACAGGCCGTCGACGGAGCGGCAACCGCCCGACGGGCCGTCCCCCCGGAGCGAGGGGAACCACAGGTCGAAGCGCGGCTGCGGGGGCAGCCGCCTGCTGCCCCGGTGGTCGTCCTCCCTGACGCCGGTGCCCACGACGAGGTCCACCCGCCCGGGATCGCCCGGCGCGGGCCGGTGGGCCAGGACGGTGGCGTCCTCCAGGTCCCAGGAGCGGTGCGGCCCGCCGTTCGACGGATCCGCGGGTTCGATCGAGAGCATGCCGTCCCCCAGCAGCCGCACCGGTCCGGCGCTGTCGGTCACGCGCCGGACCAGCAGGCTCTCGCGCGGGCAGCCGCGTAGCGTCAGGACCTCCCGCGGCAGCGGGGGCGGGTCCGCGAACAGGCCCTCGACCTCCGCGCACCGCCCCCACAGCACGTCCTCCTCCGCCTCGTGGACGTCCTCCCGCACCAGGAGGTACCGGACCGGGAAGTCCCGCTCCCACCCGGCGTGTTCCTCGGACCGCACGCTCCCCCTACTGCCGACTCGTCGTGGCGCCCTCGCCCCGCGGGGCTCAGCTGCCGGTGCGGCCGTCGAGGAGTTCGCGCACGACGTCGAGGTGGCCGTTGTGGCGGGAGGTCTCCTCGATCAGGTGGAGCAGGATCCAGCGCAGGTCGGGGTGGCGGCCGTCGCGGATCGACTGCTTCGCCGGGGTGTCCAGGTCGTGCGCGGCGACCAACTCCCGGAAGCGGGCGCTCTGCTCCTCGTACTCGGCGAGCAGCCGGGGGAGCGGGACGTCGACCGCGGTGCGCATCTCCGGGTCGGGGTCGTCCTCGGTGGCGTGGACGAGGGGGCCCTGCTCCTCGCGGCCGAGGAAGACCACGTCCAGCCAGTAGTGCTCGACCCAGCGCAGGTGGCTGATCAGGCCGCAGGGCGTCATCAGCGGGGAGCCGGGCAGCGGGGAACGGCGGGCGTCCTCCGCGGAGAGGCCCTCGCACTTGGCGCGGGCGGTGGCCCGGGCGTAGTCGAGGAAGGTGGACAGCTGGGTGCGCTCGTCCCAGGAGGGAGGCGTGTCGGTTCGCTCGGTCATCGCGGGCAGTCTGCCGCACGCCTGACGCGGCGTCGACGGGTTTTCGGTTCAGACGGCGACCGGGTGGGCGAGGGCGTCCTCGGCGACCACGCGGTAGACGGCGTTCAGCCGGGGCTCGCTGACCAGGTGCCGGATCCGCTGGTAGCGGCGCTCCTCGATCGGGGCGAGGCGCTCCATCCAGACCGGGATGTCCGCGGGCTCGACGTCCTCGACGACCGCGACGGTGCACAGCTCCTGCGGGTCCTCCAGGTTGAGCGCGCTCAGCACCACCCGCGGGTCGTCGGGGACGACCTCGTCGGGGGCCCAGGCGCGGCGGAACTCCTGGTAGTCGACGCCTGCGTTGAGCGTGCGGACCATGACGGCGACGAGCTTCACGGCGGGTTCCTCCTCGTGGTTCCGATGGATTCTTACGGTGTAAGAACCGCGGTGGCGATAGATTGCCTTGCACTGCAAGAGAAGTCAAGGAGGAACCCGCATGGCCGACCGGCGCTCCCGCCCCCGCTCCGGACTGACCAGGGAGAAGGTCCTCGACGCCGCCGTCGAGTTCGTCGACCGGCACGGCGCGGAGGCCCTCTCCACCCGCCGCCTCGGTGCGGAACTCGGCGTCGAGGGCATGACGCTCTACCACTACGTGCCCAGCAAGGCCGCCCTGCTCGACGGCATGGTCGAACGACTGCTGCTCCAGGTCGACGCCGAGGCCCGCTACGCCGACGGCGAGCCCTGGACGCAGACCGTCCGCACCGCCGCCGACGCGCTGCGCGCGGTGCTGCACCGGCACCCCGGCATGCTGCCGGTGATCGCCGTCCGGCCCGTCAACTCACCCGCCGCGATCGGGGTGTTCGAACAGGCCCTGGCCCGGCTGCGGGCCGCCGACGTGCCGCTCGACCTGGCGATGGACGTCCTCAATGCGGCGATGACCTTCACCATCGGCCACACCCTGGCCGAACTCGGCGACGCCCCCGAGACCCCGGCCGCCGTCGACCCCCGGGCGCACCCGCACTTCGCCCGGGCCCTCGCCACCGGCGCCGGCCTCGACTTCGACCGCCGCCACCAGCGCACCCTGGAGATCATCGTCAACGGCTACGCGGCCCTGCTGGAGCGGCCCGCCGGGTGAGCACCCGGCGCCGGGACGGGGCAGGGGCGGGGCCGGGAGCGGGGATCGTCAGGTGGTGGTGGGGTGTCGGTCGGGGCGGGGCCGTGAGCGGCGGGAGGGCGGCCGCCCGGTGGGGCGGGGGGGGCGGGTGCGGCCCTGCTGGAGGGCCCCGCCGGGTGAGCGCCCGGCGCCGGGAGGGCGGGGTGTCCGTGCCGGGGCGGCCGGGTGGGGGTCAGGGGTGCGGGGTGGGGGCCGCCGCCGGGGCGTCGTGCGGGGTCGGGGTCGGGGTGCGGCCCGGGAGGGCGGTGCGGGCCGGCAGGGTGGCGAGCAGCAGGCAGGCGGCCGCCCACCAGGGCGGGGTGTCGGCGGTGGCGTACAGCACCGAGGTGCCGACGGCCTGCCCGGTGAGCTGGGCGGCGACCACGGCGCCCGCGGCCCCGCCGAGCAGTCCGGGGGCGGCGGTGGCGGTCGCGCAGCAGAACACCGGTACCAGGGCCAGGCCGAAGCCCAGCCCCGCGACGGCCGTGCCGATCGGCAGGAAGGTGTCCGTCCATCCGCTCGCCAGGGCGAGGACGCCCCCCGCCACGCCCACCACGGTGGTCAGCAGGCCCGTCACGGCCAGGCCGCGGGGCGACGCCGCCGGGTGCCGCAGGCGGGCGCGGGCCGCGGCGGCGCCGACGGCGGCCCCGGCGGCCAGCAGCAGCATCGGCAGGCAGGTGGCGAGGACGGCCCCGTCGGCCGCGTCGTCCACCATGTCGGTCAGCATCGGCAGCAGGGACAGGAAGCCCGCACCCGTGAGCGCCGCGACGAGCAGGCCGCCGGTCCGGTCGCCACCGGTGACGACGTCCGGCGGGAGCAGCCCGCCCGGGCCGCGGCGCTGCTGCCACCAGAAGAGTCCGAGCAGGACGAGCCCGACGGCGGACGGCCCGACCATCCAGGGGGTCGGCCACGGCCAGCCGGTGCCGACCAGCAGCAGCCCGGGGCCGAGGGCGCCGAGCAGCGCGCCCGGTACGGAGAAGCGGCCGCGCGACGGGGGGTCCGACGGCAGGGTGCGGACGGCGGCCAGCGCGGCCGGCGCGGCGACCGAGCAGGCGAGCAGGACGACGTCCGAGGAGAGCAGCCGGAGGGCCAGCAGCCCGGCCACCGCGGCACCGACGCAGACCGCCGCGTACACCCCGAAGGTCCCGGTCCGCTCGCGGGGATCGTGCGGGCCGGTGGCGGTGACGGCCAGCGAGGCGGTCAGCGCGAGCGCGCCGCCACCGCCCTGCAGGACGGCGGCGGCGTGCAGCACCGGATCGGTCAGGCCGAGCGCCCCGCCGGACACGCCCAGCAGGCAGCCCGCCGCGAACCCGGCCAGCCCGAGGGCCAAGGTGCTCCGGCGCCCCCTGACGTCCGCCAGGTGGCCGCCGGGCAGCAGCAGCGCCGCGAAGGCCACCGCGCTCCAGGACAGCTCCGGGCCCCAGCGGTAGGAGGCGTCCGGGCCCCAGACCCCCTGCACCAGCCCGAGCACCACGGCCACCTGCGTCAGCCCGAGCACCACCCGGCCCCCGCGGCGGCCGGGGGACGGGGCGGCGGCGGGCACCGCGGCGGCGGGGACGTGGGCGCGTTCGGTCGGGGTGTAGCCGGGCGGCGCAGTCGGTGCGGACCAGGGCGCGGCCGCGGGCGCCGGTGCGACCGCGACCGCCGGTGCGGGCGTCGGCACGGGCGGCGCGCTCCGGGGCTCGGGCACGTAGTCCAGCAACTGGGCCGCGTGCCGCCCGAGTTGGGCCAGGATCTCGCCGGGCAGCCAGACGCCCCCGTCCTCCCGCCCGCCCCCGCTCCCGTCCCCGCCGCCCCCGCCGCCCCCGCTCCCGCCGATCGCGGCGGAGATCTGCGCCGGGGTGGGCCGCCGGGCCGGGTCCTTGTCCAGGCAGGCCCGCACCAGGCCGTGCAGGGAGGCCGGGACGCCGGTCAGGTCGGGCTCCTCCTCGGCGACCCGGAACAGGTGGGCGTTCAGGTTGGAGTCCGCGGCACCGAACAGCAGCCGCCCGGTGGCGGCGTACACCAGGACCGCGCCGAGGCAGAACACGTCGCTGGCGGGGGTGAGTTCGAGACCGCGGACCTGCTCCGGGGACATGAAGCCGGGGGAGCCGATCAGCATGCCGGTGCGGGTGTGCAGGCTGTCGCCGACCAGGCCGTCCATGGCCCGGACGATGCCGAAGTCGATGACCCGCGGCCCGTCCACCGTCACCAGCACGTTGGACGGCTTGAGGTCGCGGTGGATCAGGCCCGCCCCGTGCACGGCCTGCAGGGCGAGGGCCAGCCGGTCGGCGAGGACGCGCACCGAGCGTTCGGGCAGCGGGCCGAAGTCCCGGGCGACGACCGCGGTCAGGCTCGGCCCGGGCACGTACTGGGTGGCCACCCAGGGCACGTCGGCCCCGGTGTCCGCGTCCAGGACGTCCGCCGTCCAGCTCCCGCCCACCCGCCGGGCCGCGTCCACCTCGCGGGCGAACCGCCTGCGGAACTCGGTCTGCTGGGCGTACTCGGCCTGGACGACCTTGACCGCGACGGTGCGGCCGGCCTCGGAACGGCCGAGGTAGACCAGCCCCATGCCCCCGGCGCCCAGCCGGGCGATCAGGCGGTAGGGGCCGATGTGCGAGGGGTCTTCGGCGGTCAACTGGTCCACCGTCAGGAATGTAGCGGAGACGGCCAGGAGGGGGGAGACGACCGCGGCACCGGGCCGGGCGGCGGCGAAAACCGGTTGGGGGAGCGGGGCGCGGACGGGTAGAAAGGCCGGGTTTGCCGGACGGGCGACGGGACGACGTCGCACGGGCAGGGACGAGGACGTACGGGGACGTACGGGAAGAGGAGCACGCCATGGCACTGCCGGACGGAATGACGGTGCGGCCCGCCACGGTCGCGGACGCGGCGGCGGTCTGCGCCCTGCTGAACCGGGTGGACGAGATCGAGACCGGCGAACCCGGCACCGACCTCGCCGAGGTCGAGCAGGAACTCGCCCACCCCGACGTGGACCTGGCCGCCGACAGTTGGCTCCTGCACGACGCCGACGGGCAGTTGGTCGGCTACGGGCTGGTGCGCGACCGCTCCGGCGGCGAGCGGATCGACCTCGACCAGTACCTGCTGCCCGACCAACTCGCGGGCGGCCTGCACCTGTTCGACCTGATGGAGGCCCGCGCCGCCGACCTCGCCCGCGGCAACGGCGCCGAACGGGCCGTGCTGCACCTGCTGCTCAACAGCACGCCCACCACCGACACCGACGCGCTGCGCGCCCGCGGCTGGCGGCTGGCCCGCCGCCACCACTCCCTGCACCGCGCGATCTCCCCGGCCACCGACCCGCTGCCCGAGCCCCCGGCGGGCGTGCGGCTGCGCGACTGCACCGAGGAGGCCGACCGGCAGGTCGCGCACCGGCTGATCCAGCAGACCTTCGCCGCGCACTACGACTTCAAGCCCCGCACGTACGAGCAGTGGCTGCAGGACATCGGCGGCGAGACGGTCGACTGGTCCCTGGTGTGGGTCGCCGCGCTCGACGGCCACGGCGACGTCGCCGTGCTGCGCACCGGCGTCCGACCGCCCGGCACCGCCTGGGCGTCCAACATCGGCGTGCTGCCCGCCGCCCGCGGCCGCGGCCTCGGCGGGTACCTGCTGCGGCACTTCTTCGCCGCGCACGCCGCCCGCGGCCTGACCGGCGCGGGCCTGGGCGTCGACACCGAGAACGCCACCGGCGCGATGGAGCTGTACCTCAAGAACGGCATGCAACTCCAGTTCGCCGTCGACACCTGGGAGTTGGTGCTGCCGACCGCCGCCTGAGCCCCGTCCCGCCCTCCACCGACCCGAGGACGTCCGCCGTGTACGACGCCCGCACCGCCGCCGACTACCGGGCGGCCCGCGAACTGCCCCGCGAGGGCCTGACCGCCTGGCGGGAGGCGGTCGCCGAGTACGCCGCACCGCGCCCCGGCACCACCCTGCTCGACGTCGGCGCGGGCACCGGGGCCTTCGCCACCGCCTTCCGCGACTGGTACGGGGTGCACGTGCTGGCCGTCGAACCAGCGCCCGCCATGCGGGAGTTGATCCCGGCGGGGGAGGGCGTCACGGTGCTCGACGGCCGGGCCGAGCACCTGCCCGTCGCGGACGCGGCCGCGGACGCCGCCTGGCTCGGCTCCGTCCTGCACCACCTCACCGATCTCCCCGCCGCCGCACGGGAGTTGCACCGGGTACTGCGCCCCGGCGCCCCGGTGCTGATCCGCAACGCCTTCCCCGGCCGGTGCGAACGCGACCTGCGGGTGCGGTACTTCCCCGAGACCGCCGCCGGGATCGACGCCTACCCGAGCGTGGAGCGGGTCACCGAGGTCTTCGCCGCGGCCGGGTTCACCCGCACCGCCCTGCGCCCGCTGCCGCAGCGCTCCGCCCCGACCCTGGCCGCGTACGCCGCGGGCCTGCGCCGCGCCGCGGACGGCAAGCTGCGGGCACTGAGCGACGAGGCCTGGCGGGCCGGGCCGGCCCGGCTGCGCCGCGCGGCCGCGCAGCGTCCGGACGAACCCGCCGTCAGCTGGATGGACCTGCTGGTGCTGCAACGGAGTTGAACCCGCAGGAGCGTCCGGCGCCCCGCCCGGAGAGGCGCACCGGCCCGGGCGCCGGAGGAGTGGCCGCGGCTGGTCCGCCCCGGCGGCCGGGTCGCCCCGGCGGACCCCGCCGACCGCGTCAGCGTTCGACGGCGAGGCGCACGCCCAGGCCGATGAACACGCCGCCGGTCGCCACGTCGAGGCGGCGGCGGGCGGCCCGGCGGCGGCCGAGCCAGCTGCCGATCCGGCCCGCCAGGACGCCCACGGTGCCGTCCACCAGGAACTCCAGTCCGACGAAGACCGCGCCGAGGACCAGGAACTGCAGCCAGACGTGCCCGAGTCGGGGGTCGACGAACTGTGGCAGGAACGCGAGGGTGAAGGTGACCATCTTCGGGTTCACCAGGTTCGTCAGCAGCCCGCGGAAGTACGCGCGCCGACCGGAGAGCCCGCCCGCGCCCGGGTCCGCCTGCTGCTCGCCGCGGTGGCGGACGGCCTGCACGCCGAGGTGCACGAGGTAGGCGGCACCCGCCAGGCGCAGTGCGGTGAACGCGGCCGGCGCGGCGGCGAAGAACGCGGACAGTCCGGCGGCCGCGAGCGTGATGTGGACGATCTCGCTGGTCGCGACCCCGGCGGTGGCGAGCAGTCCGGCCCGCGCGCCGCCGCGCATCCCGCAGCCGAGGACGAACAGCATGTCCGGTCCCGGGCTGATCATCGCGACGAGGGTGGTGACGAGGAAGAGGGCGAAGAGGTGCTGTTCGACGGGCACGGGGACGATGCTGGTACGGACGGGAGCGGCCGGGCAAGCGGCGTCCGCGGGCCGGGGTGCCCTTTCGGCCAGGCGGCCCGGGCCCGCCCGCGGCCGGTGCGGGGCGTGTTCCGGCCGCGGGCGGGCTGGTGCGGGGGTGCCGGCTGTCAGCCGTTGGCGAGGGCCTGGACGCGGTCGAGCGCGCCGTTGAAGTAGTCCTGGTCGCCGGGCAGGGTGCCGGAGTCGGAGTACTGCCAGATGGTCTGGTACGACCAGCCGGCCGGGAGGGTGCCGACCGCGGTGGAGTAGCGGGCTATCCAGAGCGGGTTGGTGCCGGCGAAGGAGCTGTTGTTGCCGGTGCAGGTGCTCCACCAGTTGGTGGTGGTGTAGATCACCGGGTAGCGCCCGGTCTTGGTGTGCACGGTGTTGGAGAAGTCGCGGATCCAGCTGACCATCCCGGCCTGGCTCAGGCCGTAGCAGGTC
Organism: Kitasatospora phosalacinea; assembly: GCF_030268885.1. Taxonomy (GTDB): domain Bacteria; phylum Actinomycetota; class Actinomycetes; order Streptomycetales; family Streptomycetaceae; genus Kitasatospora; species Kitasatospora phosalacinea_C. The sequence continues at coordinate 39,211 of NZ_BSSA01000045.1, forward strand.
GCGCCGTACGGGTTGTACTCGATGTCGAGGGCGGGCGGCAGGGTCTTGCCGTCCTTGGACCAGCCGCCGCCGTGGGCGACGAAGTACGCGGCCTGGGTGGCGCCGCTGGAGACGTTCGGCAGCGCGAAGTGGTAGGCGCCGCGGATCATCCCGACGTTGTAGGAGCCGTTGTACTGCTGGGCGAAGTACGGGTTGGTGTAGCTGGTGCCCTCGGTGGCCTTGACGTACGCGAACCGGCCGCCGTTGGCGTACGCGGTGCTCCAGGCGACGTTGCCCTGGTAGCCGGAGACGTCCATGCCCTTGGTCTGGGTGGCGGCCAGTGCTGCGAGGGTGCTCGCGGTGTCGGCTGGGTCGGTGGTCCGCGCGTTGCCGCGGCCCTCGTGGGAGGGGACGGTCGAGCCGGCGTAGTCCAGTTCGGGGTGGAAGCCGGGCGGGGTGGCCGGCTTGGCGGCCTGCGCGGGGGAGGCGGCGACGCCGAGGGCGCCGACGAGCAGGGCGGCGGAGGCGGCCGCGGTGGCGGCGCGGCGCAGGGAGCGGGTGGTGCCGGAAGCGGGCATGACGACTCCTCAATCCGGTGGCGGCGGCCGGGTCGGCCGCATGCGGAGAAGATATAGTCATGGCCCCGTCAGTCAACAGAGTGTTGAAACCACATATCGAATGACCGTATGTAGAGCGAACATCCATAGGTGTGACAACTGAACACCGGATGTTTGCAAGGATGTTGACGGAGTGACAGGAGCGGCCCCTGCTGGCGCACCCCACCGCCCCGGCGGTAGCGTGTCAACGCGCGTCCCACTGCCGGAACGGCCGGGACGGCCGGAACGGGCAAGGACGAACCGAGGCGGGCCGGGCGACCGGCCCGGCGCGAGGAGACGGGGGAGCGGTGCCGGACGGACGCCTGCTCGCGGTGAGCGACCTGCACGTCGGCGTCGCCGAGAACCGGGCCACCCTGGAGGCCCTGCGCCCCACCGGCCCCGACGACTGGCTGATCGTCGCCGGGGACGTCGCCGAACGCGTCCGCGACGTCGAAGCCGCCCTGCGCCTGCTCGCCGACCGCTTCGCCAAGGTCGTCTGGACGCCCGGCAACCACGAGCTGTGGAGCACCAGCGACGACCAGGCCGACCTCGCCGCCCCCGCCCGCTACCGGCTCCTGGTCGAACGCTGCCGCGCCCTCGGCGTCGCCACCCCCGAGGACCCGTACCCCGTCTGGCAGGGCCCCGACGGCCCGTACGCCGTCGCCCCCGTCTTCACCCTCTACGACTACAGCTGGCGGGTGCCCGGCGTCGCCGACAAGCAGCAGTCGCTCGCCCGCGCCCAGGCCAACGGCATCGTCTGCACCGACGAGTACCGGATCGACCCCGCCCCGCACCCCGCCGTCGAACACTGGTGCCGCGAACGCGTCGAGGTCACCGAGAAGGCGCTCGCCGCCCACGACCCCGCCCTGCCGCTGGTCCTGGCGAGCCACTGGCCGCTCGACCGCCGCCCCACCGACGTCCTGCACCACCCCGACTTCGCCCAGTGGTGCGGCACCGACCTCACCGCCGACTGGCACCGCCGCTACAACGTCGCCGCCGTCGTCTACGGCCACCTGCACATCCCCCGCACCACCTGGTACGAGGGCGTCCGCTTCGAGGAGGTCTCGCTCGGCTACCCCCGCGAGTGGCGCCGCCGCGGCCACCCGCGCGGGCTGCTCCGCCAGATCCTCCCCCACCCGGCCCCGCCCGAGCGGCCCGTCCCCGCGCCCGCGTCCTGAGCGGCCGCCTCCCGGGCGGCCGCGTCCCGACCGGTCGCGTCCCGACCGGCCGTTGTCGGTGCCGACCGCTAGCCTTCGCGGCAGGACCACACGAAGGGGGAGTCGGACGGTGGGAACGGTCGAACTGACGACGGAGCAGGTGCTGCGCTGGCGCCTGCGCCGGCAGCACCTCGACGCGGGAGCGGCGGCCGACGGCCCGCCCTCCGTCGTCGCCCTCGTCGAACGGCTCGCCGGGGTGCAGGCGCAGGTCCCGTCCGCCGCCGAACTCGCCGTCGCCCTGCGCACCGGCCCCGAGGGCCCCGCCGCCCTGCGCGCCGCCCACGCCGAGGGCCGCCTGCTGCGCACCTGGGCCCAGCGCGGCACCCTGCACCTGCTCGACCCGCGCACCGCCGCCGACGCGCTCGCCCTGATCGGCTCCGCCCGGACCTGGGAGAAGCCCGCCTGGGTCCGGGAGTTCGGCGCCACCCCCGCCCAGGTCGCCCAACTCGTCGAAGCCGTAGGTGAGTTGCTGAGCAGCGCGGTGCTGACCAGGGAGGAGCTCACCGCGGTGCTCGCCGCCGACCCCCGGTTCGCCCCGCTCGCCGAGCAACTCGCCTCCGGCTGGGGCACCCTGTTGAAACCCCTCGCCTGGCAGGGCGTGCTCTGCCACGCGCCCGCCCCCGGCGGCCGCGCCGCCTTCACCCATCCGGCCCACCACAGCCCCGACTGGCCGGGCCTCCCCCCGGTCGACCGGGCCGGGCCGCGCCTGCTCACCGCCTACCTCGGCGCGTACGGCCCCGCCGGGCTCGACCGGTTCGACGCCTGGCTGTCGCGCAACAGCCTGCGCAAGAGCGTCCTGAAGGGCTTCGCCGCCGCCCTCGGCGACCGCCTCACCACCGTCACCGTCGACGGCGCACCGGCCCTCGCCCTCACCGAACACCTCGACGACCTGGCCGCCACCCCGACCGCCCCGCCCGCCCCGAGCGTGCACCTGCTCGGCCCCTACGACCAGTACGTGCTGGGCCCCGGCACCAAGGCCACCGAGATCCTCCCCGCCGCCCACCGCACCGCGGTCAGCCGCACCGCGGGCCGGATCGCCCCGCTGCTCCTCGTCGACGGCCGCATCACCGGCACCTGGGAGCAGGACGGTCCGACCGTCACCGTCACCCCCTTCGAGCAGGCCCCGCCCGCCGCCGCCCTCCGCACCGCCGCCGAACGCCTCGCCGCGGCCACCGCCACCCCCGCCCTCACCGCCCGGGTGGCCACCGCCTGATCACCCCCGCGGCAGCCCGACCGTCAGGTAGAGGTCGCTCCCCTCCACCCAGGCGCGGGCGGCCCCGCCGGTCAGCGCCACCGCGGACCCCGGCGCCACCCCCTCCGCCCGCACCGCCATCGCGTGCTCCGAGCAGCCCAGCGCGAGGTACCGGAACGGCGGCCCGGCCGGGCCCGCGGCCTGCGCGTAGGGGCCGGGCAGCAGGGTGCCGGGGAAGGCGACCCGCCCCTGCGCGGCCCCGTCCGCACCGCCGGGCCGGGAGGCGCCGTAGCTGGAGAACCCGGTGCCCGCCCCCGCGGGGACGGCGGCCGCGAAGCAGGTGTCGCCCCGCACGGCGGCCACCAGCCGCCCGCCCGCGACCTCGGCGACCCCGAGGACCCGGACGGGGGCGGCGGCGGTCGGCGCGTCGAGCTCGGCCTGCAACTCGGGCTCCACCACGGCCGGTTGCACGGACAGCAGCGCCCACGGCCCGGTGGGGGCGGGGGGTCGGCCGTCGGCGGGGGACCCGGCCGTGCAGGCGGCCGGGAACACGAGGGCGGCGACGGCCACCGCACCCGTCCACCGCCTCGAACGGTGCCGCCCCATCCGTACCGCCCCCTCCCGCCGCGAACGCGCCCCATCGTAGGACGGGCACGCACCGTCCCGTCGGCGTTTCCCGGTTCCCGCGCCCGCCCCCGCCGGGTCCGTCGTGCCCGCTACGCGCGGGAGCGGCGCGGTCGGCCCCCGGCCCGGGGCCGACCGCGCCGGGTCGGGGGCGCACCGCCCCCGGCGGGGGCGGGCGCTGTGGCACCATGGCGGTTCCGGCGCCCCGCCGCGGAGGGCGCCCGCCGTCCCCCGCCCGAGGAGAGCCCGATGACCGCCGCCGAGCCGACGTCCGCCCCGACCACCCCGGCCGAACCGGTCTTCCGGACCGCGCGACTGCGGGACGTGCCGGACCTGGTGGCGCTGGTGGAGTCGGCCTACCGGGGGGAGTCCAGCCGGGCGGGCTGGACCACCGAGGCGGACCTGCTGGAGGGGCAGCGCACCGACGAGGCCGCGGTGACCGACCTGCTGGGGCGCCCCGACTCGGTGGTGCTGGTGGTGGAGGGGGAGGACGGCGCCCCGATCGCCTGCTGCCACGTGGAGCGGCGCGGCACGGCCGCGTACTTCGGCATGTTCTCGGTCTCCCCGGCCGTGCAGGGCGGCGGCCTGGGCCGGCAGGTGCTGGCCCGGGCCGAGGAGTGGGCCCGGGCCGAGTGGGGCGTCAGTGCGATGGAGATGACGGTCATCGAGCAGCGCGCCGACCTGATCGCCTGGTACGAGCGGCGCGGGTTCGTCCGCACCGGTGAGTTCGAGCCCTTCCCGTACGGGGACGAGCGCTTCGGCGTGCCGCTCCGCGCCGACCTGCGCTTCGCCAAGCTGGCGAAGCCGCTGGCCTAGAGATCGTCTTCAAAGGTCAGATCCAGAGCAGGATTGAGGCGATGGTGACGGTGGCCTGGTAGGACTCGCGGGTCTTGTCGTAGCGGGTGGCCAAGCCCCGCCACTGCTTGAGGCGGTTGAAGC
>NZ_BSSA01000046.1 GCF_030268885.1 Kitasatospora phosalacinea
TGCCGCACCGCACCCTACCGAGCGGCAGGACATGCCCGAGTCTGCAGGGTCTATCGCTACTGACGGCATCAGCAGCGCTTTGACCTGGGCACATGCCTGTGCTGGCCCGGACAACGCCAGATAACTCCAGCGACTTGTCACGGGGGAATCCGGCAGCCTTGATCCGCCGCTCGGAGCGGCGGCGTCCGCGGTCGTCGCACTCGGCCATCAGCAGCTCGGCGAGGAGGCCGCGGTAGGTCATCTGGTCCTTGACCGCCCGGTCGGCGATGTCGGCGAACTCGTTGCGGATCGGCGGCAGCCGCAGCAGCCGCAGCAGCCGCCAGGCGGTGTCGATGGCCGTGGTCGCGGCCTGCTCGGTCAGGTTCCGCCGTCGGGGCAGCACGGCGGTCATGGCGCTTCTCCCTCGCGCAGGTCACCGCCGTCGGCGCCGCGGTGTCGGAGCAACTGGTCGTAGTGGGCCACCGAGGGCAGCGGCCTGGTGTCCGGCGGAAGGTGGTGGAGCTTCCACTCGTGCAGGAACGTCACCCTCCCGACCCCGGCCCGGGAACCGGCCTTGGTGCCGGGAGCTCGACGACGGGTTCCTCCTCCGTCTGGGCGGCCTTGCGGGCCTCCAGGGCGACTGCGTCCGCGGTCGGCGCCCCCGCCCGCCCGTCGTGGCGAAGATCGGGGCCTTGTCGAACAGCGACCAGCTCCACCCCGCCGCATCCGTGAACTGAACCCCCCTCGACTCTCCCGGGCCACGCCTCACGTCCACCCGACGGACCACCTCACGCCGCAGCCCGAGCATGAACGCCCCAGCGTCGAACAAGGTCGTCAACGAGCGCCGGTATGCCGCGATGCGCCAGGCCCCGGTACGGGACGACCTCTACCGGGACAGCACCGCCACCACCCCGGCCCGGCCGATCTCCTCGGTGCCGAACTGGACGCCTGGCGCGACCGTCCCGGACGTGGCGCAGGCGCCCCGCGCCAGGAGCGGCATCATCGACGTCCGGAGGCAGGGCCGGCGGCAGACCGACTTCACGGTCGACCGCCCGGCTGCTACCGGAACAGCCGATCCGGCCGCGCGGTACGGGTGGGCCCCGGTACGGCGGTCGGTCAGTGGCCGTACGGGGGCTGGAAGCAGCCGGTCTCCGGGTAGACGCCGTGGACGGAGAGCTCGTAGCGGGCGGGCGCGACGTAGCCGGAGACGCAGGTGCGACCGTGCAGCAGGACGGCGATCCGGACGCCCGGGGCGGTGACGTAGTGGTCGGTGTCGTAGCGGGGCTCGAACGCGTCGACGACCAGGGTGCCCTCAGGGGCGCCGCCGTTGGCGCCTCGGTCGGACACCGGGTGGCCGAGTTTGCGCAGGGCGGCCCGTACGGCGTCCGGCGTCCAGGTCTGCCGCTCCCACAGCTCCTTGAAGGCGGGTTCGAGCCGTCCGGCCTCGCGCCGGGCGTCCGCCTCGTCGGCCGCGGCGACCTCGCTCTCCCGCCGGTAGGCCAGGTTGTCACCACCGTGCGGCGCGCCGTCGTCCGCGTACGGGGAGGCCCCGGAGGGGGTGATCGTGGCGGACGCGGTCACGGCGGGAGCCGCCGCAGCGGGGACGGCCGGGCCGCCGGCCTGGCGGTCGCCGCAGGCGGTGAGCGCGGCGGCGGCAGTCGACGCCAGCAGGAGGACGGCGGGGGCCGACCGGCCGCGGCCCGGCCGGGGAAGGATGGTGCGCATGGGAACCATGGTGTCACGCGGAGGGGGCAGCTCCACCCAATGCCCGCTCCGACCCAGGATCGGGCCCGGACCGCCCGACTGGACGTACGCAGGCGCGACCGGCTCAGCGGTCTCCTCCGCGGGGACCGGAATGTTGCCTGAACAGGGCGGATGAGTCTTTCGGCAAGGGCGAGGTCGGCAGCCCGCACCGGGGAACGACTGGCCGCTGCTGTGGGTCTGCTCCAGTGCACCACCAGTCAGGGATCCTGTGGCGGTCGTCGGCCAGTCGGTCAGCGGGCCGTACTCACGAGCGAGTTCGTTCCACGAGGCCGGTCCAGCTCCGGGCGAGCTCGTGTTCTCGACCCCCCGCGGCGGCGGAAGATACGATCCATTTATGGCCGCTGCGGCCGGATCGGGGGCGGTTGTGTTCTTGGGCGGGCTGGCGCTGTGCGTGCTCCTGGGCGGTGAAGTCGCTGCCGTCCTCGTCGGTTTCGCCAACCTCGACGCCGGGATCTCGGTGGCACTGATCACGGCCGGTCTCCTCCTCGCGCCCTGGACCGGAACGGCGGGCGTCGCCTTGCTGCACCGGGGCTTGCGTCGACGCGGCGGGCTGGACGGACCGCCCGTCCTGGGAACCGCTGCAGCGAAGATCGAAGAAGTCCGGGAGATCCAGGAAGGCGAAGAGGTCCTGCTGCAGCTCGACCTCACCATCGCGCCGGACGACCGGCCGGCCTACCGCGCCAACGCGGGTGTGGACGTGCGTCTTTCGCAGGTGGGTGACTACCGCGCAGGCCGGATTCTGGTCGTGGACTACGAGATGGGCCGCCCCTGGCGCATCGTGGTCCGCAAGGACCCGGACGCCGAGTGGGCAGCACGGCTCGCGACGTCCCGGATCGACACCGCGCCGGCCGCCACCCGCCGCACCGCGCCGCACCGCGAGCGCGTGGCCACCACCCGGTACTTCCTCGCAGCCACCGGCTCCGGCCTGCTGGTCTCGCTCTGGCCGCTGTGGATCCTGCTCGGCCATCACGGCTGAACTCTCTTTCAGCACCGGGTCATTGCGGAGCGTTGCTGACGTCAGCTCGTCAGGGTGAGGCTGGGGTGTCGAGGGCCAGGCCGGTACCGGCTATGAAGCCGTCGAGGGTGTCGGGTCGGTACTGCAGGCGTTTGAGCCGGTGGCGGACGAGGGCTTCGAGGCGGTCGAGGGCCATGACGGCGAGGTTGGCGAGACTGTGCTTGACGTGTGCCCGGACCCACTCGACGGGGCTGAGGTCGGGCGAGTAGGCGGGCAGCAGGAACACCGTCAGCCAGGCGCGCTCGGCGACCAACTCGCGCATGGCGTGGGAGACATGGGTGTTCAGGCGGTCCCGGACCAGCACGATCGGCGCCTTGACGAGTTGGTGGACGCCGTCGACCAGGGCGATGAAGTCGCGCTCGCCCATGCTGCGGCGCACGCCCTTGGCCACGGGGTGGGTGCGCGCAGGCGGTGGCACAGCCGGGTGCGGGAGCCGGGCCGCATCGCGATCAGCCCGGCCACCGACAGGCGTCCCGAGCGGCGCCCGCTGACGGTCACGACCGGCGTGCGGCCGCGCCGGCCCCAGGTGCGTCCTCGGGGCGGCCGGCGGGTGAAGCCTGCCTCGTCCTCGAAGCAGAGGTATCCCCCGCAGGCCGCCCGGACTCTTTTACCTCCGCCCAGGCCACCTCCTTCCACACGGCGACGGCCAGCTCGTCGCGCTCGGCCACCCGGCGCGCGGGGACCTGCGGGCTGAAACCGAGCCGGTGCATCAGCCGCGTCGCCCCGGAGACGCTGTACGTGACGTGGAACTTCCGCCCGATCAGCGTCGCCACCCGCGAGGCCGTCCACACCTGGTCCTCCACCCAGCCGCGCGCGGCCGACCCCTGCTCCAGATGCGCGGCGAGCTTGGACAGGCAGCGCGGGGACAGGCGACACCGGGATCCGCCCGGGCCGCGTGACGCAAGTGCCTCGACCCCGCCCTCACGCCACAACTGATGCCACTGGTGAGCCGACTTCAAGCTCACCCGCAGACGCCTGGCCACCTCCGCCGGCTTGACCTCCTGCTCGAACAACGCGGCCGCCTGCACCCGCACCGACTCCCGGCGCAGCCGTCCCGCGGCGGTCAGCCCGCCCCCATCCGCATATCTCACACACCACCGGTACAGCCACCGCCTCAGGCACATCAGGCACTTCACGCAGATTCACCCTGACGCGCCGAAATCAGTAGTAGCGCTGGAGAAGCGGTTGGCTGGGCAAAGGGCCGGCCGCCTACGGGGGTGGAGGACCAGCGGTGAGCTCCCGCCAGGGTTCAGGCGGTGACCGGACGTCGGTTCCGGATGCGACTGTCCATCGCGACGGTCGGGCGGCTGCTGAAACGGCACCGCTGGCTCTGGCAGGTCCCGGCCCGCCGGGCACTGGAGGGACCAGTCGGCCCAGGAGACGTCCACCGGGTACTCGCAGAGCGGAATGCGGGCCGGGTCGGTGCGAAATCCGGTGAAAGCAGGGCGAGTTCACGACCATCCGGTCGCTCGGCAGCAGGCTGGGCGTGCTGCTCGGTGCTGCGCGGGGCGTGCTGAAGGGCAGGCGTGCGGACCGTGGCGGCCCGTATCGTGGAGGGATGGCGGACCAGGGGGCAGAGACGCGGCGGGCGCTGGCGGTCATGGCGGCGTTGGCGTCTGCGGGGGTGGGGCTGGCGCTGGCGGTGGTCTTCGGGGCACACGTGCTGGCCGGGTTCGGGCTGGTCGCCGGCGCGCCGGGGCGGCTGACGGTGGAGAAGTGCCAGGAGTGGCAATTCCACGGGGACACCGGGCAGGCAGGTGGCGGTGGCGTGGAGCATCACTGCTGGGGGACGTTCCGGCCGGACGGCGGGGGAGTGCCACGGTCGGACGTGGAGCTGAAGGGTCGTCGGGGCGAGGGGTATCTGGCTCCGCCGCCCGGGAGTTCCTGTGCCACGCCGAGTCCGGTCGCCCCCGTGTCGAGCAGCGGGGGGAGTGGCGACCCGAGTGGCGAGCCGAGCGAAAGCCCGAGTGGCGGGCCGACCGTCAGCACGAGCGGCAGCCCGGCCGGAGCGGCGTCGGCGCCCGCGTCGTCGGCCCCGCGGCGCCCGTGGTGCTGGGGGGACAACGGGCCGCGCGATGTGCGGGCGCGGTTGATCGGCGGGACGGCATGGGCGACCGGTGACGGGCTGGTGGTGCACGCGGGGCTGGCGCTGGCGGGGATCGCCGGACTCGCGGCCGCGCCGGTGCTGTTCGGACGGCTGACCGGCAGGCGCGGGGCGCGGTGGGTCCGGGCGGCGCAGTGGGCCGCGGCGGTGGCGGCGGTGGTGGCCGTGGTGTTGCTCCTGGACGCAATGGTGATCGCCGAGTAGCCGACGCGGGGACGGGCAGCGGCAGGGCTGTCGTCGACCGTGCGGTCGACGCGGGGACGGGCTGTCGGCGGAGAGTGAGATTCGACTGCGTTGACCGCGTTTGCAGCGTGCGCACGAACAGCGAACCTCTTCGGCCTGCAACTCCACTGGTGAGGACGGTCTTGGCCGCTGACGTCAGCCAGTTCGGGCTGCAGCGGGAACGGCGAGATCCTCCAGCGCTCGAACGTGGCCACCCGGGGCTTGGAGGACGGCGCGGCAGCGTCCGCGCCCTGTCGACGGCCTGCGTCAAGGTCCGGCCGGCAGGTCAGGGCGAACCGGGCGACGGCGCCGCGGACGGCGGCACCACCGCCGTCCGCGGGTAGAGGCAGCCCGGCGCAAGCGCATCCTCGCCCTTCGCCACCCAGTAGGTGTCCGGCGTGGTCGGGCACGGCAGTGGACTCGGCCGGGTCATCGCGCAGCCTGCGGCGGCCTCTCGGCCGAGGCTGCGGTACTCCCACCAGTCGGTCGGGCACCGGAAGGTCGAGCCCGTCGAGGCCGGTTCGTGCCGGATGCGCGTGCATCCGCGGGTCGGGTAGTTGGAGTTGTCGCAGCTGTACTCCTCGGGCGGTGAGCAACGGGCAAACACCGCAAGCCCGCCGACCAGCAGCACGATCGAGGTCAGTCCCGCCCAGACACCCGGCCGGCCGGATCGTCGGCCGGAACCTTCCGCGTCCATCCCGCCCCCGTTCACCGGACTCCGCGCTCCCCCGGAGGGGATACCCGCCTCGCCTCCGCCGTACGCCGCACCTCGGTCGGGTTTGTACAGCCAGCGGTGCAACTGATGTGGTGTGAGTTACCGTCGGCCGATGGGGAGCCAGCCGTCGAAGGCGATGTCGAAGGCCTGGAGCGCGAGCTTCCAATGCATGGCCCAGCGTTTGCGGCCGGCACCGGTGGGGTCCAGGCTCGTGACGGCCGTGTAGACGGACTTCGGTGCCGCCGCTTCGTTCGCGAAGTGCCCGCGAGCGCGGACGGCCTTGCGTATGCGTGCGTTGACCGACTCGGTGGATGCAGTCGATGGAGATCACCAGGGAGACCGGGTCCAAGGGCCGGTGCTGCCATTCGGGCATCCCGTCCATGACCTTGTCAGTGATGGTCCAGACGGTCTGCCTGGACACGCTCGCGCCGTAGACCTCCGCGAGGTGGGCGGAGATGTCACCGTGCGTCAGACCCCCTGCTGACAACGACAGCACCATCTCGCCGACACCGGTCAGGCGTCGTTGGCGCTTCTTGACGGTCTGCGGTTCGAAGCTGTCCTCACGGTCGGGCGGGACCTCGATCCGGACGGGGCCGACCTCGGTCAGCGAGGTTGTTCGGCCCGCACTCCTGGACGACGAGGTCGCCGGTCCCGAAGGGGGCTTCCTCAGAACGGGCGCCGGGCGTTTCGAAGTCGGCGGCCCCGGGTGCGCCCCCGGTGCCCGTCCGGCTGCAACTCCCTCAGCCGCACGGTCGCCGCCCCTGCCCGGGGAGCGGCCGCCGGTCCGGCGCGGCGGCGCAGCAGCGGTGGAGTTCGACGAACGCCCGCACCCGCAGTCGGGCGTGGTCGAGGCCAGCGGTGTGGGCGGCGGGCCGACAGGGGTGGCCGTCGGGGCCTCGGCCGCGGGTTCCTCGTCGAGCCGCACTGACCCCGCTCCGCAGTGCCCCGCCCGGTCCCCGTACGGCTCGCTGACGGATTCTCAGTGCCCCGCCGCCTTCCGGTCCGGGCCTGGTCTGTCGGCCCGATCGTTCGGTGACCGGCTGCAGGGCGTCTCTGGTGTCCCCGTGGACCGGGTCGTTCTCAGGGTGTTCCAGGACGTGTCGGCGTCGTGGGTGCCGGCGGTGGAGTGCCGGCCCAGGCCTTCGGGGTGCGCGGCCGGTGCGCTCGGGTGCCGCACGGCCCTGGGAGCACGGTTCGGGACCCGGCCCCGAACCGGAGCACGGTCCCAGGGCGATCTCGTGCTCCACGGGGGCGGATTGACGGCCCGTCGGATGGTCCTCTGGGAGGGCGCCGGGAACAGCTCCGGCGCCCTACTCCGAGGAGAGCTTCCCGTGCACGCAAACGCACCGCGGCACCACCGCCCGAACCGACCCCACCGCCTGCGCCGGTGCGGGGTGGCGGCAACCGTGGCCGCCACCGTGGTGGCCGGCGTCCTGGCACCGGCCGCGGCGTCCGCCGCACCGCCCGACGCCGTGCAGCAGCGCCTCGACGCCCTGGTCCACCAGGACGGGGTACCTGCCCTGGCTACTGAGCGGGACATCCTGCGCAGGGCGGCCAAGTATTTCGCCGGCGGGACGAACTGGTGAGCCGCTTCCAGTTCGTCCACGACCACCGGGACGCCTACGAGGTGAAGCGGCTGTGCCAGGTCCTGGACGTCAATCGCTCCAGCTACTACAAGTGGCTGGCAGGGGCCGGTGCCAGGGCCGTCCGCCGACGCGAGGACGAGGTCCTGGCTGAACGGATACGCCGGATTCATGCCGATTCGGGCGGGACCTACGGCTCGCCGAGGGTAACCGCGGAACTGCGCGAGACCGGGAGGAGGGTCAACCACAAGCGGGTCGCCCGGGTCATGCGGACCTACTCCATCGTCGGCATCCGCCTGCGAAGAAGGGCTCGCACCACGGTTCCGGACCCGGCCGCCCAGGCGGTCCCGGACCTGTTCGAGCGGGACTTCACCGCCACCGGGTCGGGACGCAAGTACATGGGCGACATCACGTATCTGCCGCTTGCGGGCGGGGAGTTCCTCTACCTGGCGACCGTGCTGGACTGCTTCAGTCGCAGGGTCGTGGGCTGGTCGATCGCCGACCACATGCGCACCGCCTTGGTCACCGACGCGCTGCGGATGGCGGCCGCGAGCCGCGGCGGCTTGGACGGGGCGGTGTTCCACTCCGACCGCGGGGTGCAATACGGGTCGAGAGCCTTTGCCGACCTGTGCTCGGACCTGGGCGTCACCCGGTCGATAGGCGCGGTTGGCAGCAGCGCGGACAACGCGGCCTGCGAGAGCTTCCACGCCTCCCTCAAGCGCGAAATCCTTCAGGACGCCCGCGACTTCGGCGACCCCGCCACCTGCCGCAGGACCGTCTTCGCCTGGCTGACCCGCTACAACACCCGCCGCCGACACTCCGCCAACGGCCACCTCAGCCCCAACGAATACGAACGACGCCACCACACCGCTAAACCCACGCTCGCCGCGTGACAACCAACCGCGTGTCCACCTTCACGGGCGAAGGCCCCCCGACGCCTCATTGAGCCTCTTTCATCCTGTCCGGGGAGGGTGAAATGGTTGCTCAGCGGTGGTGGGGTAACAGGCGAGGCTCCTGGTCGTTCCGTCGGTGTTCTCTACGTACCACGCTCTGGCCGAGGAGCCTCGCTTGGTCCCGTATCCTGCCATGCTCGACGTCCCGCACGAGCTGGTCGAACACGTCTCGTGGCTCATCCATACCCGAACGTGTGAACTCGGGTCGCGCTGGCGGAAGTTGAGCTGCTTCAAACAAGCCCTGCTGGCCCTGGCCCATCTACGGAAGAACGAGACGCCCGCCCGGGTCGCCGCAGGATTCGGGGCGTCGGAGGCGACGGCCTGGCGGTACGTGGAGGAGACCGTGGAAGTCCTGGCCGCGTGGGCGCCTGGCCTGCGCGAGGCCCTGGTGGGACTGGGCGAGGGCGACTTCGTGATCGTCGACGGCACGCTGATCCCGACCGACCGGATCAAGGCGGACGAGCCGTACTACTCGCAGAAGCACCGCAAGCACGGGATGAACGTGCAGGTCGTCGCCGCACCCGACGGCACACCCCTGTGGTTCTTCCGTGCCCTGCCGGGCCGCACCCACGACCTGACCGCGGCCCGCGCCCACGGAATCGTCCAGGCCTGCCTGACCCGCGAGATCCTCGTCCTGGCGGACCGGGCCTACCGCGGGGCCGGCGCGACCTTCCGCACCCCGCACTACAACCACCACGAACTACCCGAGCACTACCAGCAGTACAACCGAGACCACGCCCGACTCCGAACACCCGGCGAACGAGCCTTCGCCCAACTGAAGGCCTGGAAAGTCTTCGGCAAGACCCGCTGCACGACCAACCGCATCAGCCGCCTGATCGCCGCCGTCCACACCCTCATGATCCACAGCCCCGCGACCAGGGAAAACTCAGGATGAAAGAGGCTCATTGAGCTTGCGGTAGGTGACCTCGGCACCTGCGGTTCGACACACGTATCGGTCGCGATGCTCCGCCGCGCTGCCGCTGAGCGTCGAGGCCAGGTTGGACGTCACGGCGCGCGGACCGGGGCCCCTGACTGCCTGTGACGGGCGGGGCCCATCCGGTCGGGCAGGACACCCACCACCCCGCATAGGGCCACTCTCCACCAGCATTGTGGTGAAGTTGCCCGTAGTTCGTCGGCGCCAGCGCCTGCAACTGCGCCGCCGACACCGGCCGCTCGTCCAACTCCGCGACCGCGCCTCCTCCGTTCACTTCCCCATTCTCCGCACCCCTCGTGGCCCGCTGCCCCGGGATCAGCCCGAGATCTCCCGCATTCCGGATTCCGCCTCGGCCCGGTTGACCAGGCCCACGAAGCTGACGTCGTCCATCGACCTGGTGTCGTTGACGATCCCGCCCACGTCGACCGGCCGGGTCTCCTGCCCGAGGGGATGGGGGAAGCCGGCCACCGTCCACCGCCCGCCCAGCGGGGAGGACGGATCGACCGCCCATTCCCACCGGGCGCCGTGGTAGCTGATCAGGAACTCCGCCAGCACCACCATCAGGAAGGTCCGGAACTGCACCCATTCCTCGTCCGGCATGGCGTTCGGCTGCCATCCCGCGCTGAGCTCGCTCTCGATCCGCCGGAGCGCGGAAATCGGGTCCGCCCGCATGAGATCGGGACGCTCTCCCAATTCCGTGAAAATGCTCCGACAGTTCTCGTAGTTGTCCGCGGCCCATGCGACCACGTCGGGCCGATACTGGTTCACTTCACGTCGCCCTTCCCGGAGGGTCCGGTGGAATATTTAGTATGGATTGTGCCAAATCCAGATTATACCAGCCTCGTTGAGGCGTGCGGCGGCTTCCGCCGACGGTCCCGCGCCGGCGAACACCCATCGCGGGTCGTAGGTCGGATCCATGGCCCGGAGTGCGACGTCTTTGGCTATCTGGTGCTCGATATCGCCCAGGGGGACGTAGTTCTTCACCTGGATCACCACTTCCTGGCCGTCGATCAGCACCGTCTTGTTCCGGTACCTCTGATATCCCTTCACCTCGACGGCCAATGCCTTTCCGTTCCCCTGCGGAGCGTAGGCGTCGACGTTCCGCTGACCCGTGTCGGTGATCGGGAAACCGTCGACGGAGTCCTGCTCCGGATCGGCCTTGAATGTTTTGGCTTTCCCGTCGTACATGTTTCTCATGTAGTCCTCGGTCCGCTGCCAGGACTTCAACGCGGTACTCAAGGCGATCCGATTGCTCCCCGGCGGCAGGGCCGAGACCGAGGAGGGCGTTCCCAGCGCGGCCGGGTTGGGGTCCGCGTCGGGGTGGAGCGGATCTCCGGGCGAGTCGCCGGGGTTCGGGGTTCCGGGTTCGGGGGTGAGGGTGTTGTGGGCGGTGTCGGCCGGGGTGCCGTTGTCCACCGGCTTGTCGTTGCCCGGCTTCTGGTGGAGGCCGTCCTTGGCGGTGGGGCCGGGCGGGGTGCCGAGGCTGCAACTGGAACCGCCCGGGATGATGGAGGCCAGGCCAGCGAGCTCGTTGATGTCGATGTCGTGGCTGGAGGAGCCGAGCTCTCCGAGCAGTTCGTACTCCTCGACCCGCTCTTCGTTGAACTCCCGTTCCCACTCCTCGAAGTCCCGCTCCTCCTGGAGCCGACGCTCGATCTCGCGCTGTTGCTCCTCGAGGTTCCGCTCCATCCGGTTGGCGTCGCTCTGGTTCTGCGCCCAGACGACGGATCCGTTGGAGAGGACGTACCAGTGCGTGACCGGCTTGAGGAGCATCTGGCCGGCCGCGATGTTGCGGGAGTATTCGGAGGCGAGCAGCATCCGGCCGGCCGCGATGTTGCTCGCGTACTCGGCCGCCCTGTCGGCCGCGGACTCGCCGCCGCCGCCACCGCCGCCACCGCCGCCACCACCCCCAGTGCGGACCGGGCTGTCGTCGCCGTCGTCGGGCGCGGGCCCGCGGCAGCTGCTGTGGCCGCTGGGGTCCTGGTTGGCGAGGGGGTTGTTGCTGCCGTAGGTGTAGCGGTTGGCGTTGACCGAGGGGCTGGAGCCGAGGTCGGCGGTGTCGCGGCTGGTGAAGGTTCCGGTGGCGGGGTCGTACCAGCGGCTGGCGGTGCCGACCAGGTTGGTGGTGCTGTCGGTCCAGCCGCCCTGGTAGCCGAGGTCGTGGGCGGCGCCGCTGGTGCCGGTGCTCTGCCCCCAGGGGTCGTAGGCGGTGGAGCTGCTGACGGCGCTCCCGGTGGGGGTGAAGGTGGCGACCAGGTCGCCGTGCTGGTTGGTGAGCGGAAGGACCGCGCCCCCGGACCCGCTCAGCGAGACGAGTGATCCGTCGGGCGTGCGGTCGTAGGTCTCGGTGCCGTCGGAGGTGATGCTGCTGCTCGCACCGTCGTAGGTGAAGGCGTGGCCGCCGGTGCCGGTGAGGCGTCCCAGCGCGTCGTAGCTGTAGTTCTGGCTCCCGGTGGCGACGAGTTGGTCGAAGCCGTCGTAGGTGTAACTGGTGGTGGCGGCGCCGGTGGTGGCAGAGGCGGTGGTGCCGCGCGGGGTGTAGGTGAAGGTGGTGCCGCCGGAGCTCAGGACCCGGTTGCGGGTGTCGTAGGTGGCGGTGGTGCTGCCGGCTCGGGTGCGGTTGCCGTTGCCGTCGTACCCGTAGGTGGTGGTGGCGGTGCCGTTGTCCCAACTGGTCAGGCGTCCGGCCCAGTCGTAGTGGTAGCTGTGGCTGCCGCTCCCGGTCAGTCCGGTGGTGGTCTGGGTGGAGAGGTTGCCCGCGGGATCGTACGCGTAGGCGATGGAGGCTTCGGTGCCGCCCGCCGGGGTCTTGAGGGTGTCGCTGGTCAGCCGGTGCCGGTCGTCGTAGCCGAAGGTGCGGGTGGCCCCTCCGGAGCCGTACGTGACGCCGGTGAGGTCGTCGACGGTGTCGTACTGGTATCCGATCAGGGCTCCGGTGAGCGGGTCCGCGGTTGAGGTGAGCCGGCCGTCGGCGTCGTAGCCGAAGGTGGTGGTGCGGGAGGCGTCGGTGCGGGAGGTGAGCCGGCCGTCGGCGTCGTACTGGTAGGTGCTGTTGCCGGTGGGGCCGCTGGCGCTGATCAGGTGTCCGCGGTCCTCGTAGGAGTAGGTCTCGGTACCGGCGGGGGCGGACGAGGTCAGCAGGCGGCCGTCGGCGTCGTAGCCGAAGGTGCGGGTGGCGGTGGTGACGCCGGTGCCGGAGGCCGTTTCGGTGCGGCGGTTGCCCGCCGCGTCGAAGCCGGTGGTGATGGTGACCCCGCCGGGTTCGGCGGAGGTGACGGCCTCCAGGGCCGCGTCGTACCCGGTGGTGTAGGTGCGGTCGGCGAGGACCGGGTCGATCGCGGTGGGTGGTTCGATGGTGGACTCGGGCAGGCCGAGGGAGTTGTAGGTGTACGAGGTCGGGTTGCCGTTGCCGTCGGTGTAGAGGGTGCGCCGTCCCGTCGGGTCGTAGCCGAGCTGGGTGGCGATGGTAGCGGTGGCGCTCAGTGGTTCGGTCTGCCTGACCATCCGGTCGGCGGCGTCGTAGGCGTAGCTGGTGGTGTGCCCGTTGGCATCGGTGCTGGTCACCGCATTGCCGTCGGGGTCGTAGCCGGTCCGTTGCCCGGGCAGCGGGGTGCCGTTGTGGTCGAACGGCGTGCTGGCGACGGGCTGTTCGGCCTGGTCGTAGTCGGTGGTGACGCCGGTGTGGTCGGGCAGGGTGACCTTGGTGACGCCGCCGGTGAGGTCGTGGACGTAGGTGGTGGTGTGCTGGAGGGCGTCGGTGGTGCTGGCCGTCTCGCCCGCCGCGTTGAAGGCGGCGCTGCTGGTCTCCCGGCCGGGGGTGGTAGCGGAGGTCTGGTTGCCCGCGTCGTCGTGGGTGTAGGTGGTGGTGAAGGCGGCGGCGGTGGGCTGGCGGACCAGCCGGGTGGTGGTGGCGGTGCGGCCGAGGTCGTCGTAGGTGTACTGGATGGTGGCGCCGGTCGGGTCGGTCTCGGAGAGGAGTTCCCCGTCGAGGTCGTGGCCGAGCAGGGTGGTCGGCGTGCTGCCGTCGACGGCGGGCCGGGTGACCTTTGCGGTGTTGCCGAACTGGTCGTAGCCGTAGGCGGTGACGCGGTTCAGGCCGCCGGGGTCGACGGTGGAGGTGGTGGGGCGGCCGAGGGCGTCGTAGGTCGTCGTGACGGTGGGCGTGACAGTGGCGGTGGTGCCCGGTGGGGTGTAGGCGGGCGAGGATACCGCGGTCGGCTCGGAGTCGGCGTTGTAGGTGTAGGTGGTGATGTTCCCGTCGGCGTCGTCCTGCTCGACGGTGTCGCCGAAGGTGTCGTAGCCGGTTCGGGAGACCGGTGCGGTTTGCTGGGCGGCGTCGGCCTGGGTCGCCGGGTCGAAGTGGTGGGCGGTGACGGTCGGTTCGAGAATCTGGGTGAGCCGGCCGAGCGCGTCGTGGGTGTAGCCGGTGGTGTAGGCAGCGGGGGTGGCTCCGGCGGCGTTGCCGTCGGGGGTGACGCTGGTCAGGGTGAGGCCGCGCTGGTCGTAGGTGTAGCTGGTGGTCGCGTTCTGCGGGCTGTTGCGCACCGTGCTGGTGAGGACGTGCCCGACCGGGTCGTAGGTGGAGTCGGTCTCCCGGGTCTGGGTGCCATCGGTGAGGACGGTGGTGAGCGGCCGGCCGGCCGCGTCGTAGGTGTACCGCGTGCTGCGGTCCAGGCCACCGGGGTCGATCGTGGTGCTGCTGGAACGGCCCGCTGCGTCCCATGAGTTGACCACGGTGGTGCGGCCGCCGCCGGTGACCCGCTGGGTGAGGTTCCCGGCCGGGTCGTAGATGTTCTGCTGGAGGACGACGTCGCGGAGGGTGCCGTCGGCGTTGTGGAAGCCGTCCAGGTCGACCTCGGCGACGGTGTCGTCGTCGTTGTAGTAGGTGTGGGTGGTGCGGCCCATCGCGTCGGTGACGGTGGCGAGCCGGCCGGCCGGGTCGTAGGTGCGGGCCTCGACGGCGAGCGGTGCGGCGGCGGTTGGGTGGTTCGGGTCGCCGGTGTAGTTGGCGACGGCGGTCTGCAGCAGCCAGCCCTGGCTGGAGTACCCGAAGCTGCGGGTGGTGCCGAGGGCGTCGGTCGTGGTGGTGGTGCGGCCGAAGACGTCGTGGGTGTAGGTGGTGCGGTGGCCGGCCGGGTCGGTGGTGGCGGTGAGCAGGTCGTGGGCGGTGTCGTAGGTCCAGGTGGAGGTGCGGGGGGCGTCGCCGCCGGTGGTGTCGCTGACCGTCCGGGTGGTCAGGTCGCCGTCGGCGTCGTAGCCGGAGGTGGTCAGGCCGGTGTGGATGGTGCCGGTGACGGCGTCGGTGGTGGCCGGGTCGGTCCGGGTCAGCGGGCGGCCCTGGCCGTCCCAGGTGTACGTGGTGGTGCTGGTGCTGGCAGTTCCGCCCGGTCCGCAGTTGCCGCAGGTGACGGTGCGGGCAGTGGTGCGGCCGAGGTTGTCGTGGCGGTAGGTGGTGGTCAGGCCGAGTGGGTCGACGGTCCTGGTGAGGTTTCCGGCCGCGTCGTACGCGTACCGGATCTGCTGGGCGGCCGTGAGCGTGCCCGGCTGGGTGATGGTGCTGGCGTCGACGGGGACGGAGGTCGCGGCGTTCAGCCCGGCGGGCACGGTGGCTCCGGCGACCGGTTGGCCGGTGGCGTCGACCGCCTGTTCGGTGCCTGTGGTGGTGACCGTGTAGGTGGTGCGGCCCTTGGGGAAGTCGCCGGTGGCCGGGGTGGTCACGGAGGTGAGTCCGCCGGCCGTGTCGTAGGTGTATGAGGTGGTGTAGGTGGTATCTGTCGGCGACTGCGAGCGGGCGTCGCTGACTGCCTTGAGCTTGTCGTTGGTGGGGTTGAGCGGGTTCGCCTGGTCCAGCAGGTATGTCCGGTAGCCAGTCTGGCAGGAGGCCGCGGTCCGGCAGGTGGTGCGGGAGACCTCGTTGCCGCGCGCGTCGTGGCCGAGGGTGGTGGTGTGGCCGTCGGGGTCGGTAACGGTGTGCAGGAACCCGGAGGTGTCGTAGGTGTAGGAGGTGGTGTTGCCGGAGGCGTCGGCATTGCTGATCAGCTGGTTGGTGCGGGTGTCGAAGCGGTACTTGAGGACGGCACCGGCCGGGTCGGTGACCTGGGCGGTGGTCACCGGGGTGGGCGCGGAGGCGTTCCCCATCGCCTTGAAGTGCGCCGCGACGGTGGCGCTGTCGAGGCGGGCAGGGTAGAACGCGACCTCGGCGATCGAGCCGGTGAAGTGGCCGGAGGCGTCGGCGGGGTGGTTCGGCCAGGAGTCCTCGTCGGTGCCGGCACCGACGTACACGTAGGCGGAGCCGTTGTAGTAGATCTGCCGGGCCGTGCTGCTGGTGGCGGCCTGTGCGCCGTCCAGATAGAGGCTCTGTCCGGTGTTGTCGCCAGCGAGTACGGCGTGGTGCCAGGCGCCGTCGGTGACGGTCTTCGCGGTGACCAGGGAGTTCGCGGCGTCGCCGGTCCACAGCGCGCCGTACAGCTTGCCGTCGGTCCCGACGTAGAGCGCCGGGTTCCACTGGTCGACGCCGCCGGTGTGGGGGGATCCGAGCGGGAACGACTGGTAGCTGTAGAGCACGCCGGCCGTGCTGGTCCGGAACCACAGCTCGATGCTGTTCGGGCCCTTGACCGGTGCAGCGGTGGCGGGCAGTTGCAGCACGGAGGTGGTGCCGTTGAAGGTAGCCGCCCCCTGGATCTGGTCGCCGGAAGGCCCACGGTCGCCGAGGGTGGTGGCGGTGTAGGTGCCGGAGGCCTGGTCGGGCAGGGCGGCGCCGGTCTCGTCGTAGGCGGTGGCGGTGCCCGGCGGTTCGTCGAGCCGCCAGTAGCCGCGGGCGTTGGCGTCGATCACCTGGGCGCGGTAGCCGTCGGCGGCGGTGAGGCCACCGGTGGTGCCGGGGGTGGTGGCACGCGCGTACTGGGCGGCGATGGTGGCCGGGGCGAGCGCGTAGCGGTAGTAGGAGAAGTCGGCGAGCTTCCCGTTGAAGTGGCCGCTAGCGTCGGCCGGCGCGTTCGCCCAGCCCTGGACGGTGCCGGCGCCGAGGTAGGCGTAGCCCGAGCCGTTGTACGCCTTGGTGCCGGTGACGGCGCTGCCGGTGGGTCGGCCGTCGAGGTAGAGCTGTTCGGTGGTGCCGGAGCGGGTGAGCGTGGCGAGGTGCCAGCTGCCGTCGGTGACGGTTTCGGTGGAGACGGCGGGGGCGACGCTGGACCCGAAGAGTTCGCCGTGGAGCTTGCTGTCGGTGCCGACGTACAGCGCGGGGTTCGTCAGGTCCCCGGTGGCGGGGGCCTGGCCGAGCGGGAAGGTCTGGTAGGCGTAGATCACGCCGGGGGCGGTGGTCCTGAACCAGGCGGAGACGGTGGCCGCGATGTCCCACCGGGGCACGGCGCCGCCGGGGAGCTGGACGTAGGAGGTGGTGCCGTCGAAAGCCGCCGCGGTCGAGGTGCCGGACGCCCAGGGGCCGGTCGTGCCGAGGGCGGTGCCGTGGTGGGTGCCGAGGTTCTGGTCGAGCGCCGTGGAGGACAGCAGTTCGTTGGCCGAGTTGCCGGCCGGGTCGTTCAGCCGCCAGTAGCCGGTGGGACGTGCGCCGACGACGGCGGCGTCGTAGGCCGCGGCGGTGGCGCCGGATGCGGTGGCCTGGGCGTACAGAGAGCCGACCGTGCCGGCGCCCACGCCGTGGTCGAACATCGCGACGTCGGCGATCTGCCCGGTGAAGTGGCCTGCCTGGTCGGTCGGGTGGGCGGGCCAGTTGCCGTCGCTGGTGCCCGCGCCGATGTACACGTGGGCGGTTCCGTTGGGGACGATCTGGCCGGTGACCGGTCCGGCGACGGCGGCGCCGTCGAGGTAGAGGGTCTGGGTGGAGGGGGTGTCCGCGGACAGTAGCGCGAAGTGCCACTTGCCGTCGGCGACGGCGGTGCCGGAGGTCAGCGCGGAGGCGGTGCTGTTGTAGATCTCCCCGCGCAGCTTTCCGTCCGTGCCGACGTACAGCACGGGGTTCCACTTGTCGGTCCCCGGCACGTGCGGCGCGCCGACCGTGAAGGACTGGTAGCCGACCAGGACGCCGGGGGCGGTGGTCCGGAACCAGAGGCCGACCGCGCCCGGCCCCTGGACGGGGGCGAACGAGGACGGGACCTCGGCCCACGAGGTACTGCCGTCGAAGGAGGCCGCGGTGGACCCGGGCACCGGCCCGGCCGCCCCGGGGCTCACCCCGGAGGTGGTGCCGTTGTTCGGGACCGGCCGCGGGACGTAGACCTGGTTCGACGCCTGGGTGCCCTGTCCGTCGGACAGCGGCCAGTAGCCGCCGGGGTTCGAGCCCGCCACCGCGGTGCGGTACTCCTGCACGGAGCCGGAGACCGTCGGTGGGGTGATCTTCCAGACGCCGCCGTTCGCGTCGGTGACCTGGGTGGCGCGGTCGTTCTTCGCGTCGTAGGCGACGGACAGCTTGGCCTTCCCGGATGGCAGGCCCACGCCCGCCAGTTCGACCGAGGCGCTGGTACCGGCCCGGTACAGCGCGCTGACCGCGGGCTGGCCGAGCGCATGGTCGTAGAAGGCGACGTCGCTGATCGATCCGGTGAAGTAGCCGGCGTGCCCGGTGTTGTCGCCGGTGTTGTAGTACGGCTCGTCCGGCCACCAGCCTCCGATGAAGCCGCCGCCGACCGTCTCGGCGCGCTGGCCAGTGGCGACTACCTGTCCGGTCAGCGGCTGGCCCTGGGCCACTCCGTCCAAGTACAGCGACTGGGTGTTGCCCGCCGCGGTCAGCACAACGTGGTGCCACTTGCCGTCGTTGACGGCGGTGCTCGACGCCATCGGGCCGACACCGCCCTGCCAGAACTCGCCGTAGAGCTTGCCCGAGGTGCCGACGTACAGCGCGGGCGTGTAGTTGTGGCCAGTGGTGGCCGCGGGGAAGACGTCGGTCTGGTAGCCGAACAGCACGCCTTGTCCGGTGGTGCGGAACCACATCCCGACGGAGGTGTAGGAGGACGAGTCGAGCAGGCTCTGCGGGAGCGTCACCACACCGCTCTGCCCGTCGAAGGCGGTGGCCGTGGCGCCCGAGGCCGTCGGCCCGGCCGCGCCCGGGGTCGTTCCGGAGGACGAGTAGTGCGCGGTGTCCCTGCCCTGGTTCTCGATCACCTCGCTCGCCGCGTTCGTGCCGGACGCCTCGCCCAGCCGCCAGTAGGAGGCCGGGGAGGTGTCGAGCACCGCGCTGCGCTGGTGCGAGCCCGTGGTGTAGCTGTACGTGGTGCAGGCGGGTGCGGAGTTGCCGCCGGCCGGTGGGGCGCAGACCTGGTCCAACTCGTCCGTATGGGAAGGGTTGTAGTCGTAGGTCCAGGACAACGCGGTGCTCGGGTCGGTGCCGGTGACGGGGTCAGTGGCGACCTTGGTCACGTGGGCGCCCGTCCAGGTGAAGTGCAGGGCACGGCCGGAGACAGCGTCGGTGATCGTGTCGAGCCGGCCCGCGGTGTAGTGGAACGCCTGGGCGCGACCATAGGCATCCTTCACCGTGGACAGCGCGTAGCCCGCGCCGACCGGTGCCTTGAACTCGTAGCTGGTGCCGCTCTTCAGGAGTAGCACGAACCCGCCAGCGACCGCGGTCAGCGTCTCGTACTCGCCCTGCGCGGGCGTGTACTGCGCGCCGCCCTGCGGGTCCGGTCCCATCCGCTCGGCGCGTCCGGTGGCGTCGGTGAGGACGACCGCGCCGGAGCCGTCGTCGTCGGGCTGGACCCGCATGTCGAAGGCCGAGGACCAGCCGGCGCCGAACAGGTTCGAGGTGCGCGGGTCGAGCGAGTTGTAGGAGCGGGCCACCCGCAGGGCGGGGCCGACCGAGGCGACGTCGGCGTCCACCGCGTCGGTGGTGTAGTTGCCGACCTTCGGGTCGAAGGTCCGTCCGGTGCCGTCACCGGCCGCGCCGCCCAGGTGCGAGGTGATCGGCGGCTGCTGGACCATGGTCGAGAACTGGAGCGGGCCGAGGAACTGGCTCTCCGTCACGTGGTCGCCGACCTTCACCTGCCAGGTGTAGGAAGCGTTCCACGCCAGCTTCCCCGCCGGGACCGCCCAGGAGGTGTTGGGCTGCCAGCCCGACTCGGCGGCCAGCTGCGGCGAGCCGGAGGGCGGGACGGTCCACACCTGGAAGTCGTAGTCGAGGCCGGTGCCGGGGTAGTTGTCGGGGTCGTAGCCGGTCGCATAGAGCTGCGGCGTCAGCGTGCCGACTACCGTCCCGCTCTGCGGCGCCACCGCATCCGTCTGGGGTGCGGTGTCCTGGCTGGTGACGGATTCGCAGAGCCAGGGCACGCCGTACGAGTCGTGCAGCGAGGTCGTGCCGCCCACGTAGCCGTCCCAGCAGACGCTGTAGGTCTGGCCGGGAGGCAGCGCGGGGATCACGCCGGCGACGGTGACGGTCTGTCCGGTCTGGACCGGGGTCTGCTGCCAGGGCACGCCCGCCAGCGGCCCGTCGGTCTCGTTGCCGCGCTGGTCGAAGACCCGGGCCCGCAGCTGCATGCTGGTCGAGTTCCACCAGTTCGCGGCCACGTTGCTCATCGAGACCTGCTGCGCGCCGGTCGCGTTGTAGGTCGGCGGGGTGACGTTGCCAACCAGCGAGTAGGTCGACGCCCAGTCCGAGTAGGTGACGTACAGGTAGGGAGGGTAGCTGGAGTGGACGCTCGCGAACTGCTTCCACGCGTTGAAGTCGGTGGTGCTGGCGGTCACCGCGAGGCCGTAGTTGGCACCGCCCTTCGACCAGCTCGTCACGAGCTGGGTGCCCGGCGAGGACGGGGCGTCGCCGAGGTCGACGTTCTCCCACTGGGTGCCGTTGGAGCAGCCGGTTCCGGCGTAGAAACTGCTGGTGCCGAGGGTGTCGCCGACGTTCAAGCCCGGGTAGGTGTTGATCGACGAGGGGTTCCAGGCGGAGGTGATCCGGTGGACGTCGACTGCGTGCGGCTTGCACTCGTAGGACCACAGGTCGTCCATGGCGAGCCCGGCCGACTCGATGAACTCGTTCCCCAGCGAGGTGACGCCGGGGAAGTACAGATAGCTATTGGCGATGTGCGAACCGCCGTCGTAGGTACCGACCTTCAGCACCGAGTCGGAGGAGTAGTTGGCCGTGAACTGCGACATCACGTACGTCGACTGGCCGACACCCACCTGCGCGTTGGTGGTGGGGTCCACCCGCACCGGGAAGACCCGGTGAGGATCGTGCAACCAGGCGCTGTCCAAGGTCAGTTGCAGGGCTGGCCGGCCCTCCGCGGTGACCAGCCGGTAGCCGACGCCGTCGGACAGCGCGCCCTGACCGGACCGGGGGTCGACCGCGGAGTCCTCCATGAAGCCGCGGGGAATGGTCACCCGCACCGTTCCCGCCGCGTCCTTGAACACCGCGTTGCCGCTCGCGTCGATCTCCGCGGTCAGCCCGGTGGTGGTCAGCGGGAACGTCCAGGTGGTGGCGGCCGACGCGTCGTGCAGGACCAGGGTCTCCTTGACCCCGTCCGCCTCCGCGTCGTACTGGACGTCGGCCGATCCGGCCGGTCCGGCGTAGGTGACCGTGCTGCCGCTCACCGAGGCGGCGACCGGCGAGGCCCCCTGGATGCCGTACGACACCTTGTGGTCGGCATCCAGCGACCAGGAGACCAGCGCCGGATCGGCCGCGTTCGCCGCGAAGTCCGGCGAGTCGGCATTGGCCTTTTCCTGCCAGCGCCCGCTGCGCTTCTGGACCACCGCGGTGTCGATGTCCGCCCAACTGCCGTCCGCCTGCCGGAAGTGCACCGGTCGCGGGTAGAACCGGGTGGTCCGCGAACCGTCGTCGTTCTGGTAGACCGAGGTGCTCGCCGTCCTGGCGGACGGGATCTCGACGCCGCCCGCGGCCGGGCTCTGCGCCGTGGTCGGCGTGCCGGTGCCCGGCCCGGTCGCCGGACTCGGCAGGGCCCCGGCCGCGGCCCGGGCCTTGTCCCGCAGCCGCGTGGCCTCGTCCCGTTCCGCCCCGGTGGGCGGGTCGACCCGCTGCGGTGCCACCGCGGACCGGCCGACGTCCGAGTCCTGCGGGTTCCGGCCCGTCACGGACCGCTGCGCGGACGGCAGTTCGCCAGGCGCCGCCCGGTGCTCGCCGCCCGCACCGGGGGCCTCCTTGCTGGTGGCGTTCGCGCCGACCAGGCCGCCCCGGCCGGCCGACCCGCCGCGCTGCTGCGGGGTCGCGGGTGCGGCCACCGAGGACGGGGCGTGCGCACCAGCGAAGGACCAGGCCGGCTGCGTTCCGAGCGCCACCGCCACCGCCAGCACGACCGCTAGCACCAGCGGCCGACGCACCCGCGCCCCGTTCGCCGAACGCCATGTCCCCGTCGCCCGTCGCCACGACCAGCGGCCCACGGCCTACCCCCAAGTACCCGGTGCCGGCCCCGTCGTGAGGCCGCATCAACGCCGAACGTCTACTCGATGGCCGCCCGCGGCTGCAACGGCCGGAGTCCTGCGGGGGCGCCGAATTACGCCGTTCTCGGTGTGTACACCCTGGAATGCCCCGGGGCCCGGGCGAAATATTTTCCTTTCCCATGAACATACGTCGACCGAATCTTTGTCGAAGATCCCGCCGGCGCCACTTACCCCAGGGCCGGGGGCCTGAGTACGATCCAGCGGGCCGGTATTCCGGGCCTTCCGACGGCCCGTCGGACCGACGTCCCCTTCACTTCCATATCAGAACTGGTCATTTCGCATGCGAATACCACGCGCCGTGCCGCACCGCGTCCTGTCGCGCGCGGGCGGAGCTGCCGCGCTCGCGGTCCTGCTCGCCGTGACCGCCGCGCCGACGGCCGCGGGCGCACCGGTCCGCCCGCACGAATGGCCCCTGGACCAGGCGCACTTCCGCGCGGAGCAGGTCTGGTCGTTCAGCCGGGGCGACGGTGTCACGGTCGCGGTCGTGGACAGCGGCGTCGACGCCGGCCACCCCGACCTGGCCGGCCGGCTCCTGACCGGCACCGACGAGGTCGGCGACCCGACGGATGGCGGACAGCTCGACGCCTCCGCCGACTCCCACGGCACCGCCGTCGCCGGGATCATCGCCGGCACCGGTGCGGCCGAGAACGGCCAGGGGATGACCGGACTCGCCCCGGGCGCCCGCATCCTGCCGGTCCGGGTGGCCGCGGACGCCGCGGCCGAACCGGCCGCCCTGGCACGGGGAATCGTCTGGGCGGCCGACCACGGCGCCTCGGTTGTCAACGTCTCGCTGGGCACGCAGCTCCCCAACCCGGTCCTCCGGAAAGCCGTCGAATACGCCCAGGGCAAGGACATCGTCATCGTCGCAGCCGCCGGAAACGACGGGGACGGCGGAAACCCGGAAATCTACCCGGCGTCCTTTCCCGGCGTGGTGAGCGTGTCCGGATCGGACGAGGGGGGCGCGTTCTGGCGGAAAAGCGAGTCTGGCCCCCATGTCGCCGTCGCCGCACCGGCCACCGGCATCTACTCGACGAACAACCGCGGACAGTACCTGGTGGCCGACGGCACGAGTTACGCCGCCGCCTACGTCTCCGCGACCGTCGCCCTGGTCCGCGCCGAACATCCGAACTACACCGCCGGACAGGCCATCCGACGGCTGATCGACAGCACCCGCGACCACCGCGATCGCCCCGACGCACGCACGGGCTACGGACTGCTGGACCCGCTCGCGGCTGTCGACTCGGTCATCGCAGCGCCCGCGACGGACAACCCGCTGCTCCACCGCCCGGCACCGGAGGCCGCTGCGGCAGGCGGCCCTTCGACGGCCGTCACGGTCGGCTCCGCCACGACCAGCACAGCGCTCGCTGCCGCCGCACTCGTGTGGTGGCGGCGCCGGGCCGGTTGGACCCGCGCGGCACCCGGCCGGCCCGAGCCAGCCGCAACCACCGCGGCGGCCCGCCCCGGACGGCCCGCACCAGCTGCACGAGCTGTACGAGCTGCACGACCGAAGTCGAGGGCTCGATGATCCCCCGTCAAGGACCGCCCCGCAGCGGGCGGTTGCTCGCCGTGGCGGCGACCGTCCTGGTCCTGATCGGTGCGGCACTTGCCGGGTGGGCCTGGTGGCGGCCCGATCCCGAACCCCGTCCCCAGGTGGTCGCGAACAACGTGTCGGAGCGGCCCCGGGTCTGTCTGGCCGCCGACTCCGCCACCGCCGCCCGGGGCGACACCGTGTCCGCGGTCTGGACCGCGCTCCAACGGTCGGCCGCGGCCCGGAGCAGCAACCTGCAGCAGTTCGTCGAGCCCGCCGCCGACCCGGCGCGCGCACAGGCCCTCCTCGCCGGACTGCTGAACCGGCACTGCGCGCTGGTGGTGACCGTCGGACCGGCCTTCGCCACCGCTATCGCCCCGGTCGGCGGCAGCAGCCCGGCCACCACCTTCGTCGCGGTCGACTCCGGACTCACCACCCCGCCCCCGCACACCACTCTGCTCGACCCCGCAGACCTGCCGGTCGGGCTCGAGGCGGCACTCTCCACCGTCACCGCCACCGGAGGGCCGGGCCGCTGACGGTCCGTGGGCCAGCAGCAGCGCGCTGTCGGAGGTGCCGACGCTGGCGGCCGAGGGAGCACCGCGTTGAAGCTCCCGCCGCGACGGCCTGTGGGCGCCCACCCCGCCACGCGGCGGCGTCGCGGCCGGGGAGTGCGCTGGGCCGTCCGTCCCGGGCGCGGCACCATCGTCTCCGGCGACCTGTGCGAGGACCTGGCTGGCCGTCGGACAGCCCCGCCAGCCGCTCGCGTTGCCCGCTGCAAAAGCGGCACCCGAAAGCTGTAGACCGATGTCAGAATCGAGACCTTCATGGGTCGCGGAGCGTGTCGTGGATACGCTCGGTGGTGCCGTCGTGCTCCCACTCCTTGAAGTAGCCGTACACGGTGGTGTGCGGTGGGAAGTCGTGCAGCAGGTACCGCCAGGCGCTCGACGGCGGCCTCGTCGTGGGCCCGCAGCGCCAGGAGCACCTTCGCGAGGCCGTCGTAGGCTTTGGAGGTGAGCAGGTCCTCCCCGCTCTCCCCGGCCGCGAGCAGCACCGGCACTACGATCGTGGCCACCTTCCCGCTGTCGGGGGTGGTGCGCAGTGCCCGCCCGACGGCCTGGACCAGGTCCACCATGGAGCCGCGCACGTCCGCGAAGAACACGCTGTCACACGCGAACGTGTCCACCCCCTCGGAGAGGGTCTTCACAGCCGACCGCACCCGGCTCCTCGGACTGCTGGAAGCACCCGAAGTGCCGAAACGGGCGCCGCGGGTGCTGGGC
Source organism: Kitasatospora phosalacinea (assembly GCF_030268885.1). Taxonomy (GTDB): domain Bacteria; phylum Actinomycetota; class Actinomycetes; order Streptomycetales; family Streptomycetaceae; genus Kitasatospora; species Kitasatospora phosalacinea_C. The sequence continues at coordinate 24,465 of NZ_BSSA01000046.1, forward strand.
GTCGATGAGTTCGCCTTCCGCCGGGGCCGCACCTGGGGCACCCTGCTGGGCGACGTCGAGAGCGGCCGCGTCGTCGACGTCCTGCCCGACCGGACCTCGGAGACCTTCGCCGCCCGGCTGCGCGAGCACCCCGGTGCGGAGATCGTCTGCCGCGACCGCGCCGGCGCCTACGGCCGGGCGGTCAAGGAAGCCGCACCCGGCGCGATCAAGGCCGCCGACCGCTGGCACCTACTGCAGAACCTGCCCCCCGCGGTCGAGAAAACCTGCCACCAGCACCGCGCCCGCCCGCGCAGACACGCCGACCGGGCGATGCCGCCCGAGCCGCCGGCGATCGACCTGCCGATCCTCCAGGAGCCCCGCACTCCGATCGTCGAGCGCACCCACGACCGCCACGCGGACGTCCACCGGCTGCTGGAGCAGAAGTGGGCGATCAGTGCGATCGCCCGCCACCTGCGGCTCGACCGCAAGACCGTCCGCCGCTCCAAGACCACCCCGCTGGACGAACTCCTCACCTCCGCCCGGGAGTTCGACGCCAGCAGGCAGGGGCTGCTCGACCCGTTCAAGCCCTACGTGAACAGCAGGTTCGCCGCCGGGTGCACCAGCGCCCAGCAGCTCTTCCGCGAGGTCACCGAACGCGGCTACCGCGGCAGCGTCCTGGCCGTGCGCCGCCACGTCGCCTCCCTGCGTGAGGGCACCGCTGAACCCGTCCGCGCGGAGGTCCCCAGCCCGCGCCGGATCACCTCCTGGGTCATGCGGCCGACCGGCACCCTGGCCGAACGCGAGCAGGACAGGCTGCTGGACGTCAGGATCGCCTGCCCGGACATCGCCCGCGCCTAGGACCTGGCCCGATGCTTCCACGACCTCATGACCAACCGCCTCGGCGCCCTCCTGCCGGACTGGATCGGCCAGGCCGAGCAGGACGCTCAGGCGCCGATGCGGTCGTTCGCCGGGTTCCTCCGCCAGGACCTCGCCGCCGTCACCGCCGACCTCACCCTCGAATGGAGCTCCGGCAAGGTCGAAGACAATGTGAACCGGGTCAAAACGCTCAAGAGAGCCATGTACGGGCGGGCCTCTTTCCGACTCCTCCGCATCCGGGTCCTCATCCGGCCGTAACCGCGGTGGTTCCATCCAGGAACCGATCGGATGCCGTTGTCACCGGCCTCCTCTACGGTGTCCGTCGTGACCGATCCTGCCGCGTGGACCGACGACGAGATCATCGCGAGAATCCGTGAGTTCGCCGGACAGAACGAACTCCCTCCGCCGGCGCCGTCCGCAGCCGCGGACGAGTTCGAGGCCGTATCGGGAGGGCCGATGCCGCCGCTGCTGCGCAGGGTCTACTGCGAGGTCGCCGACGGTGGATTCGGCGTCGACGGGAACGTGGTGTCCCTCACCGACAACGGCAGGTGGTACAGCGACGAGGAATCCCTCCTCGACGTCTACCGACACTGGTCGCAGCCGCCCGAGGAGTGGGACATCTACCCCTACCACGTCGTACCGCTGGTGACCCTGGGCTGCGCGATCTGGTGGCACATCGATCTCCGAAGCCCCCACGGACAGATGTGGGGCTGGGACCCGAACACACTGTGCAGGCACCACCAGTTGTTCCCGGAGAGGTTCACCCTGGCGGCGTGGCTCACCGACTGGCTGCGGGGAAACCGCACCTTTCCCGCCCTACCCGACGTCTCGGACTGCCCTGACTGCTGACAAGTCCAGGCCCTTTCACGAAACTCCGGCCAGAGCCAAATTCAAAGAGCGCCATCAGCGCGGGGAGCAGCAGCCATAGCAGATCCCTCCCACAGTCGGTGGGGTCATCCCCGCGGGCGCGGGGAGCAGTCTTGTTGACCTGCGGTGTTACGAGCGGGTGGCTCGGGAATCCGCCATCTTCAAGGATTCGGATATTTGCGGCATAACGTCACTTTCCTTTCCTGCTGGGGGTTGGAGGCTTTCAGGGTGTGGGCGGGGTCAGACTTCGTGGCTACCTGGTTCCGCGTCTGGCGGTCGGGGGGTGCCACGTCGGTGGTCGGTTGTTGTTCGGTTGTGCTGTGGAGGTGTCAAGGAGCGTGGTGGTGCGGGCGCATGCTTCCACGGCCCTCTGACACAGCAGCAGGCCTTCCTGCCTGGGCGCGAGGGGCCCGAGAGGGGTGAGGGGTGACCAGCATGGTGCTCACGGGGCCGTCCCCGCGGGTGCGGGGAGGAGAACGACAAGCCCCTCGTCCGAATCCACGTCGCGGGAGCATCCCCGCGGGTGCGGGGATGGTCCCGGACGCCGAAGCGACCGAAGCGACCGGTGCGGCCACCCATGCCGCGTCCGCGGGCCAGCCCAGGTCGAGGCGGTGGTCGCGGGCCAGGGCGAGGCCTTGGCGCATACACGCGACCAGCAGGCGCCGCCCGGCGTCCGCGGTGTTGGTCCACTGCTCGCCGAGCGCGTCGAAGGTGCGGGTGTCCGTGGCGGCCCAGTCCTGTTCAGAGCAGCGGTCGCGGGGTGGTCCGTCGGCCCGGCGCAGGGTGGTGGAGCGCACCACGTCGCGCAGGTGGTAGGACTACGGGGCCAGCAGGCCCTCGCGGGGGTAGGGCGGCCGAGCGCCCCGGGCGCACGAGCGGGGCGGACCGGGCTGATCCGCTCACCTCCTTGCCGTCGGCTCGGCGTTCGCAGTCTGCCATGGGGCCGGTGCGCGGTTGTGGGGCCGTTGGTGGTGCAGGTCGGCGATCTGAGCTTGGCGTTTATCCACGCACGTCACTCGACCTGCTGATCTGCGGTTCTTCCCGGGACAGCAGAGGCGGCCGTTCTCCACGCTTCGAGGTGTCGAGTCAGGAAGCACGAGAGAACGGCCGCTGTGTATGAGTCTGCCTGCCGATGTGCCCGCTGGTGACGCATTGGGTGTCCTGTCCCGCTTTCGGGTCGAGTTCTACGAGTGCCTTTACGCCCGCGCGGATGTGCTCTTCGAACTCACGGACGCGGTGCTGTGTGCGGAGGGGCCGGTCAGGACGCTGGTCGAGCTGTCGTTGGCGGCCGAGCACCGGCGCGGGCACGGTGCGCTGTACCAGGGGCTGGACCGGGGCTGGGCCGAGCCCGCCCGACTGCGCGAGGTCCTGGCCGGCCTGCCGCTGCCGCGGGCGGCCGACGGGCGGATCGTGCTGGCCGTGGACGTGAGCAACTGGCTCCGCCCCGACGCCCCGACAAGCGACGAGCGGCTGTTCTGCCATGTCTACGGGCGCGGGGACCGCAGCCGGGACCAGTTCGTTCCGGGCTGGCCGTACTCCTTCGTCGCCGCGCTGGAATCCGGCCGCGCTTCCTGGGTCGCGCTGCTGGATGCCGTGCGGCTCGGGCCGGCCGACGACGCTACCGCCGTCACCGCCGTCCAACTGCGCGGTGTCGTCGAGCGGTTGCTCCGGGCCGGGCACTGGGTGCCGGGCGACCCGGAGATCCTGATCGTGATGGACTCCGGCTACGACGTCACCTACCTCTCCCACGCCCTGGCCGACCTGCCGGTGGTTCTGCTCGGTCGTCTGCGCTCGGACCGGGTCATGCTCCGCGACCCCGGCCCCGACCGCCGCGGGCCGAAGGGCGGGCGACCCCGCCGACACGGCGGAGTCCTCACCTTCGCCAAACCCGACACCTGGCACACCCCCGACACCGCCACGGCCACCGACACCACCCGCTACGGCACCGCCGAGGCGACGGCCTGGGACCGGATGCACCCCCGGCTCACCCACCGCGGCCCCTGGCTGGACCACGCCGAGGAGGAACTACCCGTCCTGCACGGCACGTTGATTCGGCTCAAGGTCGAGCGTCTGCCGGGCGACCGGGACCCGAAACCGGTCTGGCTGTGGTGCTCGGCCACCGCGGCCACCGGCACGGACGTGGACCTGTGGTGGCAGTCCTTCCTCCGCCGATTCGACCTGGAGCACACCTTCCGGCTGATGAAGCAGACCCTCGGCTGGACCGCCCCGAAGATCCGCCACGCCGACACCGCCGATCTGTGGACCTGGCTGATCATCGCCGCCCACACCCAGATCCGCCTCGCCCGACCCCTGGCCGAAGACGTACGTCGGCCCTGGGAGCGACCGGCGACCGAACCCCGCCGTCTCACCCCCGCCCGCGTCCGCCGGGGGTTTCGCAACATCCGCGCGACAGCGGCCCGTCCGGCAGCCGCACCGAAACCGTCCCGGCCAGGCCCGGGACGGCCTCCCGGCTCGAAGAACAAGCACCGGGCCCCACGCCACAACGTCGGCAAGACGGCCAAACGAGCCGACTCGATCAAGGAACATCAAAGCCGACGAGGATAAACGCCAAGCTGAGTACTCGTACGGATACCACGTGTCGCTGCGTGACCGTATGATCGCCGCTTGTGTCACCGACCGAGGGGGGATCAGTGAGCGAACAGATCAGCGTGGACCCGGCCGAGTTGAGGGCTTCGGCGGCAGCCGCGCGCAGCATCGGTGAGGAACTGCAGCAGCCGAGCGCGGCGGCGATCGCTTCCAGTCGTTCGACGGGCAGCGAGTTGGCCGGGTGGTCGATCGGAGGGGAGTTGCAGAGTCTCGCGCAGGGGTGGGACCCGGTGTTCGGGAAGCTGACGGAGCGTCTGGTCACCACTGCCTGCGCGCTGGAGGCCAGCGCGCAGGGGCACGAGTGGAACGACGGCCAGATCGCCGAGATGTGGCAGCGGCAGGGGCAGCGGTGAGCGGGGACTTCGTGCTGCTGCGGCGTTTCGATCCCGCCGGGCTGCGTGAGAGCGCCGGGAGGTGGCGTCGGCTGTCGGTGGCGTCGGAGGAGTTCAACGGTCAGCACCGGCACCGGGTCAGCGGGCCGCTGCGGGGGCACTGGCAGGGCAAGGATGCGGACAGCGCGTTCTTCACGATGGAGTCCACCGAGCAGAAGCTGGAAGTCGTGCGGGTGGAGGCCGAGTCGGTGGCGCTGGTGCTGGACACCGTCGCGGAGCGGATGGACCAGGCCAGGACGAACCTGTCCAATGCCCTCCAGCGGGCTGACGAGTGGCACCTGCCGGTGGCCGACGACGGCACGGTCGGCCTGCCGCCGCAGGCTGAACCGGACCGCCACGACCCGGACGCCCGCGAGGAGCGGCAGAACCAGGTCCAGCTGCGCGACCAGGTCCAGGACCGCATCAACGCCGCGCTCACCGCCGCCCGCGAGGCCAGCGACCAGGGCGCCCGCGCACTCGGACGGCTCAGCGCCGACGTCCTCACCCAGATCCGGGTGGACGGTGCCGCGAGCGAGTCCGCGAAGGACGTCCAGGACGTCGCGAAGGACCTGGGCCTCGCCGCCCCGTACATCCCGGAGAACAAGGACCCCCGGCAGAGCGCCGAGTGGTGGAAGTCCCTGACGCCCGAACAGCAGCAGAGCTACATCACCTTGCATCCCGAGGAGATCGGCCGCCTGGACGGCCTGCCCGCCACGGTGCGGGACCAGGCCAACCGCCTCGTCGTGGAGCAGCAGCTCGACACCCTGAAGGCCGGAAACGCCAAGGGGTCGGGCATCACCTACGAGGAGTGGAACCAGCGCCAGACCAATCTCCACGCCCTCAAGGAGGCGCTCGAGAAGGGGGACGCGGCGGACGGGCAGCATCAGCTGTTCCTGCTCCAGGTGGACGCGAGCGGCGACGGCAAGGCGGTGGTGTCCACCGGCAACCCGGACACCGCCGACCACACCGCGGTCCTGGTCCCCGGTACCGGCACGACGATGACCTCCACGTCGGGCCAGATCGACCGCATCGGCAGACTGCAGGACTCGGCGGAAAGGGCGGACCCGGGATCGAAAGTCGCGGTGATCTCCTGGCTCGGCTACGACGCACCCGAGTTCAGCGGCAGTGTCATGACCCCCGGCCGCACCGAGGACGGAGCCGAGGACATGCGCCGCTTCACCGACGGCCTGCGCGTCGCCGAAGGGGACCACCGCAGCAATCTCACCGTCATCGGCCACAGCTACGGCACCACCGCGGTCGGGGCCGCCGCAGCCGGCGGCCAGGGCCTGCAGGCCGACGACATCGTCGCCATCGCCAGCCCCGGCATGGACACCGACAGTGCCGGGAACCTCCACATCAATCCCGACCACTTCTGGGCCGGCACCGCAGCCGACGACAACATCAGCCTCGTCACCGGGGCGACCCTCGGCCCCGACCCCACCCTCGGTGCTTTCGGCGGGCAGACCCTCGCCATCGACACCCATGGACACAGTGGCTACTGGGACCCCGACAGCGAAAGCCTGAACAACCAGGGACGGATCATCGCCGGACGGCGGCCGAACACCGTCGACAACCACCGGGACGAGCCTCCCGCCATTGTGCCCGGCCTCTGAGGCCGGCTGCCGCAGAGAGACCGAATTCCATGCCTCGACCAAAATTCCGCACGCGCCGTCATCTGAACGCCGCCACAGTCCTGTTCCTGTCACTACTCCTGGGAGGCTGCGTGAACAGCCCAGATCCGAACGAGCCGTTGCCCGTCATGGCCAAGAGCGAGGCCCAGACATGGGCACAGCGCATGACCGAGCACCTGGCCGAGGTCGGCGGTGTCACTGTGGCGCCGGAGTCCATCAAGCCCTACTTCAGCAACTGCGAGGGAAAGAACGGCGAGGTCGTCGAGGACGGCCGCTACACCCTCGCCTACCATGCCGCCAGTACGGTCCCCGTGGATCAGCACCCCGAAGCCGTCCGCAAGATCCGGGCCGCCCTGGAGAAGGAGGGCTTCCGCATCACCGGTTACCGCGAGACGGTGGACGGCCAGCCCGACGTGCTCTTGTACGCCAAACACGATGAAGGCCGCTACTTCATCGACGTCGGCACCACCGGCGGTGTCCACTGGCTCTCCATCAGTGTCAGCACCCGCTGCCTCATGCCGCCCTCCGCATCCTCCACAGCGCAGAAGTAGCAACGCAGACGGGCTGCACCATAGCCGCACATCCGCCGCCACCACCGATGACGGCCTGGCCCTCGCGCTCGTCGACACGAGGGCCAGGCCGCCAGCCTACGTGCACCGAAACCGTCCACCGCCTCCGCTCTACAGGTCGACCCCGGCAGTCCGGGCAGCGGCGTTCAGCTGCTCCAGCACCGCGGCCGCGGCCTGGCAGGTGACCGGGCCCTCCTCGAGCAGCAGCCCGCCGAGCTCGGCGGTGGCCGCGGCTGCCGGCACCGGGACCTCGACGGTGCACAGCTGCAGCAGCCGGGCGGCGGCCCGGCCGCCGGCGGTGCTGAGGACCGGATGGTCCGGGCTGCCGCTGCTGCCCGGATTGGGGATCAAGGCGGTCGGACCTGCGCCGAGGACCAGCGGTCGGGCAGTGGAAGAGGAGCTCACCTCCCGATCAACCCCGGCCGGGGCACCGAGGGCACGGCCGGAGGGGTAACCCGGGGCAGGCCGGTCGTTGGGCAGCAGTGAGGACCGACCGCCGCGTCCGGATCGAGCGAGCGTTCGCCCCGTCGGCTTCCGGGGCAGCAAACCGAGGAGTCCGGCTTCGCCACCCAGCAGAAGGCCAGGACCAGGCTCGCCGAGGTCCACCACGCGCGCAAGAACTCCCCGCAGAGCCAGCACAAGGCGGAGCCGCATCCAGAAGTACGGCGGGATGCAGTTCTCGGCCTACGCCGCCGAGTGGCTCAAGGGCCAGCGTCACCAGGGTCCGCCCTCGCTGCGGATGCTCGAGTCCACTCTGAAACACCACCTCCTCCCGACGTTCGGCAGTCGCCGCGCGGGGACCTCCGACCACAAGGTCGTGGAGGCCTTCGTCGGGACGATGGAACGCGACGGGGCCTGCCTCGCCGCCCAGACCCGCGCGTTCGTCCGCCTGAAGATGATCCTGCTGGACGCGCACCGGCTCGGCCCCTCCGAGAACAACCCGGTGGACGGCGTCCAGCCCCCGCAGTACGACCCCAAGCACGCGGTGATCCCCCCTCGCCCAGCTCCAGGGGATCCGCACCGCCGGAGACGACGAGCCTTTTCAGGGCGGCCACCGAACGGGTGATGGCCGAGCGGTGGGAATGAGGGCAGAACGAACGAGGCCTCCGGGCGGTTGAGCGAGATGTCTCACATCTCAAGCAACCAGCCAGGAACCCTCGTTGGTCACCTATCCTGCCGCACTGGACCTGCCGCACGCTCTCGTCGAGTGGGTCACCACGCTCATCGTCACCCGCGAAGGTGACCGCCGCTGCAAACTCCGACCCTCGCAACGCGCCCTGGTCGCGCTGGTCTACCTCCGCAAGCACGACACCCTCGCCCAGATCGCCGCCGGCTTCCGGATCAGCGTCGGCACCGCCCACGCCTACGTCCACCAGGTCACCGACCTACTGGGCCGGAAGGCGCCCGGCCTGACCCGGGCACTGCGCGAGTCCGACCCCGAGTACGTCCTGGTCGACGGCACCCTCGCCCGGCCCAGGATCTTCGACGCGCTCGCGGGCCTGGTCCACCTCCGCCTCGTCGCCCTCGGACAGGCCAGGGCGGACATCACGTGGGCGGGACGGCCCGGGCTCGCGCTTCCCGAGGTATGGGAGGAAGGCATGGACGACTCCCTCGACGCCGCCACCGCCGACACGCTCAACACCGCACCCCTGCGAGTCCTGCTCGCCTCGCACACTCCTGCGGCTTCCGCATGACGGTGCCGGTGACTCCAGCGGATGCGAGGCCCTCTCCCTAACGACTTCCGTCCGCAGGCCGACGCTAGAGGGTGGGGAATCGCGCGAGCAGGTCCGAGGAACACCCAAGCGCGGGGTGGGAAATCCGGGGAGCCCCATCACCTCGACCAGCCCCGGGTGAGCGACCACGCCCACGAAGCCCTGGAGTACATCCACCGAGGCCGGGACGTCCGCCGCCGAACCGCCGGGCACGGCTCGGCCGTACCCGGCCCGGACCGGGGCCCAGCCGTACCGCGTCCGGGCGGGCAGCTGCGCGACCTGGTCGACCAGCGCCTCGACCAGCAGCGGTAGGCCCGGCCCGCACCCGCCATTCCGGCCCCGGTGCCGCGGCGGCCGGTCATGGCGGGTGCCCCGGCACCCGCTCACCTGCGGATGGTGTGCCGGATGCCACGTCCGCGCAGGTAGGTGCGGATCCTGCGGGAGCTGCAACCCTTGTCGGCGATGACGTGATCGGGTCGGGTTCGTGGCCGGCCCGGCCCGATCCTGGGCACGCGGATGTCGGCCATCACGGCCTCGAAGCGGGTGCAGTCGTTGCGGTTGCCGCCGGTCAGGACGAAGCCGAGCGGGCGACCGCGCCCGTCGCAGGCCAGGTGGAGTTTGGTGCTCAGTCCGCCACGGGATCGGCCGAGGGCGTGATCACCCGCTTCGTCCCGGTCGAAGGCCCCGTTACCGTTTTCGCGGCCCCGCAACGGGGTTCCCGGCCTCCCGGCCCGGCATGACTTTCGCCCCTTGTCGGCCATGATCGAAAAAGTGGTGTCACCGGGCTCGGAGGCGTTGGCAGACCGCTGATTAGGGGCTTGAGCGCCGATCCCGCACTCGGGTGAGGCAGGCTCTTCGTAACGTGGATGCCAGCACGCTGATGCCGCAGGGCCGGGGAACGGGATCTGGGGAGGGGCATTGACCAGCACCGACGGCATCGACGTCTATCTCGGACTCGATGTCGGCAAGGGCGAGCACCACGCGACGGCACTCACGCCGAACGGCAAGAAGGTCTTCGACAGGGCACTGCCCAACAACGAGCCCAGGCTCCGTGAACTGTTCACGAAACTGCAGGCCAAGCACGGGACCGTGCTGGTGGTGGTCGACCAGCCGGCCACCGTCGGCGCCCTGCCGCTGGCCGTCGCCCGCGACACCGGCTGCCGCATCGCCTACCTGCCCGGCCTGACCATGCGCCGGATCGCCGACCTCTACCCCGGCGAGGCGAAGACCGACGCCCGCGACGCCCACGTCATCGCGGACGCCGCCCGCACCATGCAGCACACCCTGCGCGACCTGGTCCCGAGCGATGAGACCGTCGCCGAACTCGAGATGATCGCCGGCTTCGACGACGACCTCGCCGGCGAGTCCACGAGAATCAAGAACCGGCTGCGGGGCCTGCTGACCCAGATCCACCCCTCGCTCGAGCGCGTCCTGGGCCCGCGGCTCGACCATCCGGCCGTCCTGGCTCTTCTCGAACGCCACGGCTCACCAGCCCAGTTGAGGAAGGCCGGCCGCCGGAGACTGATCGCACTGCTACGGCCCAAGGCCCCGCGGATGACCGAGCGCCTCGTCGAGGACATCTTCACCGCCCTCGACGAGCAGACCGTCACCGTCCCCGGGACCGAGGCCGCAGCCTTGATCGTTCCCAGCCTCGCTTCCTCGCTCGCGGCGGTCCTCGACCAGCGAAAGCTCCTCGCCGTGAGAATCGAGGAACTACTGGAGGCGCACCCTCTTTCCCCGGTCCTGACCTCCATGCCCGGCATCGGGGTCAGGACCGCCGCCCGAATCCTCGTCGACGTCGGCGACGCCCGCACCTTCCCAAGCGCCGCCCACCTCGCCGCCTACGCCGGACTGGCGCCCGTCACCCGCGCCTCCGGCTCCTCCATCCGCGGCGAACACCCCTCCCGCCGAGGCAACAAACAGCTCAAACGGGCCTTCTACCTGGCCACGTTCGCCTCACTGTCCCAACCCGAGTCACGCGCCTACTACGACAGGAAACGACGCGAGGGCAAACACCACGTCGCCGCCCTCGTCGCCCTCGCCCGCCGACGCATCGACGTCCTCTTCGCCATGCTCAGAGACGGCACCCTCTACCAACCCCCAACCACCGTCACCGGTTGACGAAGACCATAGGGGCACTTTTTGCCGCCCGCGGCGTGCTGGTGCGCCCGCACGATCGTGGAGTCGACCGACACCAGCCAGTCGATGTCTCCGGCCGCGTCCTTCTCGGCCTGGATCTGCCGCAGCATGCGCGAGAACGTACCGTCCAACGCCCACCTGCGAAAACGCGTGTACAGGGTCTGCCACGAGCCGTACCGCTCCGGCACGTCACGCCAGGCCGAACCCGTCCGCAGCTTCCACACGATCCCGTTCAGCACCACCCGGTCATCACTGCGCGGCCGACCCGCGGTCCCCGAACTCGGCAGGAACCGCGAGAGGACGGTCCACTCGGCATCGGACAGCTCATGACGACGTATCAGGCCCCAGATGATCTCACCGCTTGATCATCTTTGAAGACGGACCCTAGACGGAGCAGCCTCTTCGGCCGGGCGGCCCGGGACGCGGTGAAGGGGCGGCACCCAGTAGGTGCCGCCCCTTCACCGGGGTACGTCGACCCGGATCCCCTTCCCGAGGGTTGGACGTGCACCCAAGGCCGACGTACCCGCTCGTTCGACGAGCGCGGAGCCGTTCGGGAAGACCGCTCCGCTGCCTGGTGAACGAGTCGCCCGTCGGGAGGGGTTACGGGTTCGGCACGGCGCCCGCGCCGGGGCCAGCTGCCGTGGTGGGGTGGGCGGGTGAACTGGGAGATGCATCTCAGCGTCGGAGCCACCGTGCTTGCCGTTGTGGTGGCGGTGTGGGCTCTGATCTCGCCAGGTGCTCGCTGATCCAAGAGCGCCGGGCGGACTTCGAGTTGACCCACCTCGCGGAGATCGCCGAGGCGCTGCACGACCACTTCGGCCGGAACCCGTCCGCCCGGATCGCCGCGCGGGTACAGATCATGCCCTCCGAGGTCGAACTCCCGCTCCTGCGCCTATGGTGAGGAGCGGAGACCTCTACGCCCCGGCCATGGAAGAGCGCTTCCCGAGGAACGCGGAGGGCGAGTTCGAGTACGAGGGCGACGGCGCCGGGGACTGGGGTGGACCCGGCTCCGGCCTTCCTGCCCGCGGCCGCGCAGCACAGCCCGCCAGCCAGGACAGCAGCTGCGGTAGTCCCTGTACAGCCGCAGAGCTGATGCAACGTCCGGCAGCTCAGGACGCTGGGGGATCCGCCTTCCGGGTAGGCCGTCGGGTGCACGCGCATGGACAGGCCGCCGGTGGTGTAGGCCTCCCCGCGCCCCCGACGTTCCTCAGTCACTCTCCCGGCAGCACCGTACGAAGTCCCGCACCAGCGGGTTGCCGTCGTCCTCGGGGGCCCAGGCGACCCCGATCCGGCTGGGGCTGACACCACTGACGGGCCGGTAGACGATGCCGGGGCGGGCGTAGAAGCGGGTGGTGGACTCCGGGGCCAGCGCGACGCCGTAGCCGTTGGCGATCGCGCTGAGCCAGTCGTCGGGCTGGTCGGTGACGGCACCGATCCGCACCGGATGCCCCTCGCGTTCGTCGACGGCGAGCCAGTGGTCCCTCCACAATCCGGTCTCGGCCGGAGCGGCGACGAAGGGCTCGTCCCACAGCTCCCGGAAGGCGATCTCCTCGCGGCCGGCCAGCCGGTGCGCCGAGGGCAGCGCGACCCAGCGGGGCTCGCTGGACAGCTCGGCCACCCGCAGCCGTTCCTGCCCAGGGAAGGGAAGCCGCAGCAGCGCGGCGTCGACGTCCCCGCTGCCTAGACCGGCCGTCGGGTCGGACCACGAGGCCTGGCGCATGTCGACCCGCCAACCCGGGTGGAGGCGGGTGAACTCGTTGACGATACGCGGAGTGGCCTCGTTGGCGGCGCTGGCCAGGAAGCCGACCCGCAGCACCCGCTCGGCCCGGCTTGCCGCGCCCCTGGTCTCGCGCAGCACCGCGTCCCAGTCGGCCAGCATTCCGGGCGCCCGGGCCGAGAGGGCCCGACCCGCCGCGGTCAGCGTCATGCCGGCCCGGGACCGCTCGAACAACCGCACGCCCAGCCGGTTCTCCAACTGCCGGACCTGCTTGGTCAGCGCGGGCTGGGAAACGAACAGCCGCTCTGCCGCCCGGGTCAGGCTCCCCTCATGCGCCACGGCGGCGAAGACGCGCAGCAGCCGGGTGTCCACATCCATCCCATCAGGTTATAGAAGCAGGTATTGGACGCATACCAGGGCGCTGGCGAGGCTGGACGGCGAGGAAACACCCCGCCCCGCAAGAAGGATCCACCGTGTCCATCGCCTACGTGATCGTCGCCGTCGTCACCATCGCGGCCAACGCCGGAATCGCCGCCGCGGACTTCGCCAAGGCCGAGTTCGTCCTGGCCAACTCCGCCGAGGTCAAGCTGCCGCCGTACTGGGTTCCGTGGCTCGCCACCGCCAAGGCGGCCGGCGCCACCGGGCTGCTGATCGGCCTGATCGCCTTCCCGCCGCTCGCCATCGCGGCCGCGACCGGACTGGTGCTGTTCTACCTCGGCGCCGTTGGCGCGCACATCCGCACGCGGGTCCTCTACAACATCTACTTCCCCGGCTTCTACCTCGCCCTGGCCACGGCCTCGCTCCTCCTGGCCCTCGCGACCCGCTGAAGAAGCGCCCGCCACGCCGGGACGCGTCGCCCGGTGGCCCGAGCACCCCTCACGCCGGCGCGGCGTACACACCGAGCCCCTCGTCGAGGGCTCCGACCATGCCGCCCGCGGTGCGGGCGGCCAGGGCAGCGCCCGCAGGCAGCGCGGCCGGGCCAGCACAGTCAACAGGTTCTGCGGATCCCCGCCACGGACGATGGAGAACGCCTCCTCGAAGTCGATGCCCGGACGCAGCTGGCTGCGGGCCATCCGCGCCGCCTTCGGCAGCAGAGCACGGACAGTGACGAGCCAGGCGACCTCGCCCTCGTAGCCGCCACGCGGCACGCGGTCGAGGAGCGCGCTGAGAAGTGCGTCATGGCCCGGCCAGTCGCCCGCCTGGTAGAGCTCGGTCAGCAGCGCCAGTACCTCGCCGGTGCTGGTGCAGTCGGCGAAGAGCTCGCTCTCGGCCGCCCAGCCGCCGACGACCGCCTCGGCCCGGGGGTCCTGGCACGTCTGCAGCCAGGCGCGGTGCATCCGCATGTCGGTGGAGTCGTGGGGGCCGGACTCAGTGCCGGCGGAGGTCGGGTGGTGTGCCATGTCCGGGTCCGTCCCTTCGCGTCGATCGGGGTGATGACGCCAAGGTGCCGAGGCCCCCCTTGCCAGCCGTCTGGACAGCTGCGCCGCCGGGCCTTCGTCCAGGGGATTCGTGTGCGCGATCCACCCGCGCGGCCGCGCCCGCGCGCCGCGCGCTCACGCTCTTGTCCATCGCCGCGCGCCGCGCCTGGGGGCCGACAGCGCGCGCCGCGCGGCGATGGACACCCGCAACAGCGCACGCCGCGCCCGGCTCGAAAAGGGACGCGGCGCTCGCGCGGGCGCCGCGCGCGAACCCCTCTGCGGAACCCCGCTGCGCGGAGCGCGGGCACCGGGCGAACAGCTCCCGGAGTCCAGCAGGAGCAACTGATGCCGGGCCCGGGGGCGGAGGCGGACCACAGAAGGAGGGCGGCGGATCATCGGCCCCAGCCGACTGCTGGAGGGCCGCCGCACCCGGGGTAGCGCCGCGGCTGTCCCGCCCGCGGGCGAGACAGCCGCTAGGTGTTTCCCCTGGACAATCACGCTTGACGCTGTTGGCGAATCCACCGGCGTGGACCGTGCGCGCCGACGTCTGTCCAGGGGAAACGCGGCTCTGTCCAGGGAGTTTGCTCGGTCGCCAGCGTGGCCGCAGACGTTGTCCATCGGCTCCGCGTCGGACGGTCGCGCGTTTGTCCAGGGGAAATACGGCGGCCAGCAGGGGTTGTCCATAGGCCCGGCACCGGTCGCCGGGCATGTCCATACCCGGCCGCGGCCAACGCTCTCGGCCCACGCCAGCCCTGCGGCTGGAGCCGGACCGAAGACGGCGCGCCCGCTCTGGCGCGCCGCCCTTACCGGCCACTGGACGCGGTCGCGGGGCCCTCCAGCCCTTCCCGCGCGGCGCGACCCTCCCCGCCCGACGGCGCGCTGGCGACGGCAGCGGCCATGCGCGCGACGCGCGCGGCGCGGGCCTCACGGTGCTCGCGCGCGTGGTCGCAGGAAGAGCACAGCCCCGAGTTGGGACGGCGCGCGGTACTGCGGCGTGCGCACCGCGCGTCGGCACACCTCCACGCCTCCGGGCCCTCCGCGCGCGACGCGTCCCGATCTGCGCGGTCCCGACCGCCGAAGCCGGACACCCACTCCGCGGCCGTGTTCTGCGCAGCCAAGCGCGCAGCAAGCTCCTGCAGCAGCGGGCCGGCACCCCTCCGCTCAGCCTCGGCGGCCGCCGCCCGGGCAGCTTCCAGAACAGCTCGGCGGGCGGCCGCGCCCGCGCCCGGCCGGTGCGCCTGGTCGGCCCCCGCGGCTTCGGCCGCCCAGTCGCCCGCCCGCTCCAGCACCTGCCGGTGCTCGCACCGGCCGCACTGCCCGCCTTCACCCAGCCGGCTTCCCGGGCGTCCGCAGACCGGGCAGATCCGAGTCCCGCGGTCCAAGACGGACATCACGTGCGCCACGCACTGGTCGCACACCGCGCTGCGGGCCGACGGCGCCCCCGCGGTTCCGCGGACCCCACAGCGGCCACACAGCGTCACCGACGGTAGCTGCGACAGCAGCCAGGCCAGAGGATCGCGGATCACGCCGCGGTCCTCCAACGGCCCGCTCACGCTCATCGGACCGACCCGCGCGGCAAGCTGCGCTGCCAGGGACTCCGGCGCCACGGTGCGCAGCACGACCTCGGCGGCCCGCACCGCGACCGCGCGCTGGCCCGGCGTCATCGCGTCCAGGACGAACGCCACTGGCGCCAGCGCCGTCCGCACCCGGCTGCGCGCGCACTCCTGCCGCCAGCCGCCCGGCCGCTGCTCCTGGCCGGTATCGGGTGAGATGGGAGGGGTTTGTCCCTCCGCGCGCAGCGCGCCTGCCCCAGCCGGTTTCCCAGAGGCTGGCCGCGCGAGCGCGGCCCCGGTCCTCGTGCGCCCGCGCGCACCACCGGCGACGGCGGCCGGCCCCGATGCGGCTTCGCCGGAGACCACCCCAGCACCTTCACCCTCTACACCTGCAGCAACCACCGGGGTGTGAGTGGTGTGCAGGTCTGCCGCACCGTCCGGCTCTGCTGCTTCCAGGGCGCGCGCTTCGGGGCCCGCTGCCACCTGGGACTTGTCCGCGGTGGCGGGGTGCTGGTCCCTGGCTGCCGCAAGCGCAGGGTCTGAAATCGCGGGACGGCACGCTCCCGTGCCGCTTGCCGCGCGGTGCGCCGAAGCCACCGCCGGGATCCGGATCTCCCCGCGCGCGGCCAGCCCGGACGCGGTGGGCTTGCGGACCAGCTCCAGCACACCCGCGCGCTGAAGGCGCGCCAGGACCCGCGCGCCCGCATGGATGCCGCTGCCGACCAAGCGCGCGACCGTCGCCGCGGGACGGCCCACCCGCGTGTCCACCGCCCCACCGCACAGCCGGACCCGGCCATCGGCGCGCGCCTCCAGCACCAGCAGCACCAGCGCCAGCCGGTCGGTCGCCGCTCCGCGGCCCACCCGCGAGGCGAGCAGCCCCGGCGGGGTCCGCGTACCGTCCTGGTGTTTCCAGCCCGGGCCGAACAGCCTCTCCACCAGGCGCAGCAGCGTGGCCAGCTCCGCCCGGGGCAGGGCCAGGGGATCCGTCCCTGCGGCGGCCGCTGCGCGCAGCCCCGGCACCGTACAGTCCAGCCCGGTCACCGCGCCGGAGGCCGCCCGCCGTTCCACGGTGTACAGCGCACCGGCGCGACGCAGCTCGGCCAGCGCCTTGTCCACGGTGGAGTTGCCCACCCCCATCCACCGCGCCAACTCGGGCACCCGAAGGCGCGCGACGCAGCCGGCGTCGTGGCGGGCCTTGGCCGCCACGACGACCCGCAGCAACTGCGCCGCGTCCGAGAGTCCGGCGCCCGCTTCGACCAGGGCGCGCACGGCTGCCGACAGCCGACGGCGCATCGTGCGGCCCAGCTGCAGGGGGTCGGCCGAGACGTGGCTCTGAGGAAGGCCGCCGGGCAGAACAGCGAGTCCGGTTCGCCCCAGGGCGCGCGAAGGCGCGGAGCGGGATGAGGGCGCGTTCGTGCTCGCGCCCCGCTCGGACCCCCGACGAGCCGGGTCGAAGCGGGTGGATGTACGTGCGGCGTCGATCACGTACAGCCATAGATGGTCAGACGAAGGCCGGTGTGACCGCAGGGCCGAAAGTTTTCCACAGGCCAGTAGCCAGTGGGGATGGAAGGGGGGGTGATCTCGCCCCCACGAAGAAGGGGCCTTCGCCCTGATGGGTGGACACGCTGATACTGGATCTGCTTGATCCGGAGGAAGCGAGAACACCGCCGATGGCGATGAAGGACTACTCGGACGAGTTCAAGGCCGATGCCGTGGCCCTGTACG
>NZ_BSSA01000047.1 GCF_030268885.1 Kitasatospora phosalacinea
TGTTTCGGTGGTCATAGCGTGAGGGAAACGCCCGGTTACATTCCGAACCCGGAAGCTAAGCCTCACAGCGCCGATGGTACTGCAGGGGGGACCCTGTGGGAGAGTAGGACGCCGCCGAACAATCTTTGTGGGAAAGCCCCCTGACGGGATGTCAGGGGGCTTTCTCGCGTTTCGGAAGGGGAGCGCTCCTCACCAAGGGGGTGGACCTAGGTCCACCCCAAAGAGGGGTGGCACGGCCAATGTGCGAGTGGTGGGGCTGAGGAGAGACTGGGGACCGTTCGGGGACGGTTCCGGCTTCTCGGGGAGTGGGTTTTGACGACGACGGTGTGGTTCGGCGGTGGGGTCGGCGGGTCCGCGTGGGGTGAGCGGGCGCGGGCGGCGGTGCGGGCCGGTGGGCAGGCCGCGGTGATGACGCTGGCGGCGGCCGCGGGGGTGGTGGTGCCGGCGGCGGTCGCGGTGTGTGCGGCGCTGCTGACGGTGGCGCTGTTCGACCACGGGCCGTTGGCGCCTTATGCGGCGGCGCCGAGTGCGGTCGTGGCGGGGGTGTCGGCGCTGTACTGGTTCGTGCGGCGGGGAGCGGTGTGGACGCGGCAGCGGGTGGAACGGGAGGCCGGTGAGCGGTGGGGGGTGGTGTATTCGGCCCGGGAGCCGTTGGAGCAGGACGGGCGGGGGTTCTGGTGGACGGGGGTGTCGTACCACCGGCGCCGGGAGGTGGCGTGGTTGGTGCAGTCCGTGCGGTGGGCGGTGCGGGACCACCAGGTGCAGCGGGAGGGGGTGTGGCTGCTGGCCAATCCGGTGGCGGTGGTCCTGCTGCTGGGGGTGCCGATGGCGATGGTGTGGGGCGGGTTGGTGTTCGCGCTCACGGCGACGGTGGATTCGCGGATCTTCTTCGGGTTGTACAGCGAGCCGGTGAGCCTGCTGTTCTCCGGGCTGATCGGCGGGGTGCTGGTGGTGGCGGGGTTGGCGGCGATGCCCTGGGCGGTGCGGGCGCACGGCGCCTTCGCGTGCCGGGTCCTGGGGGGTGGGCCGCAGCAGAGCCGGGCTCAGCTGACCGAGCGGGTGGCGCAGTTGACGGAGACCCGGGCGGACGCGGCGGACGCGCAGGCGGCGGAGTTGCGGCGGATCGAGCGGGATCTGCACGACGGGGCGCAGGCGCGGCTGGTGTCGATCGGGTTGACGCTGGGCACGATCGAGCACCTGATGGCCACCGACCAGGCGGCGGCCCGTGAGCTGCTGGCGGAGGCCCGGGCGGCTTCGGCGAAGGCCCTGCAGGAGTTGCGCGATCTGGTGCGGGGCATCCACCCGCCGGTGCTGGCGGAACGCGGACTGCCCGATGCGGTGCGTGAGTTGGCGCTGACGGCGGTGGTGCCGACGGAGGTGGCGGTGGCCCTGCCGGGGCGTCCGGAGGCGGCGTTGGAGACGGCGGTCTACTTCAGCGTGAGCGAGTTGCTGGCGAACGTCGCGAAGCACGCCCGGGCCCGGCAGACCTGGGTGGACGTGCTGTACCGGGCCGGGCGGCTGCGGGTCGTGGTGACGGACGACGGGAGCGGGGGTGCGCGGATGGAGGCGGGCGGTGGCCTGCGGGGGATCGAGAAGCGATTGAGTACGTTCGACGGGACGATCTCGCTCGACAGTCCGGTGGGCGGGCCGACCACGATCACGATGGAGCTGCCGTG
This sequence comes from Kitasatospora phosalacinea, assembly GCF_030268885.1. GTDB lineage: Bacteria > Actinomycetota > Actinomycetes > Streptomycetales > Streptomycetaceae > Kitasatospora > Kitasatospora phosalacinea_C. The sequence goes on from NZ_BSSA01000047.1 coordinate 1,677, forward strand.
CGCGTTGTCCTCGCCGAGGACCTCTTCCTCCTCCGCCAAGGGCTGACCCGGCTGCTGGAGGCCCACGGCTTCACCATCGCGGCGGCGGTGGAGACCGGGCCGGACCTCCTGTCGGCGCTGTTGTCGGAGCGGCCGGACGTGGCGGTGGTGGACGTCCGGCTGCCGCCGACGCTGACCGACGAGGGACTCCAGGCGGCGTTGGCGGCGCGTCGGGAGATCCCGGGCCTGCCGGTGCTGGTGCTGTCGCAGCACGTGCTGCAGCTGTACGCGCGGGAGCTGTTGGCGGACGGGACGGGCGGGGTGGGCTACCTGCTCAAGGACCGGGTGTTCAACGCGGACCAGTTCGTGGACGCGGTGCGGCGGGTGGCGGCGGGCGGGACGGCGATGGACCCGGACGTGATCGGTCGGCTGCTGCAGCACAACGCCGGGTCCGAGCCGCTGCAGCGGTTGACGCCGCGGGAGCGGGAGGTGCTGGGGCTGATGGCGGAGGGGTGCTCGAACTCGGCGATCGCGGCGCGGCTGACGGTCAGCGACGGGGCGGTGGCCAAGCACATCGCCAACATCTTCGGGAAGTTGGAGCTCGCGCCGACGGAGGACGGCAACCGGCGGGTGCTGGCGGTGCTGGCGTACTTGAACGGCGCGGCGGAGCGGTCGGCGGACGGCTGAGCCGGAGGACGGAGCGGAACGGAGGCGAGCGGCGGCGGGCAGCGGGGTCGGGAGAGTGCGGTTGGTGGTATGGACCAGTGGAGGTGTGGTGGCGATCGGAGGCCGTGGTCCGGGCTGGCGACGGGGGAGAACGCCCGTGCGAGTAGTATCCGGTGGGCCGAGTCTGTCGACGGCGCACCGGCATCGTGTCACGGCGTGACGACGTGCAGCGTGCGCCCCGGGGCGGGGACGTGTACTCGGCGGCTACAGGTCGTATACGGCAGCTGCCGAGTCCCAGGGGTTGATCTAACGAATGGCACGTCCTTCCCTTACCCGCGCGCACCGGGCACTCCTGGGTGTGGTGGCCGTCGGCGCGTGCGTGATCTCGGGCATCGGTTTCGCGGGGTCCTACAACTCGGTGCGGGACCTCGCGATGGAGAAGGGCTTCGGCACCTTCTCCTACGCCTTCCCGATAGGCGTCGACGCGGGCATCGTGGTCCTGCTCTCGCTGGACCTGGTGCTGACCTGGCTGCGGATCCCGTTCCCGCTGCTGCGGCAGACGGCGTGGTTGCTGACCGCCGCGACGATCGCGTTCAACGCGGCGGCCTCCTGGGGCGACATGCTGGGCATGGCGATGCACGCGGTGATCCCGGTGCTGTTCGTGGTCGTGGTCGAGGCCTCGCGGCACGCGGTGGGGCGGATCGCGGCGATCACCGCGGACCGGCACATGGAGTCGGTGCGGCTGATGCGCTGGGTGCTGTCGCCGGTGCCGACGTTCCGGCTGTGGCGGCGGATGAAGCTCTGGGAGCTGCGCTCGTACGACGAGACGGTGCGGCTGGAGCAGAACCGGCTGGTGTACCGGGCGCAGCTGCGCTTCCGGTACGGGCGGGGCTGGCGGCGGTCGGCGCCGTTCCAGGCGCTGTTGCCGCTGAAGCTGGCGAAGTACGGCGTCCCGCTGGACCCGACGGTGCTGGACCGGATCGACGGGCCCCTGGTGGTGGCCCCGAGCGGTGCGTCGACGGTCGAGCAGGAGGTTCCGGCGGTGCACGGCGGTCAGGTGACGCATGCTCAGCAGGCGGCGCCGGGCCGGGCCCTGGGCGCTCCCCAGCCCCAGCCCCAGCCCCAACAGCAGGTGCAGCCCCAGCAGCAGGTGCAGGCTCAGGCCCAGGCGGTGCCGCAGGTGTCGGCGGCGGTGGCGGTGCCGACGCTGGCGAAGCTGGCCGCGCTGCGGCTGCGCGACCAGCAGGACCCGGAGGCGGCGCAGGCCGCGCCGGTGATCGACCCGTCCGCGGAGCTGAACGTGTGGACGGCCCGCCCGGTGCGTTCGCACGTGGCGCAGCCGGACCAGGTGCACACGGCGCGGGTGCCGGGCCAGGCGTCGCCGTGGTTCAAGGCCCCGCGTCCGAGCGGTCCGGAGGAGGCGGCCCGGCCGCACTCGGGATACCAGCCGCCGCGGGACGAGGCGTACGCCGAGCCGGGCGGTCGGCCGGAGGAGTACCGGCCGGAGGAGTACCGGTCGGCGGCGAACGGGCACGCCCACCCGAACGGGCACGCCCGGGCCGCCGGTCCGCAGCAGCAGCCGGTGCAGCAGCAGGGGCCGGGGGAGCCGGAGCAGGTCCTGACGGTGGGGCGGCCGGTGCGGCTGGACGCGATGATGGCGCCCGAGCCGGAGCCGGAGCCGTACGAGGTGGAGGACGCCCCGGCGCGCCGCCCGCTGCCGGGCGGGGTGGAGCCGCTGGACGCGAACGAGTGCTTCGACGCGCTGGTCAGCTACATGGAGGAGAACCAGCGCCACCCCGACGAGCGCCGTTTCGCGGAGTACCTGACCCAGCGCGGCGTCCCGGGTTCGCGGCCGGACGGCGGGGTCACGGTGAAGGACGTGGAGAAGGTCTGGCAGGACCTGCAGGAGCGGTACATGGAGTCGGGCCGCGGGGAGTGACCCGCGGCGCCGTTCGGAGATCACCACAAAAGCGCGATGGCCGTCCGCCGGTTCTTCCGGTCGGACGGCCATTGACGGTTCCGCGGGGCCGCCACTACCTTCGCATCAACAAATTGTTGAAGTCGTGCGCTGAGTGGAGGAGCCCCCGGATGTCGCAGCCCGCCCAGGTCGGTGCCGACCGGTCCGTCTCGTTCTCGGACGCCGCCCGCTCGGCCGTCGAGGCGCTGCTGGCGCCGGTGGACGCCGAGTTGACGCGCCGTTACCCGGGCGAGCCCGGCTCCCGGCAGCCGGTGCACACGGTGTACGTGCCGGCCGACGCGTTCGGGGCGGACACCGTCCGGGAGTGGGGCGCGCAGGCGCTCGCCGCGTTCGACGAGCACGCCGGTACGCCGGGGCGGCTCGCCGAGGCACTCGGGGTCGCCGACGACGCCCTGCTGGCCGACGTGCACGCCCGGGTGCGCGCCAAGCTGGAGCGCGAGCCGATCGAGGACCTGCGGATCGACTTCGAGGACGGGTACGGTCCGCGCCCCGACGCCGAGGAGGACGCCGAGGCCGTCCGGGCCGCGCAGCTGGTGGCCGCGGCGGTCGCCGACGGCAGCGCCCCGCCGTACGTCGGGATCCGGACCAAGTGCATGGAGGCCCCCGTCCGGGCCCGCGGCATCCGCACCCTGGAGCTGTTCCTGGGCACCCTGCTCGCCGCGGGCGGCCTGCCGGACGGGCTGGTGCTGACCCTGCCCAAGGTCACCTACGCCGCCCAGGTCACCGCCCTGGTGCGGCTGCTGGAGGACTTCGAGCGGCGGGCCGGGCTGCCCGCCGGGCGGATCGGGTTCGAGATCCAGGTCGAGACCACCCAGGCGATCCTCGGCCCGGACGGCCGGGCCACCGTCGCGCTGATGATCGAGGCCGCCGAGGGCCGTGCCACCGGCCTGCACTACGGCACCTTCGACTACAGCGCCGCCTGCGGGGTCAGCGCGGCCCACCAGAGCATGGACCACCCGGTCGCCGACCACGCCAAGGCCGTCATGCAGGTCGCCGCGGCCGGCACCGGCGTCCGGCTCTCCGACGGCTCCACCAACGTCGTCCCGACCGGCACCACCGAGCAGGTGCACGCCGCCTGGCGGCTGCACCACGGCCTGGTCCGCCGTTCGCTGGCCCGCGCCTACTACCAGGGCTGGGACATGCACCCGGCCCACCTGCCCACCCGGTACGCCGCCGTCTACGCCTTCTACCGCGAGGGCCTGGCCGCGGCCTGCGCCCGGCTCGCCGCGTACGTCGCCAAGACCGGCGGCGACGTGATGGACGAGCCCGCCACCGCCCGCGCGCTCAGCGGCTACGTGCTGCGCGGCCTGGACTGCGGCGCCGTCGACCTCGCCGAGGTCACCGAGCGCACCGGCCTCGACCGCGCCCGGCTGGACGCCCTGGCCGGGCGTTGAACCGGGCGCTGAACCGGGTGCTGGACCGGGCGTCGAGTCGGGTGCCGAGCCGGGTTCCGGACGGCGGGGCATAGGCTGGTCGGCGGGACCGGCGCAGGGCCGGGCGCCGAGACGAGACCGACAGCGGAGAGCACCAGCGCCATGGCGGAGCCGAGCCCCAAGCCGTACCTGACCGTCCGGGGCTCCGGCAGCCACGAGCTGGAGATCAAGAAGTCCAGGTTCATCTGCCACCTGGCGCGGGTCGCCGACGAGGACGGGGCGCAGGCGTTCATCGCGGGCGTCCGCAAGCAGTACTGGGACGCCCGGCACAACTGCACCGCCTTCGTGGTCGGCGGCGAGCAGCCGCGCGAGCGCTCCAGCGACGACGGGGAGCCCGCCGGGACGGCCGGGGTGCCGATGCTGGAGGTGCTGCGGCGGCGCGGGGTGACCGACACCGTCGCCGTGGTCACCCGCTACTTCGGCGGGATCAAGCTCGGCGCGGGCGGCCTGGTGCGGGCGTACGGGGCGGCGGTGTCCGAGGCGCTGGACGAGGTCGGGCTGCTGGAGCGGCGTCCGGTCGCGCTGCTGTCGGTGGCCGTCGACCACACCCGGGCCGGGCGGCTGGAGAACGACCTGCGGGCGGCCGGGTACGCGGTGGCCGGGCTGGAGTACCTGGCGGAGGGGGTGCGGATCGAGGTGGGCGTCCCCGAGCCGGAGACGGCGGAGTTCCACACCTGGCTGGCCGAGGCGACCGGCGGGTCGGCCGCGGCGGCCCCGGCGGGGCGGACCTTCGTCGAGGTCGAGGTCTGAGGCCCGGTCAGTTCCCCCGCGGAAGGCGCCGGGAACGCGTGCATCGATCGCGGCCGGGCGGGTAGCAGAGGCGGCACCGGTGACGTTCCCGTTGCCGCCGGATGACACTCGATCGAAGGAAGCGGGCCCGGATGCGGAACTTCCGCTCCTGATCGTTTCGTCTCCTAGGTAGCAGGAACGACGATTCGCCATCGACCTCCGGGAGGAGGACTCGCAGAGCCCAGCACCGCACCACGGGAGGTTCCGCGCATGCCCACCGACCACGCCCAGCCGCCGTACCGGCTGACGGCCGCGACACCCCGCCCGCACCACGAGACCGCCGCCCTCGTCGACCAACTGCTCGCCGACTGGCTGAAGTCGGAGGGCCACGAGGAGCCCGCGCCCCGCGAACGGCAGGCGCCGCCCGAGCGACTACGGCTCGGCGAGCGGGTCCTGCTGGACCGCGACGGCGGCCCGCTGCCCGGCCGCGGTCCCGGCGCCCGCTACAGCCGCCGCAGACTGCGCACGCCCGCCGCCCAACCCGGTACCGACCAACTGACCCTCACCCTGGCCGCCGACCGCGTCGACGGCCCGACCCGGCTGCGGATCGAGGCCGAGCACCTCCCCGCCGGGCCCACCGCCGTCCCGCCCGGACGGGTGCCCGTCCCCGACCTGGTCCGCCGCCTGCTGCCGCTGCTCGACGCCGCCGAGGGCCCGGTGCCGCTCAGCGTCGCACCGCGGCTGCTGGCCCCCGCGGACCTGGACGACCTGATCGACGAACTCTGCGACCCGGAACGGCAGTTGCCCACCGTGGTGGCCAGCGTGCCGCCCGCCGTGCCGGTCGAGCAGTGGCAGCGCCAGGTGCTCGACCCGCTGCTGCGCCAACTCCCCGGCCTGGCCTCGCTGTACGTGCTCGGGCACGGCGCGCTGCCCCGGTTCAACCTGGCGCTGGAGTACCACAAGGTGTACGGCGGCGCGGTGCGCACCTTCCTGCCCGAGGTCGACCCGGCCTCCCGGGCCGACGCCGCCCGCCACCCCGTCCTGCCGCGCAGCCGGATCGACGAGAACCCGCGCCGCGCCGCCGCCCTGCTGGCCCGCGAACCGCGCCGGATCGCCGCCGAACTGCCGCTGCCCGCCCCGCTGGACGCCGTCCCCGCCCTGTGGCTGCCGCCCGAGGTCCGCAAGGCCCCCGCCGCGCCGCGGGCCGTGGCCGAGCGCCCGCCGGTGCAGCCGGAGCGCTGCCGGCTGCGGATCGAACTCCCCCGCGAGCCGCGCGAGCCGCGCCGGTCCCGCTGCGGCACCGGACCCGCCAGCTTCGGCGAACTCGTCGACCGCTTCGGCGAGTTCCCGCTGCTGGAGTACACCGGCGACAGCAAGGAGACGCTCGCCCTGGACGGCCAGAGCGAGGCCGACGGCTGGGCCCGGCTCACCTGGGAGGGCCTGACCGCGCTCCAGGAGTACGCGGCCGCGGCCGTGCGCGGCGAGGCGGGCGGCGACTTCAAGCAGTGGTGCGAGCACACCCCGCCCGGCTGCCACCGCTTCCCGCCGCGCAAGGCCGTCCGCGGCGAGTCCCGCACCGTCGCCAGCCACGGCAAGTGGAAGCGCCAGCGGATGCTGCCCGTCCCCGCCGTCGTCGACTCCTCCTGCCGCGCGTTCATGGGCGCCCACCTGCGGATCGGCGGCGGCGGCACCGCCCCCCGGGTGCACTACCTGGACGACTGCTCCGGCAGCGGCCGGATCTACGTGGGCTACATCGGCCTGCACCTGACCAACACCCGCACCAACTGACCGCCCCCGACCGCCCCTTCCGGGGGCCGGTGCCGCACCGGCCCCCGCGGGACGGGCCCGGTCGGACGTCAAGGGTCGGCCAAACCACCGGTGTTGGCCGCCCGGACGCCCCGGACGGGGGACAATGCTGCTCGGGCCCCGCCGCGGCGGCCCGCCGACGTGCGCCGGGACACCGGACGACCGGACGAGCAGGGGGAAGACCGCCGATGCAGCATCCAGCCGAGGGCAGCGCCGACGGCACCGCCACGGCGCTCCAGCCCGGGTTCCTCGCCTCGCTGTTCCGCGAACTCGGCGCCGACGAGGACGAGGACGAGTTCCGCGGCGGGACCGGCGACGGGGCCCGTACCGAGGAGCCCCCCGGTGACCGCAACCGGGCGCGGCTCCGGGACCGCGGTCCGGACCACGTCTGGGGCCGCGCCGCCGCCCCGGGGCCGACCGCCGCGCCCGGCCCCGTCCCGCCCGTGGTCCCGCCGCAGCCCGGGCCGGTCGAGCCGCCCGCCGCCGTGGACCCGGCCGACGCGGGCGGTGCGCTCGGCGTCGGCGGCGCGAACGACCCGGACGACCCGGTCGCCGCGCACGGCCGCGCCGCCGCGCTCACCCACCACCGCACCCTCGCCGTCCAGGCCGAGCACCGGCAGCTGGCCGACCTGCTGCGCCGGGCCGCCCAGCCGGTCTCCGCGATGGACTTCGAGAGCCAGCTGCGCAGCTACCAGCCCCGGCCCTTCCCGGACGCCGCCGCGGAGGCCGAGCCCGAGCCCGCCTGGGCCGACTTCGCGCCGCCCGAGCCCGCCGACACCGACCCCGACCGGCCGCGCTCGCGCCGCCTGCTCGACTCCGGCTACCAGCGCGAACTCGCCCAGGCCCGGCTGCGCCACCAGCGTGCGCTGCGCGAGTGGCGCACCCGGCAGGCCGAACTCGCCGACAGCGGCGCCGTCGCCGCCCGGCAGGCCCACGAGGAGGCCGAGCGGGCCCGGGCCCGGGCCGTCCAGGAGTACAACGACAGCCTGGAGGAGTGCCGCCGCGCCTACCGGCTGGCCGAGCCCGCCGCCGTCGAGTCGCTGCTGGAGCGCGCCCTGGCCGCCGCCGAGGGCGCCACCCGCGACCTGCCCGCCCCCTGCCGCGCCGTGTTCCGCGCCCTCACCCGCACCGCCGTCCTCGACCTCGACCTGCCGCCGCTGGACACCGTCCCCGCCCTGACCGGCTACCGGCTCGGCGACACCGGCGAGGTCGAACCCGTGCCCCGCCCCGCCGCCGACGTCCGCACCGACTACCTGCGGCTGGCCGCCCGGCTCGCGCTGCGCGCCCTGCAGGCCGCGGACGCCGTCGACACCGACGAGGTGCTGTCCGGCGTCGTCCTGAACGGCTGGCTGCGCGTCCCCGGGCAGCCCCCGCAGTGCCTGCTCAGCGTCGACGCCGACCGCGACGCGCTGGCCCGCACCCGGCTGGTCCCCGACGCCGGGCACCTCGGTGACGGGGGCGCGGACGGCGGCGTCTACGCGGAGGCCGAGCACGACGAGTCGCTGCTGCGGCTGCGCGCCCTGGCCGCCGTGATCAGCCCCGACCCGTACGCGGGCGAGGCCGTGCAGCCCTGGGGCAGCGCCTCCTCCGCGGTGCCCGCGCTGGGCGAGCTGTCGCCCGGCGAGTTCGCCCTGCTGGTGCGCGCCGTCCTCACCGCGGGCGGGCTGCGGGACTGGAGCGTGCGGCTGCGCGGCCCGGCCGGCCTGGTCGCCACCGCCGAGGGCGACCCCGGCAGCGGGCTGCCCGGCCGCTGGGTGGTGTGGGCCTCCCGCGGCCCCGGCCCCGTCACCGCCGAGGAGATCGCCACCCTCGCCGAGGCCGTCCGCGAGGAGGGCGCCGACCGCGGCCTGCGGATGACCTGCGGCCGCTTCACCGACGAGGCGCTCGACCTCACCGGCGAGGAACGCCACCAGCGCATCCACCTGATCGACGGCCCCGGCATCCGCGAGCTCGCCCGCACCCACCTGGAACTGCCGCTGACCCTGTGAGGCCGGAAACGGCGGGTTCGCCCGGCGGACGGCCCGACGGGCTGTCAGGCTGGGGGAGTGGAGAACCGATTCCCCGGTCACCGGGACGAGCGGCGCCCGGCCGCGCAGACGACCCGGCTCGCGGCCGAGCAGGACCGCGAGCTCGCGATGGCCGAGATGTACGCCGAGTGCGGGCTGCTGCGCGAACTCGCCGAGTCCTCCGGCGTCCGCCTCGACGACACCGTCGACTCGCTGACCGCCCTCGACCAACTGCTGCCCCGCTGGCGCGACGACCCGCAGGTGTCCCAGTGGCTCGGCACCGACGCCGGGCTCTACCTCGGCACGGTGATCCGCCGCCAGGTGCCCGACGCCCGCTGGCGGCTGGCCGCCGACGGCCGCCCCCTGATGGTGCTCGGCACCGGCTTCGAGCTCGACGCCACCACGATCGGCCGCGACTGGGCCGAGCAGGGCGCCCCGCAGCTCGCCGCGGTCTACCGGGCGGCCAGCGACGGCTGAGCGCCGCGCCCCGCGGCCTCCCGGACGTCACCCCGACGGTCCGTCCGGGCGGCGCGCCGCCGACGCCTCCCGCAGGCTGGTCGCAGGGCCCGGCACCGTCCGGCCCGGGCCGGACGGACTGGATGCCCGTGGGCAGCGGTCAGCACAGCCGTCCGGCCCCCGGCACCGTGACGGGGGAGGCCGAAACTGACCGCCGTGCTGGTCGCCGCGGGCGCGTTCCTGATGACCCTGGTCGGCGGGTTCGTCGCCCAGCGCACCGGGGACCGCCGCCACCTCGTCCTCGGCTTCGCCGCCGGGCTGATGCTCGGCGTGGTCGCCTTCGACCTGCTCCCCGAGGCGATGGAACAGGCCCCGCAGCAGGTCCACGGCGTCCCCGCCGCGCTGCTGATGTTCGCCGCGGGCTTCCTCGCCATCCACGTCGTGGAACGCGCCGTCGCCATCCACCGGGGCCACGAGGGCGAGTACGCCGCGCACAGCCACGGGCACGGGCACGCGCACGGGCACGGCGAGCGGCAGCGCGAGCAGGGGGTCGGGATCGCGGCCGCCTCCGCGCTGGTGCTGCACAGCATGATGGACGGCTTCGCGATCGGCGCCGCGTTCCAGGCCGGGACGACGGTCGGCACGGTCGTCGCCATCGCCGTCGTCGCGCACGACTTCGCGGACGGCTTCAACACGTACACCCTCACCCGGCTGTACGGGAACAACCGGCGGCGGGCCGTCGCGCTGCTGTTCGCCGACGCGCTCGCGCCCGTCACCGGGGCCGGGATCACGCTGCTGTTCACCATCCCGGAACAGCTGCTCGGGCTCTACCTCGGCTTCTTCGGCGGGTTCCTGATGTACCTGGCGACCTCCGACATCCTGCCCGAGGCGCACAGCCCGCACCCGTCGAAGGGCACGCTGGCGTGCACGCTGCTGGGGGTGGGGTTCATGTGGCTGGTGGTGGGGCTGGCGTGAAGGGGGAACGGAAGGGGGGCGCCTCCGGCGGGGTGGGGCGGGGGAGGGCGGGCACGCCGGCGTGCACGCTGCTGGGGGTGGGGTTCATGTGGCTGGTGGTGGGGCTGGCGTAGGGGCGGGGCCGTCGGCCAGGGCGTTCCAGTGGCGGCGCAGGGCCGTGAGGGTGGCGGTAACGGCGGGGCGGCGGGAGGTCTGGGTGCGCCAGAGGGCGTGGACGCGGCGGACGGGTTCGGGGGTGACGGGGCGGGCGGTGGTGCCGGGCGGGAGGGGGCCGCGGCCCAGGCGGGGGATCAGGCCGAGGCCGAGGCCGGCGGCGATCAGGGCGAGCTGGGTCTGGAACTCGCCGACCTGGTGGGCGACGTCCGGTTCCTCGCCGGTCTCCCGCATGGTGCGCAGCAGCCAGTCGTGGCAGATGTTGCCGGGCGGGACGCTGATCCAGCGCTGACCGCGCAGCGCCGTCACCGGGACGGCGTCCAGCGCGGCCAGCGGGTGCGCGACGGGCAGCAGCAGGTCGACCGGGTCCTCGCCGAGGTCGAGCCGGTCGACCCCGGACTGCACCGGCAGCGGGACGGTCGCCCAGTCCTGCACGACCGCCAGGTCGACCTCGCCGCGGGCCACCAGTTCGGCCGCCGGGTACGGGTCGCTCTCCAGCAGGCGGACGTCCAACTCGGGGCAGGTGTCGCGCAGTTCGGCCAGGACGGCGGGCAGCAGGCCGCGCGCCGCGGTGGGGAAGGCGGCCACCAGCAGCCGTCCGACCGCCCGGCCGCGCTGCTCCTCCAGCGTCACCTCGGCCTGCTCGACCAGGCTCAGGACGCGCTGCGCGGTGTCGGCGAGGTGCCGTGCGGCGTCGGTCAACTGGACGCCCCGGCCCTGGCGTTCGAGCAGGACGGTGCGGGTCTCGCGTTCGAGCTTGGCGATCTGCTGGGAGATCGCGGAGGGGGTGAAGCCGAGGGCCGCGGCGGCCCCGCCGACCGAGCCGTGCACGGCGACCGCGTGCAGGGCGCGCAGGCGTCCCAGATCCATCATGGGTCCATGGTGCGGCAACCGTGCAGCATTGCTGAACGGTTCGGTTGAGAAAAGGTCGCTGGTGCTGAACGGTCGCCCCGGGGGATCCTCGGGGCATGACCTCCTCCTCCGCGATGACGCCGCGTCACATCGCCCTCGCCGTGCTGGTCGCCGCGGTCTGGGGCCTGAACTTCGTGCTGATCGAGGTCGGTCTGCACGACTTCCCGCCGCTGCTGTTCTGCGCGATGCGGTTCGCCGTGGTGGCGCTGCCCGCGGTGTTCCTGGTCGGCCCGCCGCGGGTGGCGTGGCGGTGGGTGCTCGGGGTCGGGCTGGTGCTGGGGGTGGTGAAGTTCGGGCTGCTGTTCCTCGGCATGCACGCCGGGATGCCGGCCGGGCTGTCCTCGCTGGTGCTGCAGGGACAGGCCGGGTTCACCGCGCTGTTCGCCGCCGGGATGCTGGGCGAGCGGCCCGGGCGGCTGCGGACCGTCGGGCTGGCGGTGGCGTTCGCCGGGATCGCGCTGGCCGCCGCCGACCGCGGCGTGGGCGGGCCGGTCGGGGCGTTCGTGCTGGTGATCGGCTCGGCGGTGGCCTGGGGCCTGGCCAACGTGCTGACCCGCAGGGCCGCCCCGCCGGACGCGCTGCGCTGGATGGTGTGGGTCTCCGCGGTGCCGCCGCTGCCGCTGCTGGCGCTGTCGCTGCTGGTCGAGGGCCCGGGCGCGGACCTGGCGGCGCTGCGCGCGATCACCTGGCCGGGCGTCGGCGCGGTGCTGTACGTCGGCCTGGTGTCCACGCTGTTCGGCTTCGTCGCCTGGAGCCACCTGCTGCGCCGCTACGACGCCTCGGCGGTCGCCCCGTACTCGCTGCTGGTGCCGGTGTTCGGGATGTCCTCGGCGGCGCTGCTGCTCGGCGAGCGGTTCAGCCCGGCGGCGGGGGCGGCGGCGCTGCTGGTGATCGCGGGGATCGGGCTGGGCGCCGTCCCGGCTACGGGGTGGGACCGGCTTCGTACGCTTCCTCGGCGTGCCGCAGCGCGCGCAGCAGGGCGTCCTGTTCGGCAGGGCTGACCGGGCCGAAGTACTCCTGGGCGACCTCGTGCCGGACCCGGGAGATCCGCTCCAGCGCGCCGTGCCCGTCCTCGGTGAGCACCAGTCGCACCGCCCGGCGGTCGGCCGGGTCGGGGGTGCGGGCGACCAGGCCGGCCTCCTCCAGGGCGTCGACCACGGTGGTGGCGGAGCGCGGGGCGATGTGCAGCCGCTCGGCGAGCTCGCTCAGCCGCATGGTCTCGGCGCTCTCGCAGCCGGGTGCGTGGGCGAGGGTGCGCAGGGCCCGGCCCTGGGCGGGGGTGAGGCCGTACGGCTCCAGCCGCTGCATGGTCCGTCGGCGGATCCGCTTCATCGCCCGGGTGAGCGCGTCGGCGAGTTCCGCTGCGGTGTCGGCGGGGCCGGGGGTGGTCATGGGCACAGGGTAGCGGGCGGCCCGGAGCCGGTACGGAGGGTGACCGATCTCGCCTCGATAACTTGTTGAGCTTGGCTCAGCAATCCAGTAGCTTAGGTGAGCCTCACCGCCCCTGCGCCGTCGAACCGAGGAGTCCCCCGTGGCCCGCTCCAGCGCCCGCGTCAGCACCGACCGCCCCGCCCGCTACGCCAAGCAGCTCGCCGCCCACATGGGCCGCAAGGTCCCCGCCGAGTGGTCGGAGGAGACCGGCCGCGGCTCGCTCGTCTTCGGCGCCGGCCGGGCCGAGCTCACCGCCGAGGACGGCGCGCTGCTGCTGTCCGTCGAGGGCGCCGAGGAGGCCCTCGACCGGCTGGAGGACGTGGTGGGCCGCCACCTGGTCCGCTTCGGCACCCGCGACGAACTGGTCGTCGCCTGGCAGCGCGAGGGCGGGGAGGCCGGCACCGTCCAGCGCCTCACCGGCGAGGAGGGCTGACCGCCCCCCGCGCCGACCCCGCCCGGCCCCCGCGTCCGCTCAGCTCTGGCGCAGCGGGGGCATCGGCACCGGCACGTCGAAGGCCGTGGCCCCCGCGCCGACCCCGCCCTCGCAGCTGTTCGGCGGGGCGGTGGTCACGCCCCGGGTGGACGGCTTCTCGGCCGCCCAGAACATGAAGCCCAGCAGCCCGGCCGTCGTCCCCGCCCCGTTCGGTGCGGCGCTCTGCACCCAGCTGCCGGTGGCCTTCTGCACCGAGTTCGCGAAGTTGGTGCACTCCGGGCGGACCTGCGAGCCCTCCGCGATGTACAGGCTGCCGGTGAACTTCGCCGGTGCCAGCGGCGGGATCGCCGGGTTGTAGGTCGGCTTGCCGTCCAGGTGCTCCTGCCAGTTGGCGACCGCCGAGGAGGCGGACGGCTGCTTGCTCGGCACCATCGCGTTGGCGTAGTCCAGCACCGGGTTCGCCGTGGTCAGCCAGTGCGCGGTGGCGTACTGGTCGATGCCGATCAGCCAGCGGTCCCCGGCCGCCACGTCGATGGTCAGCCGGGCGGTCGGGTCGGCGCCCGAGGCGTCGTACGGGTGGGCGGCCCGGTAGGCGTCCACGAAGGCCTGCAGGCCGGTCAGGTTCGGGCTGTTGCTGTTCTCGTAGTCGATCTCGATGCCCACGCCGAGCCTGCTCGCCAGCGCCGCCGCCTTCTGGCCGAGCAGCGTGCCGTTCTGGGCCAGCGCGGTGTCCCAGTCGCCGGTGTACGTGATGCCGCCGATGGAGAGCATCACCCGGACGCCGTGCGCCGTGAAGTAGTCCACCACCTGCTGGTTCATGCCGACCGGGACCCCGGCGGCGTTCCCGGCGTCGGTGGTGCCGTTGAGCAGCCGCAGCGGGTTGACGAAGCTCAGCACCACCACGTTCACCGAGGGGCGGCCGTCGCCGCGGTCGATCAGCCAGTGGTTGGCGGCGTCGAACTCGGCCAGGTCGCGCACCTTCGCCCAGGTGCAGGCGTCGTTGCTGCAGTGCCAGGCCCCGTACACCTGCACCGGGGAGGCCGCCGCCGCTGCCGCGGGCGGGGCCGGCAGCGCCGTCACCGCCAGGGCCAGCAGTGAGGCCGCCACCGAGAAACGCGTCATGGGCATGACTGGGGAACGCACATTCGCCTCCCGGCGATCGCGTGCTGAATGGGTGGGGAACAGGGTGCGCGCGAGCCGGGTGGGCGTCAATGGTCTGGACCGACCCGGTGGCTGACGGCCCGTCAGTCGGCAGGTCGGGGCCGGTCGGGCAGTAGGCGCGGCAGCAGCCGGTGCAGGCCGAGCAGCAGCAGGCCGGCCAGGCACCAGCTCGCCAGCACGTCCAGCAGCCAGTGGAAGTCGCTCCACACCAGGCCCGCGCCCACCCCCAGGCACACCAGCACCGTCACCGCGCCCAGTCGCCGTCCGGCCGCCGCCGGCAGCACCCGGGCCAGCAGCAGCGCCGCCGTCCCGTACGCGATCGCCGAGGTCGCGGTGTGGCCCGACGGGTACCAGCCCCACTGGTCCGGGGCCAGCGGCGTCCCGTACGGGCCCGGGCGGGCGAACCACGCCTTCGCGGGCACCACCAGCAGCGGGACCAGCACCGCGGCCGCCACGGCCACCGGCACCGGCACCCACCAGCGCGGCCGCCCGTCGCGCCGGGCCAGCCGGGCCGTCAGGCCCGCGCACCCCAGCAGCACCGGGACCGCGACCAGGGCGCCGCCCAGGTCCGACAGCGCCACGCCCAGGTGGTTCAGCAACGTCGAGCCGATCGCCCGGCGCAGGTGCCGCACCCCGTCGCGCACCGCCGTGTCCACCCCCAGCAGCGGCCCGTCCACCGCCACCTGCCAGGAGACCGCGGCCAGCACCAGCCCGAGTGTCATGGGCAGGACAGCAAAAATCGGCCGCCCCGGAGCAGGGGGGAGAGCTCCGGGGCGGCCAAGGCGATCGCCGCGCCGTGCGGCCCGGGGGGTGTGGGCGGGACGGCCGGTCGATCGGTCAGGTGCGTCCGCCTCGGCGGCGGACGGAGTGGTGGGCAGTGGGTGCTGTTCGCTGTCCATCTGTGATGACAGTACGTCAAAGCCGGGACCGGGAGCGGGGGACCCGCCATCGTGCACAGCATCTTCACCACCGGTGGGGTCACCTCCACCCACCCGTCCGGCACGCGAACGCGCGGGGGCCGGACGGGATCCGCTCCGTCCGACCCCCGCGCCGCTCACCGGGAGTTCCGCCGTGCCCGCAGGGCTCAGACGCCCGCGAAGGCCGACTCCAGGATGTCCAGGCCCTCGACCAGCAGGTGCTCCGGGATCACCAGCGGCGGCAGGAAGCGCAGCACGTTGCCGTACGTGCCGGCGGTCAGCACCACCAGGCCCTCCGCGTGGCACGCCTTCGCGATCGCCGCGGTCACCTCCGGGTTCGGCTCCTTGCCGCCCGGCTTCACCAGCTCCACCGCGATCATCGCGCCGCGGCCGCGGACCTCGCCGATCACCTCGAACTTCTCCTGCATGGCCCGCAGCCGGCCCAGCATCAGCTCGCCGATCCGCTGCGCCTTGCCGTTCAGGTCCTCGGACCTCATCGTCTCGATCGCACCCAGCGCGGCCGCGCAGGCCACCGGGTTGCCGCCGTAGGTGCCGCCCAGGCCGCCCGAGTGCGCGGCGTCCATGATCTCGGCCCGGCCGGTCACCGCCGCCAGCGGCAGACCGCCCGCGATGCCCTTCGCGGTGGTGATCAGGTCCGGGACGACGCCCTCGTCCTCGCACGCGAACCACTGGCCGGTGCGGCAGAAGCCGGTCTGGATCTCGTCCGCCACGAACACGATCCCGTTCGCCTTCGCGAACTCCACGATCGCCGGCAGGAAGCCCTTGGCCGGCTCGATGAAACCGCCCTCGCCCTGGATCGGCTCGATGATGATCGCCGCGACGTTCTCCGCGCCGATCTGCTTGTTGATGAGGTCGATCGCCTGCGCGGCGGCCTCGGCGGCGCAGTTCTCCGCACCCGTCAGCCAGCGGTACGGGTACGCCACCGGCACCCGGTAGATCTCCGGCGCGAACGGCCCGAAGCCCTGCTTGTACGGCATGTTCTTCGCCGTCAGGCCCATGGTCAGGTTGGTGCGGCCGTGGTAGCCGTGGTCGAACACCACCACGGCGGTCCGCTTGGTGTAGGCGCGGGCGATCTTCACCGCGTTCTCCACCGCCTCGGCACCCGAGTTGAACAGCGCGGTGCGCTTGTCGTGGTCGCCCGGGGTCAGCTCGTTCAGCTGCTCCGCCACCGCCACGTAGCCCTCGTACGGGGTCACCATGAAACAGGTGTGCGTGAACGCGGCCAGCTGCTCGGTCGCCCGCGCCACCACGGCCGCGGCGCTGTTGCCCACGTTCGTCACGGCGATGCCCGAACCGAAGTCGATCAGGCTGTTGCCGTCCACGTCCTCCAGCACGCCGCCGCCGGCCCGCGACACGTACACCGGCAGCGTGGTGCCCACGCCCGCCGGGACCGCGCCGAGCTTGCGAGACTGCAGCTCCTGCGACTTCGGGCCGGGGATCGCGGTGACCAGTCGGCGCTCCTGCGGGAGCGGCGTTGCAGCGCTCATCTGTCTTCTCCAAGTTCTTGACGCGGTAACCGCAGGCTACGACCGGCCGGACGGCCCGGGCATGCGCCACTCGGTAGTGCTCGGACGACCCACTTGTCCGGCGCGGCCAGTGGCCGAAGATCGGCTGCGCGCCCGCGCACTCCACTACATTGGCCCCCGGGTGTGTCGGTGGGACGGCGATGCGGGTATGGCACCGCCGGCAACGTAGGAGGGGCCCGAAGTGGAACTGAACGACGCGAGAACCCGACCCGCCCACCCCCATCTCCCCCCGCCCCGCGCCCCCTTCCACCTCACCACCTGGGTCACCGCCCCCCGCCCCGAGGCCGCCCCCGGCATCTACCGGCAGCACCACACCCCGCACGACCCCAAGGCCGCCGAACAGGCCACCACCCCGGCGGGGCCGCTACTGCTGCGGGCGGCGCTGAACCTGCTGGCCGCCTGGCTGGTGTTCATCTACGGCCGCGGACTCGCGCTGTCCGGACTCGGCCTGCTCGGTCTCGGTTCCCTCTCGGAGATCCCGACCATCCTGGTCGCGCTCGCGGTCAACCTGCTGATCATCGTCGGGGTGATCAGGGTCTTCGGGTACATGGGCCGCTGGCGCGAGGTCGGTCGCCGCTTCCTGCTGCCGCTGCTGTCCCACACCGTCACCGAGGTCCCTCCCGCCCCCGAGGCGGCGCCCGTCGTGGACGTGTGGGCCGAGCTGCGGCCGGTCGGGGAGGCGGTGCGGCGGCTGGAGGGGGAGCCGGTCGGGGACGTGGACTACGTGCGGCTGCACCAGGCGTGGCGGACGGTGGGGAGCGACCCGGCGGCGTGGCAGGAGTTCGCCGCGCAGGTGGCGGCCCGGGGCGGGGCGGCGTGCGCGCACCCGTCCGAGCAGCGGGACCTGCCGGGCGGGCGGGCGGCGCGGCACGACCTGCTGGTGCGCCAGGTGCGGCTGGGGACGGCGCAGGACGTGCCGAAGAACCCGGTCGCGCACCGGAACGCGGGCTTCGCGCTGGACCCGCGGGTGCTGGGCACCTCGCTGCTGGCGGTCGGCCCGGCGGGCACCGGCAAGACCGCCGCGCTGGCCCGGCCGGTCGCCGAGGCGCTGTGCCTGCAGGCGCTGGCGGGCGCGGCCTGCGCCGTGGTGGTCGGTGCGTCCGACGCGGACCTCGGGCCCGACGACTGGTACGACGTGGTGATCGCCCCGGGCGACCCGGCGGCCCCGTACGGCCTGGACCTGTACGGTGCGGCGCCGCACTCGGACGAGGCGGCGGCCCGGCTGGCGGACGCGCTGCTGCCGGACGAGCTGGCGCCGCGGGCGGAGAGCGCCCGGGCCGCGATGCAGCAGGTGGTCGGGCCGTACCGGGCGGCGTACGGGCGGTACCCGGGGGTGCGGGCGCTGCGGGCGCTGCTGGCGGGGGACGCGGAGGGCTGGGCGGAGCTCGGCGAGCAGGTGCGGAAGTCGGGGCGGTGGGCGGAGTTCGAGGCCGACCTGCAGCAGCGCGAGCGGATGCACGGCCGGGCCGACGACCCGGGCGCGCTGCTCGCGGACCGGCTGGCGCTGCTGGACCGGCCCGCGCTGGCGGCCGGGTTCTCCGGCGGGCCGGACGCCAAGCCCGCGTTCGCGATGCGTGCGCTGGAGCACCCGCTGCGGGTGCGGGTGAAGCTGCCCGAGCGCAGCCACCCGGAGGCGGCCCGGATCCTGTCGCGGCTGCTGCTGGGCCAGTTCACCCAGGCGGCGGCCGACCGCCGGGACCGGGAGCTGTTCGCCGGGATGGTGCTGGACGACGCCACCGCGGCGGTCGACGCGCAGGCGATCCGCGGGATCCAGCGGCTGCGCGGCGCCAACGCGGGCGTGGTGCTGCTGCTGCGCACGCTGTCCGACCTGCCGGAGGCGCTGCGGGCGCCGCTGTTCGGCGCGGTCGGCAACCGGATGGCGTTCCCGGGCATCGCGCCCTGGGACGGCCGGCTGTTCTCCGAGGCGTGGGGCACCCACCTGGTGCGGGAGACCGCGGTGACGCACGTCCCGGACACCTCCGGGGGAACGGTGCGCCGGGCCGGGCGGCTGGTGCGCAAGGCGCTGTCCGGCACCACCGCGCAGACCGAGTCGGTCACCACCCGGGACGTCGAGCGGCACCGCTGGTCGCCGTCCGACCTGGCGCACGCGCTGCCGTCCGGGCACGCGGTGGTCTCGCTGACCTCGGTGACGGGGGAGCAGGTGCCGCCGCTGCTGGTGGACCTGCGGCACTGAGCCGGGAGGGGCGGCGGGGCGCGGACCGGTCATCGTTTGGGTCACGGAAGCTACGGACCGGCGGATTTCGGCACTCCGGGTTGTCCGGAGCGTCCATAATGGGAGGAGAACCCTCACTCGCCCGGCGGCAACGGCGCAGCCGGGTCGAACCACCGAAGGTGCCATGCCCCCCACTCTCGCCTCCGTCGTCCGCACCACCGCGCTGCACCTGACGGTCCTGGCCGGCGCGGACCACCTGGAGCGCCCCGTCCGCTGGGTCCACACCAGCGAGCTGGACGACCCCACCCCGTTCCTCGAGGGCGGCGAGCTGCTCCTCACCACCGGCATCAAGCTGGGCAAGGGCGCCGCCGAACTGCAGGCGTACGTGCACCGGCTGGCCGACGCGGGCGTGGTCGGCCTCGGGCTGGGGGTCGGGCTCTCGCACCGCGAGGTGCCGCAGGCGCTGGTGGAAGCCGCCGCCCACCGCGGGCTGCCGCTGCTGCGGGTGCCGGAGGCGACGCCGTTCATCGCGATCTCCAAGACCGTCTCGGCCGCGCTGGCCGCCGAGCAGTACGAGGCCGTCACCACCAGCTTCGAGGCGCAGGAGGAGCTGACCCGGGCCGCGCTCGGCAAGGACGGCACCACCGCCGTGGTGCGCCGGCTGGCGGCCCGGCTGGGCGGCTGGGCGGCGCTGTACGACGGCTCGGGCGCGCTGTCCGCGGTGGCCCCCGACTGGGCGGCCCGCCGGGCCGGCCGGCTGGCCGCCGAGGTCGACCGGCTGCGCCGCCGCCCCGCCCCGTCCAGCGCCGCGCTGCAGGGCCGGGCCGGGACGATCGACACCGCGGACGAGGACTACGTGGTGGTCCAGTCGCTGGGCGCCGACCGGCGTCCGCGCGGCTTCCTGGCGGTCGGCACCGAGGACCGGATCACCCCGACCGAGCGGTACGTGCTGAACGCCGCGGTCGCGCTGCTCACCCTCACCCTGGAGCGCTCGCGCGAGCTGCGGCAGGCCGAGGAGCGGATGGGCGCGGCGCTGCTGCGGATGGTGCTGGCCGGGGAGGTGGGCACCGCCCGGCAGGTCGCCGCGGGGCTGTTCGGCGGCCTGCCCGAGGGCACCGTCCGGGTGCTGGTCGCGGCCGCCGGGCCGGGGCCGGAGGCCGCGGAGGCGCTCGGCGAGCTCGGTGACCGGGCGGAGAACGCGGGCGGCAAGGTCGGCGAGAAGCTGCTGGTGGCCCGCGAGGACGGCGCGCACGGGCCGCGCCTGATGGTGCTCGCGCTGGACAACGGCTCGGTGCACCGGGCCTGCCTGGGCGCCGTCGAGGAGCACGAGGGCCTGGCGCTGGGCGTCTCCGCCCCCGCGGCCCTGGAGGACGCCGGGACGGCCCACGCCCAGGCCGAGCGGGCCCTGGCGGTGGCCCAGCGCGGCGGCCGCCGCACCGTCGACCACGAGGAGGTCGGCGCGGGTTCGCTGCTGCCGCTGCTGGGCGAGGAGGCCGTCACCGCCTTCGCCGAGGGCCTGCTGCGCCCGCTGCGCGAGCACGACCGCACCGCCCGCGGCGACCTGGTCGCCTCGCTGCGGGCCTGGCTCTCCCGGCACGGCCAGTGGGACGCCGCGGCGGCCGACCTGGGCGTGCACCGGCACACGCTGCGCTACCGGATGCGGCGGGTGGAGGAGCTGCTCGGGCGCTCGCTGGACGACACGGACGTCCGGATGGAGCTGTGGCTGGCGCTCAGGTCGGGGGAGGAGTAGGGCGGGGAGCGGGACGACCTGTCCTCCGCGACGTCCTAATCGGACCCCCGGTTTCGTCCCGTCCGTCCAATCGGAAACCCCGATGCCGCGCCCTACCGTGAAGGCGACAAGTCTTCGAAGGAAGGGGGCGGTGCGACCGTGACCACCACTCATCAGTTCTGGCTGGCCGGGCGGCGGGCGAGCGGCGAGACGGCGTTCGAGGTGCGCCACCCGCACGACGGCAGCCTGGTGGCGACGGTCGGCGTGCCGACGGACGCGCAGGTGGAGGAGGCCGTGGCGGCCGCCGCGGCCGCGGTGCCGGTGTTCGCCGCGACCCCGGCGCACCAGCGGGCGACCGCGCTGGACCACGTCGCCAGGCGGCTGGCCGAGCGCACCGAGGAGATCGCGAAGCTGATCACCGCGGAGAACGGCAAGCCGATCAAGTGGGCGCGCGGCGAGGTCGGCCGGGCCGTGTCGGTGTTCCGCTGGGCCGCCGAAGAGGCGCGCCGCACCAACGGCGAGACCATGCGGCTGGACACCGACCCGGGCGGCACCGGCCGGTACGCGATCGTGCGGCGCTTCCCGCGCGGCGCGGTGCTGGGCATCGCGCCGTTCAACTTCCCGCTGAACCTGGTGGCGCACAAGGTGGCCCCGGCGATCGCGGTGGGCGCGCCGATCATCCTGAAGCCCGCTCCGGCCACCCCGCTGTCCGCCCTGGTGCTGGGCGAGATCCTGGCCGAGACCGACCTGCCGGCCGGCTCCTGGAGCGTGCTGCCGGTGGAGAACGCCAAGATGCCCGCCCTGGTGCAGGACGAGCGCCTGCCGGTGATCTCGTTCACCGGCTCGGACAAGGTCGGCTACCAGATCATGGACTCGGTGCCGCGCAAGCACGTCACCCTGGAGCTCGGCGGCAACGCCGCGGCCGTGGTGCTGGCCGACTGGAACTCCGAGGCGGACCTCGACTGGGCGGCGAGCCGGATCGCGCTGTTCGCCAACTACCAGGGCGGCCAGTCCTGCATCTCGGTGCAGCGGGTGATCGCCGACGCGAGCGTCTACGACCGCCTGGTGGAGAAGGTCGTCGAGAAGGTGCGGGCGCAGGTCACCGGCGACCCGTCGGACGAGGCCACCGACGTCGGCCCGCTGGTGGACGAGAACGCCGCCCAGCGCGTCGAGTCCTGGGTCGAGGACGCGGTCGCCAAGGGCGCCAAGGTGCTGACCGGCGGCAGCCGGGACGGCGCCGCGTACGCCCCGACCGTGCTGGCCGAGCTGCCCGCGGACGCCATCCTGGCCCGGGCCGAGGTGTTCGGCCCGGTGCTGTCGCTGCACCGGGTGGAGGGCACCGAGGAGGCGTTCGCCGCGGTCAACGACTCGGCGTTCGGCCTGCAGGCGGGCGTGTTCACGCACGACGTGCAGACCGCGTTCCGGGCCCACCGGGAGCTGGAGGTCGGCGGCGTGGTGATCGGCGACGCGCCGTCCTACCGGGCCGACCAGATGCCGTACGGCGGCGTGAAGGACTCCGGCGTGGGCCGCGAGGGCGTGCGCTACGCGATGGAGGACTTCACCTTCGAGAAGGTGCTGGTCCTCACCGGCCTCGACCTCTGAGACCGCTGAGCCGCCGCTGAGCGCCCCGCCCCCGCACCGTCGCGGGGGCGGGGCGCCGCGCGCGTTCCGGGAGGCGGAACGCCGGACGGGTTCCGGCCGGGGCGGGCCCGGTGGCAGGACACAATGGTGGGCATGAACTCGCTCGCCCATCCGCAGTCGCGCTTCACTCCGGTCGTCCGGGACCCGCAGGGCCCCCGGGAGTTGGTCATCCTGGGCTCGACCGGCTCGATCGGCACCCAGGCCATCGACGTGGTGCTCCGCAACCCCGACCGGTTCCGGGTGGTCGCGCTGTCCGCGGCCGGCGGCCGGGTGGAGCTGCTCGCCGAGCAGGCCCTCGCGCTCGGGGTGCACACCGTCGCGGTGGCCGACCCGGCCGCCGAGCGGCCGCTGCGCGAGGCGCTGGCCGCCGGGGCGGCCGGGGCCCCGCTGCCGCAGCTCCTGGTGGGCCCGGACGCGGCCACCGAACTGGCCGCGCTGGAGTGCCACTCGGTGCTGAACGGCATCACCGGCTCGATCGGCCTGGCCCCGACGCTGGCCGCGCTGCGGGCGGGCCGGGTGCTGGTGCTGGCGAACAAGGAGTCGCTGATCGTCGGCGGGCCGCTGGTCAAGGCGGTCGCGCAGCCCGGCCAGATCGTGCCGGTGGACTCCGAGCACGCCGCGCTGTTCCAGGCGCTGTCCGGCGGCACCCGCGCCGAGGTCCGCAAGCTGGTGGTGACGGCCAGCGGCGGCCCGTTCCGCAACCGCACCCGCGAGCAGCTGGCGGGCGTGACCCCCGCCGAGGCGCTGGCGCACCCGACCTGGGCGATGGGCCCGGTGGTGACGATCAACTCGGCGACCCTGGTGAACAAGGGCCTGGAGGTGATCGAGGCGCACCTGCTGTACGACGTGCCCTTCGACCGGATCGAGGTGGTGGTCCATCCGCAGTCGGTCGTTCATTCGATGGTGGAGTTCACGGACGGCTCCACGCTGGCCCAGGCGAGCCCGCCGGACATGCGGATGCCGATCGCGCTGGGCCTCGGCTGGCCGGACCGGGTGCCCGACGCGGCCCCCGGCTGCGACTGGACCAAGGCCGCGACCTGGGAGTTCTTCCCGCTGGACGACGTGGCCTTCCCCGCCGTCGAGCTGGCCCGCGAGGTCGGTACGCTCGGCGGGACGGCCCCCGCGGTCTTCAACGCCGCGAACGAGGAATGTGTGGACGCTTTCCTGAAGGGCGCGCTGCCCTTCACCGGAATCGTGGACACTGTGGCGAAGGTGGTCGCCGAGCACGGCACCCCGGCGGCGGGAACTCCGCTCACGGTGGAGGACGTACTCCAGGCTGAGCACTGGGCCCGCGCCCGGGCCCGGGAGCTGGCGGCAGGTTAGGGACGACGGAGGCGGAGCGGTGGACAAGCTGATGTGGGTGCTGGGCGTCCTGATCTTCGTGGTCGGGCTGTTGTTCTCGATCGCCTGGCACGAGCTCGGCCACCTCTCCACCGCGAAGCTGTTCGGCATCCGCGTCCCGCAGTACATGGTCGGCTTCGGGAGGACCATCTGGTCGACCAGGCGGGGCGAGACCGAGTACGGCCTCAAGGCGATCCCGTTCGGCGGCTACATCCGGATGATCGGCATGTTCCCGCCGGGGGCGGACGGCCGGATAACGAAGCGGTCCTCCTCGCCCTGGCGGAGCATGATCGAGGACGCCCGGGCGGCCTCGTACGAGGAGCTGCAGCCCGGTGACGAGACCCGGCTGTTCTACACCCGCAAGCCGTGGAAGCGCGTCATCGTGATGTTCGCGGGGCCGGGCATGAACCTGGTCCTGGCGATCGGGCTGTTCCTCGCCCTGTTCATGGGCATCGGCGTCACCCGGTCCACGCCGACCATCCAGTCGGTCAGCGAGTGCGTCGTCCCGGTCAGCGCCCAGACCGACACCTGCGCGCCGGGCGCCGAGAAGTCCCCGGCCAACGCGGCCGGGCTGCGGGCGGGCGACACCGTGCTGGCCTTCGGCGGCGTGCGGATCCACGACTACGACCAGTTGCAGGGCCTGATCCGGGACTCGGCGGGCCGGCACGTGGACGTCGAGGTCCGGCACCGGGACGGCAGCACCCAGACGCTGGCCGCCGACATCAAGACCAACACCCTCGCCGCGCTGGACAAGGACGGCTACCCGGTCAAGGGCCAGACCGTCACCGCGGGCTTCCTCGGCATCACCCCCGCCACCGGCGTCCACCACATGTCGGTCGGCGAGAGCGCCGACGAGATGGCGAAGATGGCCAGGCACGGCGTGGAGTCGCTGACCCAGCTGCCCGGCAAGATCCCCGGCCTGTGGCACGCCGTCGTCGACGGCGCCCCGCGCGAGCAGGACTCCCCGGTCGGCATGGTCGGCGCGGCCCGGCTCGGCGGCGACGTGTTCGCGATGGACCTGCCCGCCACCCAGCAGCTGGCCTTCTTCGTCCAGATGCTCGCGTACATGAACTTCATGCTGTTCCTGTTCAACATGCTGCCGCTGCTGCCGCTGGACGGCGGCCACATCGCCGGGGCGCTGTGGGAGTCGGTGCGCCGCACCGCCGCCAAGGTGCTGCGGCGGCCCGACCCCGGGCCGTTCGACGTGGCCCGGCTGATGCCGCTGGCCTACGTGGTCGCCGGGATCTTCGTCTGCTTCACCGGCCTCGTGATGGCCGCCGACATCGTCAACCCGGTGCGCATCAACTAGCCGCGCGCCACCCGCGGCCGGGTGTGCTCCGCCACCCGGCCGTGGCGTACCGTTGGACGCCGGGCGCCCCCGCCACCGCGGGCGCGCCCCGACTCACCGAACCTCTCCAGAGGAAAAAACTGCGCACATGACCGCGATCTCGCTCGGTATCCCTTCCCTGCCGCTCAAGCCGCTGGCCCAGCGCCGCCACTCGCGTCAGATCATGGTCGGCAACGTGCCGGTCGGCGGCGACGCGCCGGTCTCGGTGCAGTCGATGACCACCACCCTCACCTCCGACGTCAACGCCACCCTGCAGCAGATCGCCCAGCTGACCGCCTCCGGCTGCCAGATCGTCCGGGTCGCCGTCCCCTCGCAGGACGACGCCGACGCGCTGCCGATCATCGCCAGGAAGTCGCAGATCCCGGTCATCGCCGACATCCACTTCCAGCCGAAGTACGTGTTCGCGGCGATCGACGCGGGCTGCGCCGCCGTCCGGGTCAACCCCGGCAACATCAAGGCCTTCGACGACAAGGTCGGCGAGATCGCCAAGGCGGCCAAGGACGCGGGCGTGCCGATCCGGATCGGCGTCAACGCCGGGTCGCTCGACAAGCGGCTGCTGGAGAAGTACGGCCGGGCCACCCCCGAGGCGCTGGTGGAGTCCGCGCTGTGGGAGTGCTCGCTCTTCGAGGAGCACGACTTCCGCGACATCAAGATCTCGGTCAAGCACAACGACCCGGTCGTGATGATCAACGCCTACCGGCAGCTCGCCGCGGCCTGCGACTACCCGCTGCACCTGGGCGTCACCGAGGCCGGGCCCGCCTTCCAGGGCACCATCAAGTCCGCGGTGGCCTTCGGCGCGCTGCTGGCCGAGGGCATCGGCGACACCATCCGGGTCTCGCTCTCCGCCCCGCCGGCCGAGGAGATCAAGGTCGGCATCCAGATCCTGGAGTCGCTGAACCTGCGCCAGCGCGGCCTGGAGATCGTCTCCTGCCCGTCCTGCGGCCGCGCCCAGGTCGACGTCTACAAGCTCGCCGAGGAGGTCACCGCCGGCCTGGAGGGCATGGAGGTGCCGCTGCGGGTCGCCGTCATGGGTTGCGTCGTCAACGGCCCCGGCGAGGCCCGCGAGGCCGACCTCGGCGTGGCCTCCGGCAACGGCAAGGGCCAGATCTTCGTCAAGGGCGAGGTGATCAAGACCGTGCCCGAGTCGAAGATCGTCGAGACCCTGATCGAGGAGGCCATGAAGCTGGCCGAGCAGATGCAGGAGGAGGGCGTCGAATCCGGCGCCCCCGTGGTCGTGGCCGCCGAGTGACGGCCTGAAGTCCCCCGGCGGGGCCGCCCCAGCGGGCGGCCCCGCCCGTCCGAGAGGTGCCCCCGTGCTCGACCGAGGTGTGATGCTGCCCGGCCCGTTCCAGGCCGCCCGGGCGCTCGCCGCCACCCGCGTGCTGGAGGCCCCCGACCTCGACGACGCGCTGGAGATCCTGCACCGCGACCCGGTCGCCAACGCCTTCGTCGCCACCCGGGTGGAGGCCGTCGGCCTCGACCCCTGGCGGCTCGGCGGCGAGATGTGGGGCTGGCACGACGCCGACGGCCGGCTCGACGCGCTCTGCTACGCCGGGGCCAACCTCGTCCCGGTCGGCGCCGGACCGGAGGCCGTCCGGGCCTTCGCCGAACGCGCCCGGCGGCAGGGCCGCCGCTGCTCCTCCATCGTCGGCCCCGCCGAGGCCACGGCCACCCTCTGGGCGCTGCTGGAGCGCTCCTGGGGCCCGGCCCGCGACGTCCGCGCCCACCAGCCGCTGATGGCCACCTCCACGCCCGTCACCGAGGTCGCCCCCGACCCGCTGGTGCGCCGGGTCGGCCGCGCCGAGATCGAGGCGCTGATGCCCGCCTGCGTGGCCATGTTCACCGAGGAGGTCGGCATCTCCCCGCTGGCCGGGGACGGCGGGCTGCTCTACCAGGCCCGGGTCGCCGAACTGGTCTCCACCGGACGCTCGTTCGCCCGCTTCGACGAGGACGGCAAGGTCGTCTTCAAGGCCGAGATCGGCGCCGTCACCGCGGGGGCCTGCCAGATCCAGGGCGTCTGGGTCGCCCCCGAGCACCGCGGCAAGCGGCTCTCCGAGACCGGCATGGCCGCCGTGGTCAACACCGCCCTCGCCGAGGTCGCCCCCGTCGTCTCGCTGTACGTCAACGACTTCAACGTCCGGGCCCGGGCCGCCTACCGCCGGGTCGGCTTCCGCGAGGTCGGCGCGTTCATGAGCGTGCTGTTCTGACCCGTCGTCAGGACCGGGACGGGTCGCGCAGCGGCAGGTGGGCGCCCATCACCGCGTACGGGCGGGCCGTGTTCGGGAAGTGCACCGCCAGGGCCAGGTCCCGGTAGCCGAGCGAGCGGTACAGCCGCCGGGCCGGGGTCTCCGCGTCGATCGCCGACAGGATCGACCGGTCCAGGCCGGAGCGCTCGCACAGCGAACGGATCAGCCGGGTGCCCACGCCCAGGCCCTGGAACTCCGGCAGCACGTGCAGTTCGGTCACCGCGAACACGCCGTCCAGCCAGCCCTCGTGGCCGCGCGCCGCCAGGTACGGCTCGATCACCGTCGACCACCAGTGCGACCGCTGGTTCGGCATCCCGTACCCGAACCCGACCAGCCGCCCCTGCGCCATCGCACCCAGCGCCACCACCCCCGGCTGCAGCGCGTGCCGCCCCACGATCGGCAGCCGCACCGCGACCTCGTGCGGCCCCAGCCCGAACGCGACCGCCTGGACCTCCAGCACGGCGGGCGCCCACGCCGCCAGGTCGATGGCCTCGATCGTCACCCCGGTGAGCTGCTCCATGAAGCGGGACGTTACTACCTGCCGCCGCGGGCGGCCGACCGCCCCGGCTCACAGCCAGGCGGCGAACTCCAGATGGAGCTCGGCCGTCGCCGCGTCGCCCGCCGCGAACGCCCCCAGCGCGGTGTCCACCGCCCGCAGCAGCGTCCACGCCCGGACCCGGTCGGCGGACAGCTCCACCGCCTCCGCGAGCTGCGCCAGCCGCCGCCGCGCCGCACCGCGCGGGCCCGGCGAGGCGGCCAGCGTGTCGATCCGGTCCAGCACCAGCCGGGCCAGGTCGTACGCCCGGTCGCCGACCACCGGACGCGGTGCCACCGCCAGCCACGGGGAGCGGTCCGCGGCCAGCACCCGGCCGTGCTGGAAGTCGCCGTGCAGCAGCCAGTCGCCGCCGCTGCCGTCCGCGGCCAGCGCCACCGCCTCCAGCGCCTCGTCCACCAGCGGTCCGGCGTCGAGCGCCGCGGGCAGCGCACGGCGCTCGGTGAGCCGGGCGGCGGTCCGGGCGGCGCGGTCCGCCAGCGGTTCGAACGGGTGCCCCGGCGGGGCCTGCACCCACAGCCGGCGCAGCAGGCTGGTCGCCTCCAGCATCGCCTTCGCCTCGGCCAGCGAACGCAGCGGGATCTCGCCGTGCAGGCGCTCCAGCAGCAGCGCCCCGTCCGCCTCGTCCAGCAGCAGCACCGCGCCCCGTCCGGCCCACACCCGCAGCGCCGCCGCCTCGGCGGACGGCCGGGACACCTTCAGCACGACGGGCGCCAGGTCGTCCGCGCGGTGCGCGTACACCACCACGCTGCGCCGACCGCCCGGTTCGACCGTCCGCTCCGGCACCAGGTGCCACTGGGCGAGCCGCTGCGCGACGGTCTCCGGCAGCCCCGCCAGCCAGGCCGCGGCGGCGGGGGTGCCCTCCGAGCGCACCGATTCGGCGAGACGTTCGGGGACGCTGAACTGCGCGGGTTGTGCCATGACAGCGATTATCCGGGGCGGGGGGGCGAAACCTGGGGAGGCGACGGAACCCGGAGCCGACGTGCGCACCGGCGGTGCACCGTGAGCGGACCCGTGCCCGCCGTTCCCCGGGCCCCTGGCGGGGCCCTCGCGGCGGGGTCCGGTCACTGCTCCGCGGAGAGGCCGGGGAGGGCGGGGAGGTCGGCGCCCCAGTGGGCGGCGCGGAGGGTGCAGTCGCGCAGGGCGGCGGCGGCCTGGTCGCGGTAGGTGGGGGCGGCGGCGAGGTCGGCGTAGGCGGCGGTGAGCTGGGTCTCCAGGTGGGCGGCCAGTTGGACGGCGGTCGCGGCGTCCTTGACCGGGAAGGGCAGCCGGTAGCCGGGGGCCGCGGCGGTGGGGGAGGCGCCCCCGGTGGCCAGGACGCGCTGCCAGGCGTCGCGCCGGGCCTGGTGCGCGGCGTACGTGGCGCGGGCGTCCTCGCGCTGGGGCCCGGCGGGCAGGAAGGCGCCGACGACGCCGTAGCCGTAGACGGCGGCGTGCTCGGCGGCGAGGGCCGCCTGCAGGGCCGCGGTGTCGGCGGCGGGCACCGCGGGGGCGGAGGCCGAGGCGGACGGGGACGGGGAGGGAGAGGGGGCCGCGGAGGCGGTGGTGTCGCCGAGGGCCGCCGCGTGGGCCGCGCCGGAGGCGGCGACCGAGGCGAGGGTGCGGGCCAGGTCGGGGGAGGCCGCGGCGAGGTCGGCCAGCCGCAGGGCGGCGGTGCGCTGCTCGGCCGCGGCCAGGTCGGCGGCCGTCGCGGCGGAGGGGGAAGCGGAGGGGGACGACGGGGGCGGGGAGGCGGAGGGGGAGGGCGAGGCGGAGGGCAGCGTCCGGGCGAGCGCCTCGCGGTGCTGGACGACGTCCGCGCGCAGGTCGCCGAGCTTGCCGGGGTCGGCGCCCGGAGCGGCGAGTGCGGCGTCGTACCGGGCCAGCAGGGCGTCGGTGGCGGCGAGTTGACGCAGCCGCAGCGGGCGGTCGGGGTCCGCGGCCGGTGACTGCGCGGGCTTCGCGGGGTGGTCGTCGGTGCAGCCGCAGAGCAGCTGGAGTCCGGTGAGCGCCCCGAGGGCCAGGAAGGTCCGCCGTGTCGGCGCGGGCATCGGTGCTCCAGCGGGCTCGGTGGGGGCCTGGTGTCCCCCGTCGGGAGAATCTTTACCGGAGCCGCACAGGCTCCGTACGGAGCTTGGACGGTACCCGACCGTTGTGAGGTTCCTCGCAGGGGGTGCGGGCGGTCCGGGTCGGAATCGGCGGTTCGGGGGTTGACCCGATAGGCTTCGCGATGAGTTAGCACCTTCGACAACAGCAGACGCGGCCGAGGAGTCACCCGGATGAGCACCACCCCCACCGACCGGCTGCGCGCTTTGTTGGAGCCGCTGGCAGCCGAGGCCGGGCTCGACCTGGAAGAGGTCAAGGTGACCCAGGCCGGCAGCCGCCGCCAGGTGCAGGTCGACGTGGACGCCGACGGCGGCGTCGACCTCGACGCGATCGCCGAGTTCTCCCGCCTGGTCGGCCAGGCGCTGGACGAGTCCGACCTGATGGGCGAGGCCCCGTACCTGCTGGAGGTCGGCTCCCCGGGCGCCGAGCGCCCGCTGAACGAGCCGCGGCACTGGCGCCGGGCGACCGGCCGGCTGGCGGCGGTCAAGCTGGTGGACGGCGCGGAGCTGACCGCGCGGGTGCTGGAGAGCGACGAGGACGGCGTGCTGGTCGAGGTGCAGCCGGTCAAGGGGCGCGGCCGCCCCAAGGAGCGCCGACTGGAGTTCGCGGAGATCGCGCGGGCCCGGGTGCAGGTCGAGTTCAACCGCAAGGACGAGGAACTGCTCGACGCCGCCGCCGACATCGCGGACGTGGACGAAGAGGAAGAGGAGGCGTAGTCGTGGACATCGACATGAGTGCCCTGCGCGGGCTGGTCACCGAGAAGGGCGTGCCGTTCGACCTGCTGGTCGAGTCGATCGAGTCGGCCCTCCTCATCGCGTACCACCGCACCGAGGGCTCGCGCCGCCGGGCGCGGGTGGAGCTGAACCGCAAGACCGGCCACGTGACGGTCTGGGCGCTGGAGGACGCCTCCGAGCTGGAGGAGGGCGTCGAGCCGAAGGAGTTCGACGACACCCCGTCGGGCTTCGGCCGGATCGCCGCGTCCACCGCCAAGCAGGTCATCCTGCAGCGGCTGCGGGACGCCGCGGACGACCAGACCTTCGGCGAGTACGCGGGCAAGGAGGGCGACATCGTCACCGGTGTCGTCCAGCAGGGCAACGACCCGAAGAGCGTGCTGGTCGACATCGGCAAGCTGGAGGCCATCCTGCCGCCGCAGGAGCAGGTCCCGGGCGAGGACTACCGGCACGGCACCCGGCTGAAGTGCTACGTGGTGGGCGTGCGGCGCGGTGTCCGCGGGCCGTCGGTGACGCTCTCGCGCACCCACCCGAACCTGGTGAAGCGGCTGTTCGCGCTGGAGGTCCCGGAGATCGCGGACGGCTCGGTGGAGATCGCCGCGATCGCCCGCGAGGCCGGTCACCGCACCAAGATCGCGGTCTGGTCGCGCCGCCAGGGCCTGAACGCCAAGGGCGCCTGCATCGGCCCGAACGGCATGCGGGTGCGCGGCGTGATGGCCGAGCTGCACGGCGAGAAGATCGACATCGTCGACTGGTCGGAGGACCCGGCCGAGATGGTCGCCGCCGCGCTGTCCCCCGCCCGGGTGACGAAGGTGGAGATCGTCGACCTGGCCCAGCGCTCCGCCCGGGTGATCGTGCCGGACTACCAGCTGTCGCTGGCGATCGGCAAGGAGGGGCAGAACGCCCGTCTGGCCGCGCGGCTCACCGGCTGGCGGATCGACATCCGTCCGGACACCGAGGCCCCGGCCCAGGAATCCTCGGACCGGTAGCAACGTTGGCATGTGCCCCCGGGAATCTACTCGGCGGCGGTGAGTCCCTTCGGAGGGGTAGACTTGAACGTGTCTGGCCGGACGCATGTCCGGGCATGCCCTGAACGCACCTGCGTGGGCTGCCGCAAGCGCGCGGCCAAGCACGAGCTGCTGCGTGTCGTGGCGGGCGAGGGCGAGTGCGTCCCCGATCCCCGCGGCACTCTGCCGGGCCGGGGCGCGTATCTGCACCCCGACCCGAACTGCCTCGACCTCGCGGTCCGCCGCCGGGCGTTCCCCCGGGCCCTCAGGGCCCAGGGCGCGCTCGACCCCGGCGCCCTGCGGGAGCACCTCGGGGCGGGAGCAGGTCCGGCCGACCGGCAGTCGGCCCACTGACGGGCCTCGCGCCCGGCAACACGCACCAGCGCACGGCACGTGGTACGCCGCCGTGCGCCCCAGTCAGGTACCTCGCGAGATGGAAGTAGGTCGAGATTGCGATGAGCACTCGATGAGTACGCGATGAGTACGCCCATGAAGTAACGGCAGTCCGGCGGACGAATACCCCGGACGCATAGACAGGAGCGAAGTGGCTAAGGTCCGGGTATACGAACTCGCCAAGGAGCTTGGCTTGGAGAGCAAGGCCGTCATGGCCAAGCTCACCGAGCTGGGCGAGTTCGTGCGTTCGGCGTCCTCGACGATCGAGGCGCCGGTCGTGCGCAAGTTGACTGACGCTTTGGGAGCGACCCCGCCGTCCGGCGGCGCGTCCTCCGCGAAGCCGGGCCCGCGGAAGCCCGCGGCGCCCCAGCCGTCCGGCGGTGCCGGTTCGGCCGCACCCAAGCCGGGTGCCCCCACCCCCGGCCCGCGTCCCACCGCGGCGCCGGGCCCCCGTCCGACTCCGGCCGCCCCCGCGCCCGCCGCGGGCCAGGCCGCCCCGAAGCCCGCCGGCGCCCCGACCCCGGGTCCGCGTCCGGCGGCGCCCGCCCCGGCCGCTCCGGCGCCCGCGGCGGAGTTCTCCTCCCCGGCCCCGGCCGGTGAGGCCCCGGCGCGTCCGGCCGCCCCGCGGCCGGCCCCGGCCAACCCCGCGGCCCGTCCGGGTCCGCGTCCGGCCGGTCCGCGTCCGGGCAACAACCCCTTCACCTCGGGCGGCGCCTCGGGCATGGCCCGTCCGTCCGCCCCGCGTCCGGGCGGTGCCCCGTCCGGCGAGCGCGGCCCGCGTCCCGGTGGCGAGCGCGGCCCCCGTCCGGCCGGTGCGCCGGGCGGCGAGCGCGGTCCCCGTCCCGGTGGCGCTCCGCGTCCCGGTGCTCCGGGTGCCGGTGCGCCGCGTCCGGGCGGTGCCCCGGCCGGTGAGCGCGGTCCCCGTCCCGGTGGCGCCCCGCGTCCCGGTGGCCCGGGTGCCGGTGCCCCCCGTCCCGACGGCATGCCGCGTCCGGCCGCTCCGCGTCCGGGCGGTGCGCCCAGCCCGTCCGGGATGCCCCGTCCGAACCCCGGCATGATGCCGCAGCGTCCGGGCCCGCGCCCGGGTCCGGGTGCCGGTGCGCGTCCGGGTGGCCCCGGTGCGCGTCCGGGTGCTCCGGGCGGTGCCCGTCCCGGCTTCCAGGGCCGTCCGGCCGGTCCGGGCTCGCGTCCGGCCGGTGGCGGCTTCGGCGGCCCCCGTCCGGGTGGCGGCGCCGGCGGTGGCGGCGGCTTCGGTGGCGGCGGTGCCCGTCCCGGCGGCTTCGGCGGTCGTCCCGGTGGCCCGGGTGCCCGTGGTGGCACGCAGGGCGCGTTCGGTCGCGGCCCCGGTGGCCGTCCGGCGCGCGGCCGGAAGTCGAAGCGCGCGAAGCGCCAGGAGTACGAGGCCATGCAGGCCCCGTCCGTCGGCGGTGTGATGCTGCCGCGCGGCAACGGGTCGACCGTTCGCCTGTCGCGCGGTGCGTCGCTGACGGACTTCGCGGAGAAGATCAACGCCAACCCGGCGGCGCTCGTCTCCGTCATGTTCAACCTCGGTGAGATGGTCACCGCCACCCAGTCGGTCTCCGACGCCACGCTGCAGCTGCTGGCCGACGAGATGGGCTTCGTGCTGGAGATCGTCAGCCGGGACGACGAGGACCGCGAGCTGCTGGAGTCGTTCGACATCGACTTCGGTGTCGACGAGGGCGACGAGGAGCAGCTGGCCCCGCGTCCGCCGGTGGTGACCGTCATGGGTCACGTCGACCACGGCAAGACCCGCCTGCTGGACGCGATCCGCAAGACCAACGTGGTCGCGGGCGAGGCCGGCGGCATCACCCAGCACATCGGTGCGTACCAGGTGGTCACCGAGGTGAACGGCGAGCAGCGCCCGATCACCTTCCTCGACACCCCGGGTCACGAGGCGTTCTCCGCCATGCGTGCCCGTGGTGCCAAGTCCACCGACATCGCGATCCTGGTGGTCGCGGCCAACGACGGCGTCATGCCGCAGACGGTCGAGGCGTTGAACCACGCCAAGGCCGCCGGCGTGCCGATCGTGGTCGCGGTCAACAAGATCGACGTCGAGGGCGCGGACCCGACCAAGGTCCGCGGCCAGCTCACCGAGTTCGGCCTGGTGGCCGAGGAGTACGGCGGCGACACCATGTTCGTCGACATCTCCGCCCGCCAGGGCCTCAACATCGAGGAGCTGCTGGAGGCCGTGGTCCTGACCGCGGACGCCTCCCTCGACCTGCGCGCCAACCCGGAGCAGGACGCCCAGGGCATCGCGATCGAGGCCCACCTGGACAAGGGCCGCGGCGCCATGGCGACGCTGCTCGTCCAGCGCGGCACCCTGCGGGTCGGCGACTCGATCGTGGTCGGCGACTCCTACGGCCGCGTCCGCGCGATGCTGGACGAGAACGGCAACAGCCTCTCCGAGGCCGGCCCGTCCCGTCCGGTGCTGCTGCTCGGTCTGACCTCGGTGCCCCGCGCCGGCGACAGCTTCATCGTCGTCGACGAGGACCGCACCGCCCGCCAGATCGCCGAGAAGCGCGCCGCCCGCGACCGCAACGCCTCGATGGCCCAGCGCCGCGTCCGCGTCTCGCTGGAGGGCTTCGAGGCCGCGCTGGCCGCCGGCAACATCGAGAAGCTCAACCTCATCATCAAGGGTGACGTCTCCGGTTCCGTCGAAGCCCTCGAGGACGCCCTCGTCAAGCTGGACGTGGGCGAGGAGGTCGAGCTGCGGGTGCTGCACCGCGGTGTGGGTGCCATCACCGAGTCCGACGTGGACCTGGCGATGGGCTCGGACGCCATCATCATCGGCTTCAACGTGCGCGCCGAGGGGCGTGCCCGTACCGCGGCCGAGCGCGAGGGCGTCGACATCCGGTACTACTCGGTCATCTACCAGGCGATCGAGGAGATCGAGGCCGCGCTCAAGGGCCTGCTCAAGCCCGAGTACGAGGAGGTGCGCCTCGGCTCCGCGGAGATCCGCGAGGTGTTCCGCTCCTCCAAGTTCGGCAACATCGCCGGTGTGCTCGTCCGCGAGGGCATCATCCGCCGCAACACCAAGGCGCGCCTGCTGCGCGACGGCAAGGTCGTGGCGGAGAACCTCAACATCGAGGGCCTGCGCCGCTTCAAGGACGACGCCACCGAGGTCCGCGAGGGCTTCGAGGCCGGTGTCACCCTGGGCTCGTTCAACGACATCAAGATCGAGGATGTCATCGAGACCTACGAGATGCGGGAGAAGCCGCGCTCGTAACAGGTGCTGAACCGGGGCCGGTCGGCGGGACGCTTTATCCCGTCGACCGGCCCCGGCCGCGCTTGTTAGGGTCGGGGCAGTCGGAAAACCCTTCGAGGCTCCCAGGCCGGCCCAGGCCTGTCCCCCATGTTCGTAGGAACACTCACCTTCGACCTGCTCCTCGGCGACGTGCACTCGCTCAAGGAGAAGCGGTCGATCGTGCGGCCCATCGTGGCCGAACTGCAGCGCAAGTACAGCGTGTGCGCCGCAGAGGTAGGCAACCAGGACCTGCACCGCAGGGCCGAGATCGGCTGTGCGGTGGTGTCCGGCGACGCCGGGTACGTCAGCGAGATCCTGGACAGCTGTGAGCGGCTCGTCGCCGGCCGCCCCGAGGTGGTGCTGCTCTCCGCGAGGAGGCGGTACCACCACGACGACGACGAATGACCTGCGGGAGTCACCACCGTCACACCCGCACAGGACCGAGAGCGCCCACAAGGCTGGGCGCGGGCGGGTACGTTGGGGAGAGGGCCCCACCGGGTGAGGTCATGACCCGGGGTACGCGCCTACTGCACGAGGAGGCAACGTGACCGACACCGCTAGGGCGCGCAAGCTCGCCGACCGCATCCAGGTGGTCGTGGCGGAGACCCTGCAGCGCCGGATCAAGGACCCGCGCCTGGGGTACGTCACCATCACCGACGCCCGGGTCACCGGGGACCTGCGCGAGGCCACCGTCTTCTACACCGTCTACGGTGACGAGACCGAGCGCGAGTCCAGCGCGGCCGCGCTGGAGAGCGCCAAGGGCATCCTGCGCTCCGAGGTCGGCAAGCAGACCGGGGTCCGGTTCACGCCGACCCTGACCTTCGTCGCCGACGCCCTGCCGGACAACGCCCGGAACATCGACGACCTGCTGGACAAGGCCCGGCTCTCCGACGCCGCCGTCCGCACCGCCGCCGCCGGAGCCGCGTACGCGGGCGACGCCGACCCGTACAAGTCGTCCCGCGACGACGACGAGGACGAGTGACCGTGGCCGGGGAGCCGGCCGAGTCCGGCGCCGTGAGGGCGGTCTCCACCGTTGAGGTGGAGACCGCCCTCGCGGTGCTTCCGGGCCCTCGCAGCGCGTCGTCGTCCGCCTCCGGGGCGGAGCCGGAGGCGGCGGGCGGGGCGGGCCGCTTCGAGGAGGAGTGGCGCCGCGCCCTCGAACTGGTCGCGGGCAGCGACGAGGTCGACCTGATCTGCCACATCTGCCCGGACGGCGACGCGCTCGGCTCGGCGCTGGCCGCCGCGCTGGCGCTGCGCGGCCTGGGCAAGCGGGTGCGGGTGTCGTTCGGCGACGACCCGCAGGTCATCCCCGAGTCGCTGTCCTTCCTGCCCGGGCAGGAGCTGATCGTCCCCGCCGCGGCGGTGCCCGCGGCGCCCGGGCTGGTGCTGGCCTTCGACGCCGCCTCCGAGGAGCGGCTCGGCCTGCTGCGGGACAGAGCCCTCGCGGCGGACGCGCTGGTGGTGTTCGACCACCACGCCTCCAACCCCGGCTTCGGCACCGTCCGGCTGATCGACCCGTCCGCGCCCGCCACCGCCGTCCTGGTGGACGAGCTGCTGCGGCGGCTGCGGGTGCCGCTCGACCAGTCCATCGCGACCTGCCTGTACACCGGCATCGCCACCGACACCGGCTCGTTCAAGTACCGGGCCACCACGCCCGCCACCCACGAGATGGCCGGGCGGATGCTGGCCACCGGCATCCGGCAGGACCTGATCTCCCGGCAGCTGTGGGACACCACCTCCTTCGGGTACCTCAAGGTGCTCGCCGGGGCGCTGGAGCGGGCCGCGTTCGAGCCCGAGGAGGCCGGCGGGCACGGGCTGGTGTGGACCTGGGTGCCGTACCAGGACCTGGCGCTGTTCGGCGTCACCGTCGAGGAGATCGAGGGCCTGATCGACGTGCTGCGCAAGCCCGCCGAGGCGGACGTCGCGCTGGTGCTCAAGCAGGACCCGGACGGCACGCTGCGCGGCTCCTGCCGCTCCCGCGGGGCGGTCGACGTCGCGGCGGCGTGCGCCCGGCTCGGCGGCGGCGGGCACGTGTACGCGGCCGGGTTCAGCACCCGGGAGGCGGTGGCGGACGCCGTGCAGCGGTTCCGGACGGCGCTGGCCGAGGTCGCCGCGGCGGCGGAGGCGGACCCCGCGGGGCCGGACGCGCGCTAGGCTCGTGCGGTTCGGTGGTCGGGCCGCGGGAGCGGCCGCGCAGGGATGCGCCCGGGATTTCGAAATGATGATGAAGCGATGAAGCGTAAAGGGACGGGCCCCGACGGGCTGGTCGTCGTCGACAAGCCGGAGGGCATCACCTCGCACGGCGTGGTCGCCAAGCTCCGCTGGCTGGCCGGGACGCGGAAGGTCGGCCACGCGGGCACCCTCGACCCGATGGCCACCGGCGTGCTGGTGATCGGCGTCGAACGGGCCACCCGGCTGCTCGGGCACCTGATGCTCACCGCCAAGACCTACGAGGCGACGATCCGGCTCGGGCAGACCACGATCACCGACGACCGGGAGGGCGAGGTCACCGCCTCCGTCCCGGCCGACGGGGTGGCGCGCGCGGCGATCGACGCCGGGATCGCCGCACTGACCGGCGAGATCATGCAGGTGCCGTCCAAGGTCAGCGCGATCAAGATCGACGGGAAGCGCTCGTACGCCCGGGTGCGCGAGGGCGAGGACTTCGAGATCGCCGCCCGGCCCACCACGGTGCACTCCTTCACCCTGCACGGGGTGCGGCCCGCCGTCGCCGAGGACGGCACGCCGGTGCTCGACCTGGACGTCACCGTCGAGTGCTCCTCCGGCACGTACATCCGGGCGCTGGCCCGCGACCTGGGCGCCGGGCTCGGCGTCGGCGGCCACCTGACCGCGCTGCGGCGCACCAGGGTCGGGCCGTACGGGGTCGAGTCGGCGCGCACGCTGGAGCAGCTGGAGGAGAAGCTGGAGGTGCTGCCGATCGCCGAGGCCGCGGCGGCCGCCTTCCCGCGCTGGGACGTCGACGCCGACCAGGCCCGGCTGCTCTCCAACGGCATGCGGCTGGACGCGCCCGGGCTGGGCGTGGACGGGCCGGTGGCGGTCTTCGACCCGGACGGGCGGTTCCTGGCGCTGGTCGAGGAGAGCGGCGGCAAGGCCAAGCCGGTGGCGGTGTTCGTCGGCTGAGAAAGTGTGGGGTAATTGATCAACTGCGTGGCGTGATCGCTGGGGGTGGTCGTCGCGGTCGAGATGTCCGCGATGATCGCCGCCATGTGTGTCTGCGCGTGCAAGCCGTCCTACGAGTCGTCT
>NZ_BSSA01000048.1 GCF_030268885.1 Kitasatospora phosalacinea
ACCCGGTCATCACTGCGCGGCCGCCCCGCGGTCCCCGAACTCGGCAGGAACCGCGAGAGCACGGCCCACTCGGCATCGGACAGCTCATGACGACGTATCACGCCCCAGATGATCTCACTGCTTGATCATCTTTGAAGACGGGCCCTAGCGCCGGCGCCGCCGCCCGCTCCCGCGCCACCGCGTCACGACGTCACCACGCGGACGGCGCGGGCGGGGCGACCACCGGCGGGCGGTCGTCGCAGGTGAGGGTGTTGGGCAGCTCCCAGGGGGCCAGCCAGTCGCCGGTGGTGCCGCCGCCGGAGTTGCCGCCCAGGTCGGTGACCGTGAACTCGGAGCCGGCCGGGGTGAAGTGGAAGGTGCCGCAGTTGTTGATCCCGACGGCGCCGACGTTGCGGGCGGTGACGTTCCGGAAGCTGGCGGACCCGGCGACGCGGGCGCTGAGCACCGAGGTGCCGGTGCCGTCGATCCGCACGTCCTCGAACGCCAGGTTCGACAGCTTGTACCGGTCCTTCACGCCCCAGTCGGCGACCGCCATGATCGCGTTGTAGGTGGAGTCCAGGTAGTGGTCGCCGCTGACCTCGATGTCGGCGTCGATGTCCCGGTCCAGCACCTCGAACCAGATCGCGCCGAGGCCGATGTTCCAGTTCAGCTCGTAGGTGCCCGCCCGCACGGTGGTGTTGTCGGTGAAGTGCAGGTACCCGGCGAACGGCTCGGCGCCGAAGCGGGAGCCCGCGTGCAGGCCGGAGCCCTCGCGGACCGGGTCGGCGACCAGGTTGTTCGAGACGGTGGTGTCGGTGCCGCCGTACACGGCGACGGCGTTGGCCAGGGTCGGCGACTGCACGGTGTTGTGGTCGACGGTGACCCGGGCGTCCGCGGTCCTCTCCGACCAGAGCGCGATGCCGTCGTCGCCGGTGTTGCGCAGGAAGTTGTCGCGGATCACCGAGTCGGTGACGCCGGTGTGGAAGTTGATGCCGTCGGCGATCTGGTCGGCGATCTGGTTGCCGCTGATCGTCAGGTTCTTCATCGGGCCGTCCAGCCAGATGCCGACCTTGGTGTGGTGGATGTACAGGCCCTCGATGCTGGAGTCGCTGAACGCGCCGCCGATGCCGTTGACCTGGTCGGTGTCGATCCGCTCCCGGACGTCGCCCTCGATCGCGAAGCCGGAGAGGTGGACGTTGCGGCTGCCGCCCTGCGCCGCGTCCTTGCCGTAGAGGCCGACGCCGGTGTGCACGCTGCCGTCGGGGGCGGGGGTGGCCAGGGTCTGCTGGGTGCCCTTGAGCACGGTGTACCAGCTGCCCGCGCCGACCAGCGTCACGTCGTCCACCACCAGGTGCCGGTTGACCTGGAACACGCCCGGCGGCAGGTAGACCGGCACCCGCAGCGCCCTGGCCAGCCCGATCGCCCGCTCGATGGCGTCCGCCGAGTCGCGCCGCCCGGTCGGGTCCGCGCCCGTCACCAGCACGTTGACGGCCTTCGGCTCGACGTGCGGCGGGGCGACCAGCTGCGAGTCCAGCAGGTCGATCACCGCCCAGGGCGCCGTCGACCCGGCGGGCAGCGCGACGCGCACCCTGTCGCCCGCCCGGTAGGTGCGGCCCAGCAGCAGCCGCTGCTCGTCGTACGCGTGGCCGGGCCGGAACGGGGTGGCCACCGTCGGCGCGGGGGTGGTCGCGGCGGGCACGCAGCCGCACTCGGTGATCCACCAGTCCGGGTGCAGCAGCCCGGCCTTCGGGTCGTTGGTGAACGGGTACTGGTTGTACAGCCAGGAGTACTGGCTGGTGGCCGCGAGCCGGCGGCGGTCCTTGCCGTTGACCGTGACGTCCAGCGGCGCGCTGGTCCCGCCGCCGTCTGCCGCGTCGGGGAGGCTGTAGCGGACGGTGACCGCGTTGGCGTCCGCGGGCAGGGTGAACTCGACGTACTGGCCGGGGGCCAGCCTCACCGCGCTGCGGCCCGAGGCCTCCGCGGCCAGGGTGTACGCGGTGCGGTCGGCGGCGATGACGCTGCCGGTGGTGGCGGCGTTCTCGGCCTCCTGCTCCTGGAAGTCGACCCGGGCGCCGCGGCCCGCGGTCAGCGCCGGGTCGATCCCGGCCCTGGTCACCACGGCGCGGCCGGCGGAGGCCCCGGAGGAGGACGCGGCCTGCGCGGCCGGGGCGCACAGCGCGACCCCCAGCCCGAGCACGGAGGCGACCACGACCGCCCCGGCGCGGGCCGAACGGGGCAGGGCGGAAGGGGTGGGGGAGGCGGAGGCAGCAGGCATCGGGGACCGGCTCTCTGGAAGGCGTGGTGGAGGTGAGCCGACAGTAGGGGCGCACGCCCGGCCACCACAAGAGAGTTGCGCGGAAATTTCTCCCTGATGTCAGATTCTTGCGATCTCAGAGTCAGTCGTTGCGGCGCGACCGGCCGCCCACTCCACGTACCGGCCGGACTCCCGGGTCAGTCCCGCCAGGAACCACAGCAGCAGCGCCGTGTCGTCACCCCAGCCCAGCAGCGGCAGGAAGTCCGGCACCGCGTCGACCGGGCTCAGCAGGTACACCCCCACCGCCAGCGTCAACGCCGCCAGCTTCCCCGGCCCCACTCCCGGGTACCGCCCCGCCATCGCGTCCCGCAGCAGCCGCGGCAGCGCCCGCACCCGCGCCACCGGCCCGGGCGCGCCCGGCCGCCGGGCCTCCCGGTACAGCCCCCACGCCGACCGGGTCACCGCCACCCCGTCCAGCCCCCGCACCCGGGCCGCCCTGCCCTTGCCACTACCCATGGGAACCCTCCCGGGACGCACACCGCCGACTCCCCTCACGGTACGGGACCGTCCCCGCCGCGCCGGGGTCCGTACCGAACCGCGACACACCCGTGCGAACCCGGGACGCGCCGCGCCCCAGCCCGACGCGCCGCGCGCCCGCCCGACACGCGCCCGCCCGACACGCCGGGCGACGGGTTCGACACGCCGGGCGACACGCCGTTCGGGGCGCCGTCCGGCGCACCGCGGGCGTGCGCCGCGCGGGGCGACGGCCGATGCTGGCCGCATGACGAGCACGAGCAGCAACAGCGCCACCGATGAGCCCCTGGTCCGGGTCGCCGAGTTCCGCACCGACAGCCGCTACCGGCTGGTCCATTTCCAGGGCGCGGGCTGGAAGCCGCTGGCCCCCGAGGAGTTCGAACCCGAGGTGCACCGGCACTTCCCCGACCTCGACCCGCGCGACCCCGTCCGGGTGCACTGGGACGACCGCCCCTGGGAGTGGCCCGCCTGGCACCCCGGCGAAGCCTGACCCCTCCCCGCACCCGCACCCGAACCCGCACGGGCCGCGCCGCTCAGCGCGAACCGGCCAGCAGCGCCAGCACCTCCTCGGTGGTGCCGGTCTCGCCCAGCCGCGGGAAGATCCGCTGCACGCTGTTGCGGTGCGCCTCCGCGTCCAGGTCGCTCATCGCGTCGACCGCCAGCGTCACGTGGTAGCCGTGCTCGTGCGCGGCCCGGGCGGTGGACTCCACGCCGATGCTGGTCGCCACGCCGGCCAGCACGATCTGCGTCACCCCGCGGCGGCGCAGCTGCACGTCCAGGTCGGTGCCGTGGAAGGCACCCCAGTTGTGCTTGGTGACCACCAGGTCGGACGGGTCCAGCAGCTCCGCGGAGAGCCGGTCCCACCCCTCGGGGCGGGCCGGGCCGGCACCGCCCCGGTTCTGCTCGGTGCGCCCGGGCGGCACGTCCCCGCCGTCCGCGGCGAAGGACACCCGCACCAGCACCACCGGCAGCTTCGCGGCGCGGAACGCCCCGGCCAGCGCGATGCTGCGCTCCAGCACCTCGCGGGCCGGGTACGGGGCGGTGGAGGCGGCCAGGATGCCCTGCTGGAGGTCGATGACGACCAGGGCGGTGTTCGGGTCGAGCGCGGTGACGGACACGGCGGGGCCTTTCGTCGGGCGGTGCGCGGACGGCCCGGGGCCCGGACCGTCCAGTTCCACTGCGCAGGTTACCTGTACAGTTCGGACGGCCCGGGCCCCGGCCCCGCCGCGGACCCGCTCAGCCCGCCAGCTGCGCCTCGATCGCCGCCACCAGCTCCGCCGACTCCGGCTCGGTCCGCGGCCGGAACCGCCCGACCACCTCGCCGTCCGCCGACACCAGGAACTTCTCGAAGTTCCACTGCACGTCCCCGGCCTCGCCGGTCGCGTCCGCCACCTCGGTCAGCCGCGCGTACACCGGGTGCCGCTGGGGCCCGTTCACGTCGACCTTCTCGAACAGCGGGAAGGACACCCCGTACGTGGTCGAGCAGAACTCCTGGATCTCCTCCGCCGACCCCGGCTCCTGCCCCCCGAACTGGTTGCACGGGAACCCGAGCACCGTGAACCCGCGCTCCCCGTACTTCTCCTGCAGCCGCTCCAGGCCGGTGTACTGCGGCGTCAGCCCGCACTTCGACGCGACGTTCACCAGCAGCAGCACCTTGCCCCGGTGCTCGCCCAGCGAGGACGGCTCGCCCGCCAGCGTCCGGATCGGGAGCTCGAACAGCGAATCCGCCATGACCGCACCTGCTTTCTCTGAGACGACATGCCAACGCCCCGAACCTACCCCGCCGCCCGGCCGGCCCGGTCCGAGTCGGTGATGCATGTCGTGAACGTGCGGGTGGGCGGTGGCCGACTTCGCCGTCGTTGGCGCGGCGTTCGGTCGTTCCGCCCGAGGAGGCGAGACAGTGGACGGGATCTTCGGCCGGACCGACCCGGGGCCGCGCCGATATCGGAAGCCGGGCGTGCGTCGCCGCCCGACCGCCCACTCGTCCGCAAGGGAACGCATTGATGACCGACACCGGCACGTCCTACCGTGATCTCCGCGCCCTGGTGATCAACTGCACGCTCAAGCGGTCTCCGGAACGCAGTCACACCCAGGGGCTGATCGACATCAGCACCGGGATCATGGAGCGCCAGGGCGTCGAGGTCGACGTGCTGCGAGCGGTGGACCTCGACATCGCGACCGGCGTGTGGCCGGACATGACCGAGCACGGGTGGGAGACCGACGAGTGGCCGGTCATCTACTCGAAGGTGATGGCCGCCGACATCCTCACGCTGGCCGGGCCGGTGTGGCTGGGGGACAACTCCTCCGTCATGAAGCGCGTCATCGAGCGGCTGTACTCCTGCTCGTCGGTCCTCAACGAGCACGGCCAGTACGCCTACTACGGCCGGGTCGGCGGCTGCCTGATCACCGGGAACGAGGACGGCGCCAAGCACTGCGCCATGAACGTGCTCTACAGCCTCCAGCACCTGGGGTACACGATCCCGCCGCAGGCCGACGCCGGCTGGGTCGGCCCGGCCGGCCCGGGGCCGTCGTACCTGGACGAGGGCTCGGGCGGGCCGGAGAACGACTTCACCAACCGGAACACCACGTTCATGACGTGGAACCAGCTCCACCTGGCGCGGATGCTGAAGGACGCGGGCGGCATCCCGGCGCACGGCAACCAGCGCTCCGAGTGGGACGCGGGCTGCCGCTTCGACTTCGAGAACCCCGAGCACCGGTAGGGCCCCTCCGCGGCGCGGCGCGCCCCCCCGGACCGGTGGCCGTGCTGCGCCGCTTCCTGCCGGTCCGGGGGGTTCGTCGGCCGTTCGGGACGCCGCCTCTCGTGTCGGCGGCGCGCCGGACGGGCGGGACCGCACCGTCAGGGCGTGGTGAGGTCGAACCGGTTGACCGTCACCGAGCCGCCGAGCGCCTGCGTGGCGTAGTTGAAGACGGCGAAGCGGTAG
This sequence comes from Kitasatospora phosalacinea, assembly GCF_030268885.1. Lineage (GTDB taxonomy): Bacteria > Actinomycetota > Actinomycetes > Streptomycetales > Streptomycetaceae > Kitasatospora > Kitasatospora phosalacinea_C. The sequence continues at coordinate 5,710 of NZ_BSSA01000048.1, forward strand.
CCGGGGTAGAACTGCCAGGCGTTGCCCATGGTGAAGCCGGGGCCGAGCCGGGTGAAGTTCACGCCGTCGGTGCTGTAGGAGAACAGTGCCTGCCGCCCCGTGCCGGGCCGGATGTCCGCGTTGACGCGCAGCCAGATCCGGCTGCCGGTGACGGCCGCGCTCGCCGCTTCGGTCCCGGTGCTCGTGGTGTTCCAGTTGCCGTCCATGGCCAGGCCGTTGGTCATGACCAGCCGGGTGGTGCCGTTGTCCCGTTTGAGTCCGATCCAGGCCGACGAGTCGCGCAGCATCGCCAGCCCGGCCCGGTCGCCGTCGCGCATCCCGGAGGCGTCGAGCTGGACGGTGGCGGTGGACGACGGCCCGAGGATGCGGTGGGTGAGCGTGTTGCGGGCCGCGTAGAGGTCTCCGGTGACGGTCGCGGTCTGCAGGCGCAGCCCGTTGCCCGCGGACCACTTCGTGTTGTCCGGGTTGTGGTTCCACTCCCACTCGGGACCGAGGGCGGCCGTCGTGAACGTGTCGCTGCCGGTGGGCGGCTTGACGGTGCGCGAGGAGGCGGGGACGTTCGGGCGCGGGTAGGACGCCCCCCAGGCGCCGTTGACGGTCTGCAGGACGGGCCACCCGTCCGCCGTCCACGTCACGGGTGCCAGCACTGGTACCCGTCCGCCCGGGTAGGCGTCGACGAAGGCCATGTAGTACCAGTCGCCGTTCTGGGTCTGCACCAGCCCGCCCTGGTGCGGCACCCCGCCGCCGGCGATCGGCCCGGGGAGGTTGAGCAGGACCTGGTGCATCTCGTACGGGCCGAAGGGGCTGCTCGACTTGAGGACGTACTGGCCGTTGGCGGGGTGCGTGACGAAGATGTAGTAGCTGCCGTTGCGCTTGTAGAAGCGCGAGCCCTCGATGGTTCCGACGTTCGACGGCGAGGTGAACACCGGCTGGGCCTTCACCTGGCTCAGGCCGTCGGCGGAGAGCTGCGCGACGCTGATCGTGGTGTTGCCGTACGCGACGTACATGGTGTCGTCGTCGTCGACGAGCAGGCCCGCGTCGTAGTAGCAGTTGTTGATCTGCGAGCGCTTCTGCCAGGTGCCGTCGACCGCCGTCGCGGTGTACACGTAGGTCCGGTTGTACTCGACGCAGCCGATCCAGTAGAAGTTCCGGTTGCTGGGGCGGTAGTTGAGGGCCGACGCGTAGACCCCCTTGACGTACGCCTGCCCCCCGCTGAGGTCGTACTTGGCGGAGCCGAAGTCGAGGCTCGGCACCGAGTGGCCGGCGAACTCCCAGTTCACCAGGTCGTAGGAGCGCAGGACGGGCGCTCCGGGCGAGTAGTGCATCGTCGAGGCCGAGTAGTAGTAGGTGTCGCCCACCCGGATGATGTCGCCGTCCGCCAGGTCCTCCCAGAGGACCGGGTTCGAGAACGTCCCCGTTCCGCCGCCGGTGACGGGGACGAGTTGCCACTGCTGGTTGGCGCCGCCCCAGTCCTGGTACTGCACCACGTTGCCGCCGTCCGCCGTGGAGGCGTTCTGCACCTCGACCGCCTTGCCGCTGTTCCGGTTGAGCAGCCGGACGTACCCGTCCGCCGAATCGGCGAGCCGGAACTGCTGGTTGGTGCCGTTCAGGTCCGTCCACTGCACGACCGGCGCGCCGTCGGCCGTCGACCGGCCCTGGACGTCCAGCACCTTCCCCGAGTGCCGGTTCTGCAGCCGGAAGTAGCCGCCGCCCGAGTCGAGGAAGCGCCACTGCTGGTTGTCGGCGTTCGACCGCGCCCACTGCACCACCGACGAGCCGTCGGAGGTGCCGAAGTTGTAGTCGTCCATCGCCTTGCCGCTGCCGCGGTTGACCAGCACGTACCAGGTGCCGGTGTCGACCGAGGCCGCCGCGGCGGGCGGGGGTGCCACCGCGGCCAGCAGACCGGCGATCAGTGTGCCCACCAGGGCCGCGATCCAGGCCGCCCGTCGGCGCGGGCCGTTTCGTCGGGTTCCCATCCCGTCTCCGATCGAATGAATTGTTAGCGCTAACAATTTTGCTCGGAGGGCACGGCGAACACACCGGGGAAACGAGCCCGCACCCCCGCCCGGGGCTGCCCGCTGAAGTGAACACCTGTACCTGACAGCCCGTCAAGGCATCCGGCACGGGAACCGGCTGGATGGGACGGCGGTTCGGAGTGCCCGCCCGGCGGCGGCGCTCGGTCTCAGGGCTCGAGGAGCACCAGGGAGCGCCCGCCCCGGCCGGCCGCCATCCGTTCGAAGGCGGCGGGGATGCCGTCGAGGGGGATCCGGTCGGTGATCAGGGCGTCCAGGTCGAGGCGGCCGCCGCGCACGTGTCCGGCGAGCACCGGCACCGTCTCGTCCGGGTCGCAGTTGCCGTAGACACAGGCGGTCAGGGTGCGGGCGTAGTGGAAGAGCTCCAGGGCGGAGAAGGAGACCGTGTCCTGCTTGCCGCCGATGCCCACCACCGTCGTGCGGCCGCCGCGGCGGGTGGCGGACCAGGCCGAGCGGATCGTCGCGCCGCGGCCGACGCACTCGAAGGCGTGGTCGGCGCCGCGGCCGCCGGTCAGTGCCCGGACGGCCGCGGGGGTGGAGTCGTCGGCGAGCAGGTACTCGGTGGCACCGTGGCGGCGGGCCAGCTCCGCCTTCTCCGGGGTGACGTCGACGGCGACCAGCGGCGAGGCCCCGGCGAGCCGGGCGGCCTGGAGCACGGCCAGGCCGATGCCGCCCAGCCCGTACACCACCACCGACTCCCCCTCCCGCACCCGGGCCGCGCTGTGCACCGCGCCGTAGCCGGTCAGGACGGCGCAGCCGAGCAGGGCGGCGGAGGCGAGCGGCACGTCGGCGGGCAGCGGGAGGACGGCCCGGCGGTCGACGACCGTCTCCTCGGCGAAGGCGCCGACGCCCAGTCCCGGGTGGAGCCGGGTGCCGTCCGGCAGCACGGCGTAGTGGCCGGTGGAGGCGGTGCCGGAGTTGTCGCAGAGCCAGGGCTCGCCGATCGCGCAGGCCGGGCAGGCGCGGCAGGCCGGGGCCCAGTTCAGGACCACCGGGTCGCCGGGCGCCACTGAGGTGACGCCGTCGCCGACCGAGACGACGGTGCCCGCGCCCTCGTGCCCGAGGACCAGCGGGAAGGCGGCGCGGAGCACGCCGCGGGCGATCGACAGGTCGGAGTGGCAGACGCCCGCGGCGGCGAGCCGGACGCGGACCTGGCCCGGTCCGGGGTCGGGCAGGTCGATCTCGGTGATCTCCAGCGGGGCCCCGGCGGAGCGCAGGACGGCGGCACGGACCATGACGGTCACCTCGGTGGTGTTCTGGGTGGACTTCGGGGGGTGTTCTCGGTGCCGTTCCGCCGGACTCCGCCGGACTCAGCCGGACTCCGGGGACCGGCGGAGGCCCGCGGCGCGGACGGCGCACGCAGGCCGCGGGGGGTCAGAACTGGAGCGACTTGGTCTGGAGGAACTCCTCCAGGCCGTGCCGGCCGAGTTCGCGGCCCACGCCGGAGCTCCTGCGGCCGCCGAAGGGGGCGAGCGGGTTGAAGCGGCCGCCGTTGATGTCGACCTGGCCGGTCACCATCCGGCGGGCGAAGGCGACGGCGGTCCCGTCGTCGGCCGCCCAGACGGCGCCGGCGAGCCCGTACTCGGTGTCGTTGGCGAGGGCCAGGGCGTGTTCCTCGTCGTCGTAGGGCAGGACCACCAGCACCGGGCCGAAGATCTCCTCCCGCGCCGCCCGGGCGTCCGGGGCCAGGTCGGCGAGGACGGTGGGGCGGACGTAGTAGCCGCGGTCCAGCCCCTCGGGGGCGCCCGGGCCGCCGGCCACCAGGCGGGCGCCGTCGGCGACGGCGCCCGTGAGGTACTCCTGGACGCGCTCGCGCTGGCGGGCGCTGACCAGCGGCCCCACCCGGGTGGCCGGATCGGACGGGTCGCCGGGGACGTACTTCGGGGTGGTGGCGGCGGCGATCGCCAGGGCCTGCTCGTACTGCTCGCGGTGGACCAGCAGCCTGGTCCAGGCGGTGCAGGTCTGGCCGGAGTTGGCGAAGACGTTGGCGAGGGTCGCGTTGACCGCGCGGGCCAGGTCGGCGCCCGGCAGGACGACGCAGGCGGACTTGCCGCCGAGTTCCAGGGAGAGCTTCTTGAGGCCGCGTCCGGCGCTCTCGCCGATCAGGCGGCCGACGGCGGTGGAGCCGGTGAAGGAGACGACGTCCACGCCGGGGTGGGCGGTGAGCGCCGCACCGGCCACCGTGCCGAGGCCGGTGACCAGGTTGAACGCGCCGGGCGGCAGGCCGGACGCGTCGACCAGGCGGGCGAACAGCCGGGCGGTCAGCGGGGTCTCCTCGGACGGCTTGAGCACCACCGTGCAGCCCGCCGCGAGGGCCGGGACGACCTTGGCGACGATCTGGTGCAGCGGGTAGTTCCACGGGGTGATGGCGGCGACCACCCCGGCGGGCTCCGCGTGGACGGTGGAGTTGCCGACCTGCTCCTCGAAGGCGTGGTCGGCGAGGACGTCCAGGAAGGCCGAGGCCACCGCGATCGGGGTGCCGGCCTGGACCGCGTCGGCGAAGCGCGCCGGGGCGCCGAGTTCGGCGGTGACGGTCGCGGCGATCTCCGCCCGGTGGGCCACCAGGCCGTCGCGCAGCCGGGTCAGTGCGGCGAGCCGCTCCTCGCGGGTGCTCGCGGCCCAGCCGGGGGCGGCGGCGCGGGCGGCGGCCACCGCCGCGTCCACCTCGGCGGCGGTGCCCGCGGGAACGGTGGCGATCGGCTGCTCGGTGGCCGGGTCGAGCACCACGACGGTGTCCGGCCCGGCGGCGGGTCGCCAGCAGCCCCCGATGTACTGGTCCGCGTAGTGCTCCATCCGGCGCTCCTCGGCGTCCGCTGCCCGTTAAACTAGCAGTGGTAGTTAACCCGCGGAGGGACGGCCGGTGCAAGGGGTCCGCGTCGGACGGCACGGTGGGGGGCCGGAGGTGCCGGCCGCCTCGCGTCCGCCGGATCGGTCGTCAACTAGCGGAAGCAGGAGGCGAGTTCGACGCGGGAGCGCACGCCCAGCCGGGTGAAGACGTTCCTCAGGTGGTACTCGACCGTGCGGACGCTGAGCACCAGTGCGTCGGCGACCTCCTGATTCGTGGCGCCCCGGGCCACCAGCTCGCAGATCCGCGTCTGCTGCGGCGTCAGTTCCGCGGCCGCCCGGCCCCCGTGGTCGCCGGGAGACCGCGTCCGGGCGCCGGTGGCGCGGAGCTCGGCGGTGGCCCGCCGGGTCCAGGAGGCGGCGTCGAACCGCTGGAAGATCTGCACCGCCTCCTGCAGCAGTTCGCGCGCCGGGCCCGGCTTGCGGGCCCGGCGCAGCCGGTGGGCGTGGAACAGCTCGGTCTTGGCCAACTCCAGCACGGCACCGTCCCGCTGGTGGAGCAGGGCGGCCTGCCGGAACTGCTCGTCGGCCGCCGCGTCGTCGCGCTCCAGTAGCCCGTGGCAGCGGTGGGCCAGGGCGAGGCGGGCGGCGCTCGTCCCGCTCGCGACCCAGGCGTGGTAGCCCCGCAGCGCCTCGGCCGCGTTGGCGCGCCGGTCGCAGCGCACCGCCGCCTCCACGAAGTGCGGGGTGGCCAGTTGGCGGATGACCAGGTTGGTCTGGCGGCCGACGGCGTCGTCGGCCATGCCCGCGAGCCGGGCCAGCGCGTCGGCGGGCCGGTCGTCCGCCAGGTCGGCACAGGCGGACGCCCAGCGGCCGAACGCGGCCGGTCGGCCCAGCCCCCAGGCCGACACCTGCCGGGCGACGGACCGCACCCTGGCCGCCGCGTCCGCCCCGTCGCCCCGCAGCGCCGACACCAGGGCGAGCACCGCGAGGTGGTCCACGGCGAGGTTGCGCTGCCCCGTCCGGCGGGCCAGCCGCAGCCCGTCCAGGGCCGCCTCCTCGGCCGCCGCGCAGCGGTCGGTCAGCAGCGCGGCCAGGGCCTGGTAGACGAGCGCGGCGGGCACCAGGGCGGTCTCGCCCCGGCGTCGGGCCGCGTCGGCCGAGGCGGCGGCGAAGGAGTGGGCGCGGGCGGCGTCGCCCAGGGTGTACGCGGCCTGTGCGGCCCACAGGGCCCAGTACGCATCGGCGGTGCCCCCGGCCAGCCGCATCACGTTCCGCAGCAGTCGGCCCGCCTCCCCGTACCGGCCCTCGAAGGTGGCCGTCATCCCCGCGAAGTGGTCGGCGACCAGGTGCGCGGCGGGGGTGCCGTCGGCGCGCCGCAGGGGCCGGGCCCGCCGCGCCAGCGCGAAGTACCCGGCGAAGTCGCCGGCGAGGAAGGCCGCCTCACCGGCCAGCATCAGCGCGCGGGCCGCCGACTCGCGGCAGTCGTCCGGGAACAGGCCGGCCGCCAGGGAGAGGTGGCGGTACGCCTCGGAGGGCGCACCGTCGCGCAGCAGCAGCTCCCCCTCGGCCAGGCTCCGCACCGCGTGCGTGCCCGCGGGCACGCCGTCCGGCGGCACCCGGTGCAGCAGCGCCCGGCTGTGCGCGCTCTCGCCGGCCAGGAAGGCGTGCCGGGCCGCCAGCGTCAGCCACCGCTCCCGCAGCCCGGGCCGCGGCGCGAAGTCGGCCGCGTTCTCCAGCACCGCCCCGGCCGTACGGTGGTCGGCGCGGTCGGTCGCCCGTTCCAGGTCCGCGGCGGCCCGCCCGGCCGGTCCGGTGCCACCGGCCAGCCGGTGCAGCGCCCGGTGCGGCCGGAACCGTCCGGGGTCGAGCACGTCGGCCAGGAGGCGGTGCGCGGCGTGCCGGTCGGCCCGCGGGACCTCGGCGCGCAGCACCCGGCGCAGCAGTCGGCCCGGCACGGCCGTCGTGCCGTCCCCGGCCGACGCGACCAGCCCGCTGGCCAGGGCCGTGTCGACGGCGCCGGGGTGCCACCCCGCCCGGCGGGCGGCGGCGTGCAGCGCGTCCGGGGCGAGCGGGCCGCCGACCAGGACGGCGGCGACCACGGCCCGGGCGTCGTCGGGCAGTCGGCGGAACCGTCGGCCGCAACCGGCCCGCCACCTGCTGTCCGGGGGCAGCACGAGCGGGCCGCGGCGGTCGTCGGCGCGGGCGGCGGCCGCCAGTTCGGTCAGCGCCAGCGGGTTGCCGGCCGCCAGGGCGAGCGCTTCGGCCGCGGTCGCCGGACACAGGCCGCCCGGACGCCCCGGGGGCGCCGCGTCCGCCAGCAGCAGGCGGGCCGCGGCGTCGTCCAACGGTGGCAGCCGCAGCGTGTCGATCCCGTCCAGGACTGCGAGGGCCGGATGCCCGGCGACCGCGGTCAGCAGCAGGCCGGCCCGCAGGCCGTGCACCCGGCGGGCGAGCAGGCCGATCACCTGCAGCGACACGCGGTCCAGCAGGTGCGCGTCGTCCACGCACAGCAGCAACGGGCGCCCGGCGGGGGAGGCCGCCAGCACGGCGTGCAGCGCCGAAGCCACCGCCAGGGCCGCCTCCGGCGGGCAGCGGCCCGCCAGGACGTCCGCCAGGACGCCCGTCCCCCCGCCCGGGGGCGCCGGGAGGCCCTCGGCCAGGCGCAGCAGCAGGCGCTGGCACCACGCCCACGGCAGCGCGGCCTCCGACTCGACGCCCCCGAGGCGGTGCACGTCGCACCCGGCCGCCGAACGCGCGGCGGCGGCCAGCAGCACCGAGCGCCCGCTGCCGGGCTCGCCCGTCACCACGACGGCGGCGCCCCGCCCCGTGCGCAGCCCGGCGAACGCGTCCTGCAGTCTCCGCTGCTCCTCGGCGCGGCCGTGCAGGCGGAGCGGCGTACGGGCGGCCGTGGCGCTGTCGCTCTCGCTGTCCATGACCGCAGTGTGCGGGGGGAGGCCGTGGAGCGGAAGGGAGTTGACGCGCGTCCGTCACGCTCCGACGGCGACGGGCGGTGGCGGGTGGCGGCGGGCGGCGCGGTCGAGCCGGGCGGAGGACCGGTGGTTCCACCGGTCCGCAGCGGGCCGGGCACGCGCACACTCCTGCCATCCGTCCCCCGTCCGGGGGCAGGGAGAGAGAGGATCCACCTGTGCGACGCCTGCGTACCGCCCTGCTCGCCGTCCTCACGGCCGTGGTGCTCGCCGTGCCCGGCACCTCCACCGGCGCCGCCCACGCGGCGACGACCAGGACCCGCACCCCCGTGGTCTTCGTCCACGGCTTCGTCGGCAACGCCTCCAACTGGGCCGCCGCGGAAGCCCTGTTCGTGGCCGACGGCTACTCCTCCGGCGACCTGTTCGCCTACCAGTACGACTGGTCGCAGTCCAACGCCGCCAGCGCCGCCGGCCTGGCCGCCTACGTGCGTCAGGTCCTCGCCGCCACCGGCGCGCACCAGGTGGACATCGTCAACCACTCCATGGGCGGCCTGGTCAGCGACTGGTACGTCAAGAAGCTCGGCGGCCAGCCCTCCGTCCGCCACCTCGCCTCCCTCGCGGGCGCGAACCACGGCACCACCGCGGCCGGCGCCTGCCTGGTGAACCCGTCCTGCGTGGAGATGTTCCCCGGCTCCCTGTTCCTGGCCACGCTCAACGCGGGCGACGAGACCCCCGGCGACACGCAGTACGCCACCTGGTACTCGCCCTGCGACGGCGTCATCGTCCCCTACACCAGCACCCGGCTCGACGGCGCCGCCAACAACCTCGTCCCCTGCCAGACCCACCTCGGCTTCCTGACCGACGTCCCGACCCTCCGGGCCGTCGAGCGCTTCCTCGACAACTGATCCGGCCGCCCCGGTCACCGGCCGCCCGGTCACCGGCCGCCACGGCCGGGAACCGGGGCCCCGGCCGCCCGACCCCGGCCGCCCGCGACGGCGTCCGTACGGCGGTCGTCCGTCAGTCGGGGCGCCGGGGGTCGGCGGGGGGCGGCCAGGGGCCGTCGGCCTCGCCCGGGGCGAGGCGGTTCACCACTTCGGCGAGGGCGGTGCACGCCTGCTCGATGGTGACGAGGGTGTTCTCGCGCTCGGTGGTGACGGCGGCGAGCAGCAGTCCGGTCAGGGCGGCGACGCCGTTGAGGGCCTGCAACTGGACCATCACGGCGAGCAGGCCGTGATCGGCGAACGGGCCGACGCCGTCGACGGCGGCGGGAACGGCGAAGACGGACACCACCAGGACGCACGGCGCGGCGCCGAGCAGTTGGAAGCGCAGCGCCGCCCACATCACCACCGGCAGGACCAGGAAGAGCAGGGAGAGCGGGCTGTGGGTCGCGGTGAACACGGTGACGACGGTGACCGCCAGCAGGCCGAGGGCCTCCGCCCAGCGGCGCAGCGGCACGTCGCGGGGCATCCGGGCGGCGCGCACCGCCAGCAGCAGCGGGGCGACCACCAGCACGCCCATCGCGTCACCCGTCCACCACGCCGTCCAGGCGGGCCAGAACTGGTGCGGGGCCAGCGCGCCCTCGGAGACCAGGAGCAGGCAGGCGACGGTCGCACTGATCAGCGTGGAGGCGAGCGCCCCCAGGAAGACCAGCGCCACACCGTCCCGCAGCCGGTCGAGCTCGACCCGGAAGCCCACCCGGGCCAGCAGCAGGACGGCCACCACCGGGGCGAGCGTGTTGCCCGCCGCGATGCCGAAGGAGGCGGGGGTGATCGCTCCGAACCCCGCGATGACCATCAGGGCGCCGAGCGCGATCCCGGGCCACACCCGCAGGCCGAGCAGCAGCAGGCCGGCCACGGCGACGCCGGTCGGCGGCCACAGCGGGGTGACGTGGACGCCGCCCACGACGACCTGCGTCAGCAGGCCGAGCCGGCCCCCCGCCCAGTACACGAGCGCGACGCCGAGGATCGACAAGCCGGCCACCGCGGTCTCTCCGGCCTTCGCGTTGCGCAGCACAGCAGCCATCTCATCGCACACCGCCGCCAGGCCCCGGCCGTGACACGCCCGGAGGGTCGGCCGGGACGGTCGGATCCGCCGCGGTCACCCACCGCTGCCGGGCGCCGTCACGGTCCGCCGTGGCGGAGCACCAGGACGGCGGCGTCGTCCTGGTGCCCGGTGAGGTCGGCGACCTCCAGCACCCGGCCGGCCAGCTCCCCGGGTTCGGCGCCCACCCCCGCGCGCACCCGCCGCAGGACCTGCTCCAGCCCGGTGTCGAGCGGGAACGCGGGCCCCTCCACCACGCCGTCGGTCACCAGGACGACCGCTTCCGTTCCCGACAGGCGCCGCCGCGTCACCGGGTACACCTCGCCGGGTTCGATGCCGAGCGGCAGCCCCACCGCGTCGGGGTCCTCGGTGTCCTCGATCCCGGACCGGCCGTCGGCGGTCGCCCAGATCGCCGGGACGTGGCCGGCCCGGGCGACGGACAGTTCGTGGGTGGCGGGGTCGAAGCGCAGGAAGCAGCAGGTGGCGAAGAGGCCGTCGGGCAGGGAGAGCAGCAGTTCGTTGGTCCGGGCCAGCACCTCGCCGGGGTCGCTCGCCGCGCTGGCCAGCGCCCGCAGGCCGATCCGGACCTGGCCCATGAACACGGCCGCCTCGACGTCGTGGCCCTGCACGTCGCCGATGGTCAGCCCGAGCGTTCCGTCCGGCAGCCGGAAGCCGTCGTACCAGTCGCCGCCGATGTCCAGACCGTGGCGCGCGGGCGCGTACCGGGCGGCGGTCCGCAGCCCGGGCAGGCTCGGCAGCGCGGTCGGGAGCAGCTCGCGCTGCAGCGCCATGGCGAGTTCGACCCGGGCCCGCTGCCGCTCGGCGTGCTCCAGCGCCCGGGCGGTGAGCTCGCCGAGCTTGCCCAGCAGTTCGTGCGCGTCGGCGGGGTGCGACGGGGGACGGCGACGGCTCACGGGCGGCTCCAGCACGGCCTCGACTGACGGGCGGCGGGCGGCTGTCCTGCCACCGCGTGCCTCCATTGTCGCTTCGCCCGATCGGACCCGCTCCCGCGGCCGCGGGCGGCACCGCCGGCACCGTCGGCGAAGGGGACCTTCACGGGAATCCGGTCGGAGCCGGATCGAGAGAGCTCCGTCATCGAGGCGGGACCGTCCCCGCGGGCGTGAGCAGCGGCCGACATCGTCGCGGAGGGCGGGGGTGCTGATGGGGCCGTTCCTGTACGGGTGGGGCAGCGGCTTCCGTCCGTGCGGATCGCTCCCTCGGTGACCGGGCGTGCCCGGCTGCTCCTGCTGCGGGGCACGGGCACGGGCACGGGCCGCCGCCGACCGGGCGGCGGCCCGCATGGGGCCCGTGGTTCAGCGCAGAACCACGGAGAGCCGTGCCGGGCCGGTCGGGGTGGTGGTGTCACAGAAGTAGACGACGGCCTGCTGGCTGTCCACGTAAGCCTGGCCGGCCGCGTTGCAGGCGGTGGCGGTCGGGTACACGCCGACGTAGGTGTAGGTGGATGCCTGGGCACCCGGGGCCGCGATCAAGGCACTGCCGGCCACCACACCGGCCACGGCGACGGCGGAGAACGTCTTGCGGAGCGACATGGGTCTCCCTCTCGGCGATGAGCGCGGGGCTCTGATCTCCCGCGTTTCGTGGAGGAGCCTCCTCCGAATGCGGAGACGGGGCAATGGTCGAGACCAATTTCGACCGGAAGCGATAAGGTGCCCCGGCGAAGACACAGCTCAAGGGCTCCCCGGCTGACCGGACGATCATCTTTCGGACAGGTTCTGCACTGCCTGGAACCCCATGGGCCGAGGCCGTCCCCGCGTCCGCGGGGGTGCTCCCGCCGGTGCTGCGGGAAGTGCGACCGCCGCATCGACGTCTCCGTCGGGCGGAGGCGGGTGGCCTCCCGGCGCACGGCAACCAGCGCTCCGCGCGGGGCGCGGGCCGCCGCTTCGACTTCGAGAACCCCGAGCCCCGCTGGCACCGCTGTCGCCGCGGGCCCCGCCGCCGGTCAGGTCCGGCGCAGGACGGTCGCGTCGGCGGGGCCGGCGGTGTCGTCGGGTCGGAGGTGGACGGCGCGGCGGAGGGGTTCCATGCGGCGGGGGAGGGGGTGCCAGCCGGGTTGTCCGGCCATGTCGGTGTTGAGGTCGTGGACGGCGCGGGCGTAGGCGCGGGCGAGGCCGCGGAAGTGGAGGGGGAGTCCGGGGCGGGGGTGGCCGCTGGGGGCGATGCTGACCCACAGGGCGTCGGTGGTCTCGTTGTCGGGGCCGGGGGGTCGGGCGGGGTCGCGGAGGGTGAGGTGGGCGCGGGCGGTGAGCCAGTGGCGCAGGGCGGCGCGGGTGGTGGGGGAGAGGGCGATGGTCTCGGTGGCGGGCGGGACGTGCGGGTCGCGGTGCTGGGGGAGGCGGGTGAGGCGGATGGTGCCGTGGTGCAGGTCGACGTCGTGGGTGCGCAGGGCGCAGAGTTCGCCGGCGCGGCAGCCGGTGTCCAGGACGGTGGCGACGATGGCGAGGATGCGGGTGCGGGCGTCGCTCTGGCCGGGGCGGGTGGCGCTCTCCAGGTGGCCCAGCAGGATGCTGCGGGGGCGGGCGGTGACGGTCTCCCGGAGCACGACGGCGGGTCGCTCGCGCTCGGGGAGGGTGACGGGCAGGTCCGCCCGGGTGCCGAGGATGCGCAGGCAGTCCTCGCGCACGCGCATGGACGCGGGGGAGGGCTGGTCGGGTCGGGCGGCGGGTTTGCGGCGCAGCAGGCCCTGTTCGGCGGCGGTGAGGTAGGCGGCGAGGGTGGCGGGGGCGAGCAGCGCGGTGAGGGAGGCGGCGGCGGTCGGCGGGATCGCGCCGCGTTCCAGGGCGGTGCGCAACTCCCCGGCGACCCAGCGCAGTTGTTTGGCGCGGGAGGGGCCGGTGGGCGGCTGGCAGAGGTGTTCGACCAGGGCGTCCAGGGCCTGGAGGGAGGGTGCCGTTGCCGTCGGGGTGTCCGCCATGGGCCCACCCTAGTGCCGGGTCGGACGGGTTCCCGGCGGGCGCTCTCCGACTCCCCCGCAGAAGTACGTACATATGAATAACTGGCTTGAGGCGCGACCGCCCGCCCGGGGCCGAGTGCGTGGTGGCCGTTCGCCGCGGCCCGTCCCCGGCCGGTGGGGACCGTCCTTCGGCAGCCGGTCCGGGGGCCGACCGGTGATCGCGGAAGGCGGTGAATCCCGCACGGGGAAATGCTGTACGGGAATGGGAGGGATGGCGCGGGGACTTCCGCGGCGGCATTTCCGCGAGAAGGGTTGACACGGGGTTCGGGGTGCTGGACGCTCTTAACCGCCACCGCCCAGGACATTCGAGAGGGTGATCTCCCACGGCAAATTGTTAGCGCTAACAATACTGGCCGGAGCCGCTGCACCGCCAGGTCCCGGCCGCTGGAGCCGCAGGAGGTGCGGGCCCACCTGCGGAACGAGGGCGACGGTGGCGGAAACTTTCACGCGGACCTCGCCGACGAATAGCGGCGGGCAGCGGGCCGCCCGGCCGAAATCCGAGCGGGCTGCGGCCGCTCCGGAATTCGACGTCCGAGTGCATTCCTGAACCTTTCCACCGGGCCGCCCGGTGAATTCGGGCGCAGCGCGCCGGGCCCCGCGACGTGTCGGGCAACGCCCCGGAATCCCGCCCGCCGAATTCGTCCACCGGCACACCTCCGCCGCGCCCGCAGGGCGACGGACCCCACCGCTGCCCGCGGGCAGCGGGCCCCACCACGCTCCCGGCGCGCACCCGCGGGTCGTGCGCGTCCCACCACTCACGCCAGGAGGCGATCCCGTGCTCCACTCCGACCGACGCGCCTTACGAGGACCGGCCCGATCCCGCCTGCGCAGGGCGCTCGCGCACGCGCTCCCGGCCCTGCTCCTGGCGCTGGTGATCCCGCTGCTCACCCCGGGCGCGGCCACCCCGGCCGCCGCGCTGGGCAACGGCCTGGCCACCACCCCGCAGATGGGCTTCAACGACTGGAACGCGTACGGCTGCAACGTCTCCGAGTCGCTGATCAAGGCCACGGCGCTGGCCATGCACAACAACGGCATGCAGAGCGCCGGGTACACGTACGTCAACATCGACGACTGCTGGATGACCCACTCCAGGGGCGCCGACGGACGCCTCGTCCCCGACCCGGCGAAGTTCCCGGACGGGATCAAGGGCACCGCCGACTACGTCCACTCGCTGGGCCTGAAACTGGGCATCTACGAGGACGCCGGACTGCAGACCTGCGCGGGCTACCCCGGCAGCCTCGGGCACGAGACCACCGACGCCCAGTCCTTCGCCGCCTGGGGCGTGGACTACCTGAAGTACGACAACTGCTACGCCGGGCCGGGCTGCGCGCTGAACTCCTGTCCCAACGGCACCAAGACGCCCGCCCAGACCCGCTACGCCACGATGCGCGACGCGCTGGCCGCGACGGGACGGCCCATCCTGTTCAGCCTGTGCAACTGGGGCGAGGAGAACGTGTGGACCTGGGGGGCGGGCATCGGCAACAGCTGGCGCACCACCGGTGACATCAACGCGAGTTACTCCAGCATGCTGTCGATCTTCCACAGCAACGTGAAGCTGGCCCCCTACGCCGGCCCGGGCCACTGGAACGACCCGGACATGCTGGAGGTCGGCAACGGCTCCCTCAGCGACACCGAGAGCCGCACGGAGTTCAGCCTCTGGTCGGAGATGGCCGCCCCGCTGATCGCCGGCACCAACATCGCCTCGGCCAGTGCGAACACCCTCGCCACGCTCACCAACACCCGGGTGATCGCCGTGGACCAGGACCCGCTGGGCAAGCAGGGGACCATGGTCTCCTCCACCAACGGCCTCGACGTGCTGGCCAAGCCGCTGGCCAACGGCGACGTCTCCGTGGTGCTGTTCAACGAGACCGGGTCGACCGCGACCATCACCACCTCCGCCGCCGCGATCGGGAAGACCGGGGCCGCGAGCTACGGTCTCACCGACCTGTGGACCGGCGCGACCTCGACCACCACGGGCACCATCAGCGCCACCGTCCCGGCCCACGGCACCACCATGTTCCGGGTCAGCGGCGGCACCAGCGGCGGGACGACCACCAGCGGACCGGTGCGCGCCGTGGGCGCGGGCAAGTGCCTGGACGTGCCGAACTCGACCACCACCGCGGGCACCCAGGTGCAGATCTGGGACTGCAACAACCAGGCCAACCAGCAGTGGACGCACACCGCCTCCAACCAGCTGGCCGTCTACTCCGGCGGCACGCAGATGTGCCTCGACGCGTACGACAACCAGACCGCACCCGGCACCAAGGCGATCATCTGGACCTGCAACGGCCAGAGCAACCAGCAGTGGAGGGTGAACACCGACGGCACGATCACCAGCGTCCAGTCCGGGCTCTGCCTCGACGTCACCGGCAGGTCCACCGCCAACGGCGCCCTGATCGACCTGTGGACCTGCAACGGCCAGAGCAACCAGCAATGGGCCCTGTGAAGCCCCCGCGGCGGCCCGGCGCGCATTCCGGGCCCGCCGCCGTCCATCGCGCCCCACGCCCCACGCCCACCCGACGAGCCGCAGGGAGCCCCCGTGCCTGACAGCCGCTGTTCGGACCACCCGACGCCCGCACCCCCGCCCCCGCCCCGGGCCCGACTCCGCACGCTGGTCCGCGCGTTCGCCACGCTCCTGCTGCTCGTCGGCACCGCGGCCGGCACCGGAGGACTCGCCGGCACCGCGCAGGCCGCCACCGCGGGCCCCTGCGACCTCTATGCGGCGGGCGGCACGCCCTGCGTCGCCGCGCACTCCACCACCCGCGCGCTCTACGCGGCGTACGGCGGAGCGCTCTACCAGGTCCGCCGGGCCTCGGACGGCAGGACGCAGAACATCGCCCCCGTCGCCGCCGGGGGCGTCGCCAACGCGGCCACCCAGGACGCCTTCTGCGCCGGCACCTCGTGCGTGGTCACGATCGTCTTCGACCAGTCCGGGCACGGCAACGACCTCGCCTACCAGGGCCCCGGCGGCGCCGGGGGCAGCGACACCCCGGCCAGCGCCACCAGCGAGGCCCTCGCCCTCGGCGGGGCCAAGGCGTACTCGCTCTACATCAACCCCGGCAACAGCTACTGGCACGACGGGTCCTCCTCCGGGATGCCGCTGGGCAGCGCCCCCCAGGGCGCGTACATGGTGACCAGCGGGACACACGTCAACGGCGGCTGCTGCTTCGACTACGGGAACAGCGAGACGGACCGCAGGGCCGACGGCGCCGGGGCCATGAACGCCATCTACTTCGGGACGAGTTGCTGGTTCGGCGGCTGCTCCGGGACCGGCCCGTGGGTGCAGGCCGACCTCGAGTACGGCCTGTACTCCGGCGGCAGCCAGTCCTGGAACCAGAACCAGCGGGCCTTCACCAGCCGCTACGTCACCGCGATGCTGAAGAACAACGGCACCACCCGCTTCGCCCTGAAGGGGGGCGACGCCCAGTCCGGCGGGCTCACCACGCTCTGGAACGGCGCGCTCCCGCCCGGCTACAGCCCGATGAAGCAGCAGGGCGCCATCATCCTGGGCAGCGGCGGCGACTGCTGCAACGGCAACACCAACCAGAGCCTGGGGACCTTCTACGAGGGCGCCGTCGTCAGCGGCTACCCGTCCGACGCCACCGACGACGCCGTCCAGGCCAACATCGCCGCGGCCGGCTACAGCACCGGCACCGGCACCGGCAGCACCACCGGGCCGCTGCGCGCCGTCGGCGCCGGGAAGTGCCTGGACGTCCCGGGCGCCAGCACCACCGGCGGCACCCAGACCCAGATCTACTCCTGCTCCGGCGGGGCCAACCAGACCTGGACCGCCACGCCCTCCGGCCAGCTGACGGTGTACTCCGGCAGCACCCGGCTGTGCCTCGACGCCGAGGCCAAGGGCACCGCCAACGGCACCAGGGCGATCGTCTGGCCCTGCAACGGGCAGCCCAACCAGCAGTGGTCCCGCAACGCCAACGGCACCGTCACCGGCGTCCAGTCCGGACTCTGCCTGGACGTCAGCGGAGCGTCCACGGCCAACGGCGCCGCCGTCCAGCTGTGGACCTGCAGCGGGCAGAGCAACCAGCAGTGGAAGCTCGGCTGAGCCCCGACGGCCCACCGGCCCCCGCCCGGGACCACCCCGGGCGGGGGCCCGGCCGGTCAACGGACTGACGAACCGTCCGGCATCTGCGACGATGCGCCCCGTGATCCTGCGCATCGACCGCGTCCACGCGGACCGCCCGTTCGCCGAGGCCGGGAACCCGCGGCTGGCGGTCACCGACGAACGGCTCGGCCTGCTCGCGGTGACCGGCACCGTCGGACACGACCGACCCGCGTCCACGGCCGTGTACCGCACCTCGGACCTGACCTGCGTCGCGCTGCTGCGCTCGCGGCACCACGCCCACGCGCTGGCCTTCCACCCGGAGCTGCCGCTGCTCGCGGTCGGCACCGGCCGGTACGACGGCGGGTACCACAACGAGGGCGAACTCCTGCTGCTCGACCTCGGATCCGGCCGGGCGGTGTCGGCGTTCCACGACCCGACCGGGCGCACCGTGCGCGGGCTGGAGTGGCGGGACGGGCACACGCTGCGCCTGTCCCTGGAGCCGGTGAGCAAGGACGCCCAGGACCCGCAGGTGGAACACCTGGTGGACCTCCACCGGCCGGACTGGCGCCGCCCGGAGCCGCGTTCGGTGCGCGGGGCGGAACTGGGGAACTCGACGACCCGCCCGCTGACGGCGCACCCGCTCCCCGACCCGGGCCCGGTGCTCGACCGGCACCGCCCCGGCCGCGGCCCCGGCGGAGTCGTCCACGACGTCCGACTGCTGGACGACGGAAGGGTGCTGGTGTCCTCGGACGGCGCCCTGCTGGAGTGCCGACTGCCGTCCGGCGAGGTGTCCTGGTCGGTCCCGGCCGCCCCGCACGGCGGCGCGCGACTGGTGGTGGCACCCGACCAGCGCTCGGCCTGGGTGCACGTCGGCCCGTGGTACGTGCCCGACCTGCCCGACTCGGTCAGCCGGATCGACCTGTCGACCGGCACCCGGACCGCCCGGGTGCGGCTGTCCGCCCCGGCCGACCTGCACGCGGGCCCCGACGGGCTCCCAGTCCTCGTCCCGCGCGGCAGCCGCTACGTCCCGCGCGACGACCTGCACCTCCGGCGCGGCAGCGGGACGTCCTTCTGCACCGTCGGGACGTCCCGCGGCCCTGGCGGCACGCACCAGCGCTGGGTGGGCGCGGCCGACCCCGTCCCGCTGCCCGGCGCGGAGGAACCCCTCGCCCCGGACGCGCCCCCGCTGGGCGAGTCCGGGCCGCTGCTGGCCCCGGACCGGACCCCGCCCCGCCCGCTGTTCCCGCTCTCCCCGCTGCCCGGCGAGGACCACGACGGCGGCCCGGGCGTGGAACTCCCCGGCGGCGACCTGCTGCAGGCCGGCGCCCGGTGGCGCCGCGAAGGGCGCCGCCCCGGCGACTGCTACCTGGCCCGCCGCGACCCCGCCGACGGCACCCTGCGCTGGCTGTTCCGCACCGACCGGCCCGCCGTCGTCCTCGACACCGACGGCACGCACGCGTACGCCGGGTACGACAGCGGCGACGTGCTCGCGCTCTCGTCGACCGACGGCACCCTGCGCGGCTGGGGGCGCCTCACCCTGCGCGGCGCCCCGCTGGTGCCGACGGCCCTCACCGTCACCGCGCCCGGCCGGCTGCTGGTCGGCACCGAGTGCGGCCGCCTGCTGGAGTGCGCGTTCGCCTGACGCGACGGCGCCGGGGGCACCCGGAGCGGGTGCCCCCGGCGGTGGGGTGGCGGGTGGCGGGGGGTCAGTCCATGGTGTCGGCGGTGACGGTGGCGGGGTTGGTGAGGTCGGCGGCGAGGGGGAGGTTGCGGGAGCTGTCGCCGACCAGGATGCGGTAGGTGCCCGCGGTGGCGGTCCAGTGGGAGGTGGTGGTGTCCCAGTGGGCGAGGGCGTGGGCGGAGACCGTGAAGGTGACGGTGCCGGAGGCGCCGGGGTTCAGGGTGATCCGCTGGAAGCCCTTGAGCTGGTGCGGGGGTTCGCCGGTGGCGGCGGGGGCGCCGACGTAGAGCTGGGCGACCTCGGTGCCGGGGCGGGTGCCGGTGTTGGTGACGGTGGCGGTGACGGTGGCCTTCCCGCCGGTGAGCGGGCCGACCCGCAGGTCGGAGAAGGCGAAGGTGGTGTAGGACAGGCCGTGGCCGAAGGGGAACAGCGGGGTGAGGTTGTTGCTGTCGTACCAGCGGTAGCCGATCTTCAGGCCCTCGGAGTACTGGACGGTGCCGCCGGTGCCGGGCCACTGGGCGGGGGTGCTCGCCGGGACCTGGGCGAGCGAGGCGGGGAAGGTGATCGGCAGGTGCCCGGAGGGGTTGACGTCGCCGAACAGCAGCGCGGCGATCGCCTCGCCGAACTCCTGGCCCTGGTAGAAGCCCTCGAAGACGCCCGCGACCTGGTTCAGCCAGGGCATCATGACCGCCGAGTTGTTGCTGAGCACCACGACGGTGCGCGGGTTGGCCGCGGCCACCGCCGCGATCAGCGCGTCCTGGTTGCCGGGCAGGTTGAGGGTGGTGGTGTCGGCGGTCTCGTGGCCGTAGTCGTCGGCGGCGAAGACGACCGCCACGTCCGAGGCCCTGGCGAGCGCCACCGCCGCGGCCTGGTTGGTGCCGTCGTCGTAGGCCACGGTGGTGCCCGTCCCCGCGGTCCGCTGCTGGAGGCCGTACAGCGGGGTGTAGGTGCCGGAGCTGGTGGCGTTGCCGCTGCCGCCGCCGGAGGTGAGGGTGCCCGGGCCGGCCTGGGTGCCGATCACGGCGATCGAGCGGCCGGCGCCCGCGTCCAGCGGCAGCAGGCCGTCGTTCTTGAGCAGCACGGTGCCCTCCTCGGCGCCGCGCAGGGCGACCGCGCGGTGGGCCGGGGTGGCGACGATCGCGGTCCTGGAGCCGCTGGGCGCCCTGTCGAACAGGCCGAAGCGGAACATCTGGGTCAGCACCCGGGAGACCATGGTGTCGAAGGTCGCCTGGCTGACCTGCCCGTTGGCGACGGCCTGCAGCAGCGGGGCGGAGAAGAAGCCGTCGAACGGCATCTCCACGGTCTCGCCCGCGTTGGCCGACGGCACGGTGGAGTGGATGCCGCCCCAGTCCGAGGTGATGAACCCCTGGAACCCGGCCTGCTGGTACATCGCGACGTTCTCCAGCGCCGGGTTCTGGCAGGAGTACTCGCCATTGACCATGCTGTAGCCGCACATCAGCGCCGCCGCGCCGCCCTGCTCGATCGCGGTCTGGAACGCGGGCAGGTAGATCTCCTGCAGGGTCCGGGCGTCGACGATCTCGTTGCCGGGCGCGGAGGGCTGCTCGACGTTGTACGCCGCCACGTGCTTGACCTCGGCCATCACGCCCTGGCTCTGCAGGCCCTGGACGTCCGCGCTCGCGATCCGCCCGCTCAGGTACGGGTCCTCGCCGAAGGTCTCGTAGGCCCGCCCCCAGCGCGGGTCGCGCACCATGTTGACCGTCGGGCCGAGCGAGACGTGCACGCCCTTGCCCGCGAACTCCTGGCCGACCGCGACGCCGAACTCGTGCACGTAGTCGGGGTCGAAGGTCGCCGCCGACACCTCCCCGTCGGGGAACTGGGTGACGCCGCCGAGGCCGTCGCCGACCCCGCTCGGCCCGTCCTCGAAGTTGACGTCCGGGATGCACAGGTCGGGCTGCCCGGCGATCTGCCCGATGTAGACGTCGGAGCCGTCGCCGTACAGCAGCCGGTCCTTCTGCAGCTGCGTCATCGCGCCCATCAGCTGGGCGACCCGGGTCGCGACCGGCACGGTCGGCTGGTTCAGCCACGGGCAGGTGCCCGGCGCGGGCTTCGGCGCGGGCGGCGGGATGGTGACGGTCCGGTCGCCGACGGTGCGCACGGCCAGCTCCCAGAGCGAGACGCCGTACGCGGTGGCCCGGGCGGTGGTGTACAGCCGCAGGTAGCGGCCGGTGCCGGTGACGTTCAGGGTCTGGGTGCCGCCGGTGCCGGTGGTGGTGGAGTAGACGGGCGTCCAGGCGGCGCCGTCCGCGGAGAGCTCGATCCGGAACCCGGTGGCGTACGCGTTCTCCCACTGCAGCACCACCTGGCACACCGGCAGGCTCCCGCCGAGGTCGACCACGATCCACTGCGGGTCGCCGACCGCGGAGGACCAGCGGGTCAGGGTGCTGCCGTCGGTGGCGTAGAAGGCGTCGTACGCCGGGTTGCCGTCCTGGGCGGAGGAACCGGTCGCCGGGTGCCCGAGCGCCGCGTTGACGGTGCCGCAGCTGCCGCTGCCGCCGGTGGGCGACGGGGACGGGGTCGGGGTCGGGGTGCTGCCGCCCCCGCCGGTGAAGACCTGGAACTCCCAGAGCGAGTAGCCGTACTGGGTGGCGCGGGCGGTGCCGTACACCCGCAGGTAGCGGCCGGTGCCGGTGACGTCGAGGGTCTGGGTGCCGCCGGTGCCGGTGGTGGTGGAGGAGAGGGTCGTCCAGCCGGCGCCGTCCGCGGAGACCTGCAGCTGGAAGGCCGTGGCGTACGCGGCTTCCCAGGCGAGCGAGACCCGGCACACCGGCAGCACCGCGCCCAGGTCGACCTGCAGCCACTGCGGGTCGGCCGCGGCGGAGGACCAGCGGGTGCCGCCGTCGCCGTCGACCGCGGCCGCGGCCGGGAAGGCGGCGCTCTGCTCGGAGGAGGCGGTCACCGGCCGGTCCAGCGCGGCGTTCTGGCTGCCGCAGGCCGTGCCGCCCCCGCCGCCCGTCCCGGCGGTGCCGTAGACCTGGAACTCCCAGAGCGAGTAGCCGTACTGAGTGGTGCGCGCCGTGCCGTACATCCGGACGTAGCGGCCGGTGCCGGTGACGTTCAGGGTCTCGGTGCCGCCGGTGCCGGTGGTGGTGGAGTAGACGGACGTCCAGGTGGCGCCGTCGTTCGAGGTCTGGATCTGGTACGCCTTCGCGGCCGCGGTCTCCCAGCGCAGCACCACCTGGCTGAGCGTCGCGCCCGCGCCCAGGTCGACCTGCAGCCACTGCGGGTCGGCCGCGGCGGAGGACCAGCGGGTGCCGCCGTCGCCGTCCACGGCGGCGGAGGCGGGGGTGGCGGCGTTCTCGGTGGAGGAGGCGGTGGCCGGGCGGCCCTGCGACAGCAGCGCCGGAGCGGCCTGCGCGGCGGGCGTATCCGTGACGAGCAGGGAGGTGAGCAGGGCCAGGACGGCGAGCGCCGCCGTCCAGAGCGTCTTCAGCGTCTTCAGCGGCTTCGGTGCCTTCGCGGTGCGGCGGGGGAGCGGGGCGGGCCCCGGCGGTCGGGCCGAGCGTGCGTTCACGGTTCTCCTCGCGGACGGGCGGGTGGGGGACGCGCCGGGCCTCAGAAGCCGATGGCGACTTCGAGCCACTGCGGGTTCGCGTGCGAGACGTACGAGGACTGGCCCGCGTAGTCGTCGTACGGGAAGCCGTAGGCCAGGCCGTCGATCGCGCGGTCGTGCCAGAACTTCGCGTAGTAGTTGGCCGGGCCCGCCGCGTAGTACTTCGTCGGGTCGGACCACTGGGACTGCGGCAGCGTCGCCACGTGCCGGTTCAGCGCCGAGCACGTGCCCGGGTCCGCGGCCATGGTGCCCGCGCAGCCGAAGATGTTCGAGGTGCTCTCGGTGACGCCGACCGAACTCGCGTACGCCGTGAAGTAGTTCGCGTTCACGCCGCCGGTGCGGAAGCTCGGGTCGCTGCCCGGCGCGATGATCCGGTACGGGGCCTCGGTCTGTGCCAGCACCTTGAACTCCGGCGGGACGGCGTTCGCGAAGTCCTGGAACAGCTGGGTGCGGCTCTCGTCGAACACCGACCGCGCGTCGCCGACCTGCACGTCGTAGCCGTCGGCCGCGTGCAGCCGCATCGCCAGCGGCAGGGCCCAGGCGTCGACCCGGGTGGTGTTGCCGTTGAACACGTCGGGCCCGACGGTGAACTCGATGAAGTCGGTGTACCTGCTGGTCGGCGAGCCGAGGGAGAAGTACATCCGGCCGGAGGAGTTGGCGGGCATGTCGAGGTACGGCTGCTCGGCGATCGAGTGCACCTGGCCGTTGAAGCTCCAGTACACCTGGCTGTCCGGGTAGGCGCCGTTGGTGCGGTTCAGCACCTTCACCGTCAGCACGTTCTTCGCGGCCGGGATGCTGCCGGTGTCGCCCCAGAACGGGTCGGCGGGCGGCGTGCTGCTCGAACTCGGTCCAGGGGTGGGGGAGTTGCTACCACCCGTGGTGGTGGAGACCTGGAGCTCCCAGAGCGAGTAGCCGTACGCGGTGGTGCGGGCGGTGCCGTACACCCGCAGGTAGCGGCCGGTGCCGGTGACGTTCAGGGTCTGGGTGCCGCCGGTGCCGGTGGTGGTGGAGTAGACCGTCGTCCAGGCGGTGCCGTCGGCGGAGAGCTGGAGCTGGTACGCCTTCGCGGCCGCGGTCTCCCACTGGAGCTGGACCCGGCAGACGCTCTGGACCGAGCCGAGGTCCACCTGCAGCCACTGCGGGTCGCCGAACGCACTGGACCAGCGGGTGCCGCCGTCGCCGTCCACGGCGGCGGAGGCGGGCGTGCCGGCGTTCTCGGTGGAGGAGGCGGTGGCCGGACGGCCCTGCGCGGCGTTCGACGCCCCGCAGCTGCTCGGCGCGCCGGTGCCGTAGACCTGGAACTCCCAGAGCGAGTAGCCGTACTGGGTGGTGCGGGCGGTGCCGTACATCCGGACGTAGCGGCCGGTGCCGGTGACGTTCAGGGTCTGGGTGCCGCCGGTGCCGGTGGTGGTGGAGTAGACGGTGGTCCAGGTGGTGCCGTCGGTGGAGAGCTGGAGCTGGTACGCCTTCGCGGCCGCGGTCTCCCACTGCAGGACGACCTGGCTGACGCTCTGGCTGGAGCCGAGGTCGACCTGCAGCCACTGCGGGTCGGCGGCGGCGGAGGACCAGCGGGTGCCGCTGTCGCCGTCGACGGCGGCGGAGGCGGGGGTGGCGGCGTTCTCGGTGGAGGAGGCGGTGGCCGGGCGGCCCTGCGAGAGCAGGGTGGCCGCGGCCCGGGCGGGCGGTGCCGGGGCGAGGGCGAGCACCAGGCCCGCCAGCAGGGCGGTGACGGTGAGCAGGGCGCACAGGGGTGCGCTCCAGCGGGCGGGGGTGCGGGGCGTCCGGTGGGCCCGGTAGGTCGGGGATGTCCGGTGCGTCCGGTGGGGGCGTGGCACGAGCATCTGTCGGCTCCTCGGGTGCGCGTGCAGGTGGGGGTGGGGTGGGGTGTGCGGGCGCGCAGCGAGAGAGAGGGTGAGCGCTGAGAGCGCTCTCTCGCCCCAGCAGTGTGATGACCTGGAAGAATTCATGTCAAGCGGGAGAGCGCTCTCCCATTTTTGCGCCCGCCAGAGGTCGGAAGACGGGTCGCCGGAGCCGCCGCGGAGCCGCTGCCGAGTCGCTGCGGAGCCGCCGCGGCGGACGGGGGTCGGGGGGAATCCTGTCGTCGAGGCCGGGTGGTGGCCTAGGCTCGGACTCATGTCGAACCCTGACGGGCTGCTCGTCGACATCGCCGCGATGGTGGAGTCCGAGCACAGTAACCAGATGTCCGTGACAGTGGTGGTTCCCGGTGCGGTGATCACCGGCAGGCTGGCCCCGGTCGCCCTGTGGTGGGAGCGGGTCGCCGACGTCCTGCAGACCTCCGACCACCTGAAACCCTTCGCTGCCCTGTTCGCTCCGCCCCCGCCCGAAGCCGCCCCCCATCCCCCCACCCACCTCCACCTCCACCGGGCCCGCATCCTCCAGGGCGACTTCGGCCTGCCGCACACCGGCGGCATGTACCGGATCGCCATCGCGGACATCAGCGCCTGGTCGGTCGGCGACCTCAGCTACTCCGACGGCTGACGGCAGCCACCCCGACGGCTGACGGCCCCGCCTAAGGCCCGCCGACACCCGAGCGCCCGCCGGACCGCAAGGTCCGGCGGGCGCTCCTCCGCTTCCCGGGGCCGGTGCGGGCCCGCGTGTCAGAGGCTTCGGGTGGGATGAGCACATGACCGTCCACGACGCAGCCCGCCGACTCCCGCCCATCGCCGACCTGCGGCAGCTGTGCCGCGCACTGGCGATGCTCGACGCGATCCTGAGCCCGGACCGGGAGGGCCGGTACCACTCCTTCGACGCCGGCTGGGCCGACGGCGAGGAGATGGCGTCGATGCGCAACGGCTTGGGGGACGAGTACTCCATCGTGTTCTCGGCGGCGGGGGCTTGTGTCCGTGGCTTCGACCGTGAAGCACCGATGAGCCCGTACAACAACGACGGCGAGCCCTGGCCGGGAGTGATCGACGAGGTTCCGGAGGTCTTCGAACCCTTCGTCGCGGAACCCGCGTTCACCGACGAGGACGACGTGCCCGTCGTGACGGCCTGCCTGTGGCGGGAGGTGACGGACGACCGGTGGCGGCACGGCGCGATCGACTTCCCCACCGGGCGGTACGACCCCGACGGGGCGGCGGGCCTGTTCGAGCTCCTGGTCGACCCCTCGCCGGAGGCGTTCCAGCGCTTCGCCGAGGAGTACTACGAGGTTCCGGTGGACCTGGAGGCGGTGCGCGCCGTGTACGCCCTGCAACCGCTGAGCCAGCAGCTCGTCTCCTCGCTGAACGCCGAGGTCACCCTCGCGGACCTGGCCGGGGACATCGCCGGGATCGGCTACCCGCAGTCGGCCCCAGCCGCCGAGGGGGACCGGAACGGCCAGGGGTGACGACGGGCCGATCTCCGCTCCGGTTCGGTGGCCCCGCCCCGCCCCGCCCCGGATCGGCCCGTCCTGCTTCGAGGTCCGTGCCGACCCACCTCGGTGAACAACGGGTGGTTGTGGGGTGCTGGCCGATCGGCTGTTTGACCTGCTGTTATCCCGTCCGCTTACCTCTCTCCGGTCAACGTCGGATTGTTCGGGTGGGGCAGCGAGGGGAGTGCGTCGGGCATGGCGGGCAGGAGGCGGCTGGGGCGGCAGTTCGGGTGGCTGTGGGCGGCGTACGCGGTGAGCGCGTACGGGTCCGGGCTGGGGTTCGGGGCGTTGCCGCTGATCGCCGTGCTGGTGCTGCACGCGAGTCCTGCCGAGGTGTCCGCGCTGTCCGCGGTGGGGCCGGCGGTGGGGGCGCTGATCGCGGTGCCGCTGGCGCCGTGGGTGGAGTTCCGGCGCAAGCGCCCGGTCATGATCGCGACGGACCTGGTCCGGTGCGCGGCCATGGCCTCGGTCCCGGCGGCCTACGCCCTCGGCCGACTCGGCTTCGCCCACCTGCTCGCGGTCTCGGCCGTGGTCGCCGCAGCCAAGATCGCCTTCGGGGCGGCCGGCGGCGCCCACCTCAAGGCGCTCGTCCGCCCGGAGGACCTGCTGGTGGCCAACGCCCGCTTCGAGTCCACGAACTGGAGCTCCATCGCGGTCGGTCCGCCGCTGGGCGGCGCGGCGATCGGCCTGTTCGGGCCGGTGGTGACCGTGATCGCGGACGCGGCCGGCTACCTGCTCTCCGCCCTGGGCATCGCCGCGATCCGCGGCCGGGAGGAGGCGCCGCGCACGGGCGAGCGGAACCCGGCCCGGGCGGGCGCGCTGCTCGACGGCTGGCGGCACATCGCGGGCGACCCCGAACTGCGGGCGCTGCACCTCAACACCATGCTCGTCTCCGGCCTGATCATGGCCACCGAACCGCTGCTCGCCGTCCTGCTGCTGCGCCAACTCCACTTCCCGCCCTGGCAGTACGCCCTCGCCTTCGCCGCCCCCTGCCTGGGCGGACTCCTCGGCTCCCGGCTGGCCCCCCGCGTGGTGGCCCGCCACGGCCGCCACCGGGTCCTGCGGACCGTCGGCACCCTGCGCGCCGTCTGGCTGATCGGTCTGGCCCTCGTCCGGCCCGGCGTCGTCGGCCTGGTCACCGTGATGGCCGTCGAGCTGGCGATCATCGTCAACATGAGCCTGTACACCCCGGTCCTGGCCACCTACCGGCTCGAACGCACCCCCGCCCACCTGGTCGCCCGCACCCTGACCGCCTGGTCGATCGGCCAGCAGGCGGCCATCGCCCTGTGCACCGCACTCGCCGGGCTGCTCGCCGACCTCACCGGCCCGCGCACCGCCCTCACCGTCGTGGGCCTGATCGTCCTGGCCACCCCGCTCCTGCTGCCCCGCCCCGCCCGGGCGCCGCAGCCCGAGCCGGAACCGGCCCCCAGCCGCTCCTGAGCCACCGCCGCCTCCGGACCCGCCCGTGCGGGCCCACCTGGTCGACGGCACCGAACTGCCTGCCCTGCTGCGGGCCGACCGACCCGCGCCGGCCGTCGGCCCCGGAGATCCTGACGTCCCGTCAACTTCCGCGGGGGGAAGCCGGACCGGAGGAGAGGGGCGGTTGACGCGCCGTCCGCGGCACACTAGCGTACTGCTTCATTGTGAAGGACGTACATAAATCCCGAGAACTCACCAGCGGCCCGGACGGCTCCCTCTACGACCCCGGGGTCCGCTCCTCCCTGGAGGCCCTCGCCGGGGGCGGTGCCACCCTGGCCCTGGAGGCCGCCGCCGCCGTCCGCTCGGCCGCCCAGGCCGTCGACCGGCTGCGCTCGCACGGCGCGGGCGGACGCGGTCTCAGCGCCGGGGCGCTCGACCTCCTCGCCCGGCTGGGCACCGCTCCCGGGGAAGGGCTCAGCATCGGCGAACTGGCCCGCGCCGCGGGCGTCAGCTCCCGCAACGTCACCGGGTTGGTCGACACGCTGGAACGCGAACGGCTGGTCCGGCGCGTCCCCGACCGGCAGGACCGCCGCTCCGTCCGGGCCCGCATCACCCCGGCCGGTCGGGAGTGGCTCGCAGCCTTCCGCGAGCCCGCGCAGCGCGCCATGGCCGCCCTCTTCCAGGGTTTCGACGAGACGGAACTCGCCCGGCTCCGGCACCTGTGCCTGCGCCTGGTCGACAACCAGCAGCGGATCGAACGGCACCTGGCCGACGCCCGGCAGCAGGGCGACGCCCCGCACCCGAACGCCTGAACCCCGACCACGAGGAGCGTGCGCCCCGCATGACCACCGACCCGACCGTCCGCGCCACCGTCCGGGCCTACTACGACGCCCGGTTCGGCGGCGACGTCGCCGCGGCCGCCGCCCTGATCGGCGAGGAGTTCGCCTTCCGCAGCCCGTTCGTCGCCTCCGGAAGCCCGGAGGGCCACCTCGACGGCCTCGACGGGCTGCTGAGCGTCACCGACCGGGTCGAGCTGATCAGCGAGCTCTACGGCCCGGACGAGGCCGTCCTGCTCTACGACCTGCACACCGTCCCGGCCGTCGGCATCACCCAGCGCACCGCCGAGCACTTCCGGCTCCGCGACGGCCGGATCACCGCGATCACGCTCCTCTTCGACTCCGCCCCCTGGCAGGCCCTCATGGCCGCCGCCGGACCGGCCTCCACGCCCTCCGGGGACCGAGGGGCCGGGCGTTGAACGGGCCCATGGGCGAGGACGGGCGGAGCGGGCAGGGCGCGCAGGACGGACAGCACCGGCGGGCGGCGAGCCGGACGGCGGTGCTGGTCTGCCAGGGGCGGGCGGCCGCGGACGGGCGGGCCGCGGTGGGGCGGTTCGCCGATCCGGTGGCGGTGCGGCTGCTGCGGGACGAGGAACGGGCGGTGGTGGAGCAGGTCCGCGCGGGCACCCCGCCGCAGGGCTGGCGGGAGCGCACCGGCTACGAGGGCGTCCGGGCCTGCGCCGAGATCGCCGTCCCCCGCACGGTCGCCATCGACGAGGCGCTGCGCAGCCAGGCGAGCGGCCAACTCGTCGTCCTCGGCGCCGGGTTGGACACCCGCGCCTGGCGGCTCGCCGACCTCGCGCACACCGACGTCTGGGAGGTCGACCACCCCGCCTCCCAGCAGGACAAGCGCGCCCGCCTGGCCGCCGCCGGAGCGGAACCCGTCGCCCGCTCCGTCCGCTTCACCGCCGTCGACTTCGCCGTCGACGACCTCGCCGCCGCCCTGGCCGCCGCCGGGCACGACCCCGCCGCCCCCACCACCTGGCTGTGGGAGGGCGTCGTCCCGTACCTCACCCGCGCCCAGGTGCGCGCCACCCTCGCCGCGCTCGCCGGGCGCACCGCCCCCGGCAGCGCACTCGTCCTCAACTACCAGGCCCCGTCCGCGAAGGCCGCCGCCGGACGCCTGCTCACCCGCCTGCTCGGCAGCTCCGTCACCGCGGGCGAACCCTGGCGCTCCCGGTGGACGCCGCAGCGGATGGCCGCCCTGCTCGCCGAGCACGGCTTCCGGGTCACCGCCGACGACGACCTGCTCACCCTCGCCCGCCCCCTCGACACCCCCGTCCGCGGCCGCACCTCCCTGCGCAACGGCCGGGTCGCCGTCGCCCTCGCCGGGCCCTGAACGCCAGCCGCGCGCACCGGGGTTCGACCGACCCGTGCTAGCTTCCTCCGTACCAGCGCGGTGCAGGGCACCGCGCCGCACCGACGCGTCACCGAGAGGGTGAGGTTCATGTCTGCCGGGAGCGAGTTCCGTCACGTCCCCCACCGGGCCGCCGACTGAACCGGCTGCTGCCGACGGCGGTCCGGGCCGCTTCACGTCCCCGGAGTTCACCACAGATGCAGAGCACCACCTCCCGTCCGCTGAGCCTGCTCGTGCTCGGCGGCACGCGTTTCGTCGGCCGCACCCTCGTCGAGGCCGCCCTGGCCGAGGGGCACCGCGTCACGCTGTTCAACCGCGGCCTGACCGCGCCCGGCCTGTTCCCCGCGAACGGCACCGCGAACGGTTCCACCGGCGCGGGCGGGGTCGAGACCGTCACCGGCGACCGCACCGCCGACCTGTCCGCGCTCGACGGCCGGAGCTGGGACGCGGTGGTCGACGTCGCGGGCTACGATCCCGCGGTGGTCCGCCGCTCGGTGGCCGCCCTGGGCGGTCGGGTGGGGCGGTACGTCTTCGTCTCCTCGCTGTCCGTCCTCGCCGACCAGGCCACCGTCCAGGACGAGGACGGCGAACTGCTGGACCTCGACGGCGAGTTGGCGCCACACCAGCTCTACGGCGCGCGCAAGGCCGCCTGCGAGCGGGTGGTGCTGGACGCGTACGGCGAGCGGGCGAGCATCGTCCGCCCCGGCCTGATCGTCGGACCGTACGACACCACCGACCGCTTCCCGTACTGGCCGCGGCGCTTCCAGCGGGGCGGCCGGGTGCTGCTGCCCGGTGCCCCGGAGGACGCCGCGCAGTTCATCGACGTCCGCGACCTGGCGGCCTGGATCCTCGGGTGCGTCACGGCCCGGCGCGGCGGCGTCCACCACGTCACCGGCCGGACCGTGCCGTTCGGCGAGTTCTTCGCCACCTGCCGGGCCGTGGTCAACCCCGCCGCGGAGCCGGTCTGGGTCTCCAGTGAACGGCTGCTGGGGGCCGGGCTCGACCCGTGGATGGGCGTGCCGATGTGGATCGCCGCCCCCGGCTGCGAGGCCGTCAACCGGGTCGACGTCTCCCGTGCCCTGGCCGCCGGACTGACCCACCGCCCGCTCGCCGAGACCATCGTCGACACGCTCGCCTGGGACAACGCCCGCGGCGGCCCCGCCCCCGGTGAGGAAGGGCTCGACGCGGCGGCGGAGCAGCGTCTGCTGGACGAACTGGCCCGCTGACCGGGCGGGTCGGGGACGGTCGGCCGGGTGGGCCACCTGTGCGGCGAGGGCGGCCCCGGACCTGGCGGGCGGTGCTGCACGACCGGGACGGGTTCGACCTGGTGGACGTCCTCCACTGCGGCGACTCCGTGCTGCGGGTCGCCCGGCCCTGAACCCGCCCGTCCCGCACCGCTCGTCCCGTCCCGCACCGTCCCGCACCGCCCTGTCCGTCCCGTCCGCCCGGGGCGCGGCGGGCGGTCGGGCCGCACGGGGCGTCAGACGTGGACGCCGGGCTCCTCCGGCAGGGGCTGGGCCTCGGTCGTGGCGGCCGGGCCGCGGCGGCGGGCGAGGCGGGCGGCCAGCGGCTCGGTCCACCGGGCGGCCAGCGGGCCGATGACGACCAGCAGCAGCACGTACGCGGTGGCGAGCGGGCCCAGCGACGGCTCGACGCCCGCGGCGACGGCGAGCCCGGCGATGACGATCGAGAACTCGCCGCGGGCGACCAGTGCGCCGCCCGCCCGCCAGCGGCCCCTGGCGGCGATGCCCGCCCGGCGGGCGGCCCAGTAGCCGGTGGCGACCTTGGTGAGGGCGGTGGCCACGGCCAGCGCCAGGGCGGGCAGCAGCACCGGCGGGATGCTGGCCGGGTTGGTGTTCAGGCCGAAGAAGACGAAGAAGACCGCCGCGAACAGGTCGCGCAGCGGGCTGAGCAGGGTGTGCGCCCCCTCCGCGGCCTCGCCGGACAGCGCGATGCCGACCAGGAACGCGCCCACGGCCGCGGACACCTGGAGCTGCTGCGCGATCCCCGCGACCAGCAGGGTCAGGCCCAGCACCACCAGCAGCAGCTTCTCCGGGTCGTCGTGCGAGACGAAGCGCGAGATCAGCCGCCCGTACCGCAGCGCGACGAAGAGCACCGCGCCCGCGGTCGCCAGCGCGACGGCCAGGGTGAGGCTGCCGACCAGCAGTCCGGCCCCCGCCAGCAGGGCGGTCAGGATCGGCAGGTAGACCGCCATCGCCAGGTCCTCCAGCACCAGGATGCTCAGGATCACCGGCGTCTCCCGGTTGCCGAGCCGTCCCAGGTCGCCGAGCACCTTCGCGATCACCCCGGACGAGGAGATCCAGGTGACCCCCGCCAGCACCACCGCCGCCACCGGCCCCCAGCCCAGCAGCAGCGCCGCCGCCGCGCCGGGCAGCGCGTTGAGGGCGAAGTCGACGATCCCGGCCGGGTACTGGCTCTTCAGGTTGGTCACCAGGTCGGCCGCGGTGTACTCCAGGCCGAGCATCAGCAGCAGCAGGATCACGCCGATCTCGGCGCCGGTGGCGACGAACTCCTCGCTGGCGCTGAGCGGCAGCAGCCCGCCGTGGCCGAACGCGAGCCCGCCGAGCAGGTAGAGCGGGACGGGCGAGAGGCCGTACCGGGAGCCGACGCGGCCCAGCAGCCCCAGGGTGAGGATGATCGCGCCGAGTTCGATGAAGACGGTGGTGGTGTGCAAGCGTTCACTCCCTTCCGAGGATCGCGGCGGCGGCGTCCACGCCCTCGCGGGTGCCGATCAGGATGAGGGTGTCCCCGCCGGCCAGCCGGAAGTCCGGGGCGGGGGAGGGGACGGCGCCGGTGCGGCGCAGGACGGCGACGACGGAGACGCCGGTCTCGGTGCGCATCCGGGTGTCGCCGAGGGGGCGGCCGTTCCAGTGCGAGCCGCCGGAGAGCTCGACGCGTTCGGCGACCAGACCCAGGCCGGAGGTGTGCAGCACGTTGGGGCTGTGGTGGGACGGCGTCAGGGCGTCGACCAGGGCGGCCGACTCACTCTCCGTCAGGTGCAGCGAGTGGGCGCAGGCGTCCGGGTCCTCGCGGCGGTAGGTGTTGAGGGTGCGGGTGCCGTCCCGGTGGGCGATCACCGAGACGTGCCGGCGTTCTCGGGTGGTGAGGTCGTACTGCACGCCGATGCCGGGCAGCGGGGTCGATTGCATGCGTGGTACGGGCACGGAGAGATCCCTTCGGGCGCGGTCCGGGGCGGTCTGGTTGGCTCGTACCACCTTTTCAGAGGGGGAACCGCGTCCGTAAGGGGTCAAGACAAGGTAAAGGCCCGGTCAAGGAGTGGCGTTCCTCACGCCCGCCGCCGCGGGCGGACGGAAAAAGCACCGGCCGCAGACCCCTCCGGGGGTAGAGGGTCTGCGGCCGGCGATCAGGGGGCGGGTCTCCGCCGGGGGTCAGTCCAGGTCGTCGCCGAAGTCGGGGCGGACGCCCCGGGCGAACTGGATCTCGTCGTTGGAGGTGCCCGCGGCGACCATCGGCCAGACCATCGCGTCCTGGTGGACGACGAAGTCGATGACGACGGGGCGGTCGTTGATCTCCATGGCCTGCTTGATGACGTCGTCCAGGTCCTCGGGGCGCTCGCAGCGCAGGCCGACGGCGCCCATCGCCTCGGAGAGCAGCACGAAGTCGGGGATCCGGGTGCCCCGCCAGACGGTCGGCTCGGTGCCGTCGCCCGCGGCGGAGCCGCTGTCGTCCGCCGTGGGGCCGGAGTGCAGGACGGTGTTGGAGTAGCGCTGGTTGTAGAACAGGGTCTGCCACTGGCGGACCATGCCGAGGGAGCCGTTGTTGATGACGGCGACCTTGATCGGCAGGTTGTTCAGGGTGCAGGTGGTGAGTTCCTGGTTGGTCATCTGGAAGCAGCCGTCGCCGTCGATGGCCCACACGGGGACGTCGGGGCGGCCGGCCTTGGCGCCCATGGCGGCGGGGACGGCGTAGCCCATGGTTCCGGCGCCGCCGGAGTTGAGCCAGGTGGCGGGCTTCTCGAACTGGATGAACTGGCTGGCCCACATCTGGTGCTGGCCGACGCCGGCGGCGTAGATGGCGTCGGGGCCGACGAGTTGGCCGATGCGTTCGATGACCTGCTGGGGGGAGAGGCGGCCGTCGGGGGCGGGTTCGTAGCCGAGCGGGTAGGTGTTCTTCCACTCGTTCAGGCGCTTCCACCAGTCGGTGTAGTCGCTGCGGTGGCCGGCGTCGTACTCGGCCTGGACGGCGACGATCAGGTCGGCGAGGACCTCGCGGGCGTCGCCGACGATGGGGACGTCGGCGGCGCGGTTCT
>NZ_BSSA01000049.1 GCF_030268885.1 Kitasatospora phosalacinea
GTTCTCAAGGAACGGACGCTTCCTTCGACCGGCCTTCCGACCGCATCTCCGGGCGCTTCGTTCTTCCGTGTTCCCAGCTTATCAGATGTTTTCCGCTCCGTTTTCCGGAGTTTCATTCGATCCGATTTGCTTTCGCCTTTCGGCGCTCCCGAACTCTATCAGAGTTTCTTGGCCTGTTTTCCCCGCCCCGATTCGATTCGAACGAATTCGAATCCGGAGCGAAGCCGCACGACCGTGGGGCAACCCGGAGAACATTACGCACCGGGCTGCCCCAGGTCAAATCAGGTCGTGCCTCAGACCTCGACGACGACCGGGAGGATCATCGGGCGGCGGCGGTAGTTGTCCGCGACCCACTTGCCGATGGTCCGGCGGACCAGCTGCTGGACCTGGCGGACCTCCAGGACCCCCTCGTTCGCGGAGCGGGTCAGGGCCTCCTCCAGCTTGCCGGCGATCGCAGTGAACGCGCCGTCCTCGATGCCGGAGCCGCGGGCCTGGATGGTGGGGCCGCCGACCATCTTGCCGTTGGTGGAGTCGACCACCACGAAGACCGAGATGAAGCCCTCCTCGCCGAGGATCCGGCGGTCCTTGAGCGAGGCCTCGGTGATGTCGCCGACGGAGGAGCCGTCGACGTAGACGTAGCCGGCCCGGACCTTGCCGGAGACCCGGGCGACGCCCTTCTCCAGGTCCACGCAGACGCCGTCCTCGGCGAGGACGACGCGGTTGCGCGGGATGCCGGTGGCGATGCCCAGGTCGGCGGCGGCGCGCAGGTGGCGCCATTCGCCGTGGACCGGCATCAGGTTCTTGGGCTTGCAGATGTTGAAGAAGTACAGGAGTTCTCCGGCCGAGGCGTGACCGGAGACGTGCACCTTGGCGTTGCCCTTGTGGACGACCTTGGCGCCCCAGCGGGTGAGGCCGTTGATGACGCGGTAGACGGCGTTCTCGTTGCCGGGGATCAGCGAGGAGGCGAGGACGACGGTGTCGCCCTCGACGATGCGGATCTGGTGGTCGCGGTTGGCCATCCGGGAGAGTGCCGCCATCGGCTCGCCCTGGGAGCCGGTGCAGATGAGCACCACCTCCTTGTCGGGCAGGTCGTCGAGGGTCTTGACGTCGACGAGCAGGTTGCCGGGCACCTTCAGGTAGCCGAGTTCGCGGGCGATGCCCATGTTGCGGACCATCGAGCGGCCGACGAAGGCGACCTTGCGCTTGTACTCGTGCGCGGCGTCCAGGACCTGCTGGATGCGGTGCACGTGGCTGGCGAAGGAGGCGACGATGATGCGCTTCTCCGCGTTGGCGAAGACGTTGCGCAGGGCCGCGGAGATGTCGCGCTCGTGCGGGATGAAGCCGGGGACCTCGGCGTTGGTGGAGTCCACCAGGAGGAGGTCCATGCCCTCCTCGGCCAGCTTGGCGAAGGTCGGGAGGTCGGTGAGGCGGCCGTCCAGCGGGAGCTGGTCCATCTTGAAGTCGCCGGTGGCGACGACCATGCCCGCGGGGGTGCGGACGGCGACGGCGAGGGCGTCCGGGATCGAGTGGTTGACCGCGATGAACTCGCAGTCGAAGGGGCCGATCCGCTCGCGGTCGCCCTCCACGACCTCCAGGACGTAGGGGTGGATGCGGTGCTCGGCGAGCTTGGCCTCGATCAGGGCGAGGGTGAGCTTCGAGCCGATCAGCGGGATGTCCGGGTTCTCCCGGAGCAGGTAGGGCACGGCACCGATGTGGTCCTCGTGGCCGTGGGTCAGGATGATGCCGTCGACCTTGTCGAGGCGGTCCCGGATGTAGCTGAAGTCGGGGAGGATCAGGTCGACGCCGGGCTGCTCGTCCTCGGGGAAGAGCACGCCGCAGTCGATGATCAGGATGCGGTCCCCGTACTCGAGGACCGTCATGTTGCGGCCGATCTCGCCGAGGCCGCCGAGCGGGGTGATGCGGAGGGCGCCTTCCTTGAGGGCGGGGGGCGCGCCGAGTTCGGGGTGCGGGTGGCTCAAAAGACTCTCCTCACGACGCACGCCATATGCCCGGGGGGTTCCTCCCCCGGCGACATATGGCGTGCGTCCATCGTGGTTACCTGACTGCCGATGTGCCGCGCGCCTTCGGTCCCGGTCCAGCGGCGGACCCGGGTGGGTCCGGCGAGCCGGGGACGCGCACGTCTGTTGTTGGTTACAGGTGTACCCCGCCGGCGGCGAGATCCTCCTTCAGCCGGGCGGTCTCCGCGTCCGTGGCGGGGACCAGGGGCAGTCGGAGCGGGCCGGCCGGGTGTCCCTGCAGGTTCAACGCCGCCTTGGAGAGGATCACTCCCTGGGTGCGGAACATTCCGGTGTAGACCGGCAGCAGGGTCTGGTGGACGGCGAGCGCCTTGGCGGTGTCGCCGGCCGCGAAGGCCTCGATCATGGTGCGGATCTCGCGGGAGACGACGTGGCCGACCACGCTGACCACGCCGACGGCTCCGACCGAGAGCAGCGGCAGGGTCAGGACGTCGTCGCCGGAGTACCAGGCGAGGTCGGTGCGGGCGATGACCTGGGCGGCCGCGGCGACGTCGCCCTTGGCGTCCTTGTTGGCGACGATCCGGGGGTGCTCGGCGAGACGGACCAGGGTCTCGGTCTCCAGGGCGACGCCGGAGCGGCCGGGGATGTCGTACAGCATGACCGGCAGGTCGGTGGCGTCGGCCACGGCGACGGTGTGCCGGTACAGGCCCTCCTGCGGGGGCTTGCTGTAGTACGGGGTGACGACGAGCAGGCCGTGCGCACCGGCGGCCTCCGCCTGGCGGGCGAGTTCGATGCTGTGGCGGGTGTCGTTGGTGCCGACGCCGCTGACCACGTGGGCGCGGTCCCCGACCGCCTCGACCACGGCCCGTACCAGTAGGGCCTTCTCCGCGTCGGTGGTGGTGGGCGACTCGCCGGTGGTGCCGTTGAGCACCAGGCCGTCGTTGCCGGAGTCCACCAGGTGGGCGGCGAGGCGCTGGGCGCCGTCGAGGTCGAGTTCGCCCTCGGGGGTGAACGGGGTGACCATCGCGGTCAGGACCCGGCCGAAGGGCGTCTGCGGGGTGGAGGTCGGAGCCATGGGTCCAAAGCTACTCGTAGGGCGGTGGTCGGTAGCCACGCAGGTCCAGGGTTTGGACAGTGCGGGGCTGCGGGGAGGGCGCCGGAACCCGGGCCGGACATGGGATTCCGGTGCTGCGCGCTCGGGGGTTCACGCAGCACCGGAATCCGTGTCCTGAGCGTATGGAGCGGCCGAGAAAGCCGCAATCCAGACATGCCGGACAGTCCGCCCGTCTGCCCGTCGGTGCAGGTCAGCGGGCGGGTGGCGGCCCGGGGCGGAAGGCCGCACGGGTGAGCGCCACCGGTCCGGCCCGGACGCCCCGTCAGGCCGTCAGACCTTGCGCCAGCCCGGCACCCAGGCGCCGTCCTCGACGGTGTAGTCGCCGAACAGCGACGGGGCCTCCTTGACCATCAGCTCGCCGATCTTGCCGAACAGCAGCCGGATCTCCTCCTCGGCGCCCGGCGCGGTGCGGTTCTCGATGACGTGCCGCAGGGTGCGGACGTTGGCCGTCCAGACCAGGCCGGTGGCCAGGCCCTCGGGGGCGAAGCGGCGCATGAAGGAGGTCTTCTCCTTCTTCTCGTGGAAGGGCACGCCCTCCTCGTCCAGCCCGAAGTGGTCGGCCATCCAGTGCTGGAACTCCTCGATCTCCTTCATCAGGCCGGTGGCCCGGGACATCAGCGCCTCGTCCTCCTTGGCCCACTCGGGGAACCAGAACGGGATGTCGTCGAGGCGGACGAAGCGCAGCGACTCCTGGGAGACCGCGACGCCGGCCCGGTGCCGGACCAGCTCGTGGGTGACCACCCGGCTGACGTTGTGCAGGACGAAGGTGAAGGAGACGTGCTCCAGCACCGAGCCGTGCGCGCTGGCCAGGATGTTCCTGAGGTAGGCGTCCTGGTCGGTGCGGACCTTGGTGACGTTCGGGTTGAGGCCCGGCTTCCAGGAGCGGTAGCAGATCCGGCCCGCGAACTCGGCCAGGTTCTGGGCGTCGTCCAGGTCGCCGCGGTCGACCCGCTCCAGCCAGCTCTCGCCGCCGACGTCCTGCAGGTAGGCGGCGACCTCGTCGTAGTCGAGTTCGGGGCGGGCGATGAGGTGGACCTGGGGCTCTACTGCGCGCATGGGAGAACGTCCTGGGGGGTTCGGGAGGATTCCGGGTCAGTCTACGGCGGTGGAGGAAACGCCAGGCCGGTCGTGCAGCTTGATCGCGTGTTGCATGGCCTTGCGGGCCCGCGGCACGTCGCCCGCGTCCGCGTACGCCACCGCCAGGCGGAAGAAGTTCCGCCAGTCGGTGGGGTCGGCCTCGGCCTCGGCCTTGCGGCGGGTGAACACCGCGTCGGCCGAGGCGCGGTCGATCCGGCCGCCCGCGGTGCGCTTCAGCTCGTCGACGGGCAGGCCGCCCTCGGCCTCCAGCTCGCGGGCCAGCCGTTCGCTGGCCCGGCCGAAGCGGACGGTCTGGACGAGGAACCAGACGCCGATCACCGGGATGACGAAGGCGCACAGGCCGATGCCGATGCCCAACGGCTTTCCGGTGGCGACCAGTTGGACGCCCTCCCCGATGCAGACCAGGCTGACCAGCAGCAGCAGGCCGGAGAGGACGAAGAAGCCGGTGCGGGAGGTCATGTCACAGGTCCAGGAAGTGTTCCAGGCCGAAGGTGAGGCCCGGGTGGTCGGCGATCTTCCGCGCACCGAGCAGGATGCCGGGCATGAAGCTGCTGTGGTGCATCGAGTCGTGCCGGATCGTCAGGGTCTCGCCGGTGTCGCCGAACATCACCTGCTGGTGGGCCAGCAGGCCGCGCAGCCGCACCGCGTGCACCGGGACGCCGTCCACGTCGGCGCCGCGGGCGCCGGGCAGGCCGTGGGTGGTCGGGTCGTGCTGCGGGGGCAGCCCGGCCCCGGCGCGGGCGGCGGCGATCAGCTGGGCGGTGCGGGTGGCGGTGCCGGAGGGGGCGTCGGCCTTGTTGTCGTGGTGGAGCTCGATCACCTCGACGGACTCGAAGTACTTGGCGGCGAGCTGGGAGAACTTCATCCCGAGGATCGCGCCGATGGAGAAGTTGGGGGCGATCAGCAGGCCCAACTCGGGTGCCTTGGCCAGCAGTTCGCGGACGGTGGCGAGGCGCTCCTCGGTCCAGCCGGTGGTGCCGGTGACCACGTGGATGCCGTTGCCCAGGCAGTAGTCGAGGTTGCCCATCACCGAGTCGGGGTGGGTGAGCTCGACGGCGACGTCGACCCGGGCCTCGGTGAGTTCGGTCAGGTCGGAGCCGCGGCCCAGGGCGGCCACCAGCTCCATGTCCTCGGCGGCCTCGACGGCCTTGACGGCCTCCGAGCCGATCCGGCCCCTGGCGCCGATCACGGCGACGCGCAGCGTCATGTCAGTCATCCTCTCAGGCCGGTCGGTCAGACCAGCAGGTCGGCGAGCTTGGCGGCCCGCCGGTCGTTGATCGGGCCGATCAGGGCGAGCGAGGGGCGGTGCGCCCCCAGCACATCACGGGCGACGGCGTGCACGTCGTCCAGGGTCACCGCGGCGATCTTCCCGAGCATCTCGTCCACCGACAGGTGGTGGCCGTACGAGAGCTCGGCCTTGCCGATCCGGTTCATCAGCGAGCCGGTGTCCTCCATGCCGAGCACGGTGGAGCCGGAGATCTGGCCGATGGCGCGGCGCAGCTCCTCCTCGGTGATGCCCTCCTCGACGACCCGGGCGAGCTCGGCACGGCAGATCTTCAGCACCTCCTCGACCCGCTTGGGCTGGCAGCCGGCGTAGATGCCGAACAGGCCGGTGTCGGCGTACGAGGAGGAGTAGGAGTAGACGGAGTACGCCAGGCCGCGCTTCTCCCGGACCTCCTGGAACAGCCGGGAGCTCATGCCGCCGCCCAGGGCCGCGTTGAGCACGCCGATCGCCCAGCGGCGCTCGTCGTGGCGCGGCACGCCGGGGACGCCGAGGACCAGGTGGGCCTGCTCGGTGGGGCGGTTGAGGACGGCGGCCCGACCGGCGGTGCGGACCGCCTTGACGCCGCGGCGGACCTCGGCGGGGTGGCCCTTGGACTTGGCCAGGACGGGCGCGAAGGCCCGCTCGACCAGCTTGACCACCTTGGCGTGGTCGAGGTTCCCGGCGGCGGCGACCACCAGGTTCTCCGGCTTGTAGCGGCGCTGGTAGAAGCCCGCGATCTGGTCGCGGGTGAGCGCGGTGACGGTCTCCTGGGTGCCGAGGATGGGGCGGCCGAGCGGGCCGTCGCCGAAGATCACCTTGGCGAACAGGTCGTGCACCACGTCGCCCGGGTCGTCCTCGGCCATCGCCATCTCCTCCAGGATGACGCCGCGCTCGGAGTCCACGTCCTCGGGGCGGATCAGCGAGCCGGTCAGCATGTCGCAGACCACGTCGATGGCGAGCGGCAGGTCGGTGTCCAGGACCCGCGCGTAGTAGCAGGTGTTCTCCTTGGCGGTGAAGGCGTTCATCTCGCCGCCGACCGCGTCCAGCGCGGCGGAGATCTCCAGGGCGTCGCGCCGGGCGGTGCCCTTGAAGAGCAGGTGCTCCAGGTAGTGGGTGGCGCCGTTGAGGACGGGCGTCTCGTCGCGGGAGCCGACGCCGACCCAGATGCCGAAGGTGGCGCTGCGCACCGTCGGCAGGGTCTCGGTGACGACCCGCAGGCCGCCGGGGAGCACCGTACGACGGACGGTGCCCGCGCCGTCGGTGCCCTTGAGCAGGGTCCGGGTGGTTCCGGGGCGCTGCTTCGCCGCCGAGGCCTGGGCCACGGGTGTTCCTTCCAACTGCTGCTTCACGAACAGGGCTTCTGCGAACAGGGTGCGGCCCGCACGCGCCGGGTGGGCGTGCGGGCCGCGGGTGCTACCGGGAGGTCACTCGGAGGCGGCGGCCTCGCCGCCCTCCTCGCCCTCGATGACCGGGATCAGCGACAGCTTGCCGCGCGGGTCGATCTCGGCGATCTCGACCTGCACCTTGGCGCCGACGCCGAGCACGTCCTCGACGTTCTCGACGCGCTTGCCGCCGGCCAGCTTGCGGATCTGCGAGATGTGCAGCAGACCGTCCTTGCCCGGCATGAGCGAGACGAAGGCGCCGAAGGTGGTGGTCTTCACCACGGTGCCCAGGTAGCGCTCGCCGACCTCCGGCATGGTCGGGTTGGCGATCTGGTTGATCGTCGAGCGGGCGGCCTCGGCGGCCGGGCCGTCGGCGGCACCGATGTAGATGGTGCCGTCGTCCTCGATGGTGATCTCGGCGCCGGTGTCCTCCTGGATCTGGTTGATCATCTTGCCCTTGGGGCCGATGACCTCGCCGATCTTGTCCACCGGGATCTTGATGGTGATGATCCGCGGCGCGTTCGGGGACATCTCGTCGGGCGAGTCGATGGCCTCGTTCATGACGTCGAGGATGTGCAGGCGGGCGTCCTTGGCCTGCTTCAGCGCGGCGGCCAGCACGGAGGCCGGGATGCCGTCGAGCTTGGTGTCGAGCTGCAGGGCGGTGATGAAGTCGCGGGTGCCGGCGACCTTGAAGTCCATGTCGCCGTACGCGTCCTCGGCACCGAGGATGTCGGTGAGGGTCACGTAGTGCGTCTCGCCGTTGATCTCCTGGGAGATCAGGCCCATCGCGATGCCCGCGACCGGGGCCTTCAGCGGCACACCGGCGTTCAGCAGCGACATGGTGGACGCGCAGACCGAGCCCATCGAGGTCGAGCCGTTGGAGCCGAGCGCCTCAGAGACCTGGCGGATCGCGTAGGGGAACTCCTCGCGGGTCGGCAGGACCGGGAGGATGGCCCGCTCGGCGAGGGCGCCGTGGCCGATCTCGCGGCGCTTGGGCGAGCCCACGCGGCCGGTCTCGCCGACCGAGTACGGCGGGAAGTTGTAGTTGTGCATGTAGCGGCGACGGGTCTCCGGGGAGAGCGTGTCGAGCTGCTGCTCCATGCGCAGCATGTTCAGCGTGGTGACGCCCAGGATCTGGGTCTCGCCGCGCTCGAACAGGGCCGAGCCGTGCACCCGCGGGATGGCCTCGACCTCGGCGGCCAGGGTGCGGATGTCGGTGACGCCGCGGCCGTCGATGCGGACCTTGTCCTTGATGACGCGCTCGCGGACGATCTTCTTGGTCAGCGCGTTGTAGGCGGCGCTGATCTCCTTCTCGCGGCCCTCGAACTCCGGGAGCAGCTTGTCGGCGGCGACGCCCTTGATGCGGTCCAGCTCGTTCTGGCGCTCCTGCTTGCCGGCGATGGTGAGCGCCTTGGCGAGCTCGTCCTTGACGGCGGCGGTCAGCGCGGCCAGCACGTCGTCCTGGTACTCCAGGAAGACCGGGAACTCGCCGGTCGGCTTGGCGGCCTGCTTGGCGAGCTGGGACTGCGCGGCGCACAGCACCTTGATGAAGGGCTTCGCGGCCTCCAGACCGGCGGCGACGACCTCCTCGGTGGGCGCCTCGGCGCCGCCCTCGACCAGCTTGACGGTCTTGTCGGTGGCCTCGGCCTCGACCATCATGATCGCGACGTCGCCGTCCGGCAGGACGCGACCGGCGACGACCATGTCGAAGACGGCCGACTCCAGCTCGGAGTGGGTCGGGAAGGCCACCCACTGGCCGTTGATCAGCGCGACGCGGACGCCGCCGATCGGGCCGGAGAACGGCAGGCCGGCCAGCTGGGTGGAGGCGGAGGCCGCGTTGATGGCCACCACGTCGTACAGGTGGTCGGGGTTGAGTGCCATGACGGTCACGACGACCTGGATCTCGTTGCGCAGGCCCTTGACGAAGGACGGGCGCAGCGGGCGGTCGATCAGGCGACAGGTCAGGATGGCGTCCTCGGAGGGACGGCCCTCGCGACGGAAGAACGAGCCGGGGATGCGGCCGGCGGCGTACATCCGCTCCTCGACGTCCACCGTGAGCGGGAAGAAGTCGAAGTGCTCCTTGGGCTGCTTCGAGGCGCTGGTGGCCGACAGCACCATGGTGTCGTCGTCCAGGTAGGCCACGGCGGAGCCGGCGGCCTGACGGGCCAGGCGGCCGGTCTCGAAGCGGATGGTGCGGGTGCCGAAGCTGCCGTTGTCGATGACGGCCTCGGCGTAGAAAACGTTCTCTTCCACCTGGAAGATCTCCTCTTTCGTACGTCTCCCCAGGAGCGCCCCTGCGCTTGCCTGCCGTGGCCCGGGCAGCTGGGCCGGTCTTCGATCGAAGCCACCGGGTCGGACCCTCTCGTGGGGGTTCCCGGCGGCCACTACCGAGGACCGGCGCCTTTCGGCGCGCGGCGGCGGTGGCGTGTGGACGCTCCTGCGGGGTGCGGGCGGCCTCCGTTGGAGGCCTTGATTCGTCCCGCAAGGGCGGGCATGCCCTTTACCTTACAAATTCACACCCTACCGAGCGCAGCTTTACGCGGACGGCTTCGTCGCGGGGCGTGGTCGCGGGGTGGCGCGGAATGCGCCGAAGGGCGGCTCCCCCGGAGAGGGGAGCCGCCCCTGCGAGCGGTGTCAGCGGGCGCCGCCGGCGGCACCGCGGCGGATGCCGAGGCGGTCCACCAGGGTGCGGAAGCGCTCGATGTCCTTCTTGGCCAGGTACTGCAGCAGGCGGCGGCGCTGGCCGACCAGGATCAGCAGACCACGACGCGAGTGGTGGTCGTGCTTGTGGAACTTCAGGTGCTCGGTCAGGTCCGAGATGCGGCGGGAGAGCATGGCCACCTGGACCTCGGGGGAGCCGGTGTCGCCCTCCTTCTGGCCGAACTCGGCGATGATCTGCTTCTTGACGTCAGCGGCGAGGGCCACGGGCATCTCCTTCGGTTGGTTGGCCGAGCGGCCCTGGTAGGAAGCACAGGACCTGACAAGACTCGGACGGATCAACGATACCAGCGCGGCTCAGCCGGTCGCGCCGCGCACCACGTTGTAGACGTTGAGCACCGCGAGCGCGAGCGGGACGAGCGCGAGCAGCATCAGGCTGTCGACCATGTCCAGGATGCGGCCCCAGAACGGGGAGACCCCGGAGCGGGG
The DNA here is from genome assembly GCF_030268885.1 of Kitasatospora phosalacinea. Taxonomy (GTDB): domain Bacteria; phylum Actinomycetota; class Actinomycetes; order Streptomycetales; family Streptomycetaceae; genus Kitasatospora; species Kitasatospora phosalacinea_C. The sequence goes on from NZ_BSSA01000049.1 coordinate 9,982, forward strand.
GACGATCAGCGCGATCGCGGTCATCACCGCGGCGCCGGCCGCGATGGACGCGGCCAGCCACACGGTGCGCAGGTCGCCGCCGCCCTCGTTGGTGAGCTTGGCCATCAGCAGGTGCAGCGGGGTGTGCAGGGCCAGGCCGAGGATCAGCAGGGACAGCGCGGTCAGGCCGGAGATGGTGAGCGCGAAGACCTGCGCGGTGTAGCGGAACAGCCGGGCCCGCAGCATGGTCGAGACGCCGATGGCCAGGGCCAGCAGCTCGGCCCAGGTGCGGTCGCTGAAGCCGAGCACGGCGCAGGCGCCGACGATGGTGGCGGAGGCGCCGCCGACCAGGCCGACCAGCACCTCGTGGCCGCGGCGGGCCTGGGCGGCGATCCGCTCGTACTGGACGGTCTCGGCGGTGTTGGCCTCCTCGCCGTAGGCGCTGCCGCGGGTGCGGGTCTGGCCGGGGGCGCTGAAGCCGACGGGCAGCCGGGCGAAGCGGGCGGAGAGCGCGGGCAGGAAGCCGACCGCGGCGACGCCGGCCACGCCGGTGACCGCGGCGATGTCGGTGATCGCGGTGCCGGACATCAGGACGGCGGCGAAGGTCGCCAGGGTGCCGGCGGCGGCCAGGAAGGAGGCGGCGACGAACGCCGAGTCCTTCTCCGGCAGCAGGCCGACCAGCAGGACGGAGACCACCAGCACGGCGACGCAGCCGACCAGGAACTGGAGCCGGCCGGGGCCGTCGCCCTCGTTCGCGACGTCGATGATGCCGGAGCCCGCCAGCATGGCGTGCGGCAGCGCGCCGAGGCCGAGGGCCAGGGCGGCGGTGTGGTCGGCGTAGACCCGGGCGCGGACGCCGGCGAAGGTGACCAGGACGACCGTGGTGACGCCGGCCAGGATGCCGGGCAGGCCGAACATGTTGTGCCGCAGGTCGGAGAACCAGAGCGCGAAGGCCAGCAGCGCGAGCAGGACGGTGCCCGCGATCAGGCCGAAGGCCCGCATCAGGTCGGGGCTCCAGAACCGGCGGTCGGCCTCGACCGCGGAGGCGATGGCGTCCGCGACGTCGTCGTAGACCGCGGGCGGCAGCGACTCGGCGAACGGCCGCAGGCTCAGCAGGTCGCCGTCGCGGACCTGCTGGGCGGCCAGCGGCAGCCCGCTGTCCAGCACGGTGCCGTCCCGTCGGACCAGGTGGAAGCCGGTGGGCGTCCCGTCCACCTGGGTCTGCCCGGAGAGCCTCAGCACCTCCGGGTAGATGTCCGCGAGCGGGACGTCCTCCGGAAGTGCGACGTCGATCCGGCTGTCCGGTGCCACCACGGTGACCCGGCAAAAACCGGTCGTTGCGTTGTTGCTCACCGGCCCTCTCCCCCTCGTTGGCTGTGTCGGCAAGTCTGCTGACCACTCGTCGCAGCGGCTCCGGAACTGTCACGGTCCGAACGAGAGTTGGCGCGGCGACACCTTACCCCCCGGCGGAAGGGTGGTGTACGCGGGGCCCTGGGCACCTGCCGCCCGGACGGCCCGGTGCACCTGCTTGACGGGGGGTCAGTCCCCGCCGGGGGCCCGATCCGACCCCGTGGACGAACTGCTTGGCGTGCGCAGTAGGATCGGCCCCTGCGCACGGCGTACGGGGGCGGCGATCGAAGACGCGGCAGCCCCGCGCGCCTGCGGTTCGGCGGAGCGGGGGCGGCGTCATCACACGGGGCGCCCTCACCGTACGTATCCAGATGCGTGAGGGCGGATTGTGAGCGAGCGATGGGGGCGCCCCCTGTCAAGTGCCCTGGGAGGGCGCGTCGTTGAGAACGGGGAGCCGTGCTCTGCGGCTGCCGCCCGGGACGGGGTGACTGCATGAGTACGGTGACGGTGAAGCGGCCGCCGCGGGCGTTCCCGCCCGCGGTGTCCGAGGAGCCGGTCGAGCTGGTTCCGCCGCCCGAGCTGCCGCGCGGCGGCGGCGAGGACTGGCTGATGACGCTGATGCCGATGCTCGGCATGGGCGGCAGCGCGGCCTTCCTGTTCCAGGGCGGCCAGGGCCCGATGAAGATGATGGGCGTGCTGATGATCGCGTCCACCGCCGCGATGGCGGTGGCGCAGATCGTCCGGGCCCGCAAGGGCGGTAGCGCGGCGACCTCGGACGAGCGCCGCGACTACCTGAAGTACCTGCAGCAGAAGCGGCGCGAGGTGCGCCGCACGGCCGAGCGGCAGCGCGGGGCGCTGCTGTTCACCCACCCGGAGCCGGACCAGCTGTGGTCGGTGGTGGCCGAGGGCCGCCGCCTGTGGGAGCGCCGGCCGACGGACCCGGACTTCGCGCAGATCCGGGTCGGCCTCGGTCCGCTGCAGTTGTCGACGCCGCTGGTGGCGCCGCAGACCGCGCCGATGGACGAGTTGGAGCCGCTCGCCGCGGAGGCGATGGGCACCTTCATCAAGACCCACGGCACCCTGCAGGACCTGCCGCTGGCGGTCTCGCTGCGGGCCTTCTACCACATCACGGTGTGCGGCGACCCGGACTCGGTGTACGGCAACGTGCGGGCGATGGTGGCCCAGCTGGCGACCCTGCACTCCCCCGAGGACCTGATGATCGGGGTGGCCGCCGCGCCCGGCGCGGTGGAGGAGTGGGAGTGGGCGAAGTGGCTGCCGCACACCCAGCACCGCAAGGAGAGCGACGGGGCCGGCTCGCGGCGCCTGATCGCCTCCGGGCTGGGCGAGCTGGAGGAGCTGCTGGCCAACGAGCTGGCCGGCCGCAAGGGCTTCTCCCGGGACAGCACGCCGTCCGCGGACCAGCCGCACCTGGTGATCATCATGGACGGCGCCTCGGTGCCGGTCGACTCGGTGATCGCCGGTCCGGAGGGCGTCCAGGGCGTCACCGTGATCGAGGTCGTCCCGGGTGACCTGGACGAGCCCAACGGCCACCTGGTGATCACCGTCGGCAAGGACGACCTGCTGCTGGAGGCCGCCTCCGGGGCGAGCTACCCGGGCAAGCCGGACACCCTCTCCAGCTGGCAGTCCGAGGCGCTGGCGCGGCAGCTGGCGCCGTTCCGGGCGTCCGCGGGCGGCGACGACAGCGACCCGTCGCTGGTGTCGATGGACTTCACCGAGATGATGCACACCGGCGACCCGGGCTCCTTCGACCCGGCCCGGCACTGGCGTCCCCGGCCGATCCGCGAGAAGCTGCGCGTCCCGCTGGGCGTCGGCAGCAACGGCGAGTACGTCTGGCTGGACATCAAGGAAGCCTCGCTGGAGGGCATGGGCCCGCACGGCATGTGCGTCGGCGCGACCGGTTCCGGCAAGTCCGAGGTGCTGCGCACCATCGTGCTGGCGCTGGCGGTCACCCACTCCTCCGAGGTGCTGAACCTGGTCCTCGCGGACTTCAAGGGTGGTGCGACCTTCGCCGGCATGTCGGAGATGCCGCACACCGCGGCCGTGATCACCAACCTCGAGGGCGAAGCGACCCTGATCGACCGCATGCGCGACGCGATCGAGGGCGAGATGAACCGCCGCCAGGAGCTGCTGCGCGCGGCGGGCAACTACGCGAACATCAACGAGTACGAGCGGGCCCGCGCGGCCGGCGCGCCGCTCGACCCGCTGCCCTCGCTGCTGATGATCATCGACGAGTTCTCCGAACTCCTCACCGCGAAGCCGGACTTCATCGAGCTGTTCATCCAGATCGGCCGCATCGGCCGTTCGCTGGGCATGCACATGCTGCTGGCCTCGCAGCGACTGGAGGAGGGCAAGCTCCGCGGTCTGGACACCTTCCTCTCCTACCGCCTGGGTCTGCGCACCTTCTCGGCCGCCGAGTCGCGGGCCGCGATCGGCGTGCCGGACGCCTACCACCTGCCGCCGATCCCCGGCGTGGGCTACCTCAAGTTCGGCTCCGACGTGATGGAGCGCTTCCGCGCCGCCTACGTCTCCGGCAAGTACCGGGCGCCGGGCACCCAGCGCGCGGTCGGCGGCCAGGTGGTCACCGCCCAGCCGGTGCTGTTCACCGCCGCCGAGGTCGAGATCGTCGAGCCCGAGGTGGAGGTCCTCCCCCAGCTGCCCGAGGAGGAGGAGAAGGACGAGGCGCTGCTGGACACCATGCTCGACGTGTTCGTGCAGCGGATGATCGGCCAGGGCCCGCCCGCCCACCAGGTGTGGCTGCCCCCGCTGGACGACTCGCCGTCCGTGGACAGCCTGCTGGAGCCGCTGCAGATCAGCCCGGACCGCGGCCTGACCCCGGCGGCCGTCCGCCAGGGCAACCTGGTCGTGCCGGTCGGCATCGTCGACAAGCCGCGCGACCAGCGCCGCGACGTGATGTACCTGGACTACTCGGGCGCCGCCGGTCACGGCATGATCGTGGGCGGTCCGCGCTCCGGCAAGTCCACCATGGTGCGCACCATCGTGGCCGGCTTCTCGGTCACCCACACGCCGGTGGAGACGCAGTTCTACCTGCTCGACTTCGGCGGCGGCGGCTTCGGCTCGCTGGCCGACCTGCCGCACGTCGGCGGCGTCGCGGGCCGTCTGGACGTCGAGAAGGTCCGCCGCATGATCAGCGAGGTGCACGGCGTGCTCAACCGCCGTGAGGAGCTGTTCCGGGCGACCGGCATCGACACCATCGCCACCTACCGGGCCCGCCGGGCCGCCGGGCAGCTGCCCGACGAGCAGTTCGGCGACGTGTTCCTGTTCATCGACGGCTGGCTGACCTTCAAGCAGGAGTTCGAGGTCCTGGAGCCGGTCATCGCCGACATCGTCCAGCGCGGTCTCGGCTACGGCGTGCACGTGGTGATCACCGCGGCCCGCTACGCCGAGGTCCGCCCGGCGCTGAAGGACCAGCTGCAGAACCGGGTCGAGCTCAAGCTCGGTGACTCGATGGAGTCCGAGATCGGCCGCAAGGTCGCCGCGAACGTCCCGCCGATCCCGGGCCGCGGTCTGACCGCCGACCAGCTGCACTTCCTGTCCGGCCTGCCCCGGATCGACGGCTCCAGCAGCACCGAGGACCTGGTGGACGGCGTGGCCGACCTGGTCGCCCAGGTCAACGCGGCCTGGGGCGGCCCGCGGGCCCCGCAGGTGCGCATGCTGCCGCCGGTGCTGGACGGCCACTCGCTGCCCAAGGGCTTCGAGCACCCGGAGCTGGGCGTCGCGTTCGGCGTCGACGAGGTCGAGCTGGCGCCGGTGTTCGTCAACTTCGAGACCGACCCGCTGTTCGTCGTCTTCGGCGAGAGCGAGTCCGGCAAGTCGGCGCTCCTGCGGATGCTGATCAAGCAGATCACCGAGCGGTACACCCCGGACCAGGCGGGCATCGTGGTCGGCGACTTCCGCCGCTCGCTGCTCGGCGTGGTGCCGCCGGAGTACCTGGTGGAGTACGCGGCCGCCGCGCCCGCCATGTCGGCGATCGTGGAGATGCTGCGCGGGGCCTGCGGGCGCCGCCTGCCCGGCCCGGACGTCACGCCGGAGCAGCTGCGCAACCGCAGCTGGTACAGCGGCAAGGACATGTTCGTGATCGTGGACGACTACGAGCTGGTCGCCACCCAGTCGGGCAACCCGATGGCGCCGCTGGCGGAGTTCCTGCCGTTCGCGCGCGACATCGGCCTGCGCCTGATCATCGCCCGCAACGCGGGCGGCGCCGGCCGCTCGCTGTTCGAGCCGGTGATGCAGCGCATGCGCGAGCTGGGCGGCCAGGGCGTGCTGCTCTCCGGCGACAAGGGCGAGGGCGCGCTGCTCGGCACGGTCAAGCCGCAGCCGCTGCCGCCGGGCCGCGGCGTGTTCGTCTCCCGCCGGATCCAGGCGGGCCAGACGGTGCAGACGGGCTGGCTGCCGACGCAGGTCTAGCGCGGCCACCGTGCACGCACGGTGACCGAAGAGCGGTCGAGAGGGCCGGATCCCGCAAGGGGTCCGGCCCTCTCGGCACTCCGGGCGCAGAACGGTGCCATAACGTTATCTTCCGTTTTTCTCGGTTCTGCTGCGGTTCCCGTAGCCCTCGGGGCCTTTGACGACGCTTTTCGGCCCAACGCCGCACTACGGCAGAGCGCCTTGGAATCACACGTTAGCCAGCTCACTTCACCTTCGATTCAAGCGCAGTTAACCCGAGTTGACACAATGGAAACATGCGTCCCGAGCGCCTTGGAGCTGCATTCCGCAGGCAGAAGCGCCTTATGACAACGGAATCCGCAGCCAACCGCGCGTTGACTGGGCCTACCCGCCCAGGCAACCTGGCCACCCGGGAGCGAAGCAGACCCAGACCGCGAGACCGTGCTTCGGAGGCGATACCGCTCCCGACCCCCACACCACCGCTCAGTGGATCGGATGCCCCATGACCGACACGCTCCCCCCGCAGGTAGCCTCCCCCGCCGCCGGGGACACCACGGGCAGCCCCAAGCAGCTCGCCCGATCGCTCGGTGTCGTCGGCGGCACCCTGCTCACGCTCTCCTGCGTGACCCCGGCCTCCTCACTCTTCGTGATCGTCCCGGAGCTCTTCAACTCGCTCGGCACCTTCACCCTGATGTCGATCCTGATCGGGACGGTCATCTGCATCGCGGTGGCGTTCTGCTACTCCGAGCTCGGCACCCTGGTGCCCTCGGCGGGCGGCGAGTACGCCATGGTCGGCACCCTGGCGGGCAAGTTCACCGGCTGGCTGGTGTTCATCCAGTCGTTGATCGTGGTGATGATCGTGCCCTCACTGATCGCCATGGGCACCGCCGACTACCTGGAACCGATCATCCACCTCGACCCGAAGTGGGCCGGCGCCGCGGTGATGCTCGCGGCCACCGTGGCCGGTCTGCTGGACCTGCGGGCCAACGCCTGGATCACCGGCATCTTCCTGGTGCTGGAGGTCATCGCCTGCGCCGTGGTCGCCTTCCTCGGCTTCGGCCACTCCGAGCGCGGCGTGAGCAGCCTGCTGCACGGCTCGGTCGTCGACGCCACCACCGGCGCCACCGGCGGGGTGAACTTCTCGGTGCTCCTGGCCGCGATGGGCACCGCGCTCTTCGTCACCCAGGGTTTCTCCACCGCGATCTACCTCTCCGAGGAGCTGGAGAACCCGCGCAAGAACGTCGCCCGCACCGTGCTGTGGACGCTGGGCCTGTCCACCGCCGTCATCCTGATCCCGGTCGCCGCGATCACCATGGGCGCCCCGGACCTGAAGGCGCTCAGCGAGGGCGACATCTCCTCGCTGGTGATCGGCTGGAGCAACAGCGGCGTCGGCACCTTCATCAGCCTGTGCATCGCGCTGGCGATCATCAACGCCGGCATCGTGATGGTCATCCAGAACTCCCGGGTGCTGTTCGCCTCCGGTCGCGACAAGGCCTGGCCCGAGCCGGTCAACAGGGCCTTCGGCACCCTCAACAAGTTCAGCGCCCCGTGGATCTCCACCCTGGCGGTCGGCATCCCCGGTGCCGCGCTCTGCTTCGTCGGCCAGGACCTGCTGACCAACATCACCGGTGTCGCGGTCGCCGCGCTCTACCTGCTGGTCGCCGTCGGCGCGCTGTTCTCCCGCCGCGGCCACCACAAGGGCGCCGCGGCCTGGCGCCAGCCGCTGTGGCCCGCGCTGCCGATCCTGGTGATCGTCGCCCTGGCCTACACCCTGACCAAGCTCGACCCCACCGCGCTGTGGTGGACGCTCGGCATTACCGCCGCGGCCAGCCTCTACTGGGCGCTCTACCTGCGCCCCCGCCCGGAGACCCGCTGGATCATCACCCTCCCCGAGGACCAGCGCGGCTGACCCCCGCGGAGCGCTCTCCCGTCGGCCCCCGGCCGGTCCCCGAGACCGGCGCGGGGGCCGGCCCCTTTCCGGGACCGGCCCCCGCGGTCGGAGTCGCTGCCGCCGCTCAGTGGCGGCGCCGGTTCATGTCGCGGGCGACGATCGCGCCGCCGGCCAGGCCCGCCACCACCAGGCCGCCGACGCCCAGCACGAAGGTGCCGGTGCGGCGGTCCCGGTCGGCCTGGGTCTCCTCCAGCCCGAGCGGCTGCGCGACCAGCGGGTAGGCGTCCAGCTTGGTCGACGCGTCCGGGTGCGGCGACTCGGACGGGCCGGGCACCGTGGTGTACTCGACGGCCTTCACCGGGTCGACCACGCCCCAGCCGATGTACTTGTTCGAGCCGTGCTCGGTGCGCTGCGCGGTCTGCTCGATCACCGTGCGGATCTGCTGGGCCTTCCAGGTCGGGTGCATGCCCTTGAGGATCGCCGCCACGCCCGCCACGTACGGGGCGGAGAAGCTGGTGCCGTTGTCGGTGCACTGGCCGTGGCCGGGGACGGTGGAGAGCATGTCGACGCCGGGCGCGGCCACGTCGACGAAGTCGCCGTACTGGGAGAACGCGGCCCGCTCGTTGTTGCGGTCGGAGGCCCCCACGGCGAGCACCGTGTTGAAGGCGGCCGGGTAGGTGGGGCCCTCGCCGCCGTCGTTGCCCGAGGAGGCGACCACCACCACGTCGTTCTGCTCGGCCAGGCGCAGCGCGGCCTTCAGGGCGTCCGCGTCCTTGAAGTTCGGATCCTGCGGGTCCGCGGCCGGGGTCGCGCTCGGGCCGTTGTCGACCCGGACGTCCTGCGAGATGTTGATGACCTTGGCGCCCTTGTTGACCGCCTCGGTGATCGCGTCGGCCAGGGTCTTGACGCTGCCGTGGCCCTCGGCGTCGTTCTGCCGGATGGACAGGATCTTCGCGTCCTTGGCCAGGCCGACGAAGCCGATGCCGGGCTTCTCGGCGGCCGCGATGATGCCCGCCACCTTGGTGCCGTGGCCGACCTTGTCGGTCAGGCTGTCGCCCTCGGGGCGCTGCTGGCCCTCCCCGGGGTTCTCGCCGAGGAAGTCCCGGCCGGCCTGCACCTTGCCCGCCAGCTGCGGGTTCCTGGCGTCCACGCCGGTGTCGATGACGGCGACCAGCACGTCCTTGCCGGTCTGGTTCGGCGGGTCCTGCGGCCCGCCGCCGTTCGGGGACGGGGCGGCCTTGGCGGCCGCCTTGTCCTGCCCCCACAGCTCGCTGAGGAAGACCCGCTGCAGCGCCCACGGCTTGGACACCACGTCCTGCTCGATCGGGAAGTTGCAGTCACCCGCGGCGGCGAGCACCGGCCCGCCCCGGTGGGGGTCGCCGCCCGCGGCCGTCTCGGCCCAGGCCGGGCCCGCGGCGGCCGAACCGATCACCCCGAGCACCAGCAGCACCGCACCGGTCCGGCGCAACGATCCTGACGACACCTCTGCTCCACCCCTCACTGCTGTTCCACCCGTGTGTCCCTGCCCGCGCCGCCCCCTGCGACGCGCAGCGGGCGGGCGCCCCTGAGGGGCGCCCGCCCGGGTCAAGCACTGCCGTGCCGGTTCCCCCGTGCCGTTGCCGGCCCGCCGGCGACTAGTTCCAGATGGCCTGGTTCGAGTTCTCGGTCTGCTGGTAGCTCTGCGCGGCGTTGTCCAGCGCGGTGGCGATCCGGCCGAGGACCTCCTGCAGGTCCGCCGCCTTGGCGTCCCACTGGGCCTGGCGGGCCTGGTAGCCCTGCTGAGCCGCACCCTCCCAGCTGGAGGCGATGCGCTGCACGCCCGCCTTCAGGTCGTCCAGCTGGCTCTGGATGCGAGCGGCGGTCTGCCGGACCTCGGAGCTGGCGTTCTGGATGGTCTGGAAATTGACGAGAATGCCGGACATTGATCTCTCCCCTTCGATGGATTCACGGCGCGCCCTTGCGAGGCGCAGTGTGGTAGGTGGTTGCGACTACCGGCGTCAGCCGATGCCACCGACCGCAGCGCGCTGCTCCTCTTCGGTCATCGAGTAGGCCTTGGTGGTCGCCTCGATGGCCTGACGGATCTCGTCCAGGATCTTGTTGAGCGCGTTGGCGTCCTCGTTGAACTGCTGCTGCATCTGCTGGTAGGCGGACGCGGCCGCGCCCTTCCAGCCCGAGGAGATCTCGGAGACCAGGTTGTTGAGACGACCGATCTCGCCCTGGACCTGCTGGTTGACCTCGCCGATGCGGTTCGCGAAGGCGGTCATTTCCTCCGCGGTCGTCGTGAACTGACCTGCCATGATCCACCGTCCCCCATGAGACAGACTACGTCCGGACGCCCCTGTGGCGAACGTCCGTACGGGCACCACCGGTGTGGTGCTCTGAAGCACTGTAACGGCCAACTGCTGTGCACCCAACACCGGGTAGCGGGTAGTTACCAGACCATGACACTGAACTCCCGCAGCGTCACTGACGGTTCGTCAGGCGTTCTGGGCCTGGAGTGCGGAATTGGTGTTGAGCACCGGGCCGGCCGGGACCAGCTTGGACCAGGCCAGCGGCACCTTCGGCGGGACGACGTCCTTGTAGCCGAGCCGGGCCTGCGCCTCGTTGGTGCTGTTCGCCTTGCCGGCTTCGGGCGCGGGGCTCGCGGAGCCGGCGGAGCCGCCGTCGCTGTTGGCGGGCAGCGAGTAGCGCAGGCCGGAGTCGGTGATCAGGAAGTCGCTGCCGGAGGCGGCCTGGCCGTCGCCGCCGAGCGTCTCGCCCTCCACCGCGCGGTACAGCAGCCCGTGGCCGGGCGTCACGTGCGCGCTGACCGAGCCGGAGGTGACCTGCGCCGGGTACTCGGTGTGGGCCCAGACCGAGCGCTTGATGACGCCCTTGTCGTCGGAGCCGTTGAAGGTCGAGCAGATCACCGTGCGGGTGCCCTTGTCGCCGACGTTGACGGCCTGCTGCTTGTGGGTCGGGAGGTCCTTGGAGCCGTCCATCAGCTGCTTGGTGACCTTCCCGGCGAGCTTGCTGATGTCGCCCGCGCCGACCTCCTCGATGACCGGCCTGCCGTCCTTGGGGTAGGCGCTCTGCAGCAGCGGGTCGGTGCGCATCAGCTCGGCCTGGAACTCGGTGACCTGGTAGAGCTGCTGGGCGCCGACCGCGTAGTAGGCGTCCTGGAACTTCAGCAGTCGGCCGATCCGGTTCTGGTCCGGGTTGGACAGGCCGAGCTGGGAGTTGCCGGACTGCTTGGTGGTCTTGAAGGTGTCGATCCGCGGGAAGACCACCGGCTCGCCGTTGGCCAGCGTGGCCAGCCACTCCTTGGTGACCTGCTGCGGCTTGGCGTCCGGACTGCTGAGGGCGGACATCAGGTCCTGGCGGTCCTTGTCGCTCATGTCGCGCATGCCGAGCGCGTGCTTGACGCCCTTGGCGTCCACCATGTAGATCGAGCCGTCGGCGTGGCCGCCGTCCAGCGGCGGCTCCTGGACCAGCAGCATCTGGTTCTCGTTGAGCACCTTGTCCGGTGCGGAGAGCTTCTTCTCCTCGTCCCCGGCGGCGATGAACACCGACTGGCCGACGGTGGACTGCAGGTTGCCGTTGCCCTGCTTGTCGCAGACCGACCAGGTCTTCGGGGCGCGGGCGTCACCGGAGGAGGGCAGCTTGTCCGGCGCGTACGGGATGCCGATGGTGGCGCCGCGCCGCGGGTACTTGTCCAGCACGTCGTCGGCGACGGTCTGCACGGTGGCGCTCTCGGAGAGCACCAGCCGGGCCGAGGACATGTTCAGCACCTGGTGCAGGGTGGGCTCCTTGTTGGGCCCGTCCATCAGGATCACGTAGCGGGTGGTCGAGGACTTGCCCTGGATGATGAACTTCCCGCTGTCCCAGTTCGGCGGCGCGGCCGGCTTCAGCACGCCCCACATCCCGAAGCCCGCGACGACCACCGCGGCGACCACGAAACTCGGCAGCACCGCACGGAGCGGACGCGGCGCGTCCTCGTCGTTGCCGCCGCCGCCCGGCTGCAGGAAGGCCCCCACCATCCGCTTCCGGGCGAAGGTGTAGGCGTTCAGCTCGTCCCGGCGTGATGCCATGCTCGTCCCCGTCTCCCCTGTTGTTCCCCTGTGTGTCCCGTCCGGCGGGCTCCGTCAACGCGCTTGCGCCGGGCGTGAGTCTGCCACCCGGCGGGCGGACCTCGCGGCCACCCCTCTACGATGCCGCAGCAGACGGTGAGTACGGTAACGGGTAGGCTCCGACGGTCCGCCATCCGGGCCGCCGACCCGGCCCCCGCCCGGACTCTCCGGGCCCGCAGGGGGATCTGACGGGACATCTGAAGCAGAGAGGGCAATTCGGGGGATGCCAAGCCAGTCCGCTCCAGCACGACGACGCTCCACCTCGCACGGCCGGGGGCCGGACGCGGGCGGACGCCGGGCCCGCACCGCCCCGCCCGCACCGGCCGCGCTCGGCCCGGTGGGCCTGCGGCTGCTGCCCAGGCCCGGGCTGCTTGGCCGCCGCCTGGAGCTCAAGCAGATCGTCCAGCTCGAGGTCGCCGCCGCCCTGGTGGCGGTCGGCTGGTCGATCAACACGATGATGGCGGGCGTCTTCGCGGTGCCCGCCCTGGTCCTGGTCGTGGTCGCGCTGCTGCGGCTCGGCGGCCGCACCACCGGCGAGGCGGTGAGCGTCCGCTCGACGTACAACTCCCGCCGCCGGGACGCGAAGTACAACGTGCCGCCGCCCGGCACCGACCCGGCGATCGCGCCGGTGATGGAGCTCGACCCGGCGCTCAAGACCTGCACCCACGCGATCGAGACCGACCTCGGCGACGGCCGTCCGCTGCGCCGCGAGACCGGCATGGTCGGCGACGGCACCTTCTTCACCTCGGTGCTGCTGGTGCAGTCCAAGGACCAGCCGCTGCGTCCGGGCCGGGCCGCCTCCTCGGTGCCGCTGGACCTGATCTGCTCGGTCCTGCAGGTCGACGACATCGCCCTGGAGTCGGTGCAGCTGGTCCAGCACACCCAGCCCGCCCCGGCCCCGCACCTGCCCGAGCACTCGCTGGCCGCCCGCGCCTACCAGCAGACCCCGGGCGGCGTGAGCACCCCGGCGCTGCGGCTGACCTGGGTCGCGCTCAAGCTCGACCCGGAGCGCGCGTCCACCGCCGTGCTGGCCCGCGGCGGCGGCGAGGAGGGCGCCCGCAAGACCCTGCAGCGCGTCACCGACCAGCTGGCCGGACGGCTGAACAGCGCCGGGTTCACCGCCACCGTCCTGGACGAGCGCGAGCTGATCGCCGCCCTCGCCATCTCGGTGTGCGCCAACCCGGTGGCGGTGGCGGGCCGTCAGGGCTCCGGCGGCGGCGGGGTCGGCGTGCGCCGGACCCAGGAGTCGGCGAAGTACTGCCGGATCGACGACCGCTGGCACGCCACGTACTGGATCTCCAAGTGGCCGGTGCTGTCCCGCCCGGGCATGGGCGGCGGCCGGGTCACCGCCCCCGACCTGGTCAACCAGCTGACCGGCACGCCCGCGTTCGCCTCGACCTTCTCGGTCACCGCGACCCGCGCGATGGGCGGCTCGGTGGCGCTCAGCGGCCACCTGCGGCTGACCGAGCACAACGAGTCCCGGCTCGACCAGATGGGCCGCCAGGTGGAGTCCCGGGCGCAGCACAGCGGCGCCTCGCTGACCCGCCTCGACCTGGAGCACGCCCCCGGCCTGCTCGCCACGCTGCCCCTGGGAGGGACGTCCTGATGGCCTACCAGACCTACCCCGGCCAGGCCCCGCAGCCGGTCGAGCAGCGCCCGGTGCGGGTGCGCCCCGGGTTCGGCCTGCGCGGTCCGCGCCGGGAGAAGCACGTGCTGCCGGTCGAGGACCTGTCGGCGCTGGCCTTCCCGGTCGGCGACGACGGCGTGGTGATCGGCCTGGACCACCAGCAGCAGCCCGCCGTGATCGGCCTGTTCCGCCCGTCCGCGTTCGAGCTGGTGCTGGTCGGCGGCATGTGGACGGCGCAGCTGATCGCGCTGCGCGCGGCCGCGACCGGGGCCCGGATCGCAGTGGAGACCGGCCGTCCGCAGGCGTGGGCGCCGATGGCGCAGGCCGCGGGCGGCGGCCAGCCGTGCGTGACGATCCACCAGGTGGGACGGCTGGGCGCGCAGGGCGCGTCGGTGGCGTCCCCCGTCCTGGTGGTCCGCGACCTGGGCGCCCGGCCCAACCGCAGCCGCCTGTCGGCGGCGCCCTGGCAGACCATCCTGACGGTGCTGCCGTACCTGGGCCCGAACGCGAGCCGGGTGATCAACTCGGCCGACCTGGTCGCCCTGCAGCGGGTCTCGCCGCAGGAGGCCGAGCTGCTGGGCCGGCTGCTGTCGCTGGCTCCCGGCGACGTCAGCGCGCTGCCGACGCTGCCGGACAACGTGACGCTGTGGGCGACCCGGATGCGGCGGCAGTACGTGATGACGAATCAGGGCGAGGCCGAGACCCAGGTGCTGGGCGGCCCGCGCCGCATGGACTGACCGGTCCCCGGCCGGTCGGCCCGCTCCACGGGGGGTCCTCGCGACCCGGGCGGGCCGGCCGGGGTGATCAGGGTCGGCCGGATCTGCCGTCAGGTCGGGCACCGCCTTCAGCGCGGGCACCTGCACGGCCTAGTCTTGTTGCCCGACGGCAACCGCCGAAGCAGCTTCGGCGAGAACGAGGGAGCCCCAGTGAGCAGCGATCGGGACGGCGTCTACGTCGGCGACAACGCGGCCGAGGACGACGATGACTGGTCCGACGCCCCGGACTACAGCGCCCCGTCCTGGTACACCCAGAGCGCCGCACCAGGTGCTCCGGTAGCGGCGCCGCAACCGCAGCCGCCCGTCCAGCAGCAGGTGCAGCCTCCACAGGTGCAGCCGCCACCGGTGCAGCAGCAGGCCCCGCCGCAGCCCCAGCCGCCCGTCCAGCCGCAGCCGCCCGCCCAGCCCCAGCCTCCCGTCCAGCAGCAGGCGCCGGTGCCGAACGCGGCGCCGCCGGTGGAGCAGCAGCCTCCCGTCCAGCAGCAGGCGCCGGTGCAGCCGCAGCCGCCCGCCCAGCAGCAGGCCCCGCAGCCCCCGGTGGAGCAGCAGCCCGCGCCGCCGGTGCAGCAGGAGGCCCCGCAGCCGCCGGTCGGCCCGAGCGCGCCGGTGCCGAACGCGGCGCCGCCGGTGGAGCAGCAGCCTCCCGTCCAGCAGCAGGCGCCGGTGCAGCCGCAGCCGCCCGTCCAGCAGCAGGCCCCGCAGCCGCCGGTGCAGCCGCAGGCCCCGCAGCCGCCGTACCCGCAGCAGCCCGACGCGCAGCAGGGCCAGCAGCCGCCGTGGCCGAACCAGCCGTACCCGCCGCAGGCCCAGCAGCCCGGCCCGCCGCCGTTCCCCCAGCAGGGCCAGCCGCAGCAGCAGCCGTGGCCGAACCCGCAGCAGCCGCAGCCGCCGGTCGACCCGCGGGCGGGCGGCTGGCCGCAGCCGGGGCAGACCGCGGGCGGGCAGCAGCCGTACGCGCCGCCCGCTCCGGCCCCGCAGCACGGCGTGGGCGGTGCCCCGTCGGCTCCGGCGCAGTTCCAGCAGGCGGCGGGCCAGCCCGCCGCGCACGGGGCGGCGCTCGGTTACACGGCGGCGGTGGAGCTGTCCTCGGACCGGCTGCTGCGCGGCCAGCCGAAGGCGCAGAAGCAGTCCCGGTTCCAGTTCGGCGGCAAGTCGGCGAAGGCCGACCGGCAGCAGAAGCTGGAGCTGATCCGGCACCCGGTGATGACCTGCTACCGGATCGCGGTGATCAGCCTCAAGGGCGGCGTCGGCAAGACCACGACCACCACCTCGCTGGGCGCGACGCTGGCCAGCGAGCGGCAGGACAAGGTCATCGCGATCGACGCCAACCCGGACGCGGGCACCCTGGGCCGCCGCATCAAGCGGCAGACCGGGGCGACCATCCGCGACCTGGTGACGGCGATCCCGAACATCCGCAGCTACATGGACATCCGCCAGTACACCTCGCAGGACCCGAACTCGGGCCTGGAGATCGTCGCCAACGACGTGGACCCGGCGGTCTCCACCACCTTCGACGACTCGGACTACCGCCAGGTCATCCAGGTGCTCGGGCAGCACTACCCGATCATCCTGACCGACTCCGGCACCGGTCTGCTGTACTCGGCGATGCGCGGCGTGCTGGACCTGGCGGACCAGCTGATCGTGGTGGCCACGCCCAGCGTGGACGGCGCGTCCAGTGCGTCGACCACCCTGGACTGGCTGGCCGCGCACGGCTACGCGGACCTGGTGCAGCGGTCGATCACGGTGGTCTCCGGGGTGCGCGAGACCAGCAAGATGATCAAGGTCGAGGACATCGTGGCGCACTTCCAGACCCGCTGCCGTGGCGTCGTGGTGGTGCCGTTCGACGAGAGCCTGGCGGCCGGTGCCGAGGTCAACCTGCAGATGATGCGGCCGAAGGTCCGCGACGCCTACTTCGAGCTGGCGACGCTGGTCGGCGAGGACATCGCCCGGTCGCAGCAGCAGGCGGGCTGGCAGGCCCAGCAGCAGTACCCGCCGCAGGGCGGCTACCCGCAGCAGGGCCAGCCGTACCCGCCGCAGGCCCCGCAGCCCTACCCGCCGCAGGGCGGTTACCCGCAGCAGGGCCAGCCGTGGCAGCAGCAGCCGCCGCAGCCCGGCTACCCGCAGCAGGGCCAGCCGTACCCGCCGCAGGCCCCGCAGCCCGGCTACGGCTACCCGCCGCCGCACGAGGCCCCGCCCCCGGGGTACGGCTACCCGCCGCCCCACCAGGGCTGACCCGACGCCGGAGCCCCCGCGGAAGCGTTCCGCGGGGGCTCCGGCGTGCTGCGGGTCAGGGGCGCTCGGTGAGGTCCCGGGCGCGCTTGACGTCCTCGGCCATCCGCTCCAGCAGGGCGTCGATGGAGTCGAACTTCTCCATGCCGCGCAGCCAGGCCAGGAAGTCGACGGCGACGTGCTGCCCGTACAGGTCGAGGCCGACCCGGTCGATGGCGTACGCCTCGACGGTGCGGGCGGTGCCGTCGAAGGTCGGGTTGGTGCCGACCGAGATCGCGGCGGGCATGGTCTCGCCGTCGGCGGTCAGCCAGCCCGCGTACACGCCGTCGGCGGGGATCGCCGAGTGCGCGACGGTGTCCACGTTGGCGGTGGGGTAGCCGAGTTCGCGGCCGCGCTGGGCGCCGCGGACGACCTCGCCCTCGACCCGGTGCGGGCGGCCGAGGATCTCGGCGACGCCGGTCATGTCGCCGGCCGCGACCAGGCGGCGGCACAGGCTGGAGGAGAACGGCTCGCCGTCGCCCGCGGCGCCGCGCACCTGCAGGTCGACCACCTCGACGGTGAAGTCGTCGGCCCGGCCGAGCTCGGCCAGCAGCTCGACGTTCCCCGCCGCGCGGTGCCCGAAGCGGAAGTTGGGGCCCTCGACGACCGCCTTCGCGTGCAGCGCGTCGACCAGCACCGACTGCACGAAGTACTCCGGGGACTCCCGGGAGAACTCGGCGGTGAACGGCAGCACCAGGACGGCGTCCACGCCCAGCTGCTCGACCAGCTCGGCCCGGCGCGGCTGCGGGGCCAGCAGCGGCGGGTGGGTGCCGGGCCGGACCACCTCGCTGGGGTGCGGGTCGAAGGTCACCACCACCGACTTCGCCCCCAGTTCGCCGGCCAGCTCCACCACCCGGTTGATGATCAACTGGTGTCCGCGGTGGACCCCGTCGAACGATCCGATGGTGACGACGCTGCGCCCCCAGTCCCCGGGGATCTCCTCCAGGCCGTGCCAGCGCTGCACCTGACCGCTCCTTGTTCCTACGGTGTGCACAACCCGTGCACTCGACAGACCGAAACCGAACCCCTATAGCGTGCCATGCGACCGACCCTGCCCAGGTACCGGAAGGCCCTTGGTGTGACCCGTCAGACGGCCGCCGGGACGGTCGACCCGGCGCTCCGCCTCGGCCGCGGCGTACTGCGGGTCCCGCCCGGACGCGGCGAGGGCCCGCATCAGGGCCAGCCGGGGCCCCTGCGGCGGTGGCGGGGCGTCCGCGGGCCAGGACGCCAGCAGCCGGGCGAAACCCGCCCAGCGGCCCGCACAGCGCACCAGGGCGGCGTCCGCGCCCGGCCACCGCTCGGCGACCAGCCGCAGCAGCTCGCGCACCCGCCGCTCCGGGTGCCCGGCGTGCCGGGCCGCCAGCGCCTCCACCACCGCCGCCAGCACCCGCTCGTCCCGCTCGGCGGCCAGCAGCACGTCCAGCAGCTCCTCGCGGCCGCCGCCGGGCGCCGTCAGCACCGGCACGAAGACGGCCCGCACCGGCGGCTCGGCGGCCAGCACCGCGTCCAGCAGCGGACGGCCGTCGCGCCCGTCGTCCAGCAGCCGGTCCAGGTGCCGGGCGACCTCCGCGGCGGGCTCCGGGCCGCCCCGCAGCAGTTCGGCGGCGAGCAGCAGCCCGGAGCGGGCCACCGCCGGGTCCGCGGCCCCGTCCAGCACCCGCAGGTCCTCGGCCGACCGGGCGCCCGGCACCCGCAGCCGCTCGCGCACCGCCGCCAGCACCTGGGCGGGGTGCTCCGCCACCAGCCCGGCCAGCACCTCGGCGGTCAGGAACGGGTCCCCCGCCCGGTACGCGGCCAGGGCCGCCGCCAGGTGCTCGGCCCGGCCCTGCGGATCGCGTACCAGCAGCGCCAACGCCGCGCCGTGCAGGGCCGGTTCGTCCTCCCGGGCGAGCAGCGTCCGGGCCGCCAGGCGCAGCAGCTGCGCGCCCGAACCGCCCGCGTGCGGGGCGGTGCGCAGCGCGTGCACGGCCGCCGCGACGTGCCGCTCGGGGCGCGGGTCGTGGCTCCACCGGTCGACGGCCCGGCACAGCGCGGACGGCTCCCGCTCGGCCAGCCGGCCCAGCAGCGCGTCCGCCCGCGGGTGGGCGGCGGCGACCAGCGCCTCCGTCAACTCGTCCAGCGCCAGCGCCCGGTGCTCGTACAGCAGCTCGTCGGCCAGGTCGGCCGCCGCGGGGCCCTCCCCGTACCAGGCGCACAGCAGCGGCAGCACCGCGCGCGGGTCCGCGGCCAGCAGCTCGGCCGCGGCCGCCCGCACCACCTCCGCCCGGCCCGGGCCGCGGGCCGACCGGCCGAGCAGCGCGACCCGTTCGGCCACCGGCAGCGGCAGGCCGGCCCAGAACGCCGCCCCGAACCGCTCGTCCCGCCCGGCCCGGTCGGCCAGCCGCTCCAGCAGCTCCCGGTGCGCGGACGGCTCCGGGCTGCCCGCGATCCCCGCCGCCAGCAGCCGCCCGGCCCACCAGTCCGCCTCCCCGCCGCGCTCCGAGCGCTCCAGCGCCGCCAGGGCGCGCCGCAGCCACCCGTCCAGCGCCGCCGCCCCGCGCAGCTCGCCCGCCCGGCGCAGCGCCCCCGCCACCACCCCGACCCGGCACCGCCCGACCCCGGCGCCCGCCACGTCCGGGGTCAGGGGGACGGCGGGACCGGGGCCGCTGCCGTCCGGCGGGGCGGCCGGCGTCCCGTCGGGCCCGGCCTCCCCGGCGGCGCGGCCCGCACCGCCCGCGCCCGGCTGTTCCGCCCCCGCCCCACCGCCCGGAGCCCCCTCCTCCGCCCCTCCCTCTCCCCCCGCTCCCCCGTCCGGCCGTCGGGGCCCGCCGCGAGCGCCGTCAGGAGCCCGGGGGACGACCGGCCCCGCACCGCCACCGGCCTCCCCCGGCCCGCCGTCCGCGGCCCCCTCCTCCAGCACCAGCCGCAGCGCCGCGTCCAGGTCCAGGTGCAGGCTCTGCAGCCACTCCCCCCACTCCTCGTGCCCGGCCCGGTGGCCCTCCCCCGCGGGCACCAGCAGCCGTTCCTCCCGGACGGCCCGCGCCCACCCGCCCTGCTCGGGGAAGAGCCGCGCGAACTCCGCGGCGGGCAGCGCCCCGTCGCCCGCGCCGAGCATCAGCCGGGCCGCCTCGTGCAGCCGCCCGGCCGCGACGGCCGCGAGCCGACGCACCTGCCGGGCGTCCTCGCCGGGTGCGGGCGGTCCGCCGCGGCGGTGGCGGCGCGGGCCGACGGAGGTGAGGGCGACCCGGCGGGCGACGGTGAGGCAGGCCAGGTCGAGCCAGCCGTCGAAGAGTTCGGCCCGGCTGCCGACCGGGCCGTGCACGCCCGCGCCGCGCAGCTCGCCGGCCAGTCGCAGGGCCAGCGGGTGGCCGCGGTCGGCCGGGCCGAGGAAGGCCGCGGGCAGGCCGTAGCGGCGCCCGGCACGGGCCGCGGCGTCGGCGGTGAGCGGGCCCAGCCACAGGGCCCGGGCTGCGGCCCGCCAGGGGCCGAGCTGCTCCCAGCCGTCGGGGCGGCAGGCGGCCAGGGCCCGGGCGCGGTGGGTGCGCAGCCAGTCGAGCCCGGCGGTCAGCCAGCGGGCGGAGAGCGCGAGCGGCGCCTCCTCGGGCCCGTCGAGGATCACCAGCAGCGGCCGTCCGGCGGCGGCGCACAGCGCGGCGAGTTCGCCCGGCTCGACCTCCGGCACGCCCAACCGCCGTGCTGCCGCGGCGAGTCGGCGGCGCAGCGGGTCGCCGAGGGTGCGGTCGCCGGGGGCGAGGTCGGCGCCGCGCAGCCACAGGGTCGGCAGCGGCCGGGCGGCGCCCGCCCGGCGGACGGCGAGGGCCGCGAGTTCGGTGGTGCGGCCGCTGCCGCTCTCGCCGAGCAGCACGGTGAGGACGTCCTGCGGTTCCTCGCCGCTGAGGCCGTCGGGGCGGTCGACCCGGTCGGCGGCGAGTTCGGCGATCCGGCCGGGCCCGGCGGCGGCGGCCTCCAGCTGGGCCTCGGTCAGGCGCAGCGCCCCGCCCAGGTTGAGCGCCCGGCCGTACGCGGGGGCGTCGGCGGCGTTGCGGGCCAGCAGCCGGTCGAGCGGGGTGTCCGCGGGCGGCGCGGTGTCGGCGGCCAGCGGGACGGCCGCCACGCCGGGGCCGGGGACGGCGCGCACCCGGGGGGAGAGCACGGCGAGCACCGTGCCGCTCGCCGGGTCGAGGACGGGCGCCCCGGCGAGCGGGGTCACCGGCAGGTCGAGCAGCAGGACGCCGGGGACGGTGCGCACCCGCGCGCCGTCGCCGCAGCGCCCGCTCTCCCGGCCGAGCGGGCCGCCCCGGGCCAGGGCGGGCGTCCCGTCCTCCCAGCGCTGGTGCAAGGCGGCGACGGGGCCGGTGACCGGGCCGCGCCCGATCGGCAGGGGCGGGCCGGGGACGCCGCCGACCGCGGCGGTGCGCAGCAGGGCCAGGCCGCGGTCGGGCAGCAGGTCGACGCTCTCGGGGCCGAGCACCCGGGTCTGCCCGCCGGGGGTGTGCAGCACCAGTCGGGGCAGTCCGGCCACCGCCTCGTGCGCGGTGACCACGGTGCCGCCGCGGTCGGCGACGAACCCGAGGCCGCACAGCCGGCCCTGCTGGTCCCTGATCCGCAGCAGCGCCTGTGCCGGATCCCCCGCGAAGCCGGCGCCCGCACCCTCGCCCATCCCGCCAAGTCCTCCCGCCGGGCCGCGCCCGGCCCCGTACGGGACGGGGTACGGCCGCCGTACACGCCGCCGGTCAGCCTGCCCCCCACCAGCCCCACAGCACCCCGCACGCCCCTCTCACCACACCCCTTCACTCCGCGCGCCCCCACCCCCGCCGTCCGGCGCGCGCCCCGCGCGGAACCACCCGGCCCGCCCCTGCCCGCCCCAACTCACTTCTCGCGGCGCGCACTTGGCCGCCGCGCGGAAAACCGCTGGCGCTCCGCCCCGCCCCCGGGCCACCCTGCCGGTCATGGACGTCCGCCTGGAACCCTGGTCCGACTCCCGCTTCGGCCTGCTGGAGCGCATCAACACCCCGCTGATGCGCCGCCACGTCGGCGGCCCGGAGACCCCGGAGCAACTGCTCCTGCGCCACCGCCGCTACCTCGAACTCCCGTCCCTGGGCGGCGTGATGTACGCGGTGCTGGTCGACGGCGAGGAGGCCGGGTCGATCGCCCACCACCGGCGCGGGTGGCGGGGCGCCGAGGTCCACGAGACCGGCTGGAACGTGCTGCCGGAGTTCCAGGGCCGCGGCGTCGCGCTCGCGGCGGGCCGGGCGATGCTCGCCGCCCTGCGCGCCGAGGTGGCCGCCGACCCCGCCTCCCCCGGCGTGCTGCACGCCTTCCCGGCCGTCGACAACGCCGCGTCCAACGCGCTCTGCGCCCGGCTGGGCTTCACCGACGGCGGCCCGTGCGACTTCGAGTACCCGCAGCGCTCCGGCCGCTTCCTGCGCAGCACCGACTGGCACCTGGCGCTGCGCTGAGACGTCCGGTCCGGGGCCGCCGCGCCCTCAGAAAGTGTGGGGTAATTGGCTAGCTACTGATCGTTGAGGTCGTCGGCGAGGCGGCGGGCTGCTTCGGTCTCGATGGGGCCGCGTGGTTCGATCTCCTCGCCGGCGAGGCGGGCGGCCATGAGG
>NZ_BSSA01000050.1 GCF_030268885.1 Kitasatospora phosalacinea
CCCGGCCAGCGGCTGGGAGGCGGCGTACTCGGCGCGGATCGACATCAGGCCGGGCATCTCGTGCTCGGCGAGCTGGATCTCCTTGCGGCCGAACGGGGCCAGGGAGAGGTCGGCGACCTTGAAGTCGCCGGTGGGCTGGTTCGACATGCGAACTCCTCGCGGGATGGGCCTGGTTGCGGGTGTGCTGAGCGGCAGAGGGTGCGCGGGGGCGGCCCTCTGCTGCGGCACAATCCGTCGGAGGACCTCTCTCCCTCGACCGGAGCCCCGCTCCGATCGACCGCCATCAGCAGCGACGTTTGGCACTGCTGACGAATCTACACCGATCGGGTGCGGCTCAGTGGGCGTTCCGGCCCGGTCCGCCCGGAGTGGCGTCGGCGTCGGGGCCCGCGAGGGCCTTCTCCTCGGAGTAGACGTCGGGCTCCAGGTAGATCGCGCGGGCGATCGGCACGGCCTTGCGGACGCGCACCTCGGCGTGGTCGATCGCCTCGGCAACCACCGCGGCGCTGTCCTCCGCGTTAACCCCGATCTTGGCGGCGACCAGCAGTTCCTCGGGGCCGACGTGCAGGGTGCGCATGTGGATCACCGAGGTGACGGTGTCGTGGTCGACCAGCGCCTCGCGGATCTTCGCCACGACCTCGGCGTCGGCGGACTCGCCGATCAGCAGCGACTTGGTCTCCAGCGCCAGCACCAGGGCGATCACCACCAGCAGCACGCCGATGCACAGGGTGCCGATGCCGTCCCAGACCGCGTCACCGGTGGCGACGGTCAGGCCGACGCCGCCCAGCGCCAGCACCAGGCCGATCAGCGCGCCGGTGTCCTCCAGCAGCACGACCGGCAGCTCGGGGGCCTTGGCCCGGCGGATGTACGCGGACCAGCCGTGCTGGCCCTTGTCCTTCGACGCCTCCTTGTAGGCGGTGAGGAAGGAGTAGCCCTCCAGCAGGATGGCGAAGACCAGCACGCCGACCGGCCAGTACCAGTTCTCCAGCTCGTGCGGGTGGGCGATCTTCTCGTAGCCCTCGTAGATCGCGAACATGCCGCCGATGCTGAACAGCACGATCGAGACCAGGAAGCCGTAGACGTACCGCTCGCGGCCGTAGCCGAACGGGTGCTCCTCGGTGGCGGCCCGCTGCGAGCGCTTGCCGCCGACCAGGAGCAGCACCTGGTTGCCCGAGTCCGCGATCGAGTGCACGCCCTCGGCGAGCATCGAGGACGACCCCGAGAACGCGAATGCCACGAACTTGCTGACCGCGATGCCCAGGTTCGCGGACAGTGCCGCGACCAGTGCCTTGGTGCCGCCTTCGGTGCTCAACCCGGTACGTCCCTCCGCGCGGGCCCGGGGCTTTGCCGGGCCTTTGTTGACGAGGGGACGATACCGTGTCAGCCGCGGGTGGCCAGGCCCAGGTACACCGCTGCGAAGTCGGTCAGGCCGATCAGCTCGGCCAGCGCCTGCACCGGGTCCTCCAGGCTGGAGGCGTGCTCGGTGACCCGCACCTCGTGCGCGGCGGCCAGGCGGCGGGCCCGGGCCACCGGCCAGCCGGGCTGCTCCAGTTCGGCCACGCCGGGGGTGTGGCGCAGCAGCAGGACCTGCAGTTGGAGCGGCACCGGCTCGTCGACCCGGTCGCGGAAGAAGTCGTCCGGGTCTCCCCCGGCGCCCAGCCGCCCGGCGAACATGCCGCGGTGCGCGGTCAGCGCCTGCGGGAGGCGGGCGGCCAGCGCGGGCAGGCCGGCCCGGTCGGCGAGGGCGGCGGCGAACCGCTCCCCCGCGGCGGCGGCCGGGGCGCCCTCGGACCACAGCAGCGGGACGGTCTCGGCGATCCGGCTCGCCAGGGACTTCGCCGGGTTGTCGTACGCCTGGGCGTCGGGACGGCAGCGCACCGCGATCTCGTCGAGGCGGTCGGCGGCGGCCTCCAGCGCGCCGGGGGCGAGCTGGGCGACGCCGATCCGGTCGGCCAGGGCCAGCAGCGGGGCCAGGAAGGCCCACAGCGCGGCCGGGTCCTCGGCCGGGAGGTCGGGTTCGGCGTCGGAGCCCTCCGGCTCCACGGTGCTCGGCTCGAACGGCAGCGGCAGGGCGCGCACCTGGAGCGCCGCCTCGAACAGCTCCGAGCCCTCGGGGGCGATCACCGCGATCGCGCAGCCGCGGGCGTACGCCTGCTCGGCCAGGTTGATCAGGCCGCCCTCGCGGCCGCTCTCGCTGGCAACCACGATCAGGTCCAACGGGCCGGCCCAGCCGGGCAGTTGCCAGGTCCCGCCGTCGGTGAAGGCGAAGCCGCCGGGGCGGGCGTCGGCGGGCGGCAGCGGCCACACCTGGCTGCTGGGGAGGGCCAGCGCCGCCAGCACCGCGGCCGCGGTCAGGACGCCGCCGTGCCCGGCGACCAGGACGGCGCGCGGCCGCCCGTCGGGGTTCAGCGCGCCGAGGCCGGCCGCGTCGGCCCGGCGCAGGGCGATCCTTATCCGGGCGCCCGCCCCGGCCAGGGCCAGCAGCTCGCGCCGCCGGTCGGCGCGCTGCAGGGCGGCCGGGTCGTCCAGCAGGGAGTCGTCGAACATGGCGGCTGTCCTCCAGCGGCTGGCGGGGCAGGGGTCAGGACGGGCGGCGGGCCTCGTCCACCAGCAGGACCGGGATGCCGTCGCGCACCGGGTACACCAGGCCGCAGCCCTCACCGGTGCAGCGCAGCTCGTGCACCTCGCCCTCGGTCTCCTCGTCGAGCGGGGAGCGGCACTCCGGGCAGACCAGGATCTCCAGCAGGAAGGACGGCAGGCTCATGGCGGTCGGACTCCGGGGGTTGGGGCAACGGGTGCGGAAGGCCGGTGACACAGCAGTACCCCGGCCGGTGGCAACCCTACCGGCCGGGGCACGCGAAAAGTCAGCGGCGGGCTGACGGGGGCGCGGTCAGCCGCGGACGATCGCCAGCACGCCGTCGCGCAGTTCGGCCATCTTCGCCGGGTCCTTGGCCTCGGCGTTCAGGCGCAGCAGCGGCTCGGTGTTGGAGGCGCGCAGGTTGAACCACCAGTCCGGGCCGGCCACGGTGAGGCCGTCCAGCTCGTCGGTGGTGACGCCCTCCAGGCCGGCGTAGGCGGCGCGCACCTTCTCGGTGGCGGCGGCCTGGTCGGCGACGGTGGAGTTGATCTCGCCGGAGGCGGCGTACCGCTCGTACTTGGCGGTCAGCGCGGACAGCGGGCCGTCCTGCCCGCCGAGCGCGGCCAGCACGTGCAGGGCGGCCAGCATGCCGGTGTCGGCGCGCCAGAAGTCGCGGAAGTAGTAGTGCGCGGAGTGCTCGCCGCCGAAGA
The DNA here is from genome assembly GCF_030268885.1 of Kitasatospora phosalacinea. GTDB lineage: Bacteria > Actinomycetota > Actinomycetes > Streptomycetales > Streptomycetaceae > Kitasatospora > Kitasatospora phosalacinea_C. Next base: position 3,286 of record NZ_BSSA01000050.1, read on the forward strand.
CCGCGTCGGTGTTCGCCATCTCCTGCTTGATGAAGGAGTGGCCGACCCGGGTGCGGACCGGGACGCCGCCGAGGTCGCGGACCACCTCGGGCACCGTCCAGGAGGTGATCAGGTTGTGGATGATCGTCGGGTTCTGCTCGCCGCTCGCCCGGGCGCGGGCGATCTCGCGCTCGGCGACCAGGGCGGTGATCGCGGACGGGGAGACCGGGTCGCCGTTCTCGTCGATCACGAAGCAGCGGTCGGCGTCGCCGTCGAAGGCCAGGCCGATGTCGGCGCCCACCTCGCGGACCTTGGCCTGCAGGTCGACCAGGTTGGCCGGGTCCAGCGGGTTGGCCTCGTGGTTGGGGAAGGTGCCGTCCAGCTCGAAGTACATCGGGACGACGTCCAGCGGCAGGCCGTCGAGGACGGTGGGGACGGTGTGGCCGCCCATGCCGTTGCCCGCGTCCACCGCGACCTTGAGCGGGCGGATCGCGGTCAGGTCGACCAGCTTGCGCAGGTGGTCGGCGTAGCCGCCCAGGGTCTCCTTGGCGGACAGCGCGCCCACGGCGGCGACCTCGGCGGCCGGGACGTGCACCTTGCCGTCCTCGTCCAGCCAGGACTCGACCAGCTCGCGGATGTCGGACAGGCCAGTGTCCTGGCCGACCGGGGCGGCGCCCGCGCGGCACAGCTTGATGCCGTTGTACTGGGCCGGGTTGTGCGAGGCGGTGAACATCGCGCCGGGCAGGTCCAGGCTGCCGCTGGCGTAGTACAGCTGGTCGGTCGAGCAGAGCCCGATCTCCACCACGTCGGCGCCGCGGGAGGCCGCGCCCTCGGCGAAGGCGCGGGACAGCGACGGCGAGGAGGGGCGCATGTCGTGGCCCACGACCACCGCGCTGCCGCCGATCACCTCGACGAAGGCCGCGCCGAAGGCGTGCGCCAGCGACTCGTCCCACTGGTCCGGCACGACGCCCCGGACGTCGTACGCCTTCACAAGCTGCTTGAGGTCCCGCACCAGATTGCTCCCGTGTGTGTGCTGCAACGTGCTACCGCAGAGGGGCAGCGTACCCGGCCGGGATGGACGCCGGACGATGCCGTCGCCCCGGCGGGCTCAGCTCTCGGGGGAGCGCAGCACCCGCAGGTGGCCGCGGCGGCCGGACTCGCCCTCGGGGGACGGGCCCTGACGGGGCGTGCGCTCCTGCGGGCGGGCGGCCTCGCGGACGGCGTTGGCCAGGGCCTCCAGGTCGTCGCTGCTGCGGCGCAGCGGGCCGGTGTCGCCCGCCAGGCGGACCACGTCCCAGCCGCGGGGGGCGGTGAGGCGCTCGGCGTGCTCGGCGCACAGGTCGTAGCAGTGCGGTTCGGCGTAGGTGGCCAGCGGGCCGAGCACCGCGGTGGAGTCCGCGTAGACGTACGTCAGCGTCGCCACGGCCGGCCGGCCGCACGCGGTCCGCGAACAACGACGTACAGAGCTCACGAGGGTGGACGGTACCGCAAGTCGGACCGGCCCGCGAAGACCCGCCCCCGGCTCGCGTGTCCCGTCGCCGTTACGCGCCGTGCTGGAGTGGTCCACTTCCGGGCATCCAGGGACTACGCTCGACACTGCTATGGACAGCTCGACACCCTCGTCCCCGCCCGGGCCCGGCCGCCGCAAGCACCGCGACCGGCACGGCCGCGGCATGCGCGGGCCGCTGGCCCCGCCGCAGGTGCCCATCTCGCTGACCCGCTCCGAGCTCTTCGACGACTACGTCCGGGAGTCGATGGAGCGGCTGGTCCGGCGCTGGCCGCAACTGGAGGACGTGGAGTTCGCCGTCCTGGAGGTGCCGCTGCCCGCCAAGGGCGAGCCGGAGCCGGACACCGTGCCGCTCGGCCGGGTGGTGCCCGGCGCGGCGGGGCGGCGCAGCCGGATCCTGGTGTACCGGCGGCCGGTGGAGATCCGGGCGAAGGCCAAGGAGGACCGGGCGGCGCTGGTCCACGAGGTCCTGATCGAGCAGGTCGCGGAGCTGCTGGGGCTCTCGCCGGACGCGATCGACCCGCGGTACGGCGAGGAGTAGGGCCCCGGCGGGGCCCCGCTCCCCCGCTGCCGCTACCTCGTGCCCAGGACGACGCCCGGGTCCGCGGCGACCCGGGGCACCTGGACGGTGGCGTGGTCGTCGCGGAACTGCTGGGTGGTGAAGGTGGGGACGTCCTTGGTGACGGCGCTGAGCTGGCGGGCGGCCAGGACCGGGCCGCCGCCGAGGGTCTGCACGGTCAGCGCGTAGGGGCCGTTGGCGCCGGCCGGGTCGATGCCCTCGACGGAGACGGTGGTGCCGGCCGGGACGTCGACGTCCTTGCTCGCGGGGGTGCCGCCGTTCGCGCCGGCCGAGCTGGTGACCCTGACCTTGGCGTCGGTGTCGACGGCGGTCAGCAGCAGCTTGGTCTGGCCGGCCCGGTTGTCGGCGACCGTGGCGCGGGCGCCGACCGGGCTGCCGCCGGAGAGCCAGGTCGCCTCGGTCTTGCCCTTGTTCTCGCGGTCGACCCGCAGGCCGGCCACGATCGGGGTGGGGTGCTCCGCGCTGGAGGGGGTGAGCCGGATCGCGCTCGCGCCCTCGCGGGTCTCGGTGGCGAACTGGAAGTCGAGGACGGCGGTCATGCCCGCCTTGACGTGGATGGTCTCCTTGCCCGCGGGGGTGAACCAGCCGTTCTTGCCGGAGAGTTGGACCTTGAGGTCGGCGTCGTCGGCGGAGTCGGTGGCGACCACCAGGTGGGCGGTGGTGACGTCGTCCGGGATGCCCGGGACGGTGACGCTCGGGGCGGGGTCGGCGGAGGGTTCGAGCCAGTCGGTGCCCTTGCCGCCGTCGATGGCGTGCACCCCGGCGCCGATCCGGCCGCTGCGGGTGACGACGTGCAGGGCGAGGTCGTCGACCGGGCCCTTGGTGAGGCTGCTGAGCAGCAGCGTCTGGCTCCGGCCGGGGGCGACCGCGATGCCGGTGGCGAGCTCGTTGTCGATCAGGCCCTTGTCGCCGTACATCCTCAGGTCGACGACGGCGGGCAGGGTGTCGGCGTTGACCAGGGTGACGTAGTCGATCCGGTTGGGGCCGGTGCTGGCGCCCGCGAACCAGAAGCTGGTGCCGGAGGGCACGCAGTCGGCGCCGGAGAGGCTGGTGCCGCCGTTCTCGGAGCTGGTGACCTGGGTCGCGGTGAAGCCGGGGGCGAGGTTGCCGGTGGCGGTCGCGAAGGTGCCGGGGGCGGTGTCGCTGTTGTTGGCGGGTCCGGTCACCGGGACGCCGGGCTTGGCCAGGCTGAGCAGGGCGTCCACGGCGGGGGCGGCGGCGGGCTGCCCGGACGCGGCGGCGGACGGGGCGCCGGACGGGGCGGCCGGATCGGACGCCGGGGCGGAGGCGGCGGGCTGCGCGGGGTTCTGCGCGGCGACCACGTTCTCGGGGCTGGCGTTGGCGATCAGGCCGGTGCCGGTGCTGCCGGTGCCGCCCTCCGGGCTGAACAGGGTCAGGCTGGTGGAGCCGGTGACGCCCTGCATCGGCGGCGGGCAGACCAGCGCGGTGCGCTCGACCTGCGCGGTGGTGCGGCTGCCGCCGGTGCCCGCGGCCGTGGTGGCCGGGCTGCGCAGCTCGGCCACGCCGAACACCAGGCCGAGCACGGCCACGCCGGCCAGCAGGGACCGGCCGGTGCGGCTGCCGCCGACCACGCCGCTCAGGTCGGGCGCCCTGAGCTTGGGGGCCTTGAGCTTGGGCGCCTTCAGGGTGGGCTTCTTCATCGCGGGTCAGCTCCCCGTCCCGGGCTGCTGCGGGTGGCCGCCGCCGTAGGGGTCGTTGGGGTCGTAGTAGGTGGTGGGCTGCTGCTGTTCGGGCAGCCAGGGCTGCTGCTGCCCGTCCTGCTGCGGGTAGCCGGCCGCGTACGGGTCGGTCCAGCCCTGGGCGGGCTGGGCGTCGTAGCCGTACGCCTGCTGCTGGCCGTACTGGTCGTGGCCGTCGCCCTGGTAGGGCGCGCCGACGGGCTGCTGCTGGGTGTAGTCGTAGCCGTAGCCGTCGGTCCGGTAGCCCTGCTGCTGGTACGGGTCGGCCTGGTACGGGTCGGCGAAGGGCTCGGGCTCCGGCCGGTAGGGCGCGGGCTCGGGTTCGGCCGCGGACTGGGCCGGGATGCCGGGGGCGTAGACGCCGGGTTCGGCCTGCGGGTCCTCGCCCTCGCCGCGTTCGGCGAGGCGGCGGGCCCGGCGGCTGCCGGGGGCGGGCGCCTGGGCCTGGGCCTGGGCGGCCAGCGCCTGGGCGGCGACGACCTCCTCGGGGATGTCGTCGTCGTTGGTGTTGCGGCGGCCGGGCAGGGCCAGGACCAGGACGACGGTGCCGAGCGCGAGCCGTCCCCAGGCCCAGCCGGTGCGGACGACGCTGCCGGTGCGGGTGACGTCGAGCCGGCCGCCCTCGGCGGGCAGCGCGAAGCCCTGCGCCCAGCCGTCCACGGTGACGGCCTTGAGCGGCTTGCCGTTCAGGGTGGCCTGCCAGGCGGGGTCGGCCTGTTCGGCGAGCCGGAGCTGTCGGCCGGCCGGACCGGCCGGGACGGTGGTCCAGATGTCGTGCTGCCCGGCCGGGACGACCACCGGGACGGCGCCGGGGCTGGTGATCTGCGCCCGGGTGCCGGGGACGCTGGTGATCTGCCACAGGCCGGTGCCGTTGTCGAGGCTGAGCCGGACGATGCCGGGCGTGGTGTCCAGCACGTCCCGGACCTTGGCGATCACCGGGTCCTTCACCTGGACGTAGCTGATGCCGTACCCGGCGAGGGTGCGGGCCAGGTCGCCGCCGGAGCCGGCCAGCAGCTTGGCGGTGAGCTGGGTCAGCTGCCCGTCGTCGGCGGCGTCCACGGTGCCCTCGGCCTGGCCGGTGGTCAGGCCGGCGCCGCGCACCAGCGCGTACCGGACCGAGACGCCCTGGGCGTCGCCGGTGACGATCAGGGTGCGGGAGCGGTCGGTGGTGTTCCCGGACTCGGCGATGAACGCCGGGACCTGCGCCTCGCTGCCGCGCCGCAGCGGGCCGTCCGCGCCGGTGAGCGCCCACCAGACGGCGGTGCCGACCGGGGCGAGGACGGCGGCGGCGAGCACCAGGGCGGCGACCGGCTGGCGCCAGCCGAAGGCGATGCCGGAGACGCGGGTGTTGGCGCCGTCGGCGCCGATCGCGGCGGCGGCCAGCAGCGCGACACCGGCCAGCAGGGTGGCGGGACCGGCCCAGGCCGGGGTCCCGGCGCCGCCCGAGGCGGGGGTGACGACGGTGCCGGCCACCACGACGGAGAAGACCAGCCCGGCGGCGGCGGCGCCCCAGGCGGCCAGCACCGCGCGGCGGCGGTCGGCGCGCAGCAGGGCGGCCAGCGCGGCGAGCACCACGCCCGCGGACAGCCAGACGGGGGGCGTGCCCGCGCCGCCGGGGTTGACCAGGACCAGGCCGAGCGGGTCGGCGGCCGGGCCGTCGAAGCCGGGGACGCCCGCCTCCAGCAGCAGCCGGGAGGGGCGCGCCAGGACCTGCAGCGACCAGGGCGCGAGCACCAGGAGCGGCACGCCGAGGATCACCGCGACGCGCAGCCCGAGCAGCCGCACGGCCTGCACGCCGGAGCCGAACGCGCCGCCGCGGAGCACCGCGTGGACGAGCGCGGCCAGGCAGAGCGGCACGGCGATGGCCCAGGTGAGCGGGACGAAGGCGGTGCTGACGGTGAGCATCAGCACGGTCATCCAGGCGGAGCGCCAACCGGGGCGGGCGCCCTTGGCGGCGGTCTCGGTGCGGATGCCGAGACCGGCGGTGATCGCGGCGGCGCGGGCCAGCGGGGGCAGCAGCACGGCGAGCACCGCGGTGCCGATCCGGCCCTGGGCGAGCGCGCCGGTGGCGGCGGGCAGCAGGGCGTAGGTGGCGCTGGCCCAGGCGCGGACGGCCTTGGAGGCGATCAGCGGCCGGGAGACCAGGTAGGCGCTGACCGCGGCGAGCGGCACCGAGAGCACCACGATCAGGGTCAGCGCGAGGTCGGCGTGGTCGAACAGCGCCCAGGAGAGGACGGCGAGCACGGCGAGGTAGGGCGGGGAGGTCGCGGTGGAGCCGGTGCCGACGGCGTGCCAGGGCGCGGCGTACATGTTCCACAGCCCGGCGGCGCCGTCCGCGGCGGGCAGCAGGGCGCCGCCCTGCAGGTAGCCGGAGCCGATCAGGTTGCGGCAGGCGGCCAGCGCGAACAGCAGCAGCGCGGCGAACAGCACCGGGGCCGGGCGCCGCACCAACTTCTTGAGCAGCGCGAACTGTTCGACGACCAGGTCGTCGGTGTCGTCGTCGCCGGGGCCGGACTCGACGGAGCCGTGCCGGCCGGCGCCCGCGTCGTCGGTGCCGCCGATGCCGAGCGAGGAGACCGCGTTCTCGACTGCGAGCCGGACGGTCGCGCCGGGGGCCGGGAACAGCGTCCGGTCGTCCAGCGAGTCGACCGAGCGGGTCCGGCGGCGGCGGGCCCGGGCCGCCATCAGCCGCGGCAGCCGCAGCAGTTCGTGGCCGAGGCCGGCCACCTCGTCGAACGCCTGCCGGGGGTCCTTGCCGACCAGGTTGACGACCACCCGCAGGAGCGTGCCGAGGATCAGCCGCAGCAGGACGTACGGGAAGAGCAGGCCCTTGGAGTTGGCGAGCAGGGTGTAGACGGCGCCGGCCTTGTCGACCCGGTGCGGGTGGGCGGGGGCGCAGTCGATGGTGCGGCGTTCGCGGCTGGCGGCCTCGGCGTGCCGGAGCACGGCGTCGGGGGCGACCACGACGCGGTGGCCCGCGGCGTTGACCCGCCAGCAGAAGTCGGTGTCGTCCCGCATCAGCGGCAGGGCCTTGTCGAAGCCGCCGAGCTCCTCGAACACGTCGCGGCGCACCAGCATGCCCGCGGTGGAGACGGCCAGCACCGGGCGGACCTGGTCGTGCTGGCCCTGGTCCTGCTCGCGGCGGTCGAGCCCGGTCCAGCGGCGGCCGGAGCGGGCGATCGTCACGCCGACCTCGAGGAGCTGCCTGCGGTCGTACCAGGAGCGGAGCTTGGGGCCGACCACGGCGGCGGTCGGGGTGGAGTCGGCGACCTGCAGCAGGCGGCGCAGGGCGTCGGTCTGCGGTTCGCAGTCGTCGTGCAGCAGCCAGAGCCACTCGACCGGCTGGGTCTCGCGCGGTCCGCCGCGGCCGAGTTCGTCCTCGCCCGCGAGCGGGTCGCCGAAGTCGTCCCAGCCGCCGGTGACCGGGTCGTAGCCGGACGGGTCGAGGCTGTAGGAGAGGTCCTCGGGGCGCAGCGGCGGGCTGTTGAAGACGGCTTCGCCGACGGCGCGGCCGAAGCCGACCCGGCGGCCGAGGACCTGCGGGCCGCTCTCGGGGAGCCAGTCGCCGAGGGTGTCGGCGAGCAGCTGGGGGGAGTTGTCGGTGGAGCCGGTGTCCACGGCGAGGATCCGCTGGACCTGACGGTCCTGGCCGAGCAGCCCGGCGAGCGCCTGCGGCAGCCAGCGGGCGCCGTCGTGCGAGACGATCACCGCGGTGACCAAGTGGCGCGGGTAGGCGGGCGGCCTGGCAGCGGAGAAGCCGCTCTGGTGGCTGTAGACAGTCATCGGGTGCGCGGACCACCGGTTCGGGTTTGACGGCAGATGACGCACCACACTAACGGCTCCGGGTGGCGCGATCGTCCCCGGTGCGTGTGAAAAGACGGTGCAGTGGGTATCGCGCCCGGCGGCTCGGGCGTGCCCGCGGCGACGGGGCGCTGCGGGAATGCGAAAGCGCCCCACCTGTTCGGTGAGGCGCCGGCACGGGTCCAGGTGCTGCGGTCCAGGTGCGTGCGGAGGGTTCAGACCGCGCTCTTCTTGAGGCGGCGGCGTTCGCGCTCGGACAGGCCGCCCCAGATGCCGAACCGCTCGTCGTTGGCGAGGGCGTACTCCAGGCACTCGGCCCGGACCTCGCAGGCCAGGCAGACCTTCTTGGCCTCCCGGGTGGAACCGCCCTTCTCGGGGAAGAAGGACTCCGGGTCGGTCTGGGCGCACAACGCGCGCTCCTGCCAGCCGAGTTCCTCTTCTTCTTCCTCGATGCCCTCACCGATCAACAGCTCAAAGAGCTCGCTCATTCTGGCGCGCCTCCTCTGCCCCTCTTGGCGTCCCCGTGGTGTTGCCGTTGCCGGTGCGGCGGAACGACACGAGAGAAATTACAGTTGCGTCACTCTGGCCCAGTCAAGCCGAGCTCTGGTATTGGGCCGAGGATTCACTCCCCGGAACCAAGCCACTACGAATAGTGTACATATCCGGACAACCCGGACATCACGCCTGGTCCCTGACCGGCCATCAGGCCATGCTCCCGCTCCCGAGCGGACGCTCCGGGGCGATCTCAGGGCGTCCCTTCCCGGGACCTTTCGCTTCGAAACCTTAATGAGCGCTTATCACCCCATCCGGTGGTTCGGAGCGGATGTGACCCGAATGTCCGTCAGCTCGCCTTGACACTGGAGGGTCGGTTGCGGTCTGCTTGCCCGCATGTCAGAGTTCCCGGCCACTTCCGCCGACCGGCGCCGCCAGGCGCTCCTCGGCGCTGCCGCGAACTCCTCGTGTTGTCGCCGCTGTCTCCGCTGTATCTAGGCGCACGCGTCCCACCGCGCGCCGCCCCGGAACAGAGGCCGACCGCGCGACAGTCCCCCCTGAACGTCCCCGCGGCCCCGGCTGATCCCCATCCGCAGCCGAACCCGAGGACGTCACCGTGCGAATGCCCCGCCTCCGCAAGCGCAACCGCGACCGCAAGCGCGCCCTGCCCGCCGCGCCCGCCCCGCTGCCCGCGCCCCGGCCCTCCCCCCGCTGGACCGACGGCCTGAGCGACGTCTCCATCGCGGGCGACCCGCTGGCCTTCCCGCACCTGGCCCGCACCGACCTGCCCGTGCACCCCACCACCCTCGGCGGCTACGCCAGGCTGGTGCGCGAGATCGCCGCCGACCGCGACCGCTGGGAGCCGCTGGTCCGCTACGACGCGCTGACCCGCTGGTACGCCCGGCTGGAGACCGGCCCCGGCTACGAGGTCTGGCTGCTCAGCTGGCTGCCCGGCCAGTCCAGCGGTTTCCACGACCACGGCCGCTCCTCCGGCGTGATGACCGTCGTCCGGGGTGAACTCACCGAACGCTCGCTGACGGCGGGCGGCGAGGGCTCGCGCGCCCTCGCCCCCGGCGGGCTGCGGGTGTTCTCCACCGGTTACCTGCACGAGATGGTCAACGCCGCGCTGGAGCCCGCGGTCTCGATCCACCTCTACACGCCCGGCCTGGTCGAGATGAACCAGTACCCGGTCACCGCGCCCGCGGTGGCGGAAGCAGCGGGCAGCACGGCGGGCGACACCGCCGCGGACCCGGCCGCCGCGGACCCGGAGCGTCACCGGGTGCACTGACGCGCTGGCAGGATGAGGCCATGCGAATCACTGCGTTGGCGGGCGGGATCGGCGGAGCCAGGTTCCTGCGCGGGCTGCGGGCGGCCCTCACCCCCGAGGACCGGATCACCGTGATCGGGAACACCGGGGACGACATCCACCTCTACGGCCTGAAGGTCTGCCCCGACCTGGACACCGTGATGTACACCCTCGGCGGCGGCATCCACGAGGAACAGGGCTGGGGCCGGACCGACGAGACCTGGTCGATCAAGGAGGAGATGAAGGCGTACGGGGTCGGACCCGAGTGGTTCGGGCTCGGCGACCGGGACTTCGCCACCCACATCGTCCGCACCCAGATGCTCGCCGCCGGGTACCCGCTGTCCGCCGTCACCGAGGCGCTGTGCGACCGCTGGCAGCCCGGCGTGCGGCTGCTGCCGATGAGCGACGACCGGGTCGAGACGCACGTCCGGATCACCGACGCGGACGGGCCGCGGGTGGTGCACTTCCAGGAGTACTGGGTGCGGCTGCACGCCGCCGTCGCGGCCGAGGCGATCGTCCCGGTCGGCGCCCAGAGCGCGAAGCCCGCGCCCGGCGTGCTGGAGGCGATCGCCGAGGCCGACCTCGTCCTGCTGCCGCCGTCCAACCCGGTGGTCTCGATCGGCACCATCCTCGCCGTCCCCGGCATCCGCGAGGCGGTCGCCGCCGCGAGCGCCCCCGTGGTCGGCCTCTCCCCCATCGTCGGCGGCGCGCCGGTGCGCGGCATGGCCGACAAGGTGCTGGCCGCCGTCGGCGTGGAGACCAGCGCGGCGGCCGTCGCCCGGCACTACGGCGCACGCCGCGACGGCGGGCTGCTGGACGGCTGGCTGGTGGACACCTCGGACGCCGCCGCGGTCGACGAGGTGGCCACCGCCGGGATCGCCTGCCGGGCCGTCCCGCTGCTGATGAGCTCGGTCGAGGCCACCGCCGAGATGGCACGCGCCGCGCTGGCGCTGGCCGCGGAGGTCGCGAAGTGAGCGGGCGCGCGGGCGCGGGTGCGGGCGTGAGCGTGAGCGACGGGGTGGGGGCCGGGTTGCAGGTGCTGCCGGTGCGCGGGCTGCCGGAGGTCGCGGCCGGGGACGACCTCGCCGAACTGATCGCCAAGGCGGGCGGGTTCGAGGACGGCGACGTCGTGGTGGTCACCTCCAAGGTGGTCTCCAAGGCGGAGGGGCGGCTGGTGCGCGCCGACGACCGGGAGGCCGCGATCGACGCCGAGACCGTCCGGGTGGTCGCCCGCCGCGGCCGGTCCCGGATCGTCGAGAACCGCAACGGCCTGGTGATGGCCGCGGCCGGGGTCGACGCGTCCAACACCCCGCCCGGGACGATCCTGCTGCTGCCGGTCGACCCCGACGCCTCGGCCCGGCGACTGCGGGCCCGGCTGCAGGAGTTGACCGGGCGGCGGCTGGCCGTGCTGATCACCGACACCTTCGGGCGGCCCTGGCGCAGCGGCCTCACCGACGTCGCGATCGGCGCCGCCGGGCTGCCCGTCCTGGAGGACCACCGCGGGCGCTTCGACAGTCACGGCAACGAACTGCGGCTCACGATCACCGCCACCGCCGACGAACTCGCCGCCGCCGCCGACCTGGTCAAGGGCAAGGCCACCGGCACCCCGGTGGCGGTCGTCCGCGGCCTGGCCGGGCTGGTCACCGAGGAGGACGGCGAGGGCGCCCGCCGACTCGTCCGCTCCGCCGGGCAGGACATGTTCCGCCTCGGCACCTCCGAGGCCGTCCGCGAGGCGGTCACCCTCCGGCGGACGGTGCGCGCCTTCACCGACGAACCCGTCGACGGCGGCGCGGTGCGACGGGCGGTCGCCGCCGCGGTCACCGCCCCCGCCCCGCACCACACCACCCCCTGGCGGTTCGTCCTGCTCGAATCGGCGGAGGCCAGGACCGGGCTGCTGGACGCGATGCTGGCCGCCTGGCAGCGGGACCTGCGGGAGCTCGACGGCTGGAGCGAGGAGCGCGTCGCCCGGCGCACCGCCCGCGGCGAAGTGCTGCGCGGCGCGCCGTACTTGATCGTGCCGTGCCTGGTCATGGACGGGGCGCACGAGTACCCCGACGAGCGGCGGGCCGCGGCCGAGCGGGAGATGTTCGTGGTGGCGGCCGGCGCCGCCGTGCAGAACCTGCTGGTCACCCTCGCCGGGGAGGGGTACGGATCGGCGTGGGTCTCCTCGACGATGTTCTGCCGCGACACCGTCCGCGAGTCGCTCGGCCTCCCGGCCGGGTGGGACCCGATGGGGGCGGTCGCCGTGGGGCGGGCGGCCGAGGAGCCGAAGGAGCGTCGGGCGAGGTCGGCGGAGGCCTTCCTGACGGTGCGGTAGGCGGACGGTTCGGGGGCTCCGGCTGCTTCGGGTTCTGTTCCTGCGGCCCGAAGCAGCACGGACCTTCGGTGGGCTCCGGCCGTCAGCAGCTCGGACCCGCCGTTCCCCGGGCCCCTGACGGGGCCCTCGTGATGGAGCTCTCGTGATAGGGCCCTCGGCCGGCTAGCGGTTGCGGTGGTCGTTGGGGGTGAGGCGGGGGCCGTACTTCGGGGGGCGGGCGCCGGTGAGGGGGAGGAGGCGGCAGAGGCGGTGGCGGTGGGGGCGGTAGGGCTCCAGCAGGGCGAGCATCTGGGCGTCGTCGCTGCGGGGGCGGCCGGCCAGGGCCCAGCCGACGGTGTTGGGGAGGTGGAAGTCGCCGACGGAGACCGCGTCGGCGTCGCCGTTGCTGCGCTGGAGGGTCTCGGCGGCGGTCCAGGGACCGATGCCGGGGACGGCGGTGAGGCGGGCGAAGGCGTCCGCGGGGGGCATCGCGGCGGCCTGTTCGAGGCGGGCGGCGAGGCGGGCGGCGCGCAGGACGGTGGCGGAGCGCTTGGGGTCGACGCCGGCCCGGTGCCAGGCCCAGCTGGGGACGAGGGTCCAGTCGCGGGCGGAGGGGACCACCCGCATGCCGAGGTCGGCGGCGGGGCCGGGGGCGGGGGTGCCGTGGTCGCGGAGCAGGGTGCGCCAGGCGCGGTACGCCTCCATGGTGGTGACCTTCTGCTCCAGGACCGCCGCGACCAGGGACTCCATGACCAGGCCGGTGCGGGTCAACCGCAGCCCGGGGCAGGAGCGTTGGGCCTCGCGGAGCGGCCCGGGCGGGAGGACGAGCCCGGCCGGGTCGTCGTGCGCGCCGAGCATCGCGGGGAGCTGTTCGAGCAGCCAGCCGGCCCCGGGGCCCCAGCCGGTGGCGTCGATGCCGTCGGCGCGCTGGAGGATCCGCAGGGTGCCCGGACCGTCGGGGGTGCGGGAGGCCCGCCAGACGGCGCCGTCGGGGGTGCGCTGGAAGGCCGGGTCGCCGGCGCCGTGCTGGAGCGGGAAGAGGGTGCGGCCGAGGTCGAGCGGGTAGCCGGGCCGCCACTGTCGGGTCTGGGCGGGCATCGGTGCGTCCTCGGGGTGGGGGGCTGGGCAGGGGCGAGCGTAGCGCGGGGCGCCGACGTCGCGCGGACCGCGGCGCGGCGTTCCGACGGGGCGGGCGCCCTCCCCTCCGGCGGGGGCAGGACGTAGGCTGGTCCGCACCATGACTGCGCCTTTCGCTGCCGACGCCCGCACCCCCGCCGAGCTGCTGCAGGCCTTCCTGCGCCCGGGGTCAGCCGCCGATCCGTCCCGCCCGTTGGTGACCTTCTACGACGACTCGACCGGGGAACGGGTGGAGCTGTCCGCGAAGACGTTCGACAACTGGGTCGCGAAGACGGCCAACCTGTTGCAGGACGAGTTGAACGCCTCGCCCGACGACCGGGCCGCGCTGCTGCTGCCCGCCCACTGGCAGAGCGCGGTCTGGCTGCTGGCCTGCTGGTCGGTCGGCGTGGTGGCGGTGCCGCAGGGCGATCCGAAGGACACCGATCTGGTGGTCTCCGGCCCGGACGGGCTGGCGGCCGCGCAGGAGTGCCCGGGCGAGCGGGTGGCGCTGGCGCTGCGCCCGCTGGGCGGGCGGTTCCCGCAGCGGCCGGACGGGTTCCTGGACTACGCGGCGGAGGTGCCCGGGCAGGGCGACCGGTTCGCCCCGTACTCGCCGGTGGACCCGCAGGCGGTGGCGCTGGAGACGGTGGTGGACGGGCTGCCGCTGAAGCTGACGGGCGAGCAGACGGTGGCGCTGGCCCGGGAGGGCGCGGCGCGGCTGGGCCTGGACAGCGGCAGCCGCGTCCTGACGACGCTGTCCTTCGACGACTGGACGGGCCTGGAGGCGGGCCTGCTGGCGCCGCTGGCCGCCGGGGCCTCGGTCGTCCTGTGCCGGAACTCCGAGCAGTTGACGGAGGGTCAGTGGCAGAGTCGGATCGACTCCGAACGGGTGACTCTGCGCCTCGGGTGACGACCCCGGCCCTCCGGGGCGGGTAGTCCTGGGGCGATGGCAGTGGAGTGCGACGACGGCGCGCTCCGCCCGGCGGAACCGGCCGGGCGGAGCGCGCCGACGCCGTTTTCCACCCTTACGCCGGGTGACGGGTATCACATCGCGGAGGGTTTGGGCGTCAGGCTCGTCTAGGGTGTCCGGGATGAACAGCGGACACCGGAGCCGGGGCGACTCGGCCGACTCGATCACTCCCGGCGTCGACCCCGCCGACCAGTGGGTGCTCGACCCGGCGACCGGCGAGTTCCGACTCGACCTGGAAGCGGGCCGGCGGGACTCCGCCGCGCGGCCCCGGGCCGCCTCGGCACGGCCGCGGGCCGAGCGCCGGGAGGAGACCGCCGGGTCGACCGGCTCGCGGGCCGCCGCCCGGGGGGCGAAGGGCGCGACCGCGGTGGCGGGCGGCCGGGCGGCCCGCCGCAAGGGCCACTCCACCCGCGGGCGCCGGGCGCTGAAGTGGACCGCGGGCACGCTGGGCCTGGTGCTGGTGGCGGGCTGCGGCGGCGCGTACTACGTGTACCAGCACTTCAACAACAACATCTCCTCGGTGAAGGTCCAGGTCGGCGACGACTCCGAGCGCCCGCAGGCGACCGACGCGCTGAACATCCTGGTGATCGGCACCGACAGCCGGGTCGGCCTGGGCCGCGAGTACGGCGACGAGGGCTCGACCGGGCACGCGGACACCACGCTGCTGTTCCACATCTCCAAGGACCGCTCGAACGCGACGGTGCTGTCCATCCCGCGCGACCTGATGGTGCCGATCCCGGAGTGCAAGACCGGCAACAAGACCATCCCCGGCGCGGCCCGGGCGATGTTCAACACCAGCCTCGGACAGGACGGGCGCGACCCGGGCTGCACCTGGAAGACCGTCGAGAAGCTGACCGGCGTCCGGATCAACCACTTCATGATGGTCAACTTCGAAGCGGTGAAGACCCTTTCGACCGCGGTCGGCGGCGTCGAGGTGTGCGCCGCCACCGACATCAACGACCCGTACTCGCACCTGAAGATGACCGCGGGCCGGCACGTGGTGCAGGGCGAGGAGGCGCTGGCCTTCGTCCGGACCCGGCACGCGGTGGGCTTCGGCGGCGACCTGACCCGGATCCCGCTGCAGCAGCAGTTCATCTCCTCGATGATCCGCAAGATGAAGAGCAGCGACACCCTGACCAGCCCCACCAAGCTGTGGGACCTGGCGGACGCCGCCACCAAGGCGCTGACCGTCGACGACGGGATCGGCAGCGTCAACAAGCTGAAGGACCTGGCGCTCGACATCTCCCGGGTCGACACCAAGAACATCACCTTCACCACGGTGCCGGTGATCGACGACCCGGCGGACAAGGACCGGCTGGTGCTCAAGCCGAACGACGCCCAGCAGTTGTTCGCGATGATCGCCGCGGACCGCTCGCTGACCGACGTCCCGCAGCAGGAGCAGAGCGCCTCCCCCGAGCCCGCCGCCCCGTCCTCCTCCGCCCCCGCCGCGCCCCAGGTGGACGCGGCCGGGGTGAAGGTCACCGTGCGCAACGGCAGCGGGGCCTCCGGGCAGGCGTCGAAGGCCGCGACCACCCTGCAGGGCAAGGGCTTCGCGCTGGCCGTCGCGGGCAACAACGCCGACGCGGCGGCCACCAGCGCCGTCACCTACCCCGCCGGGCACGAGGACGAGGCGCAGGCGGTGGCCGCGGCCCTCGGGCTGCCCGCGACGGCGGTGCAGGCGAGCAGCCGGCTCGGCGCGAAGGACGGCGTCGTCGTGGTGCTCGGCAAGGACTTCACCGCCGCGGGCAGCGCGCCCTCGGCGGTGCCGACCGAGGCGCCCAAGGACATCCAGCGGGTGCAGGCGGACGACACCAACGTCTGCGCGTCCAAGGCGAAGTAGCCGACCGCCGGGCTCAGCGCTCCGCGTCCGGGACGAGGGTGTCGGGGCCGGTCTCGGTGTAGGTCTCGCCGGTGCGCGGGCAGCGCCAGCGTTGCGGGCCGTCCGGGACGAGGGGCTCGCCCGCCCGGCCCACCCACTTGATCCGGCGGGCCGGGACGCCCACCACCAGCGCGTGGTCCGGGACGTCCCGGTGGACGACCGCGCCGGCCGCGACCAGGGCCCAGCGGCCGACGGTGACCCCGGCGACCAGGACGGCGCGGCCGCCGATCGAGCAGCCCTCGCGGAGCGTGACGCCGCGGGCGTGCCAGTCGTCGCCGCGCTTGAGCCTGCCGTCCGGGTCGACCGAGCGCGGGTAGAGGTCGTTGGTGAGGACGGCGGCCGGGCCGACGAAGACGCCGTCCTCCAGGACCGCGGGCTCGTACACCAGGGCGTGGTTCTGCAGCTTGACCCGGTCGCCGAGCCGCACGCCCGGGCCGACGTACGCGCCGCGGCCGATGATGCACTCGGCGCCGATCCGGGCGTCCTCGCGGACCTGGGCGAGGTGCCAGACGGTGCTGCCCGGGCCGATCACGGCGCTCGGGTCGACGTCGGCGGTGGCCTGGATCCTGGGGGCGCTGCTCGTCATGGGCGCGAGCCTAGTGCGGGCGGACGGCCCCCGTCCGGCGTTCCGGGGAGCGGCCCCGCCGGGGCGGTGGGTCGTGGTGGTGGGTCGTGGTGCTGGGTCGTGGCGGTGGCTGCGGGTGGATCGGGCGGGCGGGCCCCGGCCCCGTCCGGCGTGCCGCCCGGGCGGGTGCGGTCGGGCCGCCTACCATGCGGAAGATGCCCCACCAGCGCCCTCCCGAACGCCAGCCCGCCCCCGTTCGGCCGCGGCGGCCCGGTCGTCGGCGCTGGGGCCGCTGGGCGGCGGGCACCCTCTCCTTCGCGGTCCTCGCCACTTCCTGCGGCGGGTGGGCGGTGCTGAACGGCATCGGCTCCTCGCTCGACCGGGTGGACGCGATCGGCAGCGGACCGGACCGCCCCGCCGACGACGGCGCCACGACCTTCCTGGTGGTCGGCACCGACGAGCGCGAGGGCATCCCGGAGTCCACCCTCAAGGACGTGCTGCACGCGGGCGGCGAGTCCTGCCACTGCACCGACACGATGATGATCGTGCAACTGTCCGCGAACCGCGGCCGGGCCACCGTGGTCTCCGTCCCGCGCGACTCCTACGTGGACATCCCGGCCCACCAGGACCTCGCCACCGGCAAGCAGGTGGACGCCTCCAAGGGCAAGATCAACGCGGCGTACGGGATGGGCGGGGCGCCGCTGGCGGTGCGCACCGTCGAGCAGAACACCGGGCTGCGGATCGACCACTACGTCGAGGTCAACTTCCTCGCCTTCGTCTCCACCGTGGACGCCCTGGGCGGCGTCGAGGTGTGCACCACCAAGCCGCTCAGGGACGACTACTCGGGCCTCGACCTGCCCGCCGGGACCAGTCGGCTGGACGGGGCGGGGGCGCTGCGCTACGTCCGGGCCCGGCACGTGGACGGCTCCTCCGACCTCGGGCGGATGCACCGGCAGCAGAAGTTCCTGGCGCAGTTGCTGCACCGGGCCACCACCGGGGACACCCTGCTCGACCCGGCGAAGCTGACCGGGGTGCTGGACACCGTGCTGCGCTCGGTCAAGGTCGACAAGGGGCTGGGCAACGCCGAACTGCTGGAGTTCGCGGGGCGGTTGAAGGACCTGTCGGCCGCGAACGCGGACTTCGTGACGGTGCCGCTGGCCGAGGTCGACCACCAGGTCGCGGGATGGGGGTCGACCGTGCTGTGGGACGAGAAGGGCACCACGGCGCTGTTCGAGGCGCTCCGGGCCGGGCGGCCGCTCACCGGGGCGGGGGCGGGGGCGGCTGCGGCTGCGGCGGTGCCGCCGAGCGCTTCGCCCGTTGCCGGAACGGTTCCTCCGGGCGAGGTGCGGGTGCAGGTGCTCAACGGGGCGGGCGTCCAGGGGCTGGGCTTCCGGGTCGACGCGGAGCTGCGCAAGGCCGGGTTCGCCACCACCGGCACGCCCTCCAACGCGCCCGGCGGCGGGGCGGCGACCACCCGGACGGTGATCCGTTACGACCCGCGCTGGGACGAGTCGGTGAAGACCCTGGCGGCGAGCCTGCCGGACGCGGAGCTGGAAGCCGTGCCGGGGTTGGGGGCGACCTTCCAGGTGGTCGCGGGCAGTGAGTACCGGCCTCCGGCGGGGGCGACGGCCGTTGCTGCGGCTTCCGTTCCGCCCGCTGCCGCCGCTTCGGCCTCGGCTTCGGCTTCGGCGGTGGCGGTGGCCGGGGCGGAGAGCGGGAGCGAGATCAGCTGTCCGGGCTGAGGGGTGGGCGGGGGTGCTGTCCTGGCCCGAAGCAGCACGGACCTTCGGTGGGCTCCGGCCGCCAGCAGCTCGGACCCGCCGTTCCCCGGGCCCCTGACGGGGCCGCTGCGCGGCACGGAATGGGCCGTTCCCCGGGCCCTGAAGGGGCCGCTGTGCGGCACGGACCGAGCCGTTCCCCGGGCCCCTGGTCGGGGCCCGGGGGACGGCGGGTCAGTCGGTGGCGATGGCGGCCAGGACGTTCATCCGGGCGGCGCGGAAGGCCGGGACGAGGGCGGCGGCCAGGCCGATGAGGACGGAGCCGATCAGGACGGTGGCCACGGTGCCGGTGGGGACGGTCAGGACGTTCAGGCCGTTGTCGGCGAGGACGGACCGGGCGGTGACGCCCCAGGCGAGGCCGAGGGCGCTGCCGAGGACGGCTCCGAACAGGGCGATGACCACGGATTCGAGCCGGACCACCCGGCGCAGTTGGCGGCGGGAGAGGCCGATGGCGCGCAGCAGGCCGATCTCGCGGGTGCGCTCGACGACGGACAGGGCCAGGGTGTTGACCACGCCGAGGACGGCGACCACGATCGTCAGGCCGAGCAGGCCGTAGACCATGGACAGCAGCTGGTCGACCTGGGACTTGATCATGTCCTTGTAGCCGGCCTGGTCCTTGACCATCAGCTGCGGGTAGGGCTCCAGCGCCTTCTGCAGGTCGGCGAGCACGGTGCCCTTGTCGGCGCCGGCCGAGGCCCCGGCGAACAGCGTGCTGTCACCCGGGAGTTGGCCGTTCAGGCCGGTGGAGACGGTGCTGATGGCGGTGAAGAAGTTGCCGTCGAACAGTTGGTTGCCGGTCTTCAGGACGGCGGCGACCGGGATGGTCTGGGTGCGGCCCTCGCCGTAGGCGACGGCGATCGGGTCGCCGACCTTGAGGTGGTGCGCGTCGGCGAACTTCTGGTCGACCGAGAGGCCGCCGCTGAACACGCCCTCGGCGGTGCCGGAGGCGACCGGCAGGCGGAAGTCGCGGGTGAAGTTCGGGTCGGCGGCGACCAGGCTGCTCCTGGTGCGGGCGCCGTCGGGGGTGGTGAGTTCGGCGGGGACCTCCTTCTGCCGGGTGACGTGGTCGACGCCGGGGGTCCGCTCGACCGCCCGGGCCGCGTCCGCCGGGACGGTGGCGCGGCCACCGGCGACGATGTAGTCGGCGCCGACGGTCTTGTCGATCTGGGCGGTGGCCGAGGAGACCATGGAGGAGGTGATCACGGAGGCGCCGACCACCACGGCCAGGCCGATCATCAGGGCGGCGGCGGTGGAGCCGGTGCGGCGCGGGTTGCGCATGACGTTGCGCTGGGCGAGGCGGCCGGCCGGGCCGAACACGGCGGGCAGCGCGCCGCCGAGCAGGCGGAGCAGGCCGGAGACCAGCAGCGGGCCGAGCACCACGGCGCCGACCAGGGTGGCGAGCACGCCGAGGCCGATCAGCATCCCGCCGGTGGCGCCGGAGGAGGCGGCGGCGAGCACCAGGGCGGCGGCGCCGAGCACCGTGACCAGGCCGCCGACCGCGACGCGGACCCGGTTGGCCCGGGGCTCGACCGGGGCGGCGTGGTCGAGCAGCGCGGCCATCGGGGTGATCCGGGAGGCCCGGCGGGCCGGGACGAACGCGGCGACCAGCGTCACCAGCACGCCGACCGCGTACGAGACCACCGGCACCGTCCAGGTGACCTCCAGCGAGGCGTCCAGGTTCATCCCGACGGCCTTCATCAGCTGGATCATGCCGAGCGCGAGGCCGAGCCCGGCGCCGATGCCCAGGGTGGAGCCGAGCACGCCGAGGATCAGGCCCTCGGTCAGCACCGAGCGGTTGACCTGGGAGCGGCTGCCGCCGATGGCGCGCAGCAGGCCGATCTCGCGGGTGCGCTGGGTGACCAGCATGGAGAAGGTGTTGACGATCAGGAAGCCGCCGACGCCGGCCGCGAGGACGGCGAAGCCGAGCATCGCGTACTTCATGAAGTCCAGGAAGGAGCCGACGTCGTCGGAGTTCTCCTTCTTCTGCTCGGCGGCGGTCTTGCCCTGGAAGCCGCTGCCGAGGTCGGCCAGCGCGGTGGCCTTCAGCTGCTCGTCGGTGCGGGTGCCGTCGCCGAAGACCTCGACGGAGGTGTACGCCTCGGTGCCGAGCAGCACCTGCTGGGCGGTGGCGGTGTCCAGGAAGGCGAGGGCCGCGCCGGGGTTGGTGGTGCGGAAGGTGGCGATGCCGGAGACGGTGAAGTCGTGGTTGGCGTCGGTGATGATCCGGACCTTGGAGCCGAGGCCGAGGTGGGCCTTCTCCGCGGTGTCGGCGTCCAGCACCAGCTGGCCGTCGCCCTGCGGGGCGTGGCCGGAGGTGATCTCGACGGAGTTGCGCGGGGTGTCGGTCCAGTTGCCGGTGAGGGTGGGGGCGCCGGTGGTCGGGCCGATCACCTTGTTGGTGGCGGGGTCGACCAGGGTCGCGTCGGAGGTCATGACCTGGCCGATCGCGGCCTTGACGCCGGGCTCGGCGGCGAGCTTCGCCACCGTTCCCACCGGGATGCCGGGCGCCGGGCCGGGGCCGCCGTCGGTGATCTCGTCCTTGGCCTTGGAGACCGACAGGTCGGAGGCGGTGGAGGCGAACAGCTTGTCGAAGGTGCTGGTGGCGGTGTTGTAGAAGACCAGGGTGCCGGCCACGAAGGCGACCGAGAGCACCACGGCGAGCAGGGAGAGCACCAGGCGCCACTTGTGGGCGAGGAAGCTCCGCAGCGAGGTCTTGAGCAGCATGGTTCCGGGCCCCGTCTCAGCTGGTGCGCTTGCCGTCGAAACGGCGCATGCGGGTCAGGACGGAGTCGGCGGTGGGGTTGTGCATCTCGTCGACGATCGCGCCGTCGGCGAGGAACAGCACGCGGTCCGCGTGGCCGGCGGCGACCGGGTCGTGCGTCACCATCACGATGGTCTGGCCGAGTTCGTCGACCGAGCGGCGCAGGAAGCCGAGCACCTCGGCGCCGGAGCGGGAGTCGAGGTTGCCGGTGGGTTCGTCGCCGAAGATGATCTCGGGCCGGGCGGCCAGCGCGCGGGCCACCGCGACGCGCTGCTGCTGGCCGCCGGAGAGCTGGCCGGGGCGGTGCTTGAGGCGGCCGGACAGGCCGACGGTGTCGATCACCTGCTGCAGCCAGGCCTGGTCGGGCTTGCGGCCCGCGATGTCCATCGGCAGCGTGATGTTCTCCACCGCGTTCAGCGTGGGGAGCAGGTTGAACGCCTGGAAGATGAAGCCGATCTTGTCCCGGCGGAGCTTGGTGAGCTGCTTGTCCTTGAGGCCGGTGACCTCGGTGTCGCCGATCCAGATCCGGCCCTCGGAGACGGTGTCCAGCCCGGCCAGGCAGTGCATCAGCGTCGACTTGCCGGAGCCCGAGGGGCCCATGATCGCGGTGAAGCGGCCGCGCTCGATGTCGACGTCGACCGCGTCCAGCGCCGTCACCCGGGTCTCCCCCGCGCCGTACGCCTTGGTGACCTGTCGGGCCCGGGCGGCGGTGCCGTCCCGCTCCGGCAGGGGTGAGAGGTGGGCGGCGCTCGCTGCCGTGGTCACTACGTGCTCCTCGTCGTGGGGGGTCCGTCGTCGTCCCCCAGCCTTCCGGGCGTCACCCCGGCCGCGGAATCCTGCTGGCTTCCGTCTTCGGGGTGGGGCCTGCCCCACCTTCGGAGGTGGGGCAGGGGGGATGGCTCCACGGTAGGAGCGGGCGTCGCGGGGGTCGTCCTCCACCGGGTTGAGCCCCGTCCCGGGAAAGCGTCCGGGGCCCGGGTCCGCTCCCCTAGGGGTCGCCGCGCTGCGGTCTGAGGGTCCCGGGCCCCGGGCGGGGCGGCTTCGCTGACGAACGGTCAGCTGGCGGCGGCGAGTTCCACCCGCGGGGCGAGGGCGGCGGAGAACGCGTCGACCACCGGGGTCAGCAGCACCTCGGTCTCGCGCTCCAGTTCGGTGCCGCCGTCCTCGCGCACCCCGACGTGCCGGTCCAGCACGAACCAGCCCTGGGTGATGTGCCCGGCGCCCATCGAGCTCAGCACCGGCCGCAGCGCGTAGTCCACCGCCAGCACGTGCGCGGTGGAGCCGCCGGTGGCCAGCGGCAGCACCGTCTTGCCGCGCAGCGCGTACTGCGGCAGCAGGTCGAGCAGGGCCTTCAGCAGGCCCGAGTACGCGGCCTTGTAGACCGGGGTGCCGATCACCACGCCGTCGGCCTGCTCGAACAGCTCGACGGCCCGGGCTATCGCCGGGTCCGAGGTGTCCGCGGCGAGCAGCGCGGCGGCGGGCAGCGAGCGGGCGTCCAGCGTGCGGACCTGGTGCCCGTGCGAGGCGAGCCGGCGGTCGACGTGGCGCAGCAGCCGGGTGGTGCGGGAGGTCGCGGACGGGGAACCGGAGACGGACAGGATCACGGCCATGGAGTCACCTCGGGGCGTACGGCCGCGGGCAGGGCGCGGCCGGGAAAGGGAGGGGGAGGTCGGCGAGGGCGCAGGTCGCCTGCGGGTGAGTGCGCGGCGGGAAGGGTCAGCCGCGACACAGCGAGCAGGACACCCGGCCGTGGTCGACGTGCCGCCGACGGGTGAGGACCTGACGCTGCTCCATACCGTCATGCAAACACGCCCGCTTTCGACGGGTCAAGGCCGTGCCCGCCTGGTGAACAGTGCTCCGAACCGTCCCCGCCCTGCATCAAAACGGCCACAACGGGGCCCGCGGGGCCTCCGCGATCACTGCGCGGCCCCGGGTTCGGGCATCCTTCCCCCATGAACACGTGGCAGGAGCGCCCGGGGGGCGGCGCACACGGGCAGGGCGACGCGGCACGGGGCCAGGGCGGAGCGGCGGCCGAGCCGCCGCTGCCGCCGGAGTTGAACCCGCGCGGCGCGGGCGTCCCGCTCTCCCGCCCCACCCACCAGGACCGGCCGGACCCCGGCCGCCCGTACGGCGGCGCGGGCCGCCCCCCGTACGGCGGGGGCAGCGGCGGCGGGCAGCCCCCGTACGGCGGGCAGCAGCCGTACGGGCAGCAGCCCTTCGAGCCGGGGCCGACCCCGGCGGGCCCGGCGGGGCCGTCCGCGCCCGGGGCCCGGCCGCGCCGCTCGCGCAAGAAGATCGTCGGCTACTCGGTGCTCGGCCTGGTGCTGGCGCTGCTGGTCACCATGATCGGCACCTACTTCTGGGCGGACGGCAAGCTGCACCACGAGAACGTGCTGGCCGACTACCCGGGCCGCCCGCCCGCGGGCAAGGGCACCAACTGGCTGATCGTCGGCTCCGACAGCCGGGCCGGGCTCACCGACGCCGACGAGCAGGACCTGCACACCGGCTCCGCCGAGGGCAAGCGCAGCGACTCGATGATGATCCTGCACATCGGCGACAACGGGAACACCCTGATGTCGATCCCGCGCGACTCCTGGGTGCAGATCCCCGCCCACCTGGACACCGCCGGCAGCGGCAAGACCGTCCCCGCCGCCACCCGCAAGATCAACGCGGCCTTCGCGGCCGGGGGCGGCCGCCTGCTGGTGCAGACCGTCGAGACCAACATGAACCTGCGGATCGACCACTACGCGGAGATCGGCTTCTCCGGCTTCGTCGGCCTGGTCGACGCCGTCGGCGGCGTCGAGCTGAACATCGAGCAGCCGATCAAGGACAAGGACTCCGGCCTCGACCTGCAGGCCGGCACCCAGACCCTGAACGGCAAGCAGTCGCTGGCCTTCGTCCGGCAGCGCCACCAGATGGCCGACCAGGACCTCGGCCGGATGCGCAACCAGCAGAAGTTCCTGGGCGCGCTCGCCAAGCAGGCCGCCTCGCCGACCACCCTGCTCAACCCCTTCACCTTCTACCCGCTGGTGTCGGCCGGGCTGGACACCGTGATCGTCGACGACGACGCCGGGCTGACCGACCTCGGCTCGATGTTCCTCGCCATGAAGGGCGTCACCGGCGGCGACGGCAAGACCATCACCGTCCCGATCGGCAACGCCGACTACCGCACCCCGACCGGCGAGTCCGCGGTCAAGTGGGACGAGGCCAAGTCCAAGGCGGTCTTCGACGCGATGCGCAACGACACGCCCGTGCCCGCCGTCCCCAAGTAGCCGCTCCCGGCGGGCGACCGCCCCGCGGCGGCGTCCGGGATTCGCACGGCGGATCCGAACTGCCGCCGCGGGGCGCGTCGTCGGCGCCGCGCCGGGCGGGGCGGCAGGACAATGTCGGCCATGTCGCTGGTGACCTCCCTCATCTACCGCCGCAGAAGCCGGCTGTTCGGCCGCCTGGTCCAGGAGGCCCTGGCCCTCTACGGGATGGAGGTCCCGGCCGCCGCCGAGATCGGCCCCGGCCTGGTGGTCTTCCACCGCGGCTTCGGCACCGTCCTGCACCCGTACACCACCTTGGGCGCGAACGTCACCCTCTACAACGGCGTCACCATCGGCCGGGCCGACCCGTGGGTCCCGCAGGAGCTCTCCGCGATGCGGCGGGTCGTGCTGGAGGACGGCGTGGTGGTCTGCGCCGGTGCGAAGATCGTCTGCAAGAGCGGCACCCTCACCGTCGGCGCCGACACCGTCGTCGGCGCCAACGCCGTCCTCACCCGCTCCACCGGGCCCGGCGAGATCTGGGCCGGGGCGCCCGCCCGCAAGGTGGGCGAGCGCGGGCGGGTGCACGAGCAGGGGCGCGAACCGGTGGGCGGTTAGGGCAGGTTGCGGGCCATCACGATGCGCTGGACCTGGTTGGTGCCCTCGTAGATCTGGGTGATCTTCGCGTCCCGCATCATCCGCTCCACCGGGTAGTCCCGCGTGTACCCGTACCCACCCAGCAA
>NZ_BSSA01000051.1 GCF_030268885.1 Kitasatospora phosalacinea
GCATGGCCCAGGACCCGGTCGCCACCGCCGCCTCGAACAACCCGCTGCTGTCCACCCTGGTGACCGCCGTCAAGCAGGCCGGACTGGTCGACACCCTCAACTCCGCACAGAACATCACCGTCTTCGCTCCCACCAACGACGCCTTCGCCAAGATCCCCAAGGCCGACCTGGACGCCCTGCTCGCCGACAAGGCCAAGCTCACCAAGGTCCTCACCTACCACGTCACCCCCGAACGCCTGGCCCCCGACGCGCTGGCCGGCACCCACAAGACCCTGGAGGGCGGCGACCTCACCGTCACCGGCACCACGCCCGACTTCACCGTCAACGGCAACTCCAAGGTCCTGTGCGGCAACGTCCAAACCGCCAACGCCACCGTCTACATCGTCGACACCGTCCTGATGCCCGCCTCCTGACCCCCCGTCCCACAGAAGGGCCCCTCCCGGCGACCTTCAGTTCTAGGAGTCGTTGCAACACTGCCTGGCTTAGGTGGTGAGTAGATCACGCAAGGTACCCGGCTGGAATCCCCCCAGCCGGGCACCTTGCGTGGGCCGCCGTCGGCAGCCAGGTTACGTTCGGCAGGCACCGAGGCGGTGACGGCCTCGTCCGCCCCCGTGGCGGCCTCGGCGGGGTAGGTCCGGCTCCTGGCACGTTCTTGCGGGCGGCCCGAGGGTGCCGCCTTTGACGCCACGACCGCATTCGGAGCAAATTTCCTATATATGACAAGTTGTCGGTTTACGATCCGCCCGTTCTCGTGCTGACGGACGGAAGGCGGACGCGATGGCGCGTCGATGGTGGATCGGGCTGATGCTGGCGGGCGGCCTCACGGCCGCGGCCCTGCCCTGGGGGCTGCAGTTGGCCACGGCGGCGGCCGGGGACCCGTTCCCCGCTGGGCCGGGCCTGGTGTTCGTGGCCCAGGGCCCGGCCCGCGGGGAGCCCACGACGCTGTACGAGGCCGTCCAGGGGCCCGGGGCGATCACCTTCGCCAAGCAGGGCACGGCGTCCTTCGGCTACAACGCGGTCGGCTACCGCACCGCCGACTACTACCTGTACGGGATCAACGACAACGGCGCGCTGGTGCGCATCGGCCAGGGCGGTGCGGCGACCAACCTCGGGCAGGTGGGCCTGCCGTCCAGTCAGTTCAACTACAATCAGGGCACCTTCGGCGACGGTCCGAGCGCCGACACCCTGTACGTGCGGCTGGCCACCGCCGACCGCAACCTGTACGCGGTGAACGTCGCCGCCCGCACCACCACCCGGATCGCGCTGTCCGCGCAGGTCCCGAACCTCTCGGACTTCGTGTGGGCCTCCGGCTACCTGTGGGGCGTGTACGGCGAGGGCGGCCGGATCTACCGGATCGACCCGGCCACCGGCGAGGTGCTGTCGGTGGCCGCACCCAAGCTGCCCGCCAACCCGTACGGCGCGCAGTGGGTGTACGGCAACGGGAACATCGGCATCTCCAACAACGTCACCGGCACCGTCTACCAGCTGCGCCTGGTCGACCCCGCCTCCGCGACACCGTCCGCGGTGATCGTCTCGGCGACCAAGGGCCCGGCGAACACCCAGAACGACGGTGCCGCCTACCCCGGCGAGAGGGCCGACCTGGCGATCACCAAGACCGGCCCCGCCCAGTGGAACCCGAACGACACCCTCACCTACACCCTGACCGTCACCAACCGCGGCCCCGGCGCCTCCTCGGGCTACGTCGTCACCGACACCCTGCCCGACACGCTGTCCAACGCCGCCACCACCAGCAGCGGCTGCTCGGTGGTCACCGACGACGGCGGGCACCACGTCCTGCAGTGCAGCGGCGGGCCGCTCGCCTCCGGGCAGAGCGCCACCCTCACGGTCACCGGCACCGCACCCGCCACCGCCGGAACCGACTGCACGACCGGCGGCATCAGCAACACCGCGCAGGTCCTCGGCAACGAGGCCGACCCTGACCTGACCAACAACACCTCCTCCTCCACCGCCTGCCCAGCCGGGCTGCCCGCCCCCTCGTTCACCGTCGCCAAGGCCGCCTCGATCGAGGCCCCGGACTTCACCGGCCCCGGCGGCCGCGTCACCTACACCGTCACCGTCACCAACACCGGTGCCCTCGCCTACACCGACGAGGCCCCGGCCTCGTTCACCGACAACCTGGCCAACGTCCTGGACGACGCCGTCCTCGACCCGGCCTCCCTCACCGGCGGCCTGCGGACCACCGCCGAGGGCGTCGCCTGGTCCGGCCCGCTGGACGTCGGCGCCACCCGGACCCTCACCTACAGCGTCGTGGTCGACTCCCCCGGCACCGGCGACCACGTGCTGCGCAACGCCGTCGTGCCCGGCGGCACCGGCACCTGTGCGGATGTATGCCAACGCACCACCCCCGTCGCCGAGTTCACCCTGCGCAAGAGCGCCGCACCCACCACCGCCGTCCCCGGTGACAAGGTCACCTACACGCTGACCGTCACCAACACCGGCGCCGTGCCCTTCGGCACCGGCCCCGGCGCCGCCCCCGCCGCCCACGTCACCGACGACCTCTCCGGCGTCCTCGACGACGCCGACTACGCGGGCGACGCCAGCAACGGCGGCACCCTCACCGGCACCACCCTCGCCTGGGACCTGCCGCTGCCCGTCGGCGCCACCACCACCCTCACCTACAGCGCCACCCTCCGGCCCGGCACCGCGCCCGGCGCCGTGCTGACCAACACCGCCGCTCCCGGCGCCTACGGCGCCTGCACCACCGCCACCGCCTGCACCACCAGCACGCCCGTCACCACGCGCGCCTTCACCATCGCCAAGACCGCCTCCCTCACCACCGCCCGGCCCGGCGACCAGGTCACCTACACCGTCACCGTCACCAACACCGGCACCACCGACTTCACCGCCGACACCCCGGCGGCCTTCACCGACGACCTGTCCGCCGTCCTCGACGACGCCACCTACAACGGCGACGCCACCAACGGCGCCACCGTCACCGGCACCACCCTGACCTGGTCCGGCCCGCTGGCCGCCGGCACCCGCGCCACCATCACCTACAGCGCCACCGTCAACGCCCCCGACACTGGTGACCGCGTCCTGCGCAACACCGCCGTCCCGGGCACCTCCGGCACCTGCGCGGACGACACCTCCTGCATCACCGAGACCACCGTCACCATCCCGTCCCCGTCGCCCAGCCCGTCGCCCACCGGCGACGTCGGACCCACGCCCAGCCCGTCGCCGACCACGGCCAGCCCCTCGCCGACCGTCAGCCCGACCGGCAGCACCGCGCCGAGCCCATCGCCGACCACCACCGGCCCCTCCCCCTCGCCCTCGGCCTCCTCCAGCGCCCCCGCGCCCGCACCGACGTCCAGGGACGGAGGCGGTTCAGGCGGCGGGCACCTACCGCCGACCGGCACGGACGGCGCCGCACCGGCCGCGGCCGCAGCCGGTGCGGCGCTCCTGAGCGGCGCGGCCCTGCTGTGGTGGCGCCGACGCAACCGGCCGCGTCACCACTGACCCACAGCACCATCGCCCCGCGGCGCGACCGGTCATCCGGCCGCGCCGCGGACACATCCCCGCCCTCACCGCGGCTTCGGGTCCGGTTCTTCAGGTCGCCCGAACAGCGCAGCCGCCCGTGCCGGGGTCCGGCACCACTCGCGACGACCGCCTTATGCGCATGTACGCCCCCCCGCGTGGACTCCTCATCCTGGCTTCAGGCTGTGTGTAGATCGCGTAGACGCTCGGCCGGGGTATCCCAACCGAGCGTCTTGCGTGGGCGGCTGTTGAGTTCCCGGGCGACGTGTTCGAGATCCTCGGGACTGTGTCGGCTCAGGTCGGTGCCCTTGGGGAAGTACTGGCGCAGCAGACCGTTGGTGTTCTCGTTCGTGCCGCGCTGCCACGGGCTGGCCCGGTCGCAGAAGTAGACCGGCATCCCGGTGGCCGCTGTGAACTGCTTGTGACGCGCCATCTCGGCTCCCTGATCCCAGGTGAGAGAGCCGCGTAGGTACGGCGGGAAGGCATGGGCGGCGCGGACGAGCCCGTCGTGGACGGCTGCGGAGTCGCGGGAGCCGTCGGGGAGGTGGACCAGCACGGTGTAGCGGGTGGTCCGCTCGACCAGGGTCGCGATGGCCGACCGGCCGAACGCGCCAACAAGCAAGTCCCCTTCCCAGTGCCCCGGCACGGCCCTGTCCTCGACCTCGGCGGGACGGCTGCCGATCATCACCATCGGGTCGTTGAAGCGGGGGATGCGGCGGCCCGGGCCACGTCGCGGCTTGCGGCGCGTTCGACCAGTGCGGACGGCTGTGTGGACTTCCCATCTCAGACCGTCTCTGGCCTGCGCATAAAGTGCTTGATAGACCGTCTCCACGCTCACCCGCATGGTCTGGTCGTCCGGGTGGGCCTTGGCCAGGGCGTGGCAGATCTGTTCCGGAGACCACCGTCTGCGCAGGCCGTCCTGAACGAAGTCGCGCAACGGACCCTCGCGCAGCAGCTTGCGCTCCTTCGGGCGGGGCCTGCGCGCGGCGGCGGCCCTGTGTGCCGCGTAGGGGTGGTAGCCGGCGGCCACCGAGTTTCTCCGCAGCTCGCGCGAGATAGTGCTGGCCGGGCGCCCCAGGGCCCGTCCGATGGCCCGCAGCGACTGGCCCGCGGAGCGGAGGTCGCGTATCCGTTCCCGCTCGGAGAGCGAGAGGAGTCTGGGGTGGAGCTTCTTCTCAAGGGACTTGAGGCTCACCTGCTTCACGGGTGCCGTGGTGATCACATCGGACATCGTGACGGTTCCCGTCGTGTAGTCCACACGTCGACCGTCGGGATAGATCCGCGAGTTGTTGGACTTTCGGATACCCCAGTCCCAGTCCATGGCGGTGCGATGGTGCACCCCGACCTGCTTGGCGGCTTCCCGCCTGGAGACTCCCTCGGCCCGCAGCTTCGTGTACTCCTCGCGCCCAGGGTGTCCCAGGTGCCCGTAGTTCATACCGGCCTTGCGAGCCAGGGCGAACGCCGTATTCACGTTCAGCCCCAGCTCACGCGCCACGGGGGACACACTCCCGACGGCATCAAGCCGCTCGAAGAACAGCCTCTTCAATCCCGGATCAAGCCTCTTACCGCCCATGGTCCTCGCAACTCCCATGATCATGAGTGTTGCGAGGACCGCTAGAACCCAAGGACCTCCGGGAGGGGCCCTCCTGCGCGTGCTGCTCAGGCCCGGACCAGGACGGGCGCGCCGGTCGCTGCCAGCACCTCCCCGGTGGTCACGCCCGGCGCGGTCTCGACGAGCGCCAGGCCCTCGGGGGTGACGTCGAGGACGGCGAGGTCGGTGACGATCCGGTGGACGCAGGCGCGGCCGGTGAGCGGCAGGGTGCAGGTGTCGACGATCTTGGGGGTGCCGTCCTTGGCGGTGTGCTCGGTCAGCACGAGGACGCGGCGGGCGCCGTGGACGAGGTCCATCGCGCCGCCCATGCCCTTGACCATCGCGCCGGGGATCATCCAGTTGGCGAGGTCGCCGCGTGCGGAGACCTGCATCGCACCGAGCACGGCGGTGTCGACGTGCCCGCCGCGGATCATGCCGAAGGAGAGCGCGGAGTCGAAGAACGACGCGCCCGCGAGGACGGTGACGGTCTCCTTGCCGGCGTTGACCAGGTCGGGGTCGACGTCCTGCTCGGCGGGGAAGGGGCCGGTGCCGAGGATGCCGTTCTCGGACTGCAGGACGACGTCGACGCCGGGCGGCAGGTGGTCGGGGATCAGGGTGGGCAGGCCGATGCCGAGGTTGACGTAGCTGCCGGTGGTGAGTTCGCGGGCGGCGCGGGCGGCCATCTGCGGGCGGGTCCAGGGCATCAGGGACGCACCGTCCTCTTCTCGATCGCCTTGTCGGCGGCCTGGGCGGGGGTGAGCGCGACGACGCGCTGCACGAACACGCCGGGCAGGTGGACCCGGTCCGGGTCCAGCTCGCCCGGCTCGACGAGTTCCTCCACCTCGGCGATCGCGATCCGGCCGGCCATCGCGGCGAGCGGGTTGAAGTTGCGGGCGGCGCGGTGGAAGACCAGGTTGCCGTGCCGGTCGCCGCGGGCGGCCCGGACCAGCGCGTAGTCGGTGGTGATGCCCCGCTCCAGGACGAACTCCCGCCCGTCGAAGACGCGTTGCTCCTTGGGCGGGGAGGCGAGCGCGACCGTGCCGTCCGGCGCGTAGCGCCAGGGCAGGCCGCCGTCGGCGACCTGGGTGCCGACCCCGGCCGGGGTGTAGAAGGCGGGGATGCCGCAGCCACCGGCCCGCAGCCGCTCGGCCAGGGTGCCCTGCGGCACCAGCTCCACCTCCAGCTCCCCGCCGAGGTACTGGCGGGCGAACTCCTTGTTCTCGCCGACGTACGAGCCGGTGACCCGGGCGATCCGCCCGGCGGACAGCAGCAGGCCCAGGCCCGCGCCGTCCACGCCGCAGTTGTTCGACACCACCCGCAGTCCGCCCGCGCCCTGCTCGTGCAGGGCGCGGATCAGGGTGGAGGGGATGCCGCTGAGGCCGAAGCCGCCGACGGCCAGCGACGCGCCGTCGGGGACGTCGGCGACCGCCGCGGCCGCGGTGGGACTGACTTTGTCCATGCGTGCTTCCTCGGGGTGGGTGTCAGGTCCGGAGCGCGTCGGAGATCGACTTGGCGCCGCCGTGGGCGGTGTAGCCGCCGTCGACGGGGATCTCGGCGCCGGTGATGAAGGACGCCTCGTCGGAGAGCAGGAAAACCACCAGCCCGGTGACCTCGTCGACGGTGCCGGTGCGGCCGAGCGGGGTCTCGCGCAGGTTGGCTTCGCGGAACGCGGGCGGGGCGGTGGCGGTCATCTCGGTCTCGATGAAGCCGGGGTGGATCGTGTTGACCCGGATGCCGAGCGGCCCGAGTTCCAGGCAGGCGGCCTTGGCGAGGCCGCGCAGCGCCCACTTGCTGGCGGTGTAGGCGACGGGGTAGTGCGCGGTGAGCGCGGCCGCGGAGCCGACGTTGACAATCGAGGAGCCGGGCGGCATCAGCGGGGCGAGGTGCTGCATGCCCAGCAGCGGGCCGGTGGCGTTGACGGCGTGGACGCGGGCGAAGTCCGCGGCGGTGACCTCACCGAGCCGGGCCCGCCAGGTGACGCCCGCGTTGTTGACCAGGCCGTGCACCACGCCGTGCTCGGCCCGCAGGTCGGCTGCCAGCCGGGCCCAGGCATCCGGGTCGGTGACGTCCAGGGCCCGGCAATCGGGGGCGGGGCGGGCGTCGGTGGCGACCACGACGGCGCCCTCGGCGGCCAGCGCCCGGGCCTCGGCCGCGCCCTGGCCCTGGGCGGCGCCGGTGACGACGACCACCCGTCCGGCCAGTCGCCCCTCCCCGGTCACGGGCGGGTCCGGGGACGCGGGCGGGCGGCGGGGATCGGCTGCGGTGCGGCGCCGGGGACGACGGTGTTGGCGGTCGTCCCGATGCTTTCGACGGTGAGGGTGACGGTGTCGCCGACCTTCAGCGGCGCGGGCTGCTGCGCCCCGTTGCGGCCCCAGAGTTCGGCCAGGCAGCCCCCGTTGCCCATGGTGCCGGAGCCGAGCACGTCACCGGGGCGGACGGTGGTGCCGCGCGAGGCGTAGGCGACCAGGTCCTCGAAGGTCCAGCCCATGTTGGAGAGCAGGTCGGTGCCGACGACCAGCCCGTTGACGCTCGCGGTGAGCGCCAGGTGCAGGAAGCCGTCCTCGTCCCGGTGCGGTTCGAGCTCGTCGGCGGTGACCAGCCAGGGGCCGAGGGTGGTGGCGGTGTCCTTGCCCTTGCAGGGGCCCAGGCCCACCTGCATCTCGGCGGACTGCAGGTCGCGGGCCGACCAGTCGTTGAGGACCGTGTAGCCGATGATGTGCGCGCGGGCCTGTTCGGGGGTGAGGTCGCTGCCTTCGAGGCCGATCACCGCCGCGACCTCCAGTTCGAAGTCGAGGGCCTGCGAGCCGGGCGGCACGGGCACGTCGTCGTGGGCGCCGATCACCGCGTAGGGGTTGCCGAAGTAGAACGTCGGTGCGGCGTACCACTGGTCGGGGACGCCCGCGACGCCGTCGACGCTCTTTCGGACGCCTTCGACGTGCTCCTCGAAGGCGACGAAGTCGCGGACGGTGGGCGGCTGGATCGGCGGCAGCAGGCGCACCTCGCCGACGGCCGGGCCGGGCGGACCGGCCAGTGCGGTGCGACCGGCGGCGTGCAGGGCCTCGGCGCCGGAGCGGATCAGGTCGAGCAGGTCGGTGCCGTCGGGCAGCGGGTGCAGGCGGTCGTCGGCGAGCACGCCGCAGTGGCGGCGGCCCTCGTACCGGTAGGTGGCGAAGCGCATGGGGCGGTACCTCCTCGGGTCGGTCGGGGCGGGTCAGACCGGCGGGGCGACGAAGACGCCGCGGTCGACGTCGTTGAAGGACTCCCTGGCGACGATCTCGCTCATAGGGTTGGCGGTGCCCCACTGGTCGGTGACCTCGGGCTGCGAGAAGTCGTAGACGTGCGGGTGCCAGGTGTCCTCGTCCAGGGACTCCAGCTCGGTGGTGTACTCGACCGTGTTGCCGTGCGGGTCGAGGAAGTACGAGAAGGTGTTGTTGCCCGCGAGGTGCCGTCCGGGGCCCCAGATCTTGCGGACGCCCGCCCGCAGCACCCGCCCGGTGCCGTACATGTACTCGTCCAGGCCGCGCAGTTCGAACGAGACGTGGTGCAGCGAGGTGTGCGGGCCCTTGGCGAGGGCCATCGAGTGGTGCTGGTTGCTGATCCGCAGGAAGTGCATGACCTCGCCCATGTGCGGGGAGGACAGCGTGTCGGAGAGCCGGAAGCCGAGGTGCTGCTCGTACCAGCGGCGGGTGCGGTCCAGGTCGGGCGAGTTGAGGACGACGTGGGAGAGCCGGACGGGGATCGACTCCTGGGCCTCGATCCGGCGGTGCCGGCGGGCGGCCACGTCGGCGGAGACCTCGACGGTGCGGCCGTCGCAGTCGAAGAAGCGGAAGCCGTAGCCGCCGCCGGGGGTGTCGACGGCACCCGGGCGGGTGATCAACTGCACGCCCTGGGAGAGCAGTTGCTCGGCGAGGGTGTCGACGTCGGCGGGGCTGGCGGCGCCGTAGGAGACCAGGTCGAGGCGCTTCTCCTCCGCTCGGCGCAGGCGCACCACGTACTGCTCGGGGGAGCCCTCGGCGGCCAGGAAGGAGATCCCGTTGTCGGAGGCGGTCTCGGTCAGGCCCCAGACGCCGGAGTAGAAGTCGAGCTGCTTCTCGAAGTCGGGCACGGCCAGGTCGACGTGCCGCAGGTGGGTGAGCAGGCGGTTCATGGGAATTCTCCTCGGTCAAATGCCCAGCAGGGCAATGGCGTTGGTGCTACGGACGGCGGCGTGGTCGGCGGGCGGCAGACCGGCCTCGGTGAGGGCGGCGAGCGGGTCCTCGGTGCCCATGTCGAACGGGAAGTCGGAGCCGAGCAGCACCCGGTCGGCGCCCGCCGCTCGAACCAACTCCCGTAGCACATGAGGGTCGTGGACGAGGGAGTCGAAGTACAGCCGCCGCAGGTAGGAGCTGGGTTCGTGCGCGCAGCCGCGGGCGTCGGGACGGACGCGCCAGGCGTGGTCGGAGCGGCCGATGTGGGTGGGCAGGTAGCCGCCGCCGTGCGCGGCGATCAGCTTCAGGCCGGGGTGCCGGTCGAGGACCCCGGAGAAGATCAGGTGGGAGAGGGCGACGGCGTTCTCGGCGGGCTGGCCGACGGTGTTCGACAGGTACCAGCGGTCGAGGCGCTCGTCGAGGGTGCAGCCGAAGGGGTGCAGGAACAGCACGGCGCCGGTCTCGGCGGCCCGGGACCAGAACGGTTCGAGGGCCGGGGCGGAGAGCTCCACCCCCGGTGCGTGGCTGGAGAGTTCGACGCCGAGCAGGCCGAGGGACAGCGCGTGGTCGAGTGCCTCGACGGCGAGGTGCGGGTGCTGGAGCGGGATCAGGCCCAGGCCGCGCAGCCGTTCGGGGGCGGCGGCGCAGTGCGCGGCGGTGGCGGTGTGCGCCGCCTCCCAGACCTTGCGCGCCGTCTCCTCGTCGGCCCAGTAGTGGTAGTGCGAGGGCGACGGGGAGACCAGCTGCACGTCGACCCCCTGCGCGTCCATGGCGGCGAGCCGGGCGGCCGGGTCGGTGAGCAGCGGGACGCGGGCGGCGACCATCGGGCCGTTGACGGACAGCGCCTTGGGGCCGTTGCGGCGGGCGTCCAGGGCCCTGGCGTGGGCGAGGCCGACCTGTCCGGCGACGAGGGCTTCGACCTCGGGCAGCAGCAGGTGGGCGTGGACGTCGACGGCGGGGCCGGTCACGG
Organism: Kitasatospora phosalacinea; assembly: GCF_030268885.1. GTDB lineage: Bacteria > Actinomycetota > Actinomycetes > Streptomycetales > Streptomycetaceae > Kitasatospora > Kitasatospora phosalacinea_C. The sequence goes on from NZ_BSSA01000051.1 coordinate 10,244, forward strand.
GGCCTCCTTCAGGACGGCGGTGGTGCGGGCCATCAGACCGGGCACGTCGGCATCGCGGACACCGTCCATCAGCCACCGGCCCAGCTGGCAGGAGTTCTCCACCACCATCCGCACCCGCGGCAGCCGCCGGGCGTGGTAGTCGAGCAACAACTGCTCGTCGAACTCCTCGGCACCGGTGAGGAGTTCGGCGAGGACGAGGGCGTCCTCCAGGGACATCGCAGCACCCTGGGCAAGGGTGGGCGGGCAGGCGTGAGCGGCGTCGCCGACCAGCACCACGCGGCCCCGGTGCCAGGGGCCCTCGACCAGGTGCCGGTCGAACCAGGTGTAGTTGACCTGCGCCGGGTCGGTGATGGACGCGGCGATCTGCTCCCAGTGGCCGCCGTACCCGGCCGCCAGGCGGCGCATCTCCTCGGCGTAGTCGGCCGGGTCGATGGTGGCGCGGTCGCGCTTGGGCTCGACCAGGTAGGCGTAGACGGTGTCGGGCCCGGTCGGACAGTAGCCCGCGATGTACGCGGGGCCGCCGTAGGTCAGGTCGGTGCGCTCCACCCCGGCGGGGCGCGGGGCGGGGGTGCGCCAGATCGCCATGCCGGTGGGTTCGGGCCGCTCTTCGATGCCGATCATCGCGCGGGTCGCGGAGGAGATGCCGTCCGCGCCGACCACCAGGTCGTAACGGCCCGAACTCCCGTCGGAGAACTCGACGTCCACCCCCTCCGCGTCGCCCCGCAGGGCGGTGACGGTGGTGCCGAGGCGGACGTTCGCGCCAGACGCCTTCACCGCGTCGATCAGGATGCGCTGCAACTGCGGACGCTGCATGCCCACGGTCGCGGGCAGGTCCTCGCCACCGGTGCGCGCGTCACGCGCGACGTGCAGCACGGTACCGTCGGGAGCGGTGAGGCCGACCTCGTCGAACGCGAAACCCGACGCGCGGACATGCTCCCACACGCCGATCTCGCGCAGGGCCCGAAGTGCGTTGCCCTGCAAGGTGATTCCGGAACCGGAGACGTTCCAGTCCGGCTTGGCCTCGACCAGGTCGACGGCGATCCCGGCCCGGCGCAGCAGCACCGTCAGACCGTTGCCTGCGGTGCCGCCACCGATCACCAGGACGGATCGAACACGGGTGGATGTCATGGGGGTTGCTCCCTGGCGGGTGGGCCGCGCCTCGTCGCACGGCGGACGGGAGAGAACAGGGGAAGGGGGCCGGTCGGCCGAGGGCTGTCCGGGCGCTTCGACCGACCGGCGGTCCGGAGCGGTCGCGCGGACTACTTGACGGCGATCGGGTTGACCGGGGAGCCGACCGCGCCGGTGATCGGCAGCGGGGCAGCGGTCAGCCAGAACTCGTAACGGCCGTCGTCGGCGCAGTGCGCGGCGAGGGCGTCCAGGTCCCACATCTCGCCGATCAGTAGGCCGATGTGGGGGATGGCGACCTGGTGCAGCGGCTGGAAGGCGTGGTCGAACTCGTTGGGCCGCACTTCGAAGCCCCAGGTGTCGGTGGCGATCGCGGCGATCTCGCTGCCGTGCAGCCACCCGGCGGTGGTGAAGGACAGACCGGGCGCCGGGCCACCCGCGTACTCGCCCCAGCCCTCGCGTCGCGCCCGGCTGAGCCGGCCGGTGCGGACGACCACCAGGTCGCCGCGGCCGACGGCCGAACTCGGGCCCTGGGCCTCGACGGTGGCGCGCAGGTGCTCCTCGGTGACCGCGAAGCCGTCGGGCAGTTCGCCGTCGGTGCCGATCGCCCGTCCGACGTCCAGCAGGACGCCGCGTCCGGCGATCTGGTGGGCCATGTGCTCGATGCCGGTGACGAGGTCGCCCTCGGAGGTGACGGTGGTGGCGGCGTCGCGACCGTTCCACGCCTTGCCGTGGTCGAAGATGTGGCCGAGGCCGTCCCACTGGGTGGAGCACTGCAGCGGCATCGCGATCACGTCGTCGGCGCCGCCGATGCCGTGCGGGAAGCCCTGCAGTCCGGCGGCGGCGTCGGTGCCGGTGTCGAGCATGGTGTGCACGGGGTTGGTGCGACGGCGCCAGCCGCGCTGCGGGCCGTCCATGTCGAAGCGCTGGGCGAGCGAGAAGCTGACGCCCTGCCGGATCAGTCCGGCCGCCTGCTGCCGCTTGGCCTCGTCCAGGAAGTTGAGCGTCCCGAGCCGGTCCTCGGCGCCCCAGCGGCCCCAGTTGGAGTACGCCTGCGCGGCGGCGGCTATCGCGCCCTCGGGGTCGGTGCGGTCGAGGCCGCTCACGCCGACTCCCTGACACAGCGGGTGCGCTGCGCGCCCAGGCCGGTGATGGTGCCGTCCATGACGTCGCCGTCGGTGAGGAAGCGGCCCCAGTGCATGCCGTTCCCGGCGGGGCTGCCGGTGAGGACCACGTCGCCGGGCAGCAGCCGGGTGGTCTGCGAGGCGTAGGAGACCATCCGCGCCACGTCGAACAGCATGTCGGCGGTGGACTCGTCCTGCATGGTCTCGCCGTTGAGCTCCAGCGTGACCCGCAGGTCGGCAGGGTTCCCGACGAACGCGGCGGGCACCAGGTAGGGGCCGAGCGGGGTGAAGCCGGGGGCGTTCTTGCAGCGCAGCCAGTCGGTGCCGATCTCCGGCATGTCGCGGCGGAAGACCAGTTCACGGGCGGTCAGGTCGTTGGCGATGGTGTACGCGGCGACGTGCCCGAGCGCCTGCTCGGGGGTGACCCGGTACGCGGGGGCGCCGATGACGGCGGCGAGTTCCAGCTCCCAGTCCGGCTTGGTGCACCAGTGCGGGAGGAGCACGTCGTCGTAGGGGCCGGTGATCGAGGACGGCAGGCCGATGAACACGTACGGCTGGTCCTCGGCGGCCCGGCGGTCCATCATCGCGCCGATCTCGGCGCGGGCCTGCTCGACGGGGCGGGTGTCCTCGGCGGGGCGGTGCGCGACCGCCAGGTCGATCACGTGCTGCCGGTAGTTGGCGCCGGACTGCAGCAACTGCCGGGGCTCGACCGGGGCGAGGGTGCGCAGGCCCTCGACGGGACGCCAGGCGCCGTCCGTCCGGGCCGCCAGGTCGTGCAGGACCGGCAGCGCCTCGGCCCAGCGCTCCAGCAGGTCGCGGGTGGTGGCGGGGCTGCCGAGCGCGGGGCTGCCGCGGAGGTCCAGGACCCGGCCGTCGACGACCAGGCCGGGGAACGGCGCGCCGTCGCCGTCGGCGAACGTGCCGAGGGCGAAGGGGCCGGAGAGTTGCGCGTGTGTTGCCACGAGGTTTCCTCCCGATGCGTTGCGACTAATCTGGCCCCACCGCGGCAATCATGGAAATCGATTCTGCTGATACCCACCATCCACCGGACAGATATGCGGGTGCCCTATGAACCTCGCGACCCTCGACCTCAACCTGGTCCCGGCGCTGCGCGCCCTGCTGGAGGAGCGCAACGTGACCCGGGCGGGGCAGCGGCTCGGGCTCAGCCAGCCCGCCACGAGCGCCGCCCTCGCCCGGCTGCGCAAGCACTTCGACGACGACCTGCTCTCCCGCACGGGCAACAGCTACACCCTCACCCCGCTCGGCACCGCGCTGCTCGCCATGACCGGACCGGCCTGCGACCTGCTGGAACGGGTGTTCACCTGCCAGACGTCCTTCGACCCGGCCACCGCGGAGCGCGAGTTCACCCTGTTCTCCTCCGACTACGGCTCCGCCGTCTTCGGCGCCCCGCTCGCCCGGGCCGTGCACGCCGAGGCGCCCGGCGTCCGGCTGCGCTTCCGGCAGGCCGGCCCGACCCTGGTCGACTCGATCGACGACTTCCTCGGCACCGCCGACGGGCTGCTGCTGCCGCACGGCGTCATCAGCGGCTTCCCCTCCCTCGACCTGTACACCGACCGCTGGGTCTGCCTGCTCGCCGACGACCACCCGGAGGTCGGCGACGCCCTGACCCTGGGCGACCTGGCCCGCCTCCCCTGGGCCGTCTACCAGCGCACCCACGACGCCCCGGCGGCCCGCCAGCTCGCGCTGCTCGGCGTCGAACCGCGGGTCGAGGTCTCCGTGGAGACCTTCCAGCTGCTGCCCGCGATGGTCGCGGGCACCCGCCGGGTCGCCCTGGTCCAGGAACGCCTCGCCGACCGCATCGGCCCGCACGGCGGCGTCCGCACGCTCCCGTGCCCCTTCGACCCCGTACCGCTGGTGGAGGCCTTCTGGTGGCACCCCGTCCACACCCAGGACGCCGCCCACCAGTGGCTGCGCGAGACCGCGGCACGCGTCGGCGCCGAACTGCCGGAGCCGACGCGGCGTCATCCGTCCGATGAATGACGGACGAATGACGACGACGGACACCCGCACGACCGCACGACCGCACGACCGCCGACCGCCGACCGCCGACCGCCCCGGAGGGAGGCCCTCGGCACCCGTCGGCGCTACGACTCGAACGGGCGCAGCAGCTGGGACAGGCCCACCGACAGGTCGACCCGGCGGGGCGTGGCGTCCCAGGCGGTGGTCCACACGACGGGGGCCGCCGGGCTGAGGGCGGCCAGCACGGTGAAGACCACCCGGAACGGGGCGGCGAGCGGGTCCTGGTCGGCGAACGCGAAGAACCGCCGTTCCGCGAAGTAGGCGAGTTCCACCGGGTCCTCGACACCGTCGACGGGCACGCTCAGCTCGCACGCCCCGACCTGCGTCACCGGACCGCCCACCCGGACCGACGGCCACGCCTCGAGGAGCGCCCGCTCCACCTGCTCGAAGCCGAACGTCCAGGATCCGCCGCGCTCCTGGTCCGCCATCACGTGGTACCGGCCCGCCACCGCTCCCCCTTCCCCTCCGCTCCGCGACCCTCAAGGCCCCGGCAGGCTACGGCACGGCCCGTGCACAGCCTCCTTCGTCGCCTCCGCCCGGGGCTGCTGCGGGTCGGCGAGGGTGGTGCAGGTGCCGTCCGCGTCACTGCCTGCCACCCGGAGCCTGCCACGCGCAGCGCGGCTCGCCGTCGGAACGGGCGAACAGGGCCGTCGCAGCAGGGGGTTCAGCCGACCGCCCGCGGAGGTCAGGCCCGTGGCGCGCCGGTCACCGCGGCGAGGGCGGCCGCGAGCGTCGTGCGCAGCTGCTGCGCGTCGGCCCCGGCCCGGGAGCGGAGGTTGACGCCGTGGGCCAGCAGGGCGAGGACCTCGGCCGCGGCGTCCGGGTCGGTTCCGTCGGCGAGTTGGTGCTGCCGCTGGGCGGAGGCGAGAGCGGCGCGGAGGGCGTCGCGCAGGCGCTGGTGCTGCCGGTCGAGGAGGGCCCGGACCCGGGGGTCGCCGTTCTCGGCGCCCGCGTGGGCGTTGGAGACCATGCAGCCCCACTGGGCGTACTCGCCGGTGCAGCGGGTCTCGATCAGTTCGGCGAAGAACTCCGCGATGGCCGGGAGCCCCCGGCCGTCCCCTTCGAGCCGGTCGAGGACGGGTCGCGAGCGGCTGTCGACGTAGCGTTCGAGGGCGGCGCGGTACAGCTCCTGCTTGCCGCCGAACGTCGCATACAGGCTGGAGCGGTTGAGCCCGGTCGCGTCCACGACGTCCTGGATGCCCGTAGTGGCCACGCCCTGACGCCAGAACAGCCGCACCACCGTGTCCAGGGTCGCGTCCGGGTCGAAGTGCTTGACGTCCGCCACCACGCCCCCTCGTCAACTTGGAATGAGGATTCCAGGATATCCGCCCGGAGGGATTGACGCGGTGCACGCCCCGGCCCCTATCTTGGAATGGCCGTTCCAAGTTCTCCGGAGGGAAGAGACCCGATGAGTGTCAACGCCGAGCTGCGCGCGTTCTTCGACCGCCGCCAGGAGCAGATCCCCGCGGACGTCCGCGCCGTCATGCGGCGCGCCGCCCGGGAACTGGCCGCGTCCGGGCAGGCGGAGACCGCCCTGGCCGAGGGGGCGAAGGCCCCGTCCTTCACCCTGCCCTCGGCCACCGGACGGGCCGTCGCCCTGGACGGGCTCCTCGCCGACGGCCCGGTGGTGCTGACCTTCTACCGCGGCTCCTGGTGCCCGTACTGCAACATCGCCCTGCGCTCCCTCCAGCAGCACCACGACGCCGTCACCGCCCGCGGCGCCCGCCTGGTCGCCGTCTCCCCGCAGGTGTCCGACGAATCGCTGTCCTTCGCGGAGAAGAACGAGCTGGCCTTCGACGTGCTGAGCGACACCGGCTGCGACACCGCCAAGCAGTACGGCCTCGCCCACGACCTGCCGGACGACCTCGCGGCCGTCTACGAGGGCCTCGGCATCGACCTCCACCGCTCCAACGCCGGCCACGCCCGCACCCTGCCCCTCCCCGCGACCTACGTCATCGACCGGGCGGGCCTGATCCGCTGGGCCTTCGTCGACACCGACTACACCAGCCGCGCCGAGCCCGCCGACGTCCTCACCGCACTCGACGCCCTCTCCTGACCGGAGGACCGGCCGCACGGGGTGCACCCGGGGAGAGCCGTGTGGTCCCCTGGTCCGACGCCGTCAGCCCGGCAGCCCGTCTCGGAAGAGGACACCGTGGGAGCCACCTTCTACGTCAGCGCCGACCGCTCCGCCGCCCCGGCCTGGCCGTTCACCGAACAGCAGCTCGTCGAGGCCGTGCGACGGCACTGGCCCGAGAGCACCGCCGGCGTGGTGCCCCGTGGCGCCCTGGAGATCGACGTGCGGGTCGGCGACGAGCGCTGCGCGATCGTCTACCACCACGACCTGCGGTTCTTCGCCTTCCGTGACCGGGAGCCGCTCGAAGCGCCCGTCCTCGTCCTCCACACCCTCCTGAAGGACCTCGCCCCCACCACCCCGGCCGTCCGGTGGTCCACCGACGACGGCTCGCCGGAGCCCTTCGACCTCCGAGCCGACGCGGCGCAGGTGGCCGAGGACTTCGGCAGGTAGCACAGGTCCGCCGGTCGCCTCGTCGGGGTCGGGGCGGCCGCGGCGGACGACGGCGTCCCGGCCTCCGGCTCGGCCGGGGCCGCCTGCGCAGACCGCGTCGCGGCCACCCGGCTCACGGGGTGCCGGCGCACAACGTCAAGTGACGCAGCGTCGTGTACGCGAGGTGTCCGTGCCACCTGTCCACCGTCGGTACCCGGCGGGCGAACTGCACGTAGGACGTGCTCCCGTCCAGCACTCCCGTCAGCACTTCGCCGTCCTCGCCCCCGGCTCGCCGTGCGGCGCGGGTACAGGCCATCAGGGCGGCGCCGACCGCGGGGTGGGACGGGCCGTGGGAGTCGGCGGGCCAACGCCTTGCTCCGTCGACACCACCCGCTCCCCGGCGGCTCGACGCCAGGCGTTCGATTCCGACCGCGGCTGCGGCGGGCCGTGACCGCCGACGGCACCCGAGCCCTCGACGCCCTCGACGCCCTCACCGCCACCGACCACCGCCCGGCCGCCACCGCGACCACCGCCCGAAACCTCGCCCGGGCCGCCGTCAGTCGAACGGATGAATCCGGCGACGGCCGCGCCCTCCGTGACCTCCTCGCCGGCTCCGGCGCCCGTAGCGCCTCGGTCGAGAACCGAGCCGCCGCCCTCGAACAGGCTCTCGCCGCCTGCACGCTGGGCAGCGGCAGCCCGTCCGGAGGCAGCCGCGGGCAGGTGGACACCGCGATGGACGGCACCGCCCGGGTGCTCGAAAACGCACCGTTCGACCCGGGCGCGCCCGGAGGGGGCCCACTTGAACAACGCCCGCCCGATCCCCGAGCATCGGACCCCCGGGCATCGGACCCGGGCACTCCCGTCGAGCACCGAACACGTCTTGAAACACTGAGACTTGCCGTTCCGGCCTGCGAGGTCGGCCCGTCCCGTGACACCGGATACGGAGCCCTGATTGCCTGTCACCCCCGCGGACATCGCCGCCACCACCCACGCCTACCTCCAGCGCCATCCCGGCGAACGCGCCCGGCTCCAGCCGCTGCTGGACCTGTCGGCCTCCGCGACCGACCCGACCGACCCGACCGACCAGACCACCCCGCCCGCGCAGGTCACCTGCAGCGGCGTCGTCGTCGACCGCGACCTGCGCGTCCTGCACGTCCGCCGCCGGGCCACCGGACTGCTCCGGTGCCCCGGCGGGCACGGCGGGCCCACCGACGGGAGCCTGCTGGCGACCGCGGTCCGCGGGGTCGCCGAGGAGACCGGCATCCCGCCCGGGGCGCTCTGCCTCACCCCCCACCTGCTCGACGCCCCCGTCGACATCGGCACCGACCTCGACGTCGACGACCTCGACCCGAACCCCGCCGGGGGCGAAGGCGCCCACCGGCACTACGACTTCCGCTTCGTCCTGCACCTCGTCGACGACGAGCCGCCACCCGTACGCCTCCGGCCCGACGAGGTCACCGGAGCCGAGTGGCGCCCGCTGGCCGAGGTCCCCTCCCCCGCCCTGCGCGCCAAACTCCTCCGCGCGGGCCTGACCGGCGTCCCGGAGCCGGTGAACGCCTCCGCCCTCGTCCACGACGGCCGCGGCCGGTACCTGCTCCACCTGCGCGACAACCACCCGCACATCTGGGCACCGGGCGAGTGGAGCCTGCTCGGCGGCGGACGCGAACCGCAGGACGCCACGATCGAGGCCACGCTGCGGCGCGAACTCGCCGAGGAGGCACCCGGGTTGCACCTCGGCGCGGTCGAGCCGCTGACCGTCGAGTGGACGAGCGACCGCCACGGCCTGGCCGTTCCGATCCAGATCTTCGCCACCCGCTGGGACGGCCACCCCGACCAGGTGGGCCTGCGCGAAGGCGTCCTCGTGCACTGGGTGGGCCCCGAGGACCTGCACCGCCTCGTTCTGCGCGACTCCACCCGCCGCCTCGTCCAGGAGCACGCCGCCGTCCCGACCACCGCCGTCTCGACCGCCGCCGTCCCGCCCGTCGCCCGACCGCCCCTCGCCCGACCGCCCGCCGCCCGGCCCCGGCCCGCCGCGCCGGTGAGCGACCCGGTCACTCGCGTCGTCGGAGTGCACCTCGTCCTGACCGACCACGGCCGCGTGCTGCTCGGCCGCCGCCACAACACCCGCTACGCCGACCGCCTCTGGCACACCCCGGCCAGCCACCTGGTGCCGGGCGAGTCCGTCACCGCCGCGATGGTGCGCGAGGCTGAGGAGGAACTCGGCATCACCATCGCCGAGGGCGACCTCGAACTCCTCCACGCCCTGCACCACCTGGACGTCGACGGCCGCAGCCGCGTGCAGCTCTTCTTCGGCGTCCCCCGCTACGAGGGCGCGCTCCGCAACGCCGAACCGGACAAGTGCTCCGCGCTGGAGTGGTGGCCGCTCGACGACCTGCCCGCCGACACCGTCCCGTACACCGCGCACACCCTGCACCGGATCGCCCTCGGCCAGCGGGTGTCCGTCCTCGGCTGGCCGGCGTGACCACCGGCCCCGCCCACCACCGCCACCGCCGCGGCGGCCACGCGCGGCCCCACCGCGACCTCGGCTTCACCGACCCGGGACCGGCCGGTCCGGTCCCCCTCACCTGGAGTGCCCCGTGACCACCGACGCCCACCCGCTGTCCGCCCCGATGTTCCACCCGCTGTCCGACCCGCTGGCCCGGGCCCGGGCGGACGGCGTCGAACGCACCACCGCCGGCGTCCTGCTCACCGACCCGGCCGGCCGCGTCCTGCTGCTGCGCCGCGCGCCCGGCACGCTGCAGGCCGGGCTGTGGGAGCTGCCCGGCGGCGGCACCGAACCGGGCGAGGAGCTCGTCGCGGCCGCTCTACGCGAGCTGGACGAGGAGAGCGGCCTCACGCGCGTCCGCGTCACCGCCCACCTCGGCTCCGCGGACCGCACCGACTCCCGCGGCGCCCGTACCCGCGCGCACGTGATCGCCGCCCACCTCGACCACCCGCAGGAGGTACGGCTGTCCCCCGAGCACGACCAACACGCATGGGTCCTGCCCGCCGATCTGCCGGAGCCGATCGCCGCCCACGAAGCGGACCTGATCCGCCGTCACACCGCGCCGCCGCCCGCCCTGCCCGGGCACCGGCCACTGCCCGCCTACCTGCCCACCATCCCCGCCGCCCCGATGTGGGGCTCCGTCTTCTTCACCACCGAGGACGGGAGGGCCGTCCTGCTGCGCGCCACCGACCCGGCCAAGGGCCTCCAGTGGGCGGGCGGCGACGTCGAGTTCACCGACCCGAGTCCGCTGCACACCGCGGTGCGCGAGTGCGCGGAGGAGACCGGCATCCTCCTGCCGCCCGACCCGGACCGGCTGCCGCTGCTGGCCACCGTCTTCGAACGGCCCGCGGGCGGCTGGCCCGCCAAGGTCGGATTCGCCTTCCACGGCGGCGCGTTGACCCCCGCGCAGGTGGCCGGGATCCGCCTCGACCCGGCCGAGCACACCGAGGTCGTCCTGCTGTCCCGCGACGAACTGGCCGCACACACCGACCCCCGCCGCGCGCAGCTCACCCTCGCCGTCCTGGACGCGGCACGCACCGGCGTGCCCGCCTACGTCGTCCGCTGACACCGACCGGCCCCGCCGCGCCCCGGCCCGTCCCCTCCGGAGGCCCGACCCGATGACCGACCCGATGACCGACTCCCCGCCCCCCGGCCTGCTCGCCTGGGCCGCCGCCCACCTGCCCGGCCCGGTCACGGCGGCCGACTGCTCCTGGCCGCGGGCCACCTCGCGGGTGTGGCGCCTCACCGGCCCGGACGGCGGCGCCGCCTTCGTCAAGATCAGCCCGGACGACGGCGCGTTCACCCGCGAGGTGACCGGCTACGCCCACGCCTCCCGCAGCTTGGCGGAGGGACGGGCGCCGCGGCTGCTGGCGAGCGAGCCGCGGCTGCGTGCGCTCCTCAGCACGGCACTGCCCGGCCGCGTCGTGCGCGACCTGCCGCTGGAGCGGGGCGTGGAGCAGCGGCTGCACGAGGACGCCGGACGGCTGCTGCGGCACTGGCACGACCGCTCGGACGCGGGCACCGCCGTCCACCGGGCGCAGGTGCGCGAGGCGATGGGCGCCCACGCCCGGGAGGCCGCCGAGTGCCGGGAGGCCCTGGCCGGGCAGGTCCCGGACGACGTGCTCTCCCTCGTCGGCGCCGCGGCCGCCGAGATCCCCGCCCTGGCCGACCGGCTGCCGCTGCTCTTCCTGCACGGCGACTACGCGACCCGCAACTGGCTCATCGACACCGCCACCGGTCGGCACGCCCTGATCGACTTCGAACGGTCCCGCTACGGCCTGGTCGTCGAGGAGTTCGTCTGGCTGCTGGGCGCGCTGTGGCCCGAACGTCCCGATCTGCGCGAGGCCTTCTCCACCGGCTACGGCCGCCCGCTCGAACCGGTCGAGGAGCGGCTGCTGTTGCTGCTGACCGTCCGGCTCGGCGCCTCCTACCTGCGCACCGGTCTGCGCGAGGGCCGAGCGGACCTGCAGGAGCGCGGCCGCCTCGCCCTCGCTCGCGCGGCCGTCCACCGCACGCGCACCTGACCCGCGCCACCGCCCGCCCCGCCCCGCGGAGGAGGACGCTGCCGCTGCTCCGGCCCCGACACGATCACCGTCCTGGTCCCCCACCGCCTCGGCCCCGCCGTCGCCTGCCCCCCGTTACCGTCTTCGTGGCCCCGCAATGGGGCTCCCGGCCTCCGGTCCGGCATGACTGTTCCCCCCTGTAGTTCGCATGATCCGGGGGGTGGTGTCACCGGGCCGGAGGCATCGGTAGACCGCTGATAGAGACAGGACCACCAGCGTGCTGGGAGGCTCTTCGTAACGTGGATGCCGGCGACTGGTGCCACGCCAACGAGGCCGGGGCAGCACGACCTCGTAAGGGAACAGCGTGATCGACACCGGCGATGTGGACGTCTTCCTCGGCCTGGACGTCGGCAAGGGCGCGCACTCTCGGCGCCGTCCGGCCCTTGGCCCCGCGCATGTTCGAGCGCCTCGTCGAGGACATCCTCACCGCGCTCGACGAGCAGACCGTCATTGTCCCGGGCACCGAGGCGGCCGCGCTGATCGTGCCGAGCCTGGCCGGCTCCCTGCGGGCCGTCCTCGACCAGCGCAAGCTCCTGGAGAAGCGGATCCAGGAACTGCTGGACGAGCACCCCCTGTCCAAGATCCTCACCTCCATGCCAGGCATCGGCACCCGGACGGGCGCTCGCGTCCTGATCGACGTCGGCGACGCGAGCGCGTTCCCGACCGCCGCCCACCTCGCCTCCTACGCCGGCCTCGCCCCGGCGACCCGCAGTTCCGGGTCCTCCATACGCGGCGAGCAACCCTCCCGCTGGGGCAACAAGCAGCTGAAACGGGCGTTCTTCCTGGCCGCGTTCGCCTCGCTCAGCGACCCGGCCTCCCGCGCCTACTACGACAAGAAGATCGGCCAGAGCAAACGCCACACCCAAGCACTCCTCTGCCTGGCCAGACGCCGAGTCGACGTCCTGTTCGCCATGCTCCGCGACGGGACCTTCTACGAGCCCCGGCCAGCCGAAGCGGTCAGCTAAGACCGTGTCCTACGTGGTGGTGGCTCGTTGATCGGGGCATGGGGCGGGGTACATGGAGTTGGATTGTTCCGGACGGGTTGTGGGAGTTGGCCAGGCCGCTGATCCCGCCGGACCGGGTGCGGCCGCAGGGCGGCGGGACGCAGAACACGCCTGATGAGACGCTGTTCGCGGCGATCGTCTACGTGCTGGTCAGTGGGTGCGCCTGGCGTGCACTGCCGCCCTGCTTCGGGGTCTCCAAGTCCACCGTCCATCGTCGCTTCCTGATCTGGACGCGAGCCGGGGTGTGGGGCCGGCTGCACGAGGCGGTCCTGCAACGCCTCGGCGACACAGGTCTGTTGGACGTCTCCCGCGCCGTGCTCGACTCCGCGCACGTCAGGGCCAAAAAAGGGGTGGACTCACAGGTCCGAGCCCCGTGGACCGGGGCAAACAGGGCTCCAAGATGCACATCCTGTCGGACGCGGGCGGACTGCCCCTGGTCGTTGCCGTCACCGCGGGCAACACACATGACAGCAAGGCCCTGAAGCCCGTGGTCGAGGCCTACCTGATGAGACAGCACACCTGGGGCGACCGCTACCAAAAGCCCGGACGCCTTCACGCCGACAAAGCGTACGACGTGCCCCACCTGCGAAAGTGGCTGCGCGGCAAGCGCATCGGCGTCCGCATCGCGCGCAAGGGCATCGAATCGAGCGAACGCCTCGGACGCCGCCGATGGGTCATCGAACGCACGATGTCGTGGCTGACCGGCTACCGCAGACTCAACCACCGCTACGAACGGAACCCCGTCAACTACCTGGCCTTCCTTGGCCTCGCCGCCACCCTCTGCTGCTACAAGCGACTGGCAAGCCTCACCACGTAGGACACGGTCTTACTGGGCGTTTCACCCATGAAAACGCTGGTTGATGCGGATTCTCGAGCTGTCCAGTCGGGTTCCAAGGGATGGCTTCTGAGGTGGGTGTGACCGGTGTGACGCATGCGCGCGAAAGCCCGCCGGAGATGCGCACTCCGTCCTGTCTCATTCCAAGAAGCCGGTCTCGATGGCATCTGTCCCCGGCAGTACGAGGTCCATGGCCAAGACGGTGAT
>NZ_BSSA01000052.1 GCF_030268885.1 Kitasatospora phosalacinea
TTCCGGCCCGCTCCGAAGCCATGGTCCACGTCGCGATGATCGGCCTCATGACCCGGCGCCTCACCGGCGAGTCCACCCCGACCTGGCGCGGAACCTGACCTCAGGAGTCAGGGACGAAACGCCCAGTTAGAAGTCATCTCATTTGGGTGGCTGGATAGGCTTCGCGGGTGATGATCGTGGAGCGTCTGGTGCCGGATGAGTTGTGGGAGCTGTTCCAGATGGTGGTGCCGGCCGCGCCGACACGTCCGCAGGGCGGTGGGCGGCGTCGGCATAGGGATCGCGAGGTGCTGGCGGCGATCGTGTTCGTCGCGACGTCAGGCTGCACCTGGGCTCAGCTGCCACCGTGCTTCGGTCCGTCGGGGCCGACGGCCCACCGGCGCTTCACCGAGTGGAGCAAGGCCCGGGTGTGGGCCAAGCTCCACCGGCTCCTCCTGGATGAACTCGGCAGCCGCGGCGAGCTGGACTGGTCCCGTTGCGCGGTCGACTCGGTGAACATGCGCGCCCTGAAAAGGGGGAGCTGACGGGTCCGAATCCTGTCGATCGGGGCAAGTACGGGTCGAAGATCCACTTGCTCACGGAACATACCGGTTTACCCCTCTCGCTCGCGATCTCGAGCGCCAACGTCCACGACAGCCAGGCCCTGATTCCGCTCGCCGACGCCATCCCGCCGATCCGCTCCAGGCGCGGACCGCGGCGGCGCAGGCCCGGCAAACTGCACGGCGACAAGGCCTACGACCGCCGCTTCATCCGCACCTACTTGCGACGACGCCAGATCACCGCCCGCATCGCCCGCCGAGGCGTCGAGTCCTCCACGCGCCTTGGCCGGCACCGCTGGGTGATCGAGAGGACCGTGGCGTGGCTGAATGGCTTCCGCCGACTCCACCGCCGCTACGAACGCAAGGGCGAGCACTTCGCGGCATTCGCCAGCATCGCCGCAGCGGTGATCTGCCGCCGTCGACTCGCCAAGTGCAATGACTTCACAACTGTCAGCACATGATCGGTCGCCGCCCATAGACACCTTCAGGAGGCCACATTCTGAGCGGGGCACTGCCAATCGGCCGCGTCGATCGCATGGCCCGCCCTATCGGCGAGGTGGAAGCACTGGCCGTTGGCCCACACCGTCACCGAATCCGGCCGATACACGACCTGGAAGGGCTCATCCCCACGCAAGGTCCCGCACCAGGAACCGTCCGCCACCGGTGAGTGGGTGACAACAACGTAGGTCTGCTGCCGCTGGATCTGGTAGGTGTCCGCCCAGGGCTCCACGGTCAGCTCCAGCGGCGCTTCACCGTCGTTCGTAACCAGCAACCGCGCGGTTCCCCCGGCGAACATCCAACATCTCTCCTTGCCTCTGAGGGCGACCTTTCGGGGCGAGCACCGTCCACAGCTGCACCTGGCCTGATCCTCACACATGAGATCAGGTTCGCCAGCGCCCTCCCTTTCATAGGCCACCACAGAACCTGCCAAATGAGATGTCTTCTTAGAACCCAGGGACCCGCCTGGGGGTCAGTTTTCACGAAGCGGCCACAAACGGTACCGACATCACCCAATCAAGTTCAGTACGTCGACCCTGGCACCTGGAGCACCCCGCTGCAGGTCAGCCGCGACCGGGCCGGCAGCGCCACACCGTCACCGCCCGGGACCTCTCCACCTGGCAGTCCGGCGCCTGGTGCCTCACCCCGGGCCTGTACACCCTCTCCGCCGGTCAGTCCTCCCGCGACCTGCCCGTCCGGCGCACCGTCACCCTCGGCTGACCGCACCCGCAGCCGCCGGGCACCAGCAGCCCGCAAGGTGCGACGGTGGCCGGCGGAAGGCGGTGCGGCGAAGCCCGTGCAACACCTTCGGACGGTGTCGCCCGGCCGTCAGCCGGGCGGCAGTTCGGACAGGCCGCCCGGTCGCGGGACCGGTCGCAGCAGCGTGCCCGTTGAGGACCGCCGTGCCCACGGGCGGTTCCGTTCGGATCTCCTGCTGGTCGCGAGGGGGTTCGAACGGGTGGGTGGCCCGGCCGCGAGGGCCGCTGCGGCGGGTCCGGAACTCCCGGGCCCGGCGCGGACGTTCCCGCGGGGAGGGGCCGGAAGGCCCGCTGCCCGGACGAGGAGCTGGAGTTGAGCGACAGCATCGAGCACGGCCAGGTCGAGGTGAACGGGGTGCGGCTGCACCTGGCGGAGCAGGGCGAGGGGCCGCTGGTCCTGCTGCTGCACGGGTTTCCGGAGAGCTGGTACTCGTGGCGGCACCAGTTCGGCCCGCTGGCCGCAGCCGGGTACCGGGTGGTCGCGCCGGACCAGCGCGGGTACGGCCGCAGCTCGCGGCCGGAGGCGGTCGACGCGTACACCCTGCTGCACCTGGTGGGCGACGTGACGGCGCTGATCGGGGAGCTGGGCGCGGGGCGGGCAGTGGTGGTCGGGCACGACTGGGGCGCCCTGGTCGCCTGGGCCACGGCGGCGCTGCGGCCGGACCTGGTGCGCGGGGTGGTCGGGCTGAGCGTGCCGCCGCTGCCGATGAGCGGGCCGCCGCCGCTGCGGTCGCTGCGGGAGGCGTACGGGGAGGGCTTCTACCAGGTCTACTTCCAGGAACCGGGCCGGGCCGACGCCGAGTTGGTCGCGGACGTCCGGACGAGCCTGCGACGCATCCTGTGCGGCGTGCAGCCCGACGGGGTGCCGCGGCCGTGGGTCGTCCCCGAGGGCGGCAAGCTCCTCGACACCCTCCCCGAGCCCGAGCGGCTCCCGCACTGGCTCACCGAGGCCGACCTCGACGCCTTCACCGCCGACTACGCCCCGCACGGCGAGCACGCGTTCACCGGCGGGCTCAACTGGTACCGCAACCTGGACCGCAACGCCGAACTCCTGGCCCCCTTCGCCGACCTGACCATCGACGTCCCGGCGCTGTACGCCGCGGGCGAGCAGGACCTGGTCAACGCGCTGGTCCCGCCGGAGGCACTGGCCCACCTGCTGGGCCGACTGCCCCGGCTGCACGGCCACCTCCGCCTCCCGGGGGCCGGTCACTGGACCCAGCAGGAACGCCCCGCCGAGGTGAACGCGGCCCTGCTGGACTTCCTCGCCCACCTGGACGACTGACGATCGAGTACGCGCCGCGGTCTGCCGGGAGTGCCGCTAATTGCTGCTTCCACGGGGCTTGTTGGTCCGGGAGGAGTCCGGCGACGCCTCGGGCGGTGCCGGACGGTGGTCGCGGTGGTCGCGGCGGCCGTGCCCCGGAGACGGGGCACGGCCTGGCGACACGTGCGGATCAGCAGGTACCGAGGTCCTGCCAGACGCCCCACTGACCGGTGGTGCCGGGCTCCTCGCCCAGCGTCCACCACTTGGCGCTCCACCGGTGGCCCTTCCACGAGACGGTGTTGCCACCGGTGTAGACCTGGGTGCCGACCCAGGAGGGGGTGGAGCACGCCGGAGCGGTGGCGGTGCCGGTCACGGTGAGCGTGTAGGTCGCGGAGGACGTGGCCGAGGTGCCGGTCAGCGTGCCCTTGACCGTCAGCGTGTAGGTGCCGGGGACGACCGTGGGCACGGTCGACACCGACAGGGCGGCGCTGGAGCTCCCGTTGACCGAGGACGGGCTGACCGAGGCGGTGACCCCCGCAGGAGCGCCGCTGACCGTCATCGCGATGGACGTGTTCGAGCCGTTGTTGATGATGGCCGTGCTCACGGTCGCGGTGGTCGACGAGCCGGCGGCCACCGTGCCCGAGGACGGGCTGACCTGCACCTGGATGGCGGGCACCTGGACACTCGACGCGGAGGGCGACGGGGAGGACGCGGTGGCGGCGAGGTACGGGGCGAGGACCTGGGCGGGCAGTGGGGTGCCCGCCGCGTGGGTGGTGCCGGTGAGCGCCACGGCGACGGCGACGGCGGCGGTGCCGGCTCCGGCGAGCAGGGCTCGGAGTGGTGCGCGAACGGGTCCGGTCATGGACCGCGCTCCCTTCGAAGGTGGGGGAACTTCGGCGACCTGAAGCACTCTGGCCTGGACCAATACTGGTGGTCCGGGCCACCCGACTGTCAAGAGTCCTTACCAACCCCCTGGGCCCGGCGGCGAAGTTCCCGGGCGGGTGCTCTCCAGTGCCCCCAGAAGTATGTACGTATGAATAACTGGCTTGAGGCGCGACCGTCCGCACGGGGCCGAGTGCGTGGTGGCCGCCCGCTCCGACGCGCCCCCTCTCGGCAGTGACCGTCCTTCGGCAACGGCGGCAGCGGTGGTGGCTCGGGCGCCGGGTCGCCTGTCGGTCTTGGCGGCGCCGCACAGTGCACGCGGGGCGGCCGGAGCGGCGAGGACCGACGTGCTGCGGGCCGCCCTCCCGGGAGGGGAGGGCGGCCCGTGACAGCGGGTCAGCGGGAAGGGGCGGTGGGGCGGGAGCGGAGGAGGGCGCGGCCCGGGAGGGCGGTGGCGGCCAGGCAGAGCAGGGCTGCTCCGGCGGCGAGCGGGAGGGCCGTGGCGAGGGGGACGTGGGGGGAGGCGGAGGTGAGGGCGCGGGTGAGCGGGGTGAGGGTGGTCCAGGCGATGGCGGCGCCGGTGACCAGGCCGACGGCTGCGGTCAGCAGGGCCTCCCAGCGCAGCATCGCGCGGACCTGGCGGCGGGTGGTGCCCGCGAGCCGCAGCAGGGCGATCTCGCGGCGGCGGTCCAGCACCGTCATCACCAGGGTGTTGGCGGCGGTCAGCGCCGCGAAACCGGCCAGCACGGCGGCCATCACGTTGTTGGCCCAGCCGCTCAGCTCGCGCTCCCGGTCGGCCTGTGCCGCGTACCCCTGGCGGTCCGTCACCGACAGCCCGCCGGGGGCGAGCGCGGAGAGGGCCTCGGCGGTGGCCGCCCGGTCCGCGCCGGGGGCCTCCGCGACCAGGAGCCGGGTCGGATAGGCGGAGGTGCTGTGCGCCGCGACGGTGCCACCGGGGAGGATCGCCTCGCCGAGGCCGAGGCCCCGGCTGTAGGTGGCCACCACCGTCGGCTCGGCCTCGGTGCCGTCGCCGAGCCGGAGCGGGGCGTGCTGGCCGACCCGGACGCCCAGGCTGTCGGCGAGCGTGGCGTCCAGGGCGACCGTGTCCGCGGAACGGGACAGGTCGGCCAGCGAGCCGGACTCGACGCCCAGGTCCAGCACCGACGGCAGGGCGGCCGGATCACCGTCCACGCCCAGGGCGGTGGCCGTGCCCAGCACGCCGCCGGGCTGCTGGTAGACCAGCCCGGTCGGCCGCAGACCGACCGCGGCCGCCACGCCGGGGAGGTGCCCGGCCCGTTCCACCGTGTCCGCGGGCAGGCCCGGACGGCCGACGGGCGCGGTGACCACCTGATCGGCCGTCAGGCCCTGGCGGACGTGCTCGGCGGCGGTGTGCTGCAGGCTCGACTGGAGGAACACCAGGGTGCCGCAGAAGGCCGTCACCATCACGATCGGGACGGTCGCCGAAGCCAGCCGACGGGAGGAGGCCCGGGCGTTGTCGGCGGCCAGCGAAGCCGGTGCCCCGGCCGCCCGCAGCAGCGCGCCGAACAGGCCCACCGCCCCGCGCACCAGCCACGGGCCGAGCAGCGCCACCGCGACCAGGAAGCACAGCACCACGCCCAGCGCGGTGTTCGCGGCCGTCGCCCCGGTCAGGTTGGCCGCGGCGACCGCGAACGCCACCGCGCCCGCGGCGAACACCGCGCCCGCCGCCGTCCGGGCCCGGCCGGGGCGGCCCGGTCCCGCGTTCGCCTCGCCGAGGGCCTGGGAGGGCCGCATCCGGGCACTGCGCCGGGCCGCGAACCAGCCGGCCGCCAGGGCCGTCACCGTGCACGTCAGGACGGCGGCCAGCACCGGCAGCGGGCCGACACCGAGCACCACGCCCGACGGCACCGCCCCGCGGGCGACCAGCTCGCCGAACCACCAACGGGCCAGCGCCAGACCGGGCAGCACGCCGACCGCGGCGGCCAGCGGTGCCACCAGCACCGCCTCCGCGGCGATCGAGCGGCGGATCTGGCGGGGCGTCGCCCCGATGGTGCGCAGCAGCGCGAACTCGCGGGCCCGCTGGCCCGTCGCCAGCGCGACCGTGCTGACCACCACGAACACCGCCGTCATCGTCGCGATCCCGCCGAAGGAGGCGCCGATCCCCGTCAGCACCGCCTTCGCCTCGTGCAGCGCGGGCTGCTCGACCGCACCGCGCTGCTGGCCCGTCGACACCTGGGCCTGTCCGGCCAGCGCGTGGCGCAACTCGTCCGCCAGGGCCCGCGGATCGGTGCCCGGGGCGGGCCGCACCGCGACCGCGTCGATCCGGCCGGGGTGCCCGGAGATCCGGTCCGCGGTGCGGTCGGAGAACCAGGCGGTGGGCGAGCCGGGCGGTGCCTCGGCCAGACCGGAGATCCGGTAGGCGGCGCTGCCGGTGGGCGCGGCCAGCGTGAGGGTGTCGCCGGGGGAGAGGCGCGCGGCCCGGGCACTGGCGGTGTCCAGCACCAACTCGCCGTCGGCGGGAGCCCGGCCCTCGGCCAGCCGTTCGCCCGGGGCGATGCCCAGTGCGCCCCAGCCCCGGCCGGTGAGCCCGGGACCGCCGGGGAGGACGGACGGGTCGGACAGGCCGGTGTCGGTGGCCGAGACGGGGAACGCGGAATCCGGCAGGGCCCGGGCGACCCCGGGCCGGGCCGCCACGGTGCCGGTCAATCCCGCGTCCAGCCTGGCCCGTTCGGGCAGCGGCTGGGTGGCCGTCTCACGGTCCTCGCCGCTGCCGACGGTCACCGACACCTGCTGGTCGGCCGCGACCACGACCGGCACCCCGGCGTACCGCGAGGGCGGCACGCTCGCCGTCAGGCCGGTCTGCAGCAGCACGCCGCAGGCCGTCACGACGGCCGACGCGAACAGCAGGGCGAGGAAGGTGCCCGCGAAGGACGCGGGGCGGAAGCGTACGGCGGCGCGGGCCAGTCCGTTGCTCATGCGGTCGGCTCCGTGGTGCGATCGGCGGCGGTGGGACGGTGGACGGCGGCGGGGCGGGAGGCGGCGGGGGAGGGGCCGCCGGGGCGGTGGCGGGTCATGCGGCGGCCGTCGCGGGAGAGGCGGAGAGGGCGAGCATGCGGTCGGAGACGGTGCGCGGGTCGGGGTGGCGGACCTCGTCGGCGACGGTGCCACCGGCCAGGAAGACCGCGCGGTCGGCGTAGGAGGCGGCGACCGGGTCGTGCGTGACCATCACGACCGTCGCGCCCAGGCCGTCCACCGCGTCCCGCAGCAGGCCGAGGACCTCGCGGGCGCTGCTGGTGTCGAGCGCGCCGGTCGGCTCGTCCGCGAAGATCACGTCGGGGCCGGTGACCAGCGCGCGGGCCAGCGCGACGCGCTGCTGCTGTCCGCCGGAGAGCTGGCCGGGGCGGCGCGCGGCGTGCTCGCCGAGGCCGACCCGGGCCAGTAGTTCGTGGGCCCGGGCGCGGTCCTGCCGCCGACCCGCCAGGCGCTGCGGGAGCAGCACGTTCTGCAGGACCGTCAAGGACGGCAGCAGGTTGAAGGACTGGAAGACGAAGCCGATCCGGGTGCGCCGCAGCTTGGTCAGCCGGTCCTCGCTCAGCGAGCTGATCTCGCGGCCGGCCAGCAGCACCTGGCCGGAGTCCGGCCGGTCGAGGCCCGCCGCGCACTGCAGGAAGGTGCTCTTGCCGGAGCCGGACGGCCCCATCACGGCCGTGAAGGTGCCCGCCGCGAGCACCAGGTCGATGCCGCGGAGTGCGTGCACCGCGCCGGCGCCGCGCCCGTAACTGCGGTGCACCCCGCGGAGCTCCACGGCGGGCGCCCCGGTGGCGGGCCGGGCGGGCCCGGGAGCGGTGGCCGGGGCGGGCCGGCCGGAGGCGGAACGGTGCAGGCGGGGCGACATGGTGGAGCCTTCCTCGGAGACGGCACCCCGGCGGTCTTGCTCCGGGGCACCGTCAACGCTAGGAAACTCGCAGGTCACCCACCATGGAGGCGACCGGTGGTTGCGGGGTGGGGGTACCCCCACCCCCGCCGGGGCGGCCAGCCCCCGGCCGCCCCGGTCGAACCGGTGCGCCGTCCCCGGTCGGACCGCTGCGCCGTGCCCCTGGTCGAACCGGTGAGCCGCCCCCGGTCAGACCGGCTTCGCGGCGGGCGTCGGCAACTGGTTGGTGGCCGCCAGCACCTCACCGCGGAGCTGCGTCCCCAGGACGCGGCGCAGCTCGCCGACCTCGGAGTCGGCGATCGACACCGTGAGGGTGTAGCGGGCGGGCCCGTTGACGGTGTGCCCGGCATCGGTCGGCAGGGAGAGGCCGAGGGCCACGGCCTGCTCGTCGACCCCCGGGCAGAGGGCGGCGGCCGGCAGCACCACGTGGGCGGAGGTGCCCCGCTCGGTGACCAGCCAGCCCTGCCCGTCGGGGGTGTGCCCGGCGCCCTCCACCGTGCTGGGCAGCCCGTGAGCGGCGGCCACCACGCCGTCCGGGCCCTCGATCTCGACCGCGACGCCCCCGCTCCCCAGCGGCGCGGAGAGCGCCAGCGGGGTGCCGGAGCCGGAACCGAGCTCCAGGTCGAACAGGAACTCGCCGGGCTTGCCGCCCCCCGACTGCTGGTGGCCGTAAGCGGCGAAGCGCAGCCAGGGGCCGGTGGACTCCTCGGTGGGGAGCGAGTCGGCCGCGGTCGGGAAGCGGTGGTAGCCGTGCTGCCCGCACTTGCTCCCGGCGAACGTGCCGCCGCCCGGGAGCGCCCGGTCGCCGGTGGGGCGGGGGCTGCCCGGCTGGGCGCCCGGAGCCCCCGGGGCAGCGATCTGCGGGGTGTGCGCCCGGTTCGGGCCGAACAGCAGGCCGCCCACCACCAGCAGGACGATCAGCGCACCGAGCACGGCCGTCCAGCGCTCGCCCCGGCTGAGGGAGCGGAACCGGGTGCCGACCGCGGCGCCGCCCCGCCGACGGCGCAGCCCACGGAAACGGGGGAACCGTCCGGAGCGCGCGGCCGAGCGCCCGCCGCGGGACCGGTCCGGGCCGTCGAGGGACCAGCGGCGGCCGCCCGGATCGACCGGGGGTTCGCGGCGCCAGCGTTCGGCGAGCATCCGGGCCCGGGCGGACGGCTCGTTCACGGTGGCGGAGCGGACGAAGTCCTCGTCCAGGACCAGTCCCTCGAAGGGGTCCCGGGGTTCGAGGGCGTCGGGCTGGGGGCGGTCGGGCATTGCGCCAGTATGCCCGCCGGGAGCGTCGTCGCGGGGCTATGTTCTGGATCACGGACGCGGAGACCCGGGAAGGCCCCGGTGGGCCCGTCGTCCGGGAGGGGCGACCGTCGTGCCGCAGATCCTGATCGACCACTCGCCGGGCCTGGACTTCGACGTGCTGGGCTTCGCGAAAGAGGTGCACCAGCTGATCCCCGAGGTCATCGGCGCCAGGACGGACGACTGCAAGACGCTGGTGCGCCCGGCCGTGCAGCACCTGGTCGGTGACGGGGCGGCGACGGACGCCGTGGTGTTCGTGGAGATCAAGATCCTGGCCGGTCGCCGCGCCGAGGCCAGGAGCGCGCTGACCGCCCGGGTGACCGAACTGCTGCGCGGGTACGTCCCGGTGCCGGCCGAGTTCTGCGTGGAGGTCACCGAACTCGACCGGGACACCTACGTGTTCGTCTACCACCCCGGGCAGTGAGGGCGGGCGGCCGGCTGCCGGGCCGCTGGCTCACCGGTTCACCGGTTCACCAGTTCGTTTGGTCGGGCTGGGAGGGATCGTTGGAGAGAATCGTTTCGGCTCGGTGGGATCAGCCCGGCCGGGCGCCTGCCGGGGGTGGCGGGAGCCGGACCGGGCTCCGTCGGCGGGGCGTCACAGTCCGGGGGTGGATTCGTCGAAGAGCAGGCAGCGGGCCCGGTCGTTCAGGTCGACGGTGCGTCCGGAGATCACCTGGCGGCCCTGTTCGTCCACCTCCCGCGCGGTGTGGTGGATGCCCTTGGCCCTGCTCAGGTCGGGGACGCGGGCGGTGCGCTCCGGGTAGCCGCTGTTCGGGAGGAAGATCAGGTACTCCCAGTCGCGGGCCGGGTTGTGGACCGTGGAGCAGGTGTTCGGGGAGAGCCGGATGGTGACGAAGTCCTTGTCGTTGGCCACCGCGGAGCGCCCGAAGCCGAGCACCCCCGTGCGGGCCAGGTCCAGCCGCGGGGTGCCGGTGCCGCGCTTCTCCTGCTGGAACACCCAGATCCGCCCGGTCTCCTGTTCGTTGTAGTCCTCGTGCTCGTAGAGGCAGAACGCGTCACCCGGGCAGGCCGCGACGCCGTGTCCGCGCACCAGGTGGGCACCGGAGCGCTGGGCGGTGGCCGCACCCGCTGGGCCCGCGGCGGCGGCCAGGAGGAGGAGTCCGACCGACGCGCAAGTGATCATCTTTTCCATGCCCCACCCAACGAGACCTGGGCGGGCCGGGCACGCGGGCGCTCGCCTTTCATGACGTTCCGTCACTCGGGCGGCGGCCTTCTGTACGCAGCGTGACATTCCGGCGTTGAAGCGTCGCGTCCGGGCCGTGGTTTTCACCCGATGAACAGGTGAACGAGTGGTTGGTGCAGGATGCTTGCGGGATGCTGCTGACCTGGATCGCCGAAGTGGCGGACGAACCACTCGTGTTCAACCCCGACCACCCGCTGGAGGAGTGGGGCACGAACACCTGGTGGCTCGGACCGGACGACGGGCCCGCCACCTTCTACGTCTGGCACGACGTGCAGGCCGGTCAACTGCGGTGCTCCACCGGCTCGGTGGGCCCGACCGAACTGCCCTTCGGCGGCCCGTACCACCCGACGGAGGAACTGGAACCGATCGTCGAGGAGTACCTGGCCGTGGAGGAGCCGGGCCTCGTGCGCTGGGAGGAACTGCAGGAGGCCGACGACCCGGACGGGGGGAGCGAGCCGGAGCCGCGACCGTTCCCGGTCTGGGTCGCCGAGGTCGGGGCGTAGCCGGGGCGGGTCCGGGCTCGGGGCGGGCTTGCTTGTGCCGCTGCTCGGGGCGTGTCTATGTTGGGCGGGAGTTCGACCGTTCGGCAGGATGCAAGAAGAGGTGCAGCGGCACGATGTGTGGCCCCCGCCCGG
The DNA here is from genome assembly GCF_030268885.1 of Kitasatospora phosalacinea. GTDB lineage: Bacteria > Actinomycetota > Actinomycetes > Streptomycetales > Streptomycetaceae > Kitasatospora > Kitasatospora phosalacinea_C. The sequence continues at coordinate 10,981 of NZ_BSSA01000052.1, forward strand.
CAGAGTGGCACGGGAGCGGAAGCGGTACGACCGGCGCTCCGCGGGCGAAGGAGGCGTGAGGTGACCGGTACCCCCGACGCCATCGGCGCCCTGCTCGGAACCGGCCCCCGGCGGCCCGTCCCGCTGCCCGAACCCGCCGAACGCGAGCGCCTGCGCGTGCAGTACGGGCTGGGGAAGACCGAGACCGCGCAGGCCCTCGGCATCAGCACCAGCACCCTCACCGCCTGGGAGCAGGGCCGCCGCGACCCGCAGGGCGAGGGGCGGGCCGCGTACGCGCGCCTGCTGGAGGGCATCGCCGCGCAGCTCGGGGAGGAAAACGCTGCCCCGGAGCCGGAGCCGGAGCCGGAACAGGTGCAGGTGCAGGAGCAGGAGCCGGAGGCTGCGGCGGTGCCGGTCCCGGTGCCGGGGGTGATGCTCGATCAGCACCCGGACGGTTCGCTGGTGATGGCCGGGGCCGCGCCGTGCGTGCAGTGCGGGCAGCCGTCGGTGTACCGCGCGCAGGGCAGGCCGATGCACCTGGGGGGCTTCTGCCGTCCGGCCGCGCCCGCCGCCGCCGCGCCGCCCGCTGCCGCCGCGCCCGTTGCGCCGGTGGCGGAGCCCGCGGGCGGGCGGAGGACGGGCGGTGCGGCGCGGGGCGGGAAGGCGCGCAGGGCCGCGGAGGGGGAGGACTGGGAGCAGGCGGCCGCGGCGCGCTTCCCGGGCGGGCCGCTGGCCGTGGTGGACGTGGCGGCGGACGGGCGCGGGCTGGTCGCGTACGGCGCGGACGGGGTGGAGCTGGCGGGGGAGGCGCCGGTCGGGCCGGGGGTGGCCGGGCTGCTGGAGTGGGCGCTGCGGGCACGTCTCGGTTCGCCCCGGCTGCACCGGTACGGCAAGGACGGCGACCCGCTGGTGGTGCTGACCGACGCCGCCGCCACCGAACTCGGCCTGCCGCCCGCCGGGCGCGACGAGAAGACCCAGTACGTGGCCCGGATCGGTCGGCTGGCCGACACCCACAAGCAGGTCAAGTCGCTGGCGAAGGACGGCTGGCAGCTGACCCGGCGCGGCTTCGGGCCCTGGGCCCGGATCTACCGCGAGCCCGAGGCGGGCCGTCGGCAGTGCGTGCAGCTGTGCGTGCTGCCGTGGGGCGCGCTGGACGGCGGCGGCTGGAAGGTCCCGGAGGGCCTCGCCGCGCCCGAACTCGCCCGTCTGCTCGGCACGTACGCCACCCGGGTGCACACCCCGCGCGGCTCCACCGCGGTCTCCGGGCTGGAGCTGGTCACCGCGCTGCGTCCGCCGACCCGGCCGGTCCGCACCGGCAGCGGCTGGGCGTCGGGACCGGTGGAGGGCTCCCGGGCCCGGGCGTTCGACGCCGCGCCGCCCGAGGTGCCGGACGAGCACCCGCTGGCCGCCGAACGCGAGGACGACGCCGTCCTGGTCACCGAGGCCTGGGACTGGCACCGTCCGCTCACCGACCGGGAGCAGGCCGCGCCGTTCGCCGTCGGGCTCGACGTCAACATGGCCTTCCTCGCCGCCGCCGGACGCCTCAACCTGCCGCTCTCCGGGCCCGTCCACGAACTGAACCCGGTCTTCGACAAGAAGGTCCCGGGCAGTTGGCGCGCCGACCTCAGCGGCCTGGTCCTCGACCCGCTGCTGCCCAACCCGTTCACCCCCGACGGCAGCGCCCCCACCGGCCCCGCCTGGTACAGCACCGCCAAGCTCGCGTACGCCGTCGAACTCGGCGCGGACGTCCGCCCCAGCGAGGGCTGGCTGCGCCACGAGTCCGGCCCGTACCTCGACCCGTGGCACAAGCGGCTGCGGCAGGCGTACGTCGACACCATGGCGGCGCTCGGCGTCCCGCTCGACCTCGCCGACCGCGACCCGGCGGCCTTCCTGGCGGCGATGGCCGCGCTCGGCGAGGGCGACCCGGCGGAACTGGCCGTGCTCGGCGCGATCAAGCAGACCGCCAAGGGCACCATCGGCAAGTTCCGCGAGCGCCCGCGCGGCTTCGGCTACCGGCCCGGGCAGCGCTGGGCCGCACTCGACCGCCCGACCTGGGACCCGCTGGTGCGCGCCCTGGTCATCGACACCGCCACCGTCAACCTGCACCGCAAGCTCGTCCGGCTGCACGCCGAACTCGGCACCCCGCCACTCGCCGTGCTCTCCGACTGCGCGGTCTTCGCCGCCCCCGGCCCCTCGGCGCCGGACGTGCTGCGCCGCCCCGACGGCACCCTCAGCACCGCGCTGCGGCTCGGCGTCTCGCCCGGGCACGTCAAGTTCGAGGGCAGCCGACCGCTCGCCGAGATCCGCGAGCTGCTCGCCGACGGGGCCAACCCGGCCCGCCACATCAAGACCGGGGGCCTGGTCTCCGCCGACGAGTGAGCCGTCCCGGTGGGCGGGCCGTCCCGGCGGGTGAACCGTCCCGGCGGGCGAGCCGTTCGGGCCGGGTGGAAGCGTTCCAGCACAGCAGTGAGGAAGTGACGCCCCGTGGGGGAGATCGACGAAGGACTCGAACGGGTCGAGCGGACCCGGCCGATCCCGCGGGGCGTGCCCGCCCGGGTCAGGTACCTGGTCAAGCGGGCCAAGGGGTCGACCCGGGCCGTCGCCGCCGAGCTCGGCGTCTCCCAACGCACCGTGCAGCGCTGGCTCAAGGGCACCATCGCCCCCAAACCGGACGCCGCCCGCCGGATCGAGGAACGCGTCCGCGCCACCTGGCAGCCCGGCGTCCGCCGCCGGGTCCGCCGCCGCGCCGAGGAACAGGGCTTCATGCTGCACATCCAGGCCCGCTTCGGCTACACCGCCGCCGGGGGCTCCACCGACGACCCGCGCGAACGCCTGATCACCCAGCACCTGCCCGGCACCGTCGCCCGCGAGCTCTACGCCGCCCGCGACGCCGGGGCCAGCGAGGCCGAACAGCAGCGCATCCTGGCCGACGCCCTCCAGGACCACTACTTCAAGGACCGCGGCCGCCGCGCCGAGGGCCTCACCACCGAGATCAACGACCTCGGCTGGCTGGAACTGGAGGTCTGACGCCCCGCCGGGGCGGCTGTGGCCGAGTGCTCCACCCGGCCGGTGAGCGGTTGAACCGGTCGGTCGAGCGAACGGCCCGTGGGGAGGACGGCGCATGAAGGCGCTGGTGGAACAGGAGGTCGTGGAGGAGCTTGCGTGAGGGGCGGGGCACGGCCCAGGTGGACAAGGTCGAGCGGCGGTTGGCCGGTGGGTGGCCGCGGTCACGAACCCCGCCGCGGCCGACGTCCCCGCCGCGCAGCTCCCCTTGCCGGGCCGGTTCATCGTCGGGCTCACCAACCAGCGCCTCATGGTCTTCTCGATCGGGGGAGCCTTCGTCGCCGAGCCGAAGAAGCTGCTGCACTCCTACGCCCTGGACCAGCTCGCGTGGATCTCCGAACCCGAACCCGAACCCGTCACGGGCGTGGCGCAGGCGCTGAGGGTCTCCGTCGGCGTGGCGGGTGCAGGAGTGTTGAGCTTCGAGTTCCCGCGCCTGCAGGTCGCCGAAGCCCGCACCACGGTCAGGCGGATCGAACGGGACCTGACCATCCCCCGGTCCTGAGCCCGCCCGGCCGTCACGCTCCCGTCGGCCGCCCGGAGCGCCCGGTCGCAGCGGATAGGGTCGGAGCATGAGCGCCCGCTACCTCCTCCCGTACGCACCCGACGCGATCGGCGGACTGCCCACCGGCCTCGACGCCCTCGTCTGGGACGGGGACGGGCCGGTGCCGCCGGACGAGGAACTGCGGGAGGTGGAGTTCTTCTGCCTGCCCTACATGCGGCACGCCGTCGCGCTCCCGCTGATCGGCCACCTGCCGTCGCTGAAGGTCGTCCAGACCCTCACCGCCGGGATGGACGACGTGCTGCCGCACGTGCCGGACGGGGTCGTCGCGTGCAACGCGCGCGGGCTGCACGACGCCAGCACCGCCGAGCTGGCGGTGACGCTGGTCCTGGCCTCGCTGCGCGGCGTCCCGCACTTCACCCGGCTCCAGGACCAGGGGCGCTGGCAGCAGGAGTTCCACCAGTCCCTCGCCGACAGGACGGTGCTGATCCTCGGCTACGGCTCGATCGGCCGCGCGCTCGCCGCCCGGCTGGAGCCCTTCGAGTGCGAGGTCGTCCGGGTCGCGCGCCGGGCCCGGCCGGAGGAAGGAGTGCACGGCACGGAGGAGTTGACGGCGCTGCTGCCCTCCGCGGACGTCGTCGTGCTGCTGACCCCGCTCACCCCGGAGAGCCGCCACCTCGTCGACGCCGGGTTCCTGGCCCGGATGAAGGACGGCGCCCTGCTCGTCAACGTCGCCCGCGGCCCCGTCGTCGACACCACGGCGCTCCTCGCCGAACTCACCGCGCAGCGCCTGCGGGCCGCGCTCGACGTCACCGACCCCGAGCCGCTGCCCGCCGACCACCCGCTCTGGCACGCCCCCGGCGTGCTGATCACCCCGCACGTCGGCGGCCCCAGCAGCGCCTTCCTGCCGCGGGCCAAACGCATGCTGCGCCGACAGGTCCTGCGCTTCGAGAACGGCGAACCGCTCGCCGACTGACAGGCGTCGGCGCACACTGCCGGGCAGTGCACGCCGCCGGAGCCAGCAGCCGGGTCACGAACAGATCATGGTCGTCCGGGCGGCCCGCGGGGACCGATAGCCTGTGGGCCGTGACGGACACGGGTGGGACGCTGATCGGTGGGCGCTACCGGCTGATCGAGCCGGTCGGACGCGGCGGGATGGGCCGGGTCTGGCGGGGACGGGACGAGACCCTGCACCGGGAGGTCGCGGTCAAGGAGATCCTGTTCCCGGCCGGACTCGACGAGGACCAGCGGGAGTTGCTGCTCCAGCGGGTGATGCGGGAGGCGCGGGTCGCGGCCGGGCTCAACCACCCGGGGATCATCACGGTGTTCGACGTGGTGGAGCACGACGGCGCCCCGGTGATCGTGATGGAGTTCGTGGTCGGCACCTCGCTGGCCGCCACCGTCCGGAACCAGGGCCGACTGGCCGCGCCGCGGGTCGCCGAGATCGGCCTGGCCGTGCTGGACGCGCTGAGCGCCGCGCACGCCGCGGGCGTCGTCCACCGGGACCTGAAGCCCGACAACATCCTGCTCAGCGGTAACCGGGTGGTGCTCACCGACTTCGGCATCGCCAGCATCGCCGACGCCACGATGTCCCTCACCAGCACCGGCACGCTGCTCGGCACCCCCGCCTACATGGCGCCCGAGCAGCTCGACGGCAAGCCCGCCACCCCGGCCTCCGACCTGTGGTCGCTGGGCGCGACCCTGCACACCGCGGTCGAGGGCGAAGCGCCGTTCGCCGCCGACACCCTGACGGCCCTGTACGTCGCCATCCTCACCCAGCCGCCGCGGCCGTCCCGGTTCGCCGGTCCGCTCTCCCCGGCGCTGCTGGGCCTGCTGGTCAAGGACCCCGGGCTGCGGCTGACCGCCGAGCAGACCGCCCGCACCCTGGCCGCGGCCGCCCGGCCCGCGCCCGCGGCCCCGCCCGCCCCGCCCGTCCCCGCGCACCACGGGACGGTCCGCGACGCCGCCCCGGCGCCGTCCGTCCCGCCCGCCCCGCTCGCGCCGCCGCCGTTCCCGGCGACCCCGCCGGCCCTGCCGACGGCGGTCCCGGCCCAGGCCCCGGCCCAGGACCAGGTCCAGACCCCGGCTCCGGTGCCGGTCCAGAGTCAGGGGGAGGCCCAGGACGCCCGGGTCGACGCCCCGTCCCGGTTCCAGCTCCAGGCGCCGAGCCCGGTGCCGCAGCCGGTGCCGCAGCCGGTGCCGGTGGACACCCCGAACCCGTACGTCTCGCCCGCCCCGTTCCCGAACCCGTACGCCACGCCGCTGCCGCCGGTCCTGACCACGCCCCCGCCGGCCGTCGCCCCCGGCGGGCCCGGTCGGCGGCGTCGGATGCTGCTGTTCGGAGCGCTCGGGGTGCTCGCCGCGGTGGTGCCCGCGAGCGTCCTGGTGGTGAACCTGCTGGAGCACCGGAAGGACCCCGGCGGCGGTGGCGGCGGCGGTGGCAGCAGTGCCTCGCCCTCGCCGTCGTCGTCGCACGACGGGGGCGGCAGGACCACCACCACCGCGGCGTACAACGCGGCGGTCGGCCAGGTGCTGAACCCGTCCGACGAGAAGGGCGGCACCCTCCGGCTCGGCACCTACACCGACCTGGACTCGCTGGACCCGGCCCGCAGCTACTACGGCTCCGCCTGGAACTTCCAGCGCCTCTACGCCCGCACCCTGTTCACCTACGACGGCAAGCCGGGCCAGGCCGGGACGGTCGTGGTGCCGGACCTGGCGGCCGCCGCGCCGGACGTCTCCGCCGACGGCAGGACGTACACCGTCCGCCTGCGGTCCGGGCTGAAGTTCGAGGACGGCACGCCCATCACCGCCAGGGACGTCAAGTACGGCATCGAGCGGTCCTTCGACCAGGACCTGCTGTTCGGCGGCTCGACGCTGCTGGCCGAGCAACTCGACCAGGGGCAGGGCTACAAGGGCCCGTACAGCGACGGCGACCCGGCCGGGCTGGGCCTGAAGTCGGTGCGCACGCCGGACGACCTGACGCTGGTGTTCACCCTGGCCAAGCCGAACGCCGACTTCCCGTACCTGCTGACCGGGGGCGCCACCGCGCCCGTCCCGAAGGCCGCCGACACCCGCGACAAGTACGCCGAGAAGCCGGTCTCCTCGGGGCCGTACAAGTTCCGCAGCGTGCAGGTCGGCAAGAGCTACGAGCTGGAGCGCAACCCCGCCTGGAGCCAGGCGGGCGACCCGCTGCGCAAGGCGCTGCCGGACCGGATCCGGCTGACCGTCTCCACCAGCGCCGACGACGTCGACGCCCAACTGCTCTCCGGCGAGCTCGACCTCGACCTGTCGCAGGGCGGCCTGCAGGCCGCCGCCCGGGCGAAGGTGCTCGCCGACTCCGGGCTGAAGGCGAACGTCGACGACCCGGCCACCGGCACCCTGCGCTACGTGGCGATCGTCCCGGCGGTCGCGCCGTTCGACAACCAGCACTGCCGCAACGCCGTGCTGTACGCGGCCGACACCACCGCCCTGCAGACCGCGCGCGGCGGGCCGGAGACCGGGGAGCCGACCGGTTCGATGCTGGTGCCGACCGTCAGCGGCTGGGACGACTACGACCCCTACGGCCTCAAGGACGGCAAGCCCGACCAGGCCAGGGCCAGGTCCGAACTCGCCGCCTGCGGCAAGCCCGACGGCTTCGCCGTGACCCTGGCGGTCCGCGCCAACAACCCGAAGGAGCAGGCGGCGGCGCAGGCCCTGCAGAACTCGCTCAAGGCGGTCGGGATCACCGTGACCATCGACGCCTTCGACATCACGAAGCTCTCCAGCACCGTCGGCTCGCCGAGCACCGTGAAGTCCAAGGGCTACGGGCTGATCATGTCCGGCTGGGCCGCCGACTACCCGTCGGGCGGCGTCTTCCTGCAGGACCTCACCGACGGCCGGCGGATCCGCGACACCGGGAACTTCAACATGCCCGGCATCAACGACCCCGAGGTGAACGGCTGGTTCGACCAGGCCGCGGTGCAGGGGGACCGGACCAAGGCCGCCGACCTCTACCGGAAGATCAACCACAAGGTCACCGACGGCGCCTACTACCTGCCCTACCTCGTCAACCACGCGCTGAACTACCGCAATCCGCGCCTGACCAACGTCTACGTCACCGACGCCTACGGCGGGGTCGACCTCCAGGCGCTGGGCGTCTCCGACGGTCGGTGAGGCGTCTCCGACGGTCGGTGAGGCGTCTCCGACGGTCGGTTTCCGGCCACCTTGTCCGGGCCCGCTGCCGGTGGGCACGGGAGGAGGCTTCGTTCGCAGCAGGAGCGATTTCCGAGGTCCGACCGCCGGACGGGCTCCCGGGCCCGTCACCGTGCGGTTCGCCCCCGCCGACCCGAGGCGGCCGCGCCGGGTCGGCGGGAGAGGCCCGGCCACGCTGCACGTTCGACGTGCTTCGACGTGCCGTGGGCGCCTCTTCCGTGAACGTTCCCACCATTGGTCTCAATAACTTCGCTGCTACACGGGGGTCTTTCCAGCTTCCCTTGCCCCACGGCTCAGGAGAGTGAGAACGTTCACAGGGCCGGGCGACGCCGAGGGCGGTCTTCCGAGCAGGGAGCGTCATGGGGGGCGGAAGTCCGGTCTCATCGCTTCCATGGGATGCGCGAGGCGCTGGACCTGGCGCACTACACCGAAGTGACGGCCCGCCAGGAGAGTGAGCGCCCCATGAAGGAGACCGACGCCGAGCGTCGTCAGCCGTCAGCCGGGCCTTCGGCGGGGCCGCCGTGCGCGGCGGTGAGGGCGGAACAGCCGTCCTGGCGGCGCTGCGCCCGCACGGCTTCGCCAACCCGTACCTCTGCGACGTCGGCGTCCTGCCGGGCGCTCCCGGCGTCAGCCCGCGGGGAACGATCATGTCCTACGCCCACGAGACCGTGGCCCGTCACCCGGAGAGCACGTGACCGACCAACCGACCGTACCGCGCGTCGCGGCGTCACCGGCGGCCCCGTCCGAGGTGCGGCTGTTCAGCCCGGCGGCGGTGGTGGCCTCCTGTGCTGGCTTCGTGCTCATCGGGGCGCTCCAGGCGCTGTACGGGCCGGCGATCCCCGCCCTCCGGGCGGACTTCCGGCTCTCGCCCTCCACGGCCGGGCTGGGCCTGAGCGCCCACTTCGTCGGCGGCGTCGCCGGGGTCCTGCTCTTCGACCGGCTGTTCGGACGGATCGGCAACCGCCGGATCCTCGGCCTCTCGCACCTGCTCATGGCGCTGGGCGCGGCCGGCTTCGCCCTGGCGCCCGACTGGCCGCTCGCCCTGGCGGCGGCGCTGCTCGCCGGGCTCGGCTTCGGCGGCATCGACTACGGCCTCAACCAGCTCTTCGCCGTCGGCTTCGGCCGCCGCTCCACCGCGATGCTGAACGTCCTCAACGCCCACTTCGGCATCGGCGCGATCCTCGGCCCGGCGGTCGTGGGTGCGGTCGGCGCCGATCACTACCCCGCGGTCTTCCTCGCCTTCGCCGCGGCCAACCTGCCGCTGCTGCTGTGCCTGCGCGGCGTGCGCGACCGGGCCCCGCGGCCCGGCGACGGGAGCGGTGAGGCGGACCCCTCCGGGAGCGTGCTCACTCGCAGTCCGGGTTCGGTGCTGGCCGTCTTCGTCACCCTGTACGTCCTGCACGTCGGCATCGAGGCGGGCGTCGGCGGCTGGGAGCCCACCCACCTGGAGACGGTCGGCCACAGCGCGGGGATCGCCGCCACCGCCACCTCGGTGTACTGGCTGATGATGACCGTCGGACGCTTCCTGGTGGCCCCGGTCGCCCTGCGCTTCTCCGCCGAGGCGATCATCACGGTGTCCTGCGCGGGCATGACGGCCTGCCTGCTGCTCGCCGCCGTGCCGGGCTTCGCCCCGTACGCCTACGCCGGGGTCGGCCTGTTCATCGCACCGATCTTCCCGACCGGGCTCCCCTGGCTCAACCGGGCCGCGCCACGGGCCCGGCGCGCCGGGGCGCTGGTCATCGCGGCCTCGATGGTGGGCGGCGTCGTCGCGGGCCCGGCCCTGGGACGGACCATCGAGACACTGGGCGTCCGTTCGGTCCCGCTGGTGCTGGGCGTCGTCTCCGCGCTGTGCCTGACCGCGACCCTGTGGCTGATCCGGGCCACCCGGTCGACCCCGCCCCCGCGGCGTCGCTGAGTCCCGGGCCGACTCACCCCGGGTACGGCGGCGCCGGGTCGGGCCCGGACCGGGCGCCCCCGACGCCGAAAGCCTCGCGCTCCCCGGTGCGATCGGCGCGCAGTCCCTGGACGGCCGGCCCCGCCGGGGTGTCACCGAGAGGTTAGAAAGGTCTGGACCATAGCGTCAATAGGTTCAGACCACTGCGCGGTGTGCATTCGGCCCGGGTGTCCGGAAAAGGCCGTGGAATATCGGCTTCCGATCCTCGAATTCCCGGTGTCGGTGCTGGTGGGGGCCGGTTCGGTGGAGCGGAATGGGGTGGTCGGACGGGGGTCGGGACGGTCCGGGAACGACAGTAAAGGTTCCTGACATTCCGTCACTTCCCCTTCATGATTCCTTTCCTGACCTATTGACAGGTCTGGACCATTTGGAGTTGAGTGCGCCGCGGGTTCCCTGCCCAGCCCCGTCCTTCCCCCCACGAGGAGTGGCACGTGAACAAGCAAAAGATCGCCGCGCTGCTGACCGGCGCGCTGGCCGCGACCGGCCTGGCCGTGATGGTGCCCGCCACGTCGACCGCGGCGGCGGCCTGCGTCGCCCCGTACTCGGCGACCCAGGTGTACACCGGCGGCATGTCCGCCTCGTACAACGGGCACAACTGGAACGCCAAGTGGTGGACCCAGGGCGAGACGCCGAGCACCGGCGGTTCCGGCGTCTGGGCCGACCAGGGCGCCTGCGGCGGCGGTGGCGGCACCACCACGACCCCCACCACCTGCAACCACCCGACCTGGGTGGCGGGCACCCAGTACGCCACCGGATCGATCGTGAAGTACGCGCCCAACGGCCAGTACTACATCGCCACCCACGACAACCCGGGCTACGACCCGACCGTCTCCACCTGGTACTGGAGCCCGTACACCTGTAGCGGCAGCACCGGCCCGAGCCCGTCCAGCACCGTCAACCCGGGCGGGTTCGTGGTCTCCGAGGCGCAGTTCAACCAGATGTTCCCGAACCGGAACTCCTTCTACACCTACGCCGGGCTGGTCAACGCGCTGAGCGCCTACCCGGCGTTCGCGGGCACCGGTTCGGACACGGTGAAGAAGCAGGAGGCGGCGGCGTTCCTGGCCAACGTCAGCCACGAGACCGGCGGCCTGGTGTACGTCGTCGAGCAGAACACCGCCAACTACCCGCACTACTGCGACACCACGCAGTCCTACGGCTGCCCGGCCGGGCAGGCC
>NZ_BSSA01000053.1 GCF_030268885.1 Kitasatospora phosalacinea
CGTCACGGATCAGCTAGCTGGTTTTCCAAGGGATTGGCCGCCCCGGGACCGTCCACACAGATGCGTGTCCGGTGCTCCCTGCCGAGCGACCAGTCAACACTACGCCGACCGGCGGACGGATGCAAACTCGTCCGTGCGGACCACCCAGTCGCACGCAGCGCGGCTGCTCTCCACGTGGGTGGCGTTGGGACGGTCGTTGCTGTCGATGCGGTGGCGGGCGGCCGCGTGGTCCTGGCCGCCCTCGGTGTGGCGGGCGAGCAGGCGGGTGTCGCGGGTGCTCTCGTCCGCGTCGACGTACCAGAGCTCGCGCAGCAGGGCCCGGGCGTCCGTCCACGGGGTGGTGGGGGTGGCGAGGTAGTTGCCCTCGGTGATGACGAGGCGGGTGTAGGGGCGGATGAGGTGCCGGGCGGCGACCGGTTCGTCGAGGGTGCGGTCGAAGTCGGGGGCGTAGATGTCGTGGAAGCGGTCGGTGGTGACGCGCTGGAGGAGGGCGAGGTAGCCGTGGGCGTCGAAGGTCTCGGGGGCGCCCTTGCGGGGGCGCAGGTCGAGGCGGTCGAGCTGGGCGTTGGAGAGGTGGAAGCCGTCGAGCGGGAGGAGGGCCGCGGTGTCGGGGCCTTCGCGGTGGTTGATCTCGTCGGCCAGGAGGCGCGCGAGGGTGGACTTTCCGGCGGCGGGCGGCCCGGCCAGCCCGAGGAGGACGCGGCCGGTGCCGCTGCCGGGGCCGCGGAGCAGGCCGAGGGCTCGGGTCACCACCTGTTCCGCCACGGCGGCGGGCTGCTCGGTGGTGGGAGTGGTGCTGGAGGTGCCTTCGGCGTGCATGGCTCGCACCCTACGCGCCGGTAGGGCCGCTGAGAACAGGTGCGTCGAGGGTGAGCGTGCCGGCGTCGGCGTCGAGGGTGGCGGGGACGCCGAGCGGGACGGTGATCGAGGACGGGCAGTGGCCGAAGCCGAGTTCCCACAGCACGGGGACGCCGAGGCCGCCGAAGTGGTCGAGCATCACGGCGCGCACGCCGTCGAGCGGACCGCAGTTGTCCCAGGAGCCGAGGACCACTCCCGCCACCCCGTCCAGGGCGCCGCTGCGGCGGAGCTGGGTGAGGATCCGGTCGAGTTGGTAGGGCTGCTCGTTGACGTCCTCCAGGAGGAGCAGGCCGCCGGCGAAGGACGGGCGGGCGCCGGGGGTTCCGCGGTCGGCCGCGAGCAGGGAGGCGCAGCCGCCCATCAGGACGCCGTGCGCCCGTCCGGGGGCGAGGGCGGTGGCGTCGGGGCCGGTGAGGACGGTGGTGGTGGCGGGTTCGAAGAGGGTGCGGCGCAGGTGTTCGGCGGTGGCGGCGTCGGTGCTGAAGACGGTGGTGCCGGGCATCGGGCCGTAGAGGGTCGGGATGCCGAGCCGTTGGGCGACGGCCTCGTGCAGGACGGTGACGTCGCTGAAGCCGACGAGGGGCTTCGGTTCGGCGGCGCGCATCGCGTCCCAGTCGAGGAGGTCGACCATCCGGTGGGCGCCGAAGCCGCCGCGGGCGCAGAGGACGGCGTCGATGTCGGGGTCGAGCCAGGCGGCCTGGAAGTCGGCGGCGCGGTGGGCGTCGGTGCCGGCCAGGTGCGGCAGCGTCGGGTGGGTGTCGTGGAGGTGCGGGGGGACGACCACGTCCAGGCCCCAGGAGCGGAGGACGTCGGTGCCGAGGGCGAGTCGGTCGGGGTCGATCGCGCCGCTGGTGGCGGCGAGGGCGACCCGGTCGCCGGGGCGGAGCGGGCGCAGGGGCATCCGGTACTCCTTCGGGGAGCGCGAGCGGGGGTGGGGACGGGAGGCGGGCGGCCGCTGTTCCGTCTGCTGACGGTATCCCCCGTCCGGGAACGGCCCACCCCGGCCGCGTTGCTGTCGCTCCGCCGGGCCGCGGGGCGGCGGCAGCGCGGCCGGGGACGGGGCTAGAAGGTGCCCATGGCGGCGCGCACCTCGGCGAGGGTGCGGTCGGCGACGGCGTTGGCGCGGGCGTTCCCGGTGTGCAGGACCTCGCGCAGGACGGTGCGGTCGGCGGCGAGTTCGGCGCGGCGGGCCCGCAGGGGGCGGAAGTACTCGTTGACCGCCTCGGTGGCGGTGCGCTTGAGGCGGGCGGCTCCGCCGTCGCCGATCTCCGCGGCGACGGCGTGCGGGTCGCGGTCCTGGCAGAGCGCGGTGAGCAGCAGGAGGTTGGAGACGCCGGGGCGGTGCTCGGGGTCGTAGGTGATGCGGCGGTCGGGGTCGGTGACGGCGCCGCGGAGCAGTCGGGCGGTCTCGTCCGCGGTGGCGCCGAGGGTGACGGAGTTGCCCCGGCTCTTGCTCATCTTGCCGCCGTCGGTGCCGAGGAGCAGCGGGGCGCGGGAGAGCAGGGCCTGCGGTTCGGGGAAGAGGGTGGCGTAGCGGTCGTTGAAGCGGCGCGCGATGGTGCGGGTGACTTCCAGGTGCGGCAGTTGGTCCTGGCCGACCGGGACGAGGTCGGCCTTGCAGAACAGGATGTCGGCGGCCTGGTGGACGGGGTAGGTGAACATCAGCCCGCTGACGGCGGACTGCCGGGAGTGGGCGATCTCGTCCTTGACGGTGGGGTTGCGGGAGAGTTCGGCGACGCTGACCAGGCTGAGGAAGGGCAGCATCAGCTGGTTGAGGGCGGGAACGGCGCTGTGGGTGAAGATCGTGGACCGCTCCGGGTCGACCCCGGCGGCCAGGTAGTCGAGGACCAGGTTCTCCGCGTGAACGGCGGGGCGGTCGGCGCGGTCCCGGTCGGTGATCGCCTGGTAGTCGGGGATGACGATCATCAACTCCAGGCCCCGGGCCTGGAGTTCGACCCGGTTGCGGAGCGTCCCGAAGTAGTGGCCGAGGTGCAGCGGGCCGGTGGGACGGTCGCCGGTCAGGATGCGGCGGTGCCCTGCGGCGGTGGCGGCGACCAGCGGGGTCGCCGCGCTCTCGGCGGGGGTGCGGTCGGCGGTGGCGGTGCGGTCGGTGGTGGCTTCGGCGGCGACGGTCGCGCTGGTCATGGCGGGGGTGCTCCTCGGTTGCGGGTGGTGGCCGCCCGCCGGGGTCTGCCCTGGATCCGTCCGAGGTGGTCGCGCCGGGGCCGCCCTTGCGGACGGCCCTGGGGTCATGCGTGGGAACCGGCCGTCCTAGGACGGCCACCAGCACGGGCATGACGTGAGAGACATGCCTCCACCCTAGCCGGGTGCCCCCGCCCCGCAACGGGTTTACCCTCCCTGGACGGGAACCGTGGGCTGCGTGCGCACGTCCCTTGGCCCGGCGCGCACCGGTGGTGCAGGATCGGGCGAGCTCAGAATCCGGAGGGGCAACAGCCATGACCTCGCTCGACCAGAACGCGTCGGACCGACCGCACGCGGACGTCAACCGCCGTGCGGCGCGGGCGGGTTCGGCGGACGGTCCGGCGCCGGAGGACGCTGCGCAGAGCACGGCGGCGGGCGCAGGCGCTGGTGCGGGCGTCGATGCGGGTACGCGGGCGGGCACGGGTGCCGGTACCCGCGTGGGTGCGTCCGGGGCGGCGGTCGAGTGGTCGTCGGGGGTCTGGGGCGCCGGTGAGGTGGTGGGGCAGGTGCGTCCGCAGCGGCGCCCCGCGCCCTCGCGGCGGTTGAGCCAGGTGCGGGCGGTGCCGTCGGCCGGGCGCCGGGCGGTGGCGGAGGAGGCCGCGGCCGGGACGGAGGGTGCTCCGGCGGATCCGGCGGGGGTGCCGATGGGGGTGCTGATCGGCGGGTCGCCCGGGCTGGCGGAGGGGGCCGGTCCGGGTGGGCGGGCTCCGGACCGCCGGGTGTCGGCGCAGTTGCTGCGGTTCGGTTCCGGCACCTGCCAGGTGGTGCTGCCGGAGTGGCGGTCGGCCATCGCGGTGTCGGTGCCGACCGAGCAGCTGCAGCGTTCGACCGGGCTGTCCCCGGAGGAGCTGCGGTCCGCCCTGCTGTCGGTGGTGATCAACCCGGAGGCGGTGCACGACCGGGAGCTGGGGATGCGCGACTGGCAGGCCGAGCTGCCGACCACGCGCGGACGCCGCCGGGGTCGGCGCCCGGTCCGCTGAGTCGGACGGAACGGCGGGGCCGCGGGTCAGTCGCCCGCGGCGGGGACGGCGTTGGGCACGTAACCGAGGTGGACGGGGTCGATCGGGCCGGGTGGCGCGGTGCGGAGCCCGGCGAGCAGGACGGACAGGTTCGGCGGCCAGGTCGGGTCGGCGTCGGGGGCGGCGAGTTCCTCCCGCGTCCACCAGCGCCAGCCGAGGATGCCGTCGATCCGGTGGACCTCCGCGACGTTCCCGGGCTCGCGCCGCGGGCCGTGGGTCAGGAAGATGTGCTCGTGCTGCCGGACGGGGGTGCCGTGCCAGGTGAAGTCGTGCTCCCAGGTGCAGACGAGCGGGCCCGGCCGGAGGTCGGTCCAGCCGGTCTCCTCGTGCAGCTCCCGGAGGGCGCCCTCGATCGGGGACTCGCCCGGCTCCACCCCGCCGCCCGGGGCGTTCCAGTGCACCCCGACCTCGGAGTTGTCGGACCTGAACAGGAACACCTCGCCCTGCGGGGAGAGCACCAGCGTCCGCGCCGCCTGGCGGGGGCGCCGTTCGCCGACGGGCTTCCGAGTACGCCTGATCCATCGCACGCGCCCACCCTGGCAGACTCGTGGGAGGGGTGTCGATCGGGTTTTCGGGCGGAACGACGTGCCGGGGCAAGGGGTTTCCGGGCTCTCCACCGGTCGGTGGACCTAATCTGAGCCGCATGGTCGAACCCGCCGTCATCCTTCCGTCCGACCCGCTGCTCCCCCGCCGGGTGGACCCGCACTTCGCCTGGGAGGCCGGGGCGCTCCGGGCGGTGGGCGGCGGCCACGTCCTGCTCGACCACGACGCGCTGCTCGCCGGGGACGTCGAGGCTGCGGTCCGCCGGATCCCGGCCGGTCCGGGGCCGCTCTGGTACCGGGGCTGGATGGTCCCCACCGCCCGGTACGCCGAGCTCGCCGAGGCCCTGGCGGACCGCGGCCGCCCCCTGCTGACCGGAGCGGCCGCGTACGCGACCGCCCACGAACTGCCCGGCTGGTACCGGACGTTCGAACCGCTGACCCCGGCCAGCAGCTGGCTGCCCGGCCCGGGCTGGAGCCGGAGCGCCCTGGCCGCGGCGGCCGCGGAGCTGGGCGGGCGGGGGCCCGCGGTGGTGAAGGACTACGTGAAGTCCCGCAAGCACGAATGGGACGAGGCCTGCTACGTGCCCGACCTCGCCGACCTCGACGCGCTGGAGCGGGTGGCGTCGCGCTTCGCCGAGCTGCAGGGCGAGTTCCTGTCGGGCGGGCTGGTGGTGCGCCGCTTCGAGCGGTTCGCCCGGGCCGCGGACGGGCGGGCGGAGGAGGCCCGGGTCTGGTGGCTGGACGGCGAGGCGGTGCTGGTCGGCCCGCACCCCGACAGCCCGGCGGTCCGGGTGGAGCCCGAGCTGTCGGCCGTCCGCCCGCTGGTCCGGCGGCTGGGGTGCCGCTTCGTCACCACCGACCTGGCCCGCAGCGCCGGAGCGGGCGCGGCGGACGGGGCCGCGGGGTGGCGGGTGGTGGAGGTCGGGGACGGTCAGGTCAGCGAGCTGCCGTCCAGGGCGGACGTCGAGGCGCTGTTCCGGGCGCTGCTGGAGGCGTAGCCGGAGGCGTGGTCCGGGTGGGTGCTCGGCACCGGCCGGCGCGGCCCGGGGACGCGGGCGGTCGGGTGGGTCGTCGGGTGGGTGGCGGGCCTGGTGCCGGGGCGCCGTCGGACGGCGACGCGGTGCCGTGGCGGCCGGCCGGGCGCCCGCCGGAGCGCGGGCGGCCGGACGGTGGGGCCCGCGGGCGCGGGCGGCCAGGGTCAGCGGCCCGGCACTGGCCAGCAGCAGGGCGGCGAGCACCGCGCCCGTTGCCGGGTGGCCGAGACCGCTCGCCAGGGCGGCACCGGCCAGCGGCCCGCAGGCGGTGCCGAGGGCGGCGACGGCGGAGGTCTGGACGGCGCGGCGGCCGCCGGGGTCGAGGGCGGCGGCGAGGCCGAGCAGGTGGCTGAGCACCAGCGGGTACAGCAGGTTCCACAGCAGTTCGCCCGTGGTGAAGGCGGCCGGGCCGCGGGCGGTGCCGGTCAGCAGGACGCACCCGGCGATCACCAGGGTGCCGAGCCCGATCGGGGCGGCGCGGCCGACCCTGGTGCCGAGCGCGCCCGCGGCGGCCACGCCCAGCAGACCGCCGAGCAGCGCCAGCGCGAACACCAGGCCGAGGGTGCTCTCCCCCAACCCGGCCCGTTGGCGGCCGAGTTGGCCGCTGATGCCCCAGAGCGCGTTCTGCGCCATCGCCCAGAACGGAACGGCCAGGACGAGCGCGGCCGCGCCGGTCCGCGTCCGGCCGCCGGGTGCGGCCGGGGCGCTGCGCCGTGGTCCGCGGACCTGGTCCGGGGCGGAACTGCCGTTGCGGGAGGCGGCGGCCAGGACCGCCAGGGCCGTCAGGGCGAGCGCGGAGAAGGGCGCGGTCGGACCGGTGCCGAGGTGCGGGAGCAGCAGGTAGAACGCGGCCGCGGTGCCCGAGGTGGCGAACAGGGCGCGGACGGTGCTGCGGTGCGGGTCGGGCGCACCGGCCAGGGCCGTGGTGGCGACGGCGGTGGCGACGCCCGCACCGAGCCCGGCCAGCGCCAGGGCGACGGTGAGCAGCGGGAGTTGCGGACCGGTGGCGGCGAGTGCGCAGCCGAGCCCGAGCAGGCCGAGGCCGGTGCGCGCGGTGCGGCCCGGTCCGAGGGCGGCCACCCGTCCGGCGAGCAGCAGCGCGACGGTGGCGGACGCGAGCAGCAGGGTGCTGCCGAGGGCTCCGGCCTGCGTGGGGGTCGGACCGGTTCCGCCGGTGAGGCTGCCCACCAGGGTGGGCAGCAGGTAGGCGGGGAGTTGGCCGACCGCGTAGAGGGCGACCGGGGGCGGCGCGGACGCGCGTGGGCGCATGGGCGTGGCCTCTCGACCTGGTGACGGGGTGGTGCTCCCGTCCCCTCGATCGGTCGCCCGTTCTGTGTACCAGGAGGGGCTCCGTCGGCGGTGTCCGGTGGCCGAGTCGCAACCGGCGAGCGGCCCAGTTGCGTCCCGGCCGAGACAGCTCCGTGATCGAACGGCCCTTTCCGGTCAAGGCCGATGGCTCCCGTCCCGCACGCGGTGGTCCGTGGCCGCACGGGGTCGTCGGCCCCGGCGTCAGGGCGTCGCGGCCGTCGCGGTCCGCTGCCGCCCCTCCGCCGGGGTCGTCGTCCGGGTGGTCAGCCCAGGGCCGGTGCCGGGTGCCCCTCCGCGATGAAGGCGTTCCACAGTTTGGCGTAGGCGCCGTCGCGGTCGAGCAGCTCGGTGTGGGTTCCGTCCTCCACGATGCGGCCGTGGTCGAGGACGACGATCCGGTCGGCCCGTTCGGCGGTGGTGAGCCGGTGGGCGATGACCAGGGTGGTGCGTCCGCCGCTGAGCCGGTCGGCGGCGTGGTTGACGGCGGCTTCGGTGGCGAGGTCGAGTGCGGCGGTGGCCTCGTCGAGGAGCAGGATGTCGGGGTCGACCAGTTCGGCGCGGGCGAGGGCGATGAGCTGGCGCTGACCGGCGGAGAGGTTGCGGCCGCGGGGTGCGACCCGGTGCTGGTAGCCGCCGGTCAGCCGGGTGATCATGTCGTGGGCGCCGACCGCCTTGGCCGCCGCCTCGACCTCGGCGTCGCTGGCCCCGGGGCGCCCGTAGGCGATGGCGTCCCGGACCGTTCCCGCGAAGAGGTACGCCTCCTGCGGGACGACGCCGAGCCGGTGCCGGTACCCGTCCAGGTCGTAGCTGGTGAGGTCGGTGCCGTCCACCTGCAGGGTGCCGCCGGTGGCGTCGTAGAACCGGGCGACCAGTTTGACCAGGGTCGACTTGCCCGCCCCGGTCTCGCCGACCAGGGCGACGGTCTGGCCGGACGGGATGTGCAGGTCGATCCCGGAGAGCACGTCGGGGTTGCCCGCACCACCTCCGTTGTAGGCGAAGCTGACGTTCCGGAAGTCGATCTCGCCGCGCAGCGCGCCGACCGGGACCGGGTGCTCGGCCTGGGGCGTGCTGGTGGGGGTGCGCATCAGTTCGCGGATCCGGCCGAGGCCGACGGCGGCCTGCTGGTAGCCGTCGAAGATCTGCGAGAGCTGGTTGACGGGCGCGAAGAACAGGTCGATGTACAGCAGGTAGGCGACCAGGGCGCCGATGGTGAGGGTGCCGTCGTCGACCCGGGAGGCGCCGGCGATCAGCACCAGGGCGGAGGCGACGCTGGAGAGGAACTGCACGAACGGGAAGTACAGCGAGATGTAGAGCTGCGCCCTGGCCCGGGCGTGCCGGTAGGCGAGGCCCCGTTCGACGAACCGCTCGGTGTTGGCGTCCTGGCGGCGGAAGGCCTGGACGATCCGCATGCCCGCGACGTTCTCCTGCAGGTCCGCGTTGACGGTGCTGATCAGGTCGCGGGAGACCTGGTACTGCTGGGCGGACTTCTTGCGGAACACCAGCGTGGCGATGACCAGCGGCGGGAGCACCGCGAAGACCACCAGGGCGAGGCCGGGGTCGATCACGATCAGGGCGACGAAGATGCCGAGGAAGGTGAGGACGCTGACCACGGCGGTGACCACGCCGGTCTGCAGGAAGGAGGAGATGGAGTCGACGTCGGTGGTCATCCGCGTCATGATCCGGCCGGTCAGTTCCCGCTCGTAGTAGTCGAGGCCGAGCCGGTTGAGGTGCGCGAAGATCTTCAGCCGCAGGGTGTAGAGGACGCGTTCGCCGGTGCGGCCGGAAACCCGGCTCTCGGTGGCCTGCACCAACCAGTCGAGCAGGACCACCGCGAGGGCCAGCAGGGAGGCGACCGCGACGCCGCCGAGGGCGGCCTTGCTGACGCCGTCGTCGATGCCGTGCCGGATCAGGACCGGGAGGGTGAGCCCGGCCGCGGTGTCCAGCGCGACCAGGAGCAGGGCGAGCAGCAGGGGGCGGCGGAACGGGGCGAGCAGCCGGGCGAGGCCGAACCGGGGGTCGGCGGCCTCGGCCCGTTCGACCGGGACCCCGGGGGTGTCGGTCGCGGGCGGCAGGGCGGCGACCTTGGCGAGCAGTTCGGCGTCCGCCCCCGGCTTCCCGGCGGCAGCGCTACTGGCGGCCGCACTGCCGGTGGTGGCGGTGGCACCGACGGCCCGCTCGGGTGCGGTCTCCTCGTCCGGAGCCGGGGCGGGAGCCGGCAGGGCGTCCGGGTCGGTGATGAGCGAGCGGTAGCGGGGACATCGGGCGGTGAGTTCCTCGTGCGTGCCGAGGTCGATCAGCCGGCCCGCGTCCAGGACGGCGATCCGGTCGGCGAGCTGCAGGGTGGAGCGGCGGTGGGCGATCAGCAGGGTGGTGCGGCCGGCCATCACGCTGTGCAGCGCGTCGTGGATCTCCGCCTCGATCTGCGGGTCCACCGCGGAGGTGGCGTCGTCGAGCAGCAGGATGCACGGGTCGGTGAGGACGGCCCGGGCGAGCGCGATGCGCTGGCGCTGGCCGCCGGAGAGGGTGAGGCCCTGCTCGCCGACCTTGGTGTCGTAGCCCTCGGGGAGCTCGCGGATGAAGCCGTCGGCCTGGGCGATCCGGGCGGCGGCCTCGATCTGCTCCTCGGTGGCGTCCGGGTGCCCGTAGGCGATGTTGGTGCGGACGCTCTCGGAGAACAGGAAGCTCTCCTCGGGCACGATGCCGATGGTGGCGCGCACCGAGTCCAGGGTGGCCTCGCGGACGTCCTGCCCGAACAGTCGGACGGTGCCGGAGGTCGGGTCGTAGAAGCGGGGCACCAGCTGGGCGACGGTGGACTTGCCGGAGCCGGAGGCGCCGACCAGGGCCAGCGTCTCCCCCTGGGCGAGCCGCAGGCTGAGGCCCTCCAGCACCGGGACGCCGTCGGGGACGCTGCCCGGCTCGGGGTGCTCCTCCGCCCGGTAGTGGAAGTCGACCCGGTCGAGCTCCAGCGCGGGGGTGCCGGGCGGGGCGGCGGACGGGTCGAGCGGGCGGGCGTCGGCGGGGTCGGTGACCAGCGGGCGCTGGTCGATCAGTTGCAGGACGCGCTCGACCCCGGCGCGGGCCTGCTGGCCGACCGTGATCACCATGGCGAGCATCCGGACCGGGCCGGTCATCTGCGCCAGGTAGGTGGAGAAAGCGACGAAGGTGCCGAGCGTGACGTCCCCCCGGACGGCCAGCCAGCCGCCGACGGCGAGCACCGCGACCTGCCCGAGCGCGGGGACGGCCTGCATGGCAGGGGTGTAGCGGGCGTTCAGCTTGATCGACCGCAGCCGGGCGGCGAACAGCTCGCGCGAGGCGCGCTCCAACTTGCGGCGCTCCTGCGCCTCCTGGCCGAAGCCCTTGACCACCCGGACCCCGCCGATCGCGGCGTCCACCACGCCCGCGACCTCGGCGGCCTGCTGCTGGGCGGCCCAGGTCGCCGGGAAGAGGCGCTTGCGGCTGAGCGTGGCCAGCCACCACAGGACCGGGCCCATCACCAGGGCGATCAGGGTGAGCGGCGGGGAGAGCCAGAGCATGACCGCCAGCGACATGACGAACATCAGGCCGTAGCCCGTCATCATCGGCAGCATCGACAGCAGACCGTTGACGAGCTGCAGGTCGGAGGTGGCCCGGCCGACCACCTGGCCGGTGTCCAGCCGGTCCTGCCGGTGCCCGTCGAGCCTGGTCAGCGAGCGGAACAGGTCGGCCCGCATGTCGTGCTGGACGTCCAGCGCGAGCTGGCCGCCGTAGTAGCGCCGGACTTGGGTGCAGAGGAACACCACCGCCGCCGCGACCAGCAGCAGGACCGCCCAGGGAGTGAGCGGACGGCTGTGCGTGGTGATCACGTCATCGATGATCAGCTTGGTGATGAGCGGGACGATCGCGGTGACCGCCATGCCCACCAGGGACGCCCCGAAGGACAGCAGCAGGTTGCGGCGGTACCGCCAGCAGTAGCCGCCGAGCCGGCGGAGCCAACTTCGCTCTGGGAAACCATGAGTCTCGGGCATATTTAGTGATGCTAACCATTCGGCCGGTCGGGCGTCCATCGGGTTCGAGGGCGCACGGAAGGCTGAACGACTCCGGGTCGCGCTTCCTTCCCGTCTACAGGTTGCCCGCGCCGCGCGGTGGTGCGCCTCCTGCGATCGGCTAGACCTGGGTCAGCCGATCGACCTAGGCGGAGGGTGTAGCCAGCCCCACCCCGACCGACCACCGGACCCGGTGCCGCGGGTCAGCGGACCGGTCGGGGCCCCTCGGCCTCCGCGGCGGCCGCCACGAACGCCCCCTGGGCCAGCGCACGCAGCAGCGCCGCCATGCTGTCCCGGGCCAGCCCGGACCGCTCGGAGCCGGACCGCTCGGAACCGGACCGTTCGGAGCCGGACCGCTCGGCGGGGGCGCCCGCACCGGCGTCGGGTCCGGCGTCGGGTCCGGCACTCTGGGGCGCCTGCGGAGCGGCACTGTGCGGGGTGGAGTTGAGCAGGCCGAAGACCGCGTGCACGGCGGCGCGGGCGACCGGCTCCGCCTCGGGCACGGCCAGCGGCGGGAACGCCTCGCGCACCACCGCGACCCAGAGTTCGACGTAGCCGCGCTGGAGCCGGCGCACCCGGCGGCGGTCCGCCTCCTTGAGGTGGAGCAGCTCGCGGTCGTGGAGGGTGATCAAGTCCCGGTCGTCCAGGGCGAAGTCGATGTGCCCGTCGATCAGGGAGTCGAGCGCGGCCCGGGGCCCGTCGGCCTCGCCCTCGCGGCGTCGCCCCTCCTCCAGCAGGCGCTCGCTGATGCCGACCAGGAGGTCGGCGAGCATCGCGTCCTTGCCCGCGAAGTGTCGGTACAGGCCGGGGCCGCTGATGCCGACCGCCTTGCCGATCTCGTCGACGCCGACCCCGAGGAAGCCCCGAGCGGCGAACAGCCTGGCGGCCTCTTTCCGGATCTGGTCACGGCGTGGGAGCGCGGGGGCGGTGGCGCGGTTGGGCATGCTGCCCATCGTAGACAGTCGGGTTATCGATGGTTAACCTGGCCGCAGAGTTAACGCTCATTAACACGGGCTGGCCGGCTCGCCCTTCGGCCTGCCCCGATCCGAATCCGAGGGCAAGGGAGCTCTTGGGATGGTCCCCTCTTCGGCACAGACTCCTCCGTGGTCCACCGCCCCGTCGCGGGACGCGGCCCCGGACGCCCCGCCGTTCCTCGCCTCCGACGCACCGGCCCCCCGGTTGGAGGGCGTGGCCGACCCGTCCTCCCCGGCCGGGCTGGCCAACGCCCGGGCCCACCGGGAGCTGGTCGCCGAGCTGCGCGGCAAGCTCGCGGCGGCGGCGCTCGGCGGCGGTGAGAAGGCCCGCTCCAAGCACGTCGCCCGCGGCAAACTCCTGCCCCGGGACCGGGTGGACACCCTGCTCGACCCCGGCTCGCCGTTCCTCGAACTGGCCCCGCTGGCCGCCGACGGGCTGTACGACGGCGCCGCCCCGGCCGCCGGGGTGATCGCCGGGATCGGCCGGGTCGCCGGACGCGAGGTCCTGGTGGTGGCGAACGACGCCACGGTCAAGGGCGGCACCTACTACCCGATGACGGTGAAGAAGCACCTGCGGGCGCAGGAGGTGGCCCTGGAGAACCGGCTGCCCTGCGTCTACCTGGTGGACTCCGGCGGGGCGTTCCTGCCGATGCAGGACGAGGTGTTCCCCGACCGCGACCACTTCGGCCGGATCTTCTACAACCAGGCGCGCCTGTCCGCCGCCGGGATCCCGCAGATCGCGGCGGTGCTGGGCTCCTGCACCGCGGGCGGTGCGTACGTCCCGGCGATGAGCGACGAGGCCGTGATCGTCCGCAACCAGGGCACCATCTTCCTGGGCGGCCCACCGCTGGTGAAGGCCGCCACCGGCGAGGTGGTGACCGCCGAGGAGCTGGGCGGCGGCGACCTCCACTCCCGCACCTCGGGGGTGACCGACCACCTCGCGGAGGACGACGCCCACGCGCTCTCCATCGTCCGCACCATCGTGGCCGGCCTGGGCCCGCGCGCCGCCAAGCCGTGGCCGCTCGCCCCGGTCGAGCCGCCCGCGGTCGACCCGGCCGGGTTGTACGGCGTGGTGCCGGTGGACCCGCGCACCCCCTACGACGTGCGCGAGGTGATCGCCCGGCTGGTGGACGGCAGCCGGTTCGCCGAGTTCAAGGCCGAGTACGGCACCACCCTGGTGACCGGTTTCGCCCGGATCCACGGCCACCCGGTCGGCATCGTCGCCAACAACGGCGTCCTGTTCGCCGAGTCCGCGCTCAAGGGCGCGCACTTCGTCGAGTTGTGCGACCAGCGCGGCATCCCCCTCCTCTTCCTGCAGAACATCACCGGGTTCATGGTGGGCCGCCAGTACGAGGCCGGCGGCATCGCCAAGCACGGCGCCAAGATGGTCACCGCGGTGGCCTGCACCCGGGTGCCCAAGCTGACGGTGGTGATCGGCGGCTCGTACGGGGCGGGCAACTACTCGATGTGCGGGCGGGCCTACTCACCTCGCTTCCTGTGGATGTGGCCGAACGCGAAGATCTCCGTGATGGGCGGGGAGCAGGCGGCCTCGGTGCTGGCCACCGTCCGCCGCGACCAGTTCGAGGCCCGGGGCGAGGACTGGAGCGCCGAGGACGAGGACGAGTTCAAGCGCCCCGTCCGCGAGCAGTACGAGCGCCAGGGCAACGCCTACTACGCCACCGCCAGGCTGTGGGACGACGGCGTGATCGACCCGCTGCAGACCAGGACCGTGCTCGGCCTGGCGCTCACCGCCTGCGCCAACGCCCCGCTCCCCGAGCCGCGCCCGTTCGGGGTCTTCCGGATGTGACGGGCGGCCGCGACCGCCCGGACCGCCCGTCGGTGACGCACCGTCAGTGACGCACTGCCAACCAGCTCACCGTTCCCTTCGTGACGGAGGAACACCTCTCATGTTCGACACCGTGCTCGTCGCCAACCGCGGCGAGATCGCACTCCGGGTGATCCGCACCCTCCGACGGCTGGGCGTGCGGTCGGTCGCCGTGCACAGCGACGCGGACGCGGACGCCCCGCACGTCCGGGCCGCCGACCTCGCGGTCCGGCTCGGGCCCGCCGACCGGAGCGACAGCTCCGCCGCCGAGACGTACCTGCGCGCCGACCTGATCCTGGAGGCCGCCCGCCGGACCGGCGCGCAGGCCGTCCACCCCGGCTACGGGTTCCTGGCCGAGAACTCCGCGTTCGCCGAGGCCTGCACCCGGGCCGGGCTGGTCTTCATCGGCCCGCCGCCGGCTGCGGTGGAGCTGATGGGCGACAAGATCAACGCCAAGGAGGCCGTCCGGGCCGCCGGAGTGCCCGTCGTCCCCGGCAGCGAGGAGGGCTCGCCCAGCGACGAGCAGCTGATCGAGGCGGCGGGGCGGATCGGCTACCCGGTGCTGCTGAAGCCCTCGGCCGGCGGTGGCGGCAAGGGCATGCGGCTGGTCCGCGACCCGGCCGAGCTGCCCGCCGAGCTGGCTGCGGCCCGCCGGGTGGCCCGCACCGCGTTCGGCGACGACACCCTGCTGCTGGAGCGCTGGGTCGACCAGCCCCGGCACATCGAGGTGCAGGTCCTGGCCGACACCCACGGCCGGACCGTCCACCTCGGCGAGCGCGAGTGCAGTCTGCAGCGCCGCCATCAGAAGCTCATCGAAGAGGCTCCTTCCGTTCTGTTGAACCCCCGGACCCGCGCCGCGATGGGCGCGGCCGCGGTGCGCGCCGCCGAGGCTTGCGGCTACACCGGTGCCGGCACGGTCGAGTTCATCGTCCCCGGCGGTGGCCCCGCGGGGCCGGACGCGGACGAGGTCCTCGACTTCTTCTTCATGGAGATGAACACCCGCCTCCAGGTGGAACACCCCGTCACCGAACTGGCCGTGGCCGTGGCCGGGCCGGACGGCCCTCAGCGGCTGGACCTGGTCGAGTGGCAGTTGCGCGTCGCCGCGGGCGAGGCGCTGCCGTTCGTCCAGTCGGACGTCTCCTTCCTGGGCCACGCGATCGAGGCCCGGATCTGCGCCGAGGACCCGGAACGGGACTTCCTGCCCACCGGCGGCGAGGTACTGCTGCTGGACGAACCCTCCGGGGAGGGCGTCCGGGTGGACTCCGGAATCGCACCCGGCGACCGGGTCGGCAGCCTGTACGACCCGATGCTCGCCAAGGTGATCGCGTACGGGCCCGACCGCCCGACCGCGATCCGTCGGCTGCGGGCCGCACTCGCCGAGACCCGCATCCTGGGCGTCACCACCAACACCGGCTACCTGCGCCGACTGCTGGCCCGGCCCGAGGTCACGGCAGGCCGGCTCGACACCGGACTGGTGGAACGCAGTGCCCAGCAGGACGCCTCGCTGCTGAGCTCCCCGTACACCCGCGCCGGGTCGATCGACCTGCTCCACTTCGCCGCCGCACTGCTGCGGCAGCTCGAACTCGGCCGCGCCACCGCCTCCGACGGCTGGACCGATCCCTTCTCCCTCCCTTCGGGCTGGCGGCTCGGTGGCGAGGCCGCGTGGACCACGCACCGGCTCCGACTGCCCGGCCGCGAACCGGTCACCGTGAGCTGTCGAATGATTACCAATGGTGAATTCGAGAGCGCTATCGGTTTTTCCGCGACGACCACCCCCGAGTGGGAGGTCCGCCTGGGCGACGCCCCGGTCCGGAGGGCCCGCGCGAGCCGGGACGGGAACCTGCTGCGCCTTGCGGTTGACGGCCTGCAGGCCACTTTCACGGTCGCCTCGGAGCGCACGCCGGAGGGGACCACCCACTGGCTCGGGATCGACGGGGACGCCTGGCCCGTTCACCCGTTCGATGCAATCGCGGAGCGCGCCGCGGCCGGCGCCGTCCACCACGGCACCCTCACCGCACCGATGCCCGGCACCGTCACCGTGGTCAAGGTCGAACCCGGCGAGCGGGTCCGCCGCGGCCAGGCCCTGCTGGTCCTGGAGGCCATGAAGATGGAGCACGTCATCTCGGCGCCGCACGACGGCACCGTCGACGACCTGCGGGTGGCCCCCGGCGCGACCGTCGCGATGGACGCGCCCCTGGTGACGGTCGCCGCGGACGAGGACCCGTCCGACCCCGCCCCCTCCCCCGCACCCGCCGAGCCCCTCCGGGAGGCGGTCCGATGAGCACCTCGCCGAACGGGACGGACGAACCGACCGTGCTGGACCTCGGCCTGCCGCAGCCGGTGCGCGACCCCGCGCTGCCCGGCCGGGTCCGCATCCACGAGGTCGGCCCGCGCGACGGCCTGCAGAACGAGGGCGCGCTCGTCCCCGTCGAGGTGAAGGCCGAGTTCGTCGCCCGGCTCGCCGCCGCCGGGCTGCGCACCGTCGAGGCCACCAGCTTCGTCCACCCCAAGTGGGTGCCCCAACTGGCGGACGCCGAGGAGCTGATGCCCCGGCTGGCCGGGCTGCCCGCGCGGCACCCCGGCCTGCGACTGCCCGTCCTGGTGCCCAACGAGCGCGGGCTGGACCGGGCGCTGGCCCACCACGCCACCGAGGTCGCGGTCTTCGCCAGCGCCACCGAGACCTTCGCCCGGCGCAACCTCAACCGCTCGGCGGACGAGGCGATGGCGATGTTCCGTCCGGTGGTGGAGCGCGCCGCGGCCGCCGGGATCCCGGCCCGCGGCTACCTGTCGATGTGCTTCGGCGACCCCTGGGAGGGGCCGGTCCCGATCGAGCAGGTGGTGCGCCACGGCCTGGCGCTGCTGGAGATGGGCTGCACCGAGCTGAGCCTCGGCGACACCATCGGCGTCGCCACCCCCGGCCACGTCAACGCCCTGATCGACGCGTTCACCCGTTCCGGTGCCCCGGTCGAACGTCTGGCGGTGCACTTCCACGACACCTACGGGCAGGCCCTCGCCAACACCCTGGCGGCGCTCCGCTCCGGCGTGACCGTGGTGGACGCGTCGGCCGGCGGCCTCGGCGGCTGCCCGTACGCCAGGAGCGCGACCGGCAACCTGGCCACCGAGGACCTCGTCTGGATGCTGAACGGCCTGGGCGTGGAGACCGGCGTGGACCTCGCCGCACTCACCGCGACCAGCGGCTGGATGGCCCGTCACCTCGGTCGCCCCAGCCCGTCGAGGACCGTCCGCGCCCTGCTCGGGCCGACGGGCTGAACCCCGACACCCCCTCCGACCATCCGTCCCCACCAGGCCCACCAGGCCGCGATCCCGGGAGGATCAGCCGTGCTCGACCACCGCCTGAGCAATGAGTACGAGGAACTCCGCCGCACCGTGGAGGAGTTCGCCAACGACGTGGTTGCGCCGAAGATCGGCGAATACTACGAGCAGAACGAGTTCCCGTACGAAATCGTCCGGGAGATGGGACGGATGGGCCTGTTCGGGCTGCCCTTCCCGGAGGAGTACGGCGGCATGGGCGGCGACTACTTCGCGCTCTGCCTGGCCCTGGAGGAACTGGCCCGGGTCGACTCCTCGGTGGCGATCACCCTGGAGGCCGCCGTCTCGCTCGGCGCGATGCCCGTCCACCTCTTCGGCACCGAGGAGCAGAAGCGCGAGTGGCTGCCGAAGCTGACCTCCGGCGAGATGCTCGGCGCCTTCGGCCTGACCGAGCCCGAGGGCGGTACGGACGCCGGGGCGACCCGGACCACCGCGCGCTACGACGAGACCACCGACGAGTGGGTGATCAACGGCAGCAAGTGCTTCATCACCAACTCCGGCACCGAGATCACCGGGCTGGTGACCGTCACCGCACTGACCGAGCCGCTCACACGTTCGAGTGATGGGGCGTCAAATCACTCGCCCACCAGGGAAATCTCCTCCATCATCGTTCCCACTGGGACCCCCGGGTTCCAGGTGTCGAAGAAGTACTCGAAGGTCGGCTGGAACGCCTCGGACACCCGCGAACTGTCCTTCACCGACTGCCGAGTGCCCGCGGCCAACCTGCTCGGCAGCCGAGGCCGCGGTTACGCCCAGTTCCTGCGCATCCTCGACGAGGGCCGCATCGCCATCGCGGCCCTGGCCACCGGCCTGGCCCAGGGGTGCGTCGACCAGTCGCTCTCGTACGCCGCCACGCGCCGCGCCTTCGGCCGGCCGATCGGCGCCAACCAGGTCATCCAGTTCAAGCTCGCCGACATGGAGATGCGCGCACACACCTCCCGCCTGGCCTGGCGGGACGCCGCCTCCCGGCTGCTGCACTCCGAACCCTTCAAGAAGGAGGCAGCCATCGCCAAGCTGTACGCCTCCGAGGCCGCGGTCGACAACGCCCGGGAGGCGACCCAGATCCACGGCGGCTACGGCTTCATGAACGAGTACCCGGTCGCCCGCATGTGGCGCGACTGCAAGATCCTGGAGATCGGGGAGGGCACCTCGGAGGTCCAACGGATGCTCATCGCGCGCGAACTCGGCGTGACCTCCTGACCGCACCGACCGACCGCACCGGTCAGGACCGGAACGGGGGCGGCGCCGACGCCCCGGCGTCGCCGTCGATCTGGTCGTAGCGGTCCAACGCCAGCTGGAAAGCCGTCGGTTGGACGCGCACCGCACCGGAGAACGGCCCGCTCATCACCGCCACCATGCTCACCCCGAACGCCACGGAGGCGCCCACGAAGCACATCAGCACCAGGTTCCGCGGATTGGAGGTCAACCCGATCACCGAGGGGGTGGCCAGCACGAACACCGCCCCCACCAGCAGACCGCCGATCGCCAGGACGGGCACCGACGCGCGGAGATCACCCAGCCGCGCGTTGCGCTTGGCGTTGACCTCGGACAGGCTGCGCAGCACATCGGTCCGAGCACTCGCCTCGGCCTGGTTGTGCACCGCGGCCTGGTCGACGGCGGCCCGCACCCGGTCGACCGCCTGCCAGGCGGTCTGACTACCGGTGCCGTGCTGCATGGTGGCCCACTCGTCGTCGATCACCACCCTGGTGTAGGACCGCAGCCTCTCCCGCACCACCGGCCGGTCTGCGCCGGACAGGCCGCCGGCGGTCCAGTACGCCTCCGTGAGGGCCCGCGACTCTTCGTAGGTGTGTTGGCGGGCCGCGTTCAGCTGCTGCCAGGTGCCGGCGATGCTGAAGCCCAGGAAGAGTGCGAAGAAGCCGAGGATCGCCGCCCCGGCGAAGGACAGCGCCTGCGGCGTCGTCGACCCCTCGCGCGCCCGCCTGGTCCGCCCCAGCAGCAAGCCGAGCACCAACGCCAGCACCGCACCCGCCACGGCGGCAACGGCGACGGTCAGCATCGCGGCCCGACCGCACCCGGGCACAGTGCGCTCCGGCCCGCCTCCGCCGCTGTCGCTGTCGCTGTCGCCCGCACCGCCAGCGTCGTCGTGGCCGTCACCGTCACGGTGGTCGTGGCCGTCACCACCGTCATGGCTCTCACCGCCGCCATGGCTCTCACCGCCGGCTCCGGTTCCGGACGGTGAACATCGCCGCCAGGACGCACAGCACCGGGAGGATGAGCGCCAGCAGGAGCATCATCACCTCGGTGGTGTCCCAGGGCCTGTCCTCCTCCTCGGCGGGCCAGTCGCCCGTCGCGTACTGGCTCTGCGCCTGAGCGCCCGGGGATCGGTCGGCTGCGGGCCGCGACTGCTGACCGGCGGCAGGGCTCGGAGCCTGTGCGGGGGCGGACGGGTTGGCGGTGGCGGGGGCAACGGAACTGCTCGTGAAGGGAGTTGATGCAGCGAACTGACCGGGAGCGGCGAAGGGTGAGGCGGGGCGGGCGAAAGCGGTTCCGCCCGGGAGCAGTGCCGGCGCCTGTCCGGGGAGGAACGGCCCGAGCAACTGCCCGGCCAGGGCGGGGGCTCCTGCTGCGGGCTGCTGTCCCTGTCCCTGTCCCTGTCCCTGTCCCTGCACCTGCCCTGCGTTGGCGGGCGGCTGGCCGGGAGCGGCGGCCACCGGCCGGGTGCCGGGCGGGACGGTGATCGGGAGCAGCCCCGGCGGGACGGCGTCCGTCGAGGAGCCCGGTGGCGTGCCCGCGCCTCCGGCGGTTCCGGCGCTGCCGGTGCCGCCGGTGCCCGCCGTGCCGGGGGCCGGCTGGCCGGCCCCGGTGCCCGTGCTGCCCGTTCCCTGGCCCGCCCCCGCCCCCGCCCCGCTACCGGTGCCCGTTCCTGGAGCGGAACCGGAATCGGAACCGGAGCCTGCGGTCGTGGGTTCGGTCGGCCCTGCGCTGGGTGGGGTGGGCTGCAGACCGTCGTAGGTGCCGTCGGCCTCGGCGGAGACCCGGCGGGGTGCTTGGCGGCTGCCGTCCGGGCCGACGGTCGCGTCGTCGGCCGTGCCCTCCGCCCGGGCCGTACCGGTCTGACGTCCCGGGCGGGCGGTACCGGTCGCCCGGCAGTCGACGGCCTGGCCGGGAGCGATGGTGTGCCCGCCGTCGGGGCCCGTGCAGTTCACCTCGCCCAGGCCGGGCAGTCCCTCGGTGATCGAGGCGGCGGTGATCGGGACGTCACCGAACGCCTCCAGGCGGTACTGGAGTTCGATGCTCCCCGTGCCCACAGCCACCGCTCTGCCCGCCGCCCTGACCGGCGTCCGCTCGGGCCGGGCGGCGCCAGGTGCGGCCGTGGGGTCGAAGGTGGTGCTCGGGGGTGTCCGGGGTGTCGAGCGGTGGGACAGGCCCGTACCGGTGGGGGCGCCCAGCCGGGTGAGCCGGATGCCCGCGGTGATGCCCAGGTAGCCGGTGGTCGCGTCGGCGTGCGCCTGGGGCAGGTGGTTCGGCGCGTCGGCGACCGCCGAGACCCGGGTGGACTGCGGTCCGGGGGCGACGGTGAGGGTGGCGGTGCAGTCGATGGCCCCGCCGGGCGGGACGCTCCGGTCGGCGCCGCAGGAGAGCTGTCCCCCGGGCAGTTGGGGGTCGCTCAGCACCACGTTGCCGAGCGGGTACTCGGTGCGGTTGCTCAGGTGGTAGGTGCGGGTGGCCGCTTCTCCGGCGCGCAGTCGCACCGCGGGGTCGGGGCTGGTGTTGGTGCTGACGCTCAGCCGCAGCCCGTCCCGCACCTCGCCGCCCCGGGTGGTTCCCGGTTCCGCCGTCCAGACGCCGAGGACCAGGGGAGCCAGCAGGGCCGCCCCGAGCACGGCGGGCGCGGGGCGGCGGAGGACGGCCGCTGCACTGCGCCACCCGGCATTCTGTACGTCGATATGACGATCGGTCACCCTCGCATGATCGAGCAGGGGATCGACCGTTCAGCGGTGCGGCGCACCGCAGCGCTCGGGAACGACTCGATCGGCCGATAGCAGCAGGTCACTGCGGCCGGGAGCGGCCGGGAGCGCCGAGCGAGGAACACCGGACGAGAACGACCGACCGAGGGCGGCCGGATGCTCCTATGGACGTCAAGCTGCAGGAGCGAGGTCGGTCTGGTTGATGCGTTGGGTTGTCGGTGTCCTGGTGAGGGCGCGGTAGATCTCGCGGGCGACGAAGCGCTTGAGGCATCGCATGATGT
>NZ_BSSA01000054.1 GCF_030268885.1 Kitasatospora phosalacinea
CCGCAGCAGCGCGGCCAGCGCCCGGTCATCGACCATGCCCGCCTCGTCGATCACCAGCACGCCGACGCCCGCGAGGCCCCGGCCGCCGGTGATGTCGCGGGTCCAGGCGGCGATGGTCCGGCTGTCGATCCCGGCCTCGGCCGTCAGGTTCGCCGCCGCCACGGCGGCCGTGCTCGCGCCGACCACGGTGAGGCCGGCGGCCTCCCAGCCGGTCCGGGCGGCCTGCATGAGCGTGGTCTTGCCCGCCCCGGCGACGCCGATCACCGCCTCGGCTCCGTGACCGGCCGTCAGCAGCCGCAGGATCACCGCGCGCTGCTGCTCGGTGAAGCGGAACTCCCGGTCGGCGGACTTCGCCAGCTCGGTGGTGGCGATCGTCAGCTCGGCCGCCTGCGGGGTGAGCTGGGCCAGCCCCCGACCGTAGCCGGTGGCGGTGGTCGAGATGATCGTCGCCTCGGCCGCGATCACCGACGTGTGGGTGTAGCGCTGGCGGTGCACCTGGTGGTGCCGGTTGGAGTCGGTCAGCCGCACCGCGTGCCCGTCCACGGCCAGCACCTGGTCGGCCAGCGCGGTGAGCTGCTCCACCGAGTCCAGGTAGGGCAGCTCCTGGACGATGGCGGACAGCACGTGCGTGTGCCCAACGGCCTTGGTCGACGCCACCAGGCCGTGCTCGGGGTCCTCCCAAATTCGGGAGGCGATCCGCTCCGGGGTGGGCAGGATCGGGCGGCCCGGGCCACCGGCCGCGGGGCCCGCCGCGTCGGGGCCGGGCAGCGCTGCGGCCACCACCGCCTCGACCGCGCGCCCGGCCTCGGCCAGCGCCACCTCGCGCTGCTCGCCGCTCAACCCGGTGAGGTCGCCGGCCAACGTGGCGACGGCGCGCTCGCGCCAGCTGGTGCGCTCGGCCTCCTGGCCGCCGTCGATCTTCGCCTCGGCGGTGCGCCGCGCGGCGGCCTTCTGCTGGTCGCGGGTGGCGCCCTCGCCCGCGTCGGCGACGACCTGGTGGTGACGGCGGGAGAACGCCTCGCGCAGCTGCTCGGGCACCCCCACCAGCTCCCACGCGCCGGTGCTCTCGGAGCGCTCGAACCGCGCGCCGTACTGCTCGGTCAGCCGCGCGCGGAAGCGGGCCTCGGCGATCTCGTTTGCCAGGTGGGCGTGCCGCAGCAGGTCCTCGGCCCCGGCCGCGATCGTGCGCCACCGGCCGTCCGCCCCCTTCGCCATGTGCGCCAGGCTCACGTGCACGTGAAGGTGCGGATCACCCACCGCGCCGTCCACCGGACGGGCCGAGCGGTGCAGGGTGGTCCACCCCAGGAAGCCGGAGGTGGCCACCCGCGTGGCCTGCTGCCCGTTCCCGTGGTGACCGGCCATCCCGTACGCCGTCCACTGCTCCAGCGCCGCGACCGCGTCGCCCACCGAGGCGAGCCACGCCTCTTCGAGCTCGGCCGCCAGCCCGTCGTCGGCCAGTGCCCACGCGGTCGACAGGCTCTTGGGCAGGTCCAGCACCAGGTCGACCCCGCGCAGGCCGACGTCGACATGCCGCCCCGCCCACGGCCGCGCCGCCTCGACGGCCTCGGCGCCGTACAGCTCGGCGACGTCCAGGCCGGCCGCGGCGGCGAGGCGCTCGGCGTCGGCCAGCGGCAGCAGGTGCCGCTCCCCCTCGCGGCGCAGGCCCCGCTCGGCACGGGCCAGGCGCTCGCCGAGCGGGCCGCCGAGGTACGCCGCAGGGCTGACCCCGTCGGCCTTCGCCAGCGCGGTGATCGCGTCCACGACCGTCTTCGCCGGGAGCTTGCCGCGGGGGTCGAGCACCTGCTTGCGCTTCACCAGCTGCGCACCTGTGCGCCAGTCGCGGCCGTCCATCAGCGCCTTCGCGGCGTCCGGGTCGACGGGCCCGCCGGCGGTCAAGTCGAGCTCGACCAGGCCGCTCCCGATCCACCGCAGATCGCGGTCGGAGGCGAGCCGGTACTCGACCTGCGCGTCCGCCTGGACGTCGCACCCGCAGTGCCGGGAGAGCCGGTAGTCGACCTGTTCGGGAGCGCGGATCGGCGTCACCCACCCCATGACCGATCCACCCCCTTCACTGCTTTTGTCCGCCTGGCGGACCTTGATCGTGTATCGAAGATACCTGGAGTGCTGTAAGTAGCTAGTGAATTGCTGTGTGGCGGTTGGTGCGGGTGGTGGGCTTGGGATGGTTTGGGGCGTATGTCGGTTGTGTGGTGGTGAGTTGGAGGGTGGCTTGGGTGGTAGAAGATCGGGTGTGGTCGGTGTGGTCGGAGACGGTGGGAAGGGAGCGGACGTGGGGGCAGTGGTGTTGTTGGAGGGGGAGGAGCGGGACCGGGTGAGGGAGTTCGTGCGGGTCGGGTACGTGGAGCGGAAGCAGTCGATCCGGGCACTCGCGCAGCAGACCGGACGCTCGTACGGCCTGGTGCACGTCCTCCTCGCCGAGGCCAAGGTCGAGCTGCGCCAGCGCGGCGGGCGCTACGGCAAGCCCGAGTCCATGCACCCGTGGGCCGTGGCCGACCGGCGCCGGCGGGCCGCCCGAAAGGCCCAGGCGTCGGCCGCCGCCTCTTCGTGAAGAACGGGGCGCGGGGGGCGTCCGCCTTGGCGGGTAATCTCGCAAGATTGGCCGCCAAGAGCGGCGTTCCTGGGCGGGAACGCGAGCGGCCCCCCGGGGGAGTCCTCCGGGGGGCCGCTCTAGCTGATTGCACCCGCACGGTACCAGGACCCTGGCGTGTGGTCCCGCGATTCATGATCGTGTCGCTAGCTTGGGCCCATGCTGATTGCCCTCGTGAACTACAAGCCCGGGTCGGGGAAGACCACCACCGCCGGCTGGCTGGCCTCCGCGATCCACGAACGCCCCGACGACCCGCCGGTGGTGCTGGTTGACTCGGACCGCTCCCGTGCGGTCATGGACTGGCATGAGATGGCGCCGTTCCCGTTCGCGGTGCACCTGGTGGCCCGGCCGCAGGCGCACATCCTGATCCCGGAGCTGGTCCCGCCCGGCCATGACGTGGTGGTGGACTGCCCGCAGGTGGAGGACCACCGCGACATCGTGATGTCGGTGCTGGAGCTGGCGGACGTCGTGGTGGTGCCGACCAGCACGAGCAGCTTCGAGCTGCCCCGCACGCTCGACACGTTCGGGTTCCTGGAGGAGGCCCGCGAGGAGCTCGGCCGGCCGCTCCCGGCGGTCGTCTCGATGAACCGCGCCGACCCGTACGACCCCCGGTACAACCAGGAGGTGCGGGACGAGCTGGTGAAGACCGGCTTCACCGTGCTGGCCACCGAGATTCCTGCTCACCGCAAGTACCACAAGGCGTGGGGCCGCCCGATCCGGGCCCGGATGACCCACTATGACCGTGTACTGACGGAGATCCGGAACATGAAGATCGGAGCACCCGCATGACCCCCGCATCGCGCCGCCCCGCACGGTCGGACCGCTCGCACGTCTCGCTGGTCCAGGACTTGCCCGACCCCTCCGAGGTGGTGGAGGGCACAGGCGACCTGTCGGCGGCCGAGCGCTCGAACCTGGCCGCCGCAGAGTCGGCGATCGAGACGTTCCAGGCGTCCGGCTGGGCGGCCGGGCAAGCGCTCGCCGTCATCGCCAAGGGCCACTACCACCGCGACACCCACGCGACCTTCGCCGAGTACCTGTGGGACCGGTGGGGGCTCAAGACGTCCCCGGCCTACCGGCTGATCGAGGGCTACCGGCTGGCCGCGCTGATCGCGCCGAAGGCCGGCGGGCGGGGCGTGACGGTGAGTCACGTCACGAGCCTGCTCCCGGTGGTGAAGGCCGACCAGGAGCACGGCGAGCAGACGGCGGTGGCCCTGTTCACCGGCGCCCAGGCCGCGGTCAAGGAGGTGGGGCACGGCCGCAAGCTCACCTCCGTGCTGCTGGACGGGGCGGTCGAGGAGCTCACCAAGGCCGGCGACCTGCCCAAGGAGGGCCCCGAGCGGGACCAGGCCGTCACCGCGCTCGCGCACAAGGCCGTCGTGTCCCTTATTAGGGAGAAAACCGCAGGTCAGAGCGGGGACGGCGCGGCAGAGAAGCCGGGCAAGAAGCGGGGCCCGCTGCGCCTGGCGGTCCCCGAGACCCTGACCGAGGACCTGGACGAGTGGACGGCCTCGCTGTCGGCCGGCCTTCGGATGCCGCTGTCCCGGGACGTGGTGGTCGCCCGGATCGTGGAGCTCGCCCTGGAGGACTCCGACGCGCTCCTGGCGGTGGCCCAGCGGATCGAGTCGGAGTCGGCCGAGAAGATCGGCACCGCCAGGCGCTGGACGTGGACCCCGGCAGGGGAGGCCCGCGGCTACATCCGGATCGCCGAGCTCAAGCCCAAGGGCCACACCGCCGCCAAGGGAGCCCCACCCGTCGGCTGCGCCCTGCCCGGTGAAGAGCCGTGCGGGGAGACCCCGGTGTGGAAGGTGACCAACCACCCGGTCGGCAAGAGCGCCCAGCCCTCGACCCTGCACTGGTGCGAGGAGCACCTGCCCGAGGACTCCAGCCCGCCCGGCCGGTGGAACGGCTGACCCAGCGTCACCCGGCCCGGCACCAGCACCTGTGGTGCCGGGCCTCGACATGCCCGCCGCAGGCGCTGCCGGGGACCGCCCCGCTCGGCGGGTTATCTCGCAAGATTGCCCGCCAACGACGGCGCTGGTCGGAAAGGCGAGCGACCCCCGGGTGTCACAGCCACCTGGGGGTCGTTCGTGGTCGGCAGGCTACCAGTCCGCGGGGCTGGCCTTTGCGCGCGTCGCCTGCCGACCGCTTTGCCCATGGGTCGGGGCTGAGTGGGGGTCGGTCCCTCCTTGGCGGCTCGCGGTGGTGGCCATCCCGGGGTCGGGGCCGTTCGGCTCCCCGCCTCTTGGCGGGGACCGCTGGAGGAGTTTTCCCGCCCCCTTCGCGCTGACCAGCAGTCAGGCGGCTTGGGTGGGGCGGGAAAAGTCCGGAGGCGGCGTGCCGGGCGGTCCCGACCCCGGGATGGCAGGGTTCGGAGGCGTCAAGGAGGGACCGACCCCCACGACCCCGGCCCGCACCACCCACCCACCCGCACAAGATCACGAAGCCCCACCCCCTCCGCAGGCGTGCCCGCCGGAGGCGAGTCGGTGACGGCCGCCGGTGCTCCGCCGCTCGGCAGGCCGCCAGCTGTTGCCCGGGGTGCCGCCAGCTCTCCCCGAACCCCGACCTGATCTAGCTGTGCAGCACAGAGCCCCCGTCAGGGGGCTGACGGGGGCTTGGGTGAGGGTGGGTCAGAGGCGGCCGAGGTGGAAGACGGTCACGGTGACGGTCTGGTCCTCGACCTCGTACTGGACTCGGTACAGGCCGACCTGGATGCGGTAGATCCCGCTGCTGCCGACGGTGAAGGCGCCGGCGGGGCGGGGGTTGTCCGCGAGGAGGTCGACGGCGGCGAAGACCTGTTGCACGCCGGTGCGGTCGTCGGCGGCGAGCTTCTGCGCGACGGCCAGGGCGGCGGGCTCCCACAGGACGCGGTAGGTCACGGGGCGTCTCCGAGGACCAGGCGGCGGGCTTCGTCCTGGGAGACGCCCGGGCCGGTCTCCCCGCGGCTGCGGCGGGCGAAGTACTCGGCGTTGACGCGGTGGTACTCCAGCTCCTCCAGCTCGGCGGGGCTGATCAGCACGGCCATGGTCTGGCCCCGGTCGGTGAGTGCGACGTGCTTCTGCTCGGCGCTGACCTGCCGGGCGAGGGCGCCGAGCTTGGTCCTGGCCTCGGTGATCGGGTAGGTGTCCATAGGTGAACTGTACGGTAGTGCGCATTTGAGTGCAGTTCGGCTGTTCTGGTTCGGGACACAGCTGAGCCCCCGCCGGCGTGGGCGGGGGCTTGGGTGGAGCTGGTGGCGGTGTGGGGCGATCAGGTGCGGCGGTAGCGGACGGCCTCGACGGTGGCGTTCGGGTACTGCTGCTCGGCGGCCTGCTTGAGGCCACCCATGATCTGGTCGGGGGTCTCGCCGGGGCGGCCGGTGCCGGACGCTTGCACGGTGATCTTCACACCGGACTCGGTGCGGATGTCCACCTGGCCCTTGTAGTTCTGGGTGTCGCCGCTGCTCATGTCGATCTCCTTCGGGCATGATCCACATCCCCTCTCGGGGGTGGGGTAAACGGGGCGGTAAACGTAAACGGTAAACGTCTGACCTGCGGATTTACCGCGTTTACTGAGCCTTGGTCAGGCCGGGGGAGGGGTTCGGAGAGGGGCTCTCCCCCGGCTCCTCCTCCTCGTCCTCGGTGTAGTCGGTCGCCAGGTTGGGGGGCAGTCGGGGGAAGCGCTTGAGCGCCTGGTGGAGCTCGTCGTAGCGGACGGCGAGCCCGGGCGTGCCCTTGATGTTGGAGTTGCGGACCGGGATGCCGGCGGCGCGCAGGCGCTCGGGGAAGTCGGCCCGGTCGACGCCGAGGTAGCGGCCCTGGGCCTGGAGGCCGACGAGGAGGTCGACGGTGTGGACGCCCTTGCGGCCGTCGAGGTGGGCGACGGAGACGGAGTGCTCGACGTAGAGGAGGAGCTCCTCGCGCCACCGGTCGGCGTCGGCGGGGACGGCCTGGTCCTCCTCCTCCTCGTCGGAGGCGGCCGTGGTGGTGGCCTCGACCATCGGGGTGGCGGCCAGCAGAGCGGCCGGGACCGGACGGATGGTCAGGTCGAAGGGGCGGTCGCCGCGGACCAGGGGGAAGAGGAGTGCGGCGGTGGTGGCGACCAGGAACACGGTGCCGGACCAGTACCAGGACGCGGCGAGGATGCCGTTCACCGGTAGGGCGAGCAGGAAGCAGCGGGCGACCGCGGTGCGGTGGCGGCGGTGGCGGATCTGCCCGGGGTCGAGCTCGGGCACCTCGAACTCGCCGAGGGCCTTGAACGCGCTGTCGTGGTAGGCGGCGTCGCGCTCGGCGGCCACGAGCGCGCTCTGGTCGGCGGCGACCAGGCCGCCGTTCTGCTGCGCGCGGCGGTGCAGCTTGGTGGCCTTGTTGTGGGCGATCTGGGCCTGGCGGGTGTGCTGGGCACCGGCCAGCTTGTGGGCCTCCAGACGGGCCTTGACGATCCGTCGGGTGAGCTCCTCGGCGCCGATGGTGTGGCCACCGGCCCAGTGGGTGAGGGCGGCGGAGGTGTGCCGGGCGCCGGCCATCCAGCGGGTCTGGGTGGGCGGGAGCTGGTCCTGCGGGCGGGGGGTGCGGGTCGTGGGTTCGGTCGCGGTAGCCATCAGCCGATCACCATGTCCGAGATCCAGGAGAAGAGGGGGATGAAGAGCATGGCGGCCCAGCCGCCGAGCGCGCTGGTGATGCCCCAGGTGGAGCCGGTGACGGCCCCGGCGAGGTAGAGGGCGCGGGTGCCCCAGCTGTCGGCGAACCACACGAAGAAGCCCAGGCCGAGCACGCAGACCAGAACGATCCAGCCGCCGCCGTAGGACATGACCTGGCCGAAGGAGACGGTGAGCGCCCCGTCTCCGGACTGGCCGATGGCGGCTGCGCCGATCGCCTGTCCGGCGACGTTGCCGGTGCCGGTGAAGCCGTTGGAGAGCTTCTTGATCAGGCCGCCGGAGACGGCGGAGGCCAGCACCAGGACGACGAAGGCGTAGGCCCAGGGCTGCCAGATGGTGCGGTCCTTGAGGGTGTGCCAGCTCTTGGTCTTGGCCTTGATGAAGAGGGCCGGGACGGCGGTGGCGGCGAAGCCGAAGCCCGATCCGGCGCGGTTGACGACGGTGGTGAATTCGAGCAGGTCCACGGTCAGCTCCAGAGCGCGAGGTAGGTGGTCCCGGTGCCGGTGGCGACCAGGACGATGACGGTGAGGGTGGCCGGGCTGCGGCCGGTGAGCTGGGCGAGCAGGGCGAAGACGACGCACATGAAGCTGAGGCCGATCTCGGCGTCCAGGCCGGACTCCTCGATGAGGGAGCGGGTCAGGGCGGCCCAGACGGGGGCCAGGCCGAGGCCGGTCATGGTGGCCGGGGTGATCAGGGCACGTGCCGCGCGGCGGGCGCGGGCCCAGTCGACGGTGGCCTTGTGGTTGTCCGGCAGGAGCGGGATCGTCCCGGCGGTCTGGTGGAAGGTGGTGCCGGCCGGGATGGTCGGGTAGGCGGGGGGCTTCGGGGTGTGCCAGGGAGTGGTGACCAGGCCGGGGGTCGGCTGGTAACTCGGCCGGGGCGGGGTGGGGTTGGTCACCGGGACCGCCGGATGTTGCGGCGGGTCAGCAGGATCACGCCGTAGACGGCGCCCGCGCCGTCGAGCAGGACCAGGGCGGCGATCAGCAGGTTGTCCAGCACGGGGGGTCTCCAAGTTAGAAGGGGGCCCGGCCGGTTGAGGGCCGGGCCCGAGGTGGTGGTGCTGGTCAGCGGCCGAGCCGCTTGCGGCTGGCGGTGGTCCGCGGGGCGAACACCTGCTGGCCGTTGGCGCGGGCCTCGTCGTAGTCCGCGCCGGTCCAGCTGCGTCCGTCGCGGGCGACGTGGTCGGGGGTGTCCGTCCTGGTGGCGGGCTTGTGCTCGGTGTTGCGGCGTCCCCAGGTCATCGGGCCACCGTCCCGGTGACGGTGACGGCCTGGCCGCCGAAGTTGCACAGCGCGGTGAAGGCGGGCTTCTGGCCCGAGTCGGACATGTGGATCTCGCGGCACCAGGAGGCGTTCCCGAGCAGGCGCACCTTGGCGAGCGGGACCGGCTGCGTGGCGCGGTAGAGGTACTGCTCCTTGACGACCGGGCCGAGCAGCGCGGTCAGGGCGGTGGTCACCGTGGCAGTGGTCACTTCTGACCACCCTTCAGCAGCGCGCCCAGCAGGCGACCGGCGGCCTTCCCAGCCTTGGCCAGGTCAGCGGGGGTGATCGGGGGGATCTTGGGGGTAGCGTCGAGCACGGTTAGTCCCTTCGATGCAGGGGTTGACCAGCTGAGCCCCGGCCGGTTGCCTCCGGCCGGGGCTTCTTGCATCACCCAAGGTAGACCACGACACGGTTTTGCACTACCCCCTTGGTAGACCACGCCTTCATGTTCTACCGTTCAGGGGTAGGGCGAGCCGATCAGGTGCTCGCACGAGACGAAGGGATTGCTATGGCTGGGTACGCCGAAATCGCCAAGCACTTCCGGAAGTTGATCGAATCGGGTGGGCTGTCGCCGGGTGACCGGCTCCCGCCCCTCCGCGAGGTGATGCAACAGTTCGGAGTAGCGCAGCAGACCGCAAGCAGGGCCTACGCGAAGCTGCGTACGGAGGGGCTGACCACTGCCACCACTGGTGGCGGAACGGTGGTGGCACCGCTCGGCAGCAACAACATCGCCGCCCGTGTCGCAGCACACGCAGCCACTGGTCGGGCCCTCGGTGAGGGCGAGACCAGCCGGATCTTGGAGGTCGGCACGGTGCCGGCCGACGAGACCGTGGCTCACCGGCTCGGGGTCGAGCCGGGCACTCCGGTGCACGTTCGT
Organism: Kitasatospora phosalacinea; assembly: GCF_030268885.1. Classification (GTDB taxonomy): domain Bacteria; phylum Actinomycetota; class Actinomycetes; order Streptomycetales; family Streptomycetaceae; genus Kitasatospora; species Kitasatospora phosalacinea_C. The sequence goes on from NZ_BSSA01000054.1 coordinate 9,378, forward strand.
CGGCGCGTCGTCAGCCGAGGAGGGGTGCCCGTGCACTACTCCTCGTCCTACTACCCCGCGTACGTCATCGAGGTGGTTCCCGAGCTCACTCAGCCGGTCTCGACCGGTGCAAGCCGGGAGCTGGCGGCCGAGCGCCTGGGTGTTCCGCAGGCCCAGGTCCTGGAGGAGATCAGCCCTCGGCTGGCCACCGTCCCGGAGGCCGAAGCACTCGGACTCACGGGCCAGGTGATCGTCAACCAGATCGTTCGGACGGTGTGGTTGGCCGACTCTCGGACGGTGGAGGTCGGCGTCAAGATCACCGCGACCGTCCTGCGGTACTCCAGCGCGTTGTAGCAGACCAAAGGCCGACCCCGGGGGCATCCGGGGTCGGCCCAGTGATCGACGGAGGAACCCCGTGTCACACACCAAGTATGAGTTGGCCAGCGCCGACGCGGACACCGCGCCGGTCCGCCCCGGCCGCCGACGCAGGACCGACGCACCCGCGCCGAACCGCCCCGAGGGAGGTCGGCTCGTCAGCAAGGGGGCCACCGTGGTCCTCGCGGTGATCTTCGCCGCGATGGCCGCCGTCGGCGGCGCAGGCGCTTACAGCACCTACCACAACATGAAGGCCGTCCTCGGTGACGGCAGCACCGCCCTGGGTGTCGTCGCCGCAGGTGAGGGCGCTACCGGCGTGCTCGGCCTGACCCTGATCGGGCTGACCCTGATCACCCGGCCCTACCCGCTTCCGCTGCGCCTGAGCCTGTGGCTCATCCCCGCGATCGGCTCCGGCGTCGGCGTCTACCTCGCCGCCGACGACGTCCACCGCGTCATCTACGGCGTCACCCCGCTGGCCATGACGGTTGCGGCCGAGCTCGCCGGCTACCTCGCCCGCAGCGTCATCGTCCACCGCACCGGCCGCGACGCCGAAGCCGACCGCCGCACCGGCGAGCTGCTGCGCATGGTCGAGTTCCACCAGGCCCGGGCCCTGAACCACCCCGACGAGAAGACCCGCGTGAAGTCGGAGAAGAAGGCGTGGGCGCTGGCCGAGCGCCTGGGCAAGGGAGACCCGCGCCTGACCACGGCCCTGACGCAGAGTCATGCCGAGCGCACCACCGAAGCCGCCCTCGTCGCCCTCGACCGCCTCTACGGCCGCACCGACACACCCGCCGCGTCAACCGACACACCCGCCGCCGCGATCGACACGGCCCCCGCCGAGGAGCTCCCCGCGCTGCCGTCGCCGCTCCGGCCGGCCCCGGCCGAGCTGCCCGCCCCCGAGCCCGAGCCGGTGACCGACACGGTGCCGGTCGAGACCGCGTCGCCGTGGTGGACGCAGCCGACACAGGAACCGACGCACTCCGCGTCGGTCTACGCCGAGCCCTTCCCGGAGGAAGAGCCGGAGCCCGCCTGCGAGGTCGAGCAGCCCTCGACCCAGGTCCCCGGCCACCACCCGTTCGCCACGTTCGACACGGCCGACACGGACACCGACACGGTCACCGACGAGACCGACACGGCCGTGCCGGAGCCGGGTGAGCGGATGACCGACGTCGAACTCGACGCCGTCGTGCACATGATCCGCACGGAGACCAACCCGCCCCGCTCCCTGCGGGCGATGGAGGAGCGCTTCCGCGAGCTCGGCTACATCGCCTCCGCCGCTCGCCTGCGCGCCTCGTGGGACCGCGTCACCCTCGCCACCGCCGGTCTGGACGGCTGACCCCGCCGCCGGGCGGGGCCACCAGCCCCGCCCGCCCGGCTCCCCGACTCATCACGTACGACGAGAGGATGACCCCATGACCTTCACCACCCCCGCCAAGGCCGCTGACCAGGCCGCCGAGGCGATCCGCGCCCTCAACCACGCCACCCTCAACCCCTCCTCCGGCGAGGAGGAGTGGCGCTTCCCCAGCCACGCCTACGACGTGATCGGCGGCCTCGACCGCATGGCCGGCGGCCTCGACCAGGCCCTGGAGCAGACCTGGGCCTTCCTGGCCAAGCTCGCCGCCGACGGCCACGTCGGCAGCGACCGCGGCGACGCCGACCGCGACCTGGCCGACGCGAAGGAGGCGCTCGACCTCGCCCGTGCCGCCTCCGAGCAGCTGCTCGTTGCGCTCAGTGCGGCCCACCGCGCCACCAGCCCGCTGTCCTACAAGGGCTGACGAACCGGTACAAATGCCGCAGGGCCCGCCCCTGGTGAAGGGGCGGGCCCTGATCGTCTTCGAGAAGAACATGCGGCACAATCGCGCCGTACGCCACATCGTCCGCCCGATTAGGGCATGATCGAGCACCACTGGATCTGAGCAGCAAGAAGGCCGGGGCTCCTACACCCCGGCCAACTCTGGCGATCAGGTCCCTTAAAAGTTCGCTACCCGGCGACAACACAGGAACACCTGACCACTTGAACCCGATGGTAGCGGGTGGTACACCCATCCGCGCAACACTCGCTTCGACAGTCACCGCCCCGGGTGACGCTCCCGCCGAACTGGCGGTCGAGCCCCGGACCAGCGGTGGCCTTCGCCATGCCCAGAACCCTGGCCACTCGTCGCATGACGAGAGCACGTCAAAGCTCCCGCCCGCGTTCACCACCACCCCCGCCGAACGGGCCATCGCGATGGCCCAGGTCGAGCAGCGCTTCGCCGCCGCCCGCACCGCCGGCCGCGCGGGCCGCTCCGCCAAGCGCGCCGAGCTCCGCGCCGCCGCCCGCGCCGCCCGCCAGCTCTCCGCCGACCTCGACGCCGCCCTGGCCGCCGCCGGGCTGACCACCGGTCAGGACGCAGCCGCCATCCGGGCCGAGGCCCTGAACGGCGCTCTCGCGGCCTCCGGGGTCAGCTTCCGCCCCACCCCCGCCACCGCCCCCAGCCACCCAGCCAAGGGCTACGGACGGGCCCACAGCAGCCCCAACGGCGGCCCGGGTTCGAACCAATTGAGCTACGTTTCCGCCGCAGGTCACGGCGGGTCGGAAGACAGCTGCGGAAAGCTGATCGAACGCTCTGACGCGCGGCTTCGGCAGCTCGACCAGATCCAGGAGTTCACCGGCCTGCCCTCGGTGAAGTACTGCGACGTCACCGCCCTCGGCGCGGCCGTCGGCGTGCACGTCCGGCGCGACCTCAACCGCCGCACGGCCTTCTCCGGCCTGGTCAAGTGCGGGTCGGTCTGGGCCTGCCCGCCGTGCAGCGCCGCGATCCGCGCCAAGCGCTCCGCCTGGCTGGAGGCCACGGCCACCGCCTGGCTGGAGTCCGGACGCGGCATCTACATGGCCACCCTGACGGTCCCTCACTGGAAGAACGTCCGGCTCGCGGTCCAGTTCGACAAGGTCGCCGAGGGCTGGCGGGGCGTCGGCCAAGGCGCGTGGTGGGTCGGACGCGCCGTCATCCGGGACAAGGCCATGGTCCGTTGGGCCGACCGCGCACTCCACCCCGACCTGCCCGAGGACGTCGAAGCCCACCAGGTCGGCGGCGAGCTGGTGGTGTGGAAGCGCGGGTGGAAGGCCAAGCACGGCATCGCGGGCGTCACCCGCACCATCGAGGTGACGTACGGGGCCAACGGCTGGCACTCCCACCTGCACGTTCTCCTCTGGACGGAGGAGCCGGCCACCCGGGCCGGGGCCGACCGCCTCCAAGAGGAGCTCTACCGGCGGTGGGTCGACCGCTGCCGGTCCGTCAAGCTGCCCACCCCCGACCCGATCCACGGCGTCCGGGTCGACCCGGCGATCCTCCAGGTCGACGGCAAGCTGCCCCTGGGCCTGATCAAGTACCTGGCGAAGGTGCAGGACAAGGACGTGGTGGACGGCAAGATCACCGCCCGCCCACTCGCCGCCGAGATGACCCGCGGCGACATGAAGCTCGCCAGGGGCGCCAAGGGCAAGACCCCCTTCCAGCTCGCCGAGATGGCCGCCGCCGGAAGCGAGGAGGCGCTCAAGCTCTGGCTGGAGTACGAGCTGGCCACGAAGGGTCGTCAGTGCCTGACCTGGACAGAGAAGTTCAAGGCCCGGCTCGCCGAGCTGGCCGGGATCGAGGAGGACGCGGAGACCGACGAGGAGATCCCGGCCGGGGAGGACGACGAGCGAAACCAGCAGATCCCGGACCTGGCCATCGCCAGCGGCCCGTACAAGGCGAAGATCGCCCGGGTGAAGGGCCGCCGGGCCGACCTGCGGATGGCCGGGGACGTCGGCGGCCTGGTCGGCATCATCGAGCTCCTCGCCCGCTGGGGCCTCCAGGCCGGGCCCGACTTCTGGCGGCCCGAGCAGCCCCTCGGCGCCGACGCGGCGGTGACGGGTGCTCAGGTCCAGCGTCGCAAGGACCAGCGCGCCGCCCAGCAGGCCCGGCACGAAGCCCTGCGCCAGGAGCGGGAGGGCAACCCGGAGCGCTGGAAGGCGGCCATGAAGAAGCGCGAGGAGACCATCGCGGCGAAGAAGAAGGCGGACGCTGAGGCGAAGGCCGCCAAGGCCGAGCAGCTGGCCTTGGTCGAGCACGACCACCAGGAGCAGGAGGAGGCCGTTGAACTGGCCGCCGCCGCCGACCGGTTCCTCGCCGCCCGCCGGGCCGCGCAAGGAACCGACCCCGCCGCCGCGGACTCCATCCGCAAGCGCCTCCTGGCCCTGGGCCTGTTCTCCGCCTGACCCCCCGTCAACCTGACCACACCGCCAGACCGACCCGTAGGAGTGAACCTGTGACCACCCGACGCACCCTCGGACACGGCTTCGACGCCACCCGCCGAACCGACGCACCCACCCCTGTCCCGGCCCCCGATCGCATCCCGCGCACCGCCGCCGGCCTGACCGTGCTCGCCGAACCGACGCACCCCGCGTCGACCGCGTCGGCCGCGTCGACAGAACCGACGCACCCCGCGTCGGTCACCGCGAGGCCGTTCGCCGACCGGTACGCCGAGATCATCACCACCGGCTCCGGTGAGCTCCTCCACGACGAGGTGCCGCGGTTCTTCGACGCGCTCCGCGCCGACGACGCCCAGCGCCGACGCACCCTGTTCCGGGCCCGCGTCGAAGAGGCAGAGCCCCCGACCCCCTGAGAAAACGATCATGGGGGAAGTCCCCCCGGTCGCCGATCGCTGCGGCCGGGGGCGTCGGTCTTAGCGGGTAATCTCGCAAGATTGAACGCCATTGTTTGGCGCTGAGGGGTGCCCCGGCGGGGCCTGGATCGTTGGGCACGGCATGACGATCCATCAGCTCAACCCCCCTCCGACTCCTGCGGCCCGGCAGGCGCGGGACCACCGCCTGCGCGGCATCGAGTCGGACGCCGACACCCTGCGGCGCCGCGCGCTCCAGCTGGCCGGCGCGCTCGACGTGGTGCTCGCCGAGGTCCGGGCCGCCACCGATCCGCTCGTGCGCGAGCAGATGCTGGAGGAACTCGCCGCCGAGCTCCAGCCGCTCTACGTCGGCGGCCACTACGAGATCGACCCGCGCCACCCGATCGCCTCCGCCGCGATCGGTACCGAGGACCTCGCCGACCGGCTCCGGTCCCAGGACGCCTGACGCCCCGTCGGCTCCGGCCGGATCGGCTGGGGGCGTGATCGTTGGCGGGTAATCTCGCAAGATTGCCCGCCAACCGGGCATGATGGCCTGCATGGGATCGACGGTGCAGTACACGGTGGCGGTGGTGGAGGAGCGGCTGCGCCTCCTCGACCTGGTGGCCGACTTGGCGGCCGACGAGGAGCGGGCCTGGCTGGAGAAGGAGCGGGAGGGGCACGTCGGACTGCGGGGCGGCAAGCTCGCGCTGGCCCGTCGGCTGACCCGGGAGAAGCTGGCCCGGGAGCGGGAGGCCGGTGCTCTGGCCGGTAGCCGGGACTGGCTGCTGGTGCCCGGGGTGCGGGCCGAACTCGCCGCCCGGGGCTGGGACAAGGACTGGAAGCCGATCCCGGCCGGGGCGCTCGCGGCCGGCCGCCGGTGGGGCACCGACCCCGCGCGCTACCAGGACAAGCACGACGAGGGGGAGACGAAGTTCCTCGGCCGCCTCGCGCTCCGCCTTCCGGCCGAGGTCGGCGAGCGGCTCCAGCGCGCCTGCTACTGGCACAACGCCAAGATCGAGGCGGAGCTCCAGCGCTGGGCCGACCAGTGGGGCGACGGCCCCGAGGTGATCATGCGGGAGTCGATCCGCGAGCACGGCGGCGTGACCATGCTCGCCGCGATGGGCGCCGCCCTCACCTCCACCCCGCCGATGGAGGAGCTCGACCGGCGGGCCGAGCTGCGCGCCCAGGTGGTCACCACCGGCGACCTGATCCGCGCCGCCCTCGACCACGCCCTCACCGAAGCCCCCGAGCGGGCCCGCCGCGAACAAGGCCGGCTGCGCGCCGAGGCCAAGACCGCTCGCGGCAACGCGACCTGGGCCGAGCGCCAGGCCGAGGAAGCCGCGGCCGAGCAGCGCCTCGCCGAGCGCGAGGACAAGAAGGAGGACGCGGACAAGGCCGCCAAGGACGTCCAGTACTGGACCGGCATGGCCGCCCGCTACCGCGCCGAGGCCGAGAAGCTCCTGGCCCGCGTCGAGCAGGTCCGCGCCCTCGCCGCCGAACTCAAGACCCACCGGGCCTGACGCGGGGTCAGCCCCCGGGGGCATCGGTCGATCTTGGATTTGTGAAACCCCCGGCCCCGTGCTGGACGACCAATCTTGCGAGATTACCCGCCCCAGGCGACGGCCCCGGTTCCGTTTGGAGTTCCGTTCGGGGGCCCGTTTCGGGTCCTGTTCGGAGTGCCGTTTCAGGTCCCGTTTCGGGTTCCCCGGCCGGGCCGGTGGGGGCCGGGTGGACAAGGGGTCTGACCTGCTGGTCAAGGGGGTGGACAAGGGGTCGGGCGGACGCCGACTTCTTCCGTACGGCACCCCTTCGCCGAGCTCCGGGCCGCTTCCGGGGCGGAGCAAGCTATCGCGTAAGCCTGGCCTACGGCCGGGCTGACGCAGGATCAGGCCGAGGGCGGCCGGGGTGGTCAGCGGCCGATGCTCGGTCCGGAGCGGCCTTGGGTCGGCGGGTCGTACCGGTACGTGTACTGGTCGTACTGCCGCTGCTGCTCGGCCGCCCGGGCCTGCTCGGCGGCGCGCCGCTCGTTCGCCGCGCGGATCGCGGCGGTGCGCTCGACGGTCTCCTCGGTGCGCCGGCCGGTGGGCAGCTGCTCGCGGACCCCGGCTTCCTGCCGCAGCCCTGCGGCGCGGTCGGTCAGCTTCTCCACGGTGCCCCACTGCTTGGCGGCGTCCCGCACCAGGCGCTGGTGGTCGGCGCGGTCGAGGCGGTCCAGGTCGGCGGCGAGCTTGGGCAGCCGGGCACGGGCGGCGTCGATCCGCTCCTGAACGGGCCCGTACGCGGTGCCGACGGCGGAGTCCACCTCCGCCTTCGCCGCTCGCCGCAGCTCCTCCGCTTGGTGACGCAGTTCCCCGGCCTGCCGGGTCAGCGTCTGGGCCTGCCCGGTGCGCTGGTCGACCCGACCCCGCAGCGCGTCGGCGTCCTCCAGCAGCCCCTTGCGCTGGAAGGTGACGGCGGCGCGCTTGAGCGCGGCCCTCGCGCGGATCTTCTGCTCGATCCGCATCTCCTCGCGGTTCGTCGCGTAGAGCTCGGCGGCGCGGTCCGCGGCCTCCTTGGCGCTCTGCTCGACCACGGCGGCCTGGTCCAGGAGCTGCCCGGCCACGTCGAGGTGACCGGCGACCTTGGCCACCCGCAGGGCCCCGGGGGCGTGGCCGGTGCCCAGCACCGCGCCGGCCCGCTCGGCCTTCGCGTCGAGCTGGGTCGCCTTGGCGCGGGCCACCTCCGCGTCGGACTCCGCCTTCTCCGCGCGCGGCAGCAGCGCGCCCGTGGCGACCTGGCCGTACTCCCGCTCCCGCCACCCGGGCACCCGCTCGGAGTCGGCGGCCTGGCGCTCCTGCAGCTCCGCCAGCTCCCGGCGGATCTGCTCCGCCAGGCGCGCGGCCTCCTCGTCCGGCGGCAGCGGGGTGCCGTCCCCGACCGGGGTCTCGGCCCGGACGACCGGGGCGGTGGACTCGACGGCAGGCTGCTCCACGGCCTCTTGAGGAGCGGTGGGGAAGCCGAGCGCGGCGACGCGGGCGGCTTCGACGGCGCGCGGGTCGAGCGCCGGCTGCTCGCTCTCGCGCGGCCGGGGCACGGCCTGGTGCTGCTCCTCGGCCCGCTCGGCGACCAGGGTGGTGAGCTCGTCCAGCACCATCACGTCGCCCTGGTCGCCCTCCAGCCTGCGCCCGTACGCCGCCACCGCCCGGTCCAGGCGCTCCGTGTCGCTGCGCGGGGTGCCCTGGCCGATCCGCGTCGCGTCGTCCTCCAGCTGGTCCAGCGCGAGGAACAGGTGCGTTTCCTGCCGGGCCCGGGACAGCGCGGGGTAGAGGCTGTAGGCGTCCGCGCCGTGCCCGGAGGCGATCGTCACCTCGGACGTGAGGCCCTGGGCCGAGCCGATCGTCATCGCGTACCCGTGGGTCAGCCTGCCCTCGGCGACGTCGCGCGGGCTCATCCACGCCTGATCGACGCGCTGTTCGCCGGTGCCGTCGAGGCGGCGCCACTGGACCAGCACGCCGCGCCGCTCGTCCACGGCCAGGGCGACGCCGCGGTAGCCGTTGAGGACGTCCGGCTCGTCGCCGCGCCGGGAGCGGTAGTCGTTGCGGCGCACGTGGACCAGGTCCCCGGCCGAGAACTCCACCCGGCCGCCGCCCGCGACGCGGAAGGCGTGCCCGGACTCGAGTTCGCCGGCCTCGACCCGCAGCGCCCGGGCTCCGGCGTTGAGCTCGGCGACGTCGGCGCGGCGGGCGGCCAGCAGCAGGAGCTCGGCGACCTGGCCGTGCGGGTCACCGTCCCACCGACCGCGCGCCTCGTCCCAGGCGGAGAGCATCGCGGCGCGGGCCTGCTCGGCCGTGTCGGTGGCCTGCACCCGGCCGTGGGCGGCGAGCATCGCCAGCGCGCTGGTGCGCCCACCGTCGCGCCACGTCGACAGCGCGGCCCGCTCCACCGGATCGACCTGGCGCCGGTTCTCACCGAGCGTCAGCCCGTCCACGATCTGGTGCATCCGCTGGAAGCCGCCCCCGATCCCGACCGCGCGCAACTGCTGCGGGTCGCCGATCGCCACCACCTTCGTGCCGGTCTCACGGGCGTGCCGCAGCAGCGCGGCCAGCGCCCGGTCATCGACCATGCCCGCCTCGTCGATCACCAGCACGCCGACGCCCGCGAGGCCCCGGCCGCCGGTGATGTCGCGGGTCCAGGCGGCGATGGTCCGGCTGTCG
>NZ_BSSA01000055.1 GCF_030268885.1 Kitasatospora phosalacinea
CACCCGCTCCCGACGCTCTTGCTCCCGGGCAGTGAACCCGCCCCCCTGCGCGTATCGCACCCCAATGTCGTACCGCAGGGATCAAGGTCCGTCACCACCTACGACAAGGCGAGTTCAACCTGAGTAGCCCTGTCTCGAACCTGCGCCGTTACGGTCCTTATTGAGCTGTGGTTGTCATGCTGTGTGCCGACACACCGGAGTGGTGTGCCGGCACACAGTGTTGCTCATTCCAGGTTCCAGGTCGCTCCGGCCAGGAGGCCGTCGAAGGCGAGTGCCCGCATGGCGGTGTCGTAGTCGTCCCACTCGTGTTCGGGAGCAGTGAAGTGCAGGTCGAAGTAGGCGCGGGAGAGGTCGGGCTCGTGCCATTTGGCTTCTGCGGACGGTCTTCGCGTGTTGCCGCTTGGCCGATGACGGTACCAGGGCGCGGGGGCCAATGCCGCCCAAGGCACCCTCCTCTTCGACGACTTGACCGACATCCCCACGGCCTCGGAGTGGTGCCAGCGACGGACGACATTGCTGGCGGCGATGGCGTCCCGCCGAGTGGTGTAGCAGCGATCTTGGAGTAGGCCCTGGTCAGCGGCTAGGAACCCGTTGTCCGGCGCCCGGCCGACGGCCCGCATCCTCACCGCAACCTGCGCCGAGGACGGCAGCGGGCCACTCCGCGAACCCCGATCCGGGAACCTCGCTCCGACGGAACGTCAGCACACAGAGATTCCACCACCACGCGGGACGTGACCCTGGCGGCCCTGCCGTGGGGTAGACCTCAGTTTTCGTGGGGTCTGCACACCGCGGATTTAGTGTCCCTGGCAGCGATCCCGTAGCTCGGCGATGACTGCCTTCTCGTGCATGTTGAGGTCCCCATCGACGGTGGCGATCCGTTCGGCGGCGTAGACAACGTCACTGAGGTCCCCGGGCTCGGCGTCGATGCGGTGCCATACCTCGTCCGGGTCGATGGTGATGACGCTGGCGAGTTGCTCGTCATCGACCTGATGCCGCTCCCGCGCAAGCCGCGTCAGCCGCTGGAACAGCAGGCTCTCGGCGTCAGTGATCTTGCCGTCCGCATTGATGACGAGCCACGCGACCCACAGCATCAGCTGCAGGTGCCGCGTACGCCGGATCAAAGTGTCGGCGAGCTCGATCACCTCCGCTTCGTCACGAAACACGGTTTTGGCGTGGCGTCCGGCGGCCACGGTCGTGTAGCGGTTCACGAGGATGGTGAGGGGGATGCTGACGCCGGGGATGCCGAACTTGATGATGTTTCGTTGCAGGAGGTGTTTCCCGACGAACGGAAGGCTTTTCGCGGCAGCAAGGACCGGACCAGAGTAGTACTTCTTGAGGGCTTGCCTAACCAGGCCGGGTACGAACTTAAGACTGCCGCGGGCGACCTCTCCGGCCTTAATGCCGAATGCCACCCGGACGAGCTTCATCACGTCTTCGGGATCGTCCACGTCCAGGGGAATCCGGTAGATCACCGCGATGTCGTAGGCCAGGCGGATCTGCAGCTGGGTGATGTACGTCAGGTCAACCATGAACGTGACGACACCGGCCGGAACAGTGGCGGGGCTGGCGCCACCCAACGACCCGATGGTCGCAGCGATCGTTCCGGTGTAGAGGCTGGAGGTGATCCCGCCTTCAATCATGGCGCTCTTTGCCGCCAGTTTGATCTGCTGCCTGACGATACCGTCGGCGGGCACGCCCTTGTACTTCTGCTGGAAGTACTCCCAGGTGGCTTTCTCCGTGTACGACCGCAGCGCCTGGGCGCAGAGTTTCGTGAACCAGCCGCCCGACTTGATTTCGTCCGCGCTCAGCCCTTCGACGAACCCCCGCAGTTTGGCGCGCTCCTGTTCGACAGCCTCGCGGTCGGCATCGTCGTCGCCGGCGTTGCCGGAGCTGAGCAGCACTTCGGTCACAGCGGGGTCCCCTCCTAAATGGTTCAGCGACCTGCAAGGTTGCCAGATATGGGCAGAGGAGCAGCGGTACCCGCGTGATCCCGCCGCTCCGTTGTGCGGCGTCAGGTTCGACTGAGCTGCTGCGGAATCGGCTGCCGCTCACGTAGACCCAGCGCCAGCTCGCGCTCAGACAGATCCTGCCATCCGGCAACTGGTCCATCGGCAGCCGGAGTTACTCCATCACCGACCCAGAAGAGCCGCCACTCACTCGACACACGCCACCCGTCAGCCGCAACACGACCTCGGGCAACACAGCGTATGTCCACAGAACTGGCCGCGCAGCGGCAACGGACGAAGACCTGGCGGCGGACGTTGAGGAGGAGCCAGTCCCGGCGGGCACGGCAGTTGGGGCAGGTGATGGGGATGCCGCGGGCGTCGAGTTCGCCGGCGTGGGGGACGGCGCGGATTACGGCTCTGTGGTGACCGCCGTGGTCGGTGCTGGGGTTGGTCAAGTGGTGCCCTTCGGTCTCGGGTGTCGGTTGGCAAGCACACAAGACGCACGGCGACCGGGATGGTTCCCGGCCGCCGGAGAAGACATCGAACCGACATCTGTGGCACGGGCGTTCGTGTGGCTTGGGGGCGCGGTTCAGGGCACGTGAGCCCTCGGTGAGGTGATCAGCGTCGGCGGGTGGGGTCGTTGGTGGGCTTGGTGCCGGTCGGCACCGTGGGTGTGGTGATAGTGGGTTTCGTGGTGGTGCTGGTGGTGCGCGCGCGGGCGGCCTGGGCGCGCTGGTCGATGCGGTCGGCGGTGGCGTTGCGCAGGCGCCAGAGGAGGACTTCGGCGGGGCGGTCGGCGGTGGTCAGCTCCCGGTGTTGGGCGGCCTCGGCGAGGGCGCGGCGGGGTGGTTGGCCAGCTGATTCGGCCTGGGCGATGGCGGTGGCCAGGGCGGGCCAGGAGGGGTCGGCGAGGATGCGCTGGGCGTGGTCGGGGACGGCGGCGTGGACGTGGGCGGCGAGTCGGTCGGTGGTCTTGACGGTTGGGGTGCGGCGGGTGAGGTCGGCGATGACGGGTTCTGCGGTCGCCCGGTAGGCGGTTCGCAGGTGAACGAGGGCTTGCTGGGCGGCGTGGGCTTGTTGCTGGTGGCCTCGGGTCTGGTGCCAGTGGGCGATGGCGATCACGACGAAGACGGCGGTGGACAGCAGGGCGGCGGCGGTGGCGCCGTCCTCGCCGGAGCCGGCGGTGTGCAGGAGTTGCTTGGCGGCGGTGCGCAGGGCTGCGGCCTGCTGGTGTTCGGCACGGACCTTGGATCGGGTGGCGCGGTTGAATGCGGTTGCGGCGGCTCGTAGTTCGGCGCGGGTGTGGGCGGGTGCGGTGAGGGCCGCGGTGTGGAGGAGTTCGCCGAAAGCGGCGGCCTGGGCCTGGACGACGGTGTCGAACGCGTCGACGTCGGGCACGTCGGGGTGGTGTTGGTCCTGGTAGGCGAAGCGGGCGGTCTCCCGCAGGGTGGTCTCGGCCTGTCGCCAGCGGTCCGGTTCGACCGTGCCCCGTGCGGGCGTGGTGGGCTGCTGGGCGGCGAGGCGTTCGCGCAGGCGGTTGATGGACAGGTCGGGGGAGAGCTTGGAGCCGCCGAAGTAGACGGGTTCGCCTTGGGCGTTGGCATCGCCGGGTCGGGCGAGGCTGTAGCCGATGACTTCGCCGCTCTCGGGTCCGATGCGGTAGCGGACCTGGATGCCGAGGGCGGTGAGGGTGGAGAAGTACTCCTGCTCGTCGCGGACGGCGGCGGCGACGGCTTGGGCCTGTTCCTGCAGCCACTCCTTGGCGGTCTGCTGGTGGCCGGTGCGCTGGGCCTTGGCCTGCTCGGCACTGGTGGGCATGGGGGCGGCGGTGTGGTCGCCGGAGTTGAGCTGGCGCAGGCCGAGTTCTTTCTCGATCTTGCGGCACTCGGCCTGGGCGCGTTGGCCGTCGCGCTTGTTGCGGGGGCGGCGGCCGTCCTCGCGGACGCTGGTGGCCATGATGTGGATGTGGTCGTCGGCGTGGCGTACGGCGATCCATCGGCAGCTCTTGTCGTCGCCATCGGGGGCGATGCCAGTGGCGTGGACGATCCGGCGGGCGACCTCGGCCCACTCGGCGTCGGTGAGGTAGCGGTCGCCCGGGGCGGTGCGCACAGGGCAGTGCCACACGTGCTGCGGGACCGTCGCGCCCAGGCGCCTCTCGCGGGCGCGGACGGGCTGGTCGAGGTAGTCAGCCAGTTGGTCGAGGAGCTGGTGGTGCTGGTCGAGGGGGGCTCGGCCGGGGTCGGGCAGGCCGGGCATGGCGAACGCGGCGACGATGTGCGGGTCTGTGTGTTCGTCGCGTCGGCCGGGGCCGAAGAGGTAGGAGAGCAGGCCGCGGGTGCGCGAGCCGGTGGAGACGTCAGGCACCACGGCGGCCTCCTGGCAGGACGCGCTGGTAGGCGTGACGGGCCTCGGTCGCGCAAGCGTGGAGCTCGGCCAGGACCTTCATGGCGCGCTCAGGGATTGGGCCGCTGTAGACCTCGACCATGAGCTGGTTGAGGTTGTTGCCGGCCTGGTCGATCGCGCGCTGGTGGGTGCCGATCGCTTCGGTGAGGAGGGTGATGGCCTCGTAGTCGGGCATGGGGACGAAGGCGTCGCGGCGGCCGGTCCTCATGTACGCCAGGGCGACGCTCATGGCGGAATCCGCCAGGAACGCGGAGCGAGAGCGCTTGAGCTTTGTGGCGACGAAGTCGAGCAGTTCCTTCTCGGCCGGCTCGACCGAGCACGTCACCTGGTCATCGCGCTTGGTTCCGGAACGCGGACGGTACAGGCGCTTCGCAAGCGGAAGCGAGGTGTCGTCCACCGGAAGTACGAAGCGGTCGAGAACCGGAACGCGCTCGTGGATGAACTCGGCAGGGGTCACGGTCGGCGCTTCACGCACGATGTGGTCGTCGGCGGCGGCACGCTCGGCGTCGATGTCGTTGAGCGGCTCGGTGTGGTGCGAGGGAAGCTCGTCCTGGTCATGGCCGCCCTCGGTCATGACCTCCTGGTCCGGCGCGCCCTCGCGCCGGTCCTGCCCCGCCACCCCTGGGGCGGAGTCAAGCGCAAAGTCCGCGGCGCCAACGGCGTTGTGGACTTTGCCCCAGCTTGCTCCGTCGTCGTCGTGACCGTGGCCGGTCCAGGGCAGGGCCTGCTTGACGAGGGCGAATATGCCACCACGTCCGGGCTTGTCGCTACCGGTTCCGCGGGGCTGGGCGTCCTGGTCGGGCGTGGCGGAAGCAGGGGCGAGGTGGTGCTGCTGGTCGGGCACGGGGATCTTCCGGTTCTTCTGTGGGGGCAGGTGGTTGTCGGCTGGTTGGGTGTTCGCCGGATGCGGGGTGATGGTCCGGCGGAAGAGGGGTTTGGCGGTGCCGGAGTTCCGGTGTAGATGTCGCCGGTTCAGGACTTCCGGGGTCTCCGGATGGACGCTGGGGGAGTTCCGGTGAGCGTCGGTCAGCTTCGGTGAGGGGCCGCTCGCCCGGTCCGGAAGCGGGCCGGTGCTCGGGCGAGCGGCGGGGGCGTCAGGGCGCCGAGGCGCTGGCTTGCGTGTCGGCCTGCTGCCTGGCCTGTTCGCCCTTGAAGCGCTGGGTCAGCTTGCCGAGGCGGTCGCTGGCGATGGGTATGCCGGCCTCGCGCAGGGCGGTCTTGATCACGGCCTGGGTGGGGCCGTGCTCCTGGACGGCGGGCCGGACGATCTCGGCCAGCTTGTCCATCGAGGCGGCGGGCTTGCGGCCGGTGCGCTTGGTGCCCACCACCGGCTTCCGGCTGTCGGGCCGGACATCGTCGTCGGGCTCGAGCATCGGTTCGTCGACGGGCAGGTCATCCTGCTCCGCGTCCGTCACCGGTGCGGACTCGGTTGCCGGTGCAGGCTCGGGGTTTTCGCGGAGCGGGAGTTCGCCCTCGGCGGGCTTCGGTGCGGTGGCGGTCGTGGTGGTGTTGTGGGCGAGGAGGGTGCCGCCGAAGAAGGCGAGGGCTGGCCATCCGGCGACCAGGATCCGCAGCCAGGCGGGGACGTGGGCGAGGTCGAGGAGTCCGGCGGTGGCGACGTTGGCGCCGAGGGAGGCGGTCAGGGCGATGGCGAACCAGGTCCAGGCGGTGCCGGCGGGGCGGCCGGTGGTGCGCAGGGTCCGCATGCGGTGCCAGGCGGCGACGAGCAGCAGGTCGACCGAGACGGGGTAGGCCCAGGCTTTCCAGCCGTGCTGTCCGGCGGCTTCGGCGATGTCGTGGAGGTGGGCGAAGGACAGGGCGCCTGCGATGGCGGCCTGTACGAGGACGGCGTCCGGGCGGGGCAGACGCGGTGAGGTGGTGGCGGTCATGCGGAAGGTGGTCCTCGCGGGTCGGGCGGTGGTGGTTTGTGGGATTGCCGTCTTTGCCGTCTTGCCGTCTTGGTGCTGCGGGACGGTCTCTGGGCCGGGGCGGGCTCGGCTGCCCGGGTGGTGCCGTGGACACGGCGGAGTTCGGGTTCGGGACGGTGCGGTATCCGTCTTGGGACTCGTATCCGTCCCGAAGCCATGGCCTTTGACCTGCGGTTTTACGGCAGGGACGGCTGGGACGGCACAAGACGGATGTGGTTCCCGTCCCGGCCAGGGCCCGCCGCTCGCGCCCCGGACGTGGGCGGCGGCGGGCCGCTGGTGGAAGTGGACGGCTGCCGTCTTGGCGTGGGCCTGATCCGTCTTGGTGCGGGTGCCGTTGCAGTCTTGGGGTGCCGTTTCGTCTTGGCGGCAGGTGCGGTGACCTGCGGTGTTACGGCTGGGACGGCAGGGACGGCATTTCGGGGAGGGTGGTCAGCCTCTGCTGTCCGCTGCGGCGTTCACGGGGTGGACTGCGGGGCAGTAGCGCCGCCAGGCGTCGAGGAACTTGTTGCGCAGGTAGCCCTTGCGCTGGGTTCCGTCGGGCATGCGGACATTGCCGGAGGAGATGCCGAACTCGCGGAGCATCGCGCCGAGGCCGCGTGGGGTCAGCCCGCCTCGGCTGGTCTCGGCCCAGGGGGCCTCGGGGTCGCCGTTGAGGTTGAACAGCAGTTGGTCGGTGGCGATGCTGTCCGGCTCACCGGCGGCGTGGAAGATCCGCCGGATGTCCGCGAGGATCCGCGCGCTGCCGGGGTTGTCCTCCTCGGTCTGGACCTCGGCGTCGACCATGCGCTTGCACGCCTGGCGGGCCAGGCGGGGCCAGGGGCCTCCGGCGAGGTCGGCGATGATCACCAGCGGTTCCCAGGTGTCGGCGGCGCGGTCCTCGACCGGCATGGCGGGCTCCAGGCGCAGGGCCTGGTCAGCGAGCGGTGCCGCCCAACGGGCGATCTTGTCGCGGATCGCGTGCAGGGCGGGCCGGTCCCGCTGGGTGCGGTACGGGGCGACGCGCTCGCCCTCGGCTCGGCGGCGCATGCGGATCACGATCGAGCGGTCCATGATCGTGTCGGGGAGGTCGCCGATGCCGGCGATGGCCGCCATGGCGAAGGTGGGGAACTTGCGCGGGGTGTGGTCGTTGCCGACCACCCGCAGCACGTAGCGGTCGCGCTGGTGCCCGGCGTTGAGCAGGCCGCGCATCTCCTCGTTCTTCTCCGCCGCCTTCGGACTGCCGAAGATCGTGTCCGCCTCGTCTACCAGCAGGGTGGGCGGCTCCTCGCTGATCGTGCGGAAGATGGCGGCCGGAGAAGAATTCACCGTCAGCATCGGCTGGTGGACCGTCTCAGCGAGCACGTCGAGCAGGCGGGACTTGCCGCAGCGCTTGGCCGGGCCGACCACGGCCAGGCGCGGGGCGTGCTGCCACGAGCACTGCAGGTGGGTTGCGGCGACCCACAGCGTGGTGGCGTCCAGGGCCTGGTCGGAGGGAAGGATCACGAACTTCGCGACCTGGGCCCTCAGCTGCGCGAGCAGGTCGGCGCCCTCGGTCACCTCGGTGTCGGGCATCAGGTCGGTCCCGTCCGGGACGGTGGGCTCGGCAGGCGCCGCCTCGGCGTCGCGTCCACAGGCTGTGGACGCGAGGGCCTGCTGGGCGGGCAGGTAGGTGCCGGGCTCGCCGGCCTTGGCCACGGGCGGCCATGCGACAGCGGGCTTGTCCGCTGCGAGGGGTGTGGCGTGGGGCTGGGAGGCAGTAACCTCGGTCATGGAGATCCTCACTCGGCGGCTCCGGGGGGCAACCCGGTCCGCCGTAGGTCGACTGTCCTGGGATGGGCGGTGGCGAGGTTTTCGATCAGCCCCCGGTGTTCGTAGCGCCGGGGGCTTCGCTTTTCCTGGGGGCATTCGGGCTGGCGCCCGGCCCGACTTAACCTCCTCTCGGTTGGTCATTTCATGCTGGCATGGTCGAAAGTAGCGGGACGTCGGTCCCTTGTCAAGCGATTAGCGCATGAGGATCTCAACCTCTCTCGGCATTCATGCTGGCCGGTCTGATTCGTGAAGGTGTCGTGAAGGTCCAGCCAACCGCTTGGCGGTTGGGGTTTTCATGCTGCTAAAGTCGCTCCTGTTGTCGCGTCGCGCCCGCTCGCAATTGGAAGGAGGTTGGTATGGTCAACCCCATGGTGCATCGGTACAAGGCCCTGGAGGGCGAGGCCCTCGTGGCCCACAACCTGAAGGTCCTGCGCAAGGCCGCCCGCCTCTCCCAGGAGGACGTGGCTGAACGCATGACCCGGCTCGGCTTCAAGTTCCACCAGACCCAGGTCGCCAAGATCGAGAACGGAACCCGCCCGGTCCGTTTCGACGAGGTGATCGGCCTGGCCAAGGCACTCAGCGTCCCGCCAGCGAACTTCATGACCGAAGCCGTGGCTGGCCCGGACGAACCGGACTACGAGCTGCAGGAAGCAGGCTTCGCCGTCGAGAAGGCCGAGCAGGAGTGGAGAACCGCCCACGACCTCGAACAGGCCGCCAAGGCCCGGTACGACGAGGCCCTGCGCACGTACGAGGAGATCGCCGAACGGCTCGAAGCCCAAGGCGTCGACCTCGGCCCCTCCGGCGCCGAGCCCACTTGGTACCCGGCCCCCAACTCCCAGTGGGACCCGCTCCGCAAGGATCCTTCGGTCGACCGGTAAGCGAGCCCGCCCAGCTCGCTGCCTGGGGCATCCTCGCCGCGACCCGGCCGGAAACCTAAAAAGGCCAGACCGGCGCACGCCCAAGATCTTTTTTCGTTTCCGGCCGGGGCCGCCGTAGTGTGCCCGTCCCGCCCACCACCCCGCTGCCCGACCCTCGGTGCTACGAACGCTGAGGGCCGCCAGCTCGGGGATCGACGGCCTCGCGGAGCATCATCGCCGCGACCCGGCTCGCAACCTAAAACGCTCGACCCGGCCCATGCGTCCAAGATCGTTTTAGGTTCCGAGCCGAGACCGCCGTAGTGTGCCCGCCCCGCCCACCACCTACCCCGCTGCCCGACCCCCGGCGCTACGAACGTCGAGGGCCGCCCGGCAGTCCATCAACCCACCGCCCATCCCAACAGTCGCCACGGCGGCGCGTTGCCCCGCGCCGCTGGGAGGAACACCTATGCCTGAAACGCCCCTGTCCCTCGCGCGCCTTGCCGGCGCAATCGGCCTCACGGAGCACCAGCTCCTTGCCCTCGTCGCCAACTGCGGCACGGAGGTGCCGGACCCGACGCTCGTCGCCCTCACCGTGGAGGAAGCCGCCCGTCGTCTCGGCGTCGGCCGGACGACCATGTACGCCTTGGTCGCCTCGGGCGAGGTCCCGTCCGTGACGATCGGCCGTCTCCGCCGGGTGCCTGCCGAGGCGCTCAAGGAGTACGTGGCCGCCCGTACGCAGGCTGCCCCTTCGACCGTCGCGCTCGCGGCCTGAGCGGGGGAAACCGAATGGCGAACACCCGCAAGCCCAACGGCGACTCCTCGATCTACCAGGGCAGCGACGGCCGCTGGCACGGCCGCGTCACTGTCGGGGTCAAGGACGACGGCACTCCCGACCGCCGCCACGTCAGCGCCAAGACCCGCCCTGAGGTCACGGCCAAGGTCCGCAAGCTGGAGAAGCTGCGCGACAACGGCACCGTGCCCAAGGCTGGCCAGAAGTGGACGGTCGGCAAGTGGCTGACCCACTGGATCACCGAGATCGTGCCGGGCACCGTCAGCGAGAACACGTACGCCGGATACGAGGTCGCTGTCCGCGTGCACCTACTCCCCGGCCTCGGCGCGCACCGCCTGGAGAAGCTGGAGCCCGAGCACCTGGAGCGCTTCTACAAGAAGATGCAGGCCGCCGGCAGCGCCGCCGGTACCGCCCACCAGGCCCACCGCACCATCCGTGTCGCCCTCGGCGAGGCCCTGCGGCGCGACCACCTCACCCGCAACGTGGCCACGATCGCCAAGGCCCCGAAGCTTGAAGAGGAGGAGGTCGAGCCGTTCGAGATCGAGGAGGTCCAGGCGCTCATGGACACGGCGCGCAAGCGCCGCAACTCCGCCCGCTGGATCTTCGCGCTCGCCCTCGGCCTGCGTCAGGGCGAGGTGCTCGGACTCCAGTGGAAGGACGTCGACTTCGCCCGAGGCGTCGCCTGGGTCAAGCGTGGCCGGCTGCGGCCCAAGTACCGGCACGGCTGCGGCGACCGCTGCGGGCGCAAGCCCGGCTTCTGCCCGAAGAAGGAGCCGATCCGCCGCGAGACCAAGGACACCAAGTCCCGAGCCGGGCGACGCGCGGTGCCGCTGCCCGAGCAACTCGTCGTGATCCTCCGGCAGCACAAGGAGGAGCAGGACCGCGAACGGGCCCTCGCACGCGACCTCTGGACGGACAAGGGCTACGTCTTCACCTCGGAGACCGGCGAGCCGCTCAACCCCAGCACCGACTACCACCACTGGAAGCGGCTCCTGCGCGAGGCCGGCATCCGTGACGGCCGCCTCCATGACGCCCGCCACACCGCCTCGACCGTCCTCCTCCTGCTCGGTGTCCCGGAGCGGATCGTCATGGCGATCATGGGCTGGTCCTCGACCTCGATGGCCCAGCGCTACCAGCACGTCACCGAGCCGATGCTGAACGAGGTCGGCAGGAAGATCGGCGCGGCTCTGTGGGGCGACGTCGGATCTGGCCCGGAGGAGCCTGACGAAGACGCGGCCTGAGCGAGCGTCGGCTCAGATCATCTGACCTGATACCCGAGGGCCCGACTGCGATGCGGTCGGGCCCTCGGCGCGAGTGAACGGCGGCGTCCTGGTCAGCCGAGAACGTCCAACGCGGCCCAGCCATAAGGGGATTCGTCGTGCAGCCGCGCCGCTGGGTCATGAACCACCGCCGTCTGGCCCGAGACTACGAAGCCCTCCCCGGTCGCTCCGAAGCTGTGATCCACATCGCACTGATCAATCTCATGACCCGCCGACTCACCGGTGAGACCACCCCGACCTGCGCGGAATCTGAGCCACTCAGTCAGGGACGAAACGCCAGTGAAACGTTCCCGGGTGGCCCGTCGTGTCACGAACCGGTGCGCGTGCCGACGGTCTCGCTGTCGATTCCTTGGCCGCCCTCAAACGTCAACTCGACATCGTTCGTCTCTGGGTCGATCGTTGCATGGAACGTCAGCTGGACATTCCTGGAGAGGCCGACGCGGACCATGTGGTCGTTCCAATCGCCATCAAGCAGAGAGATCCGTTCCGCGGGGTCGTGAGCGTAGTAGTCGCTCTTGTACATGAATGCCTCGAATGACACATCGGCTTCGACCGTGACCTCGGCCAGTACCAGGCCGTCCTCGTAGCGGTCGTAGATCGACCAGTCGGTGGTCAGCAGATCGGGTAGGGCTTCGTCGATGGTTACGTGATCCACCCCCGTCGGAAGGCGGAGGTTCGAGAGGATCAGCCCGCCCCTGGCCTCGTCGTCGTCGGCCAGGCCGAGGTCCTCTCCCGCTAGGCCGTCGCACGCGCCAGCGACGGCCTCCCGCATCACCTCACCCAGTGGTGGTTGCCCGTCCATGTCGTCGGCGGGTCCAGCAGCGAGATCCACGGGGGCTACGAACTTCGGTTCCGGGATGGACTTGAGGGCATCCTCCAGGCTCGGGTATCTGATCGTCTGGGGTGTGATCGGGAGATCGGCAAGCAGGTCGTCGTGGAGTTCCGCCGGGTTCGTCCCGCAGAAGTCGCCGCTGTTGTTGGTCACGAATACCAGGGTGTCGTGGCCGCCGAGATCGCCCGCAGCCTCGACGACGCTCGCCCAGATCAAGGCGTCCCGGTAGCCGTCTGGACCCCTCTTGCCCTTGCCGTCATCCTTGATGCGGAACGGCCGCCTCTCGGCAAGTGCGCGTTCCAGCAGGTCCGAATGAGGCACCTTCGGCAGTGGGAGAATCCGCGCGCCGGCCGCCTTCAGCCGTTCGACAAGCCACGCCTCGTAGCCTCCGAGCACGGCCCTGTACGGCTCCAGCAGATCATGGATTTCGGGCAGCTGGCTCGATCCGATGCTGCCGGTCCGCTGAAGCCCCTTCAGCGCCTTCTCCGCGGCAGCCAGGTGGCTTTCAGCCTCCTTGCGATGGTGGCGGGCAGCCTCTTGGACGGCTACTTGCGGAATCCACAGCTGCCAGTGTCCGCGACTCGATCTCAGGAGAGTCTGCTCCCAGGGGGAACGCTTCAGCTTCAGGTCACTGAAGAACTCGGTCGTGTCCACAACCAGGACTGGAACCTTGCTGCCCACGCAGGCCACCCTCGCTCGTTGGGCGGTGCCCGCCCGATCGCCCCGCCAGCGTTGCACAGCAGGTGTCTGCGGCGCTCCGGTTCAAGCGGATCCGTCGCACCCCACTGGCACGGCGGCACCCCCTGGAAGCCCCGACCCGGTCAGCACGCCGATGACTCCACCGAGTCGCTCGGGCCGGATCCGGTAGAACACCTCGTTGGCCCGGCGCTCGGACGCGAGCAGCCCGACTCGGAGCTTCTTCAGGTGGTGGCAAATGGTCGGCCTCGAGACGGCGAACTCCGTCGCGATCTCGCCCATGCACACCACGCCGGGCCCGCGCCTACGCCGCCCCCGGTGACAACCGCTCGGCCTGCTACCGGGACCTCGCCGACGCCGAGACCGCGCTCTCCACCGAGAGCACCTCCCCTGCGCCCGGCTGGTGCGCCTGGATGAGCCCCGCTGACCTCGCCGTCGACTCCGGACAGTGCCTGCTCGACCTCGGCCGCCCAGCAGAGGCCAGCACCCGGATCGCCGAAGGCATGGCCCTCCTGCCCGGCACCCACGACAAGACCTGTGGCATCTTCCTCACCTACCAGGCCAAGGCATTTCTGCAGTCCAGCGACACCGAAGCAGGCCCTCGCCGTCACCACCGAATCTCTCGACCTCGCCACACGCATCGGCGCCGAACGCTGCGTCACCCTCGTCCGTGAACTCGCTCCCGCCTTCAGGCCCTACCAACAGGTCGGAGGCGTTCCCGAACTGCTGGAACGCCTCCGAGTGGCCTAACGAGTGGAACTCGATCGTGCTGCTGCTCAGAACGGTGTGCTTCCCCGCCGTCCGAGCCCGAGCTGCCCGCTTGATGTGCACCGTCGGCAGGTCGGATCCTGACGAGGATTTTGAAGATCGCGCTGGCGCGTTCGAGGTCGGTGGATGACCGAGGCGAAGTCACCCTCCTCGTCGTGGAGGCCGACCACCGAGAGTACGAAGTGGTTGACCGCCTCCGCGGCTGCGAGCGTGTTGAGGGTGATCACGCTCGGTGCGGGGACCCCGGGAATGTACTGCGCTGCCTCGCGTTCCTCGGCGGGGTGCATGTCGATGGCCAAGCGGGTCGGATCGATGAGCCGGTTGCACCACAGGCATCCCGCGCCGGGCAGCACGAGGCGAGTGGCGGTGTGGATCTGTCCCACCTCCCCCTGAGGGGTCAGCGGAACCTTGACTCCGACCTGGGTAGCCGGGACGAGGTACTGCTGAACGGCGGCGTTCACCCAATGGCGGGCAGCATCACCGTCGGCGGCTAGGAAGATCCAGTCGCAGCGAACGAGCTCCTCGAGCGACTCCGGACGCTCCACACGCTGGGCGATCTCGGTCAGGCGGATGTCCGGGTTGGCGCGCCGGGCGTTGCGCGCGGCGAGCTGGGTCTTGAGCCGCCCGATGTCCCCGAGCTCAGAAGCCACGAGCCGGGGAAGGTTCGTCTTCTCAACAGTCTCGTCGTCGATCAGTACGAGCTCACCCACGCCCAGCCGGGCGAGTTCCTCGACGAGGATGCTGCCGACACCACCGAGCCCTACGACGGCAACGCGCAACCGACGGAGCGTCTCCTGGCCCAGGTCACCGAGGAGGCGTGCCTGGCGGTCGTGCAGGGAATCCGGGCGCCCTTCCGAGGCCGGCTGGGAGCGCAGCCGCAGCAGGTTCCCGGTCGGGACGATCGTCTCCGCAAGCTCCTCCCGGCGGCCGTCGGGCAACCAGAGATCTCCGGCTGCGGCATGCTCGGTGAGCACGAGTGTTTTCGACAGGTTGAATGAGAGCCACTGGGACGGCGAGTTCGGGAGCCACTTCGTGATCACGGACGGGGCGCGGGGCTCGGTGTCTTCATGATCGGCAACGAGTTTCAGAGCCACCCCGATCGGGTGACCTTTGTCCACGTCGGCATGGCAGCCGCGGTCGAGTGGCGGTTCCTCGGTAGTTTGGCGGTCCCGGGTCCTCTCGGGTCGGCCCCTGACAGGCCCGGCCGGCGAGGGCCCGGTTTCGTGTCCGAGGCGCGTGGAAACTGGGATGCCCCGGCCGTGCGCCGCTGCGAGACTGGCCGCCGTGACGCGACCTGAACTCTCCGAACTCGACCACCTGCGAGAAATAGAACGGCTGGCCGGCGTGGTCGCGGGTGCCGCCTCGGCCGAGGGCTGGCTCTCGTATCAGCCCGAAGCAGACGACGCGACGCCCCTGCAACGGGCGGTGAACGCGCTGGCCCGGGGGCTTCGCCACTACCACTTCCCCGGGGACGGCTGCCTCGATGATGAGGCGGATCGCCCCGAGCTGAAACTCGCGGGCGTGGTGATTCTGCGTCCCGGGGCGATGCCGGACGGCATGGAGGAGACCTATGAGGAGGCGTGCGCCC
Source organism: Kitasatospora phosalacinea (assembly GCF_030268885.1). Lineage (GTDB taxonomy): Bacteria > Actinomycetota > Actinomycetes > Streptomycetales > Streptomycetaceae > Kitasatospora > Kitasatospora phosalacinea_C. Next base: position 14,877 of record NZ_BSSA01000055.1, read on the forward strand.
GTCTCGGGGTCGAGGCCCGGCCCGAGGGGTGGGCCCTTTGGAACACGTGGGGCGACGGGAAGCTCCAGGTGACGATGGTCGTCTCCGCGGTCGACACCACCGAGGGCCTGCTCGCGAACTGGTCGCGGGGCAAGGCCATCTATCCGGTGACGCCAGTGCCTTCCCAGATCGCTCTCATCCACCACGGCTGGGCTGCCCATATGGTCTTCTCCCCGTTCGGGGTGAAGAAGCTCGGGCTCGGCGGGCAGCCGTGACATCGCGTCACCTCGACCGCCGGTCCTCCGCTCCCGGCTCGGCTGGTCAGCGGCTCGGTTGGTGCTCGGCTTCAGTGGCGGCCAGCCGGTAGGACTCGATACCGGTCTCGATCAGGGTGAACCGGAAGGTCAGCCGGTCCGCGATGGCCGCGCAGAGCCGCGGGTCGGTGAACGTCTTGTCCCACTCGCCGAACGGCGCGTTCGATGCGACCGCGGTGGCTTTGCGTTCCTCGCGCTCGGTGAAGATCTGGAACAGCAGCTTGGCGCCCTTCTTGTCCAGGTTCAGGTAGCCGAACTCGTCCAGGCAGAGCAGGTCGACCTTGGTGTAGCGGGCGATGGTAGCGGTGAGGTTCTTGTGGGCCTCAGCCTCGGCGAGCTCGTTCACCAGGGCGGTCGCAGTGGTGTAGCGGACCGTCATACCGGCCTCCGCGATCGCGGTGCCGATCCCGATCAGCAGGTGCGACTTGCCGGTGCCGGAGTCGCCGATCAGCACCAGCGGGCGGCCCTCGCGCACCCAGGTCGGGCTCTTGAGCGCGGACACGGTCTCCGGGGAGACGTTCGGGTTCGCGTCGTAGTCGAAGTCCTCCAGTTATCTGGGGTTCTCTTGTGCCCGTCTGGAAGGACTGTCAGCGTGGGGTTCACTCGTGACGGTGGTCGTTGGCGTGTCACTATCTGGGGTGCCCGGGCA
>NZ_BSSA01000056.1 GCF_030268885.1 Kitasatospora phosalacinea
AGATCGACATGGCCGGCCTCGCCAAGCTCCCCGGCGTGGTCAAGACCGAGGTCAAGCCGCAGGTCCACGAGTGGCGCAAGGCCGACGGCCGGACCATCATCGTGCTCTCCGAGGGCCGCCTGCTCAACCTCGGCAACGCGACCGGCCACCCGTCCTTCGTGATGTCCAACTCCTTCGCGAACCAGACCATCGCGCAGATCGAGCTGTTCACCAAGACCGAGCAGTACCCGGTCGGCGTGTACGTCCTGCCCAAGCACCTGGACGAGAAGGTCGCCCGCCTCCACCTCGACGCCCTCGGCGTCAAGCTCACCACCCTCACCCAGGACCAGGCCGACTACATCGGCGTCCCGGTCGAGGGCCCGTACAAGGCCGACCAGTACCGCTACTGAAGCACCGGCGGAAGCCGCTCATCCCGTCTCCCTGACCCTCCGACGCACAACCATCGCCAAGGAGCACACTTGCTGAACCAGCACACCGAAGCCGGACGGAAGCCAAGCACCTCCCCCCAGTCCGACCGTGCGGGCTTCCGCCCGGACATCCAGGCGCTGCGCGCGCTGGCAGTGGCGGCGGTCGTCGTCAACCACCTCTGGCCGACCCGACTCACCGGCGGCTACGTCGGTGTCGACATCTTCTTCGTCATCTCCGGGTACCTCATCAGCGCCCACCTGGTCCGGGAGATCGACCGCACCGGGCGGATCAACGTCCTGGGGTTCTACGCCCGCCGGGCGCGCCGCCTCCTGCCCGCCGCGCAGCTGGTGCTCGTCGCCGTCGTCGTCGCTGCCTTCTTCCTGATTCCGCGCGTCCGCTGGGCCCCGTTGGTCCACGAGGTGATCGCCAGCGTCTTCTACTGGGAGAACTGGTCCCTCACCACGGAGTTCTGGCCCAACCCCGTCAACTTCTACAAGCTCACCGCGGTGACCCACTACTGGACGCTGTCGGTCGAGGAGCAGTTCTACCTGTGCTGGCCGTTCTTCTTGCTGCTGCTCTTCAAGTTGAAGAAGCCCTGGGCGCGTTTCGCCGGTCTCGCGGCGGTGGGTGTCGCCTCCCTCGTGCTGTGCGTCCACCTCACGACGATCGCCCCTGGACCGGTGTACTTCGTCACTCCGATCCGGATCTGGGAGTTCGCGATCGGCACGGCGATCGCGATGCTCCACCAGCGGCTCGTGCTGCCTCGACCGGTGGCAGAGGCGGCCTCGCTGCTCGGCCTCGCCGCGATCCTGGGATCCGCGGTTTTTTTCACCGCCACGACCGAATTTCCCGGCGCCATCGCGCTGATCCCCGCGCTCGGCACCGCTCTCTTCATCGTCGCCGGCACCCGACCCGGGCGGCAGTGGCACACCTTCCTGACCTCATCAGCCCCCGTCCAGTTCTTGGGGGACATCAGCTACTCCCTCTACCTCTGGCACTTCCCCATAGTCGTGCTCGTTCCGTTCGCCCTCTCGACCCACCAGCTCTCCAATGCCACCCTCGGGGGCATCGCCGTGGCGTCACTGCTCCTCGCCTTCCTCTCGAAGCGCCTGATCGAGGACCCCGTCCGCAGGTCCCCCCGTCTTGTCGGCAGTACCGCCCTGACCTTCGCAGCCGCACTGGCTGGCACCGTCGTCGTGTGCCTGACTGCCACTCTTCTCCTTCGCTCCTGAAAGACGGGTCCGCGCGGTCACCGGCTCTGCTCCGTTCTCGGGGACGACGGGGCTGACGTCCACGACGGACGCGGAGGCTGGGGCGTCAACGAGCTTGTGGACGCGGTGTTTCCGGGGGCTCTCGGCCCTCGCCGTCCAGGAGGTGGCCGGCGAGGGCGAAGCCGGGCGGACGCCGCCGAGCGGCTGCTGGTGCTGCCGCGCGAGCCCGGCGCCGTCAGCACCCGCCGCCTGGCCGACGTGGAGGCGGGCACCACCGTGCTGGTCGCTGGAATGCGCTCCTCCACCATGGTCCCGCCCACCCCCTCCGGCTGCCCCGTCCCGTTCCTCACCGACATCGCCTACCGCCTCCACCACTCCCTCGGCCTCCAACGCGCCCGCCACCGCTTCGGCCACCGTGCCGTCACCCCGGCCACGTTCTTGTCGTTCCCCTCGTGGACCAACCTCGGGCGCATCCCGTCGCGGGACAGAGCGCGGACGCTGGCATGGGCTGCCACAGTGGGCAAACCGGCGCATCCACGACCAGCCCTCCCTTCTAGGGCGCGCCGATGTCTGCCCGGGTGCATCAAATCCAGCGCTGCGCCACTAAGGTGACGTCATGGCATCTCCATACTCCGATGGAGAGCGGGAAAAGGTTGCGTCGAAGCTTCCGCCGACTCTCCGCCAAGCACTGAAGACCCGGGCCGCTCAGCTCGGCATCGACATGCAGGTCGCGGTGACCGAGGCGGTCGAGCAGTGGCTGAGCCGCGAGGCCGGCCAGGACGCGACCGTCGACACCGCAGGCGCCGACAGCTTCAACACCTGGCTGCCCACCGGCCTGTACGACACGTTCAAGGCCGAGTGCACGAGCCGGGACATCTCCTTCGTCCAGGGTCTGGCCCAGGCGATCCGCGCATGGGTGGACTCCCACGCTGCGCCGCTGACGGAGTTGACGATCCCCCGGCTCACCCGGCGCTTCATCGTCTGCAACCAGAAGGGCGGCGTCGGCAAGACCACGGTGGCCGCCGGTCTCGCGCAGGCCATAGCTCTCGGACTGCCCGCCACCACCGGCGCATCGAAGCTGCCGGCGATTCCGGGCCTGCGCGTCCTGCTCGTGGACTACGACCCGCAGGGCCACCTCACCGAGCAGCTCGGGTGCAAGCAGATCGCGCCGGGCACCGAGAGCCTGGTGACGCACATGGTCGAGCGCGAGCGCGTCGTCGGCTCCCTGATGGACCACATCGTGCCCATCGCCCCCGACTACTTCGAGGACCGCCTGTTCCTCCTGCCGTCCTCGTTCGAGGCGTTCCTCCTCGACTCGAAGCTCGGCGGCGTCCGGGGGCCCCGCGAAGCCCTCCTGCAGAGGGCGCTGGCCCCGCTCGAGGAGCACTTCGACGTCATCGTCATCGACGCCCCGCCGAACCTCGGCCTGGCCATGGACGCGGGCATCTACTACGCGCACCGCCGCAAGAACGAGGCGAAGGGCAACTCCGGCGTCGTCATCCCCGTCGAGGCCGAAGACTCCTCCGCCCACGCCTACATGATGCTCGACGGCCAGATCAACACGGTCTCCCTCGACTACGAGGTCGACATCGACCGCCTGGGCCTGGTCGTCAACAAGTACGACGTCCGCAAGGGTTACGTCGTCGCCACCGCTCTCGAACAGTGGCAGTCCCTCCAGGATCCGCCGGTCCTCACCGTCGTCCCCGACCTGAAGGAGCAGCGCGAGGCGGTGCACGTGAAGCAGCCGCTGCTGCAGTACGCACCGTCCTCGACCCAAGCGCAGCGCATGCGCGAGATCCGCAGGAGGCTCGGATGAGCATCGCCAAGAAGCTCGCGAGCGCCGGCGGCGGATCCGCGTTCAGCAGCCTGAGCGCCGCCAAGGGAGGCGACCTGGCGTCGGCCGAAGCCCGCAGTGAGGCCCTCGGCCGGGCCCGGAAGGCCTCCAGCGTGCCGCTGACGGACGTCGTCTTCAACCCTCGCAACCACCGCAAGACCTACAGCGAGGAGGCGATCGACGAGACCGCGGCAAGCATGCGGGAGAGCGGTCAGATCACCGCGATCACCGTGGTGTCCCGGATGGCCTTCCTCGACGCCCACCCTGACGTTCCCGAAGAGCGCCTGGGTGATGCGTCATTCGTCGCTCTCGACGGCAACCGGCGCCTGCGCGCGGCTGAGCGCGCCGGCCTGGAGCGGATCCGGGTCGATCTGCAGGACGACCTCGCCCCGACGGCCTCCGCGATGCTCGAAGCCGCGCTGATCGCCAACATCCACCGTGAGAACGTCCCGCCCGTCGAGGAAGCCGAGGCGATCAAGGAACTCCTCGACACCGTCTACAGCGGCAACCAGGCCGCCGTGGCTCGCCGCCTCGGGAAGACCGCGGCCTGGGTCGGACAGCGGCTGGCGCTCCTTCACCTGGCCCCGGAAGTGAGGGAGATGGTGGAGAACAAGGAGATCGGCGTCAAGGAAGCCCGCCGTCTCGGCGCCGCGACCCGCGCCGGAACCCTGACCGCGGACGAGCAGGTCGCTCAGGCCCGCGAGGCCAAGGAGAAGCCGAAGGTTACGGTCGCCCGGCCCCGGAGCGCTGCCGATGTAAACCCGGTTTACCCCTCCCCCGCAGCCCCGGTAGAAACCCCTCCCTCGGCGCCCGAGGTAAACCCGGTTTACACCGAGGCCCGATCGGCCACACCCGAGCCCACCCCGGCACCGGCTCCTGCGACCACCGCCACGCCGTTGGCCACTCTGACCGTTGACCCCGCCGACGCGGACGCCTTCGCGAAGAGCATCCGATCGGCCACCACACCCCGTCAGGCAGCCGCTGTCGCACGCGCCCTGATCGACCTGCTGAACGCCGAGCACAGCGTCGAGCTCTCCGAGGAACCGGCCTGAGGACGACCGACATAAACCCGGTTTACACCGCCACTGAAGCCGACACGCAGTTGGCCTTCTCCACCGCGGTGTAAACCGGGTTTACGTCGGACAGGCCCGATCCACGACTCCCGGGAACGCAAAAAGGGTGTCCTCTGCCACTGAACCTTGGCAGTTGCCACTGCGGGCTGACGGGTCGACGACTGAACAGGTGTTCGGGCCTGAGATCATCACGGCCATGTTCGCAGCGAAGCGCAGACAGCAGGCCATCTCGGCCGTCGAGTTGCACGTCCGAGACTTCTTCGCAGGCCACCAGATTCAGGCCAATGACTATGACCTTGGGCCTGGTCGTCGGGCAGCCGTCCCCGGCCTTCGCATCATCGCGGCCGGCCCGGGCCCTCGTGGCAGGTGCTGGACGTACGTCACCGCTGGTTGCTGGTCCGCGCTGGAGAACGACGGGCACGGGCTGGAGTTCGCCCTGACCGCCCCCGCTGGCGACGTGAGCTTCGTCGACCTCCTCTCGAAAATCGCCTACTACCACGCGGGACACCACCTGGATCTTGAGCACAGCATGCCCATCGGCGGACCGTGGATCCCCGGCTCGTCTTGCGATCACCTGCTCGTCAGCCTGCCCTACCTCCACGGCCCAGGCCTGGAACACTGCCCGCTGCCGGAAGGACATGCCCGCATCCTCTGGACCCTCCCGGTGACGGCCGCCGAAATCGCATTCCGCCGCGAACACGGCCACGAAGCACTTGAGCAGCTCTTCGATGAACATGGGATCGATCCCACAGACCCCAGGCGCGCCTCAGTGGTCTGATCACTCGTCTCCCCCGCTTGGGGCTGTCGGCCAGACTTCAGCGGCAAACGGACAGGATTCCGTGGCAGAGGACAAAGGGGGGCTGCCCCGGCATGATCCCGGGGCAGCCCCCCTTTCTGCGCTTCACGTACTCTGCGGCGCTTCTACAGGAAGGCGAGCTGGTCTTCGTCAGCTCGGGCCCGTCCACGGTGCAGACGTCGTTGTGTTCTGGGCTGTTCCGGTCGTACACAAGGCGGCCGTCGGACCCTTCGCCCCAGCCGCGGCTACCGACCGTGCCCTCTACCAGGTCGCCGCACACCGAGCACTCGGCAGTCCGGCATAGCGACAGAACGGCAATGCCCGCCCTCAAGCGGGCCGCGCCCTCGTCCCGCCAGACATAGCCACGGTTCAGGACCAGGCATAGCTGACAGGCTCCAGCGGCGAGCCGTCGTCGAGGGCGGCGACCACCGCGTTGTGCTCGGCGGCAGTCTTCTGGTCGGTGCAGATGACGTCACCCGTAGTTGGGGGTGCGCGCTTCGACCAGGTTCTGGTCGAAGCGCTCGTCGGTAGCGGCGGGGTGCCGGTGCTCACGAGCACTCTCCCCAGGGCGGCGGTATCGGTGGTGAGGGCCATGCGGTGTCGGGCGGTGGCGAAGGCCTCGGTCCAGTTGCCGGTGCAGGTGACGGCGCGGTCGTCGATGTAGCAGACCGCGCCGAGCTTCTTGTTGGTGACCAGCACGGTGTTGCGGGCGGTCCAATGCGAGCGGGCGGGTTGTTGCCGACCTCGGCGTCGAAGCCGCGGGTCGATCAGCCAGTTGGCGATGTTGGGGTGGTGCTCGCGCGAGCGGGCCGCGACGTTACGAGGGCCTTTCAGCGCTGTCCGTTGTCCGCCGTGCAGATACTCACCCAGGTTCCCTGCTTGTCACCGATCGGCGGCACATTGCGCACATGAGTACTGATCCCCATGCTGTCCGGATGTCCCTCGGCCTGACCTGGGTCAGATCCATGGGTGGTCCGCTGATTGTCGTGCCGGTGTCCGCGCTGCTGTGCTGGGGTGGCTGCACTGAGGACGGCATGATCATCAGTGACGGCGACCAGCCGGACGACTACGACCGGGCCTGCGAGGTCGAGGGTTTGGCCGAGGTGATCAGCGTGCGCGGCCGCAGCGATGTCTCTGCGCTGGTGCTGGGCGACGAGCCCGCCACCACCTGCTACCTACCCGAGCAGAGGGCCTTTGTGCGCTGGCTCGCTGCGGACTCCGACGCTGAGCTGCTTGCCGCTGCCGAAGCGGCGCTGAACGATCCGGTGACGCCGTGGGAGGAGTGCGGCCTGTGGGAGACCGACGGGTCGGCGGTCCTGATGGACTCGGTCGAGGCTGGCAAGGACCTCGGCACCCCCTACCCAGACGGCAGGGGCGAGCCGGACCAAGCCCCCGTCCACCTGCCCGCAGGACGCTGGAGGGTCCGCGCGTTCCATAGGACCGGCGACTTCCCGTGGGTCAGCGTGGTTCAGCTCCTCTTGCAGGGCGACGGCCAGCTGGCAACGGCTCTTTGACCCGTAACATCGAGTTCGCATCCGCAGCCCCGGAGACAGGAACGCTGTGGTGGGTCCGAGAGCTTCGCTGCGACCAATAGGTGCTCACGATCGGTACGCGGCGTCGTAACACCCGCGCAGCCGAGGGTCACGGATCGCGGGCAGCCTGACCAAGGTGTCCCTGAAGGCGCCCGGGTGGGCTTTCAGGAGGTACCAGGGGCGCGACGGCAGAGGGTAGTCGTCGCGCAGGACACCCTTCGGGAGCACACCGGTGACGGGCATCGGCGAGGTCTCCCCGGGGCTGGTGAGGTAGGCCCAGACTCCGCTGTCCAGCGGCACCACTGTCGCCTCGCGGTCGGGCGGCCGCCACGGCTCGCCCGTGACGGGGTGGCGGGGGACGAGGAGAATGTCGGGGCGGGGCCACGGCTCGGGCAGGCCCGGGCCGGCCAGTGCCACCGAGCGGGCGTCAGGTCCCGGCGGGAGGTAGCGGGCCACGGCGTGGCCGAGCAACTCTGTGGCAGGGCCTGCTGGGAGGGTCACCGGATGGTTCTGGGTGGCTGCCACGAGGTGGGCCAGCATGACGCCGACTGCGGTCTCCCAGCGGCGGCTCCACGATCCGTCGGCTTCGACGGGCGGAGCGCGATGTTCGGCGCGTTCCAGGTCCGCCCAGTCGGGCGGCGGGCCGTCTTGAAGTCCCGAGGGGTAGCGAACGACCGCGGCGGGCTCCAGCCACACTGTCTGCCAGGAGCCGCAGTCGTCGATCCGGGTTGCCACAGCCCGTCCGCACCCCGTGCAGGCGAGATTGGGCCCGGCTCGGCCGTCCACGCCCCGGCAGTAGCCCTCACACTTCTCCGGGATCAGAGCCATCGACCTGGAGTCGCCCGGCGCAATGACGATCCTGTCCCGCGCGCCGAAGGAGACGGAGTACACCGGGGCGTAGATCCCCTGCCGGGCAGCCGCCTCCTCCCCGACTTCCTCCCACAACCGCCAGGGCGGTCCGGTGGGCTGGGGATCGACGGCGTACGTTCCCGGCTGCATCAGCGGAGGATGAAGTTCCTCCCGGGCACCGTGGTGGGTGTGGACGGGAAGTGCAACCCGGGACAGCGGTGCCGTCAGCTCAGTGCAGCACCCGGCACACACGAACACGTCCAAACAAGCCCCCCTCACTGCGGTTCACCGGGATTGTGCCTTGCCCGCAGCGGGGGAGCGTCTGGCCCCCGGCACAGGCCCTCGCTCCGACACGAACGCCACTCCCACCGCGTGGTGCACCGACCGCGGGTGGCCCGGATCAGTACGGCGATCAGCGCTGCCAGGTCGAGGGCACCTTCGGGGTCGTCTGCGTAACGCGTTGTCTGCAGCGGTCCCACTTCGTCCAGGCGTACGCCTTCCCGGTCCATGACGTGGGCGAGGACCAGCAGTGCCAGACGGGCGTTGCCGTCCGGGTAGGGGTGGAAGAAGGCGATGTCGAGGTAGGCCCTGGCGGCACGGGCCGGCAGGGGTAGCGACGGGTCGGCGCTCTGGCGCAGGTATGCGGCGAAGTCCTGCCAGGTGTGGGGCGTGAGCCCGTAGCGTTCCCGGCCGCCCTTGGCGTAGGCGTCACTCCGGCGCAGGTGAACCTCGTCCGCGCCGAGGACCAGCTTCTGCCAGTCGGCCAGGAGGGCCGTGGTGAGCGGTTCGCCGCGTGCGACCGCGGCCCGGGATGCGGTCATCGCTGAGAGCAGGCGGTCGGCCCGGTCAGCGTTGCGGAGGCGGACCGGGCCGTCGAACCACGCGGCGAGTCCGTCCACGGCGGGGTGCACCGGGGTCGGGTCCGCTCCGGCGGCCGAGGACCAGTCGACCTGTTGCCTGATGTGGCACCAGGTGGCCAGCGCGTCATCGCTCACGGTAGAACCCGCGGCCGGTCAGGCCGATCGCCAGGTCCTCGCCGACCGTGTCGACCAGGGTGGTTGCGGGGGCGACGTGGCTCTTGAAACGACCGCCGATGGCAGCGTCCACCGCTTTGCTTGCCTCGTCCAGACCCAGACCGGTGGAGGTGAGGAACCAGGTCAGCGTCGTGCTGCAGAGCCCGTACCACCCCCCTTCGGCGTGAGTGCTGTTGAGGACCGCGGTGACCAGGCGGGTAACGGCGCGTTCCAGGTGCCAGCTGCGGTCCTCTGCGTTCGCGTCCGGATGCGGTGCGAGCTGTTGGAAGCGCTCGGCGATCTCCTCCAGCCACTCGCGCCACTCCAGCAGACAGGTCACGACGCGCTCGGCGGTCTCCTCCGCCTCTCCGACCGAGTGCGAGGGGCAGCACCAAGTTTCAACGGGACCCCCGAAGTGGTTCGAATAGTCCCAGCCGCAGGCCCATCGGCCGTACCGGGATACCAACAGCGCGGTGACCCGGTCGGTAAAGCGCCAGCCCGTCATCCGGTCCGGATCGGCCGCGCGGTCGGCTTCGGAGGGCACCATCGGAACGATCAGGGCCGTCAGCCGTGCCGCCTCGCCCTCGTTCCAGTCGAAAACGTTCCGATGGGGGTCTGCGGCAGGCCACGGCAGGTCCCGAACGAATTGAATGGTCGTGGTGTGCCTCCGGAGCCGCACGTGACGGAACAACCGCCCGATCATGCCCACCAAGCGGGATCCTGTCACCCCATTTATTGAGCTTGAAGCGTGAAGTCGCCTTTCTCTCAGCATGATTGAGTTGCGGTCCCGGGGCAGGCACTGCGGCACTAGGCAAGCTTGAGCGCATCGGTACGATTCGACACATGCACGCCAGGGTGATGCGATCTGATTTTCGCCGTCTGACGCCGATTCGTGAGCCGCGGGCGTTGTCCGAGGTTCCGCAGCGCGTGTGGGAGCCCGGGGAGTGGGAGCGCATCCAGCGCGGGTTCCGTGCTCGTGCCATGGAAGACCGGTGGCACATCTTCGCCGAAGGCGACCGGCTCTTTCTGCACCGCAGCTGGCGCGGGGACGGCAGGTACGAGGCCACGTTCGTCGAGGCCCAGGGCGGCCACCAGATCTCCCGCGTGCTTGTCGAGGACGCCGAGCCGCGGTTCCCCGGGGGCTCGGATCACGAGGTCTGCCTCCTGCTGGAGATTCTCATCAACTCGATTCTGCTCGGGGAGCAGACGGAGGAGCAGCGTAGACGGCTGTCGGATCTCCGTTCGGCCGGGTAGCGAAATGGGTATCCGACGCGCCGCCGGCCGTCCTCACCTCGCTCGGCGGCTCTGTACGCGAACCGGCAGGACCGGTCGCCCCGGCCGAGGCGATGGTGCGCCGCGTCCTGTAACGCGTCGACGGCGACGCCCTCGACGCCGCGATCGGCACCTGGTTTGCTGGCCGCGAGCCAAGACCAGTCCAGGCTCGGGACGAGCAGCCTCTGCGTGCGCTGGCCGTCGACGGCAAGACCATCCGCGGCGCCCGTCGCCAAGACGGCACCCAGGTCCACCTACTGGCCGCCATGACCGCAGGCGGCCAGGTCATCGCCCAGCGCGAGGTCGACTGCAAGACAAACGAAATCACCGTCTTCAAGCCCTTGCTCACCCCGCTCGACCTCGCCGACACGGTGGTCACCTTCGACGCACTGCACTCGCAGACCGAACACGCCCGCTTCCTGGCCGAGGACAAGCAGGCCCACTACATCGCCGTGATCAAGGGCAACCACCCCACTCTTCGACAGGAACTGAAGCGGCTGTCGTGGTGAGAGGTGTCCTTGCAGGTCAGGACCCGTGCCACCGCGCACGGCCGCCACGAGATCCGTCGCATCAAGAGCTGCACCGTCGCACGCGGCCTCGATTTCCCCACGTCGCCCAGGCCGTCCAGGTCGTGCGCCGCCGCCAGACGGTCACCACCGGCAAGGTCACCCTCGAACGCGTCGGCGTGACCAGCCTGCGACCCCACCAGGCGTCCCCACGGATCTCGCCTCATGGGTCCGCGGCCACCAAGGTATCGAAAACCAGCTGCACTTCGTGCGTGACACCACCTTCGCCGAGGACGCCTCCCGCGTGCGCACCGGTACCGCTCCCCGGTCGATGGCCAGCCTGCGCAACCTCGCCATCGGCGCACTCCGGCACTCAGGGCACGACGACATCGCCGCCGGGCTCCGCCACCACGCCCGCCATCCTCGCCGCCCACTCACCATGTTCGGTATTACATGACCAAACCGTACAGATCGCCGGAACGACGTCACCCTGGTCCGGTACGCCTGTGCTACATGCCGAAGTCTTCGGCTACCTGCTCCGCGTCGGCCTGGACGTCGAAGGGCTCCGGTGTGCCGTCGTAATCGGCCCACCAGATGGCAGGGGTGGTGGGGGCGAGGTCCCGCAGGAGGGTGTGGATGATGACGACGGGTACCCTGAGCGGTTCCTGGTCGCGGAAGGCGAAGAACCGAAGGTCGTCGTAGAAGAGGATCTCGCAGTGTTCGTCGCCGACCCGGACGTCGATCTCCAGGACATCGCCGGGCACCACGCCGGCGGTGCTCTCGGGCCAGCGCCGCTGAACGGCCTCGGCGACCTGCTGTTCGGTGAACGGCCAGGCCGGGACGACGGATCGGTCGGCGCTGACGTAGAACTTGGATCCCACGGTGTCCTCTTCCAAGACGGGCGGTCGGGCTGACGGCATCGCATCAGGGAACCACGCGGGTCTCCCCGGGTACGTGCTGGGCGGCCATCAGTGCGTCGAAGTAGGCCGCGGACTTCTCGTCGTTGGTGACGACCTCCAGGTGGTTGACCTTGTTGCGGGGGTCCTGGAAAGCCGAACCGTACCGGGTGATCTCGAACGCCTGGTCCCTCATCGCAGGCTCGTAGACGTAGGGCGGGACACCGTCGACGTTGCCGAGGCGGAACGGGGACTTGCACCCCTTCTCCTGGCCGACGTACTTGGCCTCGATCGCCGCGCCGTCCTCCGGCCGGATGCCGTCGGCCTGCATGGTCGACTCCTCGCCGGGCTTCTTGGGGTTGGGCACGGTGGTGTACAGCTCGTACTGCGTGCCGCCAGCGACCCGCAGCTCGTACGCGCGCCGAGCATCGATCTTGGGCTTACCCGTGGGGCCAGGAGCGGTCGAAGTCCTGCCGTCGGCGGCCATCTGCGCCATCCAGACGCGCACATCGTGCTGCTGCGCAGGCGGGAGGATCGGGAAGGCACTGGTGGGATCCGGTGGCAGGGGGCCGATGCCCGGGGCGGCGAACGGTGAGCCCGGCGGGGTGGGGCCGGGCGCGGCCGCGGCGGGGGAAGCGACGGCCGCGAGCGTCAGCGCGGCACCCCCGGCAACGGTGATTGGCACCAGGGCGGCTGCGGCCGCGTCCACGATCGCGGCCGCCTCGGCCAGGACCGCGACCTCCGCGCTCGTCTCGATCGCGGCGGTCAGCGCGACCGCCGCGGCTCCGGCCTCGGCGGCGATCGCCGCTTCCCCGCCCGCCGCCGCCACGTCGGAGACGCCGAAGGTGAAGACGGTCAGCGCGATACCCACGACCGCCACACCCGTAGCGGCGAGCGCCAGGTTCTCCAGCGTGTCGCGTAGGTCCTCGATGCCGGAGGCATACGACTCGCACGCCTCGCCCAGCTGGTAGGAAACGTGCTGCATCGTGTTCAGCAGCGGGCCCGAGGTAGCGCACCCATCGTGCACCTTGGCCCAGTTCGCGGCCATGCCGTCCACCGCCTGGGCAGTGCTGCTGGAGGTGACCGCGCGGATCCGGGCATCGCCCTCGGCCCCGAGCTCGCTGAACAACTGCGCCGCGCGCTTCCAGTCCTGCCCGGCCTGCCGCAGCTTCGCAGGGTCGCCCTGCGGCCAGAACTTGCTGACAATCTCCCGCACCGCCCAGTTCTGGTGCCCGACCGCGGTCGGGATCTGGACCGTCCGGGGCTCCTGCTCGCACTGCGGCTGCGACGACTTCGGCAGCTCCTGCGGCTTCATCAGGCTCTCGGCGATGTCCGCGTCGGTGCGGATGTAGTTCATCGCCATCGAGTAGAGGCCGTTCGCGGTCCCACCCAGCTGTCCGTACACGCGGCCCAGCGCGTTCACCACGGACTGGGCGGCCGGGTCGTACTTGGCGGCGAACGCCCTCCCGGTGTCGTCGTCGCCGGCCATGCCGGCCGCGTCGTCCAGCGAGCCGACCAGCCCGCTGTAGATCTGTCCGGCCCACGCCTGGAGATCGGTGAACCCTGCTGACGAGATGATCATTTGTGTTGGATCGACGTGGAACCCAGTCATGCTCGCCCCCCAGTGAGCCGTAACCCGAGCCGTACGGTAACAGAAAGTGCGTTTCCAACCGCAAGCAGTGTGTTCGCGGGAGCTGTGCGCCGTCACCTGCGAGTCGCGGAGATTCGCGGTCTGCTCGTCCGGCGCGGTTTTGCGGTGCCCGACCGTCCCGGGATCCGGCTGCGGACCCTCGCAGATGTCTTCGCCTACGTCCAGGCCGAGGGCGTGGTCCTGCGCTTGGACGCCACCGAGGTCCAGGTTCGCCACCCGCCACTGTGGCGGGCGGCGAACCTTCGTGTCAGGTAAGACGTCGTTTCCTTTGGTTCCTGACAACGGGCGGTCGCGTCGGCGTCGTACCGCTGTGGCAGTCTGCTCGGGTGGATGATCTCGTTGGTACTCAGGCACCGTGTCGCCGTCTGACCGTTCCGAACGAGGCGGTGGTGGAGCTTGAACGGGCTGTGCCCGGTCTTGCGTCCCATCGTCTCCCGGTACCTCAGAGCTTTGACTGGTCCCGATTGGAAGGTGAGTTGGGGACGGCTCTGCCTGCCGACTACAAGCTGCTCTGCGAGTACTACCCCCGCTTCGAGCTGAGCGACTTCATGTGCGTCAGCCGACCGATGCCCGGCGAAGAGGTGGCGTGGGCGCACGGAACCCACGAGACACTGGAGATCATCGCCGAGTGGTGCGAGGACGCTGACCTGGCCGTGCCGATGCGCCCCTATCCGGCGCCGGGCGGTCTGCTTCCCTGGGGCGGCTCCAACCAGGGGGACTTCTTCCTGTGGACCACCGACCCTGCTGGGCCCGAAGGCTGGATCGTCACCGTGGCCTCACGCAACGGCGACTGGTGGCACTACACCGGCGGAGCTGTCCAGTTCCTGGCCGATCTGGTCAGCGGTGCCCTGGAGCCGTGGGCGCTGCCGAGGGTCCGTCCGGAGATCACCTGGGTGGACAGGTGAGGCGGCGGTAGCAGATGAGGGTGGCCGCGATGCCGGCGAAGGCGAGGAAGTGCTCGGCCTTGCGCTCGTAGCGGCGGTGCAGGCGCCGGCATCCGGAGAACCAGGACATGGTGCGCTCGACGACCCAGCGGTGACGGCCCAGGCGCTGGGACGATTCCACTCCCCGCCGGGCGATTCGCGGGGTGATACCACGTCCGCGCAGCCATCGTCGCAGGTGGTCGTAGTCGTAGCCCTTGTCCCCGTGGAGCTTGGCGGGGCGGCGTCGGCGCGGTCCCCGGCGGGATCGGATGGGCGGGATGCCGAGTACCAGCGGCTCCAGGGCCTAGGAGCTGTCCGGCC
Source organism: Kitasatospora phosalacinea (assembly GCF_030268885.1). Taxonomy (GTDB): domain Bacteria; phylum Actinomycetota; class Actinomycetes; order Streptomycetales; family Streptomycetaceae; genus Kitasatospora; species Kitasatospora phosalacinea_C. The sequence goes on from NZ_BSSA01000056.1 coordinate 14,286, forward strand.
GATCATGTGACTGTCGCCTGGTCGGATCGTTGTCCTGTGTATGGGGCGGGGTGAACGCGGTGATCTGTCGGACGCGGAGTGGGAACGGCTGCGGCCGTTCCTGCCCGTGA
>NZ_BSSA01000057.1 GCF_030268885.1 Kitasatospora phosalacinea
CCGCGCCGGCATGCAGACCAGCAAGACCATCGTCGCCGTCAACAAGGACCCCGAAGCCCCGATCTTCGAACTCGTCGACTACGGCGTCGTCGGCGACCTCTTCACCGTCCTGCCCCAGCTCACCGACGAGGTGAAGGCCCGCAAGGGCTGACCGCTCGCCGGCAGCCGAAGGGCGCGGCCCCCGCGGGGGCCGCGCCCTTCGGCGTGCGCGGCGGGTCAGCGGCCCGCGAGGGCGTGCACGAAGCGGGCGCCGTCGACGGTGCCGAGGCCGGAGGCCAGGTCGTAGCCCTCGGCGGCCCGGTAACCGGTCACCGCGTCCCAGGAGTTGTCGCCCGCGGTGACGTCGGTGATGCCGCTGACCTGCTGGGGCAGCAGGGCGAGCGCGTACAGGCGGGGGTTGAGCTGGCCGAGGCGGTGGCCCGCCAGCTGGTCCGCCAGGGCGACCACGCCGGAGAAGATCGGCGTGGCCTCGCTGGTGCCGCCGACCAGGTGCCAGCCGACCCGGGTCGGGTCGTAGGACTCGTACGTCCAGGCGGCGCCGTCCACGGCCGCGCTCATCGAGATGTCGGGCGTGCCGCGGTGGTTGCCGGTCACGTTCGCCACCGCGGCCTGGTACCACGGGCGTTCGAAGACGCCGGAGACGCCGCCGCCCGCCGCGCCGTAGTCGTCGTGCCAGACCTGGTCGGGCGCGGTGCGGTTGCCGTTGTCGTCGAGGGTCAGCTGGGTGCCGCCGACCGAGGTGACCAGCGGGTCCGCGGACGGCCAGGAGTTGACCCGGTACGGGTACAGGTCGCTGCCGTTCTCCGTCGCGTCGGTCGCGCCGTTGTCGCCGGAGGCGGCGAGCACCGTGACGTCCTGGGCGGCGGCGAACCTGAAGGCGTAGCGCAGCTTCTCGATCGACTTGAAGTCGCCCTTGTCGTAGCCCGGGAAGGTGTTCTCGGTCGCGCCGAAGCTCTGCGAGACCACGTCCACGTCGTGCGACTTGATGACGGCCTTCTCGGCGTCCATCATCTCGGGCAGGCCGGTGACGCCCTCGGTCTCCGCGACGCCGGTCTCCACCAGCACGATGTGCGCGTCGGGGGCGACCGCGTGCGCGTACTCGACGTCCAGGGTGGTCTCGCCCGCCCAGCCGGTGTGGTCGGCGTTGGTCGGGTCGAACACCGGGACGTTCCCCCACTTGACCACCTCGACCTGGGTGTCCGGGATGCCCCACTGCTTGTCGAACACCTCCAGGTCGTGCTGGATCGTCGGCGAGCCGAAGGAGTCCACGATCACGATGGTGCGGCCCTTGCCCGTCACGCCCTGCCGGTACAGCGGGTCCAGGTGGTAGGCGGTGCGGTACTGCAGCGGCGAGTAGCAGTGGATGCCGATCTGCGCGACGCAGTCCGAGGTCGATATCGGCGCGACCCGGCCGACCGCGTCGATCTGCCCGGCCGAGGCCGGGCGCAGCTTGAACGAGGGCAGGTGCGCGGCGGACCGCGCGGTGGCGGTGGCGCCCGTCAGGGCGGTGGCCCCGACGGCGAGCAGCGCGGCGGCCCGCAGCGCGGTGGAGCGTCGGGTGCCCGCGGTGGCGGGGTGCATGCCCAAGGAGACTCCTCGAAGAGACGGAAGGCCCGGCCCGGTCCGGCCGGGGCGCACCCATCCCATCGGCAGCCGCCCGGCCCGGCCATAGTCCGAGACGGCCGTCGGCATGGCCCCGGCAGGCCACCGGGTTCGGTAAAGGACCCGGAGCGTTTCGGTAACGCCGCAGCTGGGACCTGCCGGGCGGGGCGCTGCTGCGCGCGGCGGCCCCCGGCTCGTAGAGTCGGGCGGCATGGGACTGCTGACAGCACTCGACGGCGGGTACGGGGACCGGGCGGACGCGGTGGTGGTGGACGGCACCGCCCTGTCCTGGGAGCAACTGCTGGGCGCCGCCGGGGCGGTGGCCGAACGCGCCGCCGGGGCGCCCGGCCTCGCCGTGCTGGCCCGGCCGACCGCGGAGACGGTCGCGGCCGTGGTCGGCGGCCTGCTGGCGGGCGTGCCGGTGGTGCCGCTGCCGCCCGACTCCGGGCCGGTGGAGCGTGCGCACATCCTGCGCGACAGCGGCGCCACCCTGCTGGCGGGGAACCGGCTCCCGGACGACACCGAGGGGTTGGCCACGCTCCCGGTGTCGCTGACGGACCGTCCGGGCAGCGGTTGGCGGCCCGCGGCCGAGGACGGCGACCGGACGGCGTTCGTGCTGTACACCTCCGGCACCACCGGCGCCCCCAAGGGCGCGCTGATCCCGCACCGGGCCGTCGCCGCCGGGCTCGACGGCCTCGCCGACGCCTGGCAGTGGGACGCCGGGGACACCCTCGTCCACGGCCTGCCGCTGTTCCACGTGCACGGCCTGGTGCTCGGCGTGCTCGGCGCGCTGCGCACCGGCAGCCGCCTCGTCCACACCGGGCGGCCCACCCCCGCCGGGTACGCGGCCGCCCGCGGCAGCCTCTACTTCGGCGTCCCCACCGTCTGGTCGCGGATCGCCGCCGACCCCGCCGCCGCCCGCGCGCTCGCCGCCGCCCGGCTGCTGGTCTCCGGCAGCGCCCCGCTGCCCGTCCCGGTCTTCGAACGGCTGCGGGAGCTCACCGGGCAGGCCCCCGCCGAGCGGTACGGCATGACCGAGACGCTGATCACCGTCGCCACCCGGGCCGACGGCGAACGCCGCCCCGGCGCGGTCGGCGTGCCGCTGCCCGGCGTGCGCACCCGGCTGGTCGGCGAGGACGGGCAGCCGGTGCCCGCCGACGGCGAGAGCGTCGGCGAACTGCAGCTCCGGGGGCCGACGCTGTTCGACGGCTACCTCGGCCGCCCCGAGGCCACCGCCGCCGCCCGGACCGCGGACGGCTGGTTCCGCACCGGTGACGTCGCCGTCGTCGAACCCGACGGCTTCCACCGGATCGTCGGCCGCGCCTCCGTCGACCTGATCAAGAGCGGCGGCTACCGGATCGGCGCGGGCGAGGTCGAGGCCGCGCTGCGCGACCACCCCGGCGTCGCCGACGCGGCCGTGGTCGGCGCCCCCGACCCGGACCTCGGGCAGGCCGTGGTCGCGTACGTGGTGGCGGCCGACGGCGGTGGCGGCGTCGGGGAGCGGGAGCTGGTCGACTTCGTCGCGCAGCGGCTCTCCGTCCACAAGCGGCCCCGGCGGGTGGTGCTGGTCGCCGACCTGCCGCGCAACGCGATGGGCAAGGTGCTCAAGAAGCAACTGCTGGACGGCGGCGCGCAACCCGGCGCGTGACCCGGCGTGCGCATCGGCCCGCACCCCGGCGTACCACCCGCCCTCCGACGCGCCCTTTCAGGAGGGCGGGGAGTGGGTACCACTGGGGATGGCGCGGGGGCCGGTGCCCCGCGCTGCCCGGTGCACGGCCGGGCCGCCGAGGAGGGGCAGGGGATGCTGTGATCGTCTGGGTCAATGGGGCGTTCGGGGCGGGCAAGACGAGCGCCTGCCGGGAGTTGGTCCGACTGCTGCCGGGGAGCCTGCTGTTCGACCCGGACACCCTGGGCCCCGTCCTGCGGGCCGCGGGGGCGACGGGCGACGGCTTCCCGGAGTCGGCCGCCTGGCGGCGGCTGACCGCCGAGAGCGCCGCCGCGCTGGCCGCCGAGGCCGACGGCCCGGTCCTCGTCCCCGCCACGCTGCTGCGCCAGGAGCACCGCGACGAGATCTTCGGCTCGCTGGCCGGGCGCGGCATCCCCGTCCACCACGTCGTGCTCGACCCCGTCGAAACGATCCTGCGCGCCCGGATCGCCACCCGCGAGGACGTCCCCGGCGACCCCGAGGCCACCGCCGCGCTCCGCCGCCGCGCCCGCGAGGCCCTCCCGGCCTACCTCACCGCCCGCGGCTGGCTCGCCGCGGACGCCCGGATGGTCGACAACGGCGTCCTGACGCCCCGCCAGACCGCCGAACGCGTCGCCGACCTGCTGCGCACCGGTGCGGCCCGCTGCCCCATCGTGCGCAGCGAGGGCGGCGACGGGGACACCGTCGCCGCGGCCGTGCTGCTCTTCGACGACCGGGACCGCGTCCTGCTGGTCGACCCCTCCTACAAACCGCACTGGGAGTTCCCCGGCGGCGTCGTCGAGTCCGGCGAGTCGCCCACCGCGGCGGGCGTCCGCGAGGTCGCCGAGGAACTCGGCCTGCGGCTGCGCCCCGAGGAACTGCGGCTGCTCGCCGTCGACTGGGAGCCGGGCGCGGGCCGCGGCCGCGGCGGCCTGCGACTGGTCTACGACGGCGGGCGGCTCGGGCCCTCCCAGGTGCTGAGGTTGCGCCTGCCCGCCGGGGAACTGCGCGACTGGCACTTCGCCACCCTCCGGGAGGCCGCGGAGATGCTGCCCGCCGGGCGGATGCGGCGGCTGGCCGCCGCCCTGGAGGCCCGGGCGGTCGGCGAACTGCGCTACCTGGAGGGCGGACGGCCCGCGGCGACCGGGGTGGCCCCGGCCCGCTGAGAAGGACCGCGGCGCGAGGCTCCGGCACGGAGGCTTCGGCGCGGGGGCGTGCGCGGGGCGGGGGGTGGGCGGGCAGGATGGGGGGATGCCGTTCACTGCGAGTCATGCTGCCGCCGTCCTGCCCGGGCTGCGGGCCGCGCGGGGCAGGGGCGCGCTGGTCGCCGCCGGGCTGGTGGCCGGGGCGATGGCGCCCGACGTGCCGTTCTTCGCGGAGTCGCTCGTCCGGGGGGCCTACCGGCACGGCGGGGTGACGCACCGGTGGTGGGCGGCGCCGACGGTCGACGTGGTGGTGGGGGCGGGGCTGGTCGCCGGCTGGTACGGGCTGTGGCGCGAGCCGCTGCGGGAGGCGGTGCCGGGGCGGTGGAACGCGGTGGTGCCCGCCGGGCGGCCGAGCGCGGGTGAACTCGGCCGGGCGGCCGGGGCGGTGGCCGCGGGTGCGGCCACCCACCTGGTGTGGGACTCCTTCACCCACCACGGCCGGGCCGGCGTCCGCGCGCTGCCCGCCCTGGAGCGGGAGGTCGGCGGCGTCCCGCTGTACACCGTCCTGCAGTACGGGACGTCGCTGGCGGGCCTGGCCGTGCTCGCGCGGTACGCCGGGCCCTGGCGGGAGGGCCGGCGGGGCACCGCCGCGGTGCTGGGCGCGGCGGCGCTGGCCGGGGCGGCGGAGCGGGTGCGACGTCGCGAGCGCGGGTTCGTCGACGAGGCGTGCTTCGGCGCGGGCGCGGGGCTGGCGGTGGGGGCGGCGCTGTTCGGGCTGCTGCGCAGGACGGGGCGGCACCAGGGGCCCGGGGAACGGCGGGCTGGGGGCCGCTGACGGTGCACTGCCGGTGGGTGCGGTGGCTCCGGGTTCTGTTCAGGCGGCCCGAAGCAGCACGGACTTTCCGGTGGGCTCCGGCCACCAGCAGCTCGGACTCGCCGTTCCCGGAGCCCTCGGACGCGTCTCCGCTAGAGGTAGCCGTTGGTGGCGAGGTGGGCGCCGATGGCGCGGTAGGCGGCGGGGTCCTCGGGGGTGAGGGCGGCGAGGCCGTCGACGTAGCGGTTGTACATGCAGAAGGCGGCGGCGATCAGGACGGTGTCGTGGATCGCCTCGTCGTCGGCTCCGGCGGCGCGGGCGGCGGCGACGTCCTCGGGGGTGACGGACAGCCCGCTGTCGGCGACCTTGGCGGCGAGCTGGAGCAGGGCCCGCAGCAGGTCGCTGACGGGCGCGGTGGCGAGGTCGTCCTGGACGGCCTCGACGAGGGCGAAGTCGCCGCCGAGGCGGTGCGCGGCGGTGGCGCCGTGGGCTCCGGCGCAGTAGCGGGTGCGGTTGAGGGAGGAGACGTAGGCGGCGATGAGTTCGCGTTCGCCGACGCCCAACGGGGAGTCGCCGCGCAGGAGTTGTTCGGCGAGTTCGCTCAGGCGCAGGCCGGAGGCGGGCTTGGCGGCGAGCAGGCCCCGGATACCGGGGTCGTCGTTGGGGAGCGCGATGTGGGGCATGGGGCCACTGAATCGGTTCGGGGCCGCCTTGGCAAGGGCTTGACCTGGGAAGGGGACGCCGTTGCCGCGGGCGGGGGAGGGTCGCGGCGGAGGGTGGGCAGATTAGGATGGGCGACCGTGACTGACACCGGTAGCACCCAGGAACAGGCCCTCGCCGACGACACCGGTGACGTGGCGTCGGAGGAGCTCGCGGGCACCGACCCGCAGGACGTGCAGGACGACGGGGCGGCGGCACCGATCGACGGCGTGTGGGACGTCGTGGTGGTCGGCGCGGGCCCGGCCGGCTCCTCGGCGGCGTACGCGGCGGCCTCCCGCGGCCGTCGGGTGCTGCTGCTCGACAAGGCCGAGCACCCCCGGTACAAGACCTGCGGCGGCGGCATCATCGGCCCCTCCCGGGACTCGCTGCCGGAGGACTTCAAACTGCCGCTGCAGGACCGCATCTCGGCGGTGACCTTCGCGCTGAACGGGAAGTGGACGCGCACCCGGCGCTCGAAGCGGATGCTGTTCGGCCTGGTCAACCGGGACGAGTTCGACCTGCGCCTGGTGCAGGCGGCCGAGCAGGCCGGTGCGGTGCTGGTGACGGGCGTGACCGCGACCGGCGTGGAGCAGCAGGGCGGCGACAGCCGCACGGTGTTCGTGACGCTGGCGGACGGCCGGAAGGTGGAGGCGCGGGCGGTGGTCGGCGCGGACGGCTCGGCCAGCCGGATCGGTCGCCACGTCGGCGTCAGCTTCGACCAGATCGACCTGGGCCTGGAGGCGGAGATCCCCGTCCCCGAGTCGGTGTCGCGGGCCTGGGCGGGCCGGATCCACCTGGACTGGGGGCCGCTGCCGGGCAGTTACGGCTGGGTGTTCCCGAAGACCGACTCGGGGACGCTGACGGTCGGCGTGATCTCGGCCCGCGGCGAGGGCGAGCGGACCAAGGAGTACCTGGCGGCGTACATCCGGCGGCTGGGCCTGTCCGGCTTCGAGCCGCTGGTGGAGTCCGGGCACCTGACCCGCTGCCGGGCCGAGGACTCGCCGCTGTCGCGCGGCCGGGTGCTGGTCGCGGGCGACGCGGCCGGGCTGCTGGAGCCGTGGACCCGGGAGGGCATCTCGTACGCGCTGCGCTCGGGCCGGCTGGCCGGGGAGTGGGCGGTGCAGGTGGCCGAGGCGGGCGGCGCGGCGGACGTGCGGCGGCAGGCGCTGAACTACGCGTTCGCGATCAAGGCCGGGCTGGGGGTGGAGATGCGGGCGGGCAAGGTCATGCTGGCCTCGTTCGAGAAGCGCCCGTACCTGTTCCACCTGGCGGTGTCGGTGATCACCCCGGCGTGGCGGGCGTTCGCCCGGACCACCCAGGGGCACACCACCTTCGCGCAGCTGATGCGCGACCACCGGGCGGCCCGCAAGCTGGCCTCGGTCGCCGGGCGGTAGGGCCTCTCGGCGCGGTGGGCCCGCCCGGAGGGGAGACCCCTCCGGGCGGGCCGCGTCGCGCCGGGGCGCGGGCCGGGCACGGGGGTTGGGATCCGGGGGGCTCCCCGCGCCCGGCGGCCGGGGCTACTTCAGGCCCGCGTCCAGGGCGTTCATCAGGGTGCCGGACGGGGTGTCGCCCGACATCTCCCAGACCATCGCGCCCAGCAGGTTCTTCGACTTGAGCCAGGCGGTCTTCTGGCCGATCGACCAGGCGTCGTCGAAGGTCCACCACTGGCCGCCGTTGCCGGTGTAGCCGTAGGTGGAGACCGAGACCGGGTCGTGGTAGACGGTCAGGTTGGGCACCGAGGTGATCAGGTTGTTGTAGCCGCGCGTCCCGGCCTCCTCGGCGAACTGGCCGGGGGCGGCGCCGCCCGCGGCCTGCCAGGCGCCGTGCGCGCCGCCGTCGGTGACGTTCTGCCAGCCGCGGCCGTAGAACGGGAAGCCGATGGTGAGCTTGCGCGGGTTGACCCCGGCGTCGAGGTAGGTCTGGACGGCGTTCTCGATCGAGAAGTGGAACGGGTACGGGTCGGCCGGGTCGGTGTGCAGGTTGGCCTGCTGGCCGGTCCGGTTGGGCTCCCAGGAGTTGTCGCTGCCGGAGCCGTGGAAGTCGTAGCCCTGCACGTTGGCGATGTCCAGGGACCGGAAGATCTGCGAGAGGTCCCAGCCCTGGCCGATCTTGGCCGGGTCGGCGGGGGTGAAGGCGGTGAGCAGCTTGTGCGGGCCGCCGAGGGCGTCGAGCTGGCGGCGGAACTCGGCCAGCAGCAGGGTCAGGTTCTGCTTGTCGTTCGCGGAGTAGTGGTTGCCGGCGTGGCCGTCGGGCGAGCCGGGCCACTCCCAGTCGACGTCGATGCCGTCGAAGATCCCGGCGCCGGTGCCGGGGCCGCCCGCGCCGTTGTAGGCGGGCAGGTTGCCCTTGATCCAGATGTCGATGCAGGAGGAGACCAGCTTCTTGCGGGAGGCGTCGGTGGCGGCCGCGTCCGAGAAGTACTTGGAGTAGGTCCAGCCGCCGAGCGAGACCACGACCTTGAGGTTCGGGTACTTCGCCTTCAGCTTCTTGAGCTGGTTGAGGTTGCCGCGCAGCGGCGACCAGCCGTCGTCGGCGACGCCGTCCACGGACTGGGCGGCGCTCATCGGGCGGGCGTAGTCGGCGTCGGCGTCACCGGCGCCGGTGCCCTGGTCCGGGTCCTGCGGGTTGGCGGTGGTGCCCTTGGTGACGCCCGCCAGGCAGGTCAGGTTGACCGGGTCGATGTTCTCGAAGGCGTAGTTGATGACGTCGAGCTTGGCGGCGCTGCCGGAGGTGTCGAGGTTCTTGACGAAGTACTGGCGGCCGTAGATGCCCCACTGCACGAAGTAGCCGACCCGGGAGTACTTGCCGGGCCCGGCCAGGTCGCCGGTGGTGACGTTCAGCGCGTTGGAGGCGGGGGAGTTGTTGTCGGCGGCGTCCCGGGCCCTGACGGTGAAGGCGTACGGGGTGGCGGGGGAGAGCTGGCCGACGGTGGCGGAGGTGGTGGTGACGGTCTGCACCAGGGTGCCGCCCTGGTAGACGTCGTACGCGGCGACCCGCTTGTTGTCGGTTGCGGCGTCCCAAGCCAGCGAGACGCTGGTGCTGGTGACGCCGGTGGAGCGCAGGTTGCCGGGCGCGGTCGGCGGCACGGTGTCGCTGGCCGGGTCGACGGTGGCGGCGCTCAGGACGGCGCTGACCGGGCCGGTGTTGCCGCGGGTGTCCTTGGCCCGGACGGTCAGGCCGTACGTGGTGGCCGGGGTGAGGCCGGTCAGCGTGGTGGAGGTGCCGGTGGCCGAGCCGAGCACCACCGAGCCGTTCAGCACGTCGTACGAGGCGACCGGGAAGTCGCCCTTGGACGCGGCCGTCCAGCTCAGCGAGAGGCTGTGCGCGGTCGCGTCGACCAGGGTCGGCGTGCCGGGCGCGGTCGGCGGCACGTCCGGGGTGCCGTCGCACTTGTCGCCGTTGACGCGGCAGTTCAGCGGGGCGGCGATCGGCCCGTTGCCGATGAACCAGAAGCTGTACGGCTCGGTCGAGCCGTTCGCCGGGACGGTCGCGTTGTAGTAGGCGTTGGTGGCGACCACGTGGCTGCCGGTGGTGGTCGAGGTGCCGTTGTAGGTGCCGGTCATCGTGACGCCCGAGGGCAGGTCGAACTCCAGCGTCCAGCCGGTGACGGCCGTCGCGTTGGGGTTCTTCACGATGAAGGTGCCCTTCCACCAGGACCCGTAGTTGTCGCTGGTGAAGGTGGCGGTCAGCTTGACCGCGGCGTGCGCGGGCGTGGCGGCGAGCAGGGCCAACGGCAGTGCGAGCGCGGCGAGCAGGGCCAGCAGGCGGGCCCTGAGCCATTGCCTGGAGCGGACGTGCATCGGTACTCCCTGTCTGGTGTGGGGGATTCCGTACAGGGGTGCCGGGAGCGGCACTTGGAGGGTAAGTGGACTGGACCAACTCGTCAACAGGTCTATACCTGAAGAGAGTTGACGATCATTCGGGCGGTCCGCCGCGGCCGCTGTCGGTGCCCGGTGGCACGATCACCGCCATGGGACTCGACGTGAGGGTGGGGGCGCTGATCGGCGCCGAGGAGGACACGGCCGACTGGTTCCGCGCGGAGTGCGCGCAGATCGCCCGGGTGCTGGCGGCCGAGGGGCTGCCGGGGTGGCGGGAGCCGGAGGACGGGCCCGGCTTCGGCGACCGGATCTGGGGGTACTCGGGCCTGCACACGCTGCGCCGCCTCGCCGCCCACCTGGCCGCGGGCGGGCGGCTGCCCGAACCGCTGGCGGAGGGGGAGCGGGCCACCGACGACCCGGTGCTGCAGGCGGCGTACGAGGACGTCCCGGACGACCCGCCCGGCCCGTTCGACCACCTGATCCACCACTCGGACTGCGAGGGCTACTACGTGCCGGTGGACTTCGCCCCCGTCCTGGCCGACCCGGAGCTGAGCGGCGGCCTGCTCGGCTCCTCGGTCCGGCTGCTGGCCGAACTGGACGAACTCGCCCGGGTCCTGGGCCTGCCGGACGACCTCGACCCGAACGCCGAGGAGGTCGTCGACGCCTCCGCGGACCCGGACCCGGCGGCCGAGGGGTGGCGGCGCTACGGCACCGAGGCGTTCATCTGCCTGCAACTGCGCCTGGCGGCGCGCTGCTCGGTGGAGACGGGGGCGGTACTGGCGTTCTGCTGACGCGGTGCTCTTCGGCGGGGTCCTGTTTCCACGGCCCGAAGCAGCACGGACCTTCGACGGGCTCCGGCCGGCAGCAGCTCGGACTCGCCGTTCCCCGAGCCCCTGGTGTGTTCCCCTTCGTCTGCCGAAAGATGTCAGGGGCCCAGCAGTTGGTCGGCGAGCGGGCTGCGGGCGTACAGCACCAGGCGGCCGTGGCGGGCGCGGGTGACCAGGCGGGTGGCGTGCAGGACGGCCAGGTGCTGGCTGACGGCGCCGGGGGTGACGCCCAGGCGGCGGGCCAGTTCGGTGGTGGCGGTGGGCTCCTGGAGCAGGGCGAGCAGCCGGGCCTTCGGCGGGCCGAGCAGCTGCTCCAGAGCGTCCGGGGCGGGCGGCGGGTCGGGCGGGCCGGACAGGTTGCCCTGGCCGCGGGCCAGGTAGGTGATCGACGGGGTGAGGCCGGGGCCGATCGCGGTGAGGGCGCCGCGGGCGAAGCAGGTGGGCAGCAGGGCCAGGCCGCGCCGGTCCACGGCGACGTCCAGGTCGCCGTCGCCCCAGTCGCGGTCGATCGTCAGCACCCCGTCCGACCAGTGCAGCCGGTGGTCGAGGTCGGCGAACAGCCCGGCCGCGCCGCGCTCGGCCAGCACCCGGGAGCGGTGCACGATGTCGGCGCGCAGCACCGAACGGGCCCGCGGCCACCAGCCGGGCTCCAGGACGTGCGTCCAGTAGGCCTGCAGGGCGTCGGCGACCTCGGCGATCAGGGCGGCGGGCCGGTCGGCGCGCTCGGCCAGCAGCGGCGGCAGCACCCGGTCGTGCGGGAGGAAGGTCACCGCGAGCTCGTCGGCCAGCCGGGCCGGGTCGAAGGCCCGGACCACGGCGAGCTCGGCGCGGAACTCGGGGAACGGCACGGCCGGACGGGGTGTCAGGAAGTCCGGCACGTACTTGTTGCTCGCCACCAGGGCGCGCAGCAGCGGCGCCTGCGGCAGCGCCTCGAAGGCCGGGCGCATCGCCTCGAACGCGGCGCCGTGCGGGTACTGGCCCGGGTGGGTCCACATCCGCAGGCTGAGCACCGCCTCCTGCAGCGGCGAGCAGGCGAAGTAGGTCGCGGCCAGGTCCGCCAGGCCCAGCCGGAAGCGCAGCACCACGGCCGTCCCCCCGTCCCCGTGCCCGGACGATTCAGGCCGGGGCTAAATCAATACCACGCCCCCTCCGTACCCGGTCTGATCGGGGCATGACCTCCACCGCACCCGCGGCCGACCGGGCCGCGTCACCGACCCCTGCCCCCGACCGTGTCCGCGGCCGGCTCGCCCGGCTGCTGCCCGCGGACCGGGTGCTGCGCCGACTGACCGTGATCACGCTGGTCAACACCGTCGGCAACGGCCTCGGGATGACGCTCGGGGTGGTCTACTTCACCCGGGTCATGGGCTTCGGCGTCGGCCCGGTCGGCCTGGTGCTGACCGCCGCCGGGGCGTGCGGGGTGGCGGCGGGCGTCCCGGCCGGGCGGCTGTCGGACCGGTACGGGCCCAAGCCGGTGCTGATCGCGCTGCTGGTCCTGCAGGCGCTGAGCGCGGCCGCGTACGTGCTGGTGCACCAGCTGGCGGCGTTCGCGCTGCTGGCCTGCCTGGTGGCGGTCGCCGACCGGGGCGGCGCGGCGGTGCGCGGCGCGCTGTTCGCCGAGGTGCTGCCGGCGGACGGGCGGGTGGCGGGCCGGGCCTACCTGCGCTCGGTCACCAACATCGGCATCTCGGTGGGCACCCTGGGCGCCGCGGCCGTCCTGCAACTGGACACCCGGGGCGCCTACCTGACGGCGATGCTGGTGGACGCGGTCTCGTACGGGGTGATCGCGGTGCTGTACGCCCTGCTGGTGCCGGTCGCGCCGCGCACCGCCGAGCGGGCCGAGCGGGCCGCGTCCGGGCCGAACCCGGCGCTGCGCGACCGGGTCTTCCTCGCGGCGACCGGTCTGAACGCGGTGATCACCCTGCAGTTCGTGATGATCGAGGTCGGGCTGCCGCTGTGGGTGGTGCGCGACACCGACGCGCCGCGCTGGATGGTCGCGGGCGGGCTGCTGGTGAACACCGCGCTGGTGATCGTGCTGCAGGTGCGGGCCACCCGGGGCACCGAGCAGCCGCGGGCCGCGGCCCTGGTGTTCCGCCGCGGGGCGCTGCTGGTCGCCGCGTCCTGCCTGGTGGTGGGCCTGGCCGCGGGGCTGCCGGGCTGGGCGGCGGCGCTGCTGGTGGCGGGCGGCGTGGCCTGCCAGGCGCTCGGCGAGGTGTACAGCCAGGCGGGCGCCTGGGCGCTCAGCTACGACCTGGCGAAGGACGAGGCGCACGGTGCCTACCAGGGCGTGTTCAACACCGGCATGTCGGGCGCGCTGATGCTCGGTCCGGTGCTGATGACCTCGGTGGTGCTCGCGCACGGCCTGCTCGGCTGGGCGCTGCTGGCGGCGCTGTTCGCCGCCGCGGGCTGGGGGATGACGGCGCTGGTGCGGCGCTGACCGCAGGGAGGGGCCCCGGTCGACGCGTGGTCGGCCGGGGCCCCTCCTGTTCCGGGCGGGGTGTCAGCAGCTCAGGTTGGAGCCGGTGGGCACGCCCAGGATCGCGGTGAAGCTGGTGTAGGCGTTGACGCGG
>NZ_BSSA01000058.1 GCF_030268885.1 Kitasatospora phosalacinea
AGTCCGCGAAGCACTCCAACTCAGCACCGACATCCCCATCATCACCCTCGACGCCCGACGCCGCGACAGCGCCAAGAGCGCCCTCATCACCCTCGTCGAACACGCCCTCCTCGCCCGACTGCGGTGACGGCACCCCGAAAGGGGTAATGAACACGCCAGAAAGGGGGCGTGCGGAGCCTTCCGCACGCCCCCTGGGCACTTCCTCGCACCGACCGCCGTTACGGCCGCTGATCGGCCCTCAGCAGCCCGTAGGTGTACGCGTCCTCCAGCGCCACCCAGGACGCGGCGATCACGTTGTCCGCGACGCCGACCGTCGACCAGGTCGTGGTGCCGTCGGTGGACTCGATCAGCACCCGGGTCTTCGAGCCGGTGCCGTGCTGGCCCTCCAGGATCCGGACCTTGTAGTCCACCAGCTCCAGCTTCGCCAGCGCCGGGTAGATCGGCTCCAGCGCCGTCCGCAGCGCCTTGTCCAGCGCGTCCACCGGGCCGTTGCCCTCGCCGGTGGCGACCTTCCGCTCGCCCTTCGCCCACAGCTTCACGGTCGCCTCGTTGCCCGCGAAGCCGTTCGGACCCTGCTCGCTGATGGTCCGCCAGGACTCCAGCTCGAAGAACCGCTGCCGCTCGCCGCCGTTCACCTCGTCGCGCAGCAGCAGCTCGAACGAGGCATCCGCCGCCTCGTAGGTGTAGCCGAGGTTCTCCTGCGCCTTCACCCGGGCCACCACCCGGCCCGCCAGGTCGCGGTCGCTGGACAGGTCGTAGCCCAGCTCCTTGCCCTTCAGCTCGATCGAGGCCCGGCCCGCCATGTCGGACACCAGCATCCGCATGGTGTTGCCGACCAGCTCCGGGTCGATGTGCTGGTACAGGTCCGGGTCGACCTTGATCGCGGAGGCGTGCAGGCCAGCCTTGTGCGCGAACGCCGAGAAGCCCACGTACGGCTGGTGGGTGGACGGCGTCAGGTTCACCACCTCGGCGACGGCGTGCGAGATGCGGGTCATCTCGGCCAGCGCCCCGGCCGGGAGCACCCGGCGGTCGTACTTGAGCTCCAGCGCCGCCGCGACCGGGAACAGGTTGGCGTTGCCGACCCGCTCGCCGTAGCCGTTGGCCGTGCACTGCACGTGGGTCGCCCCGGCGTCGACGGCGGCCAGCGTGTTGGCCACCGCGCAGCCGGTGTCGTCCTGGGCGTGGATGCCGAGCCGGGCGCCGGTCTCCGCGAGCACCGTGCCGACGATCTCGCGCACCCCGGACGGCAGCATGCCGCCGTTGGTGTCGCACAGCACCACGACGTCCGCACCGGCCTCGTGCGCGGTCCGCACCACGGCCAGGGCGTACTCCGGGTTCGCCTTGTAGCCGTCGAAGAAGTGCTCGCAGTCGATGAACACCCGGCGGCCCTGGGCGCGCAGGAACTCCACGCTGTCCCGGACCATCTCCAGGTTCTCCTCCAGCGTGGTGCGCAGCGCCAGCTCCACGTGCCGGTCGTGCGACTTCGCCACCAGCGTCACCACCGGCGCGCCGGACGCCACCAGGGCGGCCAGCTGCGGGTCCTCGGCGGCCTTCCCGCCGGCCCGGCGGGTCGCGCCGAACGCCACCAGCTGGGCGTGCTGGAACTCCAACTCGGCCTGGGCGCGGGCGAAGAACTCGGTGTCCCGGGGGTTGGCCCCGGGCCAGCCGCCCTCGATGAAGCCGACCCCGAACTCGTCCAGGTGGCGCGCGATGGCCAGCTTGTCCGCCACCGTGAGGTTGATGCCCTCGCGCTGGGCGCCGTCGCGGAGCGTGGTGTCGAAGACGTGGAAGCCGTCGTTCGGGCGGTTGTTGGCCTCGGTCATGGCCCTGGGTTCTCCGTTCGGTGGAGTTACTGCGTCTGCCGGGATCGGGATCCGGCTCCACTGTCCAGCATCCCGCGCGCGTCCCCGGTGTCTCCAGACCCCTCGTGAGGGCCCGGTGCCGGTCCGGGAGGCAAAACAAAAGACCCCTCGCGGGTGCGAGAGGTCTGCGCGCGGGTCTGGACGCTCGTGGTCGCTCCGCGGTCGGGGTGGTGCCGTGGAGCGGTCACTGCGGACCGGCGCGCCTGCTGCTAATAATCAGCGAAAGCGAGGACACCCTCGCAGTCTTGCACACGTCCCGCGGGACGGGAGGGGCGTCTCGCCATCCGGAACGGGTCAGGACAGCCGGTCGGTGTCGAGCACGAACCCGAACGGTTCGGGCAGCAGCAGGGGGTCGCCGACCGGCACCGCGTTCGTCGCCTCGTAGTCGCCGTCCTCCGGGTGGCTGTACAGCAGGACCTCGTCCCGCTGACGATCGACCAACAGGTAGAGCGGGATACCGGCGGCGGCGTACCCCCGGCGCTTGGCCTCGCGGTCCTTGGCCGGGTTGCTGGAAGTCACCTCGGCAACCATCAGCACCCCCTTCGGGCGCATCCACGGCGGTTGCGCGTCGAAGGCCCCCTCCTCTGCGAACGTCAGGTCCGGGATGTACCTTCCACCCGGCACGATCAGGCCCTTGTTCCCGGCGACGGTGATGTCCTCGCCGGACAGCTTGAACACCCGACGCACGATCCGGCCGATGACGGCCTCGTGGTCACCGTCCGGCGGTGGTGTCACTGTGATCTCTCCCTCGATGATCTCGGCCTTGAACCCCTGCGGGGTGTCCAGGGCCAGGAAGGCGTCGAGGAGGTCGTCCTCCGGGCTGCGCCAGACGTCGGCGTCGTACGTCTCGGCGGTCATGGTCCCTCCCTCCTATCCGCGTCGTTCAACGAGTGGAGCTTCCCGAGGTTATCGGGCCCGGGCGTTCCGCCGTGGAGTGCCCGGGCCCGCGGCGGCGGATCAGACGATCTTGTGCATCCAGCCGTGGGCGTCCGGGGCCTGGCCGCCCTGGATGGCGAGGAGGGACTCGCGCAGGCGCAGGGTGACCGGGCCGGGCTCGCCGGTGGCGACGGTCCAGTCGGCGGTGGCGGACTTGACGTGGCCGACCGGGGTGATGACGGCGGCGGTGCCGCAGGCGAAGACCTCGGTGATGGTGCCGTCGGCGTTGCCCTGCTTCCACTCGTCGGTGGAGATCCGCCGCTCCTCGGTGCGGTAGCCGAGGTCGGCGGCGAGGGAGAGCAGGGAGTCGCGGGTGATGCCGGGCAGCAGGGAGCCGGAGAGCTCGGGGGTGAGGACGGTGGCGCCCTCGCCCTCGCCGAGGACGAAGTAGAGGTTCATGCCGCCCATCTCCTCCACCCACTTGTGCTCGTTGGCGTCGAGCCAGACCACCTGGTCGCAGCCCTTGGCGGCGGCCTCGGCCTGGGCGACCAGGGAGGCGGCGTAGTTGCCCGCGCACTTGGCGGCGCCGGTGCCGCCGGGGGCGGCGCGGACGTAGTCCTCGGAGAGCCAGACCGAGACCGGCTTGACGCCGCCGGAGAAGTAGGCGCCGGCCGGCGAGGCGATGATCATGAAGAGGTAGGAGTTGGCGGGGCGGACGCCCAGGCCGACCTCGGTGGCGAACATGAAGGGACGCAGGTAGAGGCTCTGCTCGGGCTCGTCGGGCACCCAGGCCTGGTCCTGCCGGACCAGCAGCTCGACGGCCTCGACGAAGGTCTCGACCGGCAGCTCGGGCATGGCCAGGCGGCGGGCGGAGGCCTGGAAGCGGGCGGCGTTGGCCTCGGGGCGGAAGGTCGCGACGGAGCCGTCGGCCTGCCGGTACGCCTTGAGGCCCTCGAAGATCGACTGGCCGTAGTGCAGCGTCATGTTGGCCGGGTCGATCTCCAGCGGCGCGTACGGGGCGAGCTGGGCGTCGTGCCAGCCCAGGCCCTCGGTCCACCGGATGGTCACCATGTGGTCGGTGAAGACCCGGCCGAAGCCGGGGTTGGCCAGCCGGGCCCGGCGCTCCTCGTCGGACAGCGGGTGCGCGGTGGGCTTGAGGTCGAACGTGATGGGCGCCGGGGCGGTCGTGCTCATGGCTTTCTGTCCTTCACCGTGTGGTTGGGCGGGGCCTTCGAACCGTCGGGCGGGGAGAGAACGCACGACGGCACGGCCCACTGTCGATACTCGCATCCAGGGGGCCGTGCCGAACAGCCGGGCGGCTGTGCTTGCTGTGGTACCGGCCCACCGGCCGGAGGTGTGTCGTCCGGGCCGGGTGTCAGCCGGCTACTCGGGCGGCCAGCGCGTCGCCGACCTGGGAGGTCGAGCGGGCGCCGGTGCGCTCGGTGAGGTCCGCGGCGACGGCGGCCTCGACCCGGGCGGCCTCGGCGGTGAGGCCGAGGTGCTCCAGCAGCATGGCGACCGAGAGCACGGTGGCGGTCGGGTCGGCCTTGCCCTGGCCGGCGATGTCCGGGGCGGAGCCGTGCACCGGCTCGAACATCGACGGGAAGTCGCCGCTGGGGTTGATGTTGCCGGAGGCGGCCAGGCCGATGCCGCCGGTGACGGCCGCGGCGAGGTCGGTCAGGATGTCGCCGAACAGGTTGTCGGTGACGATCACGTCGAAGCGCTCGGGCTGGGTGACGAAGAAGATCGTCGCCGCGTCGACGTGCAGGTAGTCGGTGGTGACCTCGGGGAACTCCCGGCCGACCTGCTCGAAGATCCGGGTCCACAGGTGGCCGGCGTGCACCAGCACGTTGTTCTTGTGGACGAGGGTGAGCTTCTTGCGCGGGCGGGCCTGGGCCCGGCGGTAGGCGTCGCGGACGACCCGCTCGATGCCGAACGCGGTGTTCAGCGACACCTCGGTGGCGACCTCCTGCGGGGTGCCGGTGCGCAGCGTGCCGCCGTTGCCGACGTACGGGCCCTCGGTGCCCTCGCGGACCACCACGAAGTCGATGTCCGGCTCGCCGGCCAGCGGCGACTTCACGCCCGGGAAGAGCTTGCCGGGGCGCAGGTTGATGTGGTGGTCGAAGGCGAACCGCAGCTTGAGCAGCAGCCCGCGCTCCAGCACCCCGGACGGCACGCTCGGGTCGCCGATGGCGCCGAGCAGGATCGCGTCCTGGCTCTTGAGCTCCTCCAGGACCGCGTCGGGGAGGGTCTCCCCGGTGCGGTGGTAGAGCCGTGCACCGAGGTCGTACTCGGTGGTCTCCAGCTTGGTGTCGGAGGGCAGGGCGGCGCGGAGCACCTTGAGGCCCTCGGCCACGACCTCCTGGCCGATGCCGTCACCCGGGATCACTGCGAGACGAATGGTGCGAGACATACCCCGGACAGTACAACCGTCCCACGGCCTGGGCACGGACCGTCCACGATCCGGACGCTCAGAGCGTCTGGGTGCGCCTCCCGGCCGGGTTGAGGTGGTGGATCACCAGGGCGTGCGCGAGCGGGGTGTGCAGCACCTGGCCGGGGCGGGTGGGGGTGAGGACGGGGGTGGGCAGGGCGGGGTCGAGGGGGTAGGGGCCGAGGGCGGCGAGGGCGTCGGCCGGGTCCTCGGCGGGGCCGGTCCAGACGGTGTAGCGGGGGTGGGTGAGCGGCGGCAGGGCCGCGAGGCGGACGGGCAGCAGCAGGGTGTCGGAGTCGAGCAGGGCGGTGTCGGTGTCGCCCCAGCGGCCGTTGAGCGGTTGGACGTCGAGCTCGGCGCCGGTGCGGGCGTCCAGGGTGCGGGCGACCAGCACGTCGCTGCCCTTGAGGCGGTCGGCGACCACGGTGGCGTCGGGGGTGCCGTCGCCGTCGGCGTCGAGCGAGGCGCGCACGCCCGGGGTTCCGGCGGGGGTGGCGGCGGGGGCCCACAGGACGGCGGCCAGGTAGAGGGTGCCGTGGCCGTCGACGGCGGCCGCGGCGTAGCGGAGGTTCGCGGCGCGTTCGGCCGGGTCGTCGACGCAGGGCTCGGCGTCGGCGGCGGGGCAGTCGGGCCAGCGCGGGCCCTCGCCGCCCGGCTGCAGGGCGGTGAGCAGGCCGGGACGGGGGGTGCCGGAGACGGCGAAGGTGGCGGCGCCGCCGAGCGCGGTGGCGTCGGAGGCGGCCCGCGGGGCGGCGAACAGCGGGACCCGCAGCGGCGGGAGGGTGTCGTCCGCGGGGGTGAGGGTGAGCCGGCCGGAGAGTTCGCCGCGGTAGCTGCGGGCGTGCCCGGCCTGCAGCAGGTCGAGGGTGGGGTCGGGGGCGCGGCCGAGGTCGGGGCCGAGCCGGAGCGTGACGGTGACGGTGGCGCTGCCGTGCGGCGGCAGGTCGACCCGGGCCGGCGAGATCCCGAAGGAGGCCCCGGGCAGCGTGGTGGCGGGCGCGTAGCCGGTGGCGTAGGAGAGCGGCCGGTCCCCGAGGTTGCGGACGGCGACCTCGCGGGTGGCGGTGGTCGCACCGGTGGCCTCGACCACGCCGAAGGAGACGCCGACCGCGCCGTCCAGCTGGGTGCCGTACGCCAGCACGGGGGTGCGGACGGCGGCGTCGGCCCGGACGCGGCCGCTGCCGGTGCGTTCGGGGCCGTACACCGGGCCGGTGGAGTCGTCGTGCAGGTGGGTGTCGGTGGCGGTGTCCATCAGCGCGGCCTTGACCTCGGCGGCGTCGTAGTCGGGGTGCGCGGAGCGGACGAGGGCGGCCAGGCCGGACAGGTGCGGGGTGGCCATCGAGGTGCCGTCCTCGCGCATGCCGCCGCTGCCGGTACCGACCCTGGCCGACCAGATCGTCTCGCCGGGGGCGGCCAGGTCGGGCTTGACGACGCCGTCGACGCCGATGCCGCGGGAGGTGAAGGAGGCGAGGGTGTCGGTGCGCTGCGGCTGGTCCTGCGGGACGGCGCCGTGCAGCGGGTTGCCGGGGGTGGCGAGCCGGACGGTGACCGGGCCGTCGCCGAGCGCCGTCAGCAGCCGCTCGCCGTCGGCGCGGGCCAGGATCGCGGCGGGGATCCGGTCGTCCCCGGCGATCTCGCCGAGGTTGTCGCCGTCGGCGGCGTAGAGGGTGCCGACGGCTCCGGCGTCGGCGGCGTGGTCGGCGCGCGGGGCGGAGCCGCAGGCCCGGTCCGGGTCCTTGGTGGTCCAGCGGAGCACGGCGATCCTGCCGCGCAGCCGGTCGGCGTCGGCGGGCGTGAAGGGCGCGCAGCCGTCCGACTGGTCGACGGGGACGGCCAGTTCACCGCTGACCTCGGTGTCGTCCCAGTGGGTGTACTTGCTGCTCCAGTGCGCGGGGACGGCCCCGGCCAGGGCGGCGGGGGCGAGCACGGTGACGCCGTCGGCGTCGCCGTGCGGGTCGACCGAGGCGGCGGCGGTGAGCACCCGGGCGGCGGTGCCGGGGCTGCCGCCGATGCCGTACACGTCGCCCTCGTTGCCGGAGGCGGCGACCACCACGGTGCCGAGGGCGGCCAGCCGGTCGGCGGCCAGCGCGTCGGCGTCGCCGGGGCGGCCGTAGGGGCTGCCGAGCGAGAGGTTGACCACGTCGAGGCGGTCGGAGAGGTCGCCGTCGCCGTTCGGGTCGGCGGCCAGGTCGAGGGCGGCGGCGAGCTGGTCGGTGGAGCCCTCGCAGCCGAACACCTTGATCGCGTAGAGCTGGGCGCCGGGGGCCGCGCCGGGGGCGACCCGGAAGCCGGCCGGGTCCAGGCCGGGCCGGTAGGGGCCGCGGTAGGGCTTGCCGTCGGCGGTGACGCCGAGCCCGGCGGCGGTGCCGGCCACGTGGGTGCCGTGGCCGTTGGCGGCGCAGTCGAGCGGGTTGTCGTCGGGGTGCGGGTCGGGCTGGTGGTGGGGGGCGGCCGGGTCGGGGTCGTAGTCGTCGCCGACCAGGTCCCTGCCGCCGACGACCTTGGCGTTGGGGAACAGTCCGGCGGGCGCGGGCTTCGCGCCGTCCACCGCGCGGTACGCCTCGACGGTGCCGGGGCCGCCGAAGTCGGCGTGGGTGTAGTCGATGCCGGAGTCGACGACGCCGATCCGGACGCCCTCGCCGGTGTGGCCCGCGGGGCCGTCCCAGACCTGCGGGGCGCCGGTGAGCGGCACCGAGTACCCGTTGGCGCGCTGCTTGAGCACGACGGGGCGGACGGTCCGCACGCCGGGCAGGGCGGCCAGCCGCGGGAGTTCGGCGGCGGGCAGCCGCAGCGCGAGGCCGCTGACCAGGGTGCGGGTGCGGTAGAGCGGGCGGGCGTCGGGGGCGGTGCGCCGCAGGGCGGCGGTGAGCGCGTCCAACGAGCGGTCGGCGGCGGCCCGCCCGGCGTTCCCCGCGCTCGCGGCGGCGCGCCGGGTCTGCTCGGGGGTGCGCAGCTCCCGGCGGGCGTCGTCCCGGGCGCGCTGCCAGGCGGTGGCGGCGGGCTCGGTGTCGAGTTCCAGGAACACGGTGGTGCTCGGGCCCCGTACCGGCCGGGCGGCGGCCGCCGTCGCGGGGACGGCGGCCGGGGCGAGCAGGGCGAGGGCGGCGAGGAGGCCGAGGGGGGTGCGCACGGCCCCAAACTAGGAGGCGCGGCGGGGGCGGAGGGCGGAGGTTCACTCCTTGGGTGACCCTCCGTCACCCGTCCGGCGCAGTGCGGGCGTTGGCGGTCAGCCGCCGATCGGTCCGCCGTTGTCCCGGCGGTCGAGGGCGCGCTGCAGGGCGGCCGCGGTGCGGGGGTCGGCCGGGAGGGCGCGACGGCGGCGCGGGGCCGCGGCGGTGGCGGCGGCGGACGCGGCGGTGGTGGCGGGGGCGGTGGTGCGGTCTGCGACGAACGGCATACCGGGCTCCTTGGTGCGGGGGCGCAGCGGCGCGCTGGAGGGAGGATCGGGGGTACGCCGAGCAGGGGTCGCCTGCCGCACCGCGTACGGGCCGCACGGGCCACGCGCCCCGGAGTTGCGGGGGTGGCGCACCGTACGACTACTCCACGGTACGACGCGGAGGCCGCGCGGTCAGCAGATTTACTTGGATTTCCTAGTATCTGAGACGGGATTCACTCCCGGGTACGCGAACGGCCCTTCCGCCTCAAGGTCGGAAGGGCCGTTCGGTGACTGGCGGGGCGTCAGCCCAGGTTCACCGAGCGGGCGAACTTGGCGCCGATCGCGGCGGCGATCTCGGCCAGGACCTCCTGGGAGACCTCGCTGTCCACGGTGATCGAGGCCAGCGCGCTGTCGCCGTCGCGGGCGACCTGCATGCCCGCGATGTTGATGCCCGCGTCGCCGAGGATCCGGCCGAGGGTGCCGACCACGCCGGGGCGGTCCTCGTAGTGGAAGAACGCCATGTGGTCGGTGAGCGCCACGTCGACGTCGAAGCCGTCCACGCCGACGATCTTCTGGGTCTGCTTCGGGCCGGAGAGCGTGCCGGAGATCGACACCTCGCCGCCACCGGCCAGGGTGCCGCGGACGGTGATCACGTTGCGGTGCTCGGGCGACTCGCTGGAGGTGGTCAGCCGCACCTCGACGCCGCGCTCCTGGGCGAACAGCGGGGCGTTGACGTAGGACACCGTCTCGGCCACCACGTCCTCGAACACGCCCTTCAGCGCGGACAGTTCGAGCACCTTCACGTCGTGCTGGGTGATCTCGCCGCGGACCTCGACGTCCAGGCGGACGGCGACCTCGCCGGCCAGCGCGGTGAAGATCCGGCCGAGCTTCTCGGCCAGCGGCAGGCCCGGGCGCACGTCCTCGGCGATCACGCCGCCCTGGACGTTGACCGCGTCCGGCACCAGCTCGCCGGCCAGCGCCAGGCGCACCGACTTGGCGACCGCGATGCCGGCCTTCTCCTGCGCCTCGTCGGTGGAGGCGCCCAGGTGCGGGGTGGCGACCACGTTGTCGAAGGCGAACAGCGGCGAGTCGGTGCACGGCTCCTTGGCGTACACGTCCAGGCCGGCGCCGGCCACCCGGCCCTCCTGGAGCGCCCGGACGAGCGCCTCCTCGTCCACGATGCCGCCGCGGGCGGCGTTGACGATCCGCACGGTCGGCTTGACCTTGTGCAGCGCCTCGTCGCCGATCAGGCCGATGGTCTCCGGGGTCTTCGGGAGGTGGACGGTGATGAAGTCCGCGACCTCCAGCAGCTCCTCCAGGGAGAGCAGCTTGACGCCCATCTGGGCCGCGCGGGCGGCCTGGATGTAGGGGTCGTACGCGACGATCTTCATGCCGAACGCGGACATCCGCTGCGCGACCAGGACGCCGATCCGGCCGAGGCCGACCACGCCGAGGACCTTCTCGCTCAGCTCGACGCCGGTGTACTTGTTGCGCTTCCACTCGCCGCCCTTGAGTGCGGCGTTGGCGGGCGCGATGTTGCGGGCGACCGAGATCAGCAGGCCGCAGGCGAGTTCGGCGGCGGTGACGATGTTGGAGGTCGGCGCGTTGACGACCATCACGCCGGCCTTGGTGGAGGCGGCCACGTCCACGTTGTCCAGGCCGACGCCGGCCCGGGCGACGACCTTGAGCTTCTTCGCGGCGGCCAGCGCCTCGGCATCCACCTTGGTGGCGGAGCGGATCAGGATGGCGTCCACGTCGGCGATCGCGGTCAGCAGCTCGGTGCGGTCGGCGCCGTTGCAGTGCCGGATCTCGAAGTCGGGGCCCAGCGCGTCGACGGTGGCGGGCGACAGCTCTTCGGCGATCAGTACGACAGATTTGCTCACGACAGTGTGTCCTTAACTGTCCGGTTCACCCCGCCGCACGGAGGTGGCGCGCACAGGGCGGGGGAAGGTGGCATGTCGCGTAGCTAGACGCACGACGCTGTGGGCCTGACGCGTGGTTCGGAGTCTATCGGCGGGGTGGTGCGGGGACTGCTCCCGTCCGGCGAAATCACCCGGACGGGAACAGCCTTGTTGTACAACCGGAACGGACGGGAGGATCAGGCCTCCTGGTCCACCCAGCTCATCAGCTTGCGCAGCTTCTTGCCGGTGGTCTCCAGCAGGTGGTCGGCGTCCGCGTTCTTGTACTCGTTGTACTTCGGCAGGCCGGCCTTGTACTCGGCGATCCAGGTGTTGGCGAAGGTGCCGTCCTGGATCTCGGCGAGGACCTTCTTCATCTCGGCCTTGGTGTCGGCGGTGATGATGCGGGGGCCGGTCACGTAGTCGCCCCACTCGGCGGTCTCGGAGACCGACCAGCGCATCTTCTCCAGGCCGCCCTCGTACATCAGGTCGACGATGAGCTTCAGCTCGTGCAGGCACTCGAAGTAGGCGATCTCGGGCTGGTAGCCCGCCTCGACCAGGGTCTCGAAGCCGGCCTTCACCAGGGCGGCGGTGCCGCCGCAGAGGACGGCCTGCTCGCCGAACAGGTCGGTCTCGGTCTCCTCGGTGAAGGTGGTCTTGATCACGCCGGCCTTGGTGCCGCCGATGCCCTTGGCGTACGACAGCGCCAGGTCGAAGGCCTTGCCGGTGGCGTCCTGCTCGACGGCCACGATGCAGGGGACGCCGCGGCCCTCCTGGTACTGGCGGCGCACCAGGTGGCCCGGGCCCTTCGGGGCGACCATGCAGACGTCGACGTCGGCCGGCGGCTGGATGAAGCCGAAGCGGATGTTCAGGCCGTGGCCGAAGAAGAGGGCGTCGCCCGCCTTCAGGTTCGGCTCGATGGCCTCCTTGTAGACGTCGGCCTGGATCGGGTCCGGAACCAGGATCATGATGACGTCGGCCTCGGCCGCGGCCTCGGACGGGGTGACCACGCGCAGGCCCGCCTCGGCGGCCGCGGCACGGGACTTGGAGCCCTCCAGCAGGCCGACCCGGACGTCCACGCCCGAGTCGCGCAGCGACAGCGCGTGGGCGTGGCCCTGGCTGCCGTAGCCGATGACCGCGACCTTGCGGCCCTGGATGATGGACAGGTCGGCGTCGTCTTCGTAGAACAGCTCGGCCACGGGGGCACATCTCCTTGCGTGATGGTGGTGCCGGGGGTTCCTACCGTAGGCGCACCCGGCGGACTTCGATGGCAGTGCTCAGTTGGTAAGACGGTGGTGCCGCGCGAAGCGCGCCGTCTGAGGGCGGTGGCGGGCGACGGGAGGGCGGCCGCGTCAGGCGGAGCGCTCCAGCGCACGCAGCGAGCGGTCGGTGATCGAACGGGCGCCGCGGCCGATCGCGACCAGGCCGGACTGCACCAACTCCTTGATGCCGTACGGCTCCAGCATCCGCAGCATGGCCTCCAGCTTGTCGGAGGAGCCGGTGGCCTCGATGGTCACCGCGTCGGGCGACACGTCGACGGTCTTGGCGCGGAACAGCTGGACGATCTCGGTGACCTGGGAGCGGGTCTCCGCGTCGGCCCGGACCTTGACCAGGACCAGCTCGCGCTGGACGGCCTGGGACTGGTCCAGCTCGACGATCTTGATCACGTTGACCAGCTTGTTGAGCTGCTTGGTGACCTGCTCCAGCGGCAGCTCCTCGACGTTGACCACGATGGTCATCCGGGAGATGTCGGGGTGCTCGGTCGGGCCGACCGCGAGCGAGTCGATGTTGAACCCGCGGCGGGAGAACAGCGAGGCGATCCGGGCGAGCACGCCGGGCTTGTTCTCGACCAGGACGGACAGGGTGTGCTTGGACATGGTGGTCATCGCTTTCTGGTCCGGTCAGTCCAGGTCGTCGCCGAAGTCGGGGCGGACGCCCCGGGCGAACTGGATCTCGTCGTTGGAGGTGCCCGCGGCGACCATCGGCCAGACCATCGCGTCCTGGTGGACGATGAAGTCGATGACGACGGGGCGGTCGTTGATCTCCATGGCCTGCTTGATGACGTCGTCCAGGTCCTCGGGGCGCTCGCAGCGCAGGCCGACGGCGCCCATCGCCTCGGAGAGCAGCACGAAGTCGGGG
>NZ_BSSA01000059.1 GCF_030268885.1 Kitasatospora phosalacinea
ATCCACATCGCGGACCTGGCCGAGGCGCACCTGCTGGCGCTGCAGGCGGCCAGGCCGGGCGAGCACCTGATCTGCAACCTGGGCAACGGGACCGGGTTCTCGGTGCGCGAGGTGATCGAGTCGGTCAAGCGCGTCACCGGCCGGGAGATCCCGGTGCAGGTCGCCGACCGCCGTCCGGGCGACCCGGCCGTCCTGGTCGCCGCCGCCGACCGCGCCCGCGAGGCCCTGGGCTGGGTCCCCAAGCGCCCCGAGCTCGACCGGATCGTCGCCGACGCCTGGGAGTTCACCCTCGCCCACCGCGCCTGACCAGCACCCCTCCCGCCCCGGCTCCCACCGTCGGAGACCCTGTGTACAGGAACTTCACCAAACCCCCACGCCGTGCGGGCACACGCCCGTAGGCTGAGCGAGGGACCGGTGGGGGTCGGCCCACGAGCAGGGGGGCAAGGACGGATGGGGCGTACACGCGTCCTGGTGGTCGACGGCCACCGGATCTTCGCCGAGGCGCTCGCCACGGCACTGGCCGCCGAACCCGACGTGGACGTCGGGGCGGCGGGCAGTGCCGCGGCGGCCGAACGGGCACTGGAGCGGGCGGCGGGCGAGCACCGCCCGTACGACGTGGTGCTGGTCGACGTCGACCTCGGCGCCGTGCCGGTGCCGCCGCCCCGCGGCCCGGCCGCCGTGCCGGCGCCCCGGCGGGCCCCGCAGCCCCCCGGCGGGCCGCCGCCGCTGACCGACGGGATCGCCCTGGTGGCCCGGATCCGACGGGCCCACCCGCAGGTGCGGGCCGTGCTGCTGGCCGCCGCGGACGATCCGCAGCGGGCCGCCCGCGCGCTGCAGGCCGGGGCCAACGGCTGGGTGGCGCGCGAG
Source organism: Kitasatospora phosalacinea (assembly GCF_030268885.1). Lineage (GTDB taxonomy): Bacteria > Actinomycetota > Actinomycetes > Streptomycetales > Streptomycetaceae > Kitasatospora > Kitasatospora phosalacinea_C. The sequence continues at coordinate 868 of NZ_BSSA01000059.1, forward strand.
AGCACGCTCGGCGCGCTGATGACGGTGGTGCGCGGTGTCCGGCGCGACGAGACGCACCTGCCGCCCGCGCTGCTCACCGGCGTGGTCCGCGAACTGACCTCGGCCCGCCGGGACCGCTCGGAGAGCGAGCGGCTGGTCGCCGCGCTCACCCCCCGCGAGGAGGAGGTGCTGCGCTGCATGGTGGCCGGTCTCGGCCGGCAGGCCGTCGCGGAGCGGCTGTTCCTCTCCCCGCACACCGTCCGCACCCACATGCAGAACGTCCTGGGCAAACTGGGGGTGCACTCCACGCTGGCGGCGGTCGCGGTCGCCCGTCGGGCCGGGATCGCCCCCCTGGAACCGCCCGGGCCGCCCGTCGGGCCCGCTCCCGCCCCGGCCACCGCTCCCGTCCCTCCGCCGACCGTCGCCTCTGCCGCAGGCCCCGGCCCGGGCTGAACGAGCCCGCGCCCTTCCGCACGTTCCACTCCGTGAGTCAGGTAGACCGGAGGTCAGATGTCGCCGCACCCCACTGCCGCGCGCCCGCACCGGGCCCGCACCCCGTTGCCCGCCCAGCGGGCCGGTTCGACCGGCCTGCGCACCCTGGTCGTCGGGGCCGGCTCCGCCGGGACCGCGCTGGTCCGCGACCTGGACCGGACCCCGGACTTCGGTCTCCGTCCGGTCGGCGTCCTGGACGACGACCCGGCCAAGGCCGGGTCGGACGTCTCGGGCAGCCCCGTCCTCGGCCCGCTCGCCGACCTCACCGACCTGGCCCTCGCCCACGCCGCCCAGGTGGTGGTCCTCGCCATCCCCGGCCTCCCGCACCAGCGGGTGCGCGAGCTCGCCACCGCCGCGGCCGCGGCCGGTGCGGCCGTCCGCTACCTGCCGTCCTTCCTGTCCGCGCTGCGCCGCGAGGTGGTCGGCTCCGACATGCGCACCCTGGACGTCAACCGGCTGATCGGCCGGCACGAGGTCCACGTGGTCTCCCCGGACGTCCGCACCGTCATCGAGGGCCGCCGGGTCCTGGTCACCGGCGCCGGCGGTTCGATCGGCAGCGAACTGTGCCGGCAGGTCCAGGCGTTCGGGCCCGCCGCGCTCTACATGCTCGACCACGACGAGTCCAACCTGCACCGGCTGCAGCTCGACATCTGGGGCGAGGCGCTGCTCACCGACGAGTCCCTGGTGATCGCCGACATCCGGGACCGCCCCCGGATCCAGCAGATCTTCCGCGACCTGCGCCCCGACGTGGTCTTCCACGCCGCCGCGCACAAGCACCTCCCGCTGCTGGAGCGCCACCCCAGCGAGGCGGTGAAGTCCAACGTGCTGGGCACCGACCACCTGGTCGAGGCGGCGCTCGCCACCGGCGTCGAACGCTTCGTGCTGATCTCCACCGACAAGGCCGCCGACCCGACCTCGGTGCTCGGCGCGAGCAAGCGGCTGGCCGAGCTGATCGTCCAGGCCAACGCCCGCGACGCCCGCAACCTGGGCACCGGCGTCTTCGCCGCCGTCCGCTTCGGCAACGTCCTCGGCTCGCGCGGCTCGCTGCTGTCGGTGCTGGAGGAGCAACTGCGCAGCGGCGGCCCGGTGACGGTCACCCACCCCGACGTCACCCGCTTCTTCATGACCATCGAGGAGGCCGTCGGCCTGGTCCTGGAGGCCGGACGGATGGCCGAGGGCGGGGAGGTCTTCGTCCTCGACATGGGCGAGCCGGTCCGGATCGTCGACCTGGTGCACAACTTCGCCGAACAGGTGCAGCTCGGCGCGGACGAGGTGGAGATCCGCTACACCGGCCTGCGGGCCGGGGAGAAGCTCAACGAGGCGCTGTTCTCCGACGACGAGGAGCGCCTCCCCACCGCCCACCCCCGGATCTTCGCCACCGCCGCCGACCACGCCACCGTCCCCGAGGACCTGGCCGGCGGCCTCACCGGCCTCTACGACGCGGCCACCGTCAACTCCGACCCCGAGGTCCGCGACCGCCTGGCGGCGCTGCTCCCCGGCTACCAGACCGCCCGCACCAAGGCCCCGGCCCTCGCGACCCCGTACCCGGACGGTTTCTGAAGGCCCCGTCAGCAGCCCCGTGCCCGCCGTTCCCCGAACCCCTGACGGGGCTTCTCAGCTGCTGCGGTCGAAGGGGGCCACCAGGCTGCGGAGCAGGGCGGCGAGTTCGGTCTGCTGGGCGGGGGCGAGCTGGGCGAGGATCTCGCGTTCGTGGGCGAGGAGGCCGGCCAGGGCCTGGTCGGCCTTGTCGCGGCCGGCCTCGGTGAGGCGGACCAGGACGCCGCGGCGGTCGTCGGGGTCGGGGAGGCGGACGACCAGGCCCTTGGCGGTGAGGCGGTCGATCCGGTTGGTCATGGTGCCGGAGGTGACCAGGGTCTGGGTGAGGAGCTGGCCGGGGGAGAGCTGGTAGGGGGAGCCGGCCCGGCGCAGGGCGGTGAGGACGTCGAACTCCCAGGGTTCGAGGCCGTGCTCGGCGAAGGCGGTGCGGCGGGCGCGGTCGAGGTGGCGGGCGAGCCGACTCACCCGACTGAGGACCTCAAGCGGCTCCACGTCGAGGTCGGGGCGCTCTCGGCGCCATGCTGCGACCAGGCGGTCGACCTCGTCCTCCATGACGATCAGTGTATCGGGGGGTGTGTCGATGTGAAGTCTCTTGACATCAAGAGATAACAAAGGAAGCCTCGTCGTTACAGAGATATCTTGACGTCGAGATACTTTCGGGAGCCGCACCATGCCCGCCCACTGGGACGCCGACCAGTACCTCCGCTACGCCGACCTGCGGAACCGCCCCTTCGAGGACCTGCTCGCCCGCGTCCCGGAGCTGCCGCCCGCCCCCACCGTGCTCGACCTCGGCTGCGGCCCGGGCAACTCCACCGCCGCGCTGCGCCGCCGCTGGCCGGACGCCCGGCTGCTCGGCCTGGACTCCTCGCCCGAGCTGCTGGCGAAGGCCCGCGGCGCCGACGGCGAACCCACCGCCGCGTACCGGCAGCAGGACGTCACGCAGTACGACCCGGCGCCCGAGCGGCCCGACCTGATCGCCTCCAACGCCGCCCTGCACTGGATGGACACCGACACCGCCGACCACCTGGAGCTGCTGCCGCGCTGGGCGGCCGCGCTGCGCCCCGGCGGGGTGATCGCCTTCCAGCTGCCCGGCAACTTCGCCGCCCCCAGCCACACCCTGCTCGCCGAGCTGCGCCGCGCCCCGCACTGGCGCGAGCGGCTGGGCACCGTCCGCCCGGACGCCTCCTGCCACCAACCGGAGCGCTACGCACGGACGTTGATGGCGGCGGGCTGCACCGCGGACGTCTGGGAGAGCACGTACACGATGGTGCTGCCGGGCCCCGACCCGGTGCTGGAGTGGGTCAAGGGCTCCACCCTGCGCCCGGTGCTGGACCGGCTGCCCGAGGAGCGGGAGCGCACCGCCTTCCTGGCCGAGTACGGGGCGCTGCTGCGCGCGGCGTACCCGGCCACCGAGCACGGCACCCTGTTCCCGTTCCGCCGGGTCTTCGCGGTGGCGGTCAGGCGGTGAGGCGCTGACGGCGGGTCACCTGGCGCCGGGCAGCGCCGGGTGGCGCCCCAGCACCACCACGCCGACCACGATCGCGGCCAGCCCGGCGCTCTGCCAGGCCAGCGCCCCCGGGGTGACGCGCAGCCGGTCGCCGAGGAAGCCGACCGCGCAGGCGATCCCGGCCAGCGGCTGGGCCGCGGTGAGGGCGGGCAGCGACATCCGCAGCGGCGCCGCCTCGAACGCGGACTGCACCAGCAGCAGGCCGATCACGCCCAGCCCGACCACGGTGTACGGCGGCCAGGAGACCAGTGCGGCCGCCGCCCCGTCCCGGTCGATCCGGTCGAAGGTGGTGCGGGTGAGCGCGTCCTGCAGGCCGTAGAGCAGCCCGGCGGCCAGGGCCAGCAGGGTGGCCTCCTCGAACAGCGGCAGTCGGCGGGCCACCGTGACCAGCAGCAGGGCCAGGCCGGAGACGATCCCGAAGACCAGCCAGTACCGCAGCGGTCCGGCCGCCGGGCCGCCCCCGCGGGGCTGTCCGGCGGCGATGAACGCCGTGACGCCGAGGGCGATCAGGGCGACGCCGATCCAGCCGGGGCGGCCCAGCCGGGTGCCGGTGATCCGGCGGGCCAGCAGCATCGCCCAGACCAGGTTGGTGGCCAGCAGCGGTTCGACCAGGGCGACTTCGCCCTGGCTGAGGGCCAGCGCGGAGAGCACCTGGCCGCCGATCATGAAGGCGATGCCGAGCAGCCAGTCGGGCATCCGCATCAGGTCGAGCAGCAGCCGCCAGCGCAGCAGGTCGCCGCTGGGCGCACGCTGGGCGGCGTGCTGCTGCAGGACGAATCCGGCGCCCAGGCAGCAGGCGGCGCCGAGGGCCAGCAGGAAGACCGCCACGGGTGCTCCTGTCGCGGGGGCGGCCCGGGCCCCGGTGCGGGGTCGGGCCGGTCGGTGTCAGTTCTTGCGCTCGCCGACCAGCTTGGGGTGCCGCTCCAGGCCCTCCAGGCCGTGCCAGGCGAGGTTGACCAGGTGGGCGGCGACCTCCGCCTTGGCGGGCTTGCGCACCTCCAGCCACCACTGGCCGGTCAGCGCCACCATGCCGACCAGCATCTGCGAGTACATCGGCGCCAGCCTGGCGTCGAAGCCCCGGGACTTGAACTCCAGCCCGAGGATGTCCTCGACCTGGGTGGCGATGTCGCCGATCAGCGAGGCGAACGAGCCGGTGGACTGGGCCACCGGCGAGTCCCGGACGAGGATCTTGAAGCCGTCGGTGGAGGTGTCGATGTAGTCCATCAGCGCGAACGCGGCCTGCTCCAGCAGCTCGCGGGAGTGCCCGCCGGTGAGCGCGCCGGTGACCATGTCGAGCAGCAGCTGCATCTCGCGGTCGACCACCACCGCGTACAGGCCCTCCTTGCCGCCGAAGTGCTCGTAGACGACGGGCTTGGAGACCCCGGCGCGCTCGGCGATCTCCTCGACCGAGGTGCCGTCGTAGCCGCGTTCGGCGAAGACCGCCCGGCCGATCTCCAGCAGCTGCTCGCGGCGCTGCTTGCCGGTCATCCGCACCCGGCCGCCGCCCTTGCCCCCGCTGCGGCGCGAGGGCGGTCGATGGCCGGTGCTGTCTCCGTTGGTCCCGTTCACCCCTCCATCATGCTGTAGGCGCCGGGTCATGCGGCGCGGCGGGCGGCGATCCGCTCCGCGCCGGGCCAGCGGACGTCGTGCGCCCAGCCCGCCCGCTCGAACCAGCGGATGACCCGGGCGGAGGAGTCGACCTGCCCGCGGAGCACGCCGTGCCGGGCCGAGGTGGGGTCGGCGTGGTGCAGGTTGTGCCAGGACTCGCCGCAGGACAGCACGGCCAGCCACCACACGTTGCCGGAGCGGTCGCGGGACCTGAAGGGGCGCGAACCCACCGCGTGGCAGATCGAGTTGATCGACCAGGTGACGTGGTGCAGCAGCGCGACCCGGACCAGCGAGCCCCAGAAGAAGGCGCTCAGCGCGCCCTGCCAGCTCCAGGTGGCCAGGCCGCCGACCAGCGGGGGCAGGCCGAGCGAGATCACCGTCCACAGCCAGAACAGCCGGGAGACGCGCCTTATGGCCGGGTCGCGGACCAGGTCGGGTGCGTAGGTGAGCTGTGGGGTCTGCTCCTCGTCGAACATCCAGCCCATGTGCGCCCACCACAGGCCCTTGAGCAGGGCGGGCAGGCTCTCGCCGTAGCGCCACGGCGAGTGCGGGTCGCCGTCCTTGTCGGAGTAGCGGTGGTGCTTGCGGTGGTCGGCGACCCAGCGCACCAGCGGGCCCTCGACGGCCAGCGAGCCGAGCACCGCCAGGCCCACGCGCAGCGGGCGGTTGGCCTTGAACGCGCCGTGGGTGAAGTAGCGGTGGTAGCCGACGGTGATGCCGTGGCAGGTGAGGAAGTACATGCCGACGGCGAGTCCGGCGTCCAGCCAGGACAGGCCCCGGCCCCAGGCCACCGGGACGGCGGCGAGCAGGGCCAGGAACGGCACGGCGATGAACAGGGCCAGGGCGGTGCGCTCCAGCGCGCCCTGCTTCTCGCCGCCCCTGGTGGCGGACAGTCCGGTGGCGTCGCGCTCGGCGGTGGTGGCTTCGTCCTCGGCGGCGCGCGGCGGCGCCTGCCCGGTCTGGATGGTCATGGCGCTCCCGGGGGTGAGGGGGGAGGAGCTGGTACCTACGTTTCCGTAACTTACGGCATCGTAGGTACCGTCACCCGGCAAGCGGAAGGCCCCTGCGCGGACGTGTCGCCCGGTCGGCCCGTCGCCGGGCGCGCCGTTCGCGGGGCGTCGTTCGTGTGCCTTCGCGGAAGGTGGTGGAGCTACGGGCCGTCAACCCGTAGGCTGTGCTGGGCGCGCGACGCGCCCTTTCCGCCGTGGTGTAATGGCAGCACAGGGCCCTTTGGAGGCCTTTGTCTGGGTTCGAATCCTAGCGGCGGAGCCCTTCGCGGAGCCCCCTCCTGCCGGTTTCGGGCCGTCCCGACCGTTTCGGGCGGTTTCCGTTCCTTTCCGCTCGGTATCCTCGGTGCGCCCTCAACCCGCATCGACCGAGGAGTCTCCCCGCGTGAGTGCCAACCAGCCCGCCGCCGTGATCGTGCTCGCCGCCGGGGGCGGCACCCGGATGAGGTCCAAGGCCCTGCCGAAGGTGCTGCACGAGATCTGCGGCCGCTCCCTGGTGGGCCACGCGGTCAGTGCGGCCCAGGAGTTGACGCCGGGTCAGCTGGTCGTGGTGGTCGGCCACCTGCGCGAGCAGGTCCAGGCGCACCTGGCCGAGCACCACCCGGCCGCCCGCCCCGTCGTGCAGACCGAGCAGAACGGCACCGGCCACGCCGTGCGCACCGCGCTGCAGGCGCTGGCCGCCGACGGCGTGGAGCTGGACGGCACCGTGCTGGTCACCACCGGCGACGCCCCGCTGCTCACCGGCGCCACCCTGGCCGCGCTGGCCGCCGCCCACGCCGAGCAGGGCAACGGCGTCACCGTGCTGACCGCCCGGGTTCCCGACCCGACCGGCTACGGCCGGATCCTGCGCGGCCCGGACGGCGCGGTCGCCGCGATCGTCGAGCACAAGGACGCCACCGCCGAGCAGCTCGCGGTGGACGAGATCAACTCCGGGGTGTTCGCCTTCGACGCCAAGCTGCTGGCGCTGGCCCTGTCACTGGTCGGCACCGACAACGTGCAGGGCGAGGAGTACCTGACCGACACCCTGGAGATCCTGCGCCGCGAGGGCCACCGGGTCGGTGCGGTGGTGGCCGCCGACCACCGGGAGATCCTCGGCATCAACGACCGGGTGCAGCTGGCCGAGGCCCGCCGCCTGCTCAACGACCGGCTGCTGGAGGACGCGATGCGGGCCGGCGTCACCGTGGTCGACCCGGCCTCCACCTGGTTCGACGTGCAGGTGACCTACGAGCCGGACGCGCTGGTCCACCCGAACACCCAGCTGTACGGCGCCAGCCACCTCGGCGAGGGCTGCGAGGTCGGCCCGAACACCACGCTGACCGCCACCGCGGTCGGCGCGGGCGCCCGTGTGAGCAACACCACGGCCGAGCGCGCCGAGATCGGCCCGGAGGCCAGCGTCGGCCCGTACGCGTACCTGCGGCCCGGCACGAAGCTGGCCCGCGGGGCGAAGGCCGGCACCTACGTCGAGATCAAGAACTCGGAGCTCGGCGAGGGGGCGAAGGTCCCGCACCTGTCGTACATCGGGGACGCGACGATCGGCGAGGGCACCAACGTCGGTGCGGCGTCCGTCACAGTGAACTACGACGGGGTGAACAAGCACCGCACGGTCATCGGGGCCCACTGCCGCACGGGATCCGACAACATGTTCATCGCTCCGGTGACGGTGGGTGACGGCGCCTACACGGCCGCCGGATCGGTGATCACCAACGACGTCCCGGCCGGTTCGCTGGGCGTCGCGCGGGCCCAGCAGCGCAACATCGCGGGCTGGGTCGAGCGGAAGCGGCCGGGCTCGGCCTCCGCCCGCGCGGCCGCCGAGGCGGGTGGGGCGCAGTAGTCCGGACGGGGCGGCCGGGGATCTTGAGGAGTGGTCCCCGGCCGCCGGTCCGCCGACGGGGCGCGTAACCTGAAGTACATACGTGCGCCATCGGGCCTGTTCGGCCGTGCCTCGGCGTACTCACCCAGAGTGGCAATACATCGAGGAGACGGTGCAGTGAGCGGGATCACGACCTCCGGTGAGAAGAAGCTCAAACTCTTTTCCGGCCGTGCCCACCCCGAACTTGCCGAGGAGGTCGCCCGCGAGCTGGGCACCGAACTCGTCCCGACCAAGGCCCTGGACTTCGCCAACGGCGAGATCTACGTCCGCTTCCTGGAGTCCGCCCGCGGCGCGGACTGCTTCGTGATCCAGAGCCACACGGCTCCGATCAACCAGTGGATCATGGAGCAGCTGATCATGATCGACGCGCTCAAGCGCGCGTCGGCCCGCAGCATCACCGCGATCCTCCCGTTCTACGGCTACGCCCGGCAGGACAAGAAGCACCTCGGTCGCGAGCCCATCTCGGCCCGCCTGGTCGCCGACCTGCTGCGCCAGGCCGGCGCCGACCGGCTGATGGCCGTGGACCTGCACACCGCGCAGATCCAGGGCTTCTTCGACGGCCCGGTGGACCACCTCTTCGCGCTGCCGATGCTGGCCGACTACGTGGGCGACCGCGTCCCGGACCGCTCCAAGCTGACCGTGGTCTCCCCGGACGCCGGCCGGGTGAAGGTCGCCGACCAGTGGTGCGACCGCCTCGGCGCCCCGCTGGCGATCATCCACAAGCGCCGCGACATGTCGCAGGCCAACACCATCCTGTCCGCCGAGGTGGTCGGTGACGTCAAGGGCCGGGTCTGCGTCCTGGTCGACGACATGATCGACACCGCGGGCACCATCTGCGCCGCCGCCGACGCGCTGTTCGACGCCGGCGCCTCCGACGTCCTCGTCGCCGCCACCCACGGCGTGCTCTCCGGGCCCGCCGCGGACCGGCTGAAGAACTCCCGGGTCAGCGAGTTCGTCTTCACCAACACCCTGCCGACCCCGGCCCAGCTCCAGCTGGACAAGATCACCACGCTGTCGATCGCCCCGTCGATCGCCGCCGCGGTGCGCGAGGTGTTCGAGGACGGTTCGGTCACCAGCCTCTTCGAGGGCGTGCACTGACCCCGCCACTGCCCAGGTCGGCCCCCGGTTCCGCCACGGAACCGGGGGCCGATTTCACGTCCGCGCCACCCCCCGGTTAGTCTTGGGAGACTGCTCGGCGAGGGATGCCCATTCGGTGCTCCGTGATCGACGCGCGAGAACGATGCGCCTTGATCGAACCGCCGAGCGTCCCCCCATTGACGTACGTGAGGGTGTGGCCCGGCGGTTCTGTCGTTCCTGCACCCCTTCGCTTCACGAGGAGTGCAGTCGTGTCCGAGATCCGCCTTGCCGCCGAAGCCCGCACCGAGTTCGGCAAGGGTGCCGCCCGCCGCGCCCGCCGCGCCGGCTTCGTCCCCGGTGTCGTGTACGGCCACGGCCACGCCCCGGTGCACCTGAACCTGCCCGGCCACGACCTGATGATGGCCCTCAAGACCCCGAACGCCCTGCTGGTCGTCCCGATCGAGGGCAAGGACGAGTACGTGCTGCCGAAGGCCGTGCAGCGCGAGGCCATCAAGCGCTCCATCGAGCACGTCGACCTGCTGCTGGTCAAGCGCGGCGAGAAGGTCACCGTCGAGATCCCGGTCCACACCGAGGGCGAGCTGGCCCCCGGCGGCAACCTGATCGAGAACGTGCTGAACGCCCTCCCGATCGAGGCCGAGGCCACCCACCTGCCCGAGTCGGTCACCGTCTCGATCGAGGGCCTGGAGGCCGGCGCCTCCATCACCGCCGGCGACATCGCCCTGCCCTCCGGCGTGACCCTGGCCGTCGAGGCCGACGCCGTCGTGCTGCAGGTCATCGGCGCCCAGGCCCCCGAGGCCACCGAGGAGGCCGCCGACGAGGCCGCCGCCGACGAGGCCGTCGAGGCCTGATCACCGCCTCTTCGCTGCCCCGGCCGTCCCGCCCCGTGCGCGGACGGCCGGGGCAGCGGCGTGTCCGGGATGATGTGACGGTACGGAGAGCACCCGCGTGAGGAGCGGCATGAGCGAGTACGACGGCCCCTGGCTGGTGGTGGGCCTCGGCAACCCGGGCAAGGAGTACGCCCGCAACCGGCACAACATCGGCTTCATGGTGGTCGAGCTGCTGGCCCAGCGCATCGGCGCCAGGTTCAAGGCCCACAAGAGCCGCGCCCAGGTCGCCGAGGGGCGGCTGGCGGGCAGGCGGGTCGTGCTCGCCGAGCCGATGAGCTTCATGAACCTCTCGGGCGGCCCGGTCACCGCGCTGCGCGACTTCTACAAGGTCCCGACCTCGGCGATCGTCGCCGTCCACGACGAGCTCGACCTCGACTACGCGGCGCTGCGGCTGAAGACCGGCGGCGGCGACAACGGCCACAACGGCCTCAAGTCGATCACCAAGTCGCTCGGCCCCGACTACCACCGGGTCCGCTGCGGCATCGGCCGCCCGCCCGGCCGGATGGAGGTCGCCGACTTCGTGCTCAAGGACTTCTCCTCCACCGAGCGCAAGGACCTCGACTGGTTCGTCGACCGGGCCGCCGACGCCGTCGAGGCGCTGCTCCAGGACGGCCTGGAGCGGGCCCAGCAGACCTACAACTCCTGAACCCCCGCCTCCACTTGGCACCTGGTGCCGGGCCCGCACCGGATTCGACCACCCTCCGTACACAACGTTCATGCAACGCTTGCCCGCTGGAAGCTGACCGGGGGTCAGAAACGTCGGCGGATCCGATAGCGTCGGGACCGGTGCAGCAAGGATTGAAGTGCCGTCTATGGGGGTATGGGCCGTGATTCGGTCGAAGCGCGTGGGCAAGGTCGTCGGAGGCACCGTCCTGTGCCTGGCCGCCGGGGGGTGGACCGCCGGGGCCGCCGCGGCCGCCGAGGCCAGTCCCGCCCCGGAGCCCGCCGCGGCCCGGCTCGCCCCGCCCACCGGCTCCGTCGGCTCGGCCGGCGTGTACGCGGTGGGCGGCGGCCTGGTGGTGGTGGCCGGCGGGGCGGCCGCCTGGCTGCGCAAGCGCAGGAAGGTCTGAACGGCCGGTAGCAGCAACGGCGGCGGCCCGCCCCCTCGTCCGAGCGAGGGGGCGGGCCG
>NZ_BSSA01000060.1 GCF_030268885.1 Kitasatospora phosalacinea
CGCCCCGCGGTCCCCGAACTCGGCAGGAACCGCGAGAGCACGGCCCACTCGGCATCGGACAGCTCATGACGACGTATCACGCCCCAGATGATCTCACTGCTTGATCATCTTTGAAGACGGGCCCTAGTAGCCGACAGCGCGGCACGCAGTGCAGCGGGAACCGTGCCTGCATTGTCGGAACCGGTCACGCTTTCCCCTGACTGTGCACTCGTCGAACAGCGGCCACAGTGCCACAGCCCCCCGCCGCCGACTACTCAATTCGTGCCAGAGGCAGGACAGCAGGGTAACCAGATCGGCTGGCCCGTATGCCTTCGCTGGTTCCGGCGAGGGCAAGCAGCGCCCGGGTCCTCGAAGCGGCCCTCGGTCTGGTCGGGCTCGGTGTCTGGCCAACCAGCGTGTCCCGTTTGGCCAACAAGGCTGTCCCGTTGGCCAACTATCGAGTCCCGGCACATTGGTGTGCCTGTGCACGCTAGTTGGCTAAACGATGCAAGGTAGTTGGCCGGGGCTGTGAAAGGGCGGCCGCACCGTCGTGGCTCCGGCACCGACAGCGGGCACCGAGCCGCCGGTTCAACCCGGCAAATTCCGTGGCGGGTGTGTGCGCGTCGTGCGACGCTCCTCGGCGTGCACACTGTCCTGCGGAACCTGGCCAGCAATCCGGCGTTGCGTCCCGAACACGTCGACGCCCTGATCGCCCACGGTGACCCCGATGTCCTGCTGGAACTGCGCCTGCAGCCGGAGCTGACGCCTGGACAGCTGGGCGCCCTCGTAGCGACCGGCGGACGGCAGGCGTTCCTCGACCTGATCAGATCCGGGGCGATGCCGACGGACCGGATCCCCGAGGACGACCCGTTGGCAGAGCTGGCCGCCTTCGGCCGACCGGACCCCGCCGGGCGCAGGATCAGCCGTCTCCTGGCCTGTCCTTCCGTGGAGGTCCGCTGCGGGCTCGCGGAAAACATCGGCCACGACTACGACATCGCCGAGAACACGCTCACCAGCGAGCGCCGCGCCGCGATCCTGACGCTTGCCCAAGACCTGGACTGCGCGGTGGTCGCCGCGACGGTCCGGCTGTTGGAAGACCTTGGCGAACCACAAACCCGCCACCGCACCGAAGCGTGCGTGCGGATCGCACTCGCCCTCTCCACCACCGACGGCGAAGTCCTGCGCAGCCTCCTCATCGCAGACGGGCCAGCGCCCCTGACCCCGTGCCCGCACCACCCCGAGCCAGCGGCGGCCCTGACGGAACTGCGCCGCACCGCCATCGGGAACCGACTGGCGCCGGCCGAAGCGGTAGAGGAACTCCTCGACGCCACCTGGCCCGCCCTGGCCGTCCCGGCCGCTAGCTACTGGAGCGGCCTGCGGCCCGAGACCTACCAGCGACTCACCGCCCTGGGCGATCCCCAGATCACCGCCCGCGTAGCGGGCAACAGGGGCGCACCCACCGAACTGATCCGCCACCTCTACGACGCCCAGGACGGCCGCTGGCGCAGCAACGTCCTCAGCAACCAGACAACGATCCCGATCGACCTGCTGGTCCGCGAAGCTCTCACCGGCGGTAGCGGCGGAGGCCTATTCCATCAGGACCTCGACGGCATGATGGCCCTGGCCGACCATCCCGACCCCCGCGTCCGGAAGCTGGCCCTCGGACACGTCCGGCTGCGCCCCGAGGTACGCACCAGACTGATCAGCGACCCGGACCCCACGGTGGCCTTCCTCGCCGTCATCTACACCCGTGACCCCGACCAATTCCGCGCGGCCGCGCACCGGTACGGGCCCAGCAGCCACACCGACCTCGCCCTCACGATGTCCTGCCCCCCTGACCTGCTGCTCACCATCGCACAAGACCGCGACAGTCCATTCGAGGCCGCTCTGGCCGTCGCCTGGAACGAGAATGCGACAGCTGCTGCCCTCGCGGCCTGCCTGAGCAACCATCCAGGGCCGGAAATGGATCAAGCGGTGGCCGAGAACCCGGCGGCGTCGCCCGAGCAGCTCTGCCAGGTGGTCCGGGGAGGCGATCTACAGACCTGGCGAGCAGCCGCCAGCAACCCACAGTTGCCGCCCCAGGCAGTCGACATGATCCTCGCAGCCGCTCTCAGTCCTTGAACCCCCAGCCACGCGCGGCTGAGGCTGACGGGGCGCGGGCACGTTCCCACCGGTCACCCCAGCCACCCCTCCCGAGGGCTCCTAGCCAGATCCTTGAGGCGATTCCACGCCAGTCGCTCCACGACCCTGGTCAACAAGGCTGATCAGTCTGGCCAAGTAGCTCGCTCAGATGGCTGTGCCTGGACTCGATAGTTAGCCAAACGGGACATGCTAATTGGCCAGAGTGACTCGCAAGGTCGGTCGACTGGGTGGTTCACACGTACGGGGTCACTGATGAGGCTTGCCCTTCGGTAGGTGCTGGGCGGGGTGCTGTGCTGGCGGTATGAGTGCGAGCAGCACGCTGGGGACCGGCTTTGGGTCGGTGGTGTGGTCGGCGTCCTGCACGGTGGATGACCTGCTGGTCGCGTACGAGCCGGGGCCAGCTGACGGCGCTGGCCTCGATGTCGGGCCGGGGTGGAAGCGGCGTTGGACGACGACGTGGTGCCTGGACGGGGCCGAGCTGGTGTGTCCGGTGGCCGAGTTGGAGGGTGTGCCGGTCGGGCGGACCCGGCCGGTGCGGGGGTTCAGCTGGCATCCGCGGCAGGGTCACCGTCCGGGCCTGGAGCTGTTGGTCTCGACGGGCCGGTTGCACGGGTTCGAGAGCCTGGAGGAGCGCAGGTTCCTGCGGGCGGCGGACTTCGCGGGCTCGGTGCGGGACGTTCTGTCGCAGCCGTTCCGGCTTCGGTACCGGGCGGCCGGCCGCAGCCGGACCCACATCCCGGACTACCTGGTGGTGACGCGGGGCGGCCGGTGGCTGGTGGACGTCCGGCCGCTGCACTTGGTCAAGGACGTGGACCGGCCGGGTTTCGTGGCGGCAGCGGAGCTGGCCCGGACGGTGGGCTGGCAGTACAGCGTGGTGGCCGGCTGGCGGCCGCACGTGAGCGGTGCCATCGAGGCGTTGCGGGCCGAGGCCCGGCCGATGAGCCACCTGCTGGACCTGCAGGAGCGCATGGTGGCGGTGCTCGCCGATGGCGCGATGCCGTTCGGCGACCTGGTCCGCGCGACCTCGTTCCCGGTGATGGCGCGGGCGCACGCGCTGCACCTGTTGTGGCATCGGCGGATCGGCGTGGACCTGGCCGAGCCGCTCGGGGACGGCTCGGTCGTCGCGCTGGCGGGCGGTGCACCGCGGTGAACGGCCACGTCGAGGTCGGGCCCGGGGCCGTGCTCCGGCTTGAGGACGGTGAGTGGACCGTTCGGGACGTGCTGACCGCCTTCGGCGAGGTGGTGCTCGTCAGCGCCGATGGCGGGGTTCGGGTCTGGCCCCTGGGCCTGCTGGCGGGGAAGGTCCGCAGCGGTTCGGGACCGACGGTGGCGCGCGAGGACCTGAGCGAGGACCAGCTGGTGCTGCTGCGGATCAGGGTGGCGCACGCCCTGGAAGCGGACTGCGGCTTCCGCAGCGGCGATCCGGCACGGCCGGAGCCAGGAGAGCCGCGGGAGGGCTACGACCCGCTGGTGACGACGAAGGAGCAGAGGCTGGGCCGCAAGGTCGCCGAGTTGGCCGGCCTGCACCCGGCGGAGGCCAGCCGGCTCGGTCTGGAGCGGGTCAGCGAGCGGACGCTGCGACGCCTGGCCGGGCGGTGGCAGGACGGCGGGCAGCGGCTTGAGGCGTGCGCGGACGGGCGGTGGTTTCGGGCCTCGCCGGGCCGGACGTCGGTGAGCGCGCAGGTGGAGGAGGCGATCGAGGCGGTGCGGGTCGAGTGCCTGCACCGCTCCCGGGTGAGTATGCGCACCCGGGAGAAGCTGATCCACCAGTACGTCCGGGACAGGTTCGGTGACCAGGCCGTGGTGCCGAGCTACACCACGCTGTCGCGGGTCTGGCAGGAGTGGTACGGACCGGGCGGGACGCGGCAGCGCTACCAGCGGTCGGCCGCGGCGATGGACGCGGGCGGCTCGTCGATCCTGATCACCCGGCCGGGACAGGTCGCGGCGCTGGACACCACGCCGCTGCCGGTGCTGCTGCGTGAGCACGCCTTCGGTGACGCGGTGAGCGCACACCTGACCTGGGCGATGGACGTGTTCACCCGCTCGCTGGTCGCCTTCCGCCTCACCCTGGGTTCGGACACCGCGGTGGATGTGGGGCTGCTGCTGCGGGACGTGATGCTGCCGCTGCCGATGCGGCCGGGGTGGAGCGAGGACATGGCCTGGCCCTACCCCGGGGTGCCGGCGGCGGTGGTGGCCGAGTTCGCGGGCTACGAGGTGGCCGGCCTGCCGTTCTTCGCGCCGGACACGGTGACCACCGACCACGGCTCGGTCTACAAGTCCCACCACCTGGTCGAGGTCGAGCAGCGGCTGGGCTGCAGCATCCTGCCGGCCCGGATGATGCGGGCGACCGACAAGGCGGCGTGCGAGCGGGCGTTCCTCTCCGCGCAGACACTGTTGTTCGAGTCCCTGCCGGGCTTTCGCGGTGTCGACGTCGCCGACCGGGGCGCCGACCCGGAGGGCGACGCGGTGCTGACCCTGGCTCAGATGGAACACCTGATCGCGACGTGGATCGTGGGGACCTGGCAGAACCGGCGCCTGGGCGAGCACGCCCCGCCCTGGGCACCGAACGAGCGCCACAGCCCCAACACGCTGTTCGCCGCCTCCTTCGCACAGGGCGGCTTCGGCCTGCGGATCCCCTCGTCCGACCTCTACTACGGCGTCCTGCCCGCCAGTTACGTCAAGATCCACCGCAAGCGCGGCGTGAAGATCAGAAGCCTTTGGTACGACGGCCCCGCCGTCGACGACTACCGGGGCAAGCCCTCGCAGCGGCGAGGCCGGCATCCGGGCCTGTGGCGGATCCGGCACGACCCGCGCGATCGCCGCGAGGTGTTCTTCGAGGACCCGGTCACCGGCCACTGGCACCCGCTGCGGTGGACCGGCCTGCCGCCCGAGGGCGAGATTCCGCCGTTCTCCGACGCGAAGGTCGAGGAGATGATCGCCTTGGCCCGCGACAGCGGGCTCGTCCCCGTCGACGACCGCGACCTGCTGCCGGTGCTCCTGGACCTGCTGGACGAGCACGCCCCGGTGGACAACTGGCCGGGCCGGGCGGCGAAGGAGGCGGGCGGAAAGCGGCGCCGGGCGGGCCAGGCCCGGGAGGAGAGCCGGGCGCTGACCGCTGAGCGGGACCGGCGCTGGCCGCGGCAAGGCACTGTGCCGCCCGCTTCCGCCGAGGTGGTCGTGCTGCGGCGCGACCAGGTGGCGCGGGCCGTGGACGAGGACCGGCGACGCCGCCGCGAGCAGGCAGTTCCCGGGCCCCCGCCGCTGCCCGGCCCGCTCGGCAGCCACCGCACCCGTGACCTCTTCCTCCTGCCACCCGACGACGAGGGACAACCGGATGACTGACCTGATGGCCGACCGCCTGCCGCTGTTCGGCTTCGGCCCGGCACCGGACCGCACCACCTTCGAGGGCTGGCAGCACTGGCTCAGTACCCGCGGCACCTTCGCACCCGCGCCCCGGATGACGGCGGCCGAGCACGCGGCGCTCAGCCCGCGAGCGCGGGCTCTGCACGACCTCCACCGCGCCGCGACCCACGTGAACCTGACGCTCCAGCGGACCCCGATGAGCGACCGGGTTGCCGCGCTGATGGACAGCCGGATGCGCAACAACGCGCTCGACCTTGAACCCGGCACCCGCGACGGCCTGATGATCAGCGGCGGAGGATTCCAGGGCAAGACCGCCACCGCCTGCGACGTCGCCGCCGAGTTCGAGGGCCTCTGGCGCGGCCTCGGTCCGCAGCTGATGCCGCAGCCGGTGCCAGTGCCGGGGACCAGGGACCTCCTGGCACCGGTGGTCTACTGCAAGACACCGGTGCGGGCGACCCCGAAGGGACTCTGCCAGGCGATCCTCGACTTCTTCGGGGCGCCGCATCCCAAGACGCTGCACCTGTCGGTCCGCGCGGTCCGCGACCAGCTGAAGGCGCACAGCTCCGCCGTGCTGGTCCTGGACGACATCACGCGCCTGCGGATGCACAGGGAGGACGACCAGGACACCCTCGACCTGGTGCGGGACCTGATGGACATGAACGTCACGCTCGTCCTGATCGGGGTCGACATCCCTGGCTCGGGCCTGCTGCGGGAAGGACGGCACAACCGCCGCACCGGCAGGATCGTCATGCCCGGCACCAGCCGCCGCAGCTTCCTGGACGAGGCGGCCACCCAGACCGAGCGGCGCTTCGACCTGATCGCACTCGACCCGTTCGACTACGGCACCGACACCGGGATCGCGGCCTGGATGAGCCACCTCGCCGGCATCGAGGTCCAGCTGCGGCTGCTGCACGGACACGAAGGCATGCTCACCGGCGGCGGCATGCCCGAGTACCTGTTCGCCCGCACCAACGGCATCGTCGGCCTGCTGAAGCGCCTGATCGTGGACGGATGCGACCACGCCATGCGCACCGGCGCGGAGCGGCTCACGCCCCAGCTGCTGGCGGAGGTCAACATCGGCCTGGGCAACTTCCCCGACCGTGACCCCGACGCGGGAGAGATCCCGGACATCCCGCCCGCGACGGCTGTCCCGGCCGGGCCTGTCCCAGGACAACGTCGACGCGGCAGGCCCCGCAACACCGTCTTCGACGACCACGAGAACCGGGCCTCGGGGGAGTGAAATGACCTCCCGTCCCCTGCTGCTGAGCCTGGACCCGCTGGACGACGAGACCTTGTCCGGCTACCTGATCCGGCTGGCCCACCGCCACCACGTCGACCCCATCCGGATGCTGCGGAGAACCGGCCTCGCCGCCAGCGACGCGAAGATCGTCCGCATCCCGGTCCGCCTCGCGCTGGAGCTGGACACCGAGCGGGCCGAGCACTTCGGCCGCGCCACCCGCCTCGACCCGGCCGAGGTCAGCGGTCTGCTGATGGCACCGATCAGCACCCGCTACGGACCACTGGCGACCACACGCACGGCAGCGGCAGCCGACGGCCCGTGGGCGTTCACCGAGAACATCCGCTACTGCCCCGACTGCCTCGCCGGAGACGGAAGCGAGATCCAGAACCTGCACGGAGGCACCTGGCGCAGGACCTGGCGCCTCCCGGTCGCCTTCACCTGCCCGCACCACCGCCGGCTCCTGCGGGACTCCTGTCCCGACTGCGGATCCCCGGTCCAGGCCGGCGGCCCGAACAGTCTCATCGGACGGCCGAACGACGACGGCCTCCACCCCACCCAGTGCCGAGGGAGCTTGGAGTCGGCGGGCAAGACCCGCAGCGTCCGCCCGGCCTGCGGAGCCGACCTCACCCAGGCCGAGAGCAACGACTTCCGGCGCCTCTCCCCGCAGACGCGCCAGGCTCTCAGCTCAGCCC
Source organism: Kitasatospora phosalacinea (assembly GCF_030268885.1). GTDB lineage: Bacteria > Actinomycetota > Actinomycetes > Streptomycetales > Streptomycetaceae > Kitasatospora > Kitasatospora phosalacinea_C. The sequence goes on from NZ_BSSA01000060.1 coordinate 7,417, forward strand.
AGGAGCACATCCAGTCGCTGCTGGACCACGACGGCCCCACCACGGTCGGCAGCATCGGATGGGAAGTCCCCACCGCCCAGTACTTCACCGATCTGCGCGCCGTCACGGCACTGATCTTCATGAGCTGGCCGGAGGCGAGACCTCTCGTCGCCACACCCACGCTCGCCCAGGCCATCGACCCGGAGGCCGACCGCCGGCACACCGCCTTCAGCAGACTCCGAGCGGCCAGAGGATCTCTCGCCGGTCGGGCCTACTCGGACCCGCCGACGGATCCACTCGTTGCCGGCGCCGTGTTCGAGCTGGCGGCCCGGCTCCTAAGCAGTCCGGACGAGGTCGCAGCAGCAGCCGTTCTGGAACCGCTGGCGGAAGAGGCCCGCTACCGACACCAGTCCGTCAGCTACAACATCCGCCGGGCGCCCGGCACCTCTCTCCCGCTCCAGGCCGTCCTTCTCAGACCCGCCCGCCGGGCCCCCGACACAGCCACCACAACCCAGCGTCTCGAACGGGTTCCCGGCCTCACTCGCGTCTGAGCGTCTGGCCAACAACGCTGCACAGTCTGGCCAACTAGCCTGCCCAGTTGGCCAACTATCGTGCACAGGCACATGAGCAGATGGTCGTTGGCAGAGGTTGCTTCTGAGGTTGCCTCTGAAGTTGCCTCTGAGGTTGCCTCTGAGGTTGCCTCTGAGGTTGCTTCAGAAACCTTCGCCCGAAGGGTCATTCCCGCAGCTCAACAGCCATTTGTCCATAGGGACTGAGACGCCGACAACTTCTCTCCGGCATGGATGACAGGCAAAGTTCGGGCATAGGGCACCAGGGCGTCGAGCAAGAGCTGAGGAACAGAAGAGTCGGCGCGCAGAACAGGGGCGGAGACAAGATCCCGACAACCTGATGCTGCGCGCCGACGGCGTGATGGTTGATCCGCTGCGCGGTGGCCCGGCGGCACCGCTGCGCGGCGCCACCGGCCGGGGAGGGGGAGGGGACGGCTGGGGCAGCGGGGACCGCCAGGCGGTCAGTAGTCGCCCTCGGACACGGCAGGTAGCTGCGGTGGTCTCGTAGGGCACCGGCCGGGTCGCGTTGCACCGCCCGGCCGGTGCCCGGCTCCCGTTCAGTCCCAGCGGATGCCGAGTTCGGTCAGGCGTTCGGCGCGGGCGTGGGGGATGCTGGTACGGCGGCTGCGGCTGTTGGCGATGAACAGCCCCAGGCTGATCTCCACGGTGGTGCCGTCGGCCAGCTGAAGGGGTTCTTTGTGCTTGCGGGGGACGTTGAGGTGGCCTTCCCGGTCCCGGTACTGCGCGGCGGCGGTGAGGTTGCGTTCCTCCTGTGCGGCGCGCGGGACCTTCGGGGCGGGCAGCTGGTCGGGCTCGAGCGGGGTCAGGCCGAGGACGTGTTCGCACATCCACTGCTGGGCGGGGCCGAGCTTGTCCCAGCCGGCCTGCTGTGCCCGTGCCCAGGCGGACAGGTCTTCGCCCTGGACGACCACAGCCCCGGGCGCTGAACTGACCAGCTGGCTGCCGTCGGTGACGTGGCGCCAGGCGAGGGTGAAGCAGCGCTGCCACTCCACCGGCCAGGTGGGGCACCAACCCGGGTCGATCTCATCGACCGCCGCCTTCCGGTCGGCCGGGAACGCCCCCGTCCAGTCCAAGTCCGTCTCGCCCGCCTCCGCGCGGCGCTGGAGGGTTTCGGTGCGGCGCTGGGCGGTGCGCCAGTTCTTCAGGATCGTCCCGACGGGGCGCCCGTCCCACACGGCGTCGTTGGGCGGGCAGGCGTGGCCGTGTGCGGCGGCGTACCCGGCCACCGCGGTGAGGTTGTCGGTGAAGGCGGTGTCGAACGCCGACCACACCATGCCGAGGGCGTCGAGTTCGGCGATCCGCTTGTCGTCGAGGACGGCGGCGGCCTTGTAGCGGCGCTGGTCGGCCACCCACACCCCGAGCCGGTGCCCGGACGGGGCGCGGTAGGCGTAGGGGACCTTCGCGTCGCCGAACGCCTTGCGGTAGGCGGTCAGTTCTTCCAGGCCGCGGCGGAATTCCTCCTTCTCGGGCTCCAGCACGCGGGTGCGGACGAACGCGGCGATCACCGCCGGGTCGCGCTCGGTGGAGAAGCTGAGCAGCCGTTCCTCACCGCCGGCGGAGCGGACCTCGTCCAGGTCCCCGGAGTGCCGCGGCTCCCGGTCCGGGCAGGTCTCGGACTGCGGCAGGGCCAGGCGTTCGACGGCGGCTTCGTCGTGGGCCCGCAGGGCGAGGAGCACCTTCGCCAGCCCGTCGTAGGCCTTGGAGGTGAGCAGGTCCTCGCCGCTCTCCCCGGCGGCGAGCAGCACCGGCACCACGATCGTGGCGATCTTCCCGGAGTCGGGGGTGGTGCGCAGCGCCCGCCCGACGGCCTGGACCAGGTCGACCATGGAGCCGCGGACGTCGGCGAAGAACACGCTGTCGCACGCGAACGTGTCCACCCCCTCCGACAGCGTCCTCACTGACGCGAGGATGTGCCGCAGCAGCCGCAGCCCGTCCGTGGGCCGTACCAGCTCCGTGAACTCCTCCAGCGCGGCCCGCCGCTGGGCGGGGGTGTGGTCGGCCTCCAGCCAGCTGGCGCCGACCAGCTCGGGGTTGGGGTGCAGCGCCGCATCCTGCTCCCACAAGGTCCGGGCGACGTCCGGGAGGCCGGTGCTCATCGCCCGTGCTTCGGCGACCAGGTGGTGGAAGGACAGGGTCCGGCTCAGGTCCCACTCCGCGCACGCGGACAGCAGCGCGGTCTGCAGCGCCGCCAGCCGCGCCCCGCGGTACTCGACGGAGCGGACGTCCGCACCGCGCTGCTCCAGGCCCTGCAGCACGGGGTTGGCGACGTCGACGCACACGATCCGGTACGGGGCAACCACGCCGTCGGAAATAGCTTTTCCGAGCGGGTAGTCGTGGGCGACCGGGCTGTCGTGGACCTGGGTGGCGCTGAGCGCGCAGTGGGCGGCGATCTCGTCGATGCCGTCGGCGGGCCGGTCGAGCAGTGCCCGGTAGACCCGGCCGGCCGTGGCCGTGAGTCCCAGAGCCTCCAGCATGGTCCCCCCTCATGTGGTGGTTCGTGGGTGATGTCGTGTGCGGTGGCATACGAAGCGTCACGCATCCTGACAGACCTGCGCGTTCGATCACAAGATCGATTTTGCGAACTTTGGGGCATCCTCGGACCTATGTCCGAAGGATGCCCGCCCGCAATTTTTGATGAGCGCATGACAGTCTGTCTGGTGTCGGACAGTCCGGTTGGCGACATCCGGAACCCCTTCCGAGGGGGTTCCGGAACGACGAAAGTAGAGATCGCCGCCAGGGAGAACGACAACCGGGCGGCACCGGAAGAGGGTCAACCGCGGGACTCCTCGACCAGACCGACCGCCCGATCCCCCGTCACACCCGAAGGAAGACCACCATGACCAGCACCCGCATCGCCAAGGCCGCCGCGGTCCTCACCCTCTCGCTCGGCGCCCTGCTCCTGACCCCCGTGGCCGCCTCCGCCACCGACGCGACCACGGCCCCCGCCACGGCCCCCGCCACGGCCCCCACCACGACCCCCGCCCCGCCTGCCACCGCCACCACCGACAGCCTCGGCTGGGGCGGCTGACCGCGGATGGACATCGTCTACGCCTCGCTGCGCCGCAAGGGCGCCGCCGGGCGACCCCCGGACGGGGAGGCGGGAGAAGTCCAGGCCGCCCTGTGGGCGCACGCCAGACCCGCCGACGCCCTCCAGCACATCACCGTCCGCTGCGAGCCGGAACAGGTCGACCTGCTGCTCTACCTGCTGACCCGCCCCACCACCGAGGGTGGTTCCGTCACCGGCGTTGGACCTGCCACCGGCGCTGGCTCCGCCACCGGCGCTGGCTCCGCCACCGAGGGTGGTTCCGCCGCCGGCGTTGGACCTGCCGCCGGCGTTGGACCTGCCACCGGCGTTGGACCTGCCACCGAGGTTGGCTCCGCCACCGAGGTTGGCTCCGCCACCGGGCACCCCGCAGCCCCGGCCCTGTCCGAGGCCCCAGCGAAGGACCCACTGGCTGTCGCGTACAGCCTCCTCACCCGCAGCCACCAGGCGTCACCGATGCTGCGACGGCACTACCAGCCACCTGTCCCGCCCACGGCGCGCTGACCCTCTGCCCCTGCACCGCACCGACCGCTTCCCCTTGTAGGACAGCTGTCCGCCGCCGATCCGGCTGCCGTGATCCCCGGGCCCGCCCGGCCTCCTTCCCCGCGCCACTGCACCACCGCCCTCCCCACGGACAACCGCCCGTCCGCTTGACCTTGGCCCTACCGGTCCGTGCCGGCCCCGGCCGTCGGCCCCGGCCGTCGACCCCGGCTGTCGGCCCCGGTTGCCGACCGTGCAGCGCCCGGTGCTCACGCTCCGGCTGTTCCTGCAGGACAGCCGTCCACCAGCACCGTCTGGCCCTCCCGCGTGCCCGGCACGCCGCTTCGCCACCCGAACCGTTTCGAGAGGAACCCCGTCATGTCTTCTTCCCGCAGCTCCAAGCTCG
>NZ_BSSA01000061.1 GCF_030268885.1 Kitasatospora phosalacinea
CCTCATGGCCGCCCGCCTCGCCGGCGAGGAGATCGAACTACGCGGCCCCATCGAGACCGAAGCAGCCCGCCGCCTCGCCGACGACCTCAACGATCAGTAGCTAGCCAATTACCCCACACTTTCTGAGGCCCGGCGTGCCTGAGGCCCGCGGCGGGTCAGGGGCCCGCGGCGGGTCAGGGGCTGACCGCGAGGACCAGGTACGCGCCGAGGATCGCCAGGTGGACGCCGCCCTGCAGCGGGGTCGCGCGCTTGGGGATGACGGTGAGGGTGCCGACCGCGACGGTCAGCGCCAGCAGGATCATGTGGGTCGCCCCCAAGCCGAGTTCGAGCGGGCCGGAGAGCCAGGTGGAGGCGACCGCCACCGCCGGGATGGTCAGGCCGATCGAGGCCAGCGCCGAGCCCAGGGCCAGGTTCAGGCTGATCTGCACCCGGTTGCGGACCGCGGCCCGGACCGCGGCGATCGACTCGGGCAGCAGCACCAGCAGGGCGATCACCACGCCGACCACCGCGTTCGGCAGGTCCGCGGCGGCCACCCCGCGCTCGATGGTGGGGGAGACGCCCTTCGCCAGGCCGACCACGGAGACCAGCGCGACCGAGAGCAGGGCCACCGAGACCAGGGTCTCCTTCGTGCTCGGCGGTTCGGAGTGCTCGTCCATCGGGTCGACGATCTCACCCGCCGGGGTGACGGGCAGGAAGTAGTCGCGGTGGCGGACCGTCAGGGTCGAGACGAACAGCCCGTAGATGACGATCGAGGCGGTCGCGGCGAACACCAGCTGGGTGGTGGAGAACCGCGGGCCCGGCTCGGAGGTGGTGAAGGTCGGCAGCACCAGGCTCAGCGTCGCCAGGGTGGCGATCGCGCCGAACGCCGCGCCGGTGCCCTCCGCGTTGAACACCGCCACCCGGTACTTCAGTGCGCCGACCAGGATGGACAGGCCCAGGATGCCGTTGCAGGTGATCATCACGGCCGCGAACACGGTGTCCCGGGCCAGCCCGGCGCTCTTGTCGCCGCCGTCGGCCATCAGCGTGACGATCAGCGCGACCTCGATGATGGTGACGGCCACCGCCAGCACCAGCGAGCCGTACGGTTCGCCCACCCGGTGGGCGATCAGCTCCGCGTGGTGGACGGCCGCGACCACCGACACGGCCAGGAAGCACGCCACCAGGGCCACCACCGGCCACGGCAGGTCGCGGTGCCAGGTCGCCAGGAGCAGCAGGAACGCCAGCACCGGGGCGACGGTCGTCCACTGCAGGTAGTGCGGTCGAGGGGAGGAGGCCATGCGGCCGAGCTTGGCAGATGGCACCGGCCGAGCCCGGAAGTGACACTCGTGGCGGTGGTTCCGGCGCACGGCGAGGAGCAGGGGAGCAGCGGAGATGGTCGGACGGCGGACGGTGCTGGCGGCGGCGCTCGGACTCGCGGCGGCGGCCTGTGCCGCACCGCCGGAGAGGCCGCCCGCACCTGACGCGCCGTCCCCCGCGCCGAGCCCGCCCCGGACGCCCGCGCCGCCGTCCCGGGAGCAGGTGCTGGCCCGCTGCGCCGGACGGGTGCCGCAGCAGTGGGGCACCGACCTGCCGGGCGTGGCCCGGACCGTCCCCGGCGGGGCGCTGGCGCTGACCTTCGACGCCTGCGGCGGCCCGGGCGGGGACGGCTACGACGCGGCGCTGATCGGCACGCTGCGCCGCCTGCGGGTGCCCGCCACGCTGTTCCTGAACGCCCGCTGGGTGGACGCCAACCCGGGCCCGGCCGCCGAACTGGCCGCCGACCCGCTGTTCGAGATCGGCAACCACGGCACCGCGCACCGCCCGCTCTCGGTGACCGGCCGTTCGGCGTACGGCATCACCGGGACGGCGGACCCGGTGGCCGCGTACGAGGAGGTGGCGGGCAACCGGGCGAAGCTGGCCGACCTGCTGGGGCGGGCGCCGGGGTGGTTCCGCTCGGGGACGGCGCACTACGACGAGGTCGCGGTGGCGCTGGTGGAGCAGTTGGGCGAGCGGGTCGCCGGGTTCGCGGTGAACGGGGACGGCGGGGCGACGTTCACGCCCGAACAGGTCGCCCGGGAGGTGGCGGCCGCGCCGCCCGGGTCGATCGTGATCAGCCACTTCAACCACCCGGACGCCGGGACCGCCGAGGGCTACGCCCGGGCGCTGCCGGGGCTGCTGGACGCGGGGCGGCGCTTCGTCCGGCTCTCCGACCGGACGGCCGTCCCGTCCGGAGAATAATCGGGTGACAGCGCTCCGGGGGCGGTCTACGTTGTGCACCGACGCCTCCCGATGCGCTGGGTCCTCCGGTTACTTCCTTGACTACGTACACACCGGCACCCGTTTCCGATCACGGGAGGCGTTTCTCGACGCGCCGTCATCCGGCCTCTTCCACGTGCCCGCCAGGGGGACTTCCTGCATGACCCGGTTCAATCGCCAGCGCATCAAAGCCGCCACCAGGGCGGAGATCCGCACCGAGACACCGGAACTCTTCTCCGCCGGCGCGAGCGGCCAGCTGGCGCTCCACGGCAGGTGGCCGCTCGCCCCGCGGTCGGCGCGCACGCCTTCGGCCCCGGTCCCGGGCCCGCTCACCAACCACCAGGGCGGAGCCGGCTGGCAGCGCGACCCGCGCACCGAACTGTTCGTGCTGGCCGTGACGCACTTCTCCGGACAGCACAGCTTCTACGAGAGCGCCGCCGACCGCGAGGAGCGCTTCACCACGCTGGTCCGCCGCTTCGCCCTGGAGGACCCGTCCTGGGCGCTCGGCCTGCTGCGCTGGCTGCGCAACCAGGCGCAGATCCGCTCCGCCGCCGTGGCCGGCGCCGTCGAGTTCGCCCGGGCCAGGGCCGAGGCCAGAGCTCCCGGTCACTCCCGGCAGGCCGTCGACGCGGTGCTCCAACGCCCCGACGAGCCCGGCGAGTTCCTCGCCCTCTGGACGGCCCGGTACGGCCGCCGACTGCCCCAGCCGGTCCGCCGCGGCTTGGGCGACGCCGCCCGTCGGCTCTACACCGCGCGGGCCGTGCTGAAGTACGACACCCCGTCGCACGCCTTCCGCTTCGCCGACGTACTGGAGCTCACCCACCCCGCCCCCGCTGCCGACCGCCCCCGGCAGGGCGAGCTGTTCCGGTACGTCCTGGACCGGCGCCACCACCTGCACCGGGCCGTCCCGCCGCGCGACGAACCCGTCCTGGCGGCCCGGGAGCAACTGGCCGCGCTCCCGCTCGCCGAACGCCCGGCCGTGCTCGCCGCCCCCGACGCGGCCCACCGGCTGGCTGCCGCCGGAATGACCTGGGAGGCACTCGCGGGCTGGCTGCAGGGCCCGATGGACGCGGCCGCCTGGGAGGCGGTCATCCCGTCCATGGGGACGATGGCCCTGGTGCGCAACCTGCGCAACTTCGACCGGGCCGGAATCGGCGACGAGGCGGCGTCGCTGGTCGCGGCCCGGATCACCGACCCGGAGCAGGTCGCCCGTTCCCGCCAGCTCCCGTTCCGCTTCCTCGCCGCCCACCGTGCCGCGCCCGGCCCGCGCTGGGCAGCCGCACTGGAGACGGCACTGGGCCACTCGCTCGCCAACGTCCCCCACCTGCCCGGCCGGACGCTGGTGCTGGTCGACCGTTCGGGCTCGATGTTCGGCGTACCCGAGAGCCGCACCGAACTGACCCGCGCCGACGCCGCCGCGGTCTTCGGCAGCGCGCTGGCACTGCGCGCCGACCGGGCCGACCTGGTCGAATTCGGCACCGACAGCCGACCGGTCGAACCCGCACCGGACGAGTCGCTGCTCACCACCGTGGAACGCTTCCACGACCTGGGCGGCACGGACACGGCCGGAGCCGTCGCCCGGCACTTCGACGGCCACCACCGCGTCGTGGTCATCACCGACGAACAGCCCGGCCTGTTCGGACGGTTCGATCCGTTCGCGTCCGTCCCGCCCGACGTCCCGGTCTACACCTGGAACCTGTGCGGCTACCGCACCGGTCACGCCCCGCCCGCCCCGAACCGGCACGTGTTCGGCGGCCTGTCCGACGCCGCGTTCCGGCTGGTGCCGCTCCTGGAGGCGGGTGGGGCCGAGCAGTGGCCCTGGGAGCCGCCCGTCACCTCCGGCTGACCCGTACGGACCCCGGTCGTCGGAGCACCGTGGCCCGGCCCGACGGGTGCGCTGCTGCGCGGACCCGCACCCGCGCCGGGCCTGCGGAGCGTCCGTCCGTTCGTCCTCGCGGAGACACGCGAGGACCGCGAAGGCGAGGGCCGACGTCAGGGCGGGCGCGGGTCAGGCGCTGATGTCGGTCAGGTCGCGGGCGCCGCGCAGCCGGGAGGAGAGCAGCAGGACGGGGGAGAGCACCGTCAGCGCGCAGGCCAGGGCGAGCGCGGTGCGGGCGCCCCAGAGCGAGACGGCGGTGCCCGCGGCCAGCGCGCCGACCGGGATGGCGCCCCAGGAGACGAAGCGGACGGTGGCCATCACCCGGGGCAGCAGCGCGGCGGGGGTGGTGGTCTGCCGGTGGGTGCGGGTCAGGATGCTGAGCACCACCACGGAGGCGCCGAACCCGGCGTTGCCGAGCGCGAACAGCAGCAGCCCGGCCCCGCCCGGGGCGAGCGGCATCAGCGGCGCGGCCAGCACGCCGAACAGCGAGCCGAGGACGAGGGTGCGGGCGGTGCCGAAGCGGGCGGCCAGCCGGGGGGTGAACGCGGCGCCGAGCAGGCTGCCGACGCCCTCGGCGGCCATCAGCACGCCGACCAGCCCGGCCGGGGCGTCCAGGGTGCGGACCAGGAACACCGGGACGACCGCCATCAGCGCGCCGCAGACGAAGTTGATGCAGGTCGCCTCGGCCAGGCAGGGCCCGACCACCGGGTGCCGGGTCGCGTAGCGCCAGCCCTCGCGGATCTGGGCGCCGAAGGACGGCCGGTCGGCGGCGGGCGCGGGGCGCTCGGCCGAGGCCCGGGGCAGGGTGCGCAGCAGCGCCGCCGAGCACAGGAAGCTGACCGCGTCCACTACCAACGCGGTTGCTGCGCCCAGTAGTTGGACCAGCAGGCCGCCGATCGAGGGCCCGGCGAGCTGGTTCACCGAGTGGGTGGCCGAGGTCAGGCTGTTGCGGGCGGTGAGCTGCTCCGGGGGCACCACGCTGGGCAGGAAGGTGGAGTTCCCGACGTCGAAGACCACGCTCGCGAAGCTGAGCAGCAGTGCCGCCGCGACCAGGTGCGGCAGGCCGAGCACGCCGAACGCGGCGGCCAGCGGGACGGAGGCGATCGCGGCGGCGCGCAGCAGGTCCATGGCGATCTGGGTGCCGCGCAGCGGCAGGCGCTGCACCAGGACGCCCGCGGGCAGGCCGATCACCAGCCAGGCCACGTACCCGGCGGCGGTGACCAGGCCGACCTGGAAGCCGCTCGCGTGCAGCACGGAGACGGCGGTCAGTGGGAGGGCGATCGCGGTGACGGCGTCGCCGAGGCCGCTGACGGTGCTGGCCGTCCAGTAGCGCCAGAAGGCGGCGGCGGGGGTGGTGGCGGGTGCCCGCACGGGTCGGTCGGTGCGCTCGGGACTGGTGGTGCTCATGTGGCGTTCCCCCTGGTGGTGGGCAGTGAGTTCCCTTGGGGAACTCACTATAGGTGGTGGGGGCGCGACAGTGGCAAGGTGGTTCCATGCGCTACACCGACGTCGGCGACACCGACTGCTCCATCGCCCAGGCGCTGTCCGTGGTCGGCGACTGGTGGACCCTGCTGCTGGTGCGCGACCTCGCGGGCGGCACCCACCAGTTCGACGCCCTGCACGAGTCGCTGGGCATCAGCCGCAAGGTGCTCACCGCCCGGCTGCGCGCCCTGGTCGAGGACGGCGTGGTCGAGAAGCGCCTCTACCACGCCCACCCGCCGCGCTACGCCTACCACTTGACCGACAAGGGCTGGGCGCTGCTGCCCGTGCTGGTCGCCCTGCAGGACTGGGGCAGCCGCCACCTGCTCGGCGACGGCACCCTCACCGCCACCGCCGACCCCGACTCCGCCGAGACCCGCCGGGTGCACGCCCTGGTCGGCACCCGCGTCCCCGAACTCGCCCTGCCCGCCGCCTCCGAGGGCCCCCGCCCGCCGCTGGTCGACCCGGTCGCCCGCACCCCCTGGACGGTGCTGTACTGCTTCCCCGGCGCCTACGCCCCCGGCACCCAGGGCTACCCGCCCGGCTGGGACGAGATCCCCGGCACCGTCGGCTGCACCCTGGAGTCCTGCACCTACCGCGACCGGCTGGCGGCCTTCACCGCCCGCGGCGCCACCGTGCACGGCGTCTCCACCCAGCGCCCCGACCAGCAGGCCGCCTTCGCCGCCCACCAGTCCATCCCGTTCCCGCTGCTCTCGGACGCCGCGCTGCGGCTGACCGGCGCGCTGCGGCTGCCCACCTTCCGGGCCGGCGGCGCCGACCGGCTCAAACGGCTCACCCTGCTCGTCGACGCCGACCGCACCGTCCGCGCGGTGCTCTACCCGGTCCCGGACCCGGGCGGCTCGGTGGGCGAAGTCCTGTCCCTGCTGGACGAGTTGACGTCCGCCCAGCGGTAGAGCAGCACCGAGGCGAGGGCGGCCAGCGCGCACCAGGTGGAGACGAACGCCAGGCGCCACAGCAGGCCGCACAGCAGCGCGCCCAACTCGGTGACCCAGCCCAGCAGCCGCAGGTGGCGGTCGCCCGAACCCAGCAGCGCGCCCAGCACCGCCACCAGGTACCCGGCCAGCAGCAGCCCCGGCGCCGGGACGCCGACCGCGTAGTCCAGGGTGTGCCCGTGCACCCGCGCCACCACCGGCCGCCGGGCCACCGCCACCGCCAGCGGGACGGCCACGGCCGCACCCAGCAGGGTGAACCACCCGGCGCTGCGGCGGCCGGTCGCGCACCACACCGCCGCCGGGACGTACAGCGGCAGCAGCGGCAGTGCGACCACCGCCCACGCCGTCCGGGCCCACGCCCAGCCCGACCACACGCCCGCCTCCACCAGCTGGTGCACGCCCAGCAGCAGCGGCAGCGCGGCCAGCGGCAGCCGCCGCGACACCCCGGCGCGCAGCACCGCGCCGACGCCGACCGCCGTCACGGCGGCCCCGGCGACCAGGTCGGCCTCGGCGCTCCAGCACATCCGGCCAGCGTACGAGCCGACGGTCCGTCAGTACGACTGGAACTCGATCAGGCGGCCCTCCGGGTCGCGCAGGTGGGCGGTGCGCATCCCCGCGCCCCACTCCGGCCGGTCGGTGGGCGGCAGCGCCGGGGTGCCGCCGCTGCGCACGGCCAGCTCGTGCGCGGCGTCCACGTCCGCCACCCGGCAGACGAACATGTCGCCGCGCGGGGCGGGCGGCTGCTCGCCGAGCGCCCCGGCCATCGCGGCGCGGTCGAACAGCACCAGCACGGCCTGGTCGTCGACGTCCCAGTGCGCGTACGGGCCCTGCGGGGAGCCCTGGACGCGGCGGGCGCCGAGCAGCGGCGGCAGGACGGCGTCGTAGAACGCGAAGCAGGCGGGGAAGTCGGCGACCAGCAGGCGGGGGTGGAGCGCGTCCACGGCTACCTCCAAAGTAGTGGGTGTGAACCCACTATAGGGGTGAACCTATGATTGACCCATGGCCGATCCCACCGAAACCCCGCCCTCGCTCCGCGAACTGACGACCTACCTGCTCTCCCGCACCGGCAAGGAGGCCCGCACCCGCCTCGCCGAGCGCCTGGCCGCCGACGGGCTGCGCCTCTACCACCACGCCGCCCTCGCCGCCCTCGCCGACCTCGGGCCGCACACCCAGCGCGACCTCGCCACCCGGCTGCGCCTGGACCCCAGCGACCTCGCCAAGGCCGCCGACCTGCTCGCCGCCCGCGGCTGGATCGACCGCACCCGCGACCCGGCCGACCGCCGCCGCCTCACCCTGACCCTCACCGCCGCCGGACGCACCCGGCTCGCCGAACTCCAGGCCGAGGCCCGCACCGTCCAGGACGCCGTCCTCGCCCCCCTCGACCCCGCCGAACGCGCCACCCTGCACGCCCTGCTGCTGCGCCTGCACGCCGGGGGCTGACCGCCCCGAAGGGTCAGGGGGCCTCGGGGCCCTGACCGGCCAGCTGCCGCAGGCCGGTCAGGGTCAGGTCGAGGGCGGCGAGGAACTGCTGCTTGTCGTCGTGGCCGTCGAAGGCGTCGACGATGTCGTGCAGGAAGGGGTACTCCCCGGGGTCGAGGGCGCGCCAGGTGGCGGCGAAGCGGCCGAGGAACTCCTCGCGCTCCACCAGGCCGTCGACCACCGCCTGCGGCGGCTCCTGGCCCAGGTCGGCGGCGGCGCTGACCACCACGCCGAGCACCGCCGTCACGGCGTGGAAGCGCTGCAGCGGGGTGAGGTCGAGCCGCAGCAGCTGCCGCCCCAGCTCCTCGTAGAGCCGCAGCGAGTTGCCCTCCGCGTCGATGCCGCGCATGAAGCGCGAGCCCAGCCAGGGGCGGTCCACCACCGCGTCGAACAGCGTGACGGCCATCCGGCGCAGCTCGTCGACCGGGTCGCCGGTGCGGGGGTGCCGCTCGATCTCGGCCAGCACCCCGCCGAGCACGTGGTCGACGGCGCGGTCCAGCAGGTCGTCCCGGCCCGACACGTACCAGTAGACGCTGCCGACCCCGGTGCCGAGCCGGCTCGCCAGGCCGCGGATGGTCAGGGCGGGCTCGCCCGACTCGTCCAGCAGCTCCACCGCGGCGCCGAGGACGGCCTCGATGGAGTGCGAGGCGCGCCGCCGCTCCCGGGCGGGGCGGTCGGCGGGGCGCTGGCGCGGAGGGGTCATGCCCTTCATCCAACCACATTTGCCAGACTATCGAACGTGGTTCTAGTATCGAACCAGGTTCGATAATCCGTGACACCCGCCGATCCGCGTCACCCGTCCCGAGAGGAGGCCGCCATGACCGGCACCGAGACCACCGCCGCCGTCACCCCCGCGGCACCGCGCACCTACCCGTCCCTGCGCGCCGCCTGGATACCGCTGGCCGCGCTCTGCCTGGCCTTCTTCGTCGAGATGGTCGACAACACGCTGCTGTCCATCGCGCTGCCCACCATCGGCCGCGACCTGGGCAGCGGCACCACCGCGCTGCAGTGGGTCACCGGCGCGTACTCGCTCACCTTCGGCGGCCTGCTGCTGACCGCCGGGGCGACCGCCGACCGGCTCGGCCGCCGCCGCGTCCTGCTGGCCGGCCTCGCCGTGTTCGGGCTGCTCAGCCTGGGCGTCGCCCTGGTCACCGGCGCCGGGCAGCTGATCGCCCTGCGGGCCGGGCTCGGCGTCGCCGCCGCGGCCATGGCCCCCATCACCAACTCGCTGGTCTTCCGGCTCTTCGACGACGCGGCGCTGCGGATGCGCGCGATGACCGTGATGATCGTCGTCGGCATGTCCGGCTTCGTCCTCGGCCCGCTGCTCGGCGGCACCGCGCTGGCCCACGTCAAGTGGCAGTGGCTGCTGCTGGTCAACGCCCCGATCGCGCTGATCGCCGCCGTCGGCGTCCGGCTCGGCGTCCCCGCCGACCGGCCCGAGGACCTCACCCGCGACCGGCTCGACCTGCCCGGCGCCGTGCTCAGCGTCGCCGCCATCGGCCTCGCCTGCTACTCGCTCACCAGCGGCGTCGACCACGGCTGGGGCTCCGCCGCCACGATCGGCTCGATCCTCGGCGCCCTCGCCGCGGGCACCGCCTTCGTGTGGCACGAGCGCCGCACCGCCGCCCCCATGCTGGACCTGAAGCTCTTCCGCAACGGCACCGTCCGCGGCGCCTCCCTCGCCCAGATCGGCACCGCCATCGCGATGGCCGCCGTCATGTTCGGCCTGATCCTGCACTTCCAGTACGCCTACGGCTGGAGCCCGGTCAAGGCGGGCCTGGCCAACCTCCCGATCATCGCCACCATGCTCGTCGCCACCCCGCTGTCCGAGTGGCTCGCCAAGCGCTTCGGCCACCGCGTCGCCTGCCTGGTCGGCGCCGCCTGCCTGGCCGGCGCGCTGGCCGGCCTCGCCTGGGGCGTCTCGCACGGCTACGCCGCCATCGCGCTCTGCATGGTGGTGATGACCGTCGGCCTGCGCACCGTGATGACCATCTGCGCCGTCGCCCTGGTCGAGGCGGTCCCCGAGAACCGCACCTCCATCGGCACCGCCCTCAACGACACCGCGCAGGAGGTCGGCAGCAGCGTCGGCACCGCCGTGGTCGGCACCCTGATCGCCGCCCTGGTCACCACCCAGCTGCCCGAAGGCACCTGGAGCAACGCCCTGGTCACCTCCTTCTTCCACGGCGAGCGGATCACCTACGCCGTGCTGGCGGTGGTCGTCGGCCTGGTCACCGCGGTCGGCGCGCTCACCCTCACCGACTCCCGCAGCACCGAGGAGCACCCCGGCTAGAAGTCTGATGAAGATCTTCTTGCTGGGAGGGCTGTCCCGGTTGGGATAGCCCTCCTGCGCTATGCGGTTGTGGGAGTGATGGTCCAGGTGTCGCCCGCGCGGGTAAGCCCGAGGCTGATCAGT
>NZ_BSSA01000062.1 GCF_030268885.1 Kitasatospora phosalacinea
CTCGTCCAGCTCCGACAGGAGGCCGTCCACGCCCTCCCGGTCGGTGGTGGCATCGTCCGCGAAGCGACGGTCACCGGTCGCGTCGGGCACGTACTTCACACAGACAACGATCCTCAAGCTCACGGCCTGCTCTCCTGTTACTGGTCCGATCCGGCGGCTGCGGCGGCGGCCCGCGCGCACCGAGCGATCCTCGGCCCGCGCACGGGGCCCGCGGCCCGAGCGGCGCGCGAGGTGCCCCTCCGGGACTCCCCGGCAGCATACCCACGAGTAGCCCAACCGTCACTACTCGCCAGTAGCTTACGCTGCCCGCGACCCCGGCCCGACACCACGCAGCCGCCCCGGCCCATCCTGCCCCAGCCCGACCCGACTGCCACCTGACTCCACGCCAGATCCCCTGTGAGATTGAACGCGCACCGGCCCCCGCGACCGGCCCCGCGACCGGCTCAGACGGCCTCGCCCAGCGCCGCGATCACGTCCGCCTTCCGCGGCTGCCCCGCCGCCCGCCGCACCACCCGGCCGGACGCGTCCAGCACCAGCACGGTGGGCGTCCGCAACACCTCCAGCCGCCGCACCAGCTCCAGCTGCGACTCGGCGTCCACCTCCACGTGCGCGACGCCCTCGACCATCCCGGCCACCTCCGCCAGCGTTCGCCGGGTCGCCCGGCAGGGCTGGCAGAACGAGGTCGAGAACTGCACCAGCGTCGCCCGCTCCCCCAACGGCGCCCCCAGCTCCGCCGCCGTCAACCGCACCGCCCCGTCCGCCCGCACCCGCAGCCTCCCGTCCCGCGCCTTGCGCACCACGCCGAACCCGCCGGCCGCCGCCAGCACCACCAGGCACACCACCAGTCCGGTCACCCGCCCAGTCTGGCAAACCACCCCCTGGGCCCGGAACCCGCTCCCCGCTACCATCACCCCGTGACCGCCCGCACCCCGTCGTCGACCCCCCGGCTGACCAGCCGCCGGGTGATCGACCTGTGCCGGGCCTGCACCACCCGCTGTCGCTGACCGCACCACCCCCGCGCCGTCCCGTCCGTACGACGTCCCGTCAGCGACCCCTCCCGGAGCCCCACCGTGCCCTCCGCACCGATCGACCCCCGCGGCCCGCGCTTCGCCGCCGTCCTCACCAGCCTCGTCCTCGCCGCCGCCCTGGTCACCGGCAGCACGCCGCTGCTCGCCCTGCAGGCCCTGGTCTTCGCAGCGGGCGCGCTCGGCGGCCACCGCTACGCCCCCTACGGCTGGCTCTACCGCACCCTGGTCCGCCCCCGGCTGGCCCCGCCCGCCGGGGGCGGACCCGCGCCCGCCGCGCTTCGCCCAGGCGGTCGGCCTCGCCTTCACCCTGCCGGCCACCCTCGCCGCCCTCGCCGGGCTGACCTGGACCGCCCTCGTCCTCACCGCCCTGGCCCTGGCAGCGGCCTTCCTGAACGCCGCCTTCGACTACTGCCTGGGCTGCGAGTTCTACCTGCTCCTCGAGCGACTCCGGGCCGCCGCGACCGGGAAAGCCCGCGGGGAAGCCCGTCCCGCCGGAAAGTTCCCGGTGTGAGGGTCGCCTCCCCGGGTATCCGCGGGCGTGACAGACCGTACCCGTTCGGGGGATCATTCGGGGGAAACACCCGTGGCCGCCGCGGCGTGCCGCGACCCCTCGGCCAGCCACCACGCTCCGGGTACCGCCGAACCGGGCGCCTGGCCCGTAGGAAGTAGGGCTGACCGTGGCCGAGTTCGTGTACCCGCCGGTGATCCGCACCGCGCTGGCCGCCTTCAAGGCGCTGGACCTGCGCATCTCCATCGTCGGCGCCGAGCACGTCCCTGCCACCGGCGGCGCCGTCCTGGTCAGCAACCACATCAGCTACCTGGACTTCATCTTCGCGGGCTTCGGCGCGTACCGGGTGGCCCGCCGCAAGACCCGTTTCATGGCCAAGGACGACGTGTTCCGGCACCGGGTCTCCGGCCCGCTGATGCGCGGCATGAAGCACATCCCGGTGGACCGCACCGACGGCCAGCCCGCCTACGAGGCGGCGGTGAAGGCGCTGCGCGAGGGCGAGGTGGTCGGGGTGTTCCCGGAGGCCACGATCAGCCGTTCGTTCACGCTGAAGAAGTTCAAGACGGGCGCGGCCCGGATGGCCGCGGACTCGGGCACCCCGCTGCTGCCGGTGATCCTGTGGGGCACCCAGCAGTTGTGGACCAAGGGCCGCCCGAAGACGCTGACCAAGCGCCACGTCCCGGTGACCATCATGATCGGCGAGCCGATCCACCTGGCCCCGACCGACAAGCCCGTCATGGTGACCCGCCGCCTGCGCGCCGCGATGTCCGAGATGCTGGACCGGGCGCAGCGCGAGTACCCGGCGAAGCCGTCCGGCCCGGACGACGACTGGTGGCTGCCCGCGCACCTCGGTGGCAGCGCGCCGACCCTGGAGCAGGCGGAGGCCGAGGACGAGGCGGAGGCCGAGCGCCGCGCCGCCCGCTGACGCCGCCCCGCACCGCCCGGCCCGTCAGCCCGGCGCGAGGCGGTGGGCCGCGAGGTCGTGCAGCAGCCGCAGCAGCGGCCGGTGCCTGCGCTCCGCGCGTGCGGCGAGCGCCGCCAGCACCGGCAGGTCGGCGGCGGTGACGGCGGCCGCGGGTCGGGCCAGCCAGGCGACGGGGTGGTGCAGGTCGTGCAGCAGGGTGCGGGAGCCCGGCCACGACCCGGACCCGCCGTGCACGACGTAGCGGCCGTCGGCGGAACTCTGCCAGGCCGTGGTGACGTCCAGCAGGGCGGCGGTCGCGGGCGGTTCGGGGACGGGGTCGAGCGTCTCGGCGTCGTGGAAGTGCGGGCGGCCGAGCGCCCAGCCCCCCACCACCCGCCAGGCGGGCACCGCGAACAGGGGCTGCAGGGTGGGCGTTCCCACCGCGGCGCTCTGCCGCAGCCGTCCGCCGTGCAGCTCCCAGCGGCGCAGGCCGCCGTTCGACCCGGCGGTGACCAGCAGGTCGGGGCCGAGGAAGACGGCGTGCACGTCGCCCTCGGTGTCGGCTGCGGCGACCACCCGCCCGTCGGGCAGGTCGAGGAGCACCGTCCGGCGGCCGTCCACGAGGGCGATCCGGGTGCCGGTCGGGTCGACGGCGAGGCGGTCGCAGCGCCACAGCCCGGTGCCGCCGAGGTCGACGGGGACGGGCGGGTCGCCGTCCGTCCCGACCAGGACGGCGCGCATCATCGTCAGGCCCACCACGTAGCCGTCCGCGGTGGCGGCCACCCGGGCCCCGTTCAGGGCGTTGCCCGAGGCGAGCTGCTCCTCGGAGCGGCCGTCGAGCCGGAGCAGCCGGGCGTGCGGCGGGCCCGGCAGCTCCCGGACGGCGACGACCAGGCCCGGGCCGGGGCAGGCGAGGGAGCTCCACTCGTTCGGGCCGCCCCGGTGCAGCACCTTCGGCCGTCCCGTGGTCAGGTCGAACGTCCGCAGGGCCCAACTGCCGTTCTTCTGCAGGCCGTCGACCGCGAGCACGGGGCGGCCGTGGGCGAAGTGCAGGCCGTGCCCGCTGGTGCTGACCACGGGCAGCTCCCGGTGGGCGGGGCGGGCGGGCCCGGACCGGCCCGCCGCCGCGAGGCGCTCGGCCAGCGCCCGGGCGGCCGGCTCCGCGGGCAGGCCGCGGTCGGTGAGCGCGCGGGCCAGCCGGGCGCCGTCGGCGACCGGGACGGCCAGGGCGAGCGCCCACAGCGCGGCGTCGTCCCCGGCCGCGGTGAGCCGCCGGGCCTCCTCGTCGATCTCCTCCGGCGTGCCCCACGGGATCCGCGGGGCCAGTCGGCTGCGCCGCCGCTCCTGCTCGCGCTCCTGCTCGGCGGCGGCGACCAGGGCCTCCACCCGGGCCCGCTCCGCCTCGGTCCGCCCGGCCTCCTCGGACAGCCCCGCGGTGCTCTGCAGGGAGGAGAGCACCGCGAGCGCGTGGGCGTAGCGGGGCCCGTAGGCTGGCAGGTCGGCCTCCACCAACTCCTCCCACAGCGGGAGGACGGCCTCCCGGTCGGGGATGCCGTCGCGGTCGAACGACGGGACGGCGGTGACGTACTCCAGGGCCTCGGCCAGGTCGGGCCGGTGGGCCTGCGGGTCGACGCCCGCCAGGTACGTGAAGAGGGTGACCCCGGCCCGGGTGGCCGCCAGCATCCACCGGTGGTGGTCGGACGGGGGCGGGTCGTCGGACTCGACCGGCCGGGCGGACCCGGGCTCGGCGGGGTGCGCCCGCAGCGCAGCGCTCTCCGCCCGGGCGGCGGCGGCCTCCTCCGGCCGCCCGGCGGCGGTGAGGGCCGTGCCCAGGACCTCCAGCCCGTCCGCCAGTTGGGGCCGCAGCACGGCGGGGTTGTCCGGCAGCAGGCGCCGGTCGATCTCCACCGCCTCCCTCCCGGGCGAGGTCGACCGCCCGCTGCCGCCAGCCCGCGGCGACGGGCCGGTGCAGTCCGGGACGGTCGGGCGCGGCTCCGGCGACCGCCTCGGCGAGCTGGTAGTGGCTGACGAGCCGCCCGGCCAGCAGGGTCAGGGCGTGGGCGAGCGAGGCCTCGTGCCGGGGCGGGTCGTCGGCGGCGAGGCGGCGGTCCAGGGCCACCGCCTGTTCGAGGGCCGCCAGGACGGCCCGGCCCCCGAAGTAGGCGGGCGGCAGGGCCATCGCGAGGTTGACCAGGCAGGCCGGCAGGTGGGTGCGCGCCTCCCGCTCGGACGACCTGGTCCGGGACAGCCGCCGGAAGAGGCCCAGCGCCTCGTGCTCGACCTCCAGGGCCTCCGCGGTGCGCCCGGCCCGGCGCAGTTTGCCGGCCAGGTTGACCAGCAGCGCGGCGCCGCCCGTCCCGGTGGCGGTCGGGTCCATCAGGCCGATCCGCCGGCCGATGTCGACCGCCTCCCGGGCGAAGGACAGCGAGGTGTGCCGCTCGCCGTAGCGGCCGAGCCGGTTGGCCAGGTTGGACAGCACGAAGGCCAGCGGCTGTTCGAAGGTCCGCGGGTCGGCCTGCGCCAGCGGCCGGTACAGCTCGACCGCGGTGACCAGCGCGTCCAGGTTCTCGCGGTAGCGACCGGCCGCGGCGAGGGCGTTGGCGAGCCGGGCGTGGACGGCGGCCCGCTGCGCCGGGTCCCTGGTGCGGGCCAGCCGGTGGTCCGCCAGGACGCGGGCCAGGTCGGCGACGCCCGGGGCCAGGTCGGTGCGCTCGTACGGGGGCAGCCGGTCCTCCACCGCCTCCAGCAGGTCGAACGGGGCGCCGGGCAGCGCGGCCAGGGCGCTCAGCGCGGGGCTGCCCGCGGCGACGGCGAGCTCGGGCCGGGCGCGCAGCAGCGGGAACAGGTGCTCCTCGGCGACGTGCGGCCAGCGGTCGGCGGCCGCGGCCAGCAGCAGCAGGGTGCGCCTGGTCCAGCCGGGGTGCGGCGGGCCGTCGGTGAGCGCGGTGACGGTGTCCGGCGCCCACTCCCGGGCCGGGTAGTCGGCCCGGTGCCCGGGGAGCGTCAGGGCCGCGAAGTCCTCGGCCAGGCGGTCGGGTTGGAGCGGTTCGAGGACGGTGGCCCGGGCCGGGTCCACCGGCGGGTAGCAGCTCGCGTGGTCGGCCAGCAGGCGGTGCGCGGGCAGCCCGAGGCCGAGGCGGTCGAGGGCCTGCGCGCCGGTCGGCGGGGGCAGCGGGCCGGTCAGCGCGGCGGTGAACACCACCCGGTTCATCACCTCCGGCGGGGTGGTCCACGGCGGTTCGCGGGTGCCGTCGCCGTCCAGCCGGTGGGTGCCGTCGCCGTGGCGGCGCGCCCAGTGCAGGTGCTCGCGGTCCAGCAGGTAGAGGGTCAGCCCGGCGGTGTCGGTCGGGGTGCGCCGCCCGGTCAGGTGGGCGTCGACGGCGACCAGGGCCGCCATGTGGACGGCCAGGGTCAGGCCGAACTCCGGCCCGTCCAGCCAGGGCGGGGCCGTCATCCAGCCGGGGGCCGCCGTCCCGTACCGCGCGGCGAAGCCGTCCCGGGCCGCGGTGAACATCTGCGCCCGCCGCCCGGCCGGGTCCTCGCCGTCGCCGAGCGCGGCCAGCTCCTGCGCCGAGGTGCCCGCCCGGTGGTCGGCCAGCGCGGCCCGGACGGCGGGCCAGGGGCCGCTGTCGCGGGCGATCATCAGGACCCGCGCCGGGACGGCCGGGTCGTGCAGCAGGGCGTTGCTGAGCAGCCAGGTCAGGTGGGAGAGCGGCCAGCGGTCGGCGTAGTCGACGAGCAGCAGCAGGCCCGACGCCCCGTCCGTCCGCAGGTCCTGGCTGCCGGGCGGGGGCAGCACCGAGCCCGGGCCCTCGGTCGCGGTGACGACCTTCCAGCCCTCGGCGGCCGTCTCCCGGGCCAGTTGCGCCGCCAGCCGGGTCTTGCCCTGACCGCCGGGCCCGTGCAGCCAGCGGACCGCCAGCCGGGGGCCGGAGCCGCACCAGGCGCGGAGCGCGGCCAACTCCTCCGTCCGGCCGGTGAAGCCGACCACCTCCCAGCGGGCGTTGAGCATCCGGCTCGGCAGCTCGCCCAGCCAGGCGTCCTCCGCGCCCTCCCCGGGACGCCAGTTCTCCAGCACGTAGACGGGCGTGCCGTCGCCGAAGACGTGGAGGTCCGCGCCGATCACCCCGTAGGCGAAACCGGCCCGCGCGACCACCCGCTGCTCCAGTCGGCCGCTCCCGTCGCCGGGCGGCCCCGCCCCCGGCCCGGGGCCCGGCTCGCGCCCCGCCGGTGTCACCGCGGCCCCTCGGCCGCCTCCCCGGGCCCGCCGCCGGGCGCGGGCGGGTCGGGCTGCGCCGCCTCGTGCACCACCACGTTCCCGCCGAGCGCGCCGTAGGCCCGGCCGTGGCCGTGCGCCGTCACGTGCTGCGTCCAGTGCTGCTCGGCCCGGGGCAGCGCGGCCACCGTCCGCTCCACGAAGCCCCGGAGTTCCTCCGCCAGCTCGGGACGCTCGGCCAGCAGCGCCTCCCACTCGACCTGCCAGGCCGGGGCGAGGCCCTGCCGCACCCGTTCGGGCTCCGCGGCCCGGGCCACCAGCTCGGCGTCGTGGTCCAGCCGTTCGGCGATCGCCCGCTGCCGCTCCGCCCCGCCGTGCGTGAACAGCCGGGCGGCACCGGCCCGGACGGTCTGCCAGGCGTCGGTGGCCATCGCCCCGACCAGCGCCGTCCCCCCGGCCCCGGCGAGGGCGATCAACGATTCGGCGAGCATCCGTTCCCCCTGGCGTCACGTGGTCCCGTCCCTCGCCGTACCCCGGCCGCCCCGCGCTGACACCCGGCCGCCGTGCCGACGTCCTCCCGCGCCCGGCCGTCCCGTCACTCAGCCGGTGAACCAGCCCGCCGCGTCCAGCCGGAACCCGGACGGGCCGACCAACTGCGCGAGCCCGTCCTCCAGTTCGCGCAGGCGCTGCTCCCCGAGCACGGCCGCCCAGTGCGCCCGGATCCGGTCGAACCCGGCCGCCGACCTGGCCAGCATGTCCAGCCCGCGGGGCGTCAGCCGGACGAGCTTGCGCCGCGCGTCCTGCGGGTCGTCCACCCGCTCCGCGTACCCGAGCGCCTCCAGCCGGTCCACGGTCTTGCCCGCGGCCTGCTTGGACACCCCCAGCCGCCGCCCGAGCTCGCTCGCGGTGGCCCCGTCGACCCCGATCGCCTGCAGCGCGAACCCGTGCGCGGGCCGGGCGTCCGGGTGCCCCTGCCGGGCCAGGTCGGCGTGCAACTCGTCGATGATCGTGCGGAATCCGGCGAACAGCAGCAAGGGCAGCTCGAAGCCGTCCCGGACCGGAACGCCCGGTTCCCCGTTGCGCAGATCGACAACCTGGTTTACGTTTTGGTCAACCACGTTGTCCATTCTAGGACGCGCAGCCGGGCTCCGTCCTCCGGCCACCCCGGCACGCCTCCGCACCCCGAAAGGCCCACCCGTGTCCCTCCCCGCACCCACCACCCCGACCACCGGCGCCCACTTCCCCGACCTCACCCCCGACACCGCCCCACCGGCCGCCCGCCGCCAGCTCGACCAGGTCACCCGCCACCTCGGCTACCTGCCCTCCGCCGCCGCCCGCCTCGCCCACGCACCCCAACTCCTCGACGGCTTCCTCAAGTTGACCGCCCTCTTCGACTCCACCGAACTCGACCCGCTGGTCCGCGAAACCGTGGTCCTCACCCTCGCCACCCGCAACGGCTGCCACGTCTGCGTCGCCATGCACACCGCCGCCCTCGCCCGACTCGCCGCCGCCCCCGAACTGATCACCGCCCTGCGCACCCAACAGCCCCTGCCCGACGCCCGGTTGGAGGCCGTCCGGGCCTTCGTCCACGCCGTCCTCGACCACACCGGCGCAGTCCCCGAACCCGACCTCGCCGCCTTCCTCGCCCACGGCTTCACCCCGCGCAACGCCCTCGACATCGTCCTCGGCATCGGCGCCTACACCCTCTCCACCTTCGCCAACCGCCTCACCGACGCCCCCCTCGACCCCCAACTCGCCCCCTACGCCTGACAGTGAGGATGTGACGTGGTGCTGTTGCCGGCGGGTCTGACCCTCCGCCTGACTGACGTTCTGACTGTCCTGTTTGGGATTTGTCGGCCCGCCGGGCATCACCACGCACGCGGCCGGAC
>NZ_BSSA01000063.1 GCF_030268885.1 Kitasatospora phosalacinea
CCGCCTCATGGCCGCCCGCCTCGCCGGCGAGGAGATCGAACTACGCGGCCCCATCGAGACCGAAGCAGCCCGCCGCCTCGCCGACGACCTCAACGATCAGTAGCTAGCCAATTACCCCACACTTTCTCAACCGCACCCGGGTCGAAGCCTTCTCCGGAGTCGCCGAAGACCTTTTCAAGCACCTCGCCAGGGGCCGCCTCAACCGTTACCGCAGCGAAGCCCACGCCCGCCGTACCACCTGGCCGACCGCCTCCTGGGACGACGAGGAGTGGGGCGGACCGGTCTCCATTCACCCGGACGGATCCGTGCTCGCCCTACGGGCCTTCTCCGCCTGATACGACCTCGAACGCGCTCGAAAAGCTCTCAACGGCTGCTGTCCCGGTTCGGCCGCCGGTCCGTGCGCTGCACGGCCGGCCGCCTGCCGGGGCAGCTTGCCGGCCCCCGCCCCGGCACTGGCGCAGGACTGCTCCGGTTCCTGACCCGTACCGGTCCGGGTCGGCCCGAGGATCAGGCCACTCGGAGCCAGGCCGGTCGTTCGGCGGCACGGTTCTCGTGGCTCTCCGGTGGGTGAGCCGTCGTTCTCGCTGACCGGATTGCTCGTGGCACCTCGGCCTTCAACGACCTGTACTGCGTTCGGCCAGTGGGCGGCTGTCCTCCACGAACACCTTCAGCGACCCTTGGTGCTCCTCCGCGCGGGCCGTGGCCCGGCCACCCATGCTCCGCACCTGCAGCATCGTGCGATCGAAGTAGTCCCGGGAGGTGGAGTTCAGGTCGGACAGCGGCAGATCCCCGTAGGAGACCGTGAGGGCGTCGCCCTCGGCACGCAGCGTGACGTCGAACGACTTCTCCTGCGTCAGGCTCGCCAGCGCCGCCCGGCTGCCGGGCAGCCAGGGCGTCCAGTGGCCGGTGAATGGGAGGATCAGGTCGGGCGGACTCCTCGGGCGTAGCCGACCGTCAACGCCTGGAGCCTGTCCCAGCGCGGCATCAGCAGGCGCAGCCCGCCGGCCCAGTACGCGACCTGCCGCTGGTCGGTGATGACGGGAGCGCCGCCGTCCTCCTCGTCCGGGCCGGACTCCGGATCGAACTCGTCGTGTTCGACTTCGCACAGCTCGATGAAGGCGTGGCAGGCGACGGGGAACGGGGACAGGGCCGCCAGGCTGCGCAGGGCTTCTCCGAGGGAGACGAGGTGCCTGTCGTACATGTACGCCATGTGCCGCTCGTGGTCGGTGCCGCCGTAGCCGGGCGGAGCCGCGATGCTGATGGCATCGGGGTTGTAGGTGTTGTCCGGGCGGGGAACGAGTTGGACGACCACGGGAAGGACCGTGTCGTCGTCCTTCCGTCCGCGGCCGGTACTCGCAAAGCCGTTGCTTCCAAGCCGGGACAGCTGGTCCTGGGCGAAGGAGCGGAACGTCTCGCGCGGTTTGTTCTCCCGCCACAGCCCCACGCCGATGGCGAACGCGGGGTCTCCCGCCGGGATCATCGTGATCCGGGCCTCCGGATCGGACTCGATGGAGCCGGCTGCGGCATGCGCTCGCCGTCGTTCGCTCATCGTCTGGTGTTCCTGGGGATCGCTCTGTCGCTTGACGGCCGCCAGGAGGAAGTCGCCCTCGTGGCATGGCGGAATTCCGCTCGGGCAGCTGGGCCGAACCCTGGCTGCCAGCGCTCCTCGGGCGAAGCCTCTGCCGTCGCCGTGCGGGGATCCTGCGGTGTGCGACCGAGTACAGGGGTTTGTGGGTCGGTCGAATGACCTCCGGGGGCGGAGTGGGCGTGAGCGTGTCAGCTGATGGTCAGGGTGCGGTCCCCGAAGTCGGCGACCATGCGGAGCTGGCCGCCGAGGGCTTCGACGTAGGCGCGGATCGTTGAGAGCGCTGCCGTGTCGAGCGCGCCGCTCTCGAGCCGGGAGACGTTGGGCTGGGTGATGCCGATGATCTCGGCGACCTCGGCCTGGGTGAGGTCCTGCTCGCGGCGGATCTCGGCGAGGCGGTAGGCCCGTACCTCGGCGTCGAGCTTCTCCCGGTGTGCGGTCACGCGCTGCGGGTCGGTGACGACGTTCGGTCGTACGTCCTTCCAGGACTTCACGGCTTGCCCTCCTCGATGGCCTTCAGATGCCTGCTGAACCGTTCGTCGGCGATGGGGACGTGGATGCGGTCCACCAGCGGCCGGCCGAGGGTCGGGCCGTCCTGCTCGAGCTTGTCGATGGCGGCCACGACTTCGTCGGCGGTCTGCGGGTGGTGCTGGAGATCCAGGAGCCATTCCTCGACCTCGCTCTCCAGTGAGACTTCCCATGCCACGCCGACAGTACGCGCTACAGCGAATATGCGCTGCAAGTTATTCCAGAGCACTGGCCGAGGAGCCGCTGGTAGGAACGCCCGGCCGGCGACGGGATTCAGCTGCTGGCTCCTGCGAGGCGCCGCGCAGTACGGCCGGGGTCGAGGCCCCATTGGAGGGCCAAGGTGACACGGCCGTCCCGAAGCGGAACGGTTCTGCGTGCACGCCGGTGACGTGGTTTCCGCGGCATCCCGGGCGGAGCCGATGTCGGAGATGCGGATCAAAACCGTCCGCAACGGGACCGCGACCAGGCGGAGGACGGCAGTCCCGCGGCGCATCGAAGCTCCGGTGGTCCAGGGCGACTTGGGAGGCCGCCCCGTTCAACCGGAGCCTCGTTGCGTTCATGACGGGCCGAATCGGAGCGTTCTCACGTCACCCTGGTCGGCGTATTCGCGTGCTGACGGGAATGCGAAAAGGATTTGTCTCCGATCCCGTGGAAGTTCGGACCGGGGATCGTGCCGGATGTGATCAGGCCTGCCAGTACTGATCCGCGTAATTGCCGCAGTCGTACTGCATGGCTGCGGTTCCTTCGGAATTCCCCTGGACGACCAGGCACTTGCCGCTGTTGACGTTCTGGTACCAGACCGAGCCGTTGTGGTAGGGGACGAGCACCGCGCGCCACTGCTGGTCGACCAGGCCGGTGCACTGGTAGGTGAACGCCGGGGCCCCGTTGTTGCCGCCCTGTGCGGTGAGGCACTGGCCGCTGTACTTGTTCCGGATGGTGCCCTGCGAGCCCGCGCCGGGGACGTACCAGCTCTGGTCGTCGTAGTTGGCGCACTGGGTCAGGACCGCCTGCGATCCGTGGCTCCCGTTGGAGAACACGACCAGGCACCTCGGGGCCGAGATCTCGGTGGCCAGGGCGTAGTGGCCGGGCGGGTTGATCACGCTGTCGGTGGCGGCGGACGCGGGCGCCGCCGGAAGCACGAAACCCGCAAGGGCGACCAGCATGCCGAGGATGCCGATTATTTTGCGCCTCATGAATTTTCCTCCCCGATTGATTCATGCGCGGGAAGGCGTCGTCTCCTCCCCCGAAAGGGACGATAGCAGAATCGGTCCGGAAGGAGGAGGAAAATAATTGTCGCCAATCTTCGCTCGTGGGCGATATGTTGGCACCTTGCGGTGCTCCACCCGTAAGGGGCGGTTATCCACCACTGCCGAACGCCGACAAAGCGGGACCCTTCGGCCGAATTGTCGGGGGCGCCAATGGGGTGTACGCGGGCAGATGACCGTAATCGCCCGGGCGCTGCGGACCCGACGGCGGCATGAAAGGAGTGAACCGCGCAAACGGGACCTGACCCGCCGTTCTTCCCCTGCTGGTGGCAACGGGGGAACCGTTCGTCCGTCGGGCGGGCCGACGGCGCCGGTGCCGGAGGCCGGCCGGTGGGCTAGCGGGTCTCCGCTTCGTGCTTGAGGTTGGTGAGCCAGTTGCGCAGGGAGGTGTCGAGGGCGGTTTGCAGGGCGGCCTGGTGGGCGGTGACGGGTTCTCCGGTCCAGGACTCCTCGGTGTGGACGAGGACGCCGTCGCGGGTGGGCGTGAACGTCCAGACGTGGACGGCGGTGATGCCCTGGGCCGGGCCGCCCCAGGCGAGGCGCCTGCCGTGGTCGACCTGCTGGACGGTGGAGGTGATGTCGAGTCCTTCGGTGCTCCAGCGGAACACCGAGCCGGGGCGCAGCCGACCGGGGGTGTCCTTGGTGACGGTCTCGACGTCGGGCTGCCAGGCGGGCCAGTTCTCGACGTCGGTCTGGACGTCCCAGACGGTGTGCAGCGGGGCGTGGACGAGGATGTCGGCGCGGGTGACGACCGGCGCGTGCTGGTCGATCTGCACGTCGGTGCGGTGGGCGGCCGCTGCGGCGGGCGCCGGCCGGTCGGGGAGGGCGGATGCGGCGGTGGGGGCGGTGAGGAGGGCGAGGAGGGCGAGGGTGAGGGCGGTGGTGGCCGTGGCGGGTGCGCGCATGGCGGTGCTCCTTCCTTGGAGAGGGCCGGGGCCCGGGGGCGGAGTGCCCCCGGGGGTCGGCTCGGGCGGGGTCAGGCCTTGGTGTCGGGGATCCAGGAGCCGTGGATGCCGGCGGTGACGCGGCGGGGGAGGTGGACGGTGGCGATCGTGTCGAGGCCGGCGGCGTCCAGGACGAGCAGGTGGGAGGCGTCCTGCTTGAGGTCGGAGACGACGGTGAGCAGGTAGCCGTCGTCCTCGCGGGTGGCCCCGGCGGCGGGGACGAACACCGCCTCGCTGGGCAGGCGGGCGTCGCCGGCCTGGTGGATGCGGCGCTCGCCGGTGGCGCGGTCGTACTTGACGACGCCGTAGCCCCCGAAGCCGTGCCGGTCGGGGAAGGAGACGGCGTACTGGTAGCGGTTCTCGACGCCGAGGAAGTCCTCGTTGAGGGTGGGGAACTCGATGGCGAGGTCGTCGACGGCCCGCTCGTCGACCCGTCCCGTGGCCAGGTCGATGGTCCAGCGGCGGTTGTGGGAGCGGGTGTTGGGCTCGCTGCCGCGGCCGGGGGCGCCGACCCACCAGTTCCAGGAGAGCCGGAAGCCCTCGCGGTCGACGGTGGGCCCCTCCAGCACGATGCGGCCGTGGGCGTCCTCGTAGGCGTTGGCGACGTGCAGCATGCTGCCGGGCTCGATCGGGAACCAGCGGATCGCGGCGGCGCCCTGCGCCCCGCGCGGCATGACGCCGATCCGGGCGGGCTGCCCGTCCTGCCACGAGTAGGGGATGCCGGAGTGCTCGGTGGGGTCGAAGGTGACGGTGCCCTCCACGAAGACCACGTGGTGGCGGGTGAGGGCGAAGTCGTGCTTGAGCGCCGCGCCGGCGCCGGGGACCTCGGCGCTGTGGGTGATGTGCCCGTCCGCGTCGGCGACGTAGTACACCAGGTACGGGGGGAAGGGCGAGGAGCCGAAGAAGTGCAGCTCACCGGTGACGGGGTCGCTCTTGGGGTGCGCGGTCATCGCGCTGCGCAGCTTGCCGTCGAAGTCGTGGGGGCCGACGGTGTCGAGGTCGGGGGTGAGTTCGAAGGGGAAGTTGGCCTCGCACAGGGCGAGCAGCCGGCCGGCGTGCTCGATGACGTGGGTTCCGGCGGTGGAGGCGGTCAGGTCGGGGCCGTGCTCGGTCAGGTAGGGGGCGCCGTCCAGGGCGGGGGTCCGCACCCAGCGGTTGCGGTACCACTCGGCGCGGCCCTCGCGCAGCCGGATGCCGTGCACCATGCCGCTGCCCTTGAACCAGTGGGTGGGGGTGACGCCCGGCTTGGGGTTGTGGCTGTTGCGGATCAGGCACCCGGTCAGCTCCGGCGGGAGGGTGCCTTCGACGGTCAGGTCGGTGGCGGTCAGTTCGTCGGCGACGGGCGCGTAGTGGCCGGTCAGGTAGGGCTTGGCGGTCATGTTCGCGGTCCTCGGGTCTCTTCGGTTCGGTGAGGGGCAGGGGAGGGGCGGGGGGAGGGAGCGGAGGTCAGGAGAGCTTCTCGGCGCGGTTCCTGAGGCAGGCGAGCCAGTCCTCCAGGGAGGTGCGCAGGGCGGCGGCGAGCTGGTCGGTGGCGGCGTCGACGGGCGCGCCGCTCCAGGACTCCTCGGTGCGGACGACGACGCGGTCGCCGTCCCGTTCGAAGGTCCATACGTGGACGCCGTCGATGCCGCCGGCGGGGCCGCCCCAGACGATCCGGGCGCCGGGCACCAGCTCGCGGACGGTGGAGGTGATCTCCAGCCCGTGGGTGCGCCAGGTGAACGAGGCACCCTCGGCGAGCGGGCCGTCGAGGCGGGCCTGGTCGATGTCGGGGTTCCAGACCGGCCAGTCGTCGATGCCGGTGTGCAGGGCCCAGACGCGCTCCAGCGGAGCGTTGATCCCGGTGGACAGGCGGACGACGACGGGTGCGCTCTCGTCGATGGTGAGCACGGCGGTTCCTTTCGGGGAGGGGGGAGGGGAGGAGGGGGGAGGGCGTGTCGGGTGGTCAGGGCCGGCCCGGGAGGGCGGGTTCCGGAGCGGGCGCGTGGGGCGGCCGGTCGGCGGCGGCCGTGCGGCGCACCAGCAGGGCAGCGAGCAGTGCGGTGGCGGCCAGGACGGCGGCGCTCAGCGCGAAGGCGGTGCGGTAGCCGGCGGTCAGCGCCTCCAGCGGCGGCCGGTGGCCGGTGGCCCGGGAGGTGACGGACCCGGCGACGGTCGCCAGGACGGCGAGCCCGACGGCGCCGCCGACCTGCCGGGTGGTGTTGGCCAGGCCGCCCGCCAGGCCCGCGTCCGGCCCGTCGACGCCGGCCACGGACAGGCCGGTGAGCTGGACGAAGGCGACGCTCAGGCCGAGGCCGACCAGGACGCTCGGGCCGAGTACGTCGGCGAGGAAGGTGCCGTCCGCGCCGATGCGGGACAGCCACAGCATCCCGGCCGCCTCGGTCAGCAGCGCCGCGACCAGCGCGGTGCGGCCGCCCACCCGGCGGACGAGCGCGGGGGCGAGGGCCGCGCCGAGCATGTTCGCACCGGCGAGCGGGAGTTGGCCCAGGCCGGTGGTCAGCGGGTCCTCGCCGAGGACCTGCTGCTGGTAGAGCGGCAGGAAGAAGAACAACGCGATCCACACGGAGCCGAACAGCGCCGTCAGCAGGTTCCCGACCGTCACGTCCCGGGCGGCGAACAGCCGCGGCGGCACCAGCGGGGCGGCACTGGTGCGCTCGATCCGCCGGAACACCACGGCGAGCACGGCGGCGGCACCGAACGCGGCCAGCACCCGGGCGTCCGTCCAGCCCGAGCGGCGGGCCGTGGTCAGACCCCACACCGAGGCGGTCAGGGCGAAGGCGCTGGTGGCGGTCCCGGCCCAGTCGAACCCGGCCCGTTCCGCCGGACCCGTGGCGGGGACGTACGCGGCCGTCGCCGCGAGCACCGCGAAGCTGCCGATCGTCACCGCACGGAAGATCCACGGCCAGCCCCACGCCTGGGTCAGCAGCCCGCCGAGCAGCACCCCCGCCGCCCCGCCCGCACCGGAGACCGCGCCCCAGACCGCCAGCGCCCGGCCGCGGGCCGGGCCCGGGGGGTACAGGCCCACCGCGAGAGCGAGGGCGGCCGGGGCGACGGCCGCCGCCCCGGCCCCCTGGACGGCCCGCGCGGCGATCAGGACGACGGGCGAGGCGGCCAGTGCGGCGACGGCGGAGGCGGCCCCGAAGGCGCCGAGGCCCGCGAGCAGGACGCGGCGCCGTCCCAGCAGGTCGGCGGCCCGCCCGCCGGCGAGCAGCAGCGCCCCGAACGCCAGGCCGTAGGCGTTGACGACCCAGGTGGTGGCGGAGTCGGAGAGGCCGACGCCGTCACGGATCTGCGGCAGGGCGACGTTCACGATCGAGGTGGCGAGCATGACGGTGAACTGGGCGGCGGCCAGCACCGCAAGGACGGCGCCGCGGCGCGGACCGGGCATGGGAACTCCAGGAAGGGGGCGGTGGGAACAACAGGCCGGGGGAGACCGGCCGGGGGAGACGGGCCGGGGGAGACCGGCCGGTGGGAGGGGAACGGCGCGGTGGGCGTCAGCGCTCGGCGGCGGACTTCAGGTGCAGCAGCCACTGCGCGAGGGACCGGTCCAGGGCCCGGGTGACGGCGGCGGCGTCGGTCCGTACGGGCTCACCGTCCCAGGACTCCTCGGTGACGACGAGGGTCGCCCCGGCCGAAGGGGCGAACGTCCACCGGTGGACGGCGGTGATGCCCTGGGAGCGGCCGCCCCAGAGGACGAGCCGGGGCGCGTCCACCGCGTACACGGTGGAGGTGACGTCCACGCCGCCGGTGCGCCAGTGGAACACCGAGCCCGGTGCCAGCGGGGTCAGGGCGCGGGCCTCGGCGATGTCCGGCTGCCAGGTCGGCCAGCCGGGCACGTACGTCAGCAGTGCCCAGACGGCGGGGGCCGGGGTCCGGATCGGCAGCTCGCGGCGGGCGACGACCGGGGCGGCCCGGTCGATGCCCGAGGGCGTGTTCTCCATGCCCCCGAGTCTGGTCCGACCGCCCCGGTGCCCTCATCGGCGAAAGTCGCCTAGGCGACCGCCTAAGAAAGTGTGGGGTAATTGGCTAGCTACTGATCGTTGAGGTCGTCGGCGAGGCGGCGGGCTGCTTCGGTCTCGATGGGGCCGCGTAGTTCGATCTCCTCGCCGGCGAGGCGGGCGGCCATGAGGCGG
>NZ_BSSA01000064.1 GCF_030268885.1 Kitasatospora phosalacinea
ACCCGCTCCCGACGCTCTTGCTCCCGGGCAGTGAACCCGCCCCCCTGCGCGTATCGCACCCCAATGTCGTACCGCAGGGATCAAGGTCCGTCACCACCTACGACAAGGCGAGTTCAACCTGAGTAGGACGTCTCGGCGAAGCCGGCGCCGACCTCGCCGAGTGCGTGGAGCAGGCCCAAGGCACTCAGATGCTCTGCGGCCCGGCTCCCCGCGAGGGCCTACGCGAGGGCGGTGAACACGGCGCCCACAGCAAGGGCGTCCAGACCACGCCCGTGCAGGACAGCGCGTACCGCGGAGTCGATCCCTTCCAGCAGAACGGGCGGAAGCATCACGGCAACCGGATCGGCGGGAGTGTCCGCCCGCCCCACCACGAACCTCCCCCGCTCCGAGGACCGCACGGCCCGCCACCACCGCAGGTACGTGCGCAGGTACCGCCGTAGGTACCCCGGCGCCCGCCGGCCTGGCCCGGCATCCGCGCAGGTCACAGGCCGTTTCGGAGCGCTGGCAAAATCCGACAACCCCCTCTGTCTGCTCCTTCTCCTGGGTCCTGATGGGTGGTGGGTGGGTCGTGGTCGTGCGGTTGGACGGCCGGGGGTCCGACCCTACGGAGCCGTCGGACAGTGGGCTCCCGGCCGGTGCTGCTCGCCCCACCAAGGCGGCCAGCAGCCCGCCACCGCGGCCTGAGCAGCCGCCAGCGGCCCCCGATCACTTCCAGCGCATCCCGAGCTCGGTCAGGCGCTCGGCGCGGGTGTGGGGGATGCTGGTACGGCGGCTGCGGCTGTTGGCGATGAACAGCCCCAGGCTGATCTCCACTGTGGTGCCGTCGGCCAGCTGCAGCGCCTCTTTGTGCTTGCGGGGGACGTTGAGGTGGCCTTCGCGCTCGCGGTACTGGGTGGCGGCGGTGAGGTTGCGTTCCTCCTTCGCGGCGCGCGGGACCTTCGGGGCGGGCAGCTCCTCCGGCTCGAGCGGAGTCAGGCCGAGGACGTGCTCGCACATCCACTGCTGGGCCGGGCCGAGCTTGTCCCAGGCGGTCTGCTGCGCCCGCGCCCAGGCGGACAGGTCCTCGCCGTGGACGACCACGGTTCCCGGCGCCGTACCGGCGAGCTGGCCGCCGTCGGTGACGTGGCGCCAGGCCAGGGTGAAGCAGCGCTGCCACTCCACCGGCCAGGCCGGGCACCAGGCGGGGTCGATCTCGTCGAGGGCGGCCTTCCGGTCGGCCGGGAACGCCCCCGTCCAGTCCAAGCCGCTCTCGCCTGCCTCGGCGCGACGCTGGAGGGTCTCGGTGCGGCGCTGGGCGGTGCGCCAGTTCTTCAGGATCGTCCCGACGGGGCGCCCGTCCCACACGGCGTCGTTGGGCGGGCAGGCGTGGCCGTGCTCGGCCGCGTACCCGGCGACCGCGGTGAGGTTGTCGGTGAAGGCGGTGTCGAACGCGGACCACACCATGCCGAGGGCGTCGAGTTCGGCGATGCGCTTGTCGTCGAGGATGGCGGCGGCCTTGTAGCGGCGCTGGTCGGCCACCCACACCCCGAGCCGGTGCCCGGAGGGCGCCCGGTAGGCGCAGGGGACCTTCGCGTCGCCGAAGGCCTTCCGGTAGGCGGTCAGTTCCTCCAGGCCGCGGCGGAACTCCTCCTTCTCGGGCTCCAGGACCCGGGTGCGGACGAACGCGGCGATCACCGCCGGGTCGCGCTCGGTGGAGAACGACAGGAGCCGTTCCTCGCCGCCGGCGGAGCGGACCTCGTCCAGGTCCCCGGAGTGCCGCGGCTCGCGGGCCGGGCGGGTCTCGGACTACGGCAGGGCCAGGCGCTCGACGGCGGCTTCGTCGTGGGCCCGCAGGGCGAGGAGCACCTTCGCCAGCCCGTCGTACGCCTTCGAGGTCAGCAGGTCCTCCCCGCTCTCCCCGGCGGCCAGCAGCACCGGCACCACGATCGTGGCGACCTTCCCGGAGTCCGGGGTGGTGCGCAGCGCCCGCCCGACGGCCTGGACCAGGTCCACCATCGAGCCGCGCACGTCCGCGAAGAACACGCTGTCGCACGCGAACGTGTCCACACCCTCGGAGAGCGTCTTCACCGACGCCAGGACGTGCCGCAGCAGCCGCAGCCCATCCTCACGCCGCACCAGCTCCGAGAACTCCTCCAGCGCGGCCCGGCGCTGGGCGGGGGTGTGGTCGGCCTCCAGCCAGGTGGTGCCGACCAGCTCGGGGTTGGGGTGCAGCGCCGGATCCTGCTCCCACAGCGTCCGGGCGACGTCCGGGAGGCCGGTGCTCATCGCCCGCGCTTCGGCGACCAGGTGGTGGAAGGACAGGGTCCGGGACAGGTCCCACTCCGCGCACGCGGACAGCAGCGCGGTCTGCAGCGCCGCGAGCCGGGCCCCGCGGTACTCGAGCGACCGGACGTCCGCACCGCGCTGCTCCAGGCCCTGCAGCACGGGGTCGGCGACGTCGACGCACACGATCCGGTACGGGGCAACCACGCCGTCGGAAATAGCTTTTCCGAGCGGGTAGTCGTGCGCGACGGGCCCGAACAGCTCCTCGTCGTCCATGCTCGCGATCAGCTCGGCCGCCTCCACCCCAGCCTCCGCGGCCCGCTCGCGGTCGCGGTCCTTGAGCGCCCACACCCGCGCGGTGGCCGTCATGAACAACCTGCGGTCCGCGATGATCCGGGTGTTGTCCAGCACCGCCGCCCACGGCCGCCCCGC
The DNA here is from genome assembly GCF_030268885.1 of Kitasatospora phosalacinea. Classification (GTDB taxonomy): domain Bacteria; phylum Actinomycetota; class Actinomycetes; order Streptomycetales; family Streptomycetaceae; genus Kitasatospora; species Kitasatospora phosalacinea_C. The sequence goes on from NZ_BSSA01000064.1 coordinate 2,695, forward strand.
CGCACCGGACACCCGGTGCGCCTCGTCCACGACGGCGAGGGAGAAGGCCGGCAGGCCCATCCGGTGGGCCTTCTCCAGGTGCCCCAGGCCCACGCTGGCGTACGTGGCGAACACGGTGACGCGCTTCAGCCCGGCGGTGAGCTTCACCAGCTCGGCCGGGTCGGTGGTGCACCGCAGCCCCACCGGCTGCTCGTACCCGGTGAGCGAGCACAGCCCGACCATCCGCCCGCCGTGCCCTTCGCGCCGCCACACCGCCACCGTCTGCTCCAGCAGCGGCAGCGAGGGCACCAGCACCAGCGTCCGCTCCGAGCGCAGCCGCTCGGCGATGTGAACGGCCGTCAGCGACTTCCCCGCGCCCGTCGCCGCCCGGAGCTGGCACCGCAGCCCCTGGGGCGGCACCAGGGGCGACGCCGGGAGCGTCAGAAGTCGTACAGAGGCGTCAGCGGCCTCCTCCTGATTACGGCGAAGCCTTTTCATCATGATTCCGTACCCTTTTCCTTAATTTCGAACGGACCATTTCCAATGGGCTGCGGTACTGATGAGCGCTTACCGGCTGCACCGCGCCGAGAGCGCCGGACTGCGGTGGCAGGACGATCTGTGAGGCCCGGCCGTGCCCTGCTTGTCGGTGGGGTGCGTGAAGATCGTCGCCGACCCGGCCGCCGACCGCGGCCCGCTTCGATCAGGAGGCCCGTGATGATCCCCGTGATTGCGTTCACCGCCTGGGAGGGACCTCGGCGCGAGACGGTGAGGAGGATCCCCAGCTCTTCGGAAGAGGTCAAAGACTTCGTGGACGAGGCCCTAGGGTGCTTCACCAACCGCTACCCGTCCCAGCGGCAGCCGGCGTTCTTCTACAGGCGCGAACCGGAAGGCAGGTTTCCCTACGCCTGCCTCCGGGCGACGATCGACCACACCGGCAGCTACGCCGCTCTGCTCTGGTACGGCACAGGCCCCAAGGACGGGATCCACGACCGGCTGTGGCTCTCGGACAACCTGGAGCCCACGGGCGACGAGCCCGAGCTGATCGCGGACGACCACACGGGCGCGGTCTACGCCCCGTCCAGCGTCCTGCCCCTGGCCCAGATTGTGCCCGTGATCCACCAGTTCTGCCTCGACGGAACGGGCGAGCGTCCTGCTGGCATCAACTGGGTCACCGGTGAGTTCAACGGCTACCGCCACGGAAGTCGCACCGGAGGAGAGCCGGGCCAGGGCGCCTGAGCCGCACGGCCGTCGGCCTGCAGACACCCGGCCCCCGATGCCAGCCACCGCACCCGGCCCCGCGTGCTCGTCCTGGCCGGAGTGCCGCTCCCAGTCCCGCACGGCCACCAGGCCCGTGAGGATTCCGGGGGGCGTTGTTTGGGTGTGGGGTGGTCGTTGAGCTGGGGTGCTGTGGTTTGGGTGTGAGGGGTTTTCGGGGTGGTGGGTGGTCAGGGCGTGGTGTGTGAGCTGGGGTTGTGGTCGGTTCGCTGATGTGGGGTTCGCGTGTCGTGGGTGTTGTCTCGGTCTAAAGGCATTTTCGGTATTTTTGCTGGTCAGAGCGGTTCTGGATGGCGTGGTTGGTGGGTTTCGAGCAGGGTTTTCGGTTTGGCTTGCCGGGGGTTTTGGGTGGCTGGGGTGGCTGGGCGCTGTTCTCGGTGGGTGTGCGGTGTTCTCGCTCAGGTGCCAATTCGTGCTGGTGGTGGACGGTGCAGGGGATGGCCTTGGCCTGAGGCCGGTGGATCGGGCATGTGGTGTTTTCGGTGAGACCACGGTGTTCTCACCCGATCCGCGAGGTTCGGCGGGTGTGCTGTGTGGCGGCGGTGGGTGGTCGGTGCTGTCGCGGTGCGGGGTTGCTGCCTGCGGTGGTGGCGTCGGCGGGGTGGAGACCAGTCGCGGGTGTGGCTCTCTCCAGGGTGGTGGTGGGCCAGGGATGGTGTGGGGGGGAGGGCTGGTGGCGGGGTGGGGCAGGGGCGCCTGGGGGTGGCGGGAAGATTTTTCGCGCAAAGCATCCGGATCGGGGTGGGTGGTTGCGTGTACGGGGTGGGACAGGAGCCAAGAAGCCGTCCCGCTGAGCTCGTGCCGAGATCATTCACCCCTCCTCAGAAAGGGTCTTCGCCCCCGATGACCTGGCCGTCCTTTTTTCTGGGGGCAGCTGGGGCCGTTGCGCCCCTGCTGTTCCTTCCGTACGCGCTGGCCCGTGCCGGTGCGGCGGTGAACGCCTGGATCCACCTGCATTACGAGCTCGCGCGTGAGCGCGAGCGCCGTGCCACCGTGCTCGCCGCGGCGGGCGCCCTGCCGGGCGGGGGTGTCGTCGTCCACTTCGACGCCGGGCACCCGCAGTGGGGGGTGTGGATCCCCGCCGCGTCGGTCCCCGAGCCGGCTGATGCCGTGCCCCAGCTGCGGAGCGTGGCGTGACCGAGACCGAAGGCGGTACGCACCACCTGGACCCGGTGGAGGACTTCGAGGGGTTCGTCGCCTCCACCGCCGTCGGCTACCAGCGCGCTGCGTATCGCGAGACCGGCAACGTGCACGACGCCGAGGATGTCGTGCAGAACGTCCTGGAGAAGTTGTTCCGCACCCGTGAGAGTGTCGCCGCCCGCGGCGACGCCCTCACGGCGTACGGGTACAAGGCGATCCACTGGGCGGCGGTGGACCACCACCGCCGCAACGGCGGCCGGCAGTCCAAGGTCGTCACCGCGTTGAAGCTCTACAGCGAGGACGAGGCCACCGACGGCGGGATCCCGGACTACAGGGCCTCCGCACTCGGAGAGCGGATCGTGGAGCTCATCGGCGGGCTTCCTCCGCAGCAGCGCACCGCTGTGACGCTGCGCTATCTGGAAGAGATGGAGATCGAGGAGGTGGCGCGTTCCATGGAACTGGGCGAGGAAACCGTCAAGCGCTACCTCCGGGCCGCGCTCAAGGGGCTCGAGAAGATGATCAGGAACACCGGCAAGGAGGTGACGGTATGACGGAGTGGACTTCCGAGGCGTCCGAGGACATCCGCCTGCTCGCACTCTGCCACCTCTACACCGTCATCAGCTCCGACCCCGCTCACCGCTTCGGCGGTGCGCGGGGGGCGCGTACCGGAGGGGCACGGCCTGCGGGCCGTGCCCCCTTCGGGGGAGCATCCGACAGCCAGCGGCCGGCGGAGGACCCCTCCGCCGGCCTCTGGCCGCTACCCGGGCCCCTGCCCTCGGTGCGCCCGGACGGCGGGGCCGCTCCGGTGCGGCGATCGGAGGGACGATCGCTCTACGACCTGCTCGGGCACTGGATCGGCCGGGCATCGGGCGGGGCCGGAGGGGACGGATCCCTGGAGCGGCGGATCGCGGAAGAGTTCGAACGTCTTGGTCTGGAGCGGTTGGCTGTTGCCTGGTGGCGTGCCGCAGCACGTTCCGGTGATCCGGATGCAGCCGATTATCTGGAAATTCTGCGCGAAGAGAATCCGGATATCCCAGGGTTTTGCGAAGAAGTTTCCGCGATTGAACTCCACTTGGCTGCCATGAACTTCAGGCATGCCTACCTAGGGGCCTACTACGCTCGGAGGAGCGTTCGGGACTGGGTTGATGCACTGCGGTGGCCCCGTCGGCTGTCTGCAGAGAACGCCGCTGAATGGCTTCCCCGATCGAGGGTCGCTTGGCAGATGCGGGTGTACGAGGCATGCGAAACGCGAGAGGACGCACAGGAGTTGATCAGTGCTGCCGAACGCTACCTCGCAGAGAACGAGTACCTTGCCGCCGATGCCGACTGCGACCCGGGGAGGACACGATGACCGGGGCCATGGATGAGGGAGTTTCTAGCGATCACTGACGGCTGAGCGAGGCTCAGACATATCTCGGCACCTGCGGCGGCCGCCCTTGTAAGGGCGGCCGCCGCAGCCGTTCCTCGGCGGCAGGCGATGCTGCAGCCACAGGGCGATTGCAGGCGTGTCCGTCAGTCGCGGGTCTGTAAAAAGAACGGTGTAACTCCCGATCAAGGAAGTAGCACCTGATGACAGACGTGACCGTCTCGGCCGAGGCCGTGGAGGCCGTGCGACCGGTCGAGTTGCAGCCGGACGCCCTGGACGAC
>NZ_BSSA01000065.1 GCF_030268885.1 Kitasatospora phosalacinea
CCCGGCCAGCGGCTGGGAGGCGGCGTACTCGGCGCGGATCGACATCAGGCCGGGCATCTCGTGCTCGGCGAGCTGGATCTCCTTGCGGCCGAACGGGGCCAGGGAGAGGTCGGCGACCTTGAAGTCGGCGAATTGGTCGGGCACGGGAACTCCTTCTCGAGGTCGGTGCGGGCGGCCCTGGATGAAAGGGCCGGGCACGATCGGTGCGACCGCGCTGGGGCCGCGGGTGCGGCGCGCGGTGTCGGGCAGACCGGCGGGGTCGATCGAGTAGCAGCGGGGGCCGGTGCCCGCGAGGGTTTCCGCAGTCAGCGGGCAGCTGAGCCGGGCGGTGGTCGAGGACCGGCCCGCGGGCACCGCCGGCCGGGGAACCGGCCGGGGCGTGTCGCCCGGGCGGGTGGGATCGAGGTTTCCGCGTCCGGTACGCAGCGGTCGGCCCCGCCGGCCGCTGCGTACAGCGTCTGCGCCCGACGTGGTGATCCGGGTGCCGGCCTGGGAGAGGGTGTCGCCGCGGCCCGGTCGGTGTGCTCTCTCAGCAGCGCGGGCCCGCGGTGGCCGGCGCAGAGCAGATCGGCACGTCCACCGGCTCCCGGGTCTGCCCACCAGCGGGCCGGGCCCGGTTGCCGGGAGGAGTCGGCCGCGAACGGCGTGCCCGATGCGGGGCGCCGCGCGGTGCGACGCAGTATCGCGGCCGGGACGTCGGCCGCGGCCGGGGCCCGGTCCGGCCGCGGCAACGGTCGCAGGTGGGTTGCGACGGCACGGGACGCCGCACCGGTGCGGAGGACCGCTATCCGGTTGGCGTCCTGGTCGGTGAGGCAGGGGAACCCGGCGGTCGGCTCTGGGCACCGGTGCGATCGGTGCGGTGTCCGCTCCGTGTGCAGCCGGCCGGTTGCGGTGCTCGGTGCAGTCACTGCCCACCGCTCCGGCCGGCATCGGTGCCGGGCTCGGGCCGTCGGGCGGGAAGGCCGCAGTGGCCGTGGTGCCGCCGCGGCGCGCCTTCAGTTCCGCGACCGGGAACGGCTGTGAGAGGCGGGCGGGCTGATCGGGGATCAGCCGGTCGGCGAAGTGGCCGGGAGGGACCACCGGGTGATCGGTGGCGGTGGATTCGGTGACGGCGATCTGCGTCATGCCCGGCCGGTCCGCGGCGCCAGGCCGTCGAGCAATGTGCCGGGACGGGTGCCGGAGGAGCGATCGGCATGCGGCTGGCGGGTTCCGGAGCGCAGAAGGCCGACGAAGGCCAGGTGCAGGCTGTCGGTACGAGCGGTTCGCGGCAGCGCGGTGACGGTCTCGGCGCGGGTCGGCGGCGGATCAAGCCGGGCGCCGCCCTGCTCGGGTTCGGTCCAGGCCGAGGCTCGGACCTCGGAGGGTCGTTCGGCCTTCACCGCCATCCTTCCCTTCCCTGGTCGCTGAGCGTGTTTGAAGCGCCGCACCGCGGTGGAACCGCTGGTGCGGTTCCACCGCGGTGCGGCGCTTCGGCCCGGCTGCACATACGGGGTGTCAGGCAGCCGGTCCCACCGTTCACGGTGTGACTCGAAACCTCCTCAAGAGGAGGTCAAGTATTAGGTGCCGAAAGGGAGTTGACCTGAACGAACTCGCGGGTTCCAAAGGCTGGGGAAGCACCACGAGGCCCGTGGCGGCCACGTCGCCGAAGAAGGGCGTTCACCTGCACGATGTGCCAGGCCACCGCCCCGATGTCGTTCCCCGTTGCGGCCATTGAACCGGCCACCGCTCGGCCGGACGCCCGCGCCCGGCCAGCCGCAGCGCGGCCTGGGCCGTCCGGCTCCGTTTCTCCACTGCCGCCGGGGGAGCCTCCCGGGAAAGCAGGTCGGACCCCCGGAGAGGGGTGGACAGTGACCGCAGCGGTGCGCGCTGGACCGCGGACTGCGTCCCCTGCCGGATCCGTGTGCGACCGGGCGCCGGGCCAGGCGTGCCATGGACCGGGTCCGGAGCGGCCGCGGTCGTCCCCGTCCGAGATCCAGGCGCAGCCGCGCCCGGTCCATCCCGGCTCCAACGGTTCTCGAACGGGGACCTGCAGGCTTGGCGGCAGCGGACTGCGACATTGGCAGCGTCTGTTGTCCCGGTACCCGACCGACTATCCGATGGAGGACGTCGTGCCAGCCACCAACCGCAGCGCCGTGCTGGAGGCCTTGACCGAGTACACCAGGACCGAGCTCCTCGGTCCTGAGGACGCGGAGGGCCTCACCGCCGAAACCCCGTTGCTGGACTGGGGGATCCTCAACTCGCTTTCGATGGCCCGGCTCGCCGCGTTCCTGCACCGGGAGGTGGGTGTCCAGGTGCCGGCGAGCGAGCTGATCGGCGAGAACTTCAAGGACCTGAACGCGATCACCGACCTCGTCCTGTCGCTACGCGCCGCGGCCTGAGCGGGCTCGCCGCGACATCCGCCCCGTCGGCCGGCAGGCGGGCCGCGTGACTTTGACGGCGGTCCGGCTCGGTGCCGACGGGGGCCTACCCGTCGGCCGTGCGGATCAGGGCAGCCCGGTCGGTCTTGCCGTTGGCAGTCCGGGGCAGGTCCGTCACCAGTGACAGCGTGTCGATGATCATGTAGCGGGGCAGTCGGGCGGCGCAGTGGCCCTTGAGCTCGAGCAGCCCGGGCCGCTTGTCGGGGCCCGGGACGACGACGGCGTGCAGACGGGCCTCGAGGCCGGACCCGACCACCACCACCGCCACCGCCGCGACCGCCGCGTGCTGTGCCAGCGCCGTCTCTATCTCGCCGAGTTCGACCCGGTGCCCGCGCACCTTCACCATGGTGTCGCGGCGGCCGACGTACTCCAGGAGGCCCGCCTGGTCGAGCCGACCGAGGTCGCCGGTGCGGTACGGGCCGACCTGCGGTTCCCGGCCCCAGTACCCGAGCATCACGGTGGGGCCGTCCACCACGATCTCCCCTTCCGGCGCGTCCGGGGGGTCGAGCCGCACGGTGGCTCCGGAGGCGGGCAGGCCGATCGGCAGGGCGCTCGTGCGCTCCAGGTCGGCTGCGGTCACCTCGTAGGACGTGCAGACGTTGGTCTCGGTCGGCCCGTACCAGTTGAACAGCCGTACCTGGGGCCAGGCCCGGCGCAGCTCCTGGACGTCCGCGAGCGGGAAGGGCTCGCCTGCGAAGATGCAGACCCGCAGGTGTGCCGGTCGCTCGCCGGACAGCAGGCCGCCCTGGCGCATCATCAGAAGCAGTGCGGACGGCACCGAGTACCAGACCGTGACCGGACGCCCGGTGAGGAATTCGGTCAGGCTCTCCGGTAGATAGGACACCGTGGTCGGCACCAGGTCCACTGCCGCCCCCACGAGGAAGGCGCCGTACAGGTCGAAGACCGAGAGGTCGAAGTTGAACGGGGCGTGGTTCGCGAGCCGGTCGGTGGAGCTCAGCCCTGTCTCGGCCGCCGCCCAGGTGACGAAGGCGAGTGCGTTGCCGTGGCTGATGCAGACGCCCTTGGGCTCACCGGTGGACCCCGAGGTGTACAGGATGTACGCGGCCTCGTCCGGCCCGGCCGTCCGCGTCCGTGGAACCTCCAGACCCTGGCCTTCGGCAAGCAGCTCGGCCGCCTCAACGACCTCGGTCCTCGGTTCGACGGGCAGCACCCGGCCGACCGTCTCGTCGGTGACCAGCAGGACGGGGGCGCAGCCGGCCGCGATGCGCAGCACGCGCTCGGCCGGGTTGCTCGGCGCCGCGGGCACGTACACGGCGCCGATCCGCAGGGCCCCCTGCATGAGCGCCACTGTCAGGGGGCTTTTCCCGGCCCAGATGAGCACGCGGTCCCCGGCGCCGACCCCGCGCGCGGTCAGCGCCGCCGCGAACCGGTCGGCGAGCTCGTCGAGCTCGCCGTAGGTCACGGTCTCCTCGCCGTGGTGCAGGGCGGGGGCAGCCGGATCGCGCAGCGCGTGGTGCCTGACCAGCCGCTCCAGTCCCCCCGGCCCGTCGGTCGGCCGCCGGTCGGGCCGGATCACAGGCCCAGCTCCACGGCAGCCAGCTGACGCTGGATGTCGGAGGTCCCGGAGAAGATCAGCCCGCCGACGGCGTCGCGCAGCGCGGCCTCGACCCCCTCCTCCCGTGTGTAGCCGCGCCCGCCGAACAGCAGCACGGCATCCGTCGCCGACGCGACGGCTGCCTGGGAGGCTGCCAGCTTCGACAGGGCTGAGGCGAGCACCGCGCGCTCGCCGGTGTCGATCGCCCAGCAGGCCCGGTAGAGCAGCAGCCTGGCACCCTCCACGCGCAGTTTCATGTCCACGATCCGGTCCGAGACGGACTGGAACTCGGCCAGCCGTTTGCCGAACTGCCGACGACGACGGGCGTGGGCCACTGCCCGGTCCACGAGCTCGTCCTGGACGCCGAGGAAGAGCGCGAAGAGGCAGGTCCGCTCCCAGGTCATCGAGTGCTGGAAGACGGCGCCGCCCTGGCCGGGCGCGCCGAGCACCGCCCCGTCGGGGACGAAGCAGTCCCGGAACTCGATCTGGGAGGCGGGACAGGAGGTCATACCGAGCTTCGCGAACGGCTGGCCGGTCAGCACGCCCGCGCTGTGCGCGTCGACGACGAATGCGGTCAGTCCGAGGTGCCCGGCTGCCGGATCGGTGCTGGCGTAGGTCACCAGCACGTCGGCGACCGGCCCGTTGCTCACGAAGCTCTTGGTGCCGTTCAGCAGGTAGCCGCCCTCGGTGCGGGTCGCCGTGGTGGCCAGCTGCGAGACGTCGGATCCCGCCTCCGGCTCCGTCATCGCGTTCGCGGCGACGAGGTCCCCGGAGCAGAGCCGGGGGAGCAGGCGCTCGCGAACGGCCGGTGAGCCGAACTCGGCGATCGGCATCGCGGCGGCAAACAGGTGAGCCGCCGCGGCGAAGACCACGCCGGAGTCGGCGCTGCCTCGACCGACCGCCTCAAAGAGCCGGGCGGTGTCCAGTGCTCCCAGCCCTCGCCCTCCGTACTGGGTCGGCACGCTGGCGCCGAGCGCGCCGAGGGCGCCGAGCGCCTGCCAGCCCTCCTTGCCGAAGGGCCCGCTCTCGTGCCAGGCGTTCCCGCCCCGGTCCTGGCGCGGGAACGCTGCCCGGGCCGCGGCCAAGGCCTCGTCGTACCTTCGCTGCTGAACCGGCGTCCAACCGAACTCCATTTGTCCTCCTCAGGGCACCGCGTCTCGGCGAGGCGGGATCAGGGCTACCAGGACGGGGTTTCGAGGATCTCCACGACGGCAGCCGCGATCCCCACACCGGGGCCGATGCCGACCAGAAGGACCTTGTCGCCGGGCCCGACCTGTTCCGTCGCCAGTAGGTGTTCGAAGGCGGCCACCTGGTCGCTGGCCCCCAGGTGGCCGACCCTGCGGCCGTACTCCCAGGTCGAGCGCTCCAGCGGGAGACCCAGCGGGGTCATCCATCGGTCCTCGAGGATCTCGCGCGAGCCGTGCGGGAACGCCACCCGGGCGAGCTCGCCGACCTCCGTCCCGGCCTCGGCCAGGGTGCGGTCCACCACTTCCGCCTGGATCTTCATCATCTGCAGGCCGCCGTCCGGGGGCGCCTCACCACTGAGGCTGAACTCTTCCTGCCGGGCACGGAAGTCCAGGGCCTGACCAGTGGCGACCGCCGACGGAAAGAGCGGCTGAGTGCCCCGGTGGACGCCTTCGAGCGCGGGAACCGCCACCGTGTTGACGCTCAGCAGCCGGGCGAAGCCATCCGTGCGGCTGAGCACCAGGGCGGATGCGCCATCCCCCAGCAGGAATCCCGGGAGGGCCTTCCAGCGGTCCACCTGCGGCGAGTTCATGTTGTCCGCGGCGGTGATCAGCGCCGCTTCGCTGTCGGCGCCGCGCAGATGCGCCGCGGCCAGTTCGAGGGCGCCGAAGACGCCGTTGCAGCCTTGGCGCACGCCGACCGCGAGCAGTTCCCCGCCGACCACGTGCCGCATCACGTGCGACTGGGGCAACCAGCCCTGTGGGCCCGAGTGGTAGACGTCGACGTAGAGCAGCAGGCCCAGCGCTGAGGCGTCGTGCCCCCAGCGCGCCAGCGCCTGCCGCGCGGCCTCGACCGCCATCTCCGGTGCCGGGGTCCGTCCTGCGGTGGCGACCCCGAGCAGGCCCGAGGCGTTCGCTTCCGCCGCGTCCATCCACCCGTTCTCGACCGCTGCGGCCACAGTGCTGCTACCGGGCACGTACGCCCCGACGGCGCCGATGAAGACGTTCTCCACGCGCATTCTCTGCACCTCCCCCGTGCTGACCATCTGCCAGGCACCCCTGCACTGTCCCCTCTGGTGGTCGAGGCCCGATCGAGTCCGCAGGGCGGGGCGCGCAGCTGATTTCGAGCGTGAGGGCGTTGCCCTTCGAGCAGGATCCGAGCGCGTGCGGCGAGAGTCCTGGCGTGACGTGAGCCGGGCTGCCGGATGGTCCTCGGCTCGCCCGTGGCACGCCCATGCCGACAGACAACCCGTCCTCGCCGCTGAGCAGCCTGACGTCCGGAGGAGTATGTCCCGCCGCCTGTTCACCTCGGAGTCCGTCACCGAGGGCCACCCCGACAAGATCGCCGACCAGATCAGCGACACCGTCCTGGACGCCCTCCTCAAGGACGACCCGACCTCCCGCGTCGCCGTGGAGACGCTGATCACCACCGGCCTGGTGCACATCGCCGGCGAGGTCACCACCAAGGCGTACG
>NZ_BSSA01000066.1 GCF_030268885.1 Kitasatospora phosalacinea
CGGGCGGCCTGGACCCGCTCCGCGTGTCCGGCACCGCGGCTTCGCCGCGGTGCGGCCCGCCGCTTCGCTCTGGGCCGGGGCGCGCCTCCGCTTCGCTTCGGCGGCCCGGTCGGCTGAGGTTTGTTCAGTTCGCTGGCTTGGTTTTTTGGCTGACGGAGGGGCGGCCTGCGGCCGGGCTGACTGGGGCGAGGGGTGCCCGCCGACTGCATGTCGGACCGGCCGGGGCTCGACTGGTGTCGGCGGGCACCTACCGTTCGTCTGCCCCGCTTCCGGTAGATCATGCCGCCCCGTCGGGCGATCAGACAGTCTCTCACGTGCTTCACTTGTGGATGTCAGAAGATCTCGCCTGTAGGACTGTCCTCTCCTGGGTTTTTGCGTTTCTCTACTGGCCTGTCTGGGGCTCTGATATTGTGCTGTTCGGTAGCTTTGAATGGGCCTTATTGTCGGCCGATATTCTCTTCGATTTCAGCCCGGCCGCGTGCATCAAAACTGACTGCAAGGTTTCCCCGCGTGAGCGCGGATGCCGTTTCGAGAAGGGGCAGGGATCGGAGCGTGGGAACTTCCGCGGTGGTGGCGGGGCGTCAGAGGCGGGCCCGGGGCATCCGGCTGAGGCCGCACCAGGAAGAGGCGGTGGAGGCCATCGTGCGGGCGCTGACGCCCCGTCCGAGCCGGGCGGTCCCGGCGGGCCTGCGGGTCACGGTGCAGCTCGCCACCGGCACCGGCAAGTCCTTCGTGGGGGCGGTGGCCGCGCAGCGGCTCGCGCCGCGGGGCCTGGTGATGGTGGTGGTGCCGACGCTGGATCTGCTGACGCAGATGCACGCCTCGTGGGTGGAGGCCGGCCGCGCGGGTGAGGCGCTGGCGGTGTGCTCGCTGGTTCAGGAGGAGTTGCCGGAGGGGATGCCGGGGACGACGCATCCGCTGGTCATCGCGTCGTGGATCGACCGGGCGGCGGCTGCGGGGAAGCCGCTGACGCTGTACTCGACGTACGCCGCGGCGGGGTCTGTGGAGGACGCGTACGCGGCCTGGCGGGAGCGGGCGGGGCGGGAGCTGGCGCCGCTGGACCTGATGGTCTGTGACGAGGCGCACCGCTCCTCCGGGTTGGCCGAGAAGGCGTGGACGGTGGTGCACGACCAGGAGGCGATCCCGTCGGCCAGGAGGTTGTACATGACCGCGACCCCGCGGGTGTGGCAGCCGCCGAAGCGCCGTCGGCGGGACGAGGAAGAGGGCCAGGAGGTCGAGCAGGACGGCGGCCAAGAGGTCGGCCGGGGCCGTCGCGGGGTGTGGCAGCCGCTCCCCGAGGAGCTGGCCGTTTCCATGGATGACCAGGCGATTTACGGGCCGCAGGTGTACACGCTGGGTCTCGCGGAGGCGATCGACCGGGGGCTGCTGGCACCGTTCGAGGTGGTGGTGCTGGAGCTGCGGGATCCGGAGACGGACCCGGTGGCGGCGGCCGCGCAGCCGGTGCCGTGGGGCGCGGGGGCCGGGGAGGCGGAGGACGGGTCCGAGGACCAGGTGCCGGTGAAGCGGGTCGCGGCGATGCAGGCCGGGCTGCTCAAGGTCGCCGCCGAGCACGGGTTGCAGCGCACGATCACCTTCCACCCGAGGACGTTGGAGGCCCGCTACTTCGCCGAGACGCTGAACCAGACCGCGGAGCGGTTGAGTGGTGAGGACCCGGACGAATTCCCGGAGGAGGTGTGGTCGCAGTGGCTTTCCGGTGAGCACCCAGTGGATTACCGCCGCTGGATTCTCGGGGACTTCGGGCGCACCGAGGAGTATGACGGTCTGGCCTATCGCGTGCTCGCGAATTGTCGCGTTCTAGGGGAGGGTGTGGACTGCCCGGGAGCTGACTCCATTCTCCTTCAGGGGCGGGGAAGTATGGTCGATATCGTCCAGGCCATAGGGCGTGCCCTTCGCATGAAGCCAGGCGAGGGGAAAGTTGCGCGCATTGTCGTGCCTGTTTTCCTGCGCGCCGGGGAGCAGCCCGGGGACATTATGGAGTCGGATTCTTATGGTCCGTTGATCAAGGTGTTGACGGCGATCCGCTCGCATGATGCCCGGCTGGTGGAGGCGTTGGCGGTGCCGCAGCGCAGTGGGCGTCGGACCACCGGTGCGCGGGCCGAACTCGCTGGTGCGCCTGGTGAGGGCGAGGGTGCGGAGGAGGTGGCGGGGGCGTTCGTGCTGCCGGTGCGGTTCCAGTCGAAGGTGACGCAGACGGCGTTGGCGCTGTTCGTGGCAACGCAGGTTTTCCGGTCGGAGAGCGTGTACTGGAAGGAGGGCATGCAGCACTGCGCGAAATGGGTGGAGGAGCACGGTTCGCTTGATGTTCCGTACAACGCGATGGTGGGCGTGAACGGTAATTTCCCGCTCGGGAAGTGGCTGTCGGACCGGCGTCACGAGCGCTCGACGGGCGACATGCCTGCCTACCGTGTCGTGCTGCTGGATTCTCTGGGCATGATCTGGTCCGTCTCGGACGCGCGGTTCGAGGCCGGGCTGGCCTGGGCGCGGCAGTGGGCCGCGGAGCACCACGGGTCGCTGGCCGCGCCATCGCGGGCCTCCATCGGCGGGTACGCGATCGGCACCTGGCTGGTGGAGCTACGGGCGCAGGCCGAGGTGCCCGCGGGCGAGTCGGGGGCGCTGCCCGCGGAGCGGCGCCGGGCGTTGGAGGCGATGGACCCCTGGTGGTGCCCGGCGTGGCCGATCACCTGGCAGCGCTCGTACGCCGCCGCCAGGGCGTGGTGGCTGGCCTGCGACGGGGTGGTGGACTGGCCCGCACTGCCGGTCGAGACGGCCTTCGAGGGCGAGGCGATCGGGCGGTGGGTGCGGACGCAGCGCGGCGCCTGGGCCAGCCTGGCCGAGGAGCAGCGGGAGCTGCTGCTCGCGCTGGGCATCGAGGAGGACCCCGAGCTGGCCGCCGAGCAGGCTGCGAAGGCGGCGAAGGCGACCCGGCCGGTGCGGGCCCGCGCGGACCGCTTCGCCCAGCACCTTCAGGCCCTGCAGCGCTTCGCAGAGCGGGAGGGGCACGTGCGGGTGCCCCGGGCCCACAAGGAACCGTTGGAGGCCGCCGAGGGCGGCCAGGAGCCGGTGCTGCTGGGCCTGGGGGCGTGGCTGTCCAACCAGCGCAACCGCCGGGCCAAGCTCACGGCTCAGCAGCTCGTCGCGCTCGGCCGGGCCGGGATCGAGTGGGCCGCCGAGCTGGCCCCGGTGCGACGGGAGACCGAAGAGGCAGGGGCGACGCGGTGACGGTCTCGTGGAACGCGGAGTGGTACTGCGGGGAGTGCGGCAGCTCGGGCCAGGAGCACTTCGAGGACGACACCGAGGTCGAGGCCGACCACGACTGCGACGAGGGCGGCGGGTCGGGCTCGATCGGGTGGGACGGCCGCGCGGAGTGCGGTGAGTGCGGCTGGGTGCTGGAGAGCGACTTCGAGGACTACTGCTGGGTGGCCTCGGACCACGTGTGCGGGGACGAGTCGGCGGCGCCGGCCGAAGAGGAAGTGCGGTGATGGGCGAGGTGGAGCAGCGGGCGGCGGCGCGCAGGCGGGTGCAGCGCCAGGCGCGGGGGCTGGCGGCGGAGCAGATCGGGGCGCACCTGGTGGCCGCGCGGGACTGGGAGCGGCATTCGGGCCGGGACGAGTACGCGGGGCCGGGTCCGGCGTGGGAGGTTCAGGAGTGGGAGCGGATCTCCGCGCTGGTCGCCGAGGGCGGTGCGGGGGCGGTGTACGACGTCGCCGCCGACGAGCAGGCGCAGGAGTGGCTGGCCGAGGCCGAGCAGCGGGTGCAGGCCGGACGCCGGGCCCGGCAGCAGCGGCCGGTGCCGGGCCCGCTGCGGCCCCCGGTGGACCGGGTGGAGGTGCGCGTGGTGGTGCCGGGTGAGGCGGGGCGCCGCCTGGAGGCGCTGGCGGCGGGGCTGGGGTGGAGCGCGGAGCGGGTGCTGGCGGTGCTCGCCGAGCACGTCCAGGTCGACAACGAGGGCCTGGTCCACGTCCCCGCGGTGACCGTCACGGCCGCGCCGCCCGGCCCGGAGCCGCACCGGGAGCGCCTGCCGGTGCTCTACCGGGAGCGGCCGCGGTACGGGCGCGAGGACTACGGCGAGGGCTACGACGGCCCGGCGCTGGACTGGTAGCGGCACGGAGAAGCGCAGCGGCGGGGCCGCCACCGGCTGGTGGCGGGGCCGCCGTCGTGCTGTGCGGGCCCTTGCCCGGCGGGGCGCTGAGCGACACAGGCGGAGCGCGGCGGGCCCGCCGCCGACCCTATGTAGAGCAGCCAGCATGGGTGATACCCTAGGTAGAGCTTCGACAGAGGCTCCAGTCGACTCGTACCGAGAGGCGCTGCGACGACCAACCGCTGCACCACCACGGAGGCGCAAACCGCATGGACATCAAGATGACGGCCGCGACGGCCAAGGTCATCCAGGTCTTCGCCAAGGACCCGACCGCCGAGCGCTACGGCCGCGAGCTCATGCAGGCCACCGGCCTGCAGAGCGGCAGCCTGTACCCGATCCTGGCGCGCCTGGAGCGCGACGGGGTCCTCACGAGCGAGGTGGAGGAGGTCGACCCGAGGGCGGCTGGCCGCCCCGCCCGCCGCTTCTACACGATCACCGGCGAGGGCATCAAGGCCGCCCGGCAGGCCCTGGCCGAACTCCACGAACTCACCCGGCTGCCCAGCACCTCCTGGCTGCCGGGGCCTGTCCCGGAAGGGGGACGTGCATGAACCAGTCCGAGGGGGGCTCAGGCCTCGCGCGCCTGCTCCACGACCTCGCCGCCATCCCGCTCGCCGAGTGGACGATGGCGATGCTCTGCGCGCTGCTCGCAGCCATCGCGTACGAGCTAGTCGTCAAGGCCGCCTTCAAGGCCACCCGCAAGGTGACCCTGAAGCTGCCCTTCATCCTGCTCTACCTGACCCGGGCGATGATGAGCGGCGCGAAGTGGCGCCTGCTCCACCCCGACTGGCGAGCGGACCTGTACGACATCATCGACACCCCCGACGGCCGCGCCCTGGGCCGCTACCTGCGCGGCATGCGCTTCTCCGTCTCCCTGCTGCTGTTCGGCGCGATCCGCACCGCCCGCAACACGGCCACCCCCGCCAAGGCCCAACGTGGCCGGCGCGCCGGGCGCGCGGCCAGGAAGCGCCTGCAGTTCACAGAACTGGTGGAGGGCTCGCTGGCGGTGGTCAGCGCAGTCATCGCCCTGCTTTCGCTGGTCAGCGGCGATCATGCGTGGAGCTACAACCTGGGGGCCATGATCCTCACCAGCGCGAGCACAGTCTTCACCGGTCGCAGGAGGTTGGCAGCCCACAGGCGGAAGAAGCACGGCGAGACCAAGTAAGGGCCCGCCCGGCACAGCACCCGCCCAAATGCCCGCCCCGGACGCCCGGAGGCGGGCGCTGGCACGTCCGCGCCCGAAACGCGCCAGCGCCCCGGCCCTACGGGGTGTCGCCCGCAACGTCCACCGGCCGGCCGCGTCGGGCTCGTAGATCGAGCGGCCGCCCGGGTAGGCGCAGCGCGGGGAGATCAGCGCGGTTCCCGGGTCGGGGCCGTCGGTGCGGACGTAGGCGGTCTCTGCGTCCATCGGGCCGCCGTGCAGCTCGACCTCCACCCACCGCTCCTGCTGTGCCATGTGCGGCACGGTAGCGGCCGGGAAGGGCGGCTCACCCGCGTTCGGGGTGGCCGGAGTCCGGCTGCGGGCGGCGGGCGACGTCGTCGTGGTGGTCCATCACCTGCACCAGGCGGCGGGCGACGTCGACGGGGGGCGCGTCGGCGGGCAGGTCGTCCAGGTGGACCTCCGGGTAGGGCAGGTCCGGGTGCTGCTCGTGGTCCCAGATGTAGGACCAGCCGCCGGTCGGCCCCCAGTTCACGGTGAGCAGCAGCTCGGCGTCGGCGCCGCCCGGGTCGCCGGACGCCCGGGGTCGCCTTCGTGGCCGGGCCGTGAACGCGGTGTACGAGACGAAGGAGGGATGCCGTGGATGAGATGAGGCCGCGCGGCGAGATGCCGGGCGCGGTGGGGTGGGACGGCGTCGAGCGCCGCAGACAGCCGGATCCGCGGGCACGGTCGGCGGTCGGAGCCGGGATGCCGGCCTGGCGGGACCCGGCGCGGATGAGCGGGGCCCTGCTCGCCGCGGCTGGCGCCGGCATCACGGTGGAGGTGCTGCGCTTCCTGGCGGCGCACCTGGAGGTGAGCTGGCACTGAAGCAGCACTTCCCGGCCGGGCCGCCTGCGGGGGGTCTGTCCAGTGAACGGTGTAACTCGGTTGGGTTGGGTTAGCGGCGGCCGGCGGAGAGTCGGCCGTCGAAGGCGATCTCGAAGGCGTTGAGTGCGGCCTTCCAACGGGTCATCCAGCGTTTGCGC
>NZ_BSSA01000067.1 GCF_030268885.1 Kitasatospora phosalacinea
GGGCGTTGGAGGCGATCGATCCGTGGTGGGCGCCCTCGTGGCCGATCACCTGGCAGCGCTCGTACGCCGCCGCCAGGGCGTGGTGGCTGGCCTGCGACGGAGTGGTGGACTGGCCCGGCCTGCCGGTCGAGACGGCCTTCGAGGGCGAGGCGATCGGGCGGTGGGTGCGGACGCAGCGCGGCGCCTTCGCCGAACTGGCGGAGGAGCAGCGCGACTTGCTGCTCGCGCTCGGGATCGAGGAGGACCAGGAGCTGGCCGCCGAGCAGGCTGCGAAGGCGGAGAAGGCGGCCCGGCCGGTGCGGGCCCGCTCGGATCGGTTCGCGCAGCACCTTCAGGCCCTGCAGCGCTTCGCGGAGCGCGAGGGGCACGTGCGGGTGCCCAGGCAGCACAAGGAGCCGCTGGAGGCCGCAGAGGGCGGCCAGGAGCCGGTGCTGCTGGGCCTGGGGACGTGGCTGTCCAACCAGAAGACCCGGCGGGCGAAGCTCACCTTCGAGCAGCTCGTCGCACTCGGCCAGGCCGGGGTCGAGTGGGCGGCCGAACTGGCCCCGATGCGGTGCGAGACCGAAAAGGCGGCGCAGTGATGTGGGACGAGGTGGAGCGGGTTATGACCACCGCCAAAGGGGTGGAGCATGCGGGAGCCTGTGGTGATCTCGCTGGGTAACTTGCTGAGCAACGTCAAGAGTCGTCAGGGCAAGCTGAGGTGGGCACAGTGTCGGCCCCAGCTCGTAAACCCGTTGATGGATCGGTTGCTTGCTCTGATCCACCAACGGGTGGGATCTCTGGCTGGCTCAGTGCTCTAGCACAGTCAAAGTCTGCTGGTCCAAGTTCAGTTCGACGGTCCCGCCACCCTGTGCACGGAGTTTTGCCCAGGCTGTGTAGCCCGTGAGGATGGCGCGTTCCCAGTCTGCGGCTCGACAGGCGCCAACTTCGAGGTGGGCGGTCATGTGGCTGATGGTGGTGAGTAGCTCCTGGTCGATGTGCTGGACCTCTTCGAAGTAGCCGTGTCGGGCGGCGTAGGAGAAGACAAGGGCTGAGATGCCTTCTTCGATGGCGATGGCGCGGCCTCCGTCTTCGGCTTCGTCGGTTTCGGGGCGGCTTCGGCGTTTGCAGCCGAGGAGGAAACGTGTGACGGGAGACCAGCCGAGAACGGCTGCGTGCGCGAGGTGGAAAGCGTCGTGGAAGCGGTAGTCGTCCTCGATGCGGGAGGCGCTGGTGAGCGGGTCGCCGGCGGGTGTGCCGTCAGCGCGGGTGAGGACAATGACGGTGCGGCCATCATCGGTGGGGGTGGGGGTGAAGGTGAGGGTGGTCTTGCGGGGAAGCTGTTCGTGGTCGGGGAAGCCTTCGTCGAAGGCCATCCTTTCCGCAGCGGGTGTGGGGCGCCAGCGGTCCTTGATCTTCTCTAGGCTGGCTGCAGCTACGTCTTCCATGGAGAGGTCGGATCGGTGAGCGAGGGCGGCGATGTACCAGAGGACGTCGCCGAGTTCTTCGCGGAGTTGCTGCTTGCCAGGTTCGAACGCAGTGCCGTCGCGCAGGCGCTTCTTGTAGACGGTGATGAGAGAGCCGACCTCGCCAGCGAGGCCGAGGAGTGGGATCAGGACAGGGTCGGTCCCAGGCATTGCAGGCTGGAGGGTCTTGACGGCGGCTTGCTGGTAGCGCTGGAAGTCCACGCGACTCCTTATGTCTGATCTTGGGACAGGTCTGTCGGGATTCCCGACTCATGTCGTAGAATAGGACACCGGCGTCGGAAATTCAGACGATTGGGGAAGAGAGCTGGATACGAACCGGCCCACGGCCGATGACATCGTCACCGTGATCATCGAGTTCCTAGCGGAGCTGGAGCAGCGGGATGCGGAGGAAGTGCGGGCCGAGCTGGAGAGGGCCGGTGCAGACCTGCCGGTGGACTCTGTCCTGATCGTCGAGATCCTTACCCGCGTTGAAGAGCGCTACGACATCGGCATCCCGGCGGACGCTGAAGCCGCCCGGGCGACCCGATCGGTCCATGCCTTCGCCGACGCCGTACTGGAAGCCATCATCGAAAGGCAGCAGTCATGACTCCTCCGTCATCGGAGATCCGGTCCCGCGACCCGGAGCTCGAAAAGCTCGGCGAGCGTCTCAAGAGCACCCGCGACTACCTAGGCATGTCCCAGCAGTTCGTCTCCGACAGCACCGGCATCCCCCGGTCCGCCATCAGCGACATCGAGCGCGGCGCACGGCGGGTCGACAGCCTGGAGCTGAAGAAGCTGGCGCGCCTGTACCGGCGGCCGGTCTCCTACTTCCTTGCGGAAGAAGACAACGCGGACATCGGCGAGCACGTCCTGGCCGGCCTGCCCCGTGCTCTGTCGGGGCTCACCAACGGCGACAAGCAGGCGGTCCTCGACTTCGCCCAGTATCTGCAGTTCCGGCGTGCGGCGGATGCGGAGAACGCTGCATCCACCCCCTCGGAGCCGGAGCAGCCGCCGCGGTGAACTGGGACGTCGCACACCGGGTCGCGGGCATCGCGGCAAACCAGGCCCACCGCGACCTCGCGGTGGACCGGGAGGGCTATGTCCACGTGTTCGCGGCGCTGCGGGCCGCTGGCCTGATCGGGATGGCGCAGCCGATGCCCCGGCTCTTCGGCCTCTATATGGACGAGAATGACGGGGGGCCGGCGGTGCTGCTGAACGCGGGTCTGGACGTGATCACGCAGCGGCATACCGCTGCGCACGAGTTGGGGCACCACCTGCTCGGGCACCGCAGCGCCGCGGACGACAACCTCGACCACTCCGCCCGCTGGGGTGACCGGAGCTGGCCCGAACACGAGAAGGTCGCCGAGGCCTTCGCGGCCTGGTTCCTGATGCCCCGCCCGGCAGTGCTGCAAGCGGTAGAGCAGGTCACGGGGGGCGGCGGCCTTCGGCGTCCGGAGCACGCGTATCTGGTGGCACGGGTGCTCGGCACGTCGTACGCGGGGACTGTGCGTCAGCTTTCCCGGCTTCGTCTGCTCACCCGCGACCAGGGCAACCAGTGGCTGGGAATAGCGCCGGCAGCGCTGAAGAGCTCGCTGTGCGGGGGAAGGCCGGTACCCGGCGGCTCCCACGTCCACGCTATCGACCTGCCGAGCGATGGTCGCCGGTTCTACGTCGACACAGGCGATCTCTTGGTGTTGCAGGTGCCTGGTGCGCGCTTTGGCGAGTCTGCGCCCGAGCTGGTTGCCTGGGGCGCCGGCTGGTCGGCGAGCGAGGGGGATGCCGCTCCTTACGACCCGCAGCAGATCCTCCAGGTGACGGAGGACCTCGACAGCTCCACCGCGGTATCCGTCTCTGTCCCCGGCAATGACGACCCGCTCGGTCTCACCCTCGTACGCCAGTCCCCGCGCACCGGTTCAGACGACGTCTGGCAAGCCTGATCTGTACAGCTCCCGGTACCACGACCCGTAAGGAGCACCATGCACACGTTCACCGTCGAAGAGCCCGATGTCACAAGCGCCTGGATTGCCGCCTGCAGGGCACTGGACCGCAAGGACAACACGGCGCGTACCGGATACCACACCGTGGTCCGCATTGGCGATGCCACGGCCGACGACCGGCGCTTCCGCGGGGACCTCGACCTCGTCCGGCTGAGCAAAGGGCTGCACCCCACCGAGACTGTGGCGAGCACCATCTTCCCGGCTGCCCTGGCCGACCGCTGCGCAAGCCACACCGAGCTCGTCACCCGCTACAGGAAGCTGTACGAGACTATCCGGCGCTACCCCGGCAACAACCGCGGCACCTACTTCGGCCGCCTGATCGGCTACCCCGCCGCAGACGGCGGTCGCATTGACCAGATCGGCAAGGTGATCGACCGGCTTACCCGGCAGAGTGCCGCGTCCGGCGCCATGACCGCCGCCTACGAGATCGACGTAGCTCACCCCGACGACGCCGACCAGGGCACGGGCGACGCCGCTGTCACCGCCGACGCGCTCGTGCACAGCGCCGAGCGCGACAACTCTCTACGCGGCTTCCCCTGTCTGAGCCACTGCTCGTTCCAGCTCGACCGCGATGGGGTGCTGCACTGCGCCGCGCTCTACCGCAGCCACTTCATGTTCGAACGTGCCTACGGCAACTACCTGGGCCTTGGCAGACTCACCCGATACGTCGCCCAACGAGCGGGCCTGCGGCTGGGCACCCTTACTGTCATGGCTGGCTACGCCCAGCTAGATGGCCCCGTCACCCGGATCAGGCCGCTCCTGATGGGCGCGCAATCGCTGATCCCTGCCGCATAGGCCTCTCTTGAAGCCTGCGATGTCTTTCAGCGGGACGCGGGCGGTGTCGCGGGCGGCACCGCCTCGTTCAGACCCCACTTGGGAGGGAACCAGGCAGTCATCGGCGCCGCATCGCTGCGGTAGACCTGCTTGATCCGGCTGCGGCCGCTGATCCCCTGGATCTCCGGATGCGCGACCCGCGCATACTTGTCCACCTCGCAGAAGAGGTTCTGGCAGTCGATCAGCTGCAACGGCCGTCCCTTCAAACCATTGAAGGCCAGGCCGAGGCGGTGGAAGTGCTCGTCCTGGCTCTCAGCCATATAGCGGATCACCTCTGCCTCGATGCCGTCCGCCGACCGACCGAAGCACTTGCGGATCCCGTCGCGCGCGCCTGGCCCGGGGACTACGAAGTCCATTTCCGAGAACGGCATCTGCGCCGCGTAGTTCAAGTCGATCAAGTACTGGTAGGCCAAGAACGGGCCGATTGCGGGAAAGCCGAGCAGGATCTCGTACGCATCGCGCATCGTCGGGGCGGCCAGCACGCGCTCCGGCGCCCGGCCGCCCATCATCAGCTCCAGCAACCGCAGATGGTTACGGTGCTTGCGGCCTTCCCCCAGCTGAGGCGGCGGCACGATGTAAGCGGCCGAGTACAGCCGCTCGCCGTGCTCGAACGCCTCCGACAGCACCTTGTCATAGAGGCGGTAGTCGTAGGTGTCCCACCGAACCTCCCCCAGCGACTGCATCAACAGCCGCCAGGTCGACGCCTTGTTGAAGATCTTGAACAGCAAGGTCCGGAAGAACACCTCCTCCCATGCCTGCGAACCGCGATAGGAGACCTCGCCGATCAGCATCTGGCTGACCCGGTCGGCCGCCCGGAAGCAGTTGGTGAACCGGTGCTGCGACAGGATCGGATCCTGGGTCCATGGCGCGCCTCGCCCTTCAAGCCGCCCCTGGTACACCTCTTGCCGGGCCGCAGCAAACCGCCAGTAGGTGTCAAAAACCGCAGTGGGGCGCAGCACACGGCCCGCCACCCGCACCGCCCTAGGCTCTGAGTGCGCCCCGCGCACATCCTCACGGTCTTGCAGCATCGACACCATAGGGTGAATATATATTGACTGTAGGTAACCCGTCATCGGGAGTGGGGTATCCGTGGAACTGCTGTGGCAGCAGGCGCGCCGCAACACACTGATCTCCTGGCCCGAGGACGTCGACCGCAGACTCGACATCCTCGTCCGTGCCGCCACCGCAGCCGGCGAGAACACCTCCCGCTCCCAGATCCTCGCTGCCCTTGTCACTGCGGCCGACCCGGACCCGCAGCGTCTCGCCGAAACCCTTCGTACCTATCGTCTGCTGCACACCGACGCCCTCACCGGCGACTCCCAGCGCGACGACCTACCAAGCGTCCGCAACCCCGGCCCCTCACGGACCCGGCGCTGACAGCAGTACAAGAGGGAAAGCGAAGCGTCGGCCCCGAGCGCAGGTCGGCCCTGGAAGAGATTGCCCCATGGTGGTGTCCGCGCTGGCCTGACGAATACCTCCTCGACGGCCAGTGGGGCTACGACAGCATCGGCCTGGTCGCCAAGGTCCGACAGGAAATCAGCCCAGACTGGCCACTCCTGCACGCTGGGGCCTTCGGCGGTGACACCAACCGCGCCACCGCCACCCTCAACGCCCTCACCAAATGGCGGGCCAAGCGGCCGGGTCTGTCCAGTGAACGGTGTAACTCGGTTGGGTTGGGTTAGCGGCGGCCGGCGGAGAGTCGGCCGTCGAAGGCGATCTCGAAGGCGTTGAGTGCGGCCTTCCAACGGGTCGTCCAGCGTTTGCGCCCGGCCCCGGTCGGGTCGAGGGACATGATCGCCATGTAGACGCACTTCAGTGCCGCCTGCTCGTTCGGGAAGTGCCCGCGCGAGCGGACGCCCTTGCGGATCCGGGCGTTCACGGACTCGATCGCGTTCGTGGTGCAGATGACCCGCCGGACCTCGACGTCGAAGCTCAGGAACGGCACGAACTCGGCCCAGGCGTTCTCCCAGAGCCGCACGATCGC
>NZ_BSSA01000068.1 GCF_030268885.1 Kitasatospora phosalacinea
GTCGTCCAGGGCGTCCGGCTGCAACTCGACCGGTCGCACGGCCTCCACGGCCTCGGCCGAGACGGTCACGTCTGTCATCAGGTGCTACTTCCTTGATCGGGAGTTACACCGTTCTTTTTACAGACCCCACGTACCTGCGGTGGTGCCTACGTGGGATCGAGCTGCAGGCCGGGGGAGCTGTCCCGGGCATGTCCAAGGCCGCCGGGCGTGACCCGTCTCAAAGGAGTTTGACGGCGTCTCAGCAAAGTTTGATCAGCCCTCTGTACGGCACCTGCCGGTATCGCTGCTCAGGGCACGGCCGGCAGGAGCACAAGGAGGCACGCCGTCGTGGCTCAGGTACGGGAGTGGCGGCCCCGCAGACGGCCCTTCGCCGCCGCACGCCGCACCAACCACGGCCCGAGAACCATCAGCAGCAGGTTCAGGACCCCCAGCACGAAGAGGACCCCGTAGACGAGCCGCTGCGAGCCCGTGCTCGGCCACAGCACGAGGAGCCCCATCCCGGCGGTCACCATGGCCTGCCCGATAGCCGAGTCGATCCAGCGACGCACGTCCTTCAGTCCGATCATGCTTCCCCCTGGGCCGCGGCGAATACCGACCGGATGCTACCGCCCACGCTCCTGCCGCCCGGGAGGACCAGGAACCTGGACAACTGCGCGAATCCCCTGGACAACCGCCGGGGCGGGCGGCATGACCCGGGCAGGTGCGGGGATGGTTGGGAGGGCATGACGCACTCCTCCCCCTCCCCCTCCTCCGCTGCTGCGCGAGGCGGCGGTGCCGGTGCTCACCGTGGCGGTGGAGCTGCTGGGCCTGCTGGCCGACAGCGAGGACGCGGTGACCAGCGAGGCGTCGGCCCGGCTGCGCGCGGCCGCCGAGGCCACGGCCGCACCGGGCCGGTGAGGCTGGCGGTGCGAACCTCACCGGTGCAGGTCCGCAGGCCGTGGCGAGGTCGTGTCCGGCGTGCGGAGGCTGGTGAGGAGGACGCGGTGCGCTGCACGGCCGGGGCCGGGCGCGGCTCGCCGTCTACCGGGCGTTGTGCTGTGACGGTGGGGATGGCGGGGTGTCACCTGTCGGTGCATGGGGCCAGCGGGTCCCGCTGGACGGTGCGGGAGCGCCGCGGGCACCTGGTGTTGTGCCCTGAGGGTTTCAGCGCTGGTTCTTGGCTGCTTTCTGGGCCCTGTAGCGGGCGCGTACGGCTCGTTCCGTCGGGGTCATCTGGACGGCTATGGAGACCAGGCCGACGATGAAGGCGAGTGCGGCCCACAGGCTGGTGTGAAGGATGAGGCTGACGCGGTATGAGGTGGCGCGGGCGTATTCGTTGTTCATGCTGGCGGTGATCAGGATGAGGCCGGCTGTGACCGCACCTCCTGCTACGAAGGTGTCGTCCATGTCGAGCAACTCCTCGAGTAGGGCAGCGAGCAGGCCCCAGGTGAGGAAGCCGACGACAACGATCACCGGCACGCTCCACAAGGTGGCGCCGTCGTAGACGTCGTCGGTGACGTTTCCGGTGTGGGCTTTGATGATGTGGCCTTCCCAGAGGGTGAGGGTGACCGAGGTGCCCTGGGTGACGGCGTTGTAGAGGTGGTCGACGTCCATGGTCGAGGTCTTGCCCGATGTGCGCCTGACGGTGACCTTGTCGGAGTCGTCCGTGCCGCCCTTCTGTTTGTCGGTGACGACGGCGTCCTCGGTGGTGGTGCAGTTCGAGGTCACGGGCGGGGTGGCTGCGCTGTCGCACGCCGGTGCCCGGAGGTAGGTGGTGGCGTTGTGGTCGAGGTATGTGAGTCCCACAAGGGCGGGGACCAGCAGCGTGGCGAGGCCGATCAGCGTGGCTGCGCTCTGCAGCCGCTTGCGCCAGATGGGGCTCTTTCTCGTCTGGGAGTTGGCGGCCGTCGTGGCGGAGGCGGGGAGTACGGGGGGCCGGTTGGTAGGGGTGGGCTGCACATGTGCTGGGGGCGGGTAGTGCGGTGTGGGGGTCTGCGGGAGGGGACTGGCCGCCCAGGGGGTGGGGGGTGTGTGTCCTGCAGCGGGGTTGTCGGGTCTCGCCGGCGGGTTGTCGGGCCGAGAGAGAGCCGTGTCCTGGCTGGTGGGCGGGTTGTCGGGGGTTGATGGGGGGTTGTCGGGCTCGGAGTAGAGGACTTCGCCGGGGATGGTGCGCCCGTCGAAGCCGGAGGGCTTCTGGTCTTCTGGCAGGCTCCAGCCCAGGGAGCGGCCCATTTCGCGTAGTTGGTCGTGTTCCTCGCCGACGATTCGCTGGACGGCGTCGATGGCGCCGTCGACGATTTGGAGGCGATCGCCGAGGACGTCGCCGACGCGTTCGACGATGCGCTGGGTGGTCACGCCGAAGACGGTCTTGAGCCTGTCGATCTCGGCCTTGAGGTCAGCGATCTCCTGGTTGGCGTGGCCGAGCATCTGCCGGGCGATGTCGCGGTCGTCCTCCGCGTCGTAGCGGGCGTTGGCCATGGCCTCTTCGCGGGCGCGGGCTTCTTCGATCTTCTTCTCGTAGAGGGCGATCTGGGCGGGCTCAGAGGTGCGGGCCGCCAGGGCGTCGGCGAGCCGGCGCTCGAGGTCGGCGATGTCGCGCAGGTACTCCTGCTCCTTGGCGGCGGCGAGGGCCACGATCAGCTCGAGGCGGTGGTTGGCCTGCTGGAGGGTCGACTGCTTCTCGTACATCTGGATGATCTTGTCCTGCGCGGCAAGCAGGCGCGGCCCGGGTGGGAGGCTGTCGGTGCCGGGGGCGGGCAGGGCCGGGGGGACCTGGACGGGGGGCAGGCCGGCGCGCCGTCGGACGCGCTCGCTCTCCCGGCGGACGCGGGCAGCTTCGACGGCCTTGTTGAGCATCTGGCGGCCCTGCTTGAGCCGGGTGGCGCGGG
Source organism: Kitasatospora phosalacinea (assembly GCF_030268885.1). GTDB lineage: Bacteria > Actinomycetota > Actinomycetes > Streptomycetales > Streptomycetaceae > Kitasatospora > Kitasatospora phosalacinea_C. The sequence continues at coordinate 2,868 of NZ_BSSA01000068.1, forward strand.
TGTCCTCGTCGGCGGAGCAGACCTGCACGACCGCGCTGACGAAGTTCCAGTCGAGTTTGATGCCGGCGAAGCGGCTGTAGACGGTGTCGGGGGAGGGGACCTTGCCGCCGCCGAAGTCGACCGGCTCCAGCTGGGCATGGAAGTCCTTCACCCTCAGATCCGAGGCGTCCAGCCACTGGCGCAGGGTCGCGGCTAGGTGGTTCGCCTCAGGGGTCGGCCCTTTCAGCGGCCCCCACGGCGCCCCTGCGCGTCCTGTGGTGCCCTTGTCCGCCTCTGCCATCCAGACCCTCCCTGGCCCGAAATCCCCTGGTTGTCGGGCCCAGCGGCGGGGGTTGTGGTGCCGGTAACCCGGTGCCGCTTCGGTTGGGGGCCGCGCTGATCCACCGTCATATCAGCCGCTCCGTCCGGAGTGAAGCCGAAGGATCGATCACAGGGGAGATTCGTGATGAAGGACCGCTCCAACCGCAGCAACGGCAACCACAACGCCAAGCACCGCCCCGCACAGAAGCCCTCCGACCGACGCCGTCCCCACCGCCTGCTCCTGGCGGTCATCGACGCCGCTGTGCCGGCAGCGACCACCGCGCTGGTCGTCTGGACCCTGTCCCATCTGCCCTGGTAACCGCAGAGGTGGGCCCGCACCACCGCCAAGCGGGCCCACCCCACCCGCCACCATGCGCGCCGCTGCGGCCGCCCCCGCAGCTCCCAGGTCCGCTGCACAGCCCGGAAGGAACCCCGCACCTTCCGGGCTGTGCAGCGGACCTGGGAGCGAACGTCAGAACGCTCTGGCGGATGCCCTTGGCTGGAGCCCGGGAGCAGCGGGCCGGGACGGGTCAGATCAAGCGCTGTCGCAGGGCCAGGTGCAGCAGTTCGGCTGCTTGGCGTGCGTCGGTGGCGAGCAGGGGTTCGTGGTCGGCGGCATCAAGGATCAGGTGTCCGTCGACGAGACCGGGCAGGCCGTGCTGGACCCAGCCGGTTCGCTGGCCGGCGCGGTGGAGGGCAACCAGGTCGGACCGGCCGCGCCAGACGCGGGCGGTCAGGGCGCCGAAAGGCTCGGCCAGGTCCGGCTCGCCAAGGCCGACGGGGAAGGCGACGGTGCGCTGCGCTGCCAGGGCCAGGTGCGGCTCGCCGTCCACCGCGGTGCTGTGCTGCGGCTTCGACGCGGCGGCCGCGGGCCGTGAGGCGCTCGTGCTCGCGCCGGGCCTGCTCGCGCTCCTCCTCCTTGGTGGAGGCTTGGTGCCGGGCCGGGGGCGCTTGCGGCCGGTGGCCAGGTAGCGGGCGCGCCACAGCCGCAGCTCGTGGGTGCGCGCTCCCCGGGCGCGCAGCGAGTCGGCGAACTCGGCCTTCAAGGCGCCCTCGGCGGGCAGCTCGCACCAGGCCCGGTAGCCGGTGAGCTTCTCGGCGAGTTCGCCGGCGCTCTCGTTGTCGCGGTCGGCTTCGACCAGGAGCAGCGGCACGTCGGCACCGGGGTCGCGCAGCACCAGGTCGGTGAACAGCGAGCGGCGCCCGGGGGAAGGCGATCGCCGCCACCTGGATCCGGGCCCTGGCCGAGCGCCAGGACGAGGAGGACAACCGGCGAATCCCGGAGCGGTACGCGCGGGCCGTGGAGCGGATCCTGTCCCGGGAGATCGTGCTCGTCCGCGACGGCCCGCTGGAGGGCGAACTCCTCTACGAGCTCGACCCGGCCGCCTTCACCCTGGAGCGCCCCGGCACCGGACCGATGGACCTGCGGCCGACCGAGCGGGTCGCGCTGGCCGCGATCAGCGCCGCCACCGCACCCGGCACCGTGCCGGGCGACCTCACCGCCGGCCTCCCCCGGGTCGGTCGGCTCATCGACCACGCCCTGGCCATCGGCCAAGAGCCGGACCGCGGGGCGTAGGAGCAACCGTGCCCGGGCCTGGCGGTCCGAACGGCACGGATCCGCTCCACGGAGTGCTCATGCCGGGTGGCCCTCGAAACGGTGTTCGGCGCGGTAGCCGACGGGTACGCCTTCGGCGATGATCACGTCGGCTGCCATGTGCCGGGTCCGCAGCTCCAGGATCTCCTGGTAGGCGGGTGAGTCGTACCAGGCGCGGGCACGCTCGTAGTCGGGGAACTCGATCAGGATCAGACCGAGGGCGCCCCAGCTCCCCTCCAATGTCTCGAACTTCCCGCGGTGGACGGCGAAACGTCCGCCGAACGCGTCGAGGGTGGCGTCGATACGCCGCAGGTACTCGGTGACGTCCGGGTCGGGGTCGATGGAGTGGACCTGGGCCAGAGCGTAAGCGGTCATCGTGCTGCTCCCACAGTGTCGGGGCGGACTGACGGCATCGACGCTACGGCCGGCGGGAGTCGGGCGAATCTGTCATGGATCAGTACCCGCCCGAAGCCGTCCGCCGGGAGGTGTGACCCGCCGGTGCCGGTGTCCGCCCGCGCACCGGTGCCGTTGGTCGGGCTGCACGGGAGTCGAAGGTCCGTCCTGCTCCGAGCCGTGACGCGGTGCCCGTTCGAGCCGGTGCAGCCCACCTGCCGGACTGCCCGCGGGATCACCTTCGCGCGGAAGGGAGCGGGCCGGGTGCGTTGGAGGCGGCGAGGCCTTGGTCGAGCGCCAGGCGCAGCAGGGTGAGGACGTCGTCGGGATTGGCGGACAGCAGCGGTTCGCTGTCGGCGGCGTCGACGACCTGGCGGCCGCGCAGCAGGGTGATCCAGTGGTCGCCGCCCTGGTAGGGCTCGGTCCAGCCGACGAGGTGACCGTTGTGCTCGAGGGCGTGGGCGGTGGGGCCGGCGTGGTCGCGGCGCGGCTCGCCGAGGCCTCGCTCGGTGAGCGGCGTCGCGCGGAGGGCGAGGCGCGGGAAGCCGGCGGGAAGGCCGGCTGCGACCGGGGCCGGGGTGTGGGCGGCGCCTAGAGATCGTCTTCAAAGGTCAGATCCAGAGCAGGATTGAGGCGATGGTGACGGTGGCCTGGTAGGACTCGCGGGTCTTGTCGTAGCGGGTGGCCAAGCCCCGCCACTGCTTGAGGCGGTTGAA
>NZ_BSSA01000069.1 GCF_030268885.1 Kitasatospora phosalacinea
TGCCCGGGCACCCCAGATAGTGACACGCCAACGACCACCGTCACGAGTGAACCCCACGCTGACAGTCCTTCCAGACGGGCACAAGAGAACCCCAGATAACTGGAGGACTTCGACTACGACGCGAACCACAACATCGATCCCGCCGTGATCAACACCCTCGCCACCAGGCTGGTGAACGAGCTGGTGGAAGCCGCCGACGAGAAGCAGCTCAACAAGACCATCGCCCGCTACGGCCGCGTCGACCTGCTCTGCATCGACGAACTCGGCTACACGGCACTCGACCGCCACGGCGCCGAACCGCTCTTCCAGGTCCTCACCGAACGCGAGGGGAAGAACAGCGTCGCCATCGGCTCCAACGAGAGCTCCGGCGGCTGGACCAAGACCTTCACCGACCACCGACCCCCACTCTGTGCGGCCGTCGTCGACCGCCCCACCTCCAACGGGACCATCATCAAGACCGGCACCGACTGCTACCGCCTCGCCACCACGCGAGCCCGAGCCGAACAAACCGCTGCCAGCCGACCTGCCTGCGGCCCGCCACCTCGCTCGCCGGGAGCGGGCCCCACCACTGGCGTCCTCAGCCGACCGTGAAGCCACCGTGGCCCGCCGTCTCGCGGAGCCAGCCGAGCCAGTCACACCACAAACCATCGGCCTCCAGCTCGGCGCGCAGGTCGGCTGACGCCTCCTCATACCGGTTCAGCGCCTGCATGATTTCTTCGGCGCCGACCAGCCACGGGCCGTTGCTCAGCAGCTTGAACTCCGGAATCCCGACCTTTCCCGGGACGGTCTGGGCCGAGGCGGCACGCTCGGCCGCGTTGAACGCGTCCCTCCGAGCCTGGTCGGCCGACCGCCAGTCCTCGATGTCCTTGAACGGCCAGGCAGGAAAGGGCTGATGGCCTGCTTGATAGGTCATGCCGGAGCGACGCAGCCCGTCCCGGCAGAACGCCATCCCGCCGATGTTCAGATGGAACTGGAACGGCTCCGCGAGCGAGAAGTACGACTTCGAACAGTCCGGGATGTGATCGCACGGCAGACCGTTGGCGATGCAGGACTCCCACCGGCACCGCGCTTCCGCTGCGGCTTCGGGCAGCTCAACCCACTCCAGGTCGTAGCCCATGAGTTCCCCCGTCGAACAGTTCAAGGCGGCTCGCGCAGAATGCCACGCCATGACGTCCCGAGGCGATCAGGAATCGGCTTCCGCTGCGGTCGGCCACAGTAGCCCTGCTGTCAAAAATCGTGAACATCCGCTCGCCCGGTGATCACCAACCGCTGCCCGAACTCGCGGACAACCGCGAGGTCCTGAACTTCCCCGCCGTGGTCGACGCCGGGCTCGGCAGGGAGGAGTACGGCAACCGGCCGGGCGGGTGGGGGTCCAGGCCCGTCGTCGGCCACCGCATCCGCGGGGGGCCGCTTCAGCCGGCGCGTCCGCGTCCGCGTCCCGCGCGGGGGGCGGGGGTTGTGGGCGGGGAGGCGGGGCGGGACCAGGAGGTGAACTGGCGCTGCAGGGACGTGACGATCTGGTGCCAGGAGGCGTTGAGGTCGTGGGGGTGGCCGAAGCCGCCGGTGGACTCGATGTCGATGAAGCCGTGGAAGGCGCTGCGCATCATCCGGGCCGCGTCGACCACCAGGTCCGGCTCGCGCAGGCCGTAGGCGCGGACCACCTCGTAGGTGACCTCGGTGCTGCGGGTGAAGCCGGTGCTGTCGGCGGGCAGGTCGCTGTCCGGTCCCGACTGGGTGGCCGTGTAGCGGCCGGGGTGGCGCAGGGCGTAGTCGCGGTAGGCGTCGGCGAAGGCGGCGAGGCGTTCGTCGGGGGACCACTGGCCGGCGACGGACCGGGCGAGGTGGGCGCTCATCTCCTCGGCGGCCAGGGCGGCCACGCGGGTGCGCACTTCGTTCAGGCTCCCGATGTGGGAGTAGAGGCTGGCGTCCTTGACCCCGAAGCCCCGGGCGAGCGCCGAGATGGTGACGTTCGCGAAGCCGATGCGGTCGGCCAGGTCCGCCGCGGCGTTGACGATCCGTCCGGTGGTCAGGCCGGCGCGTGCACCCATTCGTTGGCTCCTCGTACGGGCCCGGACCGGGCAGCCGGGCGGGATGGCGGGAAAGCTGCCGGTGCGCCCGACAGGGAGCGCCGCGTCCCGCACCGCCGGGCAGCGGTGGTGCGGGACGCGGAGAGGGGGCTACCGGCCGGGCGGTGGTTCACTCACCCCGGAGCTTGGCCACGACGCCCTCGGCGATCACCCGGGGGACCTCGGCGTAGCTGTGGAACTGCATGCTGTAGCTGGCCCGGCCGGAGGTCTTGCCGCGCAGGTCGCCGACGTAGCCGAACATCTCCGACAGCGGGACCAGTGCCTGCACCAGGCGGGCGCCGGCCCGCTCGTCCATGGCCTGGATCTGGCCGCGGCGGGAGTTGATGTCGCCGATCACCTCGCCGAGGTAGTCCTCGGGGGTGGTGACCTCGACGGCCATCATCGGTTCCAGCAGGACGGGGTGGGCCATCCGGGCGGCCTCCTTGAACGCCTGCGAACCGGCGATCTTGAAGGCGAGCTCGGAGGAGTCGACGTCGTGGTAGCCGCCGTCGAGCAGGCTGACCCGGATGCCGGTCATCTCGTAGCCGGCCAGGACGCCGAACTTCATGGCCTCCCGGCAGCCCGCGTCGACCGAGGGGATGTACTCCTTGGGGACGCGGCCGCCGGTGACCTTGTTCACGAACTCGTACGCCTCCTCGGCCCCGTCCTCCAGGGGCTCGATCGCGATCTGGATCTTCGCGAACTGGCCGGAGCCGCCGGTCTGCTTCTTGTGCGTGTAGTCGAGGCGCTCGACGGCCTTGCGGATCGTCTCGCGGTAGGCGACCTGCGGCTTGCCGACGTTGGCCTCGACCTTGAACTCGCGGCGCATCCGGTCGACCAGCACCTCCAGGTGCAGCTCGCCCATGCCGCCGATGACGGTCTGGCCGGTCTCCTCGTCCGCGTGGACCTGGAAGGACGGGTCCTCCTCGGCCAGGCGCTGGATGGCCACGCTCAGCTTCTCCTGGTCGCCCTTGGACTTGGGCTCGATCGCGACCTCGATCACCGGGCGGGGGAAGTCCATGGACTCCAGGACGACGGGGTGCTTCTCGTCGCACAGGGTCTCACCGGTGACGGTCTGCTTGAGGCCCATCACCGCCACGATGTCGCCGGCGCCCACCGAGTCGATCTCGGTGCGCTTGTTGGCGTGCATCCGGTAGACCTTGCCGATGCGCTCCCGGCGGCCCTTGACCGGGTTGAGCACCGAGCTGCCCGAGGTCAGCCGGCCGGAGTAGACGCGGACGAAGGTGAGCTTGCCCAGGTGCGGGTCCGACATGATCTTGAACACCAGGGCGGAGAGCGGCTCGTCGTCGCTGGGCCTGCGCCGCACGACCTCCTGCGGGTCCGCGACCGCGTGGCCCTCGACGGCGTCGACGTCCAGCGGTGAGGGGAGGTAGCGCACCACCGCGTCCAGCAGCGGCTGGACGCCCTTGTTCTTGAAGGCCGAGCCGCAGAACACCGGGGTGACGGTGGTGCTGCCGCCGATGCCGGTGGAGGCGATCGTGATGCGCCGGACCGCGGCGTCCAGCTGCGCCGCGGTGGGCTCGGTGCCCGCCAGGTAGAGCTCCATCACCTCCTCGTCGTTCTCCGCGACGCCCTCCAGCAGCCTGCCGCGCCACAGCTCGGCGGCGTCGGCGTACTCGGCGGGGATGTCGACCACGTCGTACATCTCGCCCTTGGCCGCCTCCGGGGACCAGACCAGGGCCTTCATCCGCACCAGGTCGATGACGCCGCGGAAGTCGGCCTCGGCCCCGATCGGGAGCTGCATGACCAGCGGGGTGGCATCGAGCCGCTCGGAGATCATGTCGACGCAGCGCAGGAAGTCGGCGCCGGTGCGGTCGAGCTTGTTGACGAAGCAGATCCGCGGGACGCCGTAGCGGTCGGCCTGCCGCCACACCGTCTCGGACTGGGGCTCGACGCCCGCGACGCCGTCGAACACCGTGACCGCGCCGTCGAGCACCCGCAGGTTGCGCTCCACCTCGATGGTGAAGTCGACGTGCCCGGGAGTGTCGATCAGGTTGATGGTGTGGTCCACGCCGTCCAGCACCCAGTGGCAGGTGGTCGCGGCGGAGGTGATGGTGATGCCGCGCTCCTGCTCCTGCTCCATCCAGTCCATCGTGGCAGCGCCGTCGTGGACCTCACCGATCTTGTACGAGACACCGGTGTAGAACAGGATCCGCTCGGTGGTCGTCGTCTTGCCCGCGTCGATGTGCGCCATGATCCCGACATTGCGGGCGGCGGCCAGATCGAGTGAGTTCTCAGCCATGACAATCAGTACTTCCTGCGCAGTGAACGGATGGTCGGGTCGGGCTTTCCGGCCCCGCGCGGGACTCCCTCCCCCGGGGCACCGTGCGTACGGCCGACGCGGTCCTCGTCCTTGACGTTCCGTCAGGAGCCTTGGTGCGTGGCCCGGTTCGTGACGGGACGGTCGGGGTTCGGGGGCGCGACGGACGCCGCGGGGCGCCGTGGTCCGGGCGGGAGATCCGCCGGTCACGACCTTATACCTAATATACGTTGGCTTTTGCCTAATATACACAGGGGCGCTATCGTGAGGAACATGAAGGCACTGACTGAGCCGGTGATCCGCGCATCATTCGTCAACTGCACCAAGGGTGAGGCGAGCCGGCTGACCCTGCCGCGCGACCTCTCCGAACTCCCCTGGGAGGACCTGGACTTCCTGGGCTGGCGGGACCCGGGCGCGCCCCAGCGCAGCTACATCGTCGCCGAGCACGGCGGGGAGCTCGTGGGCGTCGCCCTGCGGCTGGCCCAGCGCACCGGCCCGGCCGGCCACGGCTCCATGTGCTCGATCTGCCTGACCACGCACCTGGCCTCCGGCGTCTCCCTGATGACGGCCCGCAAGGCGCGCCGGGGCGGCGGCGACGAGGAGTACGCCTCGGCGGGCGAGTACTTCTGCAGCGACCTCGCCTGCTCGCGGTACGTCCGGGGCATGAAGCGCGCGGCCGCGTCGGGCATCCGGATGAAGGAGAGCCTGACCACGGAGGAGAAGGTGGCCCGCGTCCAGGCGAACCTGTCGACGTTCCTGAGCAAGGTCCTCGACGCCAAGGTCCTCGGCGTGTAGCGGCGGGGCCCCCGGACGCGGGGCGGTGCCGGAGTCCGGCGGGTTCCCCGGCGCCGCCCCGTGCACAGCCGGAAGGGGGCCGGGGCGGGCGGTGGTGGCCGGGCGGGTTCCGAGCAGGTGGATCCCGCCGTCCGCGGTGACGGCGCCCGCGACCTCCTGGGGCGCGCCGAAGTGCTCCTCCAGCCCGCGGGCCAGTGCGGCGACCCGCCGTACGGTGGCGAGGTCGAGCACCGCCCGGTGCGCCGCCGCCTCGGGGACCTCGACGACAACGGTCCCGCCGGTGGGGGCGGGCACCGTCTGCCGGGTCTTGCGCACCCTGCGCAGTTCGA
>NZ_BSSA01000070.1 GCF_030268885.1 Kitasatospora phosalacinea
AGTCCGCGAAGCACTCCAACTCAGCACCGACATCCCCATCATCACCCTCGACGCCCGACGCCGCGACAGCGCCAAGAGCGCCCTCATCACCCTCGTCGAACACGCCCTCCTCGCCCGACTGCGGTGAGCCCCGACCTGGCCGGGGGGGCGTGCACCAGGAATGGTTCGCGCCCCCCGGTAACAGTTCGGTAGGCATTTGCCGAGGCTGTTTGACAGTGCGTAGCCGCCCGAACCCGGTGCGCGCCAATGACCTTGAACTTTGCGGGAGTTCAACCGTTTATGTCCGTTTTCCACCCGTGGCGCACGGGGCGGGGGGGCCGTTTGTCCGGTCCACCGGCTCGTGTTGGAATTCCAGCTACCCCGTAGGACCGTGCGGGCCGCGGCCCGTCTGGGGGGTAGCCGCCGGATAGATCCATGGCCGCCAGTCGGTCGAGAGGTTGTTGTCGAGTGAGGCGTAAGCAGCCAGTCACCCCGCAGCGGCGCTCCGAGCCCCGCCAGCAGGACCCGGGTAGCGGCCCGAACGGCGGTCGGTTCTCCGCGTTCACCGCGACCGAGGACCGTGACCGCGCCGAGCAGCAGCGCTCCGTCCCCCCGGAGCCCGCCCCGCGCCCCGCGCCCGCCCAGGAGGCCCCGCGCCCCGGCGGCAGCCGGTACGACTTCCTGTCCCCGCTGAACTGGCGCGTGCCGACCCGCCTGGTGGCCATCCTGGTCATCCCGGTCGTCATCGCCCTGGTCTTCGGCGGCCTGCGCGTCAACACCTCGCTGGACGACTACAACCAGGCCGACCGCGCGGTGCGCATCGCCAACCTGGCCAGTGCCGCCACCAAGCTGGCCGACGCCCTGGAGCAGGAGCGCGACGAGACCCTCGTCCCGCTGCTCACCGGGCAGGGCGACCAGGGCGAGGTGAAGAAGCTCCGGGACAAGACCGACGAGGCCCGCAAGGTCTACGACGCGGCGTTCGCGGAGCTCAAGGACGACGCCACCATGAAGCGTCGCAACGACCAGTTCCAGCAGGCCGCGGCGTACCTCCCGCACCTGCGGGCCAACGCCTACAAGCCGGAGCTGTTCGCGACCGCGACCGCCAACGCGTACTCGCTGATGTTCGCGCCGCTGCTGGCCATCGACAACTCGGTCGGCTTCGGCTCCACCAACGTCACCTCCAAGGGCCGCGCGATCTACGCGATGTCGCTGGCCAAGGCGTCCGCCTCCACCCAGCGCGCGCTGATGCTCAACCTGCTGGTCGGCCTCGGCGTCGGCGGCGTGGACGGCCACGAGGGCGACGACCTGATCCAGTCGCTGGTGGTCGCCTCCCGGCTGGAGCAGACCGCGCTCAGCGAGTTCAACACCGCCTCCGGTGACGCCGAGATCAAGGTCTACTCGGACGCCCTGGTCGACCAGGCCACCGCCGACCAGCGCCTGCCGCTGCGCATGCCGGACGGCCACAGCCTGCCAACCATGCAGGGCCTGCTCGCGGTCGGCATGTCCTACGCCGGCCAGCTGTCCAGCGCCTCGGCCGGCGGCGACAACGCCGCCAAGATCATCGACCAGGTCGGCAAGGACGGCCTGACCCGCCCGCTGTGGGACCAGGCCACCAAGAGCCACATGAGCGCGCTGCGCTCCGCGGAGACCGACCTGCTCGCCCAGGTCGTCGACGAGGCCCAGGGCATCAAGGACCGGGCGTTCACCGACTGGGTGCTCAACTCGCTGATCGTCATCGCCTCGCTGGTGCTGGCCGGTCTGCTCACCGGCTACATCGCCCGCTCGATGATCCTCGGCATGCGGACCCTGAACACCGCCGCGCTCGACATCGCCAACCACCGCCTGCCGGAGCTGGTCGACAAGCTCTCCAAGACCGACCCGGAGCGGGTCGACACCTCGGTCAGCCCGATCCCGCTGCACGGCCGGGACGAGATCGGCGAGGTCGCCCGCGCCTTCGACCAGGTCCACCAGCAGGCCGTCTCGCTCGCCGCCGAGCAGGCGCTGCTGCGAGGGAACGTCAACGCGATCTTCACCAACCTGTCGCGCCGCAGCCAGGGCCTGATCCAGCGCCAGCTGGCGCTGATCACCGACCTGGAGAACAACGAGGCCGACCCGGACCAGCTGGAGAACCTCTTCAAGCTGGACCACCTGGCGACCCGCATGCGCCGCAACGGCGAGAACCTCCTCGTCCTCGCGGGCGAGGAGCCCGGCCGCCGCTGGAACACCCCGGTGCCGCTGGTCGACGTGCTGCGCGCGGCCGCCTCCGAGGTGGAGCACTACGAGCGGATCGAACTGGCCGGCATCCCCGAGGCCGACGTGGTCGGCCCCGCCGTGACCGACCTCGTCCACCTGCTCGCCGAGCTGCTGGAGAACGCCACCTCGTTCTCCTCCCCGCAGACCCGGGTGCTGGTCAACGCGACCCGCCTGCCGGACGGCCGGGTGCTGGTCGAGATCCACGACAAGGGCATCGGCCTGACCGCCGAGGACTTCGCCGAGATCAACGAGAAGCTGGCCGAGCCGCCCACCGTCGACGCCACCATCTCCCGCCGGATGGGCCTGTTCGTGGTCGGCCGGCTGTCCCAGCGGCACGACATCCGCGTGCAGCTGCGCCCGTCCGGCGAGTCGGCCGGCACCACCTCGCTGGTCATGCTGCCGCAGCAGCTCACCCAGCTGGGCGCGACGGCGCCGGAGCCGCAGGCCGAGGAGTTCACGGTCTCCCGGATCTTCGCGGACCAGGAGCCGACCGCCGAGTGGGCGGACGGGGGCCAGGGGCGCACCGCCGCCGAACTCGGCTTCGACGACCACCTGGCCGTCCCCGGCGCCGTGCCCGGCAACGGCTTCTCCCCCGCGCTGGAGTCCATGCAGCGCTCCCAGCGCCTGGAGGAGCGACGCCGGGCCGCCCTGGAGATCGGCCCCGGCCCCGCCGCCGACGAGCCGGTGGAGGCGGAGGTCCTGGAGCCGCCCTACGGCGCCCCCGGCGCCCCCGAGGACGGCTACTACGGCGCCGCGCAGGACGACCCGTACGCCCGCCCCGAGGTGGACGCCTACGGCCGCCCCTTCGAGCCGCAGCAGGCCCCGCAGGACGACGCCTACGGCTACCGCCAGGACGCCCCGTACGCGCCCGCCGGGTACGCCGAGGAGCCCTACGCCCCGGAGCAGTACGCGCAGGCGCCCTACGGCGACGAGCAGCAGCCGTACGCCGACGGCTACCAGCAGCCGTACGGCGCCGGGCAGTACGACCAGTACGCCGAGGGCTACCAGCAGGACGGCTACCAGCAGGACGAGTACGGCTACGCCCAGGACGGGTACGCCCGGGACGAGTACCAGCAGGACGGCTACCAGCAGCAGGACTACGGCTACGAGGAGCCCGCCGGGCACCCGTACCCCGCCGAGGAGCTGCCGGCCCTGCCGCCGGCCCGCCCCGCGGCGGAGCAGTCCGCGGGCGGCGCGCTGCCGCAGCGGCGGCCGGGCCAGCAGCTGGCGGGCCGGACCTCCGACGGCGAGACCCCGAACTGGTTCACCGGTGCGAAGGACACCTCGGCGCCGGTCGAGGAGCCGCGCGGCCACGACGTGTCGGCGCTGGGCGGCTACGGCCCGACCGGCCCGACCGCGGCGCCCAGCGAGTGGGAGTCGCCGAACGACGGCAACTGGCAGCGCGCGGAGAAGGTGCGCGAGCCCTCCTCGGCGGGCACGACCCCCTCGGGCCTGCCGCGCCGGGTGCCCCGCCAGAACCTGGTGCCGGGCAACGCCCGGACCACCCCGCAGGAAGGCCCGCAGGTCTCCCGCGACCCGAACGAGGTGCGCGGCCGCCTGACCAACCTGCGCCGCGGCGTCGAGCAGGGCCGCCAGGCCGGCGGCGACCCCGGTGCCACCGGTAGCTTCCGGATCGACCCCGACCAGGGGGCGTACGGTGATGGACCGCACAACAGCAGCACCGATCTCTTCGGCGGCTCGAACCAGCAGGAGCGTTGAGTTGACCCAGATGAGCCAGGCCGCACAGAACCTGAACTGGCTGATCACCAATTTCGTGGACAACACCCCCGGGGTGTCCCACACCGTGGTGGTCTCCGCCGACGGTCTGCTGCTGTGCATGTCCGAGGGCTTCCCCCGGGACCGCGCCGACCAGCTGGCCGCCGTCGCCTCCGGCCTCACCTCGCTGACCTCGGGCGCGAGCCGGATCTTCGAGGGCGGCGACGTGACCCAGACCGTGGTCGAGATGGAGCGCGGCTTCCTGTTCCTGATGGCGATCAGCGACGGTTCCGCGCTCGCGGTCCTCGCCTCGCCGGACTCCGACATCGGCCTCGTCGGCTACGAGATGGCCCTCCTCGTGGACCGCGCGGGCGCCGTCCTGACGCCCGCTCTGCGGGCCGAACTCCAGGGCAGTCTCCTGCACTGACGGTTCGTCGGATACCGTCCTGGTATTCGAAAGACCTCATTGCCCGTCCCGAGGTCGCTTCGGCGGCCTCGGGACCGGGCGTTGTACGGCCTTCGCACCACCGGTCACGGCGCTCCCCGGCGACGCGGCCAGCAACGCACCGCCGCACCCTTTGAGGAGATGAACCGTGACACCGCCCGACCACAGTGGCCAGTACGGCGCCCCGTACGCGGGCTCCGGCCACGACGCTTTCGGGGCTCCCGGCGTCGGCCACGGTCAGCAGCCGCAGTACGCGCCGCAGTTCAACGGTGGCCAGTCGTACCTGCCCCCGCAGCCCGACCCGCGCTGGTACCAGCAGCAGGACGGGTACGGCCAGGCCCACCCCGGCCCCCCGGCGTTCCCCGAGCAGGACGCGTACCCCGAGCAGGGGGCGTTCGCCGAGCAGGGGGCGTTCGCCGGACACGGGGCGTTCCCCGAGCCCGAACCGCCGCACCGGTACGGGGAACAGCAGCCCGGCCACGTCGAGGAGTACGCCGACGAGGAGGAGGACGCCGAGCCGCTGATCCGCCCCTTCGCGATGACCGGCGGACGCACCCGGCCGCGCTACGAACTCGCGCTGGAGGCCCTGGTCTCCGCCGCGGTCGACCCGGCCCGGATGGCCACCCTGCTCCCCGAGCACCAGCGGATCTGCGCGCTGTGCGCCACCGACGTGAAGTCGGTCGCCGAGATCTCCGCGCTGCTCGGCCTCCCGCTGGGCGTGGCCCGCATCCTCGTGGCGGACCTGGCCGAGGCCGGCCTGGTCGCCATCCACCAGCCCGCAGCCGGCGGCGAATCCGGCAACCAGCCCGACGTCACGCTGCTCGAAAGGGTCCTCAGTGGACTTCGCAAGCTCTAACGCGGCCGCCGCCCCCAGCCGCGCCACCACCTCCGCCAAGATCGTCGTCGCGGGCGGCTTCGGCGTGGGCAAGACGACG
>NZ_BSSA01000071.1 GCF_030268885.1 Kitasatospora phosalacinea
GATGTCAACATATCTGGCGTTGACTTTTGGCACGCTGTTGAGTTCTCAAGGAACGGACGCTTCCTTCGACCGGCCTTCCGACCGCATCTCCGGGCGCTTCGTTCTTCCGTGTTCCCAGCTTATCAGAGGTTTTTCGCTCCGATTTCCATTCCCGCTGGAGTGGGAATTCCTTCGACTTCGCTGCAGACCTTATCAAAAGCTCTGCGCTGCTCTGCTTCGGGGTTTTGCCTGATCGGGCCAGCGTCCCTTCGGACGCGCTGCCTCGATTTGGCGGTGTCGTAGACACTACGCCGGGGAGAACTGGATGTCCAGCCGCTCCCAACCGTTCGAACCTACTAGCCCATGGGGATCACGTCAATGGTCCCGCCGGGTTGATCATCAGGCTACCAGGTTTGGCGGGGCCTCCATGACCACGCCACGCCGGAGGAGCGGCGGTCAGCCGACCATCGGCTGGTGGTCGGTGCGGTCGGCGGCTTCGACGTCGCCGATCTCGCCGGTGGCGGCGGCGCGCTTGCCGAGGACCAGGGCGTAGACCAGGAAGAGGGCCTCGACGAGGAGGCCCATGCCGATGCGGAGCCAGTCGGGGAGGGCGGAGCCGGTGACGAAGCCTTCGATGAAGCCGGTGACCATCAGGACGACGGTGAGGCCGATGACGGAGCCGATGACGGCGCGGCCCTCTTCGGCCAGGGCGACGGCGCGGGTGCGGGGGCCGGGGTCGACGACGGTCCAGCCGAGGCGGAGGCTGAGGCCGCCGGCGACGAAGATGGCGGTCATTTCGAGCAGGCCGTGCGGGATGAGCAGGCCGAGGAAGAGCTGGAGGTGGTCGGCGGAGGCCATGGTGCCGACGCCGATGCCGAGGTTGAGGACGTTCTCCAACAGGATGTACAGGGCGGGGAGGCCGAGCAGGACGGCCGAGATCAGGCACTGGGCGGCGACCCAGGCGTTGTTGGTCCACACCTGGGCGGCGAAGTTCGCCGACGGGTGCTCGGTGTAGTAGGTCTCGAACTCGCCGCCGGGCTTGGTGAGTTGCTCGTACTGCTCGGGGGAGATCAGGGACTTGATGATCTCGGGGTGGCTGCCTATCCACCAGGCGATCACGGCGCTGAGGAGGAAGGAGACCGCGCCGACGGTCAGCCACCAGCGGCGGGCGCGGTAGAGGATCGCGGGGAAGCTGGTGGTGAAGTAGCGGGCGGCGTCGCGCCAGGAGGAGGCGCGGGCGCCCGCGACGGCGTTGCGGCCGCGGACGACCAGGGTGGTGAGCCGGCCCTCGACGCCGGGGTGCGGGGCGGCGGCCTGGACCTGGGCGAGGTGGCTGGTGGCGCGCTGGTAGAGGGTGATGAGCTCGTCGGACTCCTCGCCGGTGAGGCGGCGACGGCTGCTGAGGACCTCCAGACGGTGCCATTCCGCCTGGTGGGCGGCGACGAAGACGTCCAGGTCCATGGCGGTTCTCTCCGGGGGCGCGGCGGGGCTGCGGCTGCAACTGGTTGGTGTGCTGCCGGGGCTGGTGCGGGCTTAGCTTGCCAGACCGGAGGGTCGGCGTGGCAGGGATGCCGGAAGCGTGGTGACGAGTGGCGGCCCGGGGTTACCTGCCGGGGGTGTACGGCCTTATGTTTGCCGCTGTTGGTCGAGGGGGTCGGGTCGTGCGACGCGGGGTCGCCGACGGGCCGCGGAGCGGAGCGGGTGGGTGGCGTGAGCGAGCTGGTGACCGGTGAGGCGGTCGTCCTGGGGCTGCGGACGGCGAGGCTGCCGTCGCGGGCCCTGGCCCGGCTGCTGGACTGGGCCGTGTACACGGTGGCGTACTTCATCCTGGCGGTCGGTCTGCTGATGGGACTCTCCGACCTGGAGGACGCCGCCCAGATGGCGCTCGCGGTCGGGGTGCTCGTGTTCTGCACGGTGCTGCTGCCGACGCTGGTCGAGACCCTGTCGCAGGGGCGGTCGTTGGGGAAGGTCGCGCTGGGGCTGCGGGTGGTGCGGGCGGACGGCGGTCCGATCCGGTTCCGGCACGCGCTGGTGCGGGGGCTGGTCGGGGTGATCGACTTCGGCCTGTTCGCGATGCCCGCGGTGCTCAGTTCGCTGTTCTCCGCGGAGGGGCGCCGGCTCGGCGACATCTTCGGCGGGACGATGGTGATCCGGGAGCGCCTGCCGCAGGGGGCGCGGGACCAGGGTGCGGTGCCGCCGGTGCCGCCGCAGGTGATGCACGCGCTGGGCGCGGACCTGGTGGCGCTGGACCTGTCCGCGGTGCCGGACGGCCTGTGGCTCTCGGCGCGCCAGGTGTTGGGCCGGATGCACGAGCTGGACAAGCCGGTGGCGGCCGCGCTGGGCGACCGGATGGCCGCGGACATGGCGCAGCGGACGGGGTGGCCGGTGCCTGCGGGGCTGCCCTCGCTGGTCTACCTGGGGGCGGTGCTGATGGAGCGCCAGCGCCGGGAGTGGGAGCGGGCCTCGGCGGCGGCCTACGCGACGTACGCGGCGCAGCTGGCGCAGCAGCAGGTGCAGGCCCCGTACGGCGCGGTCCCGGCGCAGGCCGCAGCCCCGGCTCCGGCTCCGGTGCAGACGCCGCAGGGGCAGACTCCGCAGGGGCAGACGCCGCCGGTGCGGCAGCTCGGGTACCCGCAGGCGCCGCAGCCGGGCCCGGTGGCACTCACCAAGCCCGCGGAGCCGACCGAGCCGACCGAGCCGACCGGGGCGGCCGCCGGTGGCGGCGGGTTCGCGCCGCCCGCCTGAGCCGTCCGGTCCGGCCCCGGACCGAACCGCGCCGAACCGCGCCGAACCGTGCCGCGGGCCCCGCGGGTCAGCGGCGCGGGTTCGGCGGGGAGTCGAGTTCCTCGAGTTCGATGCCGGGGGCGCCGAGCAGGACGTCCCCGGTGAGGTGGAGGTCGCGGACCTCGCCGGTGTCGAGGTCGGTGACCCGGTAGTGCTCGACCGGGAGCGGGCCGCTGTCGGTCGGGTGGTCCTGGACGGAGTGGAGCTGCCAGCCCTGGTCGAGGGTGCGGGGGGCGAGGGCGTCGCCGGTGAAGGAGACCAGGCGGATCCGGGCACTGGCGCCGGGGTCGAGGTCGAGCAGCCGGGCGGTGGCGACCAGGAAGGCCGGGGAGTCGCCGGTGAAGGCGTGCGCCCGGTCCTCCCCCTCGGCGGCCTCCCCGGTGCCCGAGGCCGCGGCGCGGACCCAGTGGACGCCGTCGAGCGCGCCGCCGCGGACCTGCCAGCCGCCGGAGCGGAGTTCGAGCCGGATCGGGCGGTGCCGGGCGTCCAGGGTGAGGTCGGTGGTGCCCTGGACGGTGCCGTCGGGGCGGTAGCGCTTGGCGACGTAGCGCCAGCCGGCGGGGCCGGGGGCGCACTGGAAGCGCTCCTCGCCGAGCGGGGTTCCGTCGTGCGGGTCGTGGAGGGAGTAGCGGCCGTTCGGCATGGGGGGAAGCCTACGTAACCGGGGGTGCAACCTTCTCGGGGGCGGGTCGCATCAGGGGGGGCGGTGGTGCGGTCGTGCCACCGGTTCTCGGGAGGAGGGGCGCCGGGATGGCGGAGCTGACGCGGGACGAGGAGTTCACCGCGTTCGTGGCCTCCAGGGCGGTCTGGCTGCGGAAGGTCGCGTACTTGCTGTGCGCGGACTGGCACCGTGCGGACGACCTGGTGCAGGAGAGCATCACCAAGCTGTACACCCACTGGGGCCGCGCGGGCCGGGCGGAGAACCGGGACGGCTACGCGCGGACGGTGCTGGTGAACACGTTCCTGGCCGAGCAGCGCACCGCGTGGTGGCGGCGGACCAGGACCGCGGCGCGGCCGCCGGAGGACCAGGTGCTCGCGGAGCCGGACCTGGCGGTGTCGCTGGACCTGCGGGAGGCGCTGGCGGCGCTGCCGCCGCGGCAGCGGGCGACGGTGGTGCTGCGCTACTACTGCGACCTGTCGGTCGAGCAGACCGCGGCCGAGCTGGGGTGTTCCAGCGGCAATGTGAAGAGCCAGAGTTCGCGGGCGCTGGAGACGCTGCGGCGTTCCTCGGCGCTGCGCCCGTTGGGGAGGTCCGGGGCATGAGCGGGGACGGGGAGGAGCTGTCCGTGCGGATGGCGCGGTACGTGGCGGCGGAGGAGCGGTCGGCGCCG
Organism: Kitasatospora phosalacinea; assembly: GCF_030268885.1. GTDB lineage: Bacteria > Actinomycetota > Actinomycetes > Streptomycetales > Streptomycetaceae > Kitasatospora > Kitasatospora phosalacinea_C. The sequence continues at coordinate 4,095 of NZ_BSSA01000071.1, forward strand.
CCCTCGCGGGTGGATCCGGCGCTGGCGGTGCTGCGGGGCCGGGAGCGGCGTCGGCGGCGGGTCTGGACGGTGACGGCGGCGGCCGCGGCGGTGGTGCTGTCGGCGGGGTCGCTGGCGGTGTTGCGGGACGGGGGCGGGGCGGGCCCGGCGGAGGTTCCGTCGGTGCTGCCGACCGCGACCGGGCGGCCCGGCCAGGGGGCGCCGATGACGGGACGGACGGTGCTGGAGGTGCCGGCCCGGTTCGGCTGGCTGCCGGAGTCGGTCTCCGCGGTGGAGTACCGCTCGGGGCCGGGCGGCTCCGACGTGGTCGCCCTGGTCGGCCCGGCGTCGGGCGTCGGGGGCCGCGGCGGGGGCCAGTTCCTGCTGACGGCGTTCCCGGAGGGGGTGACGCCGGACGTGGACCCGCTGATCGGGGCGGGGGACGGGCTGCGGATCGGGGCGCCGCCGGTGAACGGGCAGGAGGCGTACTGGGTGTCGTCGAGCGATCCGGCGTTCGCGGCGGCGACGAACCTGCTGCGCTTCCGCGGCGCGGACGGGATCTGGTACCAGCTGGAGAGCTCGGGCCTGTCGGAGGCGGACCGGCAGTCGGTGCCGCTGCGGATCGCGGCGGGGGTGGTGCCGGGCCGGTACGTGCCGCCGATGCCGCTGGCGCTGTCCTCGCTGCCGGCCGACACGGTGGTCACCCGGGCGTCGCTGCGCCGGTCGGTGCCCGACGGGGCGGCGTGGCGGGCCGAGGTGGGCTTCCAGCAGGACGGCTCGCACTACGTCACGGTGTCGGCGGAGCGGGGCGGGGGGTCCGGGTCGGTGGCGCCGGTGCCGGAGCCGGGGGTCTGCGCGTCCGGCGGCGGGGTGCGCCGGTGCGTGGAGGAGGTGCAGCCGGGGTCGGGGGCGGGCGCCACGCTGCCGGTCTGGTTGAACCGGGTGGTGGCGCGCGGCCCGGACGAGGGCGCCTGGTCGGCCGACGTGCTGCCCTAGGGCGGCCCCGGACGCGCCGGTGCCCGGCACCCCCGTGGAGGGGTGCCGGGCACCGGCGCGGGTCGGCTCAGTAGCGGTACTGCTCGGCCTTGTACGGGCCCTCGACCGGGACGCCGATGTAGTCGGCCTGGTCCTGGGTGAGGGTGGTGAGCTTGACGCCGAGGGCGTCGAGGTGGAGGCGGGCGACCTTCTCGTCCAGGTGCTTGGGCA
>NZ_BSSA01000072.1 GCF_030268885.1 Kitasatospora phosalacinea
GGTTCGCGTCGTAGTCGAAGTCCTCCAGTTATCTGGGGTTCTCTTGTGCCCGTCTGGAAGGACTGTCAGCGTGGGGTTCACTCGTGACGGTGGTCGTTGGCGTGTCACTATCTGGGGTGCCCGGGCAGCGTCGGTGACGTCGGCAGCATGGCGTTGTGCCAGTGCAGAGAGTCGAGTTGGGTCCAGGGCGGACATGGACGGTTGTCGGTCCGGATCACTTGCCCGTCGCGCCAATCGAGGAGTTCTTGGAGTTCCTGCGCGTCGGCCGGGATGCGTCACCGAACACCGTCAGGTCGTACGCCGCTTCGCTGAGTGCGTGGTGGGAGTACCTGGAAGCGGCTGGGTTGGCCTGGGACGCCGTGACGCTGCCGTCATTCTTGCCGTTCCTGACAGTGCTACGGACCGGTGATCCGGTCGGAGTACACCGGCTGCCGGCCGCGGGGGCGTCTGCGGGCGGGGTGGCGGAGTCGACGGTGGGGCTGCGGGTGGCGGCGGTGCTGTCGTTCTACCGGTATCACGCGGATGTCCACGGCGTGCCGGTCGCTGGGCGGCTCTACCGGATGGGTGGGCGACGGGCCCGCAGCCGATACGTCCGCGGCCTGGCCCACCTGGACCGCGGGGCCGACCACGCGAGCCCGGCGGTGCGGGTCCGAAGCCGCGAACGCGGACCAGCACCAGTGCTCACACCCGCCCAGGCCGAGGCGATCCTCGACGGGTGCGCGCGCTTCGACGCGACCTCGGGCCAGTGGTCGGGGTCGGTACGCGACCGGCTGCTGTTCGCGACGCTGAGCGAGACCGGGATGCGGCTGGGCGAGTGCCTCTCGCTCAAGCACTGCGACTGGCATGTCGGCCGGGGCGGCACCCCGTTCGTCGAGGTCGTGCCGCGGCAGGATCATCCGGCCGGGGTCCGGGTGAAGAACAGCCGGTTCCGTCGCATCTACATCAGCGACGACCTGGAGCGTCTGCACAGCGAGTACGTGTGGCAGCTCTGCGACACCGACGCCCACCGAGCCGTGGACCTGGAGAACTGGTGGGTGTTCGTCAACCTGCGTCGCGGGGAGTGGCTTGCTCCGCTGCGGCCGGAGACTGTCTACGACCTGGTCGGCGCTCTGAAGCGCCGCCTGGGCAAGGCGGTCCCCGCCGCATGGACGCCGCACTGGTGGCGCCATACCCACGCGACCGCGCTGCTGCTGGCAGGCGCCCACGAACACGTGGTGATGCGACGGCTTGGTCACGCCGACGTGCAGACCACGCTGAACCTCTACGGCTGGGTCACAGAGGACGCCGAGCTGAAGACGCTGGCGAACTGGAAATCGTTCACCGCCAACTGGCGTGTTCTGGAAGAGAGTTCAGCATGAGCGATCACAGTCGCCCGCCGACCGCGGCGAAGGACGGGGCCGCCTCGGACCGGTGGGCCCAGAGCGCCGCGCTGGTCGACGGCTTGGACCCGGCCTTCGCCGGCCCGCTGTTCGACCCGCGCGATGAGCGCCTGGCCGGGGTGTTCATGCGCGGATCCCGGCAGGTCCGGCTGGACCTCACCGCCTTGCCCGAGGTCATGCGCCGAGAAGTCGGCTGGTGGCTGGCCACCTGCACGCGCACAGGCGAACGGCAGATCCACGCAAGCGAATGGAACCGCTGGGCAACCACCGCGGCCGCCGTCATCGCCCGCCAGCGGCACGTCACCTCCTTCGCCGACCTGCCGCTGACCGAATGGATGGTTGCCTGGGCCCGGGCCTTCCATGCAGACAGGGACCGGATGCCCGCCCCCGGGCACCGGCTGCGGGCCGAGCACGCTCTGCGCGGCATGCTGGAGCGGCTGCTGCGGCAGTACAGCAGCGAGATCGACTGGTGGCGACACGACATCTGGTCACTGCGACTGGACCCGCGCATCCCGCGACGCGAGCACGAGCCGCGCGCGAACACCGCCGTCCGCTGGGCCGACATCACCCCCGCCTGGCTGCGAGAAGGCACCAAGTTCTACCTCCGACTGCAGATGGAGTCCGGGCAGCTGACCTGGTCCACGGTGATGCAGCACCGCGTGAACACCGCACGCTTCGCGGCGTTCGTGACAGAGCGCGGCATCGACCACCCCGCGCTGGCAGCGGGCTCTGAGCAGAGCCTGCGCTCCCTCGCGCTGGAATTCGGCACCTTCCTGCACCACTGGCGGCGCGAGCATTCGGGCCGCCGCAAGGTCGGCGGCAGCCTCCAGGCACGGACGATCAACAAGAACCTGCAGACGATCGACTTGTTCTACCGGGTCATGGCCGACTGCCGGGCCGAGGCGGCCGAGGCCCTCGACGACGCTCGCTGGCTGGAGCTCACCGACAGCCATGCCCGCATGTTCCGCCCCGCCGACCGGCCTCGACAGCGTGAGCTCCGCGAGGCGGATGAACGCAACTACATCAATGACACCGACCTCAGCAGCATGCTCACCCACATCGAGATCCTCGGCCTGCCCGCCGAGCAGACACGCGCCCTCGTCCGCAATGCATGCCAGGTCGAACTGGCCGGTTTCGGCCAGCCAGCGGTCATGCGGGCCTGGCTGATCCAAGCCCTGACCGGGCGCCGGGCCAGCGAGGTGCTGCTGATGGACTTCGAGCCACTGTCCGACATCCCCGGCCTGGACACCGCCGCGGTCCCCGAGGGCGGGATGGTCGCCCGGCTCCGCTACCAGCAGACGAAGATCGACGGGGCGCCGAACACCATCCTCGTCGGCCGCGACGTGGTCGAGATCGTGCGGGAACAGCAGGCGTGGGTGCGCGAGCACTGGAACCTCGGGCCCGCCGACGTGGTCCGCTACCTGTTCCCAAAGACCACCGGCAACCGGCACGGCACCAAGTCCTGGGAGACCAGCAACTACAACCGCGTCCTGAAGCAGTTCAGCCACCACCTGGACCTGCGCGACTCCCGCGGCGAGCTCCTGCTCTACTCCCGCAGCCACCGGCTCCGCCACACGAAGGCGACCACCCTAATCAACGCCGGAGCCCCCATCCACGTCGTCCAGCGCTACCTCGGCCACCTCTCTCCGGAAATGACGATGCGCTACGCGGCGACCCTGGCCAGCACCGCGGAGCGCGAGTTCCTCGCCCTGGCCAAGATCGGGCGAGATGGACGCGAGATCGGCATGGACCGCCGCGACATGCTCGACCTGGTCCAACTCGACCGCCGCACCGACCGCATTCTGCCCAACGGCTACTGCCTGCTTCCGCCCACCCGGTCCTGCGACAAGGGGAACGCCTGCCACGGATGCGACCACTTCGCCACCGATCGCACCTTCCTCCCGGACATCCAGCGCCAACTCGCGGAGACCCAGGCCCTGGTCGCCAGCCGGCAGGCCCGGCACGCCGAACGCTACGGCGAACCGATGAGCGCGGCCAACGTCTGGCTGGAACAGCGCGACGCGGAGATCCGCAGCATGCAGCTGGAGATCACCGCCCTGGAAGCCCACCCGGCCGACAGCACCGCCGTTGTCCGCGGCGCGGGCGTGCTCGGTCGCACCGGCTACCAGAACACCGCCAACACACCTGATCACAAAGGGACATAGCCCGCATGACGACCCGGCCGACCACCTCGATCCCTGACGCTGCCCCCGCCGAGAACCGGCGCATCGCCGCCCTGCGGCAGGCAGCCCAGGACAAGCACAAGCAGGCCGTCCAACGAGCGGAGGCAGGCATCCGGCAACTGGTCAAAGCAGGCGAGGAGATCAACTTCCGGGCTGTGGCCCGCGCGGCGGGCGTCAGCCTGGACTTCCTCTACACCCACACCGACCTGCGCAAACGCATCGAAACCCTGCGCGGCCAGCAACGGGCTGACCACCGACCCCTCCGTCAGGACCCGTCAGCCGATGACGGCACGGTGATCCATAGCCTCACCGAGGCCCTCCGCCGGGAACGCGCCGCCCGCCGAAAGCACGTCCAAGATCTCGAACGACGGCTGGCCGCCGCCCACGGAGAACTACTGAGACTGTGTCGGCGGCTCCAGGAGCTGGGGATTCAGCCCTGATTTCTGGCGCCTCGAGACTCTCCGCGAGGCTCAGGGCTCCTGGACGCCGACCGAACGCACCAACGGATCCGTCTCACCTTGCAGGATCGGGTTCCCCAGCGTCTGAACCTTGCCATCGACCCGCATATAGCGTTGTGCGAGAACAACGCTCTTGGGCAGGCCGATCTCATGGGCCTCGACGAACACCGCCTCGGTCCGCTGGCCGTCCAGAGTCGCATAGCCGTCCCATGCGAGGGTGACTGCCACCGTCCCCTCCGGCACGGTCTCAAGCATCTTCCGGCCCGCCTGCACGCTCTCAGGCAGGTCGTCGGCGACGAAACGAGTCATCTCTCCACGGCCATCGCTCCTTCCCCGCATGGAGAACGGAATGAACCCCTCTTCGCTGATCTCCGCGTTGTCCACCGCGTGATCCAGCGACATGAACAGCAGATCCTTGGTCAACTTGGACATCTCGTCCCACACAGTCACGGTGACCTGCCACATCCTCCGTCTTTGCGACAGCCTGGCGCTGCCGCACCGCACCCTACCGAGCGGCAGGACATGCCCGAGTCTGCAGGGTCTATCGCTACTGACGGCATCAGCAGCGCTTTGACCTGGGCACATGCCTGTGCTGGCCCGGACAACGCCAGATAACTC
>NZ_BSSA01000073.1 GCF_030268885.1 Kitasatospora phosalacinea
AGACGATCGCCGCGAACAGCGTCTCATCAGGCGTGTTCTGCGTCCCGCCGCCCTGCGGCCGCACCCGGTCCGGCGGGATCAGCGGCCTGGCCAACTCCCACAACCCGTCCGGAACAATCCAACTCCACGTACCCCGCCCCATGCCCCGATCAACGAGCCACCACCACGTAGGACACGGTCTAAGGCTTGTCGCAGCACTCCTTGATCATGGTGGGTGTGTTGATGGGCATACGAGGTCGGAAGCGGCGGCTGGAGATCGAGGCGGAGTACTGGCGCCTGCTGCAGTCGGGGGTGGGCACGGTCGAGGCCTGCAAGCTGGTGGGGGTCGGCCGGAAGACCGGTTACCGCTGGCGCGCGGAGAACGGGGGCCTGCCTCCGGAACGGGTGGCGGAGCCTGTGCACTCCGGCCGCTACCTGTCGCTGCTGGAACGCAAGCGCATCGCGACGCTGCGCGAACACGGGCTCGGGGTAAGGAAGATCGCTGCCCGGCTGGACCGCTCGCCTTCCACCGTGAGCCGGGAACTGCGCCGCAACACCCTCGATCACGACCGCGGCATCTACGCCGCCGACCTGGCCCACCACCGCTCGCGCAAGCGCGGGAGCCGACCACATCGGCCGAAGCTGCAGAACGACGCCGCGCTGAGGGCGGAGGTCCAGGCCAAGCTCCACCTGGAGTGGAGCCCCGAGCAGATCGCCGCCCACTTGCGCGTTCTGTGGCCCGACCAGCCCGAGCGGCACCTGTGCCACGAGACGATCTACCGGGCGCTCTACCAAGGTGCCAAGGGCGTGCTGAGCCGGACGCTGACGAAGAAGCTGCGGACCGGCCGGTCTCTGCGCAGGCGCCGCCGCAGCAGCAGTGCACGGGCTCCGCGGTTCCAGACGCCGGCCGTCCTCATCCACGATCGGCCGGCCGTGGTGGACCAGCGCGATCGCGTCGGCGACTGGGAGGGCGACCTGGTCGTCGGACGCGGGAACAGGTCTGCGGTGGCCACCCTGGTGGACCGCCGCAGCCGCCTGCTTCGGCTGATCCCGCTGCCCGGCGGGCACGACTCCGCCAGGGTCCGGGACGCCATCACGGCCGCCATGCAGACGCTGCCCGAGGCGGCCCGGCTGACGCTGACCTGGGACCAGGGCATCGAGATGGCCCGCCACCACGAGCTGGCCCCGCTGTTCAGCGACGGCATCTACTTCGCCTACCCGGCCAGCCCGTGGCAGCGCGGCACCAACGAGAACACGAACGGCCTGCTACGGCAGTACCTACCCGAGGGCACGGACCTGTCCGTCCACACCCTGGACGAGCTCCGTTTGATCGAGGACCGCCCCAACAACCGCCCCCGAAAGACCCTCGGTTGGCGAACCCCCGCGGACGTCTTCACCGCCGCTCTGACAGCATGAGACCAGCAACGTTGCGACGATCATGCGAATCCGCCGTCCGACACCGCCAGCAACTGGATCAACCGGCTCCAGACAGCCCACCAGGCCGGGCGGTTGGACGCTGAGTTGAAGAAGATCCGCCGCTACAAGCTGATCATCGTCGATGAGGTGGGCTACATCCCGTTCGACCAGGACGCCGCGAACCTGTTCTTCCAGCTGATCGCCTCCCGCTATGAACAGGGCTCGGTGATGGTGACCTCGAACCTGCCCTTCGGAGGCTGGGGAGAGACGTTTTCCGACGACGTCGTCGCGGCCGCGATGATCGACCGGCTGGTCCACCATGCCGACGTCCTGACTCTCACCGGCGACTCCTACTGCACCCGCCAGCGGCGCGAACTCCTCGCCAAGGAGAACCGCGTCAGCCGCGACTGAACGACGACGCGGGGACTACGTCCTGGCCGCGTTCTCGCGCCACCACGTGACATCCCTGTCCAGTTCGTCAAAGACGTTACGTCGCCGTTCGATGTGGTCGATGAACTCAGCCGGCAGCCTGACTCCGTGGTCGAGAATGTAGTGGGAGAGTCCTTCCGGCCAGAGGTAGTAGCCATCGGTGAAGTCACGGGACCCGTTCAGGCGTGAACACAGCCGACATCTCGATGAGCCCATCCAGTATCCGGCTACCTGCCCGTGATCCAGATAGTCCGCGACCGACAGCCGTTCCTCCTCCTCCCACTCAGGATCGACAAGATCAGCAGGGTTCGGCAGCTCCTGGTTCTCGGGCGACCCCCAGAAACCAAGCAGCCTGACCGGACCCTCGGGATGTTCACGCAGCTCAGGCATGCCCAAAGACTTCCACGAGCACAGCCCCGCGTCACTGCAGTTTCCGTCACAACCAACCGAGGTTGTCGGCGTACGAGTCAACATGCACCATCTCGTACGAGTGACTGAGCGCCAAAGTTGATACGGCTACCACCTCAAGAACCGTCTCCAGGCTGTCAGCCAGGACACCGACGTAGCTTGAGCGGTGGACCCATCTCGCTGTCATACGACGGAGCTGAGGGCCAATGGGAGGCCGGTTTCACCCGGCACCGTGGAGTTCCATGGGCACGAATACTCCATGGACTGCACCCCGTGGGGCATCGGAAACTGGCTCGAAGCGTCCAGCCGAGGAATGAGGGACCACTGGTGACACCCGGCAATGGCACCTGGAACGCGCCTGACGACCACGCCGCGTGGCGCAGCGTCTGCAACGCGATGCTCGAGGAGCAGGCGGTGACCCGCGAGGGCGGCTGTCCGATCTGCGGGACGGGGACGCTGCACCTGGCGTTCACCATCGACGGGCCCGAACGGCGTTGGGTGGAGCGCGGGGTGGCAATGTGCGGGACGGGACGGTACTGGGAGTGGTGCGAGCAATGCCGCTCGTACGAGTACTACTGCCGGTCGAGCGTTCCGGAGTGGGCGCGAACCCACGTCGTCGCCGAGAACGAGGGGTGGCGCGACCCGCGGCAGGCGGCCCGGCTGATCGGTGCGTGAACAGGGAGAACCGGCCGGGCGGGTGACGGGCGGTCACTGATGGACGATCTCGCCAGCCAGCCAGCCGGTCGTGGCGCAGGCCGAAGAACCTGATCAGCGGTCGGCCCAGAGCCGTCAGGAGCCGCCACAACATCCTTCAGCCGGATGTGCGTCGCCGTCTTCGGGCCGAGGGCTCCGGTGCAGCCGGAGGTATGCCGCTCGTCCTCCAGACCAATGGCGGGCATGGCCTGTTACAAGCCGGGCGAGCGGTCCCGGCTGATCTACGCGATCCGCGAGTGCCGCGGCCGCAAGGACACGCCGAAAGGCTTCGGCTGGCGCGACTTCCGCGACCTGATCGTCCGAGCCCGCATCCAGCTCGGCGGCCCGATCGTGCTCGTCTGGGACAACGTCCGCCTGCACCTGACGGCCGGCATGCGGGAGTTCATCGAAGCGAACGCCGAGTGGCTCACCGTGTTCCAGCTGCCCACCTACGCCCCAGACCTCAACCCGCAGGAAGGCGTGTGGTCGCTGGTCAAGCGCGACATCGGCAACCTCGTCGCGGTCGACCTGGGCCAGATCACCCGGGCCGTGAAGCGCAAGCTCAAGATGCTGCAGTACCGACCCGAGGTGGGGGCTTCGCCCGTGAAGGTGGACACGCGGTTGGTTGTCACGCGGCGAGCGTGAGCTTAGCGGTGTGGCGTCGGCGTTCGTATTCGTTCGGGCTGAGGTGGCCGTTGGCGGAGTGCCGGCGGCGGGT
>NZ_BSSA01000074.1 GCF_030268885.1 Kitasatospora phosalacinea
TCCGGCCGCGTGCGTGATGGCCTGCTGATGAGCCGACAAATCCCAAACAGGACAGCCCGAGGCGTCAGTCAGGGGGCGGGTCAGGCTCATCAGCAGAACCACCAGTCACATCATCACTGTCAGGGGACGGAAGGTGTCGGGGTCCCATTCCCAGGTGGTGGTGCGGGCGTGCTCGTGGTCGGCGGTGGTGCGGGTCTGCTCGACGAGGACGGGGCCGTCCCAGGTGAAGAGGGTCTCCTCGACGACGGTCGTCAGGTCGGGAGCCAGGCGCTGCTTGGCGGTGCGCCGTCCGAGCGGGTCGTAGAGGTAGCGCCAGCAGGTGCCGTCGGGGGTGGTGAGGTGGGTGAGGCGGTCCTCCGCGTCCCAGGTGTAGTGCCAGGTCTTCTCGCCGCCGGAGAGCAGGCGGCGGCTCTGGCGCACGACGCGGCCCTGGTTGTCGTACGCGTAGGAGGCGCGGCCGGCCCTGCGCAGCAGGCCGCCGCTGTAGTGGCGTTCGCCCGCGGTGTCGGTGGCGGCGCTGGAAGGGGTCGAGGGCCAGTGGGCGTCCAGGGCGCGCCCCGCCTGGTCGTAGGCGTAGGACTCCGGGCCGCCCCAGCCGGTCAGCGCGGTGGGGCGACCCGCGGGATCGGCGGCGATGGCGAGCTCGCCCTGGTGGGAGTCGGTGATCGCGACGGGGGTGCTGTCGTCGCGCAGGCGGTAGGAGCGGTGGACGAGGTTGCGGACGGGCCGGGTTCCGGGGGCCCCGGCGGGACCGTTCCACAGCGTGAGGTCCTGGGCGACGACGCGGTCGTTGATGTCGCGTGCGTGGCCGATGCGCAGCGCTCCGAGGTCGCGGTGGGTTTCGCGGCCCGTGGTGTCGTAGCCGAGGCGGAGGGTGCGTCCGGCGGTGGTCATCGTCAGCGGCTGGCCCAGCGGGTCGTACGTCCAGGCCGTTTCGACGCCGGTGGGGGTGCGACGGGTGGTGCGGCGGCCGAGCAGGTCGTAGCCGAAGTGGGTGGTGCGTCCGGCGACGCTCTCGCTGAGGAGGCGCCCGGCGGGGTCGTAGCGCAGGCGGACGGTGGTCGTGGGGTTCGCCGCTTCGAGGAGTCGGCCCATGGGGTCGTAGGCGAAGCGGGTGACGGCGTCGTCGGTGCGCTGCTCGACGGGGCGGCCGAGCAGGTCGTGCCGGTAGTCGATGCGCTGGCCGGCGCCGTTGGTGCGGGCGACGAGTTGGCCCGCCGCGTCGTGCGTGTAGGTGAGGGTGCGTCCGCTGAAGTCGCGCTCGCGCACGGGTCGTCCGGCGGCGTCGAACTCGTAGGTCCAGGTCAGGCCGTCGGGTGCGGTGACGCGGGTGAGGTGCAGTTCGGCGTCGTAGGTGAACTCGTAGCGGGCGCCGTTGACGTCGGTGCGGGCGCGGACCAGGTCGAAGCAGGTGTATTCGTAGCGCGTGGCGCGCCCGGCGGTGTCCCGGTGTTCGAGGAGGTTGCCCTCGGGGTCGTAGGTCCAGTGCTCGGTGGTGCCGTCGGGGTGGGTGCGGGAGGCGAGGCGGCCTTCGACGGTCCAGGTGGTGCGGGTGGCGCGTCCGGGGCCTTCGGTGATCTCCACGGGGCGGCCGAAGCCGTCGCGGACGCAGCAACTGGTGGCCCCGCCCGGGTCGGTGATCGCGATGGGCAGGCCTGCGCGGTCGGTGGTGATGGCGGTGGTGGAGCCGTGGGCGTCGGTGATCGCGGTCAGGTGGCCGTTCGCATCGCGCCGGTAGTGCAGTGTCGTGCCGGTGGGGTCGGTCTGCGCGAGGAGGTTGCCGCGCTCGTCGTAGTCGAAGGCCCACCGGGTGCCGTCGGGCAGGACGCTGGCGACGACCTGGTGGTGGTCGTTGTAGGCCGCGGACTGGGTCGATCCGTCGGGGCGGCGGATGTGCGTGAGGTTGCCGTCGGCGTCGTAGGCCAGTTCGGTGGTGCGTCCCAGCGGGTCCGTCGCGGACAGGAGGCGGTCGTAGCGGTCCCAGACGAAGGTGGAGCGCGCGCCGAGGGGGTCGGTCTCGGCGACGGTCTGACCGAGCTCGTTGACCAGGTAGGTGGTGGTGTGACCGAGCGCGTTGGTGACCTTGGTGGTGCGCCGGTCGGTGTCGTAGGAGAACACCGCGTCGAGGAAGCCGCCGTCGCCGCGGGTCTGCACGCAGCGGCCGGACCTGTCGTAGAGGTAGCGGTAGCGGTGCTGGTTGCGATCGCACCAGGTGGTGATCCGGTGGTGCTCGTCGTAGGTGAACTCCTGGGCCAGACCGGAGGAGTTCACGACCCGGGCGAGGTTGCCGTTGCCGTCGAAGCCGAACTCGACGAGTCGCAGCGCCCGCTCGGCGCCGGGGGCGAGGGCGGCTGCGGCAGGGACCGGTCCGCTGTCTGCGTCCGCCGCGGGCCCGGACGCGGGTTCCGGGGTGTCGGGGCCGAGCAGGTCGAAGCCCGTGATCCGGTTGCCGCGCGTGCGGACCCCGATCCGGTAGCCGGCCGAGTGGCGGACCTCGGTCGGCGCTCCCCCTGCCCCGTAGAGGACTTCGATCAGGTTGCCGTTGCGGTCGCCGATCTCCTGCAGCGGAAGTTCCGTCGCCCCGACGAAGTCGAGGGTCTCGCCCGGCAGCGCCGCGAAGGCCCACTGCTGCCCGAGGACGGGGTCGGTGATGTCGATGCGGCCGCGTTCGGCGTCCCACAGCAGCGGCCACCGCGGCCCCTCCACGGGGAGCACCGGCACCCCGGGCTCGGGCCTCGGGTAGGACAGCAGCATGCCGTCCTCGGACGCGAACACGACTCCGTCCTCGTCGAGTTCGAGGCGCTGGTCGAGCGTGGAGGCCCACGACGGCCCGAACCACTGGCCCGCGCGGTAGGAGGAGACGTGGGTGCGGTGCAGCACCAGCGGAAGCGTCGCCGGCAGACTCACGTCGACCTCGCCCAGCACCACCTCGCCGGAGGAGACGTCGACCGGGTCGCTGCACGTGGTGCGGGAGTTGAGCCGCACACCCGTCTTGCGGGGGTCCTGCACCCCCTCCCGCATGCGCCTCCTGCCCGAACCCGCCCCGCCCCGGCCGCCGCTGCCGCGTCCGGGGCGGGAGGTCCTGGAGTCGTGGCCCTCCATGATCTTCTTCAGGTCCTTGGCGTGCTTCTCCTCGACCTCGCGGACGTTCTTGGCGACCTTCCTCATGTTGTCGCCGGCCTTGCGGTAGAAGCCCTTCAGCGCCTTCCCGGCGTCCTCCGCCAGCGTCTTGCCGAGCTTCTGCGCCGCGTGCTCCAGCGCCCTGACGATCTGGTTGCTCATTCGAAGCTCACCCCCGCAACCTTCGACTGGAACACCTCGGCGTGCCCGGCGACGGTCTCCGCGTG
>NZ_BSSA01000075.1 GCF_030268885.1 Kitasatospora phosalacinea
GGCCTGTCCTGCATGCCGAACGCGGGCCTGCCGGTGCTCACCAAGGACGGCGCGCACTACCCGCTCAGCCCGGCCGAACTCGCCGACGCCCACGAGGCCTTCGTCCGCGACTACGGCCTGGCCCTGGTCGGCGGCTGCTGCGGCACCACCCCCGAGCACCTGCGCCAGGTCGTCGAGCGGGTCCAGGGCCTGCCGGTCACGCCGCGCGACCCGAAGCCGGAGGCGTCCGCCGCCTCGCTCTACCAGGCGGTGCCGTTCCGGCAGGACACCTCCTACCTGGCGATCGGCGAGCGCACCAACGCCAACGGCTCGAAGAAGTTCCGCGAGGCGATGCTCGCCGCGGACTGGCAGACCTGCGTGGAGATCGCCCGCGAACAGATCCGCGAGGGCGCCCACCTGCTCGACCTGTGCGTGGACTACGTGGGCCGCGACGGCGTCGCCGACATGCGCGAGATCGCCGGCCGCCTGGCCACCGCCTCCACCCTGCCGATCGTGCTGGACTCCACCGAGCCGCCGGTGCTCGCGGCCGGCCTGGAGATGCTCGGCGGCCGGGCCGTCCTCAACTCCGTCAACTACGAGGACGGCGACGGCCCCGACACCCGGTTCGGGAGGATCGCCGCGCTGGCCCGCGAGCACGGCGCCGGCCTGATCGCGCTGACCATCGACGAGCAGGGCCAGGCCCGCACCGCCGAGACCAAGGTCGCCATCGCCGAGCGCCTGATCGACCAGCTCACCACCGAGTACGGCATCGACGAGTCCTCGATCCTGGTCGACTGCCTGACCTTCACCCTGGCCACCGGCCAGGAGGAGTCCCGCCGCGACGGCATCGAGACCATCGAGGCGATCCGCGAGCTCAAGCGCCGCCGCCCGAACGTGCAGACCACCCTGGGCCTGTCGAACATCTCCTTCGGCCTCAACCCGGCCGCCCGCCAGGTGGTCAACTCGGTGTTCCTGCACGAGTGCGTGGAGGCCGGCCTGGACTCCGCGATCGTGCACGCCGCCAAGATCCTCCCGATGAACCGGATCCCCGAGGACCGCCGCCAGGCCGCCCTCGACCTGGTCTACGACCGCCGCAGCGAGGGCTACGACCCCCTGCAGAAGCTGCTCCAGCTCTTCGAGGGCGTCTCCGCCGCCTCCTCCGCCGCGTCCAAGGCCGAGGAGCTGGCCGCCCTCCCGCTGGAGGAGCGCCTGCAGCGCCGGATCATCGACGGCGAGCGCAACGGCCTGGAGGCCGACCTGGACGCCGCGCTGACCGAGCGCCCGGCGCTGGAGATCATCAACGACACGCTGCTGTCCGGCATGAAGGTGGTCGGCGAGCTGTTCGGCTCCGGCGAGATGCAGCTGCCGTTCGTGCTGCAGTCCGCCGAGGTGATGAAGGCCGCCGTCGCGCACCTCGAACCGCACATGGAGAAGTCCGACAGCGAGGGCAAGGGCACCATCGTGCTCGCCACCGTCAAGGGCGACGTGCACGACATCGGCAAGAACCTGGTCGACATCATCCTGTCCAACAACGGCTACCACGTCGTCAACCTGGGCATCAAGCAGCCGGTGTCGGCGATCGTCGAGGCCGCCCAGGAGCACAAGGCCGACGTGATCGGCATGTCCGGCCTGCTGGTGAAGTCCACGGTGATCATGAAGGAGAACCTGGAGGAGCTCAACCAGCGTGCGCTGGCCGCCGACTTCCCGGTCATCCTCGGCGGCGCCGCCCTCACCCGCGCCTACGTCGAGCAGGACCTGCACGAGATCTACGACGGCGAGGTCCGCTACGCCCGGGACGCCTTCGAGGGCCTGCGCCTGATGGACGCCCTGGTCGGCATCAAGCGCGGCGTCCCCGGCGCCGCCCTGCCCGAGCTGCGCAAGCGCCGCCACGCCCGGGTCGAGGTGGAGGAGCCGGAGGAGGTCAACCTCGGCCAGATCCGCTCCGACGTGGCCGTCGACAACCCGGTCCCCGTCCCGCCGTTCTGGGGCGACCGGATCGTCAAGGGCATCCCGTTCCAGGACTACGCCTCCTGGCTCGACGAGGACGCCCTGTTCAAGGGCCAGTGGGGCCTCAAGGGCGGGCGCAGCGGAGGCCCGACCTACGAGGAGCTGGTGGAGACCGAGGGCCGCCCGCGGCTGCGCGGCTGGCTGGACCGGCTGCAGACCGAGGGCTGGCTGGAGCCCGCCGTGGTCTACGGCTACTTCCCGGCCAACTCCAAGGGCGACGACCTCATCCTCTACCGCGAGGACGGCTCCGAGCTGACCCGCTTCACCTTCCCGCGCCAGCGCCGCGGCCGCCGCCTGTGCCTGGCCGACTTCTTCCGTCCGGAGGAGTCGGGGGAGCGCGACGTGGTCGGCCTGCAGGTGGTCACCATGGGCAACCGGATCTCCGAGGCCGCCAACGAGCTGTTCGCCGGCAACTCCTACCGCGACTACCTCGAACTGCACGGCCTGTCCGTCCAGCTCGCCGAGGCGCTGGCCGAGTTCTGGCACGCCCGGGTCCGCTACGAGCTCGGCTTCGGCGACGAGGACCCGCAGGACGTCCGGGACATGTTCGCGCTCAAGTACCGCGG
>NZ_BSSA01000076.1 GCF_030268885.1 Kitasatospora phosalacinea
TCACGGGCAGGAACGGCCGCAGCCGTTCCCACTCCGCGTCCGACAGATCACCGCGTTCACCCCGCCCCATACACAGGACAACGATCCGACCAGGCGACAGTCACATGATCGGCCGGACAGCTCCTAGCTCTCGCAGCCAGGAGGCGGCCGCCCGCCCGGCCTCGGCGGCCCGCTGCAGCGCCCGCTGCTCCCGCTCGTCCAGCTCGTACGGAGGGGCGGGCAGGAACGGCCCGGTGATCACAGAGTCCATGTCCTCCCAACCGCGCCCCGCCCGCCCGGGTCACGGCCCGCCGGGGGCCCGCGTCAGCTTCGTGCGGCCGAGGCCGGCGCCCGGATGCGGCCGCGCCCGGTGGCTCGCGCAGAAACTCCGCGCGGAGGTGATGTGCATTCTTTGCAGGGTTTCTCGCATTTTTATTTGAATCATCCGCGCCGGAATTTGGCGGACCTGATTTGTCTGGTGCTACGGTACGGGCCACCGGAGGAATTTTTCCCCGGATCATCCGAGCATTTGTTCGGGCGGTATTTCTCGACCAGGATCGAGGCGTGGGCGTGGAGAGGGATGAAGCAGCGGCGAAGGAGCCGGCGGCGGCGGGCGGTGCACGCCGCTGCCGGGTGTGCGGAGCGGCGCTCCGCGTGGGTGGCGCGGGGCAGCGGCCGGAGTACTGCAGCCGGTCCTGTTCCTCGAAGGCGCACCGGGAGCGGGTGAAGGAGCGCCAGGAGGCGGCTGTTGCCGAGGCCGTCGACGCCGCCCAGCGCGCCGCTGGCGCCGGCGCCCTCCTCGATGCCGTGCCCGAGCAGGAGCAGCCCGGCGCGGAGCCGCTCCCGCAGGACGCCGGGAAGGCGGGGCGCGAGGACCGGCCGGAGCAGCGGGTGCTGCGGGAGACGGCCGCCGCGGCGCGCGAGCGCGCCGGGTGCCGGGCGGCGGTGGCCGCCGTCGAGGACGTCCTGGACGGGTACCGCGCCGCCGAGCGGGCCGCCCAGGACGCCCTCGCCCGGTGCCTGGCCCAGGCCATGGAACTGGGGCTGGACGCCGGGGACGTGCTGGCCGCGCTGGACGGGAGCGACCCCGCACCGGAGCAGGAGTCCTGGGTGGCCGTGCCGGTGAGGCTTCCGGGCAGGCCGATGCGGCTGGAGGACGTGACGCTCGACCCCGCCCGCGAGCCGGGCCGCCCGAGCGCATGGTTCAAGGCCCCGCGGACCCTCGGACCGGACGACCTCAAGTCCTGATCGGCCGCACACTTCCCCGCCGCCTTCCGCATCGACGCGGCGTGAGCGCCTCGGCGCTGCGCCCGCCCTGGGGCGGCCGCAGTGGAAGGATGCCGGGCGGCCCGGCCGGAGAGAGCGGAGAGCGGACGTGAGCGACAGCAGGCGCGGCGGCAGCAAGCGGATCAAGGTGTCCGTCACTGCCTTGACCGAGGAGTGCGGGCTGCGTGCTGCGCGCCCACCAGGAGCGCGGCGGCACCTGGCTGGTGACCTGGCTGGACGGCCCCGCCGTCACCACCGTGCGTGAGCGCCTGGCCGCCGACGTCCCCGGTCTGCCCGCCGACCGCGTCCGGCTCTCCCGCGACTACAGCGCCCGCGCCCTCCTCCTGGGCGCGCTGCGCGCGGCGGCGGACCGGCCGGCCGACGCCGCGGCGCCGGAGGCCGGGCTCGTCGAGCAGACGCAGGCCGCCCTCGCCGACGTCACCGACCCCTGGAGCGGCGCCACCGAGCAGGAGCAGGCCGCCGTCGAGCAGCTGCTCGCCGCCGACGGCGGCGGCGGCCTGGTGGACGACGACGACGCCCTGGCCGCCCTGGTGCAGCGGGCCGCGCAACGCGCTGCGCAGCCGGTTCAGCCCGCGCAGCGCGTTGCGCAGCCGGAGGCGGTGCAGCAGGCGGTGCCCGCCGCCCGCCCAAGCCTCCCCGCGCCGCAGGATGGGGGCGGAGCGCCGCCTCCCCTTTTCCGCGCGCTGAGAAAATCGGCCGCCGTCAAGATCCACCGGGCTACGATCCGGTCGTGAATTCCGACGCGCACGAAAAAGACGAACAGGGTGGCGGGCAGGCCGACCAGAGGCTGTGCGAGGTCTGCGGCACGCCCCTGCCGCGCAGGCAGGGCCGGGGCAGGCCCGCCCGCTACTGCACCGACAGCGCCTCCTGCCGCTCCAAGGCCTCCCGGGCGCGCCAGCGCACCGCCCGCCTGACCGACGGGCAACTGCTCGACGCGCTCAAGGCCGTGGCCCCGATGCGCCCCGGTGCGGCCGACGAGATGGCCCCCGGCCCGCTCCAGCGCGTAGCCGCGCTCGGCGAGGCCCTCGGCGGCGCCGCCTACCACTACGCCGCCACCGTGCAGGCCGACGGCGCCAGCGCCCAGGCGCTGGAGCGGCTGCGCCAGGTCGTGGCCCTGTTCTCCGGCCAGCTCCTGGAGGCCGCCGAGCAAGCCCATCGGGACGCCCTGGCCAACCCACCAATTCCGTTGCGCGCGGAAAACGGGTC
>NZ_BSSA01000077.1 GCF_030268885.1 Kitasatospora phosalacinea
CATCATGCGATGCCTCAAGCGATTCGTCGCCCGCGAGGTCTACCGCGCCCTGACCAGGACACCCACCCCACAAATCACCCAAACCGACCTCGCTCCAGCAGCTTGACAGCCATAGGAGCATCCCCCGCCACCCCGACCGGTACGCTCCCCCGGTGACCGACCGCGGCCCCACCCTCCCCGCGCTGCGCCACCAACTGGTGGCCGCGGTCCTCACCCTGGCCGCCCCCGGCCTCCAGGACGACGCCTTCGACCCCGCGCCGCTGCTCACCACCCTGTTCACCGAGGCCTGCGACGCCGACGACCCCCTCCCCTGGATCGGCCACACCCTGCGCACCGGCGAGGAAGCCGCCCTCACCGCGGACCTCGGCACCGCCCTGCGCACCCTCCGGGCCGCCCTGCCGCCCGACCCCCGCCCCGCCGACCACCTCCGCTCCCCCGCCTGGCCCGCCGTCACCACCACCGCCGCCCGCCTGGCCCGCGCCCTGGTCGCCAACGACCACCACGCGGCCTCGGCCCCCGGCCCCTGACGCCCGCCGCACCTCCTTGCGCATCGTCATCGACGACACCTCGTACCCGTTCCCGGGCATCGCCCCCCGAACTCCCGGGCCGTCTCGGCCTCCCGGTGCACGGTCGCCGTCTCGTACTCCGCCGACGTCATCCTCCGTAGCGCCACCCGCTGCTCGTCCGTCCCCCCGTCTTCGACCGGTTCCCCCGCCCGGCGCCCCTCGGAACACCGTCCCCACCCGTCCCCACCCGTCGCCCCCTCGCCCGCCGGACCACGAGGACCGGCCGACCCGGCATCCGCCGAGCAGGCGGACCGCCTGTCACAACCCTCTGGCAGGATCCGCGCATGGCAACGACCGTGCAGCTGACGATCGACTGTTCCGACCCTCAGAGGATGGTGGCCTTCTGGGCCCCGGCCCTGGGCTACGTGCCCGAGCCCGCGCCGGACGGGCACACCACGTGGCGCGCCTACTGGGAGGCGGCAGGGGTCCCCGCCGAGGAGTTGCCGACCGGGGCCGGTGACGTTCCGGAGTCGATCGTCGACCCGACGGGTCACGGACCGCGCGTGTGGTTCCAGCAAGTCCCGGAACCCAAGTCCGCCAAGAACCGCTGGCACTTCGACCTGAAGGTCGGCGGCGGCCGTGACGTTCCGCTGGACGTCCGCACGCAGCGGGTCAGGGCCGCCGTGGACCAGCTGGTCGCGGCCGGCGCCACCGTGCTGCAGATCAAGGACGAGCCGACCGCGGGCCTCTACGCCGCAGCCATGCAGGACCCCGAGGGCAACGAGTTCGACGTCGTCTGAGCCTCGCCCCCCCGTCACCGCCTCCGAGCCGGTCAGAAGGTCTCGACCGCACGACCATGCGGGGCCGGGGGCGCCGGGCGGGCCGATGCGGTGGTGGAAGCACAGCCCCGCGTCGCCACGGTCCCCCGGGTGGACAAAGGCGCTGACCGAGCAGGCGCCGTAGGTGTGAACATCGGGCGGCAGAAGACCGCCCACAGGGTACGGGTCGGGGACCCGATGACCTGACGCGGTGCCAGCCTGGCATGGAGGTTCTCGACGAACAGCCGCTCACGGGCCTGGGTCGCGAGCTCGACCACTCCGATGCACGACCACCGGTCGGCGACCTCTGCACGGCTGCGGCTGATGAAGGTGCACCACTCCTGCCGCGGTACGAGAGCGTCGTACGGACCGGAGTGGAGCCGGTCCGGGCGTGCGGCAGCCACGGTCTCCCACGCTCTCCGCCGCGGTGAACTTCCGGCGGAGTTCGGGGTGCAACGCCCCGGAACCCGCCGCGAGGCCCTCCCTCGCCCACGGCCAGGTCCCGGGCCGAGAAACCGCGGCGCGGGCGAGAGGGCGGCCACCGGCCGTGCACCCGGTCTCGATCCCGATCTTCTCGCCCGGCGGCAAGGGGATTCGGTGCAGGCCCGCCCGGGCCGCCGTGGTCAGGAGCCGCCAGGAAACGCCTCACTCGCCGCGTACCGCTCGACGGCACCGGCTCCGATCTCCGCCGGCAGATCGCCCCGACGCTCCTGCACGTACGCACCGACAGCGGTGTCCGAACTGTCCGCTTCCGGTCCGGAAACGCGAGAAAGCCCCCTGACATCCCGTCAGGGGGCTTTCTCTGAAAGATTGTTCGGCGGCGTCCTACTCTCCCACAGGGTCCCCCCTGCAGTACCATCGGCGCTGTGAG
>NZ_BSSA01000078.1 GCF_030268885.1 Kitasatospora phosalacinea
ACGCGGTGAAGGCGTCTGGCGCGAACGTCCGCCTCGGCACCACCGTCACCGCCCTGCGGGGCGACGCGGAGGGGGTGGACGTCGAGTTCTCCGACGGGAGTTCGGGCCGTTACGACCTGGTGGTCGGTGCGGACGGCATATCCTCCGCGACCCGCGCGATGATCGGCATCGAGGAGCGTCCCGAACCGACCGGCATGGCGGTCTGGCGGGCTCCCGCTCCGCGTCCGGCGGGGGTGGAGCGCACCGATCTGGCCTACGGCGGACCGGCGTACATCGCCGGGTACTGTCCGACCGGGCCGGACACGGTCTACGCGTACCTGGTCGAGCCCAAGCGCGACCGCGCCACCATCGACCCGGCCGACTACGCGCAGGAGATGCGGCGGCTGGCGGCCGGGTACGGCGGCCACTGGGAGCAGATAGCGGCCTCGATCACCGACCCCGGGCAGGTCAACTACACCTGGTTCGACCGGCACCTGGTCGAGGGTCCGTGGCACCGGGGCCGGGTGGTGCTGGTCGGCGACGCCGCTCACGCCTGCCCGCCGACCCTGGCGCAGGGTGCCGCGATGTCCCTGGAGGACGCCTTGGTACTGGCCGAACTCCTCACCGGTGCCGAGGAGTTCGACGAGCAGTTGTTGCTCGACTACCACGCCCGGCGGCTGCCGCGGGTGCGGATGGTGGTGGAGAACTCCTGCCAGCTGGGCCGGTGGCTGATGGACGGTGTCCGGGACGCCGACGTGCCCGGTCTGATGGCCCGCACCACCGCCGTCCTGAAGGAGGCCCCGTGACCGGCCCCGCCGTCGACGTCCACGCCCGCCCCTGAGGGCCGTGCCCCGGTCGGGGCCGTGCCCGGCGTGGTGGGCGGTCAGCGGTGGCGGGCGGGGCGGTGGACGAGGACGAGGGTGAAGCCGGTGGCGCCGAGGGCGATCAGGACGACGCCGCTGACCAGCAGGGAGGTCGGCGGCCGCCCGCCGTCGGCCGGGGACGGCAGGCTCGCGGCTGCGAGGGTGGGGGCGTCGGAGGCCGGGGGAGTGGTGGCCCCGCCCCGGACGGGGGCCGGGAGGGCGTCGACGCCGAGCACCTCGGTGCGGGGGCTCGGGGCGGTCGACGCCGAGGCCGGGGCCGGCTCCGCGACGGACGGCTGCGCGGGAGCGGGGGCGGGGGCGGCCGGGTGGGTGATCCGGAGGGTGGTGTGCGGGGCGGACGTGAAGGAGTCCGCCGACCCGGACCGGAGCCCGAGCCGGACGTCCACCTGCTGCGCGGCGGCGTCGGCGGCGGTGACGGAGAGCCGGAAGGTGTAGCGGGCGCTCCCGCCCGGTGCGAGGTCGGTGGCGGGCAGGGCGCCGTCGCCGCGCAGGGAGCGGTCGCAGCCGACCGACAGCGGGAGGTCCTCCCAGCCCGCGGAGGTCTTCACCTGGAGCAGCAACTCGTCGGCCCGCAGCGCCTGTTGCGGGCTCCGGGCGGCGTCGTTCCGGAGGGCGGGCAGCGGGGCGGCGCCCTCCAGGGCGGCGGTGCCGGTGTTGTCGACCTGCGCGGTGAACTCGACCGGGGCGCCGCCCGCCACCAGCGTCCGGTCCGCCCCCGGCAGGAGCGCCAGCGAAGCGGCCGGTGTCGGCCGTGCGGCGGACGGGGCCGCGGACGCGGAGTCGGAGTCGGGGCCGGACGCGGAGGGCGAGGGCGCGGGCGCGGTGGAGGACTGCGTCGGGGTCGGGGCGGCGGTGGCGGGCGGCCGTTCGTCGCAGGCCCGGGCGGCAGGGGCGCCGCCGAGGACGAGGACGGTGCCCAGGGCGGTGCCGGCACCGAGAACGGCGAGACGGGAGTGGACGGCCACGGGAGTTCCCCCAGGGACGGAAGCGGCGGGCAGTGCGTGCTCGGCACGCGCCCCCCGTCTCCCCGCTCTCGCCCGGAGAATGCCGACCGGTTCCGGCCCCGGCCGGGCCCCGGTTCCGGCCCCGGCCGACCCCGCACCGGCCTCGGGTTCGGGCGGGGAGGGGTGCTGGTCAGGCGCGGTGGGCGAGGGTGAACTCCCAGGCGTCGGCGACGATCCGGTCGAGCTCGGGGCGCTTGGGGACCCAGCCCAGGGCCTCGCGGGCGCGGTCGGCGGCGGCGACCA
>NZ_BSSA01000079.1 GCF_030268885.1 Kitasatospora phosalacinea
ATCCGCGACCTGGACCTGCTGCGGCCGATCTACGCCCAGACCGCCGCGTACGGCCACTTCGGCCGCGAGCTGCCGGACTTCACCTGGGAGCGCACCGACCGCGTCGAGGCGCTGAAGGCGGCCGTCGAGGCCGCGGTCCCGGGTCAGGCGATCGAACCGGGGCCTTGAAATGCGCATCGCGGTCACAGGTTCGATTGCCACCGACCATCTGATGACCTTCCCGGGTCGCTTCACGGACCAGCTGCTCGCCGATCAGCTCTCGTGCGTCTCCCTCTCGTTCCTGGTGGACGCGCTCGAGGTGCGCCGGGGCGGGGTGGCCGCCAACATCGCCTTCGGCCTGGCCCAGCTCGGCCTGGAGCCCGTGCTGGTCGGGTCCGTGGGCAATGACTTCGCGGAGTACGACGCTTGGCTGACGGCCCACGGCGTCGACACCTGTGGCGTCCGGATCTGTTCCGAGAAACAGACCGCCCGCTTCATGTGCATCACTGATCTGGACGCCAACCAGATCGCCGCCTTCTACACGGGCGCCATGCAAGAGGCCGCCGAGATCGACCTGAGTCAGCTGGCCCGCACCAAGGGCCAGCCCGATCTGGTGCTGATCTGCGCCAACGACCCGTCAGCAATGCTCCTCCACACGGCGCACTGCCGTGACGCGGGCGTTCCCTTCGCTGCGGACCCGTCGCAGCAGCTCGCCCGGATGAGTTCGACCGAGACCCGGGACCTGATCCGGGGAGCGCGTTGGCTCTTCAGCAACGAGTACGAAGCGGCGCTGCTGCTGGAGCGCACCGGCTGGAGCCGGGACGAGGTCCTGAACCACGTCGGGACATGGGTCACCACCCTCGGCGAACGGGGGGTGCGCATCGACCAGCGGGGCCGGGCGCCGCTGTCCGTCTCTGCCATCCAGAGTGTCACCGTCGTCGATCCCACCGGAGTGGGCGACGCGTTCCGGGCGGGTTTCCTCACGGGCGTGGGCAGGGGGCTTGCGCTGGAGTCGGCGGCCCAGCTGGGCTGTGTGCTGGCCGCCGAGGCACTGGGGGGCATCGGCCCGCAGTCCTACTCCGTGGACCACGATCGGTTGATCTCCGCGGCCGAACGCGCTTACGGCGTCCAGGCAGCGCATCGGATGGGCGCCGGCTTGCTCATCACGGCCTCCGGGAACACCGCGTGATGCCCACCGCCCAGCAGGAGCGCGCCGACGCCCTGCGCGAGGCCCTCGCCACCCGAGTCGTGGTCGCCGACGGGGCGATGGGCACGATGCTCCAGGCGCAGGAGCCGACGATGGAGGACTTCCAGCAGCTGGAGGGCTGCAACGAGGTCCTGAACGTCACCCGCCCCGACATCGTGCGCTCGGTGCACGAGGCGTACTTCGCGGTCGGCGTGGACTGCGTGGAGACCAACACCTTCGGCGCCAACCACTGGGCCCTGGGCGAGTACGACATCTCCGAGCGGATCTTCGAGCTGTCCGAGGCGGGCGCCCGGATCGCCCGCGAGGTGGCCGACGAGTTCACCGCGAAGGACGGCCGCCCCCGCTGGGTGCTGGGCTCGATCGGCCCGGGCACCAAGCTGCCGACGCTGGGTCACACCACCTTCGAGGTGGTCCGCGAGGGCTTCCGGCAGAACGCGGCGGGCCTGATCGCGGGCGGCGTCGACGCGCTGCTGGTCGAGACCAGCCAGGACCTGCTGCAGACCAAGGCCGCGGTGCTGGGCTGTCGGGCCGCCCTGACCGAGGCCGGGCTGGACCTGCCGGTCTTCGCCCAGGTCACCGTCGAGACCACCGGCACCATGCTGCTGGGCTCGGAGATCGGCGCGGCGCTGACCGCGCTGGAGCCGCTGGGCATCGACTTCATCGGCATGAACTGCGCCACCGGCCCGGCCGAGATGAGCGAGCACCTGCGCTACCTGGCGAAGAACGCCCGGGTCGGCCTGTCCTGCATGCCGAACGCGGGCCTGCCGGTGCTCACCAAGGACGGCGCGCACTACCCGCTCAGCCCGGCCGAACTCGCCGACGCCCACGAGGCCTTCGTCCGCGACTACGGCCTGGCCCTGG
>NZ_BSSA01000080.1 GCF_030268885.1 Kitasatospora phosalacinea
CTAGAAGTCTGATGAAGATCTTCTTGCTGGGAGGGCTGTCCCGGTTGGGATAGCCCTCCTGCGCTATGCGGTTGTGGGAGTGATGGTCCAGGTGTCGCCCGCGCGGGTAAGCCCGAGGCTGATCAGTCGGCGGAGGTTGAGCGCGGCGGCGCGGTTATGGAGCCAGGTGTCGTTCTTCAGGACACCTCGGTAGGGGACGCGGCGGTTGCCCCGGGCGGTGAGCCAGGCGATGGCGCGTTCGACCGGTGGCCGCCAGCGGCGGTATTCGGCCTGCCAGTCGGGATCGGCAGCAGCCCGGCGGGCGGCTTTCAGACGGTCGTAGTGGGCGTGGACCTGGAACGCCCGGCCGGTCTTGGAGCGGGTGCATCGCTCACGCAGGGGACAGTCGATGCAGAGCTTCTTGAACTGGGCCGTGCGGGCGCCCTTGGCGTCCGGGCGGCCGAGGGGCTTGGTGTGGCCGGCCGGACAGGTGACGCTCCCGATGGTGGTGTCGACCTGGAAGTCGTCGCTGGTGAAGCCGCCGGGGACGGCCTGCCGCAGCGGCGGAGGCTTGATGATCAGGGTGTGGCCGCCGGCTTCGAGGGTCTCGCGCAGGTCGCCGGTGCCGTAGGCGGTGTCCCCGAGGACGGTCAGGGTCGCGGTCTCGTCAGCGAGCAGGTGCCCGGCGACGGCGGCCTCGTGGTTGTGCGCTCCGGTGCCCGCGGTGAGCTCGACCTCGGTCAGCAGACCGGTCTCGGGCTCGAACGCGGCGTGGGCGCGGAAGCCCTCCTGGTGGTGGGTGCGGTTCTTGTGGATGTGGCGGGCCTCGGGGTCGACGGTGGACACGATGCGGTCGGGGGCGGTGCCGCGGGCGATCCGCCACCGACCGTCGCGTCCGTCGGAGCCGTCGGCCACCTCGACGTCCTGACCGGCGACCAGGGCCAGCAGCCCGACGGCGTCGGCGGCCTTCTGGTCCAACTGCCGTTCGGGCAGGCGACCCAGCAGGTTGAGTGCGTCGGTGACCAGGGCGTCCACCAGTGTGGCGCGAGCGGCCTCGTCGTTCCAGGCGATGCGGGGCTTGCCCGGGTCGGTGTAGTCGTGGGCGGTGCACCACGTGGCGGCGGTCCGCTCGGCGTCGGGGACGTCCCGGATCACCCGGCGGATCGCGGCGACCAACTGGGTGACGGTGTCCTGGGTGGCCACCGCGTCGTCCAGCACGGTGGAGTCCAACGCCCGCCGCTGCCTGCCCTTGAGCACACCGGTGGCCGCCACCACCTCCTTGACCCTGGCGAACAGTCGGTTCGGATCCGCTGAGCGCTGCAGCCGGCGTCGAAAGTAGGCCAGCAGCGAGGGGTCGAACGCGCTGTCGTGCAGGCCCAGCCCGCACGCGGCCTTCCATCGCAGGTCACACCGCAGCTGTTGGACCGTGTCGAAGTCCGACAGCCCGTGCAGGCTCTGCAGGACCACGGTCGCGGCCAGGACCTGCGGCGGCATACTGGGCCGCCCGTTCCTCGACGGGTACATGTCCGCGAACATCGAGTGCGGGAACAGGGACTCCCGGTGCTCGGCCAGGAACGCGAACACGCTCCCGGCCGGGATCAACTCCCGACAGGTCTCCCACACATTCGGTCCGACCAGATCCCCGGCCCATTCCCCCATCGCCACGAAACGAGTCTGGCCCCACCACTCACGCAGCGGGGCCAGAACCCAACATCTTCATCAGACTTCTAG
>NZ_BSSA01000081.1 GCF_030268885.1 Kitasatospora phosalacinea
GCTAGGAGCTGTCCGGGCGATCATTGGTGTGGGCAGTCGGCGGAGGTTGTCTGCGCGGTCTCATAGCCTGCGCCCATGACCACCGAGGAGTACCTCTCGACGATTGCTGCGTTGGCCGTGCAGCCGTTCCCGGAGGTGACCTATGTTGACGCCTCCGGGGGCGGTGGACCTGAGCATCATGTGCGCGAGCTGCAGGTCAGTCGGGATTTCTGGGATGACGACGACGGGCAGGCCTGGGTTGAGGCCGAGGCCGAACTGCAGGCCCGCCTCGACGACCTGGCGGCACGCCTGACGGATCGGTGGGGCAGTGCGTTCGTAGTGGAACTCGGACCGTATCTCAGCGCCAGCTGCGAGGGAGAGCCGGTGCCCGAGCCGCTCGACTACCTCAGCCAGCAGGCTGTGAGCATGCAGGTGTGGCCGCTCTCCGACAGCGGTCGTTGGCTCGCGCTGGCGATCGGCCAGGCCGACAAGGAGCTGCCTCTCATCCTGTTTGCTGCGGTCGGCCAGGCTTCCGCACTCGACGTGAACGCGCGAGTGGCCGGTCATGAGCGGAGCCACACGATGACAGCTGCAGCCGAGACAGTGCCGAGGAACACGTAGCCGCGCTTGTCATACCGCGTAGCCACCGCACGGAAGTTCTTGAGCCGATTGACGGCCCGTTCGACGGTGTTGCGCTTCTTGTACCGCTCCTCGTCGAACCCCGGTGGCCGTCCGCCTCGTGATCCCTTGCGCAGGCGGGCGGCCCGGCTGTCCGCCTTCTCCGGAATCGTGTGCCGGATGCCGCGCTGCCGCAGGTATTGACGGCAAGGACCGTTGCTATACGCCTTATCTGCTGCGACGCTGTCCGGCTTCTTGCGGGGCCGGCCGGCCCCGGGCCGGGGAACCCGGATTTTCTCCAGCACCGGCACGAACTGGGTGCAGTCGGCCCGCTGCCCCGGTGTGACGATCAGGGACAGCGGCCGGCAGCGACCGTCTGCGCTCAGGTGGATCTTGCTCGTGAAGCCGCCGCGCGAACGACCCAGGCCCTCGCTTCCTGCACCACCTCCACCAGCCGGTCGACGAGGCTCTGCCACGGAGTTTCGTCCTGGTGTTCCAGCGTCTTGTCCCCCTTTGAGCCGGCAAGGGCCGGCGGCGGGTCGGTGCGGGCGCCGGCCGCGTGCTGGTGCGCGCGGACGATGGTCGAGTCCACCGAGATGTCCCAGTCGATCTCGCCAGCCGCATCGGCCGCCGCTTGGACTTGGTGCAGCAGAAGTTCCCAGGTGCCGTCGGCCGACCAGAGCCGGTGGCGCTCGTAGACCGTCTTCCACGGCCCGAACCGCTCCGGCAGATCGCGCCAATGAACCCCGGTCCGAACCCGGTGCAGAATCCCGTCGATCACTTGCCGGTGATCACGCCACCGCCCGCACCGACCGTTGCTCACGGGCAGGAACGGCCGCAGCCGTTCCCACTCCGCGTCCGACAGATCACCGCGTTCACCCCGCCCCATACACAGGACAACGATCCGACCAGGCGACAGTCACATGATCGGCCGGACAGCTCCTAG
>NZ_BSSA01000082.1 GCF_030268885.1 Kitasatospora phosalacinea
GGGCCTTCGCCCTGATGGGTGGACACGCTGATACTGGATCTGCTTGATCCGGAGGAAGCGAGAACACCGCCGATGGCGATGAAGGACTACTCGGACGAGTTCAAGGCCGATGCCGTGGCCCTGTACGAGTCCACGCCCGGGGCGACCTACAAGGACATCGCCGCTGACCTGGGCATCAACAGGGCGACACTGCGCGAGTGGGTGCTGCGTGACCGCGAACGCCGTGGTGTGACTTCAGCCGTTCGGGCGGGCGGGACGGCGTCGGCCGGGGCAGGACGACCGGCTGTGTCCGACGATCCGGAGATACGGATCCGGCAGTTGGAGGCCCGCGTCGCCGAACTGGAGGCGAGCGAGCGGAAGCTGGCCACCGAGCGGGACATCCTGCGCAAGGCGGCCAAGTATTTCGCCGGCGAGACGAACTGGTGAGCCGCTTCCAGTTCGTCCACGACCACCGGGACGCCTACGAGGTGAAGCGGCTCTGCCAGGTCCTGGACGTCAACCGGTCCAGCTACTACAAGTGGCTCGGCG
This sequence comes from Kitasatospora phosalacinea, assembly GCF_030268885.1. Classification (GTDB taxonomy): domain Bacteria; phylum Actinomycetota; class Actinomycetes; order Streptomycetales; family Streptomycetaceae; genus Kitasatospora; species Kitasatospora phosalacinea_C. The sequence continues at coordinate 529 of NZ_BSSA01000082.1, forward strand.
GCGCCGACGCCAGAGCCGCCCGCCGACGCGAGGACCAGGTCCTGGCCGAACGGATCCGCCGGATCCACGCCGACTCCGGCGGCGCCTACGGCTCGCCGAGGGTGACCGCGGAACTGCGCGAGACCGGTACGCGGGTGAACCACAAGCGGGTCGCTCGGGTCATGCGCGCACACGCCATCACCGGCGTCCGCCTGCGCAGACGGATCCGCACCACCGTTGCGGACCCGGCCGCGACGCTCGTCCCGGACCTGTTCGAGCGGGACTTCACCGCCCCGGAACCGGGACGCAAATACATGGGCGACATCACGTATCTGCCGCTTGCGGGCGGGGAGTTCCTCTACCTGGCGACCGTTTTGGACTGCTTCAGCCGCAAGGTCGTGGGCTGGTCGATCGCCGACCACATGCGCACCGTCCTGGTCACGGACGCGCTGCGGATGGCAGCTGCGACCCGCGGCGGCCTGGACGGGGCCGTGTTCCACTCCGACCACGGGGCGCAAGACGGGTCCAGGGCCTTCGCCGACCTGTGCGCTGACCTGGGCGTCACCCGATCGATGGGCGCGGTCGGCAGCAGCGCGGACAACGCGGCCTGCGAGAGCTTCCACGCCTCCCTCAAACGCGAGACGCTCCAAGGCACCCGCGACTACGGCAATCCCGCCACCTGCCGCAGGACCGTGTTCGCCTGGCTGACCCGCTACAACACCCGCCGCCGGCACTCCGCCAACGGCCACCTCAGCCCGAACGAATACGAACGCCGACGCCACACCGCTAAGCTCACGCTCGCCGCGTGACAACCAACCGCGTGTCCACCTTCACGGGCGAAGCCCC
>NZ_BSSA01000083.1 GCF_030268885.1 Kitasatospora phosalacinea
TACGCGCGAATCGTGATCAAGAGGCGGTTCCTCGTAAACTTCCGGGTCCGCGCCGTCTACAGCCCGGCGCTGGTAAGGGCGTTGACAGCGGCGGAGCCCGGCGAGGAGAAGGAGTCCGGCGCCCGCTTCCTGTGGTCCCCGGAAGAGGCGGAGAGGTGGGCGCGCTCCTGGAACACTCCGAAGATGGAGGCTCAGCTGGACGGCCGGCACATTTGGACCCACCTGGTCGCCGATCCTCCGCCCATGGAGCTGCACCTCGACGGTGTCACCTACTACCTGGCCCATTTCAACGCCAACCGGGCTCGCTACTCATCCGAGCCGCCGCCCGTGGAGCCGTCACCGAGGACCGCCTGAAGGAAGCGGCCCGCCCCAAGAAGTGGATCAAGGCCATGCGATGATCACGTTCCATGGCCCGGGGAGATCTGACGGACGCCCAGTGGGCAGCGCTGGAACCGCTGCTGCCGCGCGGCATCAAGGCCGGTCGGCCTCCGCTGCACACCAAGCGGCAGCTGATCAACGGCATACGGTTCCGCACCCGCACGGGCATACCGTGGCGGGACCTGCCCGAGCGATACGGGCCGTGGGAGACGGTCTACGGGCTGTTCCGCCGCTGGCAGCGCGACGGCACGTGGCACCGGATCCTCGAACAGCTCCAAGCCCGCGCCGATACGAAGGGCCTGATCACCTGGGACATCTCCGTCGACTCCACGATCGTCCGCGCGCACCAGCAAGCTGCCGGTGCGCGCAAAAGGGGGACCTGCAGGTCGAGTCGCCCGGCGGCGTCTTCACCGAGCCCGACGACCACGGTCTCGGACGTTCGCGCGGTGGACTGACCTCCAAGATTCACTTGGCGGTCGAGCAGGCGCAGAAGCTGATGTCGCTCGTGATCACCGCCGGACAGCGCGGCGACTCCCCGCAGTTCCAGGTCGTCCTGGACCGCATCCGGGTGCCGCGCCTGGGCCCGGGACGCCCGCGCACCCGGCCGGACAGGGTCCGCGCCGATAAGGCGTACGGGTCCCGCGCGAACCGCGTCTACCTGCGCAGACGCCGTGTCGGCTGCACGATCCCCGAGAAGCGCGACCAGATCGCGAACCGCAGGAAACGCGGTTCCCACGGCGGGCGGCCACCGAAGTTCGACAAGAACGACTACAAGGAGCGCCACGCGGTGGAGTGCGGGATCAACCGCCTCAAGCGCCACCGCGCGGTCGCCACGAGGTACGACAAACTCGCCGTTCGCTACGAAGCGACCGTGCTGGTCGCAGCCATCAACGAATGGCTGTGACCAGCACTTTCGAAACACCCCCTAG
>NZ_BSSA01000084.1 GCF_030268885.1 Kitasatospora phosalacinea
CGTTGGCGCTTCAAAGCGGGTACGGGAATATCAACCCGTTGTCCATCGACTACGCCTGTCGGCCTCGCCTTAGGTCCCGACTTACCCTGGGCAGATCAGCTTGACCCAGGAACCCTTGGTCAATCGGCGCAAGAGTTTCCCACTCTTGTATCGCTACTCATGCCTGCATTCTCACTCGTGAACCGTCCACAACTCGATTCCTCGGCTGCTTCACCCGGCACACGACGCTCCCCTACCCATCACAGCCTCCGTTGGGAGTATTGCTGCAATGACACGACTTCGGTGGTGTGCTTGAGCCCCGCTACATTGTCGGCGCGGAATCACTTGACCAGTGAGCTATTACGCACTCTTTCAAGGGTGGCTGCTTCTAAGCCAACCTCCTGGTTGTCTCTGCGACTCCACATCCTTTCCCACTTAGCACACGCTTAGGGACCTTAGTCGGTGTTCTGGGCTGTTTCCCTCTCGACCATGGAGCTTATCCCCCACAGTCTCACTGCCGCGCTCTCACTTACCGGCATTCGGAGTTTGGCTAAGGTCAGTAACCCGGTAAGGCCCATCGCCTATCCAGTGCTCTACCTCCGGCAAGAAACACGCGACGCTGCACCTAAATGCATTTCGGGGAGAACCAGCTATCACGGAGTTTGATTGGCCTTTCACCCCTAACCACAGGTCATCCCCCAGGTTTTCAACCCTGGTGGGTTCGGTCCTCCACACGGTCTTACCCGCGCTTCAACCTGCCCATGGCTAGATCACTCCGCTTCGGGTCTTGGGCATGCAACTCAGACGCCCTATTCGGACTCGCTTTCGCTACGGCTACCCCACACGGGTTAACCTCGCTACACACCGCAAACTCGCAGGCTCATTCTTCAAAAGGCACGCAGTCACAGCCCGAAGGCTGCCCCCACGGCTTGTAGGCACACGGTTTCAGGTACTATTTCACTCCGCTCCCGCGGTACTTTTCACCATTCCCTCACGGTACTATCCGCTATCGGTCACCAGGGAATATTTAGGCTTAGCGGGTGGTCCCGCCAGATTCACACGGGATTTCTCGGGCCCCGTGCTACTTGGGAGAAGCTCAAGCGAGCCGTACAGGTTTCGTCTACGGGGGTCTTACCCTCTACGCCGGACCTTTCGCATGTCCTTCGACTACCCATACGGTTTCTGACTCGCCCAGCCGCCGGCAGACGACTGAAGAAC
>NZ_BSSA01000085.1 GCF_030268885.1 Kitasatospora phosalacinea
TTGAGCAGGCGGCCCTCGGAGAGCACGATGATGGTCCGGCCGTCGGCCTTGCGCCACTCGTGGACCTGCGGCTTGACCTCGGTCTTGACCACGCCGGGGAGCTTGGCGAGGCCGGCCATGTCGATCTCGTTGTCGAAGTGGCCGATGTTGCCGACGATGGCCTGGTGCTTCATCCGCTCCATGTGCGAGGCGAGGATGATGTCCTTGTTGCCGGTGGTGGTGATGAAGATGTCGGCGGTCTCGACGACGTCCTCCAGGGTGGTGACCTGGTAGCCGTCCATCGCGGCCTGCAGGGCGCAGATCGGGTCGATCTCGGTGACGATGACCCGGGCGCCCTGGCCGCGCAGCGACTCGGCGCAGCCCTTGCCGACGTCGCCGTAGCCGCAGACCACGGCGACCTTGCCGCCGATCAGGACGTCGGTGGCGCGGTTGATGCCGTCGATCAGGGAGTGGCGGCAGCCGTACTTGTTGTCGAACTTCGACTTGGTGACCGAGTCGTTGACGTTGATGGCCGGGAACAGCAGCTTGCCGTCGCGGTGCATCTCGTACAGGCGGTGGACGCCGGTGGTGGTCTCCTCGGTGACGCCCTTGATGGTGGCGGCGACCTCGGTCCACTTCTGCGGGGTCTCGACCAGGGTGCGGTTGAGGAGCTCCAGGATGATCCGGTACTCGTCGTTGTCCGCGGTGTCGGGCGACGGCGCGGCGCCGGCCTTCTCGAACTCGACGCCCTTGTGGATCAGCAGGGTGGCGTCACCGCCGTCGTCCAGGATCATGTTCGGGGTCTGGCCGTCGGGCCAGGTGAGCGCCTGCTCGGTGCACCACCAGTACTCCTCCAGGGTCTCGCCCTTCCAGGCGAAGACCGGCACGCCCTGCGGGTTCTCCGGGGTGCCCTCCGGGCCGACCGCGATGGCGGCGGCGGCGTGGTCCTGGGTGGAGAAGATGTTGCAGGAGCACCAGCGGACCTCGGCGCCCAGGGCGGTGAGGGTCTCGATCAGCACGGCGGTCTGCACGGTCATGTGCAGCGAGCCGGTGATCCGGGCCCCGGCCAGCGGCTGGGAGGCGGCGTACTCGGCGCGGATCGACATCAGGCCGGGCATCTCGTGCTCGGCGAGCTGGATCTCCTTGCGGCCGAACGGGGCCAGGGAGAGGTCGGCGACCTTGAAGTCG
>NZ_BSSA01000086.1 GCF_030268885.1 Kitasatospora phosalacinea
TTACTCAGGTTGAACTCGCGATGTCGGTGATCAGCCCGGTCGCGGCGAGGCAGCCGTCGATGAGGTGCGGGCGGTACTGGATCTTCCGTAAGCCGCGCCTGACCGTCCGGACGAGGTGTTCGGGGTCGGCGAATGCGACGTTGGACAGGAAGCCGCGTCTCAGCAGTGACCAGATGCCCTCGACCGGGTTGAGGTCGGGTGCGTACGGGGGTAGTTGGTAGACGGTGAGCCAGTCCTGGGCGGCGATGAACTCCTTCATGCCGGCGGCCAGGTGGGTGTTCAGGTTGTCCCAGATCAGGACAATCGGGGCGCCGAGCTGGTTGTGGGCAGCGAGGATCAGGTCTCGGTAGTCGGTCCAGGCGAAGCTCTTGCGGCCTTTGTTTCTGCCCTGGCCGTCATCCAGTCTCGGCCGGTAGATCAGCCGGGAGCGTTCACCAGGCTTGTAGCAGGTCAGGGCGGCGATCGAGACCCGTCGGCGGGAGCGACCCCGCACCCGGACGACGGGCGTTCGGCCGCGGCGTCCCCAGGTGCGGGCCCGCGCCGGCATCATCGAGACCCCGGCCTCGTCTTCGAACACCAGCCAGGCCCCGATCGCCGCCCCTAGGCTTTTACCTGAGGCCACACCTGCTTCTTCCACACCTCGACCGCACCCTCGTCGCGCTCGATCGCCCGCCGGACCGGCTGCTGGCACGACCAGCCGTTGCGTCGCATCAGCTTCCACACGCCCTGGACGGTGTAGGCGACGTGGAACCGCCGGCCAATCAGCGTCTTGATCCGCGCCAGCGTCCACCGCTGATCCTGCCAGCCATGCGCGAGCGGCCCCTTCTCCAGTTCCTTCTCCAGCTGGGCGAACTGTCGCTCACTGAGTCTGGGCAGCGACTGCGGCCCTTTCGACTCCAAGCCGGCAGAACCGCTCTGCTGCCAGGCCTGACGCCACCGCTCCACCGACCGCACGGTGACCCGCAGGTCAGCCGCGATCACCCTGTTGCCGTCGCCCTGTTCGAATCGCTCGGCGGCCTCCAGCCGCACCCGCTCCCGACGCTCTTGCTCCCGGGCAGTGAACCCGCCCCCCTGCGCGTATCGCACCCCAATGTCGTACCGCAGGGATCAAGGTCCGTCACCACCTACGACAAGGCGAGTTCAACCTGAGTAG
>NZ_BSSA01000087.1 GCF_030268885.1 Kitasatospora phosalacinea
GACCAGATCAGCGACACCGTCCTGGACGCCCTCCTCAAGGACGACCCGACCTCCCGCGTCGCCGTGGAGACGCTGATCACCACCGGCCTGGTGCACATCGCCGGCGAGGTCACCACCAAGGCGTACGCGCCGATCGCGCAGCTCGTCCGGGAGAAGATCCTGGAGATCGGCTACGACTCGTCCAAGAAGGGCTTCGACGGCGCCTCCTGCGGCGTGTCGGTGTCGATCGGCGCGCAGTCCCCGGACATCGCGCAGGGCGTGGACACCGCGCACGAGCACCGGGTCGAGGGTGACGTCGACGACGAGCTGGACCGCCAGGGCGCCGGTGACCAGGGCCTGATGTTCGGCTACGCCAGCGACGACACCCCCGAGCTGATGCCGCTGCCGATCACGCTGGCGCACCGGCTCTCGCGCCGCCTGACCGAGGTCCGCAAGAACGGGACCATCCCGTACCTGCGCCCCGACGGCAAGACCCAGGTCACCATCGAGTACGACGGCGACCGCGCCGTGCGCCTGGACACCGTCGTGGTCTCCTCGCAGCACGCCAGCGACATCGACCTGGAGTCGCTGCTGACCCCGGACATCCGCGAGTTCGTGGTCGAGCCCGAGCTCAAGGCGCTCGCCGACCAGGGCATCAAGCTGGTCACCGAGGGCTACCGCCTGCTGGTCAACCCGACCGGGCGCTTCGAGATCGGCGGCCCGATGGGCGACGCCGGCCTGACCGGCCGCAAGATCATCATCGACACCTACGGCGGTATGGCCCGCCACGGCGGCGGCGCGTTCTCCGGCAAGGACCCGTCCAAGGTCGACCGCTCCGCCGCGTACGCGATGCGCTGGGTCGCCAAGAACATCGTCGCCGCGGGCCTGGCCCGCCGCGCCGAGGTCCAGGTCGCGTACGCGATCGGCAAGGCCGAGCCGGTCGGCCTGTTCGTGGAGACCTTCGGCACCGAGACCGTGCCCGTGCTGAAGATCCAGGAGGCCGTGACCCGGGTCTTCGACCTGCGCCCGGCCGCGATCATCCGCGACCTGGACCTGCTGCGGCCGATCTACGCCCAGACCGCCGCGTACGGCCACTTCGGCCGCGAGCTGCCGGACTTCACCTGGGAGCGCACCGACCGCGTCGAGGCGCTGAAGGCGGCCGTCG
>NZ_BSSA01000088.1 GCF_030268885.1 Kitasatospora phosalacinea
GCTCCCTGAGCTGGTGGTGGCCGCAGAGACCAGCGAGAAGCGACTGTTTACTAAAAACACAGGTCCGTGCGAAGCCGTAAGGCGATGTATACGGACTGACGCCTGCCCGGTGCTGGAACGTTAAGGGGACCGGTTAGTCCGATTTCGGTCGGGCGAAGCTGAGAACTTAAGCGCCAGTAAACGGCGGTGGTAACTATAACCATCCTAAGGTAGCGAAATTCCTTGTCGGGTAAGTTCCGACCTGCACGAATGGCGTAACGACTTCTCGACTGTCTCAACCACAGGCCCGGTGAAATTGCATTACGAGTAAAGATGCTCGTTTCGCGCAGCAGGACGGAAAGACCCCGGGACCTTTACTATAGCTTGATATTGGTGTTCGGTTCGGCTTGTGTAGGATAGGTGGGAGGCTTTGAAGCCGTGACGCCAGTCATGGTGGAGCCGTCGTTGAAATACCACTCTGGTCGTGCTGGATGTCTAACCTGGGTCCGTGATCCGGATCAGGGACAGTGTCTGGTGGGTAGTTTAACTGGGGCGGTTGCCTCCTAAAGGGTAACGGAGGCGCCCAAAGGTTCCCTCAGCCTGGTTGGCAATCAGGTGTTGAGTGTAAGTGCACAAGGGAGCTTGACTGTGAGACTGACGGGTCGAGCAGGTACGAAAGTAGGGACTAGTGATCCGGCGGTGGCTTGTGGAAGCGCCGTCGCTCAACGGATAAAAGGTACCCCGGGGATAACAGGCTGATCTTCCCCAAGAGTCCATATCGACGGGATGGTTTGGCACCTCGATGTCGGCTCGTCGCATCCTGGGGCTGGAGTAGGTCCCAAGGGTTGGGCTGTTCGCCCATTAAAGCGGTACGCGAGCTGGGTTTAGAACGTCGTGAGACAGTTCGGTCCCTATCCGCTGTGCGCGTAGGAGTGTTGAGAAGGGCTGTCCCTAGTACGAGAGGACCGGGACGGACGGACCTCTGGTGTGCCAGTTGTCCTGCCAAGGGCATGGCTGGTTGGCTACGTTCGGGAGGGATAACCGCTGAAAGCATCTAAGCGGGAAGCCTGCTTCGAGATGAGCACTCCCACCTCCTTGAGAGGGTAAGGCTCCCAGTAGACGACTGGGTTGATAGGCCGGATATGGAAGCCCTGTGA
>NZ_BSSA01000089.1 GCF_030268885.1 Kitasatospora phosalacinea
GGCCTTCCTTGGTGCGGCGTTCGACGTAGGCGCGGGTGCGTTCGTCGTAGCGCATGCGGACCAGCACGATGGTGTGCAGGGCGTTGTTCGCGGCCCGGTCGCCGCCTCGGTTGAGCCGGTGGCGGTGCGTGCGGCCGGAGGATGCCGGGATCGGTGCGACTCCGGCGAGGTGGGCGAAGGCGGCCTCCGAGCGCATGCGTTCGGGGTTGTCGCCAGCGGAGGCCAGGAGTTGGCCGGCGGTCTCGGGGCCGACGCCGAACAACGCGAGCAGTTCCGGGGCGGCCTGCTTGAGCAGTGGGCCGATCTCGGCGTCGAGCTCGGCGATCTCGGCATCCAGGGCCTGGTGGCGGCGGGCCAGGCGCCGCAGCGCAGCCTTGGTCGCGGCGAGCGGGGTGGACAGGTCGTCGCCGGAACGCAGGCGGGCGAGGGTGCGTATCAGCACGCTGCGATCGAGGCCGGCCAGTTGCTCGCGCAGCACCGCCGGAGCGGACACCAGCATGCCCCGGATCTGGTTCACGGCCTGGGTGCGGGCTTTGACCGCGCTGCGGCGTGTGACGCGCAGGACCCGGACGGCCTCGACCACGCCGTCACGGCTCTTCGGGACGCCGGTGGCCCGGCCGGAGGCCACCGCGGTTGCGGCGGCGTAGGCGTCGATCGGGTCGGACTTGCCCTTCATGCGGCGGGTCCTGCGGTCCGGCCGGTCGACGTCGACGACCGTGACCCCGGCCGCGGTCAGCACCCGGGCGAGTTCGGCGCCGTAGGTGCCGGTGCCTTCCACCCCCACTGCGGTCGGGGTGCCGTGTGAGCGCATCCAGTCGAGCAGGGCCCGGTAGCCGGCGATGGTGGCGGGGAACTCGCGGTCGGCGAGGTGGCGGCCGAGTGGGTCGATCACGGCCGCGTGGTGTGTGAGGCCGTGGGTGTCGACTCCGCCGGTGATCTCCGGGCTGTGATGCGTCATGCTGGTGATGTCCGTCCTTGCCGCTTGTCCGAGCCGAGGGCGGCACGCGCCGGTCGGGCGGGTGGACAAGACAGTGACGGGGCTTCTGGCCAAGCTCCTATGAAGTCACAAACGCCCGTCCGGCCGCGTGCGTGATGGCCTGCTGATG
>NZ_BSSA01000091.1 GCF_030268885.1 Kitasatospora phosalacinea
GTGACCGGTGTGACGCATGCGCGCGAAAGCCCGCCGGAGATGCGCACTCCGTCCTGTCTCATTCCAAGAAGCCGGTCTCGATGGCATCTGTCCCCGGCAGTACGAGGTCCATGGCCAAGACGGTGATCCCGCGGTATGCCGTCATCATGACGGATCGTCGACCGTATCCGAGCGACCTGTCCGACGCCCGCTGGGCCCTGGTCGAGCCCATCCTCACCGCCTGGCGACAAGCCCGAACCGAGCGAGCCCTCGCCTTCGGCCGATCGCCCGAGCATGACCTGCGAGACCTCCTCGACGCGATCCTGTACGTCGACCGGACCGGCATCCCCTGGCGCTACCTCCCACACGACTACCCACCCTGGGAGACCGTCTACGCCTACTTCGCCCGCTGGCAGAAGGAGGGAGTGTTCGAGCAGCTCAATGGCCTCTTACGGCGTCTGATCCGCACCCGTGAGGGCCGCGACCCGGAGCCGACGGCCTGCATCATCGACTCGCAGAGCGTGAAGACCTCCACCAACGTTCCCGCCGCCTCGCAGGGCGTTGATGTCGGGAAGAAGATCGCGGGCAGGAAGCGGAACATCGTCACCGACACGATCGGCCTGCTGCTGGTAGCGCTGGTGACCGCCGCGAGCGTGCAGGACAACGTCGCCGGCCGGCAGCTGCTGACCGCGGTCGCAGCCGACCACCCGACCATCCGCAAGGCCTGGGTCGACATGGGCTACAAGAACGCCGTCGTCGAATACGGCGCAACCCTCGGCATCGATGTCGAGATCGTCCGCCGCAACCCCGCCACCAGGGGGTTTGTCGTCCAGCCCCGCCGCTGGGTCGTCGAGCGGACCTTCGGATGGCTCATGAACCACCGCCGCCTGGTCCGCGACTACGAGGCTCTTCCGGCCCGCTCCGAAGCCATGGTCCACGTCGCGATGATCGGCCTCATGACCCGGCGCCTCACCGGCGAGTCCACCCCGACCTGGCGCGGAACCTGACCTCAGGAGTCAGGGACGAAACGCCCAGT
>NZ_BSSA01000092.1 GCF_030268885.1 Kitasatospora phosalacinea
CCCAGGCCTCGGAGAACTCCACGAACCGCTCGAGCGCGGCGTCCTCGGTCGGAGCGGTGTAGACGGGTTTGAGGGCCTTGGAGATCTTGTCCCAGTCCTGCCGGGCCGCGTAGCGGAACGAGGCCCGGATCAGGTGGACGATGCAGGTCTGCGTGACGGCCTGCGGCCAGACCGCGGCGATGGCGTCCGGCAGGCCCTTGAGGCCGTCGCAGACGACCATGCAGACGTCCGCGACACCGCGGTTCTTGATCTCGGTCAGCACGTGCAGCCAGTACTTGGCGCCCTCACCGCCGTCGCCAGCCCACAATCCGAGGATCTCGCGGGTGCCCTCGACCGTGACAGCGAGCGCCACGTAGATCGGCCGGTTGGCGACCTGGCCGTCGCGGAGCTTCACGTGCACACAGTCGATGAACACCACCGGATAGACCGGGTCGAGCGGCCGGTTCTGCCACTCGGCCATGCCCTCGATGACCTGGTCGGTGATGGTGGAGATGGTCTGCTTGGACACCTCGGCGCCATAGACGTCGGCCAGGTGCGCGGAGATCTCACCGTGCGTCAGACCGCGGGCGGACAGCGACAGCACCATCTCATCGACGCCGGACAGGCGCCGCTGGCGCTTGCGGACCAGCTGCGGTTCGAACGAGCCCTCGCGGTCCCGGGGGACGTCGATCTCGACCGGGCCGACCTCGGTCAGCACGGTCTTGGACCGGACGCCGTTGCGGGAGTTCCCGCTGCCGGTCCCGGCCGGGTCGTGCTTCTCGTAGCCGAGGTGGTCCGTCATCTCACCTTCGAGGGCGGACTCCAGGAGCTTCTTCGTCAGTTGCTGGAGCAGGCCGCCGGTGCCGGTGAGCTGCAGCCCGCTCGCGCGGGCACGGTCGACCAGCTGCCCGATCAACTGGTCGTCCAGGGCGTCCGGCTGCAACTCG
>NZ_BSSA01000093.1 GCF_030268885.1 Kitasatospora phosalacinea
GTCGACCACGCCGACGGCGCCGTGCGCAAGCCCGCCCTCGAACTGCTGACCCTGGCCCGCCGCCTGGGCACCCCCTCCGCCGTCGTCCTGGGCGCCGGAGCGGCCGCCGCCGACATCGCCGCCAAGGCCGCCGAGTACGGCGCCGCCAAGGTCTACACCGCCGACGCCGAGGAGTTCACCTCCCAGCTCGTCGTGCCCAAGGTCGACGCGCTGACCCAGATCGCCAAGGCCGCCGGCGCCGCCGCCGTGCTGGTCACCTCCTCCGGCGAGAACAAGGAGGTCGCCGCCCGCACCGCCCTGCGCCTGGGCTCGGGCCTGATCACCGACGCCGTCGACATCGAGGCCGGCCCCGCCGGACCCGTCGCCACCCAGTCGGTGTTCGCCGCGTCCTTCCAGGTCAAGTCGACCGTCACCACCGGCACCCCGGTCATCACCGTCAAGCCCAACAGCGCCGCCCCCGAGCCGGCCCCCGCCGCCGGAGCGGTCGAGCCCGTCACCGTCGCCCTCACCGGCGGCGCCGCCACCGTCACCGCCCGCACCCCGCGGGTGTCCACCGGCCGCCCCGAACTGACCGAGGCCGCCATCGTCGTCTCCGGCGGCCGCGGCGTCGGCGCCGCCGAGGGCTTCTCCGTCGTCGAGGACCTCGCCGACGCCCTCGGCGCCGCCGTCGGCGCCTCCCGCGCCGCCGTCGACGCCGGCTGGTACCCGCACAGCAGCCAGGTCGGCCAGACCGGCAAGCAGGTCTCCCCCCAGCTGTACGTCGCCGCCGGCATCTCCGGCGCCATCCAGCACCGCGCCGGCATGCAGACCAGCAAGACCATCGTCGCCGTCAACAAGGACCCCGAAGCCCCGATCTTCGAACTCGTCGACTACGGCGTCGTCGGCGACCTCTTCACCGTCCTGCCCCAGCTCACCGAC
>NZ_BSSA01000094.1 GCF_030268885.1 Kitasatospora phosalacinea
GCTTCAACCGCCTCAAGCAGTGGCGGGGCTTGGCCACCCGCTACGACAAGACCCGCGAGTCCTACCAGGCCACCGTCACCATCGCCTCAATCCTGCTCTGGATCTGACCTTTGAAGACGATCTCTAGCGGTTCCGGCAGCGTCCTGAGCCTGCGAGCGTCCGCACTGCTTCTCCTGGGTTACTCCTGCGACGCCACCCCGATGGAGCTGTCCGCTCTCAACGTCGCCGACATAACTTTGTCGGACGACAAGCTCAGGGTTCGAATCCCTCGGCAGGACCGGCAGTTCCACGAGGTGCTCGCGGCCTCGACCAGCGGAACCTTCTCCACCTGCGCCGCGGTCGTACGCTCCCTTCTGGCCAGCTTGCAGGCCGCCGGCCGCACGGAGGGCCCGCTGTTCGTCCGCACCGACGGGTACGAATGGGTAGCCCAGCAAGCCTCCCCGTACTTCGACCCGAGCGGTCGAATCACGCCTGGCACGGTCGTCAACCTCTTCCTGCGCATCGGCTACGGCGCCGGCTTCCAGTTCAACTGCGACCTGCGCACCCACAGCCTGCGCCAGTGCTTCAACGCAGCCGACCATGTGACCTGGCGGCCGGGCAGCCCCACAGGCTGAAGCCCTGTCAGACACACTGCGGACCTCCGCACTCGACTGGCACCCGTGCCAGAGCCGTTTCTTGCGGACAAAGCCGCCGTCCAGGCGTGCGAGTCACAATGGCCAATTAGCCAGTCCCGTTTGGCCAACTATCGAGTCCAGGCACAGCTCGGGGCTTCGCCCGTGAAGGTGGACACGCGGTTGGTTGTCACGCGGCGAGCGTGAGCTTAGCGGTGTGGCGTCGGCGTTCGTATTCGTTCGGGCTGAGGTGGCCGTTGGCGGAGTGCCGGCGGCGGGT
>NZ_BSSA01000095.1 GCF_030268885.1 Kitasatospora phosalacinea
ACGGCTGCACGGCCAACGCAGCAATCGTCGAGAGGTACTCCTCGGTGGTCATGGGCGCAGGCTATGAGACCGCGCAGACAACCTCCGCCGACTGCCCACACCAATGATCGCCCGGACAGCTCCTAGCTGTCGTGCAGGTTGGCTCCGGAGGCGGCGAGCGAGATCGGTAAGCCGTTGCGGTCGCAGATCAGGTGGATCTTTGACCCGTTCTTGCCGCGGTCGGTCGGATTCGGTCCTGTCAGCGGCCCCCTTTTAGGGCGCGGATGCTCACCGAGTCGATGGCGCACCGCGACCAGTCCAGCGTTCCCTGGGCGCCGAGCTCGTCCAGGACGACCCGGTACAGCCGTGCCCACACCCGGTCGCGGCTCCACCGCGCGAAGCGCCGGTACACGGTCTGCCAGCAGGCCCCGAAGACCGGAGGGAGCTGGCGCCAGGTGCAGCCCGAGGTCGCCACGAACACGATCGCCGCCAGTACCTCCCGGTCCCCGGCACGCCGCCGACCCCCGCCCTGCGGACGCTGGACGACGGTCGGCGGCACCACCCGCCGAAACAACTCCCACAGCTCATCAGGCACCAGACGCTCAACCAGGTTCTCCATGACCAGCCAACCGCTCTCGGGCACCAAAAGAAACGGCATCTAACTGGGCGTTTCACCCATGAAAACGCTGGTTGATGCGGATTCTCGAGCTGTCCAGTCGGGTTCCAAGGGATGGCTTCTGAGGTGGGCGTGACCGGTGTGACGCATGCGCGCGAAAGCCCGCCGGAGATGCGCACTCCGTCCTGTCTCATTCCAAGAAGCCGGTCTCGATGGCATCTGTCCCCGGCAGTACGAGGTCCATGGCCAAGACGGTGAT
>NZ_BSSA01000096.1 GCF_030268885.1 Kitasatospora phosalacinea
TGACCGACTCGATCACCTCGCGCACCGAGAACCCGGTCCCGTTGCCCAGGTTGCAGATCAGGTGCTCGCCCGGCCTGGCCGCCTGCAGCGCCAGCAGGTGCGCCTCGGCCAGGTCCGCGATGTGGATGTAGTCGCGGATGCAGGTGCCGTCCGGCGTCGGGTAGTCCTCGCCGAAGACCGCGATGTGCGGCCGCTGCCCCAGCGCCGCCTGGAACACCAGCGGGATCAGGTGCGACTCCGGCTCGTGCCGCTCCCCGTAGCGCCCGTACGCCCCCGCCACGTTGAAGTAGCGCAGGCTCACCGCCGCCAGGCCGTGCGCCACCGCCTCGGAGGTGATCAGGTGGTCCACCGCCAGCTTGGTGGCACCGTAGGCGTTGGTCGGCGAGGTCCGCGCACTCTCCTTGATCGGCACCTGTTCCGGCTCCCCGTACACCGCCGCGGTCGAGGAGAACACCAGCCGCCCCACCCCCGCCTTGCGCATCGCCGACACCAGCTCCAGCGAACCGGCCACGTTGTTGCGCCAGTACTTCTCCGGGTCCGCCACCGACTCGCCCACCTGCGAGGACGCCGCGAAGTGCAGCACCGCCTCGAACGAGGAGTCCAGCACCTCGCCCGCCTCCTGGATCCGGCCCCGCACGAACTCGGCCCCCTCCGGCACCCCCGCCGCGAACCCGGTCGACAGGTCGTCCAGCACGGTCACCTGGTGCCCCGCCTCCAACAGGTGCGCCGCCACCACACTGCCCACGTAGCCGGCTCCACCCGTGACCAGGTACTTGCTCATGCCCTCGACCTCCACGACGTTCGG
>NZ_BSSA01000097.1 GCF_030268885.1 Kitasatospora phosalacinea
GATGGTCAGTGGGCTGTGATCGAGCCGCTGTTGCCGCGGCGTGATCCGCGCAAGGCGGGCCGACCGTTGAAGTTTTCGCGTCGGCTGGTCGTGGACACCGTGCTGTACGTGCTGGTCAGTGGTTGCGCCTGGAGGCTGGTCCCGCACGACCTCGCCCCGTGGGACGCGGCCTACCGGTGGTTTCGCGCCTGGAGTGCGGACGGGACCTGGGACCGGGTCCACGACGCGCTGCGCGAGAAGGTGCGCGCGGCCGACGGACGCGACCCGCAGCCCTCGGCGGCGGTGCTGGACTCGCAGTCCGCCCGCAGCCACCAGGGCGGGCAGGCGATCGGCTACGACGCCGGCAAGCGGGTCCGGGGCCGTAAGCGGCACCTGCTGGTGGACACCTGCGGTCTGGTGCTGCGGGCGGTGGTGCACTCGGCCTCGGTGCAGGACCGGGCGGGCGCGAAGCTGGTCCTGGCCGGTGTCCGGGAGCTGTTCCCGCAGGTCGGGCTGGTCTGGGTCGACGGCGGCTACGTCAATGTCGTCGACGCCGGTCTGGTGGGCTGGGCCGCAGCGCACGAGCGGCTGGAGATCGTGGCGGTGCCGCGCAACGCGGATGTGAAAGGCTTCCGGGTGCTGCCCCGCAGGTGGGTGGTGGAGCGGACATTTGCCTGGCTGGGACGGTGCAGACGGTTGGCGAGGGACTACGAGCGCAAGACCGCGCACGCCGAAGCGATGATCAAGGTCGCCATGATCCGCCTCATGGCCGCCCGCCTCGCCGGCGAGGAGATCGAAC
>NZ_BSSA01000098.1 GCF_030268885.1 Kitasatospora phosalacinea
AGTCGTAACAAGGTAGCCGTACCGGAAGGTGCGGCTGGATCACCTCCTTTCTAAGGAGCACACGGCAGCTTCGGGCGAACGTCCCGGAGTGCTAGCTCATGGGTGGAACGTTGACTATTCGGCACACGCGGTGACGGACTGCCAGTACTGCCCCTCCGGGGGCGTGGAACGCAGGTCCTGAAGCGGGTGTGTCGGGCACGTTGTTGGGTCCTGAGGGAACGGGAGTTGCCTCATGGATGCCGGCTTCACTTGAGGGTGCGTCTTGTGCCCGAGGGTGGATGTCTGGTCGTTGTTTGAGAACTGCACAGTGGACGCGAGCATCTGTGGCCAAGTTTTTAAGGGCGCACGGTGGATGCCTTGGCACCAGGAACCGATGAAGGACGTGGGAGGCCGCGATAGGCCCCGGGGAGCTGTCAACCGAGCTTTGATCCGGGGGTGTCCGAATGGGGGAACCCGGCAGTCGTCATGGGCTGTCACCCATACCTGAACACATAGGGTATGTGGAGGGAACGCGGGGAAGTGAAACATCTCAGTACCCGCAGGAAGAGAAAACAACCGTGATTCCGGGAGTAGTGGCGAGCGAAACCGGATGAGGCCAAACCAGCATGGTGTGAGACCCGGCAGGGGTTGCCGTGTTGGGGTTGTGGGAAGGTTCTTCAGTCGTCTGCCGGCGGCTGGGCGAGTCAGAAACCGTATGGGTAGTCGAAGGACATGCGAAAGGTCCGGCGTAGAGGGTAAGACCCCCGTAGACGAAACCTGTACGGCTCGCTTGAGCTTC
>NZ_BSSA01000099.1 GCF_030268885.1 Kitasatospora phosalacinea
CCCTTAACGTTCCAGCACCGGGCAGGCGTCAGTCCGTATACATCGCCTTACGGCTTCGCACGGACCTGTGTTTTTAGTAAACAGTCGCTTCTCGCTGGTCTCTGCGGCCACCACCAGCTCAGGGAGCACGTCCCGTCACCAGCAATGGCCCCCCTTCTCCCGAAGTTACGGGGGCATTTTGCCGAGTTCCTTAACCACAGTTCACCCGAACGCCTCGGTATTCTCTACCAGACCACCTGAGTCGGTTTAGGGTACGGGCCGCCATGAAACTCGCTAGAGGCTTTTCTCGACAGCATAGGATCATCCACTTCACCACAATCGGCTCGGCATCAGGTCTCAGCCTTGATGAGTGACGGATTTGCCTATCACTCGGCCTACACCCTTACCCCGGGACAACCACCGCCCGGGCTGGACTACCTTCCTGCGTCACCCCATCGCTCACCTACTACAGGCTTGGGCCGGCGGCTCCACCACGTCCCTTCGTCCGAAGACTCCGGGCCGGCTTCACGGCCTTAGCATCACCTGGTTCGACGTTGGCGCTTCAAAGCGGGTACGGGAATATCAACCCGTTGTCCATCGACTACGCCTGTCGGCCTCGCCTTAGGTCCCGACTTACCCTGGGCAGATCAGCTTGACCCAGGAACCCTTGGTCAATCGG
>NZ_BSSA01000100.1 GCF_030268885.1 Kitasatospora phosalacinea
CCGCAGAGCGGTGAAGGGCACAGAAAGATCAACGGCCCCGTGGCATCCGCGGCGGGGTGGAAGACCCGCCGGACTCGGTTGCCCGGGGCCGGTGAGCCAGGAGCTGTGTGATGGCGGCTCGACTGGCTCGTTGCGACACCTTTAGTGACAAGGAGGTGTGCGCTGTGCATCAGCGTACCCGCTGGACGGCCCGTCAGCGCAACAGCGCCCGGCCGATGTCGCGCGCTCGCATGGCGCGCCCGGCTGTTTCGGCCTCGTACGGCTCCCAGGTTTCCCTGCTCGGCGCCCTGTTGCGCCGTGTGGGGGTCGCCCGTTCGTGTGTCGCCCTCGTCGAGGGCTTGACCTGCTCGGGCTTCGCCGTGCTCCGCGTCGTCAGGAGTTCGGTGTCCACGACGGCTGCTATGCGCAGCCGGTGTGCCGTGGCGGTGGTGATGACCTAGCCCTACTGGGGCGGCGCCCCTCGTCCGTTTTCGCCCTCCTTGCCGGGAGGGTGTTGCGGATGGCGCCGCCCGGGAGCGAGACCGGTTGCCGACGGTCGTGCTCCCAGATGTGTTCCTCGTGAGGGACCGCCCTGCCAGGGGCCTGTCGCCTCGCCTTTCT
>NZ_BSSA01000102.1 GCF_030268885.1 Kitasatospora phosalacinea
GCGTCGTCGTCGTTGATCCCGGCGGTGAACAAGCTGGGGTCGTTGCCGGTGCAGTTGGCGGGGTCGCAGGAGTTGAAGGAGAAGTACCTGGGGGCGCTGGCGCGGGGGGAGGGGATGTTCTCGTACTGCCTGTCGGAGCCGGAGGCGGGTTCGGACGCGGCGGGGATGCGCACGCGGGCGGTGCGCGACGGGGACTTCTGGGTGCTGGACGGGGTGAAGCGGTGGATCACCAACGCGGGGGTGTCGGAGTTCTACACGGTGATGGCGGTGACCGATCCGGACAAGCGCTCGAAGGGGATCTCGGCGTTCGTGGTGGAGAAGGGCGACGAGGGGGTGTCGTTCGGTGCGCCGGAGAAGAAGCTGGGGATCAAGGGGTCGCCGACGCGGGAGGTGTACTTCGACGGGGTGCGGATCCCGGCGGAGCGGATGATCGGTGCGGAGGGGACGGGTTTCGCGACGGCGATGCGCACGCTGGACCACACCCGGGTGACGATCGCGGCGCAGGCGCTGGGCATCGCGCAGGGGGCGCTGGACTACGCGAAGGGGTACGTGAAGGAGCGCCGGCAGTTCGGCCGGCCGGTCGGTGACTTCCAGGG
>NZ_BSSA01000103.1 GCF_030268885.1 Kitasatospora phosalacinea
GCGGTCGCGGCGGCGTAGGCGTCGATCGGGTCGGACTTGCCCTTCATCCGGCGCGTCTTGCGGTCCGGCCGGTCGACGTCGACGACGGTGACCCCGGCCGCGGTCAGCACCCGGGCGAGTTCGGCTCCGTAGGCGCCGGTGCCCTCCACGCCGACTGCGGCTAGTGTGCCGTGCGAGCGCATCCAGCCCAGCAGGTCCCGGTAGCCGCGGATGGTGGCGGGGAACTCGCAGTCCGCGAGGTGTCGGCCGAGCGGGTCGACCACGGCTGCGTGGTGGGTGAGGCCGTGGGTGTCGACTCCGCCGGTGATCTCCCGAGCGTCATACGTCATGCTTGTCGTGTCCGTCCTTGCGAGTCCGTTCCGAGGGCGGCACGCGCCGGTCGGGCGGGTGGACAAGACAGTGACGGGGCTTCTGCGACAAGCTCCTATGAAGTCACAAACGCCCGTCCGGCCGCGTGCGTGGTGATGCCCGGCGGGCCGACAAATCCCAAACAGGACAGTCAGAACGTCAGTCAGGCGGAGGGTCAGACCCGCCGGCAACAGCACCACGTCACATCCTCACTGTCAGGCG
>NZ_BSSA01000104.1 GCF_030268885.1 Kitasatospora phosalacinea
GGTGTGGGCGGACGCGGGGGTGACGGCCTGGCCGAAGACCCCCGAGGAGTTCCTCGCCGACCTGAAGGCCGTCAAGGCCAAGGGCCAGGCCGTCCCCTACTACACCAACTACCACGACGGCTGGCCGCTGCGGCAGTGGACCGACGCGATCGGCTCGCCCTCGTGCGACGAGGGCGCCAAGGACAAGCTGGCCACCACCGCGCAGCCCTGGAGCGCGGGCAGCGACCTGTACACCGTCGACAGCCTGGTGTACTCGATCGTCGAGCAGAAGCTCGCCGAGGACGACCCGACCACCACCAACTGGGACCAGTCCAAGGTGCTGCTGGGCACCGGCAAGGTCGCCACGATGTACCTGGGCTCCTGGTCGGTGTCCCAGATGCGCGACGCGGCGGCCAAGGCGGGGGCGAACCCGGACGACATCGGCTACATGCCCTTCCCGTCCACCTCGGGCAAGGCGTGCACCGTCCTGCAGCCGGACTACAAGTACGGCATCAACAAGCACTCCAAGAACCAGGAGGCCGCGCGGGCGTGGCTGGACTGGTACATCACCAAGTCCGGTGCGGCCCA
>NZ_BSSA01000105.1 GCF_030268885.1 Kitasatospora phosalacinea
GGCGACGACCTCGCGGTCCCGTTGGCCGCGACCCGCGCGGCACTGCGGCGGCTGGCCCGCCGCCATCAGGCGATGGACGACGAGGTCACCGAGCTCGACATCCAAATCGGCCCGCTGGTCAAGAAGGCCGCCCCCGCACTGCTGGAGCTGTTCGGTGTCGGCCCCGAGACCGCAGGCCAGTTGCTGGCCTCCGCCGGGGACAACCCCGAACGCATGCGCTCCGAGGCCGCGTTCGCCCACCTGGCAGGCGTCGCACCGATCCCCGCCTCCTCGGGCCGCACCCACCGCCACCGCCTCAACCGCGGCGGCGACCGAGCCGCGAACAACGCCCTCCACACCATCGTGCTGACCCGCATGCGCTTCGACACACGCACCCGCGCCTACGTCGAACGCCGCACCAATGAAGGCATGTCAAAGAAGGACATCATGCGATGCCTCAAGCGATTCGTCGCCCGCGAGGTCTACCGCGCCCTGACCAGGACACCCACCCCACAAATCACCCAAACCGACCTCGCTCCAGCAGCTTGACAGCCATAGGAGCATCC
>NZ_BSSA01000106.1 GCF_030268885.1 Kitasatospora phosalacinea
GGCGGCGTTCCTGGCCAACGTCAGCCACGAGACCGGCGGCCTGGTGTACGTCGTCGAGCAGAACACCGCCAACTACCCGCACTACTGCGACACCACGCAGTCCTACGGCTGCCCGGCCGGGCAGGCCGCGTACTACGGCCGCGGCCCGATCCAGCTCAGCTGGAACTTCAACTACAAGGCGGCCGGCGACGCGCTGGGCATCGACCTGCTGCACAACCCGAACCTGGTGCAGACCGACCCGGCCGTGGCCTGGAAGACCGGCATCTGGTACTGGATGACCCAGAACGGCCCGGGCACCATGACCCCGCACAACGCCATGGTCAACGGCGCCGGCTTCGGCGAGACCATCCGCTCCATCAACGGCTCGCTGGAGTGCAACGGCGGCAACCCCGCCCAGGTCCAGAGCCGCGTCAACGCCTACACCAGCTTCACCGCGATCCTGGGCGTGCCCACCGGCTCCAACCTGAGCTGCTGACACCCCGCCCGGAACAGGAGGGGCCCCGGCCGACCACGCGTCGACCGGGGCCCCTCC
>NZ_BSSA01000107.1 GCF_030268885.1 Kitasatospora phosalacinea
TGCCGAGTTCGGGGACCGCGGGGCGGCCGCGCAGTGATGACCGGGTGGTGCTGAACGGGATCGTATGGAAGCTGCGGACCGGTTCGGCCTGGCGTGACGTGCCGGAGCGGTACGGCTCGTGGCAGACGCTGTACACGCGTTTCCGCAGGTGGGCGCTGGACGGCACGTTCTCGCGCATACTGAAGCAGGTCCAGGCGGAGAAGGATGCTGCAGGCGACATCGACTGGCTGGTGTCGGTCGACTCCACAATCGTCCGGGCCCACCAGCACGCTGCCGGCGGCAAAAAGGGGCACTCGATCAGGACGAAGCGGGTGATCACGCCCTCGGCCGGTCCCGTGGAGGACTGAGCACCAAACTCCACCTGGCATGTGATGGACGCGGGCGCCCGCTCGGTTTCGTCCTGACCGGCGGCAACACCAACGACTGCACCCGCTTCGAGCACGTCATGCAGGCCATCCGCGTCCCACGCATCGGGCCCGGGCGGCCTCGCACCCGGCCCGACCA
Organism: Kitasatospora phosalacinea; assembly: GCF_030268885.1. Classification (GTDB taxonomy): domain Bacteria; phylum Actinomycetota; class Actinomycetes; order Streptomycetales; family Streptomycetaceae; genus Kitasatospora; species Kitasatospora phosalacinea_C. The sequence goes on from NZ_BSSA01000107.1 coordinate 505, forward strand.
CGTGATCGCCGACAAGG
>NZ_BSSA01000108.1 GCF_030268885.1 Kitasatospora phosalacinea
TGCTGGGCTCGATCGGCCCGGGCACCAAGCTGCCGACGCTGGGTCACACCACCTTCGAGGTGGTCCGCGAGGGCTTCCGGCAGAACGCGGCGGGCCTGATCGCGGGCGGCGTCGACGCGCTGCTGGTGGAGACCAGCCAGGACCTGCTGCAGACCAAGGCCGCGGTGCTGGGCTGTCGGGCCGCCCTGACCGAGGCCGGGCTGGACCTGCCGGTCTTCGCCCAGGTGACCGTCGAGACCACCGGCACGATGCTGCTGGGCTCGGAGATCGGCGCGGCGCTGACCGCGCTGGAGCCGCTGGGCATCGACTTCATCGGCATGAACTGCGCCACCGGCCCGGCCGAGATGAGCGAGCACCTGCGGTACCTGGCGAAGAACGCCCGGGTGGGCCTGTCCTGCATGCCGAACGCGGGCCTGCCGGTGCTCACCAAGGACGGCGCGCACTACCCGCTCAGCCCGGCCGAACTCGCCGACGCCCACGAGGCCTTCGTCCGCGACTACGGCCTGGCCCTGG
>NZ_BSSA01000109.1 GCF_030268885.1 Kitasatospora phosalacinea
TTCCGGCCCGCTCCGAAGCCATGGTCCACGTCGCGATGATCGGCCTCATGACCCGGCGCCTCACCGGCGAGTCCACCCCGACCTGGCGCGGAACCTGACCTCAGGAGTCAGGGACGAAACGCCCAGTCAGATCGTCGGCGTGGCCGTTGTCGTGTGGTGTGCGGGTGTCGTGGTTGTCTGGTCCGGGGGTTTCACGGGTGCAAGTGAGTGGGTGTGTTCCGGACGTTGTGGATGTGGCGGGTGCCGGGAGGCGCAGGTTTGGGTGCGGGCGGGTTGGTTCGGTGTGTCGTGGCTGGTGATTGCGATGACATGAATTGGTCAAGTGGGATGCGGCGGGGCGGCGAGGAGTGGTGGGTGGTGCTTTGTCCGCCGGTCGGGGTTGGCGGGTTCTGGGTGTCTGGGGAGAAAGTTCGGGGGTAGAAGGGGGCCTCTTTTCGGGTCGGTGCGTGTGGGAACGTTTGCGCGGCTCGTCGGCCGGCAGGGTCGGCGAA
>NZ_BSSA01000110.1 GCF_030268885.1 Kitasatospora phosalacinea
GTCAGATGAACTTCTGCTCGGCGAGGTAGGCGGCGAGCTGCTTGCCGCCCTCGCCCTCGTCGGTCACGATGACGCCCTTGGTGCGGGCGGGGCGGGCGGTGACGTCCTCGACCTTCGTCCAGGCGCCGGCCAGGCCGACGGTGTCGGCGTCGATGCCCAGGTCGTCCAGGTCCAGGGACTGCACGGGCTTCTTCTTCGCGGCCATGATGCCCTTGAAGGACGGGTAGCGGGCCTCGCCGGACTGGTCGGTGACCGAGACCACCGCGGGCAGCGGCGCCTCGACCTGCTCGGTGGCCGCGTCGCCGTCGCGCCGGCCGGTGACCTTCCCGCCGGAGACCGCGACCTCGGAGAGCAGGGTGGCCTGCGGCACGCCCAGGCGCTCGGCCAGCAGCGCGGGCAGCACGCCCATCGTGCCGTCGGTGGAGGCCATGCCGCACACCACCAGGTCGTAGCCGGTCTTCTCCAGCGCCGCCGCCAGGATCGCCGA
>NZ_BSSA01000111.1 GCF_030268885.1 Kitasatospora phosalacinea
CCTTCTTGACCAGCGGGCCGATTTGGATGTCGAGCTCGGTGACCTCGTCGTCCATCGCCTGATGGCGGCGGGCCAGCCGCCGCAGTGCCGCGCGGGTCGCGGCCAACGGGACCGCGAGGTCGTCGCCGGGTCGCAGACGGGCCAGCGTTCGTATCAGTTCCGCGCGGTGCAGGCCGGCGACCTGCTCGCGCAGGGTCGCCGGCGCGGAGACGAGCAGACCGCGAATCTGGTTCATGGCTTGGGTGCGGGCCTTGACCGCACTGCGGCGGGCGACCCGCAGCACCCGCACGGCCTCGACCAGACCGTCCCTGCTCTTGGGGATGCCGGTGGCCCGGCCGGACAGGACGGCGGTCGCGGCGGCGTAGGCGTCGATCGGGTCGGACTTGCCCTTCATCCGGCGCGTCTTGCGGTCCGGCCGGTCGACGTCGACGACGGTGACCCCGGCCGCGGTCAGCACCCGGGCGAGTTCGGCTC
>NZ_BSSA01000112.1 GCF_030268885.1 Kitasatospora phosalacinea
ACCGAAGCCGTCATGACCTCGGCCTCCGCCGGCATCGACGACCTCAGCCACGTCTCCGGCAAGACGACCACCACCGTCGCCATGGACTTCGGCCGCATCACCCTCGACGAGGACCTCATCCTCTACCTGTTCGGCACCCCCGGACAGGACCGCTTCTGGTTCATGTGGGACGACCTCGTCCGCGGAGCCATCGGCGCCGTCGTCCTCGTCGACACCCGCCGCCTCGCCGACTGCTTCCCCGCCCTCGACTACTTCGAGAACAGCGGCCTCCCCTTCGTCGTCGCCCTCAACGGCTTCGACGGACACCAGGCCCACACCCCCGAAGAAGTCCGCGAAGCACTCCAACTCAGCACCGACATCCCCATCATCACCCTCGACGCCCGACGCCGCGACAGCGCCAAGAGCGCCCTCATCACCCTCGTCGAACACGCCCTCCTCGCCCGACTGCGGTGA
>NZ_BSSA01000113.1 GCF_030268885.1 Kitasatospora phosalacinea
TGGCCTCGACCAGGTCGACGGCGATCCCGGCCCGGCGCAGCAGCACCGTCAGACCGTTGCCTGCGGTGCCGCCACCGATCACCAGGACGGATCGAACACGGGTGGATGTCATGGGGGTTGCTCCCTGACGGGTGGGCCGCACCCCGGGGCGCGGCGGACGGATGGGGTTGACCGAGCCGAACGGGCCCGCCGGTGAGGTTACTTGACGGTGCCCGGGCCGACCGGGCGGCGGACGGCCGGAGTCCGCCGCCCCCGCCTGTGCTGCCGGTCCGCCCTCGCCCCACTCGCCGCGGCCCCGCGCTGGCACCCCTTCCCCGCGCGGAGGGGCCCCGGTCGACGCGTGGTCGGCCGGGGCCCCTCCTGTTCCGGGCGGGGTGTCAGCAGCTCAGGTTGGAGCCGGTGGGCACGCCCAGGATCGCGGTGAAGCTGGTGTAGGCGTTGACGCGG
>NZ_BSSA01000114.1 GCF_030268885.1 Kitasatospora phosalacinea
CCTTGGCGGCGATGTCGGCGGCGGCCGCTCCGGCGCCCAGGACGACGGCGGAGGGGGTGCCCAGGCGGCGGGCCAGGGTCAGCAGTTCGAGGGCGGGCTTGCGCACGGCGCCGTCGGCGTGGTCGACGAGGACCAGGATCTCGGTCATGGTCGGGTGCTCCTGAGGATGCGGGGGAGGACGAGGGGGCGCGCCGTCGGACGGGTCCGCGGGCGCGGGAGTCGTTCATCGCGGGAGTCGTTCACCGGGGCCGGCCCCGGGCCGCCGCCGGAGCGGGCCGGGCCGGGCGGCGGGGCTCCCGCTGCGGCGCGGCGGCCGGTCAGATGAACTTCTGCTCGGCGAGGTAGGCGGCGAGCTGCTTGCCGCCCTCGCCCTCGTCGGTCACGATGACGCCCTTGGTGCGGGCGGGGCGGGCGGTGACGTCCTCGACCTTCGTCCAGGCGCC
>NZ_BSSA01000115.1 GCF_030268885.1 Kitasatospora phosalacinea
TGGTGGGCGCAAACGGGAATTTCCCGCTCGGGAAGTGGCTGTCGGACCGGCGTCACGAGCGTGCTTCGGGCGACATGCCTGCCTACCGTGTCGTGCTGCTGGATTCTCTGGGCATGATCTGGTCCGTGTCGGACGCCCGGTTCGAGGCCGGGCTGGCGTGGGCGCGGCAGTGGGCCGCGGAGCACCACGGGTCGCTGGCCGCACCGTCGCGGGCCTCCATCGGCGGGTACGCGATCGGCACCTGGCTGGTCGAGCTGCGGGCGCAGGCCGAGGTGCCCGAGGGGCAGCCGGGGGCGTTGCCCGCGGAGCGGCGCCGGGCGTTGGAGGCGATCGATCCGTGGTGGGCGCCCTCGTGGCCGATCACCTGGCAGCGCTCGTACGCCGCCGCCAGGGCGTGGTGGCTGGCCTGCGACGGAGTGGTGGACTGGCCCGGCCTGCCGG
>NZ_BSSA01000116.1 GCF_030268885.1 Kitasatospora phosalacinea
GCGCAAACGCTGGATGACCCGTTGGAAGGCCGCACTCAACGCCTTCGAGATCGCCTTCGACGGCCGACTCTCCGCCGGCCGCCGCTAACCCAACCCAACCGAGTTACACCGTTCACTGGACAGACCCGTCGGAGCGGCAGGGCCCCGTCGTCGGCGGGTGCCGCCGCTTCTCCGCTCGGAGCTCCGGGGCGCGGTGGGCGGATGGTCAAGGTTCCTTCAAGTCCGGTCGTCCGTTCGGTAATCGTGGGCTACCTTGCCCGGTGTCGCGTCTTCGGGGGAGGGCTTGCTGTGGCGATCGAACTGCCGGGCGAGGTCGTGGAGTTGCTGTCGTTCTTCGGCATCAACTGGCCGACGGTGAACGAGGACAGGGTGCGCGAGTTCGCCGCGCACGTGCGGGAGTTCGCGCAGAACGTCGAGTCCTCGCACCAGGAGTCGA
>NZ_BSSA01000117.1 GCF_030268885.1 Kitasatospora phosalacinea
CTAGAGATCGTCTTCAAAGGTCAGATCCAGAGCAGGATTGAGGCGATGGTGACGGTGGCCTGGTAGGACTCGCGGGTCTTGTCGTAGCGGGTGGCCAAGCCCCGCCACTGCTTGAGGCGGTTGAAGCAGCGTTCGACGACGTTGCGGAGCTTGTAGGCATGCCGGTCGAAGCCGGTAGGCCGACCGCCGCGTGAGCCACGGTTCAGTCGATTGAGTATCTGGTCGGCGCGTTCGGGGATGGTGTGCCGAATGCCGCGTCGGCGCAGGTAGGAGCGGATCCTGCGGGAGCTGTAGCCCTTGTCGGCGATCACGTGGTCGGGCCGGGTGCGAGGCCGCCCGGGCCCGATGCGTGGGACGCGGATGGCCTGCATGACGTGCTCGAAGCGGGTGCAGTCGTTGGTGTTGCCGCCGGTCAGGACGAA
>NZ_BSSA01000118.1 GCF_030268885.1 Kitasatospora phosalacinea
TGACGGCGGGGACGGAGCCGTGCATGCCGGGCATGCCCAGGTGCTGGGGGTGGCTGTCGGGGAAGACGCCGATGGCCATCAGGGTGGTGATGACGGGGGCGCCGGTCAGCTCGGCCAGGATCCGCAGTTCGGCTCCGGCGTTGGCCTTCAGCACGCCGCCGCCGACGTACAGCACCGGGCGCCTGGCGTTCACCAGCAGCTTCGCGGCCTCCCGGATCTGCTTGGCGTGCGGCTTGGCGACCTGCCGGAATCCCGGCAGGGACGTGACGTCGGGCCAGTGGAACGGGGCCCGCTCCTGCAGGGCGTCCTTGGCGATGTCGACCAGGACCGGGCCGGGGCGGCCGGTGGCGGCGATGTGGAAGGCCTCGGCGATCACCCGGGGGATCTCGGCCGGGTCGGTGACCAGGTAGTTGTGCTTGGT
>NZ_BSSA01000119.1 GCF_030268885.1 Kitasatospora phosalacinea
GCGAAGACGGTGATGTTCTGTGCGGAGTTGAGGGTGTCGACCAGTCCGGCCTGCTTGACGGCGGTCACCAGGGTGGACAGCAGCGGGTTGTTCGAGGCGGCGGTGGCGACCGGGTCCTGGGCCATGCCGGTGAACGACCCGGCGCCGTCCTTGGGCACGGCGGCGCAGGCGGCGCCGAACGGGGCGTCGGCCATCGCCGCCGAGGCGGAGGGGGTGCCGGCGGAGGGGGCGCCGGCGGACGTCGCCGCGGCCGAGGAGGGGGCGGCGGAGGCGGACGAGGAGCTGGAACCGCCGCTGCTGCTGCACGCGCCCAGGGTCAGGGCGAGGGCCCCGGCGGCGAGCAGGGCGGTGAGGGTGCGGCGGTTGCGGGTCTGCGCGGACATGGCGGATCTCTCCTCGGTGCTGGGGTGACGTGGTG
>NZ_BSSA01000120.1 GCF_030268885.1 Kitasatospora phosalacinea
GGACCACCTCCTAGCCCAATCGACCTGCAAGGATTCCGACATGGACAGCACGCCGAGCAGTACACCCGACCTAGTGCTCACCCCAACCATTCACCTTCGTTCTTTTACTTTTTGATTTGTTTTTCACCATATTTGAATTCCAAGCCCCGTTCTAGGCCGCCAATAATTGATCTATTACTGGGATTTCAGCGATTGCACCTGCTAAGGAACCGACCTTTGTCCTTCTTCCTCCTCCACGTCGGTGCATTTCTCCCTTTAGAGGCCAATAATCTTTGATTATGAGAGATAACATTCTCCCCCGGGGGTGCAATGATGAGAGGACACACGTTTTGCTGGGTGTCAGGCGTTGATTTCTGAGCAATAGTGGTTGGTGATCACAGTGCCTTTCTTGAGTGTTGGGGTCTTGGACACACT
>NZ_BSSA01000121.1 GCF_030268885.1 Kitasatospora phosalacinea
CCGAACGTCAAGGTGAAGTTCGAGGCCATGAAGGACTACGAGGGCGAAGTCAAGATCCGCATGAACACCGAGAACTACGGTGACGTGCTGCCGATCCCCTCCGACCTGTCCATCGCCCAGCTGCCCAACTTCTTCTCCTCGCTGGGCAGTGCGGACGAGCTGTCGAAGACCTACCAGTGGACCGACTACGGCACCGTCGGCGGGAAGGTCTACGGCATCGCCAACTTCGGCACCGTGACCGGCTTCGTCTACAACAAGAAGGTGTGGGCGGACGCGGGGGTGACGGCCTGGCCGAAGACCCCCGAGGAGTTCCTCGCCGACCTGAAGGCCGTCAAGGCCAAGGGCCAGGCCGTCCCCTACTACACCAACTACCACGACGGCTGGCCG
>NZ_BSSA01000122.1 GCF_030268885.1 Kitasatospora phosalacinea
CGTAACAAGGTAGCCGTACCGGAAGGTGCGGCTGGATCACCTCCTTTCTAAGGAGCACACGGCAGCTTCGGGCGAACGTCCCGGAGTGCTAGCTCATGGGTGGAACGTTGACTATTCGGCACACACGGTGACGGACTGCCAGTACTGCCCCTCGGGGCGTGGAACGCAGGTCCTGAAGCGGGTGTGCCGGGCACGTTGTTGGGTCCTGAGGGAACGGCTTTGCCGTTGTCTCGTGGATGCCGGCCTCATGCCGGGCGCTCCTGTAAGGGGGTGTCGGGTTTGGGTGTCTGGTCGTTGTTTGAGAACTGCACAGTGGACGCGAGCATCTGTGGCCAAGTTTTTAAGGGCGCACGGTGGATGCCTTGGCACCAGGAACCGATGAAGGA
>NZ_BSSA01000123.1 GCF_030268885.1 Kitasatospora phosalacinea
AGGCGCTTCCACCAGTCGGTGTAGTCGCTGCGGTGGCCGGCGTCGTACTCGGCCTGGACGGCGACGATCAGGTCGGCGAGGACCTCGCGGGCGTCGCCGACGATGGGGACGTCGGCGGCGCGGTTCTTGCCGATCTCGGCGGGGTCGATGTCGGCGTGGACGACCTTGGCGTGGGGGGCGAAGGAGTCGAGCTTTCCGGTGACGCGGTCGTCGAAGCGGGCGCCGAGGGCGAACAGCAGGTCGCTCTTCTGCAGGGCGGTGACGGCGGGGACGGAGCCGTGCATGCCGGGCATGCCCAGGTGCTGGGGGTGGCTGTCGGGGAAGACGCCGATGGCCATCAGGGTGGTGATGACGGGGGCGCCGGTCAGCTCGGCCAGGATCCGCAG
>NZ_BSSA01000124.1 GCF_030268885.1 Kitasatospora phosalacinea
AACTCCCGTCGGAGAACTCGACGTCCACCCCCTCCGCGTCGCCCCGCAGGGCGGTGACGGTGGTGCCGAGGCGGACGTTCGCGCCAGACGCCTTCACCGCGTCGATCAGGATGCGCTGCAACTGCGGCCGCTGCATGCCCACCGTCGCGGGCAGGTCCTCGCCACCGGTGCGCGCGTCACGCGCGACGTGCAGCACGGTACCGTCGGGAGCGGTGAGGCCGACCTCGTCGAACGCGAAACCCGACGCGCGGACCTGCTCCCACACGCCGATCTCGCGCAGGGCCCGAAGTGCGTTGCCCTGCAAGGTGATTCCGGAACCGGAGACGTTCCAGTCCGGCTTGGCCTCGACCAGGTCGACGGCGATCCCGGCCCGGCGCAGCA
>NZ_BSSA01000125.1 GCF_030268885.1 Kitasatospora phosalacinea
AGGCGTTCGCTCGATTCGATGCCCTTGCGCGCGATGCGGACGCCGATGCGCTTGCCGCGCAGCCACTTTCGCAGGTGGGGCACGTCGTACGCTTTGTCGGCGTGAAGGCGTCCGGGCTTTTGGTAGCAGTCGCCCCAGGTGTGCTGTCTCATCAGGTAGGCCTCGACCACGGGCTTCAGGGCCTTGCTGTCATGTGTGTTGCCCGCGGTGACGGCAACGACCAGGGGCAGTCCGTCCGCGTCCGGCAGGATGTGCATCTTGGAGCCCTGTTTGCCCCGGTCCACGGGGCTCGGACCTGTGAGTCCACCCCTTTTTTGGCCCTGACGTGCGCGGAGTCGAGCACGGCGCGGGAGACGTCCAACAGACCTGTGT
>NZ_BSSA01000126.1 GCF_030268885.1 Kitasatospora phosalacinea
GCTGTTGAGTTCTCAAGGAACGGACGCTTCCTTCGACCGGCCTTCCGACCGCATCTCCGGGCGCTTCGTTCTTCCGTGTTCCCAGCTTATCAGATCCGAGCTCGTGCTCTTTCCCGACTCGCTTTCGCCTTCCGCGCCCTGACGGCCCGTCCGACGTTTCAAACTCTAGCCGATCCCCGCTCCGGAAAGCGAATCGGCCGCAATCTCCGGAAAACCGCACGGCGAAATACGAACGGGGACGCGAAAAGGACGCGACCCGTCACGGATCAGCTAGCTGGTTTTCCAAGGGATTGGCCGCCCCGGGACCGTCCACACAGATGCGTGTCCGGTGCTCCCTGCCGAGCGACCA
>NZ_BSSA01000127.1 GCF_030268885.1 Kitasatospora phosalacinea
TAGTCCCGCGTGTACCCGTACCCACCCAGCAACTGCACCGCGTCCACCGTGATCTCCATCGCCGCGTCCGACGCGTAGCACTTGGCCGCCGCACCGAAGAACGTCAGGTCACCGTCACCGCGCTGCGCCCTGGAAGCCCGTTCAGAGCGTGCCGCCGCCGCGTACGTCAACTGCCGCGCCGCCTCCAGCTTCATCGCCATGTCCGCCAGCATGAACTGCACGCCCTGGAAGTCACCGACCGGCCGGCCGAACTGCCGGCGCTCCTTCACGTACCCCTTCGCGTAGTCCAGCGCCCCCTGCGCGATGCCCAGCGCCTGCGCCGCGATCGTCACCCGGGTGTGGTCCAGCG
>NZ_BSSA01000128.1 GCF_030268885.1 Kitasatospora phosalacinea
CGTAGCCCATGGTTCCGGCGCCGCCGGAGTTGAGCCAGGTGGCGGGCTTCTCGAACTGGATGAACTGGCTGGCCCACATCTGGTGCTGGCCGACGCCGGCGGCGTAGATGGCGTCGGGGCCGACGAGCTGGCCGATGCGTTCGATGACCTGCTGGGGGGAGAGGCGGCCGTCGGGGGCGGGTTCGTAGCCGAGCGGGTAGGTGTTCTTCCACTCGTTGAGGCGCTTCCACCAGTCGGTGTAGTCGCTGCGGTGGCCGGCGTCGTACTCGGCCTGGACGGCGACGATCAGGTCGGCGAGGACCTCGCGGGCGTCGCCGACGATGGGGACGTCGGCGGCGCGGTTCT
>NZ_BSSA01000129.1 GCF_030268885.1 Kitasatospora phosalacinea
GGTCGCTCGGCAGGGAGCACCGGACACGCATCTGTGTGGACGGTCCCGGGGCGGCCAATCCCTTGGAAAACCAGCTAGCTGATCCGTGACGGGTCGCGTCCTTTTCGCGTCCCCGTTCGTATTTCGGCGTGCGGTTTTCCGGAGATTGCGGCCGATTCGCTTTCCGGAGCGGGGATCGGCTAGAGTTTGAAACGTCGGACGGGCCGTCAGGGCTCGGAAGGCGAAAGCGAGTCGGGAAAGAGCACGAGCTCGGATCTGATAAGCTGGGAACACGGAAGAACGAAGCGCCCGGAGGGTCCGCAGGAATGCGGTCCGAAGGAAGCGTCCGTTCCTTGAGAACT
>NZ_BSSA01000130.1 GCF_030268885.1 Kitasatospora phosalacinea
TCGCGGCCTCCACCACCTGGGCGATGATGTACTGCTCCAACTGCTGCTCCAGGTAGTTGATCAGACGCTTCGCGGCCTCCTCGATCGCCAGCACCGCGGCCTCCGCGATCCCGAAGGTGGCCACCGCCGCCGCCTGGTCCGCCACCAACGCCGCCGCCAGCACGACGAGTTCGGCGATCGTCTCGACCTTCATCGCCACGATCACGCCCGCCGCGTCGACTCCTGGTGCGAGGACTCGACGTTCTGCGCGAACTCCCGCACGTGCGCGGCGAACTCGCGCACCCTGTCCTCGTTCACCGTCGGCCAGTTGATGCCGAAGAACGACAGCAACTCCACGACC
>NZ_BSSA01000131.1 GCF_030268885.1 Kitasatospora phosalacinea
GCTCATTCGAAGCTCACCCCCGCAACCTTCGACTGGAACACCTCGGCGTGCCCGGCGACGGTCTCCGCGTGGTCGTGCATCATCCGCGCGTGCTCCTCCAGCGCGTCCGGGTCGATCCGGAACCCGCCACCGCCGCCCCCGCCGCCGGACACCCCCAGCGCGGACTCCGCCGCCTGGAACACCAGCCCGCTCACCGCGCCCGCGACCGTGTCCACCAGCGGGCCGATCGCGGCCTCCACCACCTGGGCGATGATGTACTGCTCCAACTGCTGCTCCAGGTAGTTGATCAGACGCTTCGCGGCCTCCTCGATCGCCAGCACCGCGGCCT
>NZ_BSSA01000132.1 GCF_030268885.1 Kitasatospora phosalacinea
GCTCGCGTCCACTGTGCAGTTCTCAAACAACGACCAGACATCCACCCTCGGGCACAAGACGCACCCTCAAGTGAAGCCGGCATCCATGAGGCAACTCCCGTTCCCTCAGGACCCAACAACGTGCCCGGCACACCCGCTTCAGGACCTGCGTTCCACGCCCCCGGAGGGGCAGTACTGGCAGTCCGTCATCGTGTGTGCCGAATAGTCAACGTTCCACCCATGAGCTAGCACTCCGGGACGTTCGCCCGAAGCTGCCGTGTGCTCCTTAGAAAGGAGGTGATCCAGCCGCACCTTCCGGTACGGCTACCTTGTTACG
>NZ_BSSA01000133.1 GCF_030268885.1 Kitasatospora phosalacinea
AAGGGCGGTGTCGGGCACGGCAAAGCCCGTCCCGGAGGCCGGAAACAAGCGGTTTCCCCGGCATGCGGGCATGCCGGAGTGGAAAACGGCAGCAGCGTGCTGCATGATGACGTTGCTCTCCTTCATCGCGCAGGAGGGAACGCGAAGGCCCCTCGCTGGGCTGGAGCGGTTCTGGGCAGAACCGAAGAAAGGCGAGGCGACAGGCCCCTGGCAGGGCGGTCCCTCACGAGGAACACATCTGGGAGCACGACCGTCGGCAACCGGTCTCGCTCCCGGGCGGCGCCATCCGCAACACCCTCCCGGCAAGGAGGG
>NZ_BSSA01000134.1 GCF_030268885.1 Kitasatospora phosalacinea
CCTTGGCGGCGATGTCGGCGGCGGCCGCTCCGGCGCCCAGGACGACGGCGGAGGGGGTGCCCAGGCGGCGGGCCAGGGTCAGCAGTTCGAGGGCGGGCTTGCGCACGGCGCCGTCGGCGTGGTCGACCAGGACCAGGATCTCACTCATCGTTTTTGCTCCGTATCCCTTTGTTCCCGGCGGCCCGTCAGATGAACTTCTGCTCGGCGAGGTAGGCGGCGAGCTGCTTGCCGCCCTCGCCCTCGTCGGTCACGATGACGCCCTTGGTGCGGGCGGGGCGGGCGGTGACGTCCTCGACCTTCGTCCAGGCGCC
>NZ_BSSA01000135.1 GCF_030268885.1 Kitasatospora phosalacinea
CTCATGGGTGGAACGTTGACTATTCGGCACACGCGGTGACGGACTGCCAGTACTGCCCCTCCGGGGGCGTGGAACGCAGGTCCTGAAGCGGGTGTGTCGGGCACGTTGTTGGGTCCTGAGGGAACGGCTTTGCTGTTGTCTCGTGGATGCCGGCCTCATGCCGGGCGCCCCTGTAAGGGGGTGTCGGGTTTGGGTGTCTGGTCGTTGTTTGAGAACTGCACAGTGGACGCGAGCATCTGTGGCCAAGTTTTTAAGGGCGCACGGTGGATGCCTTGGCACCAGGAACCGATGAAGGA
>NZ_BSSA01000136.1 GCF_030268885.1 Kitasatospora phosalacinea
CTGCACCCTGAACAACCTGCCGATCAAGGTCGCCGTCATCAACAACGGCTCCCTCGGCATGGTCCGCCAGTGGCAGACCCTGTTCTACAACCAGCGCTACTCCAACACCGTCCTGCACTCCGGCCCCGGCCACGACGGCATCGAACCGCCCGCCCAGGGCACCCGGATCCCCGACTTCGTGCTGCTCTCCGAGGCGATGGGCGCCGTCGGCCTGCGCTGCGAGCGCCCCGAGGACCTGGACGACGTCATCAAGCAGGCCATGGAGATCAACGACCGCCCCGTC
>NZ_BSSA01000137.1 GCF_030268885.1 Kitasatospora phosalacinea
CGGTGGCGGCGATGTGGAAGGCCTCGGCGATCACCCGGGGGATCTCGGCCGGGTCGGTGACCAGGTAGTTGTGCTTGGTGATCGGCATCGTGATGCCGCAGATGTCCGCCTCCTGGAAGGCGTCCGTACCGATCATGGTCGAGGGCACCTGGCCGGTGATCGCGACGATCGGCACCGAGTCCATGTACGCGTCGGCGATCGGGGTGACCAGGTTGGTCGCGCCCGGGCCGGAGGTCGCCATGCAGACGCCGACCCGGCCGGTGGCCTGCGCGT
>NZ_BSSA01000138.1 GCF_030268885.1 Kitasatospora phosalacinea
CCTGGGGAGTACGGCCGCAAGGCTAAAACTCAAAGGAATTGACGGGGGCCCGCACAAGCAGCGGAGCATGTGGCTTAATTCGACGCAACGCGAAGAACCTTACCAAGGCTTGACATACACCGGAAACTGGTAGAGATATCAGCCCCCTTGTGGTCGGTGTACAGGTGGTGCATGGTTGTCGTCAGCTCGTGTCGTGAGATGTTGGGTTAAGTCCCGCAACGAGCGCAACCCTTGTTCTGTGTTGCCAGCGAGTAATGTCGGGGACTCA
>NZ_BSSA01000139.1 GCF_030268885.1 Kitasatospora phosalacinea
CCTGGGGAGTACGGCCGCAAGGCTAAAACTCAAAGGAATTGACGGGGGCCCGCACAAGCAGCGGAGCATGTGGCTTAATTCGACGCAACGCGAAGAACCTTACCAAGGCTTGACATACACCGGAAACGTCCAGAGATGGGCGCCCCCTTGTGGTCGGTGTACAGGTGGTGCATGGTTGTCGTCAGCTCGTGTCGTGAGATGTTGGGTTAAGTCCCGCAACGAGCGCAACCCTTGTTCTGTGTTGCCAGCGAGTAATGTCGGGGACTCA
>NZ_BSSA01000140.1 GCF_030268885.1 Kitasatospora phosalacinea
TCTCCCACAGGGTCCCCCCTGCAGTACCATCGGCGCTGTGAGGCTTAGCTTCCGGGTTCGGAATGTAACCGGGCGTTTCCCTCACGCTATGACCACCGAAACACTATGAAACTGTCCGCCACCCGCCCGCACACCTGCGGTGGGGGTCGTTGTTTCAGAACAACACAGTGGACGCGAGCAACTGAGGACAAGCCCTCGGCCTATTAGTACCGGTCAACTCCACCCCTCACAGGGCTTCCATATCCGGCCTATCAACCCAGTCGTCTAC
>NZ_BSSA01000141.1 GCF_030268885.1 Kitasatospora phosalacinea
CGACTGGGTTGATAGGCCGGATATGGAAGCCCTGTGAGGGGTGGAGTTGACCGGTACTAATAGGCCGAGGGCTTGTCCTCAGTTGCTCGCGTCCACTGTGTTGTTCTGAAACAACGACCCCCCGCCCAGGTCACGGGCGGGGTGGCGGACAGTTTCATAGTGTTTCGGTGGTCATAGCGTGAGGGAAACGCCCGGTTACATTCCGAACCCGGAAGCTAAGCCTCACAGCGCCGATGGTACTGCAGGGGGGACCCTGTGGGAGAGTA
>NZ_BSSA01000142.1 GCF_030268885.1 Kitasatospora phosalacinea
GAGGGCGCCGAGGTGACGGTGCTGACCGTGGGCCCGGACGACGCGAAGGACGCGCTGCGCAAGGCGCTGTCGATGGGCGCGGACAAGGCCGTGCACGTCAACGACGACGACATCCACGGCACCGACGTGATCGGCACGTCGGCGATCCTGGCGGCGGCGCTGGAGAAGACCGGCTACGACCTGGTGGTGTGCGGCATGGCCTCCACCGACGGCACGATGGGCGTGCTGCCCGCGCTGCTGGCCGAGCGCCTGGGCGTGCCGCAGG
>NZ_BSSA01000143.1 GCF_030268885.1 Kitasatospora phosalacinea
GACCTAAGGCGAGGCCGACAGGCGTAGTCGATGGACAACGGGTTGATATTCCCGTACCCGCTTTGAAGCGCCAACGCTGAACCTCTTGATGCTAAGCCCGTGAAGCCGGCCCGGAGTCTTCGGACAATGGGACGTGGTGGAGCCGGTGACCCAACGGGGTAGTAGGTGAGCGATGGGGTGACGCAGGAAGGTAGTCCAGCCCGGGCGGTGGTTGTCCCGGGGTAAGGGTGTAGGACGTTGCGTAGGCAAATCCGCGCGACACT
>NZ_BSSA01000144.1 GCF_030268885.1 Kitasatospora phosalacinea
GCACCAGATGTGGGCCAGCCAGTTCATCCAGTTCGAGAAGCCCGCCACCTGGCTCAACTCCGGCGGCGCCGGAACCATGGGCTACGCCGTCCCCGCCGCCATGGGCGCCAAGGCCGGCCGCCCCGACACCCCGGTGTGGGCCATCGACGGCGACGGCTGCTTCCAGATGACCAACCAGGAACTCACCACCTGCACCCTGAACAACCTGCCGATCAAGGTCGCCGTCATCAACAACGGCTCCCTCGGCATGGTCCGCCAGT
>NZ_BSSA01000145.1 GCF_030268885.1 Kitasatospora phosalacinea
GTATTCTCTACCAGACCACCTGAGTCGGTTTAGGGTACGGGCCGCCATGAAACTCGCTAGAGGCTTTTCTCGACAGCATAGGATCATCCACTTCACCACAATCGGCTCGGCATCAGGTCTCAGACTCGTGTTGCGCGGATTTGCCTACGCAACGTCCTACACCCTTACCCCGGGACAACCACCGCCCGGGCTGGACTACCTTCCTGCGTCACCCCATCGCTCACCTACTACAGGCTTGGGCCGGCGGCTCCACCACGTC
>NZ_BSSA01000146.1 GCF_030268885.1 Kitasatospora phosalacinea
CGCAACCACTGACCAGCACGTACAGCACGGTGTCCACGACCAGCCGACGCGAAAACTTCAACGGTCGGCCCGCCTTGCGCGGATCACGCCGCGGCAACAGCGGCTCGATCACAGCCCACTGACCATCAGTCAGAGACGACTCGTAGGACGGCTTGCACGCGCAGACACACATGGCGGCGATCATCGCGGACATCTCGACCGCGACGACCACCCCCAGCGATCACGCCACGCAGTTGATCAATTACCCCACACTTT
>NZ_BSSA01000147.1 GCF_030268885.1 Kitasatospora phosalacinea
GGCGTTCACGGACTCGATCGCGTTCGTGGTGCAGATGACCCGCCGGACCTCGACGTCGAAGCTCAGGAACGGCACGAACTCGGCCCAGGCGTTCTCCCAGAGCCGCACGATCGCCGGATACTTCCTGGCCCAGGCCTCGGAGAACTCCACGAACCGCTCGAGCGCGGCGTCCTCGGTCGGAGCGGTGTAGACGGGTTTGAGGGCCTTGGAGATCTTGTCCCAGTCCTGCCGGGCCGCGTAGCGGAACGAGGCCCG
>NZ_BSSA01000148.1 GCF_030268885.1 Kitasatospora phosalacinea
AACATCTCAGTACCCGCAGGAAGAGAAAACAACCGTGATTCCGGGAGTAGTGGCGAGCGAAACCGGATGAGGCCAAACCAGCATGGTGTGAGACCCGGCAGGGGTTGCCGTGTTGGGGTTGTGGGAAAGTTCTTCAGTCGTCTGCCGGCGGCTGGGCGAGTCAGAAACCGTATGGGTAGTCGAAGGACATGCGAAAGGTCCGGCGTAGAGGGTAAGACCCCCGTAGACGAAACCTGTACGGCTCGCTTGAGCTTC
>NZ_BSSA01000149.1 GCF_030268885.1 Kitasatospora phosalacinea
GCAGTGTGATGAACGGTCAAGCGCGACACTCCAGCACGCGCGACGCACCTGCGTGGCGCGAGAGGGGTGCGGTGGGTTTAGGATCAGATGCAGACCGTGACCGTTGCCGCTGGCGGAGGGTGGAAGCCCCGCAGAGCGGTGAAGGGCACAGAAAGATCAACGGCCCCGTGGCATCCGCGGCGGGGTGGAAGACCCGCCGGACTCGGTTGCCCGGGGCCGGTGAGCCAGGAGCTGTGCGATGGCGGCTCGACTGGC
>NZ_BSSA01000150.1 GCF_030268885.1 Kitasatospora phosalacinea
TCTCCCACAGGGTCCCCCCTGCAGTACCATCGGCGCTGTGAGGCTTAGCTTCCGGGTTCGGAATGTAACCGGGCGTTTCCCTCACGCTATGACCACCGAAACACTATGAAACTGTCCGCCACCCGCCGGGGCGGGGGGTCGTTGTTTCAGAACAACACAGTGGACGCGAGCAACTGAGGACAAGCCCTCGGCCTATTAGTACCGGTCAACTCCACCCCTCACAGGGCTTCCATATCCGGCCTATCAACCCAGTCG
>NZ_BSSA01000151.1 GCF_030268885.1 Kitasatospora phosalacinea
CGCGAATCTGGTTCATGGCTTGGGTGCGGGCCTTGACCGCACTGCGGCGGGCGACCCGCAGCACCCGCACGGCCTCGACCAGACCGTCCCTGCTCTTGGGGATGCCGGTGGCCCGGCCGGACAGGACGGCGGTCGCGGCGGCGTAGGCGTCGATCGGGTCGGACTTGCCCTTCATCCGGCGCGTCTTGCGGTCCGGCCGGTCGACGTCGACGACGGTGACCCCGGCCGCGGTCAGCACCCGGGCGAGTTCGGCTC
>NZ_BSSA01000152.1 GCF_030268885.1 Kitasatospora phosalacinea
GGCTAGAGATTCGCAAGGGGCATCGGCACTTCGTGCCGGGGGCGAAGGTGTGGGTCGCACCGCCGGGCTGGGGCGACGGCGGCGAAAGCGTCATCGTGGCCGGACGCCACCGGGGAAATAGCCGCCGCTACGCGCGAATCGTGATCAAGAGGCGGTTCCTCGTAAACTTCCGGGTCCGCGCCGTCTACAGCCCGGCGCTGGTAAGGGCGTTGACAGCGGCGGAGCCCGGCGAGGAGAAGGAGTCCGGCGCCCGCT
>NZ_BSSA01000153.1 GCF_030268885.1 Kitasatospora phosalacinea
GCTTGGGCAGGACGTACACGCCGACCGGGTACTGCTCGGTCTTGGTGAACAGCTCGATCTGCGCGATGGTCTGGTTCGCGAAGGAGTTGGACATCACGAAGGACGGGTGGCCGGTCGCGTTGCCGAGATTGAGCAGGCGGCCCTCGGAGAGCACGATGATGGTCCGGCCGTCGGCCTTGCGCCACTCGTGGACCTGCGGCTTGACCTCGGTCTTGACCACGCCGGGGAGCTTGGCGAGGCCGGCCATGTCGATCT
>NZ_BSSA01000154.1 GCF_030268885.1 Kitasatospora phosalacinea
TGTCGATCTTCTTGACGGTGGCGGAGGCGTCCTGCTTCTGCCCGATCAGCTGCACGCCCTGGTCGGTGAACGGCTTGAGGGTGGCGGGCAGTTCGGCGCCCTTGACCGAGGAGATGCCCTGCTCGGCTTGGGCCGCACCGGACTTGGTGATGTACCAGTCCAGCCACGCCCGCGCGGCCTCCTGGTTCTTGGAGTGCTTGTTGATGCCGTACTTGTAGTCCGGCTGCAGGACGGTGCACGCCTTGCCCGAGGTGG
>NZ_BSSA01000155.1 GCF_030268885.1 Kitasatospora phosalacinea
TGTAGCAGCAGTGGTGGTGGCGGGGTGTCCGCTGCGCCGTCGGTGAACTCCGACCCGGCGAAGGTCACGGGCTCGATCACCGTGCTGACCAACCGCACCGACCAGGTGGGCGACGGCACGCTCGACAGGTACGCCGCGGAGTTCAACAAGGTCTACCCGAACGTCAAGGTGAAGTTCGAGGCCATGAAGGACTACGAGGGCGAAGTCAAGATCCGCATGAACACCGAGAACTACGGTGACGTGCTGCCGATCCCC
>NZ_BSSA01000156.1 GCF_030268885.1 Kitasatospora phosalacinea
CCTTCTTGACCAGCGGGCCGATTTGGATGTCGAGCTCGGTGACCTCGTCGTCCATCGCCTGATGGCGGCGGGCCAGCCGCCGCAGTGCCGCGCGGGTCGCGGCCAACGGGACCGCGAGGTCGTCGCCGGGTCGCAGACGGGCCAGCGTTCGTATCAGTTCCGCGCGGTGCAGGCCGGCGACCTGCTCGCGCAGGGTCGCCGGCGCGGAGACGAGCAGACCGCGAATCTGGTTCATGGCTTGGGTGCGGGCCTTGA
>NZ_BSSA01000157.1 GCF_030268885.1 Kitasatospora phosalacinea
CGGCGATCGTCTACGTGCTGGTCAGTGGGTGCGCCTGGCGTGCACTGCCGCCCTGCTTCGGGGTCTCCAAGTCCACCGTCCATCGTCGCTTCCTGATCTGGACGCGAGCCGGGGTGTGGGGCCGGCTGCACGAGGCGGTCCTGCAACGCCTCGGCGACACAGGTCTGTTGGACGTCTCCCGCGCCGTGCTCGACTCCGCGCACGTCAGGGCCAAAAAAGGGGTGGACTCACAGGTCCGAGCCCCGTGGACCGGGG
>NZ_BSSA01000158.1 GCF_030268885.1 Kitasatospora phosalacinea
TACCCTAAACCGACTCAGGTGGTCTGGTAGAGAATACCGAGGCGTTCGGGTGAACTGTGGTTAAGGAACTCGGCAAAATGCCCCCGTAACTTCGGGAGAAGGGGGGCCATTGCTGGTGACGGGACTTAGCTCCCTGAGCTGGTGGTGGCCGCAGAGACCAGCGAGAAGCGACTGTTTACTAAAAACACAGGTCCGTGCGAAGCCGTAAGGCGATGTATACGGACTGACGCCTGCCCGGTGCTGGAACGTTAAGGG
>NZ_BSSA01000159.1 GCF_030268885.1 Kitasatospora phosalacinea
TCGCAAGCTCTAACGCGGCCGCCGCCCCCAGCCGCGCCACCACCTCCGCCAAGATCGTCGTCGCGGGCGGCTTCGGCGTGGGCAAGACGACGCTCGTCGGCGCGGTCTCCGAGATCAACCCCCTGCGCACCGAAGCCGTCATGACCTCGGCCTCCGCCGGCATCGACGACCTCAGCCACGTCTCCGGCAAGACGACCACCACCGTCGCCATGGACTTCGGCCGCATCACCCTCGACGAGGACCTCATCCTCTACC
>NZ_BSSA01000160.1 GCF_030268885.1 Kitasatospora phosalacinea
GGATTTGCCTATCACTCGGCCTACACCCTTACCCCGGGACAACCACCGCCCGGGCTGGACTACCTTCCTGCGTCACCCCATCGCTCACCTACTACCCCGTTGGGTCACCGGCTCCACCACGTCCCTTCGTCCGAAGACTCCGGGCCGGCTTCACGGGCTTAGCATCAAGAGGTTCAGCGTTGGCGCTTCAAAGCGGGTACGGGAATATCAACCCGTTGTCCATCGACTACGCCTGTCGGCCTCGCCTTAGGTCCC
>NZ_BSSA01000161.1 GCF_030268885.1 Kitasatospora phosalacinea
ATCCACATCGCGGACCTGGCCGAGGCGCACCTGCTGGCGCTGCAGGCGGCCAGGCCGGGCGAGCACCTGATCTGCAACCTGGGCAACGGGACCGGGTTCTCGGTGCGCGAGGTGATCGAGTCGGTCAGGCGCGTCACCGGCCGGGAGATCCCGGTGCAGGTCGCCGACCGCCGTCCGGGCGACCCGGCCGTCCTGGTCGCCGCCGCCGACCGCGCCCGCGAGGCCCTGGGCTGGGTCCCCAAGCGCCCCGAGCTC
>NZ_BSSA01000162.1 GCF_030268885.1 Kitasatospora phosalacinea
GTATTCTCTACCAGACCACCTGAGTCGGTTTAGGGTACGGGCCGCCATGAAACTCGCTAGAGGCTTTTCTCGACAGCATAGGATCATCCACTTCACCACAATCGGCTCGGCATCAGGTCTCAGACTCAGTGTCGCGCGGATTTGCCTACGCAACGTCCTACACCCTTACCCCGGGACAACCACCGCCCGGGCTGGACTACCTTCCTGCGTCACCCCATCGCTCACCTACTACCCCGTTGGGTCACCGGCTCCAC
>NZ_BSSA01000163.1 GCF_030268885.1 Kitasatospora phosalacinea
GACCTAAGGCGAGGCCGACAGGCGTAGTCGATGGACAACGGGTTGATATTCCCGTACCCGCTTTGAAGCGCCAACGCTGAACCTCTTGATGCTAAGCCCGTGAAGCCGGCCCGGAGTCTTCGGACAAAGGGACGTGGTGGAGCCGGTGACCCAACGGGGTAGTAGGTGAGCGATGGGGTGACGCAGGAAGGTAGTCCAGCCCGGGCGGTGGTTGTCCCGGGGTAAGGGTGTAGGCCGAGTGATAGGCAAATCC
>NZ_BSSA01000164.1 GCF_030268885.1 Kitasatospora phosalacinea
GCACCGGGCAGGCGTCAGTCCGTATACATCGCCTTACGGCTTCGCACGGACCTGTGTTTTTAGTAAACAGTCGCTTCTCGCTGGTCTCTGCGGCCACCACCAGCTCAGGGAGCAAGTCCCGTCACCAACAGTGGCCCCCCTTCTCCCGAAGTTACGGGGGCATTTTGCCGAGTTCCTTAACCACAGTTCACCCGAACGCCTCGGTATTCTCTACCAGACCACCTGAGTCGGTTTAGGGTACG
>NZ_BSSA01000165.1 GCF_030268885.1 Kitasatospora phosalacinea
CGTACCCTAAACCGACTCAGGTGGTCTGGTAGAGAATACCGAGGCGTTCGGGTGAACTGTGGTTAAGGAACTCGGCAAAATGCCCCCGTAACTTCGGGAGAAGGGGGGCCACTGTTGGTGACGGGACGTGCTCCCTGAGCTGGTGGTGGCCGCAGAGACCAGCGAGAAGCGACTGTTTACTAAAAACACAGGTCCGTGCGAAGCCGTAAGGCGATGTATACGGACTGACGCCTGCCCGGTGC
>NZ_BSSA01000166.1 GCF_030268885.1 Kitasatospora phosalacinea
GCACCGGGCAGGCGTCAGTCCGTATACATCGCCTTACGGCTTCGCACGGACCTGTGTTTTTAGTAAACAGTCGCTTCTCGCTGGTCTCTGCGGCCACCACCAGCTCAGGGAGCAAGTCCCGTCACCAGCAATGGCCCCCCTTCTCCCGAAGTTACGGGGGCATTTTGCCGAGTTCCTTAACCACAGTTCACCCGAACGCCTCGGTATTCTCTACCAGACCACCTGAGTCGGTTTAGGGTA
>NZ_BSSA01000167.1 GCF_030268885.1 Kitasatospora phosalacinea
GTAGTAGGTGAGCGATGGGGTGACGCAGGAAGGTAGTCCAGCCCGGGCGGTGGTTGTCCCGGGGTAAGGGTGTAGGACGTTGCGTAGGCAAATCCGCGCGACACTAAGTCTGAGACCTGATGCCGAGCCGATTGTGGTGAAGTGGATGATCCTATGCTGTCGAGAAAAGCCTCTAGCGAGTTTCATGGCGGCCCGTACCCTAAACCGACTCAGGTGGTCTGGTAGAGAATACC
>NZ_BSSA01000168.1 GCF_030268885.1 Kitasatospora phosalacinea
CGGGCGGCCGGTTTTCGTCGCGCGCAGATATTGGCGCCCCGTCAAAGCCGGGCACCGCAGGCGCCGGGGCGGCCCCCTGCCTTGATGCCCCGCCAGGCCCACCCGGACGGGCCGCCACCAACCTTGGTGCTGACCCGTTTTCCGCGCGCAACGGAATTGGTGGGTTGGCCAGGGCGTCCCGATGGGCTTGCTCGGCGGCCTCCAGGAGCTGGCCGGAGAACAGGGCCA
>NZ_BSSA01000169.1 GCF_030268885.1 Kitasatospora phosalacinea
GGATGCTCCTATGGACGTCAAGCTGCAGGAGCGAGGTCGGTCTGGTTGATGCGTTGGGTTGTCGGTGTCCTGGTGAGGGCGCGGTAGATCTCGCGGGCGACGAAGCGCTTGAGGCATCGCATGATGTCCTTCTTTGACAGGCCTTCCTTGGTGCGGCGTTCGACGTAGGCGCGGGTGCGTTCGTCGTAGCGCATGCGGACCAGCA